>CAVWTE010000009.1:0-895320 GCA_963757925.1 uncultured Actinomycetota bacterium
ATGTCGATCGCGCAGAACATTCAGGTTGGCGAGTTGACGACCGGCGAAAACCCGTTGGCGTTGGTCACTATGGCGCAAGCGCGCGAGATGGCGACTGAGTGGACGAAGCGGCTTGGCGTCCGCGCGATTGATCCGGGCGCCGGGTCATCGAACTCTCGGGCGGAAACCAGCAGAAAGTTGTGATCGCCAAATCGCTCGTACAGAAACCGAAGCTGGTGATCTTCGACGAGCCGACGCGAGGGGTCGACGTCGGCGCTATCGTCGAGATCCACCGGTTCATCAACGAACTTGCGGACGATGGAATCGCAGTCGTCGTCATCTCGTCCTACCTGCCCGAAGTTTTGGCGCTGTCCGATCGGATTCTTGTTGCTCGACAAGGCCGCATCGTCGAGGAAATGGATCTATCGGAGGCGACGGAAGCCAAGATCATGTACGCGGCGGTGCATTGACGCCGCGCTGTTGCGGGCAAGTCTCGGCCCGGCCAAGCTTTGGAGGCCTGGGCGCGTGGGCGAGTGAAACGATGGCGTGATGCGCTTGACCGCTGACGAGGACGGCATGGTGAGCCTCCTCTAGGGACTCGCGTCGGTGGAGTAAACGGCCCGCGCTGACGCGCGCCCAGGTCCGCTTCCGCCGGGGCAGGGGTGGGGCGCGAGCGTCGGCGGAATCATTTGCGGCTCGAAATTGAAGCGCTTCCGCGCGACGCGATCACCTCCGCTCCCGCGAGGGCGAGCGAGCCGGAGCAGCATGGCGGCTTCGCGGACTCCCCAGCCTGGCTCAGGCGGAGCCACCGCTCCCCTGCCTAAGTGAAGGCGGTTCCGCCCTCACAAGACCAGTTTTTCGTTCCAGCGCAAGTATGGCGCACGTACAGGGCCGAAAGACGGCAATTCAAGTGCCCGGGCTTCTAACGTTTACTATCGCGATCGTCGTGTTCTTTACGGGAACCGGTCTCAATCGTCTCATCAAACCCTTGCATCGCTGGAATATTCCGGAGGCGGTGATCGGAGGACTTATCGCAGCCATTGTGACGCTGCTCGCGTACAGAGCGCTCGGAATTGAGGTCAACTTCTCACTCGACGCGCGCGACCTGCTCCTGCTCTATTTCTTTACCGGCATCGGCCTCAACGCCAGGCTCGAGGACCTTGCTTCGGGCGGCCGTCCGTTTGTCTTGCTGCTGGTTCTAACCCTGGTCTATCTGGTCATCCAGAATCTCATTGCCGCCGGCAGCGTCGCCGCGCTCGGGCTGCCCAAGGGCATTACGGCCTTCGTCGGTTCAGCATCGCTAATCGGCGGGCATGGAACAACAATTGCCTGGGCGCCTATTGTCACCGAGCGCTTCGGGCTCTCCAATGCGCTCGAAGTCGGTATAGCAACCGCGACGCTCGGCTTGGTCGTCGCGAGCCTTGTCGGCGGTCCAATCGCCGGCATCCTTATCGCTCGTCACCATCTCGCCGGACCGTCGGCGCCAGACCCTGTCGTCGGCTTGTCCGACGACCCCACCGAAAAGCCGATTGACGACATCAGCCATGTCGGGCTTCTGCGCACTATACTGGTGCTCAATGTGATCATTCTCATCGGCTACGCCCTCGACGAGGTGGTTGCGGAAACCGGCGTCAAGTTGCCGTTGTTCGTCGTTTGCCTGCTCGTCGGCATCGTCGTCACCAATACAATTCCGCGCATGCTTCCGAGGATCGAATGGTCGACGCGAACGCGAGCGTTAGCGCTGGTCTCAGATCTGTCGCTCAATGTCTTCCTGGCAATGTCGCTGATGAGCATGCAGCTTTGGGCGCTTGGCGGGCTTGGGCTGGCGCTCGTCGTTGTCTTGGCGGCTCAGACGATAGCGGCGGTCGCCTACATCCTCTTCGTTGTCTTTCCGGTTATGGGCCGAAATTATGAGGCCGCCGTAATCTCGTCCGGTTTCACCGGCATCAGCCTCGGTGCCACGCCGACAGCCATCGCCAATATGACGGCGGTGACAAAACTCCACGGCGCCTGCGCGCGGGCGTTCATTATCCTGCCTCTAGTTTCTGCCTTTTTCATCGACATTGTGAACGCGCTGGCGATTCGATTCATGGTGCGCTGACCGCCCCCGCCAATTCGCCCTTTCGACGGTGGTCGCGTCGCTTTACACGTTGCTCCCGGCCCCTCTCTTAACTCAAGTCGCCGACAGGCTGGACGCGCGAAGCGACGGGCAGGACGCGCGCAACAACGCGCTCCTGGCGACGCCAAATCTGGGCGACGCCGGCGCCGCTATCGAACTTGTATTCGACCGCCCGGGCCTCGAGTAGCAGGCGGCTGCCGCAGCCGCTCTCGACGCCGCACTGGCCGACGGCCGCCATGGATCGTCGCGCGTCTTCGAGCTTCGAGCCGCTTGCGATCTCGCCCGGCTTTGGGCCGATCCGGGCCAGCGGCATAACGCCCATAACCTGCTCGCGCTGATCTACAGCTGGTTCACCGAAGGTTTCAATACAATACTGCGGACATGAAGGATGCGAAGGCAATTCTGGAGGAGCTTGCGTAAGAATGGCAGCTCTCTGCCCTGAAGCGATCGCTACCCTACGGCTATTTTATTTAGTTTTGCCCTTAAACAGATGGCCGCGAGAGGGGAGTGATGTTCCAGGCGCTCGTCAATGGCGCGGCTGACGTCTTCCAGAGTCGCGAGTACGGTGCGTGAGCGGCGGCGGCCGTGCGCAAATCCTCGGTTATTCCGAAGTCAACACCTTCGCGTGGTTTTTCCCTTGCGCGTGGGAGGCGGCCGTCTCTCGATGTAGATGTCGCGTCGCATGGCGGTGTTTTGGGATCAAGATGTCGGCGACCGATTTGGCGATGATCTTGCGTACCTTATTCGCATTGCCCGCCGGCCGGCTTGAAGTGGGCGGGTCGAGAGCGCGTAGAACGATGTTGCGACAGCGTTGCGACACGAGCTGCCAAAGCATGGCGTTTGTGGTTTAACCATTTGACATGACGGGAGAAAGAACAACGGTTGACAGGGCGTCGCAACCCCTTGCCAGATGCGGCCGACGGCGAGGGGGTTCGCAAAAGAGACTCGCCAGAGACAGCCTCAGGCACCGGTTCTAGTCGAGTTGGGCAGGGCCAAGGCGCTTCGCGCAATAGGTGGAAGGGCTCTTCCGCCGTGGCGACGCGGGCCAAAGTGCACATACGCTGCACATACGGTTTGGCGAGTTCAGCTAAAATGCTCGGGGTGCATAGAAAGTAAGTTATTGAAATCGTTGGCTCCCCGAGCAGGACTCGAACCTGCGACCATTCGATTAACAGTCAAGCGCCGACACGGGTCAGCCCTGGACAAATCGGGCAAATACACTCCAGTTAACGCAAGGAATCTCTTGCGTGTCTGCGCTTTGTCCATTATTGTCTTGGACATCGGGTAACGATGGCAAGACGCCGAATTCCTGTTACCCGTTGAGGTGCGGGGTAACAATCTCCATGTCCCAGACGGCGCAAATCAGGTCCGACCGCACGATCGCAACGCTGCCGCCGACGCCCAAGCGGCTGGAGCATCCCGATGACAAAATCACGGGCCTTTACCTCGTGCAGCAGCCATCGGGAGGGATGTCATGGGCATTGCGGTATCGTGCGGCCGGCAAGCCGTCGAAGCTAACGATCGGCCCATATCCCGCGATCAATCTCGCCATGGCCAGAAAACGGGCGCAGGAAGCTCTTGGCGAGCTTGCGGGCGGCAAAGACCCCGCCAGAGCCAAGAGGGCAGCAAAAGAGGCGCAGAAGGCCGCCAATTCTGCCGCTGATCGCGTCGCGGCCGTCATCGACTCATTCCTTGACCGATACATCAAGCGCAACGTCGGCGCGTCGTGGGCCAAGGAGACCGAGCGGCTGCTGCGCGTCGAGGTGATCCCCGAGATCGGCGATAAGCGCATCAACGACGTTGGGCGCGCCGACATCCATAAGCTGCTCGACAGGATGGTCGACCGCGGATCGGCAGTCAACGCCAACAGGCTGCTCGCGGTGTTGCGGCGCATGTTCAATTGGTGCGTTGAGCGCGACCTCGTTGAGCGCAGCCCCTGCGACAAGCTGAGGGCGCCGACGCCGGAGACAGCGCGCGACCGGGTGCTGACCGACGGCGAGATCAACGCGGCGTGGAAGGCTTTCGATCATGTCGGATGGCCGTTCGGGCGTATTGCGAAATTGCTGCTGTTGACAGGCGCTCGCCGCGACGAGATCGCGGGCGCCCGATGGTCGGACGTCGACCTTGAGTCGCGAACGTGGACCGTGCCCGCGAGCCGTAGCAAGAATGGCCAGGCGCACACAATCCCGCTTAGTGACGCTGCAGCCAGCATCATTGTCGGGCTGCCGCATATCGGTCGTGCGGGGTTCGTGTTTACGACGAACGGGCGGACCGCGGTGTCGGGCTGGTCGAGGGCGAAAGAAACGGTCGACAGGGCGATCGGCGCGCTGGACGGACAAGCTATGCCGCATTGGACATTCCATGATCTGCGCCGAACGTGCGCCAGCGGCATGGCTGCGCTTGGCGTCCCACCCCATGTCGTCGAGACGGCGCTCAACCATCGCAGCGGGACGATCAAGGGCGTTGCGGCTGTCTATAACCGGTATGCCTACGAGTCGGAGAAGCGCGAGGCGCTCGACAGATGGGCGAAGCGTGTTGAGGAGATCGTACGATGATCGACGAGCAGCGCGTCTATGCCGCTACCAAAGACGCCCTTGAAGCCGAGCGCGACGCTGCTGCCTTGCTGCTCACCATCAAAGCGGCCCTAAAGCGTAGGCATGTCACTGACTTTGAAGTCTGGGGCGGATATCGATCTTCTGTCGAGGGGGACGAAGCAACGGACGAAGATACTGAGTACCTCATCAATTACGAAGGAATTAACTACATCAGGGGTATGTTTTGATGCCTGGAGAGCAGCGCGCGCGAAGATCCAAGCGGGGCAACGACAAAGGCAGTACGGATCGCCTTCGCACTTGGTCAGGCGTCGATCGCAGGCTCGACTGATCCTGAAAGGGGAGAGCGCTTTTGGCCAACGCGGAGAAACAAGGGCGCCGCTATCAAGAAAGGAGGAACGAAGATAGGCCCCGAAAGGGCGGTCGATGCCAAGGGCCGTCATCGCGTTTTGAAAGAGGTGTGGCGACGGTACCGTGGGCAGTTCGGTGACGGACTGAGGCTGGCCAAAAAAATTGAGGCCCGCCAGTGTAAGTACGTCGATGACTCGGGCAAGGAGAAGATCTACCCCGCCGATTTGAGCCCTGAGGGAATGAAGGGCTGGTTCCGCAAATGGGCGAAGGAGGAGGTCATTGCGACCGAGCCAGAGACATGGGCAACTAGTGGATGGTATATGGTGGAGGACTCCTGACCCATCGTACGCGACACCCATGACGGATATCTCGCGCAACTGTTTGAGACAGAGGGCAGATGGAGGCTGGAGATCCGCGATCCGCTCGAATATAAGCCGTCAAGTGGCCCCGTTGTGAGGGGCCACATAAGGTGGATTTGGCGGGGTGGAGACACGTCCGGGTGTTAGTCTGGACGACGCAAAGGCCGGCAGCTACTGGCTCATCGAACAGGAGCGGCTAGGCCCATTTGCGGAGTCCGATGGTCATGATCCGCCAGGGCTGATCGATGAGCTTGTTCCAAGCGTCGCAACAGTGGTCGACGATGTCGTCGAAGGATTTGAAGATTCGGTTCGAGAGCCAGTTGTCGCGCATGAACTGCCAGACGTTTTCCTGCGGGTTCAGCTCCGGGCATTTTGCCGGCAATGGGATGAGCGTGATGTTGGGCGGAACGATCAGGCGGCCGGAGAGATGCCAGCCGGCCTGATCGACGAGCAGCGCGGCGTGCGCGCCCGGCGCGATCTGGGTGGCGATTTCGGCCAGGTGCAGGTTCATGGCTTCGGTGTCACACCGAGGCAAGACGAGGGCCGCGCCCTTGCCGTCCTTGGGGCAGATTGCGCCGAATATATAAGCGGAGGCGGTTCGCTGATCTCTGGGAGCGCTCGGACGCGTTCCGCGCTTGGCCCAACGGCGGGTGATCTTGTTCTTCTGGCCGATGCGCGCTTCGTCGGCGAACCAGACCTCTATGGCGTCGGGAGCGATGCCCTTCTCGCGGCTGATCTCTTCCAGGCGCTCGGGAAGACTTTTTTAAAGTCCTCAATTGCGCCTTCCGCCTGGGCGTGATGGCGAGGGCGAGCCGAGAGCTTGCGATAACCCATCTTGCGCAGCACGCGGCTCAACGTCTGCTCGGAGACGACGACGCGGAATTCCTCGAAAATCCATTGGCAGAGATCGACGATCCGCCAGCGCACGACCCCGTGAATCGCCGGAATTGGGCCGCTCTCGATGATCGCGGCGAGCGCGGCGCGATGCACGTCGTTCAACCGCGGAGGCTGCCCCGGCGCCTTGCGATCAATCAGGCCGTCCGGGCCCTGCGCGTTGAACTTGACCACCCAGTCGCGAACGACCTGCAGCCCGACGCCCCCGATCTTCGCCGCCTCAGTGCGCGTGGCGCCGTCGTAAATCGCCGCAAGAGCCAGCAGCCGGCGCGCTTGCGGCCTGTCCTTCGACCGTTTCGCCGCCGCCTGCAACCCGCCCGAGCCATAATCATTCCGAAGACCAATTGCTGCCGCCATGGCGAACCTCCTGCAGTCCGCCCAGGTCGAACAAATTTCAGCCGATTCGGGAATCCCCTCCGTGAGTTTGCATCAGCGGGAGCGTAAGAGGATGGAGTCCCGCTAGCCGAGCGCCTCGTGGTCATGGTTTTGATTGCGGCTGGCCCCGGCAAGCTCAAGCGCATTGCAGATCTCTCGTCTCCGCACTCCTCCGCTCCGGCTGCGATTTCAGCCATGCCAGCGTCTTTTGAAGCTTCGCCAGATCGCGGGCCGCACTGGCCATCGGCCTGTCGGACCTATCGCCGTATTTGAGAACATCCCGCAGGTCTACCGGCGAACCAATGCTATTGAGGGTAGAGACGCAGCGGTCGCCGTACTTGCAAGGATGGCGCCGAAGCTCCCGGCTAAGCTCATCCCACGCATCGTTGATGCGCTCAAGCATGCCAACAACGGCAGCGCGCTCAGCGCCAACGACTTCCCTATTCACCGCAAACGGGTCAGACATCTGAGACTCCCTTAGCTATTACAAAGAGATACGCCATTTCACGTAGAATAGCAAGCCCCATTAGTGACGGGTATGACAGGGGGGGTCTATATTTTGCCTATAGGAGGCCAAGCTAACATCGCGACGTTAGACGGACCTACTATAGCCGATATATAGCCCCCCCTGTCATGGTTGTCATTGTCTACCCTCATCCTGGTATGTCTTGGCACGGCCGTCATTGATAATCCTTATCCTGGTACGTCTTGGGACGTTTCAATTGGATACCACGCCAACCGCGGTGAGAGCTGGTGCGAATCTTCTCAAGTCCCATGGCGTGAAACTTGTCTCCCATCAATTCTCGCGTTCCTGGCTCGGCGTCTTCGCTCTTGGCGTATTTACACCAGCTATTAAACAAGTCTGCGTTGGTTTCCCACTTCGCTCTATTGTCCGGTTCTAGGTCACAATCGTCACTGAGCCAGTTTCTGAACGTATCCTGACCAGTGAAATAGCTATCAGTCTCCTCTTCGACGCTCTTGGGAATGATCAGTCCGTTCCTTTGCCAGTCGAGGCAACCATCGACTATCCAGCGAAGAATGGCTGGGTGTTCTGCCACAAGTTTAACCTGCAGCTTCTTGTCGACTATCTTGGGCTTGTTGTTGAACTGGACCATACGCAATCGCCGGCGCATGGCCTCGTCTACATTTCCTAGGCGCGGCTTGTTGTTTCCAATAAAAGTCAATTTATACGTCGGCATGTATTCAAAGAAGTTTTGATGCATGAAGCGCGCCGGTACTCGGTCCTGCCCGGAAGCGCGCTTAAGCTTCTCTGTGTCCCACTTGCGGCCCTCCTGGGTCTCGCTCGCAGCAACCAATCGAGCGCCAGCCAGTCCGGCCATATCGGTAGGGTGGCGATCTTGATCATTGGGTACCCGACGCGTTGCTGCCCGTCGGCGACGGAGATCACGTCGGTCGAGCGAGCGCCGTATCCGATCCGGATCGCGCCGCTCTGCCCCAGGACCTCGGTGTAGCAGTCATACCCGTAGCTCGAGAGCATCGTTCCGTCAAGCGATCCGATCGCACCATTGGCGAAACGCAGCTGCACGCAGAGGACCTGGGCATCGCCGATCTCTTGCAGCTCAGGCTGGGTTGGAATCGGACCCCACGCGTTCACCTCGACGACCTCTCCCACCATCCAGCGCTGGCGGACATCGAACTCATGCACCATCACGTCCTGGAAGAAGTTGCCGACCTGATCGATGTAAGCCAGATCGGTGTAGAGGATTTTCTCGCGTTGACCGGCCCTGAAGAAGTAGACATCCCCGATCTCACCGGCCTTGATCCGATCGCGGGCCTCGCGCCAGTCGGGGTCGAAGCGGCGCACGAAACCGACCTGCAGGTGAATCCTGCTCTGCTCGGCGACCTCGACAGCGTGAGCACTGCTCTGCATGTCAAGCCCCACGGGTGGCTTCTCGCAGAACACGTGCTTGCCGGCACGAGCAGCCTGCTCGATCATCTCCGGGTGCAGAGGCGTGGGCGTCGCCAGCACCAAGCCGTCGATGCTGTCGTCGGCCAGCAGCTCAGCGTAGCCCGTTCGCGGCGCGCCAAAGCGCTCGCTGAACTCGCTGGCGACCGTGTCGTTGGCGTCCACGAGCGCGGCCAGCTCCGCGTTGGCGAGGGCAGCTGGCGACGGTCTCGGCGTGGCGACGGCCCGCTACACCAAGTCCCTACCACGCCCAGCCTCGCTCGCTTTCGACTCAATACGACTCACCGTTCCTTTGTCTTGAAGTATCCAGAGATATAATGACATTACCACACACATTCATTTTGGGATGATGATGAGCTACACCCACCGAGTCGTTGCCTGATGGTGAATTTCGGCATCACTCGGTCGCTCCGCTGGGCTTGCCACATGCTTTCAGGTAAGTGCCTGTGCGCCACGGCGAGGCTTGGACAGCCCGCCGATGCCGGCGCCGGCAGCGAGCGTGGTGTCGTGCGGCAGGACGTGGCAACGCGCCATGTGACCTGGCGCGACTGGACCGGGGCCGGCGTTCTCGCTTGCGCAAATGTCGATAGCGAATGCGCAGCGATGCCTGAACGGGCAGCCGGGCAGCTCGATGGATGGTGGCGCCGGCGGTACGAGGCCGCCTGCACGGTCGCGCATGCGTCGCCCGCCTGGGTGCGCGCGGATCAGGGTGGAGGTGTAGCCGTGGCGGGGCCGTGCGAAGACCTCTGTGGTCGGACCGATCTCCACCAGCCTGCCCCTGTTCACATGATCGCCACGCGCTCACAGAGCTGCGCCACGGTGGCGAGCTGGTGTGAAACGAAGATCAGGGTGAGCCCAAGCTTCGGGCCTGCAGCCTTGCGAACAGCCTGATCACCTGCGCCTGCACCGAGACGTCCAGTGCGCTGACGGCCTCATCGGCAATCAGGATCTCCGGCTCGGCCGCCAACGAGCGTGCGATCGCCACTCGCTGCCGCTGTCCGCCGGAGAGCGCCTGGGGTCGCCGCTCGGCAAGCGCGGGGGTGAGGCCGACCTGGCCCATCAACTCCCCCTCCCAAGCGTGCGGCGGCATGCTCCTTCTTCGCCAGGCGTCCACGAGCGCTGGCTCGATGATCGCATCGCCGTCCGGTCGCGCTGTTCAGCGAGCTGAGGGATCCTGGTACATCAGCTGGATTCGACGCCGGATCGAAGGCAGATCTTCGTGGCCCGCAGAATGTCCTGGCCCCGAACATGATTCGTTCCGCGTCGGCTCGACCAGCCGCACAAGGCTATGTGCAAGCGTCGTGTTCCGCTGCTGATCTCCAACGATCGCCAGCGCTCCGCGAGGCAGGATCAGAAGGACACGTCGTCGAGCGCGACTGTGCGGACCCCGGACGCCTCAGCACGAGTCGATCGCCGATCGCCGCCCGAACTTCTTGCGGGCCCATCTATGTGAGCACCGGCCCGGTCTCCGCGCCAGCCCCAGCCGACACTCCAGCCGCTGTTCCAAGAGCGGTGATAGGCGTAGCCTCACTCATCGCGCAGAGCCCTCCCGCTGTCGCGAGCGCAGTGTCTCCTAGCGTGGAGAACGGGCATGCGCAGGCAGTGAGTGTCTCGCGCGCCATTTCGACGGTGGCACACGCGCTTCTCACCTGCGGACAGCGCGGCGCGAAGGGACATCCAGGCTCGAGCGTCGCCAGATCGGGAGGCTGGCCGACGATCACAGCCGGCAGCGAACGAGCATCGATCTGTGGCATTGCCGCGATCAGGCCGCGCGTGTAGGGATGGCGCGGCGAGCCCGCGTCCGTCGACGGTCCCGCGCTCCATCACATAGCCCGCATACATCACCACCACCTCATCGCAGACCTCTTCGATCACGCCAAGGTCGTGCGTCACGAGGACGATCGCCATTCCCGACTCGTCCTGCAAGCGCAAGAGCAGCTGCAGGATCTGCTCCTGGGCGGTCACATCCAACGCGGTCGTCGGGCTCATCCGCCAGCAGCACCCGTGGGCGGCACGCGATCGCCATCGCAATCATCACACGCTGACGCATGCCGCCGCTGAGCTCGATGTGGATAGGAAGCTATCCGCCGCGCAGGGTCCGTTATCCCGACGCGATCGAGCAACTCGACTGCCTCAGCTCGAGCTGCCTTGCGTGAGTAATCGAGCTTCACGCGCAGCACCTCGCTCATCTGGGCCCCGATGGTCTTGACCGGGTTGAGGCCGTGGCCGGGTCCTGGAAGATCATCGAAAGCTCTGCGCCACGCAGCTCTGCCAGCTCCGCAACCGAGCTATAGGCGACCCCTTCCACCTGCACAGAGCCCGCCACGACCTGTCCAGGCGGCGGTAGAGCCCGCAGAGCGCACGCAACGTGACGCTCTTGCCGCAGCCCGATTCGCCGACGATTCCGAGCGTGCTCCGGCGGGAACGCTGAAGCGGACGTTGGTGGCTGCGTGCACGGTGCCCTCTTCGCTTGGAAACTCGACGCGCAGACCGTCGACCGCGAGCACTGGATCGGCGGCCGGCGCTGCATCGCATCTCTCAGCTCTTGCTTGTCGTCTCGCTCATCCCGTACGCACCCGCAGCCGCTCGGCCAGCCCCTCACCCGTAGACTCAGCCGATGCCCACGATCACGATGAACAGGCCAGGCAGCGTCGAGATCCACCAAGACGTCAGCAGATAGGACTGCCCATCGGCGATGATCGCTCCCCACTCCGGCGTGGGCGGCTGAACGCCCAGCCCAAGATAGGAAAGCGCCGCCAACGTCAAGATGTTGCCGAGCATGCACGAGGGCACATACACCAGATTCGGCCGGATCAGATGCGGCAACGCGTGCCTGAACAGCGCCCTCCGACTGGAGAAGCCGAGCGTGCGCGCGGCCATCATGAACTGCTGCTCGCGCAACACCAGCAGCTCGCCGCGCGTCAACCTCGCAGAATGGCACACTCGCTATCGTCGGGCCGAATATGCGCCAGTAAGGCCAACACCGAAGATCGTCACGAAAGCGACGATCAGGACTATGAATGGAAACGCCAGCAGCGCATCGATCACCCGCATGATGACCGCGTCGACCCAGCCGCCGAAGAAGCCCGCGATCAAACCGTAGAGCATTCCGATCACCAGCGGCGCCAGAGTGGTCACCAAGCCCACCTCCAGATCAAGCCCGCTCGCATAGACCATGCGCATGAACACGTCGCGCCCCAGCGCGTCGGTGCCGAACGGGTGTGAGAGAGACGGCGATTCCTGCGGGCTCAGAAGGTTGACCGTGTCAGGGTGTCCGAGATGAGCGACCCTCACAATTACCGTCGCCAGAACGACCAGGGCGACGATCGTGACACCGATCCACAGGCCAAGCCCCCTGCGTCGCTTCTTCGCGGCACCAGCAACGAGCCCACTGCCGAGGTCTATCTCCGGCAGGCTGCCGACTGCTGTACTCATAGCCGCACCCGCGGATCGATTGCCGCGTATGCCAGGTCCGTCAGGAGGTTGATCACGACCACCCCGAAGGCCATGACCACTGCCAGCCCCTGGATCATCGGGAAATCGCGTGCTGATACCGATGACACCAACAGCGGACCTAGGCCGGGAATCGCAAAGACGTTTTCGACCACGATCGTCCAACTCAGCAGAGCGCCGACCGTCAACCCCACAAGGGTCACGGTCGAGATCGACGCATTGCGCAGGACGTGACGGAACAGCACGCGGCGCTCCGTGAATCCGCGCGCGCGAGCGGCCTCGACGAACCCCTTCTCCAGTGTCTGGATGACGCTTGCACGCAGCGAGCGCAGGAACAGTGGCGCCATCACCAATCCAAGCGCAAGCGCCGGCAGCGTGAGACTGCGGATCGCGCCCACGAACCCCCCTTCATAGCCACCGGTCGGCAGCACACCGAGCACCAATCCGAAGATCAGAGCCAGCAGCAGCCCAAGCCAGAAGCTCGGCATCACGAAGAACGCCATGCCGACAACCCGGATCGTATGGTCGACGGGGCGATCTCGCTTCACGGCCGCAAGTATCCCCAACGGAATCGTGAGGATGAGGCTCACCACGAGGCTGTAGAGCATCAACAGGACCGTGACACCGGCCTTGGATCGGATCACGCTGCCCACCGACTGATGTAGAGCCAGCGATTCTCCGAAGTTGAGCTTCACAGCGCCCGTCAAGAACGTCCAGAACTGTTCCACGAGCGGCCTGTCCAGACCGAGCTGGCGCCGCAAAGCATCCACCTGCGCCACCGGCGCCTTGGGACCCAGCTGAATACGAGCTGGGTCCCCAGGGACCAGGTGGATCAGCAAGAAGCTTGCCAGCGTGATGAAGAACAGCACAGGAATCGCCTGCAACAGCCGTATGCCGACATACTTCAGCATCGCGCTACACGCATCCTCCGCACCACCGCAGGGACATATCCGCCAAGCCCCGCCAGGCCGCTCTTGTCAGTGTGCCAGCCACGCTTCCCTCATGTGGAAATATGAGTTCGGCGGATAGGTGTAGCCACGCAGGGAGCCACTTACCAGATTGATCTGAGGCACGAAGGCAATCGGCAGGTACTGTGCTTCTTCCCAGTAGACGAGGCGCTGGAGCTCGGGGAAGAGCTTCGCCCTGCGCGCGTTATCCAGTGTCGCGCTCGCTTCTTCGATCAACTTGGTGCCTCGCGGCGAGTTGATCTTGAAGGTCGGGACCTTGCCGCCGGCAAACTCGGCAGCCGTCAGGTCTGGTTCGTACTGTTCTGAGACCAGGAATTCAGGCGTCCATAGGAACATGTCATATGAATGCTTTGCCTCTTCTGCACCAAACGTCGTGGGCGGCAGCGCTCTGATGTTCAAATGCACGCCGATCTGCGCCCACGCGCTCTGCAGGATCGAGGCTATCAGCGCCGAGGTCGGATCCCCGCTGTAGATCATCAGAGATATGTTGAAGCCATGCGGCACCGGCGAGTCCTTCAACAGTTCCTTTGCCTTCGCGATGTCATACGGGAACGACGGAACGCTGGGATCGTAGTATTTGAACAAATCGTTTGTGACATTGTTGGCCGGAGTGCCAAGGCCCTTGAAGACGTTCTTGATGATCGCTTCGCGAGGCGTGGCGTAGTTGAGCGCCTTGCGGACGTTCAAGTTCGTATATGGGGCCTTCAGGCTGTTGAACTCCGCCAGGGACTCGCTCAGGATCGGCTCGATCAGCAGCCTGTTCCCGTTCGCCGATTTCTGCAGTGAGCCGGCCTGCGAGAAGGGAACGCTCAGATCGATGGTCGCCGAGCCAGACTGCACCGCGAGAATGCGCGCGTTGCTTTCGATCACCTGATTCCAGGCAAGTTCGTTCAGGTAGGGCTGGCCGCTGCGCCAGTAGTGTGGGTTGCGATTCATCACCATGTTGGTGAAGCCCGCCGCGGCGCTCGTCAACATGAATGGCCCGGTGCCCACCGGATGCAGTGCGAACGCTTTCTCGCTCTCGTGCTCCACCACGTTCTTCGGCACGACAGCCAGCTGCGCAAAGCCGAAGTCGCTCAGGAACGGCGCTTCGACGTGCTTTAGCTGTATCTGCACCGTCATCGGACCGATCAGCGAGACCTTCTTGACCACGGGCAGGAAGAACACGCTGAAGCTGGCGATCGGCAGCTTCTGGCGTTCGATCGAATAGACGACGTCTTCGCCCGTCAGCGGTTCGCCGTTGGAGAACTTGACCCCTTCGCGAATGTGGAATGTGTAGGTCAGCCCGCTCGGGCTGATCGTCCACGAGGTAGCCAGATCGGGATGCACCTCTGTGCTACCCGGCACGGTTTCGACCAGCCCTTCTGAGAGCTGGAGCGAGATGTCTGCACCTATGGTCGAGTTCAGAGCGACGGGATCCAACGTGGTCGGAGCTTCCGTCATGTCGATGACCGCTTTGCCCCCTCGCACCGGCATCCCGCCAGGCGTCCCGCCTGTGTAGAAGCTTGCTTTGGCGCCACTGCCCGTGCGCGTCACGGTTGAACTTCCGCAGCCTGCGCAGATCAACGCGGTAGCAATGCCCGCGAACGCCAACACACCGATCCGGCGTCGCATACCCACAGCACTGACATTGAGCACTTTAGTCCCCTTTGCCTTGCTCGAAAGCTATCCTACTCCCAATCCAGTTATCTAATCACTAGATGCCTGGCTTGTCAACCCCCGCCCTCCGGGCGTGCGAAATCCGCCCGGAGACGCACCGGTCGCATGACTGCGCTCTGCCAAGGCCGCTCCCCAGCGGCGTGGCGCGAATTACTCAGCCGGCTCGTGCGCTCGAAAGCGCGAGGACCATCTGGCCGATTGCGTGCGGGCGCTCAGCGAGCCAGCACGTGGACGGCGACTGCCGCCGGCTCTGTGCCCAGAAACCCGCCCGGCGTTCTCCGCCAGCGCGATCCGCGCGTCCTGCACCTGGCGCTGCCCGGCATGGCCGCGCAGCTGCTCGACGAGCTCGACCACCTGGGCGCAGCCGGTGGCACCCACCGGGTGCCCCTTGCTCAACAGCCCGCCGCTGACGTTCACCGGCACGCGCCCCCCAAGCTCGGTGGCACCGCTGCGCAGCATTGCCGCGCCCTCGCCGGGGGCCGCCAGCCCTATCTCCTCGTAGACGATCAGCTCGGCCGGCGCGGCGGCGTCGTGCACCTCCACCACGTCCAGGTCCTCTGGCCCGATGCCCGCAAGCTCGTAGGCACGACGCGCGGCGCGCGCGACGGCCGGCTCAGTGGGCTCGTACTGGCCGCTGAGCAGCACGGAGGCGAGCATCCGCACCGCATCGGCGCGGCGGCTGCGCGCATACTCCTCCGAGCAGAGCAGGACAGCGGCGCCGCCGTCACCGAGCGGCGAGCACATCAGCAGCGTCAATGGAGTGGCGATCTCACGCGAGCCGAGCACCTGCTCCACGGTGACCAGATCGCGGTACTGGGCCTTCGGGTTGAGCGAGCCGTGGCGATGGTTCTTCACGGCGACGCGCGCGAAGTCCTCCGCCGTGGCGTCGCTGTTCCCCATGTACTCGCGTGCCAGGTAGGCGTAGATGTCCATGAAGAACGAGCGCTGGCTGCCTGGATCGGCGCCGGGCGGCGCAACGCGCTCGGCAAGCTCCTCACGCAGCTCCAGGTCGACCGCCGTGCCGATCGCATCGAACGAGCGCGCCTTGTCGGGATGCGTGAGCTTCTCGGCCCCGACCGCAAGCGCAACCTCGACCTGTCCGGCGGCAACGGCCAGCCAAGCGAGATGCAGAGCGCTCGAGGACGAGGCGCACGCGTTCTCCACCGCCACCAGCGGAATGCCGAGCAGGCCGCTCTCGCGCAAGCTCGCCTGTGCGCGGACCATCTCCTGGCCGGTGATGAGCCCCGCGACCGCATTGCCGAAGAAGGCCATCCCGACGTCCCCTGCGGGCGCACCGGCGTCGAGCAGCGCGGCGGCAGCGGCCTCCTCGGCGAGCGAGCGCAAGGCACGCTCCGGGAACTTCCCAAATGGCGTCATCCCGACGCCAGCGACTACGACGTTGCGCATTGCTCAGGCCACCTCAGTTGCACTTCAGGGTCAGACCGCCGTCGACGACGAGCGCGACGCCGGTGATGTAGCGGGCCTCCTCGGAGGCGAGGAATAGGGCAGCGTGCGCGACGTCCCAGGCATCGCCCATGTGCCCCATCGGGACCTGCGCGTCGCGGACCCTCCACATCTCCTCGACATCGTCCGCGCCATAGCTGGCCGCCAGCCCCTCGACGGCGGCCGCCACCATGGGGGTCTTCATCAACCCGGGCAGCACCGCGTTGACGCGAATGTGCTTGGCGGCGTAGTCGACCGCGGTCGTCGCTGTGAGGTGGTTCATCGCGGCCTTGGTGGTGTAGTAGCCGGCGTAGGAGACGCCGGAGTGGCGGATCGAGGCAACCGAGCTGATGTTCACGATCGAGCCGCCGCCCTGGCGCTCCATGATCGGGATCGCGTGCTTCATCGCCAGGAAGCAGCTCGTCAGGTTGACAGCGATGATCTTCTCCCAACTCTGCTCGGAGAGCTCCACCACGTCCCCGACCTCGGCGATCCCGACGTTGTTGTCGAGCACGTCGAGGCGGCCGAACCGCTCCACGCAGCTCGCCATCACCCTCTCCACGTCGGCGGACCTGGACGCGTCGGCCTGGATCGCCTCCGCCTGCCCACCCTCGCCGGCGATGATCTGCGCCGTCTCGCGCGCAGCGCCCTCGTCGATGTCGGCGCAGAGCACGCGCGCGCCCTCGCGCGCGAACAGCACCGCCGCGGCCTTCCCGTTGCCCCAACCCGGGCCGATCGAGCCGGCGCCGATCACCACGGCCACCTTGCCCTCGAGCCGCCCGCTCACTGCGCCGCCTCCTGCTCGCGCCGAGCATCCTGCTCGCGCAGCTGCCTCTTGAGCACCTTGCCGTAGTTGCTCTTGGGCAGCGAGGACACGAACACGTAGTCCTTCGGGCGCTTGAAGCGCGCGATCCGCTCCAGGCAGAGGCGGTCGAGGTCCTCCGGGCTCGCCTCGCCGGCGACGTAGGCGACGACCACCTCACCCCAATCCGGGTCTGGTCGGCCGATCACCGAGACCTCCACCACGTCCGGATGGGTCATCAGCACCTCCTCCACTTCGCGCGGATAGATGTTCGTGCCGCCCGAGATGATCAGATCCTTCGAGCGGTCCATCAACGTCAGATAGCCCTCCTCGTCGAAGACGCCGACATCGCCGGTGTGCAGCCAGCCGCCGCGCAACGTTGCGGCGCTCGCGTCCGGATCGCGCCAGTAGCCGGGCATCACCGTCTCGCCGCGGACGAGCACCTCGCCGGGCTCTCCCGTGGACACGGGTACATCGTTCTCGCCGGCGAGCATCACCTCGACCACCGAGCGCACGGTGCCAGCGGAGGCCAGCCGCTCGCGCCAGTGCGGATGCTCCCGGTTTGCGACGTCCTCGCGCGAGAGCGCGGTGATCGTCATCGGCGACTCGCCCTGGCCGTAGACCTGCGCGAGGCACGGTCCCAACCGATCCAGCGCCCGCACCGTGTCCGCGGCGTGCATCGGCGCCCCGCCCCACACGATCGACCGAATCGCCGCCGTCTCGATCTCCTGCGGAGCGTCGACGAGTCGTCGCACCATCGTCGGCGCGGCGAAGAACGAGACCCCCTTCCACGCTCGCAGCAGGCCGATCGTCTCAGCGACATCGAAGCCGCCCGACTCGGGAATCACGTTCACGCCCATCTGGCAGACGTGCGGCAGGCATAGCATCCCGGACCCGTGGCTGAGCGGCGCGCAATGGATGAGTGCGTCGCCGGCCGTGGTGGGATCCACATCGACAAGGTGAGCGAGACTCGAGGCGACCAGGTTGCTGTGCGTGAGCATCGCCCCCTTGGGCCGGCCCGTCGTGCCAGAGGTGTAGAACAGCCACGCGATATCCGCACCCCCACGTGCCTGTAGCGCCAAGGGCTCGAGCGCAGCCAGGCGATCGTGCTCGGAGCCCTCGAGGCAGACGAGCGCCTGCACGCCAGGCAGCTCCAGTCCGCCGAGCGCGGCCTCCAGCTCCGCCGAGCAGAACACCGCACGGGCGCCCGCATGCTCGATGATCCATCCGATCTCCGTCTCGTGCAGCTTCGCGTTGATGGGGACCGCAACCAGTCCGGCCCACCAGATCGCGAACAGCGCCTCGATGTAGGAGGGGTGGTTCTTCGCCGCGATCGCCACGCGATCGCCGGGCGCGAGCCCTTGCTCGCTCCGCAAGGCGCTCGCAAGCCCCGCGGACCGCCGCGCCAGTTGCTCGTAGCTGGCGAGAACCGTCTCACCCAGTGCCACTGCCGGCAGCTCGCCACGCGTGAGCGCCGCCCTCTTCAACCAGTATGCGACGTTCATCTGCCCAGCCTCCTCATCCTGCCGCGGCTGCTTGGGAGTCGCTGAGCCGCGGCGTGGCGCGCGTGCGGAAGGCCGTGAGCCCGGCCTGGGCGTCGGGCCCGGAGATATGCCTCAGGAACAGGTCCAGCTCACGCCGCAGCCGGGATTCCACCTCCGCGCCATGCTCATCGACGAGCATCTCCTTCACCGTGCGCAGTGTTTCGAGTCCGCGGCTGCAAAGACGCGCGAGGACCCTGTCCAGCTCCTGATCCAGACGCTCTGGCGGCACCGCGAGTGTCGCGAGGCCCGACTCGGCAGCCTGCGCTCCCGAGACCAGCTCACCGGTGAATAGCAGGTAGCGCGCGAAGAGCGGGCTGACCGTCTGCGGAAGCCTCACCGAGCCCCCTGCGCCCGGCACGAGCCCGTACTCGACGTGGCGATCTCCGATGCGCGCCTCGGTGGAGGCGAGCACGATGTCGCAAGCGAGCAGCAGCTCGCATCCGCCCGCCACGGCGTATCCCTCGATCACGGCGAGATTCACCCATGGAGCGCGCTCGAGCCGCGTCAGTACGCCTCCAAGGCGCTCAACAAACGCGCGCATCTCGCTCGAATCGTCGATCAGGTCCGGCAGCGCGCTCAGATTCGCACCTGAGCAGAATGTCCCGCCCGCGCCGCGCAGCACGAGCACCTTCACCCCCTCCTGCTGAGCCATGTCGAGCATTCTCTCCAGGCCGGCGAGCACGTCGAGGTCGATCGCGTTGCGAGTGTGTGGGCGGTCGATGCTCGCCCGCAGCACATCGCCGTCCACCTGCAGGGATACGGCTGGCCTATCGCTCACGCCTGTGCCTCCCGCGCGCGCCACTGCTCGCGCAGCACGGTGCGCTGGACCTTGCCCGAAGGCGTGCGCGGAAGCTCATCGAGAAAGCAGACGTGGCGCGGGTACAGGTGCTTGGCGAGATGGGCCCTGACGAACTCCTGCAGCTCCTTGGCGAGCTCGTCGCTGCCATCCACACCGGGCGTGGTCACGACGAAGGCGCTCACCGCTTCCCCGCGCAGCTCGTCGGGGGTACCGATCACAGCGACTTCGGCGACGGCGTCGTGGGCAATCAGGGCACTCTCCACCTCGAATGGCCCGATCCGGTATCCGGAGCTCGTGATCACGTCGTCGGCACGGCTGGCGAAGTGGAGCAGGCCGTCCTCATCCAGGCGGGCGTCGTCTCCGGTGAGGTAGTAGCGGGGCCCGTGACGGAAGCGCTCGGCGCTCCGCGCCGGATCCTCGTAGTAGCCGCGGAACCAGAACAGCGGCGAGCTCTCGACGTCGATCGCCAGCTCCCCCTCCTCCTCGCAACCCAACTCCTGCCCGTCATCGCCGAGAATGACGATCCGGAAGCCGGGCAGCGGACGGCCCATCGACCCGGGGATCGGTTGCCTGTGCAGCTCGGGATGATGGGCGAAGGAGGCCACCATGCCGAGCTCGCTCTGCCCGTAGTGGTCGTGTATCTCCACGCCCAGCTCCCGTGCCGACCACGTCAGCAGCTCGGCATTCAGCGGCTCCCCTCCACTGGAGATGGCACGCAGGCGGCTGCGCTCCCGAAAGCCCTGCGGCACGCCGGCCGCGCGCAGCGCGCGGTAGACGGTCGGCGCGCCTGTGAGGTTGGTCACGCCCTGCTCGAGGATTGCCGCGAACACGTCCTGCGCATCGAATGGCCGCCCTCGCATCAGGATCGTCTGGCCGAGCAGCAGGGGGCCGACGATCGCCATCCAGAGCCCATACGCCCAACCGGGATCACCCATGTTCCAGTAGACGTCCTGCGCTCGCACGTCAAGGCCGTAGTGCATGTAGGAGTGCATCGAGGCAAGCGCGGACACGGGCACCTCGACCCCCTTCGGCTGCCCGGTCGTGCCCGAGGTGTAGAGCAGGAACATGAGCGCGTCGCCGGCGCGCTCCACGCCATCGAGCGCCGGCCCCGTGGCGAGTGCCTCGGTGAAGTCGAGATCGCCCTGCCGCAGCTGCGCAGGATCGGCCGCCAGGCACATGACCGGCACCGAGTCGCCGACCTTCTCGCGGTTGCCGGTGTCGGTGATCGCCAGACGTGCGCCACTGTGGGCGATTCGGTAACCGGCGGCGTCGGGACCAAAGGCCGTGAAGAGCGGCACGTGAACTGCACCCGTACGCCAGATCGCAAGTAGTGCAACAACCAGCTCGGGAGACTTTGGCATCATCACGGCAACGCGATCTCCCTCTCCGATGCCTGCCTGACGCAGTGCGCCCGCGAGGCGTCGCGACTGTTCGCGGAGCTCGCCGTAGGTGAGTCGCCGCACGCCGTCGGGGCCGTCGAACGACAGCGCGAGCGCGTCGGCTGGATGGGCATCGCAGAGCAGGCGCGCGACGTTGACGCGCTCCCCACCGTAGAGCTGCAGCCAGCCGGCAAGCGTCGAATCGACAGTACTCACCTGATTGCCTCCTTCGTTTCGGTCTCCACTACGAAGAGATCCCCCACGGGCGCGGCCACCTGACGCGCCTCGCCCTCCTCTGGGAAGAGCGCTGCGCGCAGACCGAGCAGCTCGGAGTCTGTCCAGTCGCCGTGACGGTCGATGCTGCGCCTGATCGACCATGGTCGCATCGATGCGGCCCCACCGCCATGGACGACGAGCACCTGCCCGGTTACCTCGTGCGCGGCGTCAGAGGCCAGCCAGGCAACGACCTGCGCCACGTGCTCGGGCGCAAGCGGGTCATATGCACCAGCAGCGGGCAGCTCGCCAAGACTTTCCGATGTCATCTGCGTGCGAGCGCGCGGCGCGATCGCGTTCACCCGCACGCCATAGCGCTCGAGCTCTGTCGCAAGCGTGATCGTGAGCGCGGCGACGCCGGACTTCGCGGCCGCGTAGTTCGCCTGCCCGGCGTTGCCGTAGAGGCCGGACTCGCTCGACGTGCTCACGATCGCGCGCGGCTGGCAATCGCCGGCGCGGTGGCGCTCGCGCCAGTGGCGCGCAGCCGCCTGCGCCAGGTAGAAGGAGGCGGACAGGTTGACCGCGAGCACGAGATCCCAGTCCTCGCGGGAGAGGTTGAAGCTCATGCGATCGCGCAGCACCCCCGCGTTGTTGACCAGGACATGCAGGTCTCCGTAGGTCGAGATCGCCACATCCAGCGCCGCGCGCGCGGCCGCCTCCCCCTGCGCGAGGTCGAGTTGAGCATGAACCGCGGTTCCGCCCTGGCCCTCGATCGCATCCACGACCTCCGAGGCGTCGAGCATGTCGATCGCGACCACGCGCGCGCCACGCCGCGCAAGCGCGAGCGACTCCGCACGACCCAAGCCGCGCGCCGCTCCGGTGACCAGCGCCACGCGTCCATCGAGCTCCAACGTCAAGTGAATCCCCTCCGACCTGTGACTGAACGGTTGTTCAGCCTACTGGACGGGCACGCTCCTGTCAAGCCATCGGCGCCCTGGCACATGAGCCCGCAGGGCTTTCAGACCCGCGGGGCTTGACACCAGATCGGTGACTTGTCACACTGAACAGACGTTTAGTAGCGTCCCTCACGGCCGCGTCGAGAACAAGGGAGAGTGAGCGATGGAGGAGCAGGCGCGCGCTGCGCGAAACGTCACCGTGGAGTTCGACGTCCCGGCGCGGATGCGTGACGGGGTGACGCTGCGCGCCAACGTCTATCGCCCCGAGGGCAGGGGTCCGTGGCCGACGTTGCTGGGGCGCCTTCCCTACCAGAAGGACAACCCGGAAGCGATGCTCTGGCTCGATCCGGTGCAGACGGCACGCCAGGGCTTCATGGTCGTCCTTCAGGACACGCGCGGCCGCTTTACCTCCGATGGCGAGTGGATCCCGTTGCACTTCGAACGCGAGGATGGCTACGACACCGTAGAATGGGCAGCCAGACTGCCCGGCTCAAACGGCCGCGTTGGCATGTATGGCCTCAGCTACTGGGGCAACACGCAGTGGATGGCAGCCATCGAGCAACCCGCCTCTCTCGCAGCCATCGCTCCCGCGATGACGTGGTCGGACCCACTCGACGGGCTGTTCACCCGCGGCGGGGCGCTCGAGCTCGGGCTCGGCTCCGCCTGGACGCTGCAGATGGGCGGCGCCCATCTGATGCGGTTGTCGCTCTCAGAGCAGGAGCGCGAGCAGCGCCTTACAGCGCTGCTCGATGACATCGACCGGTGGCCCGTGGACGGCTACTGGGGCCTGCCTGCCCACGATCTGCCGGTCTTGCGGCGGCACGACTACTCGCCAGAGCTCGGAGCCATACGTGCGCTGGAGGATCCAGATGTCGTGGCACGATGCCGTGTAGCAGGTGAATTTGAGCGCGTAACAGTGCCAAGCTTCCAGATCTCCGGCTGGCACGACGTCCTCATCCAGAGCATTCTGGACAGCTATGTGGCGATGACGGCGCTCGGGCGCCCAGCTCGTCTGATCGTCGGCCCGTGGACTCACGCCGCGTATGCCGATCCGGTCGGCGAGCTGTGCTTTGGTGCGCGCTCGAGCCGCATCGGTGCGCCGGCGCACGAGCGCGGTGACCTCAATGATGAGCAGCTGGCGTGGTTTCGCCGTTATCTCGCTCCAGAGGCCTCCCCCGACACCGGCGAGTCGGAGGCGCCGGTGCGGATCTTCGTGATGGGCCGCAACGTTTGGCGCGACGAGACGGCTTGGCCGCTGCTGCGCGCTCGCACAGAGCGATGGTTCCTCGGCGCCGGCGGCACGCTGCAGACTGGCTCTCCAGATACTGAGGCAGCACCGAGCGAGTTCACCTATGACCCAGCCGACCCGGTTCCCACGCTCGGCGGGCACACGGTGCTGGCTGCGGCGTTTCCCTCGGGCCCGTTCGACCAAGCGCGGGTCGAGGCGCGTCCCGATGTCTGCGTCTTCACCTCCGAGCCGTTGCAGCGCGATCTGGAGGTCACCGGCCGCGTGCGCGTCGTGCTGCACGCGCAGAAGCTCGGCCCCATCGACCGACTGGGTCGCACGGCTATGCGACGTGCACCCCGACGGCCGCTCCTTCAACATCTGCGACGGCATCATCCGTATCGCCCAGGGCGCCGAGGCCTGCCAGCAGATCGAGATCGACCTGTGGTCCACCAGCAATGTGTTCCTCGCCGGCCACAGGCTGCGGGTGCACCTCACCAGCAGCAGCTTCCCGCGCTGGGACCGCAACCTCAACACCGGCAACCAGCGCGAGCCACGCTTGCAGGTCGCCCACCAGCGCGTCCACCACGAGGCGCAACGCGCCTCCTGGATCGAGCTGCCCGTTGTCGAGTGAGCTGCGCAGCGAGCTACGAGTGCGGCGCCAACAGCCTCAGGGCCGCCTCGTAGCTGTCGCGCTGCAGCGCAGCGTGCGTCTGCTCCCAATCGTCGGTCTGAAGCCACTGCAGGAAGCCGCCCTCGACGATCGCCCGCACCTGCCGCGCAG
Source organism: uncultured Actinomycetota bacterium (assembly GCA_963757925.1). GTDB lineage: Bacteria > Actinomycetota > Thermoleophilia > Solirubrobacterales > Solirubrobacteraceae > Palsa-744. The sequence goes on from CAVWTE010000009.1 coordinate 23,782, forward strand.
CCAGGGCGACGTCCTGCACCTCGAACACGCCGGCCGCGACACCCTGGCGGATTACAGACGCATAGGAGTCGTCGATGTGCTGGCGCAGCAGCGCCGCGAGCCTCGTGAACGACTTGTTGCGCACCGCGTACTGCAACAGGTCGAGATAGATGAGGTAGAAGTCCCGGTTTCGCGCGCGTCCACGAAGACTGCGCCCAGACTGACCCGCAGCGCCTCCTCCGGTTCGTCGATCCCCTCGATCTGCCGCTGGAGGCGCCGCACGCTTCCCGCGAGCGCCCAGTGCATCGTCTCGACCAGCAGGTTGTCCTTCGAGCCGAAATGGTAGATGAGCAGCGCGGGGCTCACGCCAAGCTCCTTGGCGATGCCGCGCAGCGAGAGCTGCTGCGCGCCCAGCCGGGCCATCGCCCTGTAGGTGCCGCGCACGAGCTTGAGCTCATGCGCGGAGAACGCCTTGGTCTCCAGAGATGTCAACGAAACGGCCACGAGAGGATCATATGAGCGAAACGTTGTCAGGCAAGCGCGCGCTGGTCACCGGCGCATCGTCGGGAATCGGGCTCGCGACGGCAACCATGTTTGCCGAACATGGCGCCACCGTCTTCGGCCTCGACCGGCGCTGGAGCGCCTCCGCCGATGGCGTTGAGCCCCTCGAGGGCGACGTCACGAGTGGCGCCGAGGTGAGAAGCGCGGTCGAGCAGGCCGCCGGCGATCAGGGACTTGACATCCTGGTCGCCAACGCTGGCGTCCATCTCTCAGACACGTGGCTTACAGCAGATCCGGATGCGTGGGCTCGCGTGATCGACGTCAACCTTATCGGTGTGATGCGCTGCTTCCAGGCCGCCGCGGCGAACATGGTCGGTCATGAGCGCAGAGGCCGGCTGCTCGTCACGGCATCCGTTGCGGGAATCCGCGCATTTCCCGACGCAGGGGCATATTGCGCCAGCAAGGCGGGCGTGATCTCGTTGGTCAAGTCAGCCGCGCTTGCATTTGCGGACAACGAGATCACGGTCAACGCGGTGGCGCCGGGGAATGTCGACACCGAGATGCAGCGCCAGGCGATACGAACCTTGGCCAAGGCGCAGCAACGTTCAGAGAAGGACGTCTTCGAGGACTCCAACGCCGAGGCTCCGCTGCGACGGATGGCGCGTCCCGAGGAGATTGCCGCAACCTTCCTGTTCCTCGCCTCTGACGCCGCCTCCTACCTAACCGGTGAGACGATCTGCGTCGACGGCGGCTTTCTTCTCGCATAGCCGGACCTCCACGCACCCTTGACCGCCAGCCCGCCGGGGGCGTGCGCGGCGGCGAAGCGACGGGCAGCGCGTGCCGCCTCAGGCTCTTGGGCTCTTGGGCGTGCCGCGCTGCTGGAGTGTTGTCTTCAAGGCCTCGTGGCTGATTTCGAGCGTGCGGTCGATGTCCTCGGCCGTGTGGCTGTAGCTGATGTGGTTGCGGCCGATGTTCTCTGGCATCTCCAGCACGCCACGTCGCACGAGCTCCTTGCGGTAGGCGACGAAGAACTCCTGATCGTTGCGGATCACGTCGTCGTAGCTTCGAAGGGGGCCCTCCATGAAGAGCATCGTATAGAGCGATCCGTAGCCGGAGATCACTGCGGCGATGCCAAGATCTTCAGTGATCTCGTGCAGGCCTTTGCGCATCTGCTCGCCGAGCGCAAAGACGTGCTGGTGGACTGGCTCGGTCTCGAGCGTCTGGATCGTGGCCAGGGCCGCGGCCATGCCCACCGCACCGCCGTTACAGGTGCCGGCGAAGGCAACCTTGCCGGTGCTGGTGGTGTTGTACTGCTCGAGCAGGTCGCGTCTGCCGGCGACTGCTGCCATGGGATAGCCGTTGGCAATCGCCTTCGCAAAGGTCGCCAGGTCTGGGTGACTTTGCAGATGGCTTGGTAGCCGCCGAGGTGGTGGCGAAATCCGGTGATGATCTCGTCGAAGATCAGGATCGCGCCGTGCTGCTCGCAGATCTCGCGCAGGCTTGCGAGAAACCCATCGATTGGGATGATGCTTGGGGAGTTGTGAGCGATCGGCTCGACGATGATCGCGGCAATCTGGTCTCCCTGCTCGGCAAACGTGTCTCGCACGGACTCACTGTCGTTGTAGCGGCAGACGATCGTTGCGTCTGTGGCGGCCTCGAGCATGCCTGCGGAGGCGGGGTCGCGCCTGCCAATCATCTCCGGGGCGCTGATCACGTTGCGTAGCACGTAGTCGTGGAAGCCGTGGTAGCAGCCTTGGAACTTGAGGATCTTCTGGCGGCCGGTGGCCGCGCGGGCGAGCCGGATCGCGTGGAAGGTCGCCTCTGAGCCTGAGCCGCACATCACCGCCTGCTCGGCGCAGGGAACGTGCTGCACGATCTTTTCCGCCACCTGCGCCTCCAGCGCAGTCGTGCCGACGCCGAAGAGCACCTGCTCGTCGATCGTGGCCTTCACCCGCTCGTTGACGGCGGGATGGGAGTGCCCGAGCATGATCGCGCCATAGGCGGCGTGATAGTCGATGTAGCTGTTGCCATCGACGTCTTCCAAGTAGGCACCCTGACCGCGCCTGAGACACAACGGTGGATCGATCTTCCGCCGAGCGGTATTGACTCCACCAGGCGTGACCGCCATCGCACGCTCCAACAACGCCCGCGACTCCACAACCCCGCCAACCGCGCCGGCCGGCGCAAACGAGCCAGACAAGTCCACAACGGATCCTTTCTTATATGAGGTTTGGCGAATCCGCTCGCTAGCGGGCCAGCTTGATGTTCATGGCCCAGGGCGTATAGAGCGCCGCGAACAATGACCATCCGGACGTGACGTATTTGTCTGAAAGGCTCAGAAAGATGCTATGCGTAACCAACTGTACATAGGGGACTTCGGTGCCGACGATCTTCAATATTCTCCCAATCATCTGCAGCCGACGCGTCTGACTTGCCTCTTCGCCTTCCTCCTCGGCCAGCAACTTGGTAACTTCGGCATTGCCGTACTGGGCCACATTGATGCCATTGCCGGGTGGCCGAATGAACACGGGACTGACAAGCGAAGGCAACGTCCCATTTGGGTCGGCGAACTCCGTTCCGGTTTCATTCAGGAACAGCTTTACTTTACGGCCGAACAAGTCGGCCACTTCACCGGGCGTGATCTCATGCACCTTTGCCGTGATCCCGATCTTCGCCAGGTCCGAGGAGACGATCTGTGCGGCGGTGACTAGAAGCTGTTCGCTCGAGGCGGCCTCCACTTCAGTCGTGAAGCCGTGCGGGTAGGCAGACCTAGCCAGTTCTCGCTTAGCGGCGGCGAGATCGAAATCATATTTTGGCAGCGATGCAAGCATCGTGCTCACCTGACTGGCCGGAAAATCCCCAAACCCGGGAGGGGGAACGATCGTGGGACCGCCCTGTTTTGCACCGTTGCCCGCAAAGAGGGCTTTTACAATACCTCCAGCATTGATTGCGTAGGCGATCGCCCGTCTGACGTGCACGTCGCTAAGCGGCGGCGTTGCCGTGTTCATCGCCAGGAAATCCTCTGCGCTTTCTGGCCCCGTTTCTATGTGCGTGCCTGGAATGCTCGCAAACAGGTGCTGAGACTCGAAGTATGGCACCCCATCGATGCCGCCTGAGCGCATCGCCAATGCCATCGCGGATTCGGTCTTGAAGAAGGTGATGCTTATACTCCGTGCCGGCTGCCGCGCTCCACGCCAATACCGATTGCGTGACAGCTGGACACCGACTTCAGGCGTGAAGCTGTTCAACATCCACGGCCCTGTGCCAATGGGCAGCGCGTGCGGCGTGCCCAAGGCCTGCTCTCCCACTTTTGCGATCTGCGACTTCTCCACGACCTGGTCGCTGGCTGCGAGGACCACGGGCCAGAGGGCGTCTGGTTTCCGCAGGCGTACCACCACCGAGTCGCCGCGCGTAGCGATGGATGCCACCTCTTCATAGTAGGGCTTCCATTGCGCTTCCTTTGCGCTCAGGTTCTGCTGGAGCGAGTAGGCAGCATCGGCGGCGGTGAGTGGTTTGCCGTCGGAAAACCTGATCCCGGGACGGATATTATATATGTAAGTCGTCGAGTTCGGATGTTCGATAGATCTGGCCAGTAGCGGGCGGAAATGATCGTTGGGTGTGACTTCCACCAGGCCCTGCACGGCTAGCGACTCGATCGACACCGCCGGTCCCCAGGGGTTCGTCGTCCAGTTGATACCTCCGGGAAACTCCGGCATCCCAATACGAAGTTCCGGGTACTGCGCAGATGACGCCAGCCCAAGACTTGGAGGATTGGTTGTTACCGCTTCCGCATCCAGCCAGTGTGATCGCGAGCGCTATTGCCAAGCCCGCATGCAGGTGCTTAATCATCGATGCTCCTCCCAGGTGCGATGGATGCGTTACGAAGCGGTTTGATCCATTTTGCGGCTACCGACCATGCGAGCTGGACTGGATTTACCGGACTCTCACGACGGTCGCGGAACGTTCCGCGATTAGCAGCTCCCTTCGGCGCTGTCAACCCTGCCGGCTCAAAACGCTGACAGTGAGCGGGATTTCCGCTCAGCCAGCTGTGGGTCGTGGCTTCGCGGTGGAACTGCGAACGATCAACACCGGCTCGAACCTGAGGATGGGCGGCGATGGCGTGCCGGCCATCGTCGCGACGACGATGTCCACCGCGCGAGTAGCAAGCTCCTCGATCGGCTGTGCGACGGTCGTCAGGGCGACCGAGCTGTAAGCGGCGATGGCGATGTTGTCGAAGCCGATAATCGAAATGTCACGTGGGACATGCAGTCCGAGCTCGTGTCCGCGCTGTATCAACTCCAGCGCGGTCCTGTCGCTGGCCGCGAAGATGCCGGTGGGAGGCTCGCGCTCTGTAAGCAACGTGGTCAGCGCCTCGCGCTGCTTGCCAGGCGAAGGCGAGCGCAGACGCACGACCTGCTGGCTTGCGATGGCTCCGCTGGACCGCTTCAGCGCCCGTCGAAAGCCCGCAAGACGAGCCCTGTCCTCCTGCGCTGACATCGGCCCGAAGCCAACGCTGACATAGGCAAGTCGCCGGTGACCGAGCTCGATCAGATGTGTGGTCGCCAGGTCACCACCGCGCATGTTCTCGACGACCAGCGACGGGCCGAGCTCGTTCTGCCGGCTGATGAAGATGAATGGCACATGTGGATCGGCAAGCTGTTCGATCTCGCTGGGCACGGCAGCGCCGATGAAGATGACCGCCGCCACCGGATGGCCAAGCAGGCTGCGCACGGCGCCTGTGCGTGCGCCGTCCAGGCCACTGGTCACGAGCAGCATCTTCAGGCCATAGTGAGCCGCGCGGCGCTCTATGTATGCGGTGATCTCAGCGTTAAACGGATCGAGCAGGTCACCCGCAGCCACTCCGATCACATCCGTGCGCTGCAGCTTCAGATTGCGCGCCGAGACATTCGGCCGGTAGGAGAGCTGCTCGATCGCGTGCAGCACCCGCTCGCGCAGCTCAGGCGCGACGTGCTCGCGGCCGTGCACGACGGCCGACACAGTCGTCTTGCCGACGCCGGCAAGACGAGCCACGTCGATCACCGTGGGCGGCCGCCCGCCGGCAGGCCGCCCACCGGCCGGCTCGCGGCTGGACCTGGACTTCCCACCCCCGCCCGCTCGAGGCTTTCCTGCGCTGGACACGATCGCCAGTGTAAAGATGTGACGCGAGCCGATATCGAGCCACCTCGGCCCGCGTCTACCGTCAAGGCATCAGGCGTGATGCCGGCAGCAGCCGGCGCCTGCTCGGCAGCGATCGCGGCGTCCTCCGAATGCCTCGGCACCGATTCCGATCGCGATCTGGGCTGCTGCCTACCTCTCGTCTACCGAGTCGATCACGGGCAACTCGATCCACGAGGGTCGCCCGGCGTCGTGGTAGACGCGCTGGTGCGCGCGCTGCCAGTGCGTCCCGCGCTGATTGCCGGAGTTTAGGTTTCGATCCCAGCGCGGAAAGCTGCTGCTCGTCACATTCACACGCAGCCGGTGTCCCGCGAGGAACACGTTGCTGGTCGACCACAGATCGATCGCGAGCTGCTGGTCGGTGTTCGCCCCCTCCGCAACGCGGACAATGCCATCGCAGAGGTTGAACGAGCATCCGTCCGCATGCACGTCACATAGACGCGCAACCCAGTCCGTCGAGGGCGCCGAGCTCTCCACGTGCAGCACTACCCGCACCCGGCCCGTGACCTCCAGATCCCGCGGCAGCGGCTCCGAGGTGAAGACGCACACGTCCTCTCGCGCCTCGATCGGCGCCTGATCTCGCGGGCCAGGCGGGAACGCCGGCGTCATCACCGTATTGCCGCCAAGCGTGGGAACCGGGTCGGCGGGGTCATAGAGAAACTCCGTTGCCCCATCGTCAGCCACTGGGCCATCCCCTCGCAGCGCCCCGCCGGCGGCGAGGAACCACCGCTCGGTGCGTGCGCGCGCCAACGGCCACGCCATCTCATCGCGCCAGACGTTGCGCCCCATCACGAAGATCCGCACGGGCGGCTGGGTCTCATCGTGCTCGCCGGGCGCGCTCTCGGGAGCCAGATAGCGGCGAAACCAAGCCAGCTGCTCATCATTCAGATCACCGTGCGCGTGCACCGGCACGCCCAAACGGCTCCCACGCGCGCCGAAGCACAGGTCGCCGATCGGGTCGGCGAACGGCTCGTTGTGCGTCCAGGGGCCTACTATCAGGCGCGCCGGCCGGCCGAGCGCCGCCATCGCCATGTAGCTGTCCAGCATGCCCTGCACGTGCAGGTCGTGCCAGCCGGCAATGTGGAAGGAGGGGATGCTCGCACGCTCGTATTCGCCTACGAGGCGGCAGCGCGCCACGACGTCCGGATCGTCGAACATCCGCAGAGTCCCGAGCTCCGGCGACTCATGCCGGGCCAGCACAGGCAGATCCTGAACGGGCAAGCCCCGGTACCCCTCGCCGGGCAGCCGGTCGAGATCGTCGAGCAGCGCCCAAAGACGCTCGCTGCGCTGCTGCTCGGTGAGGGGCAGCCGCTGCAGATGCGCGCAGCCCATCATCAGCGTCCACGGAGCAGTGATCCCAAGCTCGAGCGCGCCACCGCGCGCGAATGTCCCTTCGAGCGGATCGGCCGGCGTCATCGCGGGAGCGATCGCCGCCAGCGAGGGCGGCTGCTCGAATGCGGCCATCCACGGCGTGTTGCCGACGTAGCTCTGGCCGTACATGCCCACGCGGCCGTTCGATCCGGGCAGCTTCGCCGCCCACTCGACCGTGTCATAGCCATCCTCGCGTTCGAAGTGCAGGGGGATCCACTCCCCCTCGGAGGCAAAGCGCCCGCGCGTGTCCTGGATTACGACCATGAAGCCTTTGGCAGCCGCCTTCACGGGGTCAAGCCAATGCAGCATCTCCCAGCTGCCCTTGTCGTAGGGCGTGCGGGCCAGCAGCGTCGGCCAGGGGGGCCCGTCGCACGGGCGGTAGACGTCCGCGCGCAAGGTCACTCCGTCGCGCATCTGCGCCGGCACGTCGAACTGCACTTTCACGCCGTGCTCAGCGTCTGTCTCATTGCCCACCTTCGCTCCCCTTTCTCACCGCGGTCATACAGCCGCTCCACAAAAGTCCCGTTGCGCTCCCTCGTTTTCCGCCAACTCTCGCTACCTCAGTTGACGGCTCGCTCCAGGCCGCCCCAGAACTCGGCGCGCAGCGCCCTCTTGTCCGTCTTGCCCACCGGCGTACGTGGAAGCTGCTCCACGAAGTCCACCTGCTTGGGCGCCTTCACCGAGCCGAGGGCGCGCTTGGCGTGAGCGATCACCTGATCAGCGTCCGCCCACCCGTCCTGCGCCGAGACCACCAGCGCCCTGACCGCCTCGCCCCACTTCGGGTCAGGTACGCCGATCACGGCGCATTCGCGGATCTCCCGCAGCTCGAGGATCGCCGCCTCGACCTCGGCTGGGTAGACGTTGAACCCGCCCGTGATGATCATGTCCTTCTTGCGATCGACGATGTAGACGTACCCACGCTCGTCGAGATAGCCGACATCGCCAGTCAGGTGCCAGCCAAAACGGCGTACCTCTTCAGTCGCCTCAGGTCGGCTCAGGTAACCGGGAGTCACGAGGCGCCCACGCGTCACGAGCTCCCCTCTTTCGCCGGTGCCCAACAGCCGGCCCTCGTCGTCGATCACGCCGACCTGCACCGAGAACGTCGGCTTTCCAGCGCTGGCGAGTCGCTCGCTGTGCTCTCCGCGCGCGGCGGCCGCAACGTCCTCAGCGGAGAGATAGGTGAGCAGAAACGGCGCCTCCGCCTGCCCCCAGCACTGCGCGACGCACGGGCCGAAGACCTCGACGCCCTGACCGAGCTTCTCTGGCGCCACCGGCGCCGCGGCGATCAGCATCATCTTCAAGCTGGACACGTCGCGCGGGTGAGACTGCTGGCGCTCCAGCAGCCGGTAGTAGGCGGTCGGCGGCAGAAACAGATGGCTCACGCGGTGACGCTCGATGCTGTGCAGGACGTCGTCGGCGTCGAACTTGGGGCGAATCACGATCGTCGCACCAGCCGTGGCGAAGATCACCGCCATCACGCCGGCGGCGTGGGTGATCGGTGCGGCCACCAGGTTCACGGCGCCCTCCATCTGCGGCCATGTGCGTGTGCTGAGCTCCACGAGCGTAGCCCACACCTGATTGGTCAACACCACCGCCTTGGACCGCCCCGTCGTCCCGCCGGTGGGGAACGTCGCACAGATGAGCTCGGGGCGGCCGAACGGGTCGCCCCAGTCTGGCAGCTCCACACCGGTGCCGGCGGCGATGAACGCCTCCATCGGCTCGGCTTGGTCAAATGGCTCATCGAGGCACACGACGTGGCGCAGACCTGGCACCGCATCGCGGATGCGCTCGAGCACCGACTGAAAGCGCGAGTGGAGGAACAGATACCGGCAGTCCACCTCGTTCATGAACTCGATGGTCGCCTCGATCGCATTGAGCGGGTTCAGCGGCGCCCACGCCCCGCCGGCCCGCCATGTCCCGAGCATCGCGATCAGCGCGTCCGGGGCGTTGGGCGAGAGCACACCGACTCGTTCACCGGCAAGCAGTCCCCGTACGTGCAGCCCGCAGGCGATGCGCCAGGACTGCTCCTGAGCTTCGGCATATGTCCACGACGCATCGTCCGCGAGGATCGCGACGCGCGCAGGGTCAAGCGCCACGCCCTTGTCGAAGTAGTCGATCACCCGCACGGTATGCCTCCCATCCCAGAGCACCGTAAAGAGCCGGTCACTCGCCGTGCTGCACTGAATGGGTCGAAGATCCGGTCGTGTTTTCGGCCCTGTATGGCGAGCGACGGCTCGACGACCTCGCCGCAGCAGAGATGAGGAGATCCGACCTCTGCTAAACCATGAGTGAAGAGGACGAGGTGCTCGACCAACACGACTTCGTGCAGATCGGTGCCACACACCGCGAAGCGCGTTCCGCAACTCCACCACGAGAGGCCTATGAGGCGCTCTTCCGGATCGCCACGCGGCTGCACGGCCAGGATGGAGACCTCGACACCGTCCTGGAGCTGATCGTCGACCAGGCCGCCGAGCTGCTCGGCACCGATCTCGCCTGGCTCGCTCTCGTGGAGCAGGATCGCCCAAGGCTCGCCACCGCCGTGATCCACGGCTTTCGCGATCTCGCGTTCCTCGACCTGCACCTCGCCCTCGGCAGGGGCGTGGGCGGCGTCGCGGTCAGCGAGCACCGCGCGATCCTCATCGGCGATTACCACTCAGACGCTCACGACTCGCCCGTGAAGGTGCGCCAAGCTGCGGAGGCCGAGGGCATCGTCTCGCTGATCTGTGCACCCATGTTCAAGGACGATGTGATGGTCGGCGCGCTCTACGTGGCCAACCGCGAGAAGACCGATTTCACGGACGTCGACGCGTCGTTGCTCTCCGCCCTCGCCGCGCAGGCGTCGGTAGCGATCCAGAACCGGCGCCTCTACGATCGGCTGAGCGATCAGAACGACCTGCTCGAGCACGCCTTCCTGATCCATCACGAGCTGACGCAGGCCAGCCTGGAGGGCGTCGGGCTGAGTGGCATCGGCGAGGTGCTGGCACGCCTGATCGGCCATCAGATCGTGATCGAGCAGACCGTCTGCGCCCCTTCGATCGTGCAGTGCCCGCCCGCGAGGTCCGCGCGGGACGCGTTGACGCCCAGCATCACGCGCGCGATCGTCGCGGACGGGCGCCACCTCGGCTCGGTGGAGGTGCTGGGAGCCCGGGAGCTTTCGCCGCTGCAGCTGAAGGCGCTCGAGCACGGCATCACGGTGCTTGCGCTCGAGCTTGTCAAGCGGCGCGTCGAGCTCGAGGTCGAGTGGCGTCTCAGCGGCGAGCTGCTCGACGAGCTGCTCGAGCGATCAGATCCGATATCTGAAGCTCTCACCCAGCGCGCGAGGCGACTTGGCATCGAGATCGCCGTACCGCACAGGATGCTGGCGCTCGCCGTCGACGGCGATCACGCGACCGCTCGCGGCAACCTGCTGTCGATCGTGCGTGAGACGATCAGGCGTCGCGGCCAGCAGAGCGCAGGCCGCTCGCTGAGCGCCAAACGCGGCGACGAGGTCCTGCTTGCGCTCGGCTCCGCACTCGAGGCGGAAGCAGTCGCGATCGCCAAAGAGGTGCAGGAGGCGGCGCACCAGCAGAAGGACACGGTCAGGGTCGGCATCGGGCCGTTGCGCGAGGACCTTCGCGAGAGCTTCCGCAGCGCCGTTGCGTGCCTCGCGCTCGCGGTTGCCAGCGGCACGCCGGGCGCGATCGTCGAGTTCGATCTGCTCGGGCCTCTGCGCTTCCTGCTCGACGCTTCCGACATGCAACATGCGTCCGCGATGATCGGCGAGGCGCTCGAGCCCGTGCGGGCGCACGATGCAGCAAGCCGCAGCCCGCTACTGCCAACCCTGCGCGCGTTCGTGGAGTGCGACGGCCACTACGCCCGGACAGCCGAGCGGCTCTACATCGCGGTGAGCACGCTCAAGTACCGACTGCGTAAGCTGCACGATCTGCTCGGCCGCTCACCGAGCGATCCGGATCTGCGCTTCCAGCTGCGACTGGCGTTCAAACTGCTCGACGTGGTGGACGCGATCGGCCGGTGAGACGTCCGACCGCAGCCAGGTCGCGACCACGTGTCCGTGGCTGAAGACAAGTTGGGCAAGCGCCGACGAAGCAGGGCTGACCGCCCCGACCTGGTCGGGGCGGTCATTCTCCTACAGCATCCGAGCTATGACGCGAGTCTTACATCCAGCGCCCACGGACGGAACAGAGCCGTCCACGCCGAAAATGTCGGCAGCACGTACTTTTCAGACAACGCACCGAAGGTCGCGTGTGTATAGAGCGGCCAGTAGGGCGCGTCGCTGCCGATAGTCTTCAGCAGCTCCCCAATCATCTGTAGGCGCTTGCCGGTGTTCAGAGTTCCAGCCGATTCGGCCAGCAGCCTGTCGACTTCCGGATTCGCGTACTTGGCGCTGTTGAGTCCAGAGCTTATCTGAGCCGGAGAGATCAGCGTCGACATTATGCCTTCGGGATCGGGGTAAGCAGTGAGCAGTTCCTGCATCGACAGCTTTGTCTTGCCGCCTAGCCACAGGCCCGTCCACTGACTCGCCGACAGTGGGTGAACCTTTGCAGTAACACCTATCTTTGCCAGATCGGAAGCAAAGATTTCAGCAGCCGAAATCAAGTTATTACTTTCCTCGTCCAGCTGTATTTCTGTAGTGAAGCCATGCGGGTAAGCAGACCGAGCGAGTTCCTGCCTCGCCTTCACGAGGTTGAATTCGTATTTCGGCAGCGAGCCGAGCGTCGCATCGATCTTTTTCTTGGTGCCAAGGTTGGAGAAGAGGCTCGTCGGCATGATCGTCTGGTCTTCGGCTGCATCGCCATCTGGGTACAAGGCACCGATCATTCCTTTGGAGTCGCTTGCATAGGCCAGCGCACGACGCACGTGTAGGTCGTTGAAAGGCGCCACCTGCGTGTCCGCCGAGACGTACTCCACGGTCGTTCCCGGCGCAATCAAAGGACGGCTGCCGGGAATGTTCGCGAAGGTCTTCGGCGTCTCATCGAAGAAGGTTCCATCGATTGCGCCCGAGCGCAGCGCCAGCGCCATCGATGCTTCGGTCTTGAAGAGGGTGACAGTGATCTTTTGAGCAGGCTGAGGCGTCCCGATCCAATATGGATTGCGCGAGAGCTCGACACTTGCTTCGGGCGTGTAGCTGTCGAGCTTCCATGGCCCGGTGCCGATAACCATATGACCGGGCGTGCCGAGAGCCTTTTCGCCGATCTTTTCCGCGGCCGCCTTCTCAATCACCTGGCTCGTGAACCCCAGAACGTCCGGGAAGACGGCGCTTGGCTGCTTGAGTTTTATCACGACCGCAGATCCGCCTTGTGGGATAATCGACGCTACGTCTGCCCAATATGCCTTATCCCAGGCTTCCTTGGAGTCGATGTTGCGGTCAAGCGAATAGACGACATCGGCCGACGTCATCGGCTTGCCGTCGGAGAACTTCACGGACTTCAGATGATACACATAGGTAGTCGGATTTGGCTGTTCGATCGAGCTCGCGAGCCCGGGCTTGACTTTCCCATCCTGTTCGAATTCCACTAGATTGTTCACTGCCAGCGACTCGACCACAATTAGCGAACCTTGTGGATTCCTCGGCCAATCCAGCACGCCCGGGAATGTAGTCAAACCCCAGCGAAGTTCCGGATAGGGCTTCGAGGAGCCGCTCCCAGCATTTGACGCGACCTTGCCGGATTGGTCTTTGCTACCACCACATCCAGCGATCGCCAGCACCAGCACAAGCCCAACACACGCACACAGATACCTTTTCATCACACTCCCTTTCTCATTGCACTTCCCCCAAAACGTCGTATGCGACGGCCGATCGTTCACTTGGCCACTCGCTACCACGACCAATGCGTTATCGGCCTTCCAACCCGCTCAGCAGCAGCGTGAGCGAGACATGGACCACATCCTCGAGCGAAAGCGCTCCGTCGGGGTCGTGCCACATTCGAACCGAGTTCAGCGCGCCGAGGATGAGCTTCACGACCGGGCGTCGCGGGAGGTCGCGGAACTCTCCAGCGGCGACACCGTCATCGATGATGGCCGTCAGCGACCGCTCGTAGCGGTGGCGCAACTCGGCGGCGGAATCGCTGCTCATCAGCGCCTCCAGGTTCTCGGACAGCAGCCTCCCTTCAGGGGTCGTGTTCGCGACCTCGATATGAGCGCTGAGGAACGCACGCAGCCTTGCCGCCGGGCCGTCGTCATGCGCCATGAGACCTGTGGCTCGAGCTTCGGCCTCGTCCACCACTCTCGCTACGAGATCGACCAGCAACTGCGGCTTGCCGTCCCGCACGTAGTAGTAGACGCTCGCCTTCGAGAGCCCAACCCGCTCACCGATCCGCTCCAGGGTTGCCCGCTCGTAGCCAACCTCGGCGAACTCCGCGGCCGCGGCGTCCAGGATTAGTCCGCGACGGGACTCCATGCGCCGCGCCCGGCGATCAGCTGGTTGCGATGCGTCCGCCATCAGATGCACCTGCTTGACAGCCCGAAAGAACACTTGGCGAGCCGCTCGAAGGTGGTTACGCAGCTCATGAAACTCTCCGTTCCTGCCCCTGCCAGTGGGGCTCGCGCAATGTGCGCTTCAGCAGCTTGCCTGCGCCGGACTTGGGCAGCGGCTCGGAGTGGAACTCAATCGCGCGCGGCAGCTTGTATCCCGCGATCCGCTCGCGACAGTGGGCGATCAACTCGGCCTCATCGAGCCGCGCGCCCGGCTTGAGAACCACGGCCGCATGCACGCGCTCGCCCCACTTCTCAGGATCTGGGATGCCGAACACTGCCGCCTCGAGCACCGCGGGATGGGAGTAGATCGCGTTCTCGACCTCGGTGGAATACACGTTCTCCCCACCCGAGATGATCATGTCCTTGACCCGATCGACGACGTACAGATATCCGTCCTCGTCCATGTAGGCGGCGTCGCCGGAGTGGTACCAGCCGTCCGTGTCCAGCACGGCCGAGGTCTCCTCGGGGCGTCGCCAGTAGCCAGCCAGCATGTTCGGTCCCCTGACCCAAATCTCTCCCGGCTCGCCGGCATCCGCCCGCGAGCCGTCCGAGCGACGAACCTCCACGTGAACGCCGATCACAGGGACGCCGGCCGAACGAATCCGCGTAGCCTCCGGCTCCTCGCCGGCCAGCGCACGGCGATGATCGAGCCGGCACATCGAGACCAACGCCGTCGCCTCGGTCATCCCGTACAGCTGCACCCACTCGCAGTCGATCGCATCGAACGCCTTTCGCTGCAACTCTGAGGGCATCGGGGAGCCGCCGTAGAACACCTGCCGCAGGCTCGTGAGATCGCGGGCCATCGCCGACGGACTGTTGACGATCATGTTGATCATCGTCGGAACGAGCACGCATGCGGTGACGCGCTCCGCCTCGATCGTTCTGGCGACCAGCTCGGGCTCGAACGCCGGCACGATCACGTGCGTCGCGCCAAGCCACGTGATCGCGTACGTCGATAGGCCATCGGCGAGGTGGAACATCGGTCCGGAGTGCAGGTAACGGTCGTCCTCGCGGTAGTGCAACGAGACCAGCACGTGCTTCGCATTGGCAAGCATGTTGCTGTGCGTCAACATCACGCCCTTTGGCAGCCCCGTCGTGCCACCGGTGTAGAAGATCCCCGCAAGCTGTTCGCCAGCGCCGATGTCGGATGCCGGATCTGCTGCGATCAGATCCTCGTAACGGACCACGCCGGCCTGACTCTCGCCATCGCCGCAACGGATCAGATGCTTGATCGATCGGCATCTCTCGGTGAGTGACACCCCGAGCTCGGCGAACGCGCCATCGACTATCAGCGCCACGGCGTCAGAGTCGTTGAGCACGAACTCGAGCTCAGGAGCAGCTAGTCGATAGTTCAGATCGTTGAGCACTGCTCCGCAGCGGGGGATACCGAGCCAGCACTCCAGGTGCTCGAGTGAGTTCTGCGCCAGCAGCGCCACGACCTCACCAGGACGCACCCCCAAATCGCGAAGCCCACCGCCAAGCCCCGCCACGCGAGCCGCGAGCTCAGTGTAGGAGACCCGCCGCTCACCATCGATCACGGCCGGGTGATCGCCAAACAGCGAGGCAGCCCGAGCCAGTGCCTGTCCCAGGCCTTCATTCGCCCGGCCGGCCGCAACACGCGGCTCCATCCTTGCTCCCTTCATCTGACTTACGGTCAAAATATCAACCCTCGATCAGTAGCATAGCGCACAGAGGCATCGGAAACAATCTCTGTACTTTTGGATCGTGGCTGCAACGCGAAACGGCCGGCGGCCGTCTCAGTCGATCACAGGCAACTCAATCCAGGAGGCGCGCTGCGCGTCGTGGTACACACGCTGGCGCGCAGTCTCCCACCGTGGCTCTCGCTGGTTGCCGGTGTTGAGGTTGCGATCCCAGCGCGGGAAACTGCTGCTCGTGACGTGCACACGCAGACGATGGCCCGCAAGGAACACGTTGCTAGTGGACCAGAGATCGATCGCGATCTCCTTACAACCGTCGGCGCCTTGCGCAACACGCACGATGCCGTCACACAGGTTGAACGAGCGACCATCAGGATGCACGTCACACAGCCTCGCGACCCAGTCCGTCGAAGGCGCTGAGCTCTGCACGTGCAATACCACGCGCACCCGACCCGTGACCTCCAGATCCCTCTGCAGCGGCTCCGAGGTGAACACACACACATCAGGACGTCGTTCGATCAGTGCCTGATCCCATGGCCCCGCACGGAACGTCGGTTCCAGAACTACCTGACCCCCAACCGTTGGGACAGGATCGCCGGGATCGTAGATGAACGTCGTAGCCTCGTCGTCTGCGGTCGGACCATCCGGTCGCAGCGAGCCTTCGGCGCCGAGGAACCAGCGCTCGACACGCGCTCGCGCAAGCGGCCATGACATCTCGTCCCGCCAAACGTTTCGGCCCATCACAAAAATTCGGACCGGTGCCTCCTCGGCCTCAGTCGGCGCGGACTCTGGCAACAGATAGCGACGAAACCATGACAGCTGCTCGTCGTTGAGATCGCCATGCGGATGCACGGGCGCGCCCAAACGGCTCGCTCGTATGCCGAAGTGCAGCTCGCCGATCGGATCGCCGAACGGGGGGAAGTGGGTCCACGGCCCGACGACCAGGCGCGCCGGACGACCGAGCCCAGCCATCCCAACATAGTTGTCCAACACGGCCTGTGCACAGACGTCATACCAGCTGGCGATGTGAAACGAAGGCACGGTCACGTGCTCATATTCACCCGCCACGCGACAACGAGGCACGACGTCCGGGTCTTCGAGCATCCGCAGCGTGCCAAGCTCTGGCGCCTCGTGTCGGCGCAACACGGGCAACTCGTGAACGGGCAGCTCCCAGAAGCCCTCCGTCGAGAGCCTGTCGAGATCATCGAGCAGCGCGGAGAGACGCGCGGCGCGCTCATGCGCAGAGAGCGGCAGTCGCTCCAGGTGCGCGGCAGCCATCTGCAGCGTCCACAGAGCCGTGGTCGCATGTTCGAGCGCCCCTCCACGGGCGAACAGTCCATCCAAGAAGTCTGCAGGCGTCAGCGCAGGCGCAATCGCTGCAAGCGACGGCGGTTGTTCGATCGCTGCCATCCACTGTGTATTGCCGACGTAGCTGTATCCATACATTCCGACGCGACCGTTGGAGCCGGGCAGTTTCGCCGCCCACTCGACCGTGTCATATCCATCCTCACGTTCGAAGTGCAAGGGAATCCACTCACCCTCGGAGGCAAAGCGCCCACGCGTATCCTGAATCACCACCATGAAGCCCTTCGCGGCCGTCAGCACCGGGTCAAGCCATTCTGTGAGGCTCGAGCTCTTGTCATACGGCGTTCGTGCGAGCAGCGTCGGCCACGGCCCATCGCCGCCAGGACGGTAGACATTCGCGCGAAGTACCACCCCGTCACGCATCCGCGCTGGAACGTCGAACTCCACCGTCACGCTCCGCGCATCCTTCTCCCTCACATCCATGACCTTCCCTCCAATCGACTCTAGACGGCTGGCTTGTAGGCGGTGACGACGGCTGCGCCGCCGAGGCCGACGTTGTGCTGCAGCGCGACCTTTGCGCCATCGACCTGCCGCTTGTCCGCCTTCCCGCGCAGCTGCCAGGTCAGCTCGGAGCACTGAGCAAGCCCGGTGGCACCGAGCGGGTGCCCCTTGGAGATCAACCCTCCAGACGGGTTGACGACCGGCCCTGAGCCACCATAGGTCGTCGCCTTGGCCTCGACGAGCTTGTGCCCCTCGCCCTCGGCGGCGAAGCCGAGCGCCTCATAGGTGATCAGCTCGTTCGGCGAGAAGCAGTCGTGCAACTCGCATACGTTGACTTCGCTCGGGGTGATCTGCGCCTCCTCATAGACGCGCCGAGCCGCCTCCCTTGACATGTCGAAGCCAACGATCTTGAGGCAATCGGCGTGCTCGTCGAACGAGCTCGAAAAGTCAGTGACCAGTGCCTGCCCCACGATCTCGATCGCCTGATCCCACAGGTCGTGCTCCTCGACGAAGCGCTCGGAGGCGACGATCGCGCAGGCGGCACCGTCGGAGGTGGGAGAGCACTGCAGCTTCGTGAGCGGATCGTGGATCACCGGCGAGTCCTTGATCTCCTGCATGCTGAACTCGCGCTGGAACTGGGCGTACGGGTTGTTGACCGAGTGCTTGTGGTTCTTCCAGCCGATCCAGGCGTAGTGCTCAGGCGTCGATCCGTACCGCTCCATGTGGTCCCGCGCGGCGTTCCCGAACATTTCCGGCGCAAACGGCACGCCCTCGGGCGCGTGCAGCTGGGCCATCCGCGCGATGTGGCGATCGAGAGGGTTGGTGCGATCGGGGAACTTCACTCCCAGCGATCCACGCTCCATCTTCTCGAAGCCGATCGCCAGTACGCAGTCGGCGACGCCGTGACGCACCGTCTGCCGTGCGAGGTACAGCGCGCTCGATCCGGTCGAGCAGTTGTTGTTGACGTTTACCACGGGAATGCCCGTCACGCCAAGCTCATAGATGGCCCGCTGGCCCGCCGTCGAATCGCCGTAGACATACCCGGCAAATGCGTGTTCGATCAGCTCGTAGCCGATGTGAGCATCGCTGAGCGCCATCGTGCCGGCCTCGCGCGCCCAATCGGGGTAGTCCCCCTCCTTGGTGCCAGGCTTGGAGAACGGTGTCATGCCGACGCCGATCACGAAGGTGCGATTGCCTGCTGTCATCGTGTTGCCTTTCGATTTCATGAGGTCATGCCCATTGCGATGCCGCCGCTCACGTTCAGAACCTGACCCGTCACGTAGTCGCTCCAGGGCGAGCACAAGAACGCGATGCCGCCCGCAGCCTCCTCGGGCGTCCCGGCCCGCCCGAGCGGCACGAGACCCATGAATGCCGCTCGTGCCTGTGCCGGCAA
Organism: uncultured Actinomycetota bacterium; assembly: GCA_963757925.1. GTDB lineage: Bacteria > Actinomycetota > Thermoleophilia > Solirubrobacterales > Solirubrobacteraceae > Palsa-744. Next base: position 42,139 of record CAVWTE010000009.1, read on the forward strand.
GCCGCGCACGGCGTGGCCGGCCACCTCGATCGTCGCGTCCGCGTCACTCACCTGTGTTAGGCGGGTGTCGATCAGCCCGAAAGCCACCGCGTTGACGCAAATCTTGAACGAGCCCCACTCACGTGCAAGGGTCTTCGTGAGTCCGATGAGGCCGGCCTTGGCCGAGGAGTAGTTGGCCTGACCCGCATTGCCGTACGCCGCCACCGAGGTGACGTTCACCGCCTTGCGAAACACCTCACGACCCTCCTCACGCTCGCGCTTGGCAGGCTCACGCAGATACGGCGCCGCGGCCCGCAGCACGCGAAACGGCACGATCGTGTGAATGTCGAGCATCGCATGGAAGTCAGCGTCGCTCATCTTGTGAATCGGGGCGTCAAGCGTGTAGCCGGCGTTGTTGACGACGATGTCGAGGCGGCCCCACGACTCGATTGCCGTACCCACCAGCGCCTCGGCGGCACCCTCAGCGGTCAGATCGCCCACCCACACGACGGTCTCACCGCCAAGCTCAGCGGCGGCCTGCGCAGCGGCGTCGGGGTCGATGTCGGCGATCACGACACGAGCGCCTCCAGCCAGCAGCTTCTCTGCCGCGGCGCGACCGATGCCACGTGCCGCTCCGGTGATCACCGCTACCTTCTCTTCGAACATGCTCCTCCTTGCGAGGTCATCGGCGTCGGGTGCGTCGCCTGCCGGCGGCTGAGCGCCGGCCGCGCAGGCGGCGCCTGGGCAGCCTGATTGCGTCCGCGATCAGCATCAGTCCTCGCCTGCCTGTTGCAGAAGAGTCAGAAGCTGGGCGCGACAGGCCTCCCAGCGCTCGTTGATCTCGCGGCTGGGCTCCAACAGCTTCATCACGGCCAACCCCCGCGTGGAGGCGACGATCAGCGAAACCAGATCGTCGAGACGGTGATCGTCGGCGCTCCCCGCGAACGCGACGCGCAACCAGCGTGGCATCGACTCGTGACCGAGCATTCGCTTGATCGGGTCTAGTTCTGCTTTCAGGCCAGGATCGGTACGACCGTGAACCGAGAGCTCGACTATCACTTGGAAGAGCCGACGGTTGAACAGTCGCCAGAGCATGTCGAGCGCAGCCGCAGGCCGCCGCTCGTCGCGCGGCAGCCGCTTGACTCCGCGAGCGAGGTCGTCCAGCGCACGTTGCGCAAGCACCTCAACAGCGGCTGCGACTAGGGTCGCGCGCGTCTGGAAGTGGTGCAGATGAGCGCCGCGAGAGAGCCCGGCTCGCTCTGAGATCTCGCCGGTCGTCGCGCGGTCGTAGCCAATCTCCATCAGGCATTCGATCGTCGCTTCGATCAGCGCCTCGCGTGTGGCCGCCGATCGTTGCTGCTGCGTGAGGTGGGGTCTGCGCGCTGTGGGCAGGGTGTTCGCGGGCATGGCAGAGAGCCTAGCATAAACATTCGGAAGTGAATGTAAGTTCGTGCGCGCATGATTGTAAGAGGCTGTGTAGGATCTGTTCGCCCTCCAACGACTTCAAGGGAGAAGACTTGGCTGAATCGACGATCGTCGGGCGGAAATCCGCAGCTGTGCGGTTCCCGCTCGATCGCAGCAAGCTCGCCGAGCTTGCACGCGCCTTCCACGACGACGACTCGGCGTGGTACGACCAAGACGCCGCGTCAGCCGCGGGCTTCGACGGCGTGCCCGTGCCGCCGACCGTCGGCGTGCTGGCCGACCATTGGCGCAAGGATGGCGCCCTGGCTTTCGCGACCATCGCCGGCCTGAACATCGAGCGCGTGCTGCACGGCGAGGTCACCTGGGAATATCTGCGACCCCTGCGGATGGGAGACGAGCTGACGGCCACATCGACGATCAGCGACCTCACCACGCGGGACGGCAAGCGCGGCGGAGCGATGACGCTGGCCACCGTCGAGACCGATTTCGTCAACCAGCGAGGTGAGTTGGCGATGCGCCGCCGCGACGTGATGATCGAGAGGGACAGCGGAACATGACATCCACAGGATCTGACAGCGTGAGCGAAGTGGGAGCAACGGTACTGCCGTCCACGCCTGTGCTCCTGCGGGAGGGCGATGAGCTGCCGCGGACGGTCGTTGGCCCACTCACGCGGACGGACTTCGTCCGCTACGCCGGTGCGGGCGGCGATCTGCACCCACTCCACCACGACGAGCCGTATGCCAGGGAAACCGGCATGCCGTCGGTCTTCGGCATGGGCATGCTGCACGCGGGCATGCTCGGCAACCGCCTCGCCCGCTGGGTGGGGCCCGACAATATCCGTTCGTTCTCCGTGCGCTTCACCAAGCAGGTGTGGCCGGGCGACGAGTTGAGCTTCAGCGGACATGTGACCGCGGTCGAACGTGGCGAGGACGACCGCGCATATGCCGCAATATCGCTCTCCGTCGTAGCGCAGTCAGGCGAGGAGGTGCTCCGTGGCCACGCGACGGTGCTCGTGGCGGGACAGGATGCCGCTCGTGACTGACCCGAGGCAGACGCACGCGCGGGCTGGCGCAGGCGGCACTCGACAACGCCGTTCGCTACGCAGGCGGACGAGAGACGTTCGGCAAGCCGAACGCCGAGCATCAGGGAGTGGCCTTCATACTGGCCGACATGGAGGCCGCGATCGTTGCCGCTCGCGCGACGACGCTGGAGGCGGCGCGTCGGCGAGATCGCGGGCTGCCGTTCTCTCACCATGCCTCGATCGCCAAGCTGATCGCCACCGACGCCGCAATGCGCGTCACCACCGACGCGGTGCAGGTGCTTCGCGGCTACGGCTATACGAAGGATTTCCCCGTCGAGCGCTATATGCGCGAGGCGAAGATCACCCAGATCTTCGAGGGCACCAACCAGATCCAGCGTCTGGTCATCGGCCGCCACCTTGCGTCAGGGAAGTAAGGAGCCGGCCGCCCGTCAACCATAGGCCCCGCCGCTGAACTGCCACTGCCTCGCCTGCTCGAAACGCTTCCCTATCGGCTCGCTATGCCCCAGCCATCCCCCGCGCGATCACAACCCGCTGGATCTCGTTGCTGCCCTCGTAGATCTGGGTGATCTTGGCGTCGCGCATCATCCGCTCGAGCGGGTACTCGTTGACGTAGCCGTAGCCGCCGAGCACCTGCACCGCCTCGACCGTGACACGCATCGCGTTGTCAGATGCGAACAGCTTCGCCATCGAGGTCCAGGAGCCAAGGTCAGCCGGACGCGTGCGCCTGTCCGCCATGGAGCAGGCCTTGTAGAGAAGCTCGCGGGCCGCGGCGGTACCCGTCTGCATGTCGGCGAGCTTGAACTGGATCCCCTGCAGCTGGTTGATCGGCTTACCGAACGCGATCCGCTCCTTGGCATAGTCGTTGGCGTAGTCGGTCGCGCCCTGAGCGATCCCAACCGCTTGCGCAGCGGCACCAAGGCGGGTGCGCTCGAGCGTGGCAAGGGCGACGGAAAGGCCCTTGCCCTCCTCGCCGATCATGTTCTCGGCCGGCACGCGGACGTCGAGGAAGGAGGGCGAGCCGGTCGGTGAGCCCTTGATCCCGAGCTTGTGCTCGAGCGCACCCGGGTCAAAGCCGTCGCGGTCCTTCTCGACCACGAACGCGGAGGTGCGGCGGTGCGCGCGGTCCGTTGTGGCGAAGACCACGTAGAAGTCCGCGATCGTCGCATTGGTGATCCAGGCCTTCTGGCCGTTGATCACCCACTCCTCGCCGTCGCGCACAGCCTCGGTGCGCATCGCCGCCGGGTCTGAGCCCGCCTCGGGCTCTGAGAGGCAGAAGGCCGGCGTCCACTGTCCCGAGGCGCACTTCGGCAGCCACCTCTGCTTCTGCTCATCGGTCCCGAACAGCGAGATCGGCAGCGTCCCGAGCTCCTGAACCATCAGCATCAGCGCGCTGGACGCGCAGACTTTGGCGATCTCCTCGACCGCCATCTGCAAGACGAGCGTGCCGGTGCCGGTACCGCCGAAGGCCTCGGCAAACGGCAGTCCGAGGATGTCATGGGAGGCGAGCAGCTCGCGCACGTCCCAGGGATATTCGGACTTGCGGTCGATCTCGCCGGCGCGTGGGGCGATCTTCTCCTGCGCCAGCTGACGCACCATGTCGCGCAGGTCAAGCGCCTCGCGCGGGACCTCGTAGGGAGTCGGTACCCCGACGTCGGTGCTCATGCCGCTACGCGCTCGCGCGCGTAGTCGTAGAAGCCGCGCCTCGCCTTGCGACCGATCCGGCCCGAGGCGACCATCCGCTTCAGCAGCGGCGGCGGGGCGTACTCCGCTCGCTTGAACTCCTCGTACAGCGAGTCGCCGATCGCATAGAGGACGTCAAGGCCGATGAAGTCGGCGAGCGTCAGCGGCCCCATCGGGTGGCCGCAGCCGAGCTTCATCCCCTCGTCGATGTCCTTTGCCGAGGCGAAGCCCTCTTCGTACATCCGCACCGCTGCCATCAGATAGGGGACGAGCAACATGTTGACGATGAAGCCAGAACGGTCCTTGGTGACGATCGCCTGCTTGCCGATCTGCTCGGCGAACTCCCGCGCCGTCCCCAGCGTCTGCTCTGAGGTATCGAGGGCGACCACCACCTCGATCAGCCGCATCACCGGCACCGGGCTGAAGAAGTGCAGGCCGAGCACCCGCTCAGGGCGGTGGATGCCAGCGGCAAGCTGCGCAATCGGGATCGAGGAGGTATTGGAGGCGATCAGCGCCTCCTCGGAGACGATGCCCGCCGCCTGCGCGAGGATGCCCGCCTTCAGGTCGGCGTTCTCGGGCACTGCCTCGATCACCAAGTCGGCGGCCGCGATCGCCGCAAGCTCGGCGGTGAACTCGATCCGCGCGAGGATCTCAACCGACTCGGACTCGCTCATCTTGCCGCGCGCCACCGCGTGGCCAAGCGAGGTCTCAACGCGGCAGCGGGCGCCATCGGCGGCAGCGGCGTCAATGTCGCGAACGACGACCGCCAGACCAGCGCGAGAGACGGACTCGGCGATGCCAGAGCCCATCAGGCCACCGCCGAGGATCGCGACGCGCTCGATCGCCATCACGCGGCGTCCTCGTCATGGTTGACCGACGCCCCAAACGATGTCATTGAGTGATCGTGTCTCATGACATCAATCATATTCCCTCGGCAAGGGGAGCAAGTGGCACGGCGACACGCCCCGATGCGAGCTCGTCCCCTTCGGCAAGGGGCCGTCGGAGTAAAAGACGACCAGCCGCGCCATCTATATAACATTAGACGTGATAGAGTATCACACTATGGTAGATACAGGCGGCCGCACCGGCAGCGGCATCCTCTTCCCGACAGATCATCCGCTCCGGCTTGACAGCATGATCGGGCGCGCAGCCGACGTTGAGCGCAGCGCGATGTCTCTGCTGGGCGGCGCGAACGTCGTCATGGCCGGCGCACGCCGCACAGGCAAGACGACCGTCGCCGACGCTGCACTTGAGATCTGCCGAGCAGAGGGGGCCTACACGGCGAAGGTCGACCTCTTCGACTGCAGCGACGCGGGTGCGCTCGCCCATCTGCTCACACTGGAGCTGTTGGCAAACCGGGCGCCTCTGCGGCGAGCGATCGCCGACGCGGTAGGTGCCGGCAGGAGCTTGATCTCCGCCTTGCGGAGCACCACCACGCTGCGCGCCCGTCAAGACCTTGGCGAGGAGATCGAGATCACAATCGACCTTCGCCGCGCCGAACGGGAGCCGATGCAGGCGCTGGATGGCGCGTTGCGTCTCAGCCAGCGCCTTGCCGAGCGCGATGGACGCCGGATCGTGATCTTCTTCGACGAGTTCCAGGACATCGCGAGCAAGCGCTTCGGCGATGTGGAGACGGTGACCCGCCGGATCCGCGCCGTCTTCCAGCGATCCACTGAGGTCAGCGTGCTGTTCGCGGGCTCGATCGAGCACCTGATGCGTGACCTGTTCGGGCCCAGCGAGCGCGCGCTGAGCCAGTTCGGCTCGTTCCACGAGCTGGCGCCCATCACCGCCGAGGAGTGGACCGAGGGCATCAGACGCCGCTTGGCAACCGATCGCACGACGATCGAGAACGATGCGCTCGTGCGGCTGCTTGAGCTGGGCGAGGGACATCCAAGGACGACCATGCTGATCGCTCAGCAGGCACATATGCAGGCGATCGAGGAACTTCGTTACGAGATAGATCACGCGATCGTGATTGCCGCGCTCGATCGTGGCCTCGCCTCAGAGCGACTGCGCCACCAGCAGCAGCTGGAGCGCATGCGCGCATCTGGGCGGTTCGGCGAGCTGATGGCGCTCCGCGTCGCAGCGGGCAGGGAGCTCTATGAGGGCCTGAAGCCCCAGCAGGCCGCCCGCGCGCTCAACTCACTGCGAGACGCCGGCGTGATCGAACGCGTCGCTCAAGGGCGCTGGCGCGTGCCCGACCCGCTGCTGCGGCGCTACCTGATCGCGCGCCAAGTCGAGCCGTTGACCTTCATGCAGCCCACGACCTACCGGCGCTGAGGCTCCGCTGTGTGCTCGCAGGGGCTCGCAGGCGGCTCAGCCCCCCGCCGCCCTGCGATAGCGCCAGACCGCCAGCGGTGCGAACACGGCCACGATCGCCAGCGACCAGCCGATCGCGGCCCAGACGTCGTTGCCTGGGGCGCCGAGCCAGAGCTGGCGCATCGCGTCGACGACGATCGTGAAGGGGTTGACTTCCGCGAATGCCTTCAGGCCGGCGGGCATCGATGCGACGGGAACGAAGGCGGAGGAGATGAAGGTGAGCGGGAAGACGGCGATGAAGCCGACCGAGTTGACCGTTTCGGAGGATTTCACCAGCAGCCCGATGAACGCGAGAAACCACGAGAAGGCGTAGCCGAAGAGCAGCAGCAGGCCGATGCCCGCGATCGCCTCGGAGACGCTCGTGTGGAAGGTGAAACCGATGATCACGCCTGTGATCAGAAGGATCGTGACCGAGAGCGAGTTGGTGACCACGTCCGAGAGCGTGCGGCCCGCCAGCACCGCCGCGCGGGACATCGGCAGCGATCGGAAGCGGTCGATCAGGCCCTTGCGGACATCTTCGTTGAGCCCGAGCGCGGTGGCGAATCCGCCGAAGGCAATGTTCTGGACGATGATGCCTGGGATCAAGTAGTCGACGTAGCTGTAGCCGGGAGTGCTGATCGCGCCGCCGAAGACGAAGCGAAATAGCAGCACGAACATGATCGGCTGGATCGTGAAGCCGATCAGCATTTCGGGTGCGCGTGGCAGCCGCAGCAGGTTGCGCTCGGCGATTATCAGCGTGTCTGTCGCAAGCCTTCTCATGCCCCGTCCTCCTGCTCCTCGGTCTGATCGTGCTCTTCTGCAACGCGGCCCGTCAACGCAAGGAACACCTCGTCCAGCGTCGGGCGCCGCAGCGCGAGGTCATCAACGCCAATTCCCGCCTCGCTCAGCCGCCGCACCGCCTCCATGATCGCGCCGTTGCGCTCGCGCACGCTCAGCCGCAGGAGGCCACCCTCGGCGATCGGATGTCCGTCCGCCATCGAGGAGAGCGCCTGCACCGCCTGCTGCGGATCGGAGTCCCCGTCGAGATGCACCTCCAGGCGCTCGCCGCCAAGGCGGTCCTTGAGTTGGTCGGGGGTGCCCTCCGCGATCAGGCGGCCATGGTCGATGACGGCGATCGTGTCGGCGAGCCGGTCAGCCTCGTCCAGGTACTGGGTGGTGAGCAGCACCGTCGTGCCTTCGGCCACGAGATCCTCGATCACCGCCCACAGGCTGAGGCGGCTGCGCGGGTCAAGACCCGTCGTCGGCTCATCCAGGAAGATCACCGGCGGCCTTGCGACCAGGGCCGCAGCGAGGTCGAGACGCCGGCGCATCCCGCCGGAGTAGGTCTTGGTCGGGCGCCCTGAAGCCTCCACGAGATCGAAGCGCGCAAGCAGCTCTCGGCCGCGAGCCTTCGCCGAGCTGCGGCGCTCGCCATAGAGACGACCAACCATGGTGAGATTCTCCAGGCCGGTGAGATTTTCATCCACCGCCGCGTACTGGCCCGCGAGGCCGATTCGCTTCCGCAGCGCCACCGCGTCACGACGCACGTCGAAGCCAAGCACGCTCGCCGAGCCCGAGTCCGGCTCGAGCAGCGTGGCGAGCACCCTCACCAGCGTGGTCTTGCCCGCGCCGTTCGGTCCCAGCAGACCAAGGACCTTACCCCGCTGTGCCACGAGATCGACTCCCTCGAGCGCACGAACATCCCCGAAGTGCTTTACAAGCGTCCGCACCTCGATCGCAGCCGCCTCGTTCACGTACCACCCATCTTCCCGACCGCCACTCTCAGCAACCTTCACAGCCTTCGATATTACGCGCGGGCATCGAGGATCTACCGACCGGTAAAGTCGAGCGCAACCTCGAGAGTCTCACGTCCCGGCACCGCGCACGATCGACCTGTCCCCACAAACGCCAAGGACAGTAACAGGGCATACGATCATCTCATGAACGCCGATCCGCGACTGCAGACTCGCCGGCTTCTCTTGCGGCGCTGGCGAGAGGCCGACCTCGATCCGTTCGCGGCGATGAACGCCGACCCCGTCGTGATGGAGTTCTTTCCGCGCACCCTGTCCGTCGAGGAGAGCGCGGCGTTCATCGAGCGCATCGAGGCCTGCTTCGACCAGCACGGCTACGGCCTCTGGGCGGTCGAGAAGATCGAGCCCGGCCAGCCGTTGATCGGCTGCATCGGCCTCAGCCCGGTCGAGCCCGATCTGCCCTGCGCGCCGGCCGTCGAGGTCGGCTGGCGATTGTCCCGCGCATACTGGGGTCGCGGCTACGCCACCGAGGCGGCATCGGCCGTGATCGCCTTCGGATTCGACCGGATCCATCTCGATGAGATCGTGTCACTCACAGCGAGCGTCAACCTCCGCTCTCAGAGAGTGATGGAGCGGCTTGGCATGAAGCGCGATCCCCATGAGGACTTCCAGCACCCCCAACTGCCCGTAGGGCATCCCGCGCGAGCCCATGTCCTCTATCGCATCAGTCGTATGCGCCAACGGACGATCGATGGGGCGATCGTCCGTGCGACCGAGCGTTGACAATTGGTTGCGGAATGTGATTGGATCGTCAAATGATCCGCTCGTGGGCCCGGCCTGCAACGACGCAGACGATTTGGCTGAGGATCGGCCTCACCAGCACCGCCGCAGATCTATGAGCTTCGGCGGACAGGAGCGCTACGAACGGCTTCGCAGCGAGCATCGCTGGATGGTGCCGGAGCGCCACAACATCGCCGCCGAGATCTGCGATCGCCAACATCCAGACGCATTGGCGATGGTGCACGAGCGCCACGACGGAGTCGTGCGCGCCCTCCACTGGGGCGATATACAGGCGCTCGCCAACCGAGCCGCGAACCTGCTCGCGGGCCACGGCGTGGAACCCGGCGACCGCGTCGCGGTCGTGCTGCCTCCCACGCCGGAGACCGCCGCGATCTTCTTCGCGACGTGGAAGCTCGGCGCAATCCTGCTCTCGATGTCGGTCCTCTACGGCGACGAGGGAATCGCGCATCGGCTGAGCGACTCCCAGCCCAAGGTGCTCGTAACCGATGCCGCCAACGCCAAACGCTTCGACGGCGCCCCGGTCTCGCGCGTGCTGATTCTCGACCAGGCAATGCTCGCGGCCGAGAGCGAAGACTTCGACACGCTCGACACAGCCGCCGATGATCCCGCGCAGCTTTACTACACCTCGGGCACGACCGGTCTGGCGAAGGGCATCGTGCATGCCCACCGCTACATTCTCGCCCACAACGAGTTCCAGCACTGCCACGACGTGCAGCGCGGCGAGCGCTTCCACGGCATGGGCGAGTGGGCGTGGGCGGCGGGCATCTGCCCGCTGCTCGGGCCCTGGCGGTTCGGCGCAGTGCAGATGGTCTACCAGCGCAAGGGCGGATTCGACCCACACAAGCAGCTCGACTTCCTCTCCCGCCACCACGTCACCAACGTGTTCGCCACCCCGACCGCGATCCGCTCGATGATGGGAATCCAGGACGCACGGGAGCGCTACCCGCAGCGCTTCCGGGTCGTCTGCTCGGCCGGCGAGCCGCTCAACCCGGAGGCGATCCGCTGGTTTCGCAGCCAGTACGGGCTCACGGTGCTCGACTACTACGGTCTCACCGAGTCCTATCCGCTGTGCGGCAACTTCCCCTGGATGGAGGTGCGCGAGGGCTCGATGGGCAAGCCGATGCCCGGCTGGGACGTCGCGATCCTCGACGAGGACGAGCAGCCGGTGGCGCAGGGAGAGCGCGGCGAGATCTGCCTGCGCGCCCGCACCAATCCGCACTATCCGCTTGGCTACTGGCGGTTGCCGCAGGCCAGCGCGGAGACCTTCGGCGGCGACTGGTTTCACACCAAGGACGCCGCACGCATGGATGAGGACGGCTACGTCTGGTATGAGGGCAGGGCCGACGATGTGATCATCGCCGCCGGCTATCGCATCGGCCCCTTCGAGGTCGAGTCGGTATGCCTGGAGCATCCCGCCGTCGCCGAGGCCGCGGCCGTCGCCGCCCCCGACGAGCGCCGCGGCTCGGTGGTGAAGGCCTATGTCGTGCTCGCGGCCGGCCATGAGCCCTCCGGCGAGCTGGCCGCAGAGATAAAGACCTTCGTCCGCGAGCGTCTCTCCGCCTATGCCTACCCGCGCCTGGTCGAGTTCGTGCCCGACCTGCCAAAGACGCTCACCGGCAAGATCCGCCGCATCGAGCTGCGCGAGCGCGCGGCCCGCGTCCCATCTCAGCAGTAGGCTCCCGCGGAGCCTCGTCCAACTGGGGAGGGCAGCAGGCTCTTGCGGATCCTCCTCGCCTGAGAGGAAGACAGAGATGGCAAAGACCTCGACATCGTCGTTTGCCGCACCGTGGTGAGCGCAGGGGAAGCGATCCCGGGCGCTCGAGTCGATCCGCGTATCGAGAAGCCGGAGCGCGGCAGCTGAGGACATGGCTGGTGCTGGCGGCCGCCACGGTCCTCGCCGCGGGATTGCGCTTCCCGTTTCTCGATCACCAGAGCCTGTGGCTCGACGAGATCTACACCCGGTCGATCCTCGGAGAATCGAGTCTGGCGGGGCTCTCTGGCGCCACATCGAAGCCACCGAGTCCACGCCTCCGCTCTACCACGTGCTCGGATGGCTCCTCCAGGCGCGCAGCACAATGGCGATTAGGCACACGCCGAGCAGCGCGGTGAAGCCGGCTGTTCTCCGTCGTGCGCTCGGGCGGATGCCGATCCATGTGCCGGCGCGCTGAGTGGCGTCGGCCGCAATCGCCTTCGGATTCGACCTGATCTCCTCATCGGTAAAACGCCGGCCATCGGCTCGAACCGCAACCGCACGCCGCTCGGCATGCCCAGGATCTCGGTACCGGCCTCATCGCCATGGCCGGCCGCGCGGGCTGCCGTCGAGGACGCCGACTCGCCACGTGGCCGATCGTATGACGATGCGCCTGCGCTCACCTACGACGAACGCCGCGCATCCACGGGAATGCGTCCACCTTCGCCTGATCCCTCACTCTGCCGCCGAAACTGCGCCAGCGGCCCGCTCCACGTCCGGGAGTTGGAGCCGGTAGAGCCGCATCGCGTTGCCGGCGTAGAGCGCTTGCAGCACATCGTCAGGAAGGTCGATCCCCGTCACCGTCCAGGGCACCTGCCCGGGGATCGGTTGCGGCAGATTGCGCTCTGCCGTCTCGAAGAAGCGCCAGTGCAGAGCGAAATACTCGTTCAGATCCCAACGGCGAGTGCCGAGTTGCGGGTATTCGATGTCTTGGACACGGGCGAGGTCGGTGCCAAAGAGGCCACGGTCGGGCCAGGCGAGGAATATCTCCCGCGCCGCTGTGACGTCCTCGCCGCGGCCGATCTCCGCGATCGCGGCTGCCGTGTCGAAATGGAAGTTGGGGTATGCGCGAAACCAGCGGTCCAGCTCAGACGTGCTGAGGAAGCAGCCGAAGTGCGCGCCTATGAACGTCGTCGCTCGATGCCGGGACACCAGATGCTCGAACTCTTCGTGAATCTGGGCGAGCGAGGGAAAGCCGCCATCGCTGTACCACCACTCCGTTCCAGCGCCAAGGTCCCCAGCGCGCGGGTTCTCCGCGGTCGGGGGATACCCACATCTCCGGCGGATCGCCCACGTGGATCAGCACTGGCAGCTCGAGCTCGGCCGCCGCCTCCCAGAGCGCGTCTAGCCGTGAATCGTCGACCGCCAGACGGTGGCCCTCCGTGTCGCGCAGCTTGAGCCCGAAGTTCTTCCAAACCTTCAAGCCCACGCAGCCAAGCGACGCGGCCTCTCTGAGCTCTGCGACCAGGCGCCGTTCGCACTCAGGATCGCCGATTTCCGAGAGATCGGGCACGTGGCAGCGCATCAGCCCCGGCTCCAGCGCACGCCACATGTCGAGTTCATCGGCGTAGCGAAGCGGCGGCCAGACGACATCCCACAGATGGATCGCGGCAGCCAGGCCGCCCATCCGATTCACCGCAAGCGCATGATCGCGGCTCCCGGACCAGTAATGAGCGTGGACATCGATCACTGGCCCGCGATAGCGGGGATGACCATGATCTGCCATCTAGCTAGCACCTTCCTTCTGTGGTCGTCGCCGAAGGCCAGCACCCTGACCTCTATCGGTCAAACGATAAACCTTCCAAGCCAGCTTGTAAAGAAGCTGCTTGAAAAGACGTTTCGAAAGACGCATACCGCATGCCAGCGGGACTCCCGCGGTGCTCTGGCTCGGCGAGTGCCGCGATGTCCGCCATATCGGAGGGCCTGCCGCTCGCCTGCTTCCTATCAGCGGGAAATGCGCAAGGCGGTCTCGTCGTGTACCGGAATCCGCCGCACGGCGTCGGCCGCGATCGCCTTCGGATTCGACCGGCTGCGCCTCGAGCAGATCGTGTCGTTCACCGCGAGCGTCAACCTGCGCTCGCGGAGAGTGATGGAGCGGCTTGGCATGCAGCGCGATCCCCGCGAGGACTTCGAGCATCCCCGGCTGCTCGCGGGCGATCCGCTGCGGACTCATGTTTTGTATCGCGTGAAGTCGCATACGCGGCGCCGTCACGGCGCCGCGTATGGAATATGAACCCATCCACTCAGCCAGCCTCTACTGAGCCAACTTCATGTTCAACATCCAAGGCGAGTACTCCGACGGGTAATAGGAGAAGTACGGATCGGCGTATTTATTCGACAGGCTCACAAAGACCTTGTGCTGGAAGAAAATGAGGTACGGCTCTTCAGCGGCCTCGACCTCCAGTGCTCTTTGCATCAACTGCAGACGCCTCGACGGGTTTATCGTATAGGTGGCTTCCGAAAGCAGTTTGCCAAGTTCCGGATTCTTCGAATCGGCCCACTCTTCATTGAGAGGCGCCTTCGGTGCCAGCAGCGTCGCCATCCCTGAATCGGCCGCATTGGGGGTGAAGCTGAAGAATTCGTTCATGACCAGCGGGTCCTTTGCCTCGGTGGCCAGGCTGAGTTCGTCGCTCTGCAGCGCCTTGATCTTGACAGTGATGCCGATCTTGCTCAAATCCGCCGCGACGGTCTGGGCTATGTCCAGCAATAGAGTTTCACTAACATAGTACGATATGTACGTCGTGAATCCATGTGGATAAGCTGACTTTGCAAGTTCCTGCTTTGCCTTGGTCAGATTGAATTGGTAGGTCGGCACAGCCGCCAGCATTGTGCTGACTTGGCTCGGCGAACCCAGGCCGTCGAACAGCGGGCTCGCCGCGACGGATTGAGCTGGGCTTGCGTTACCGCCCGGATAGATTGCTTTTATCAGCCCGTTGACTTCGGTTGCGTAAGCTACGGCGCGACGAACGTGAACGTCGTTGAATGGCGGCATGGTGGTGCGCATCGACATCCAGGCGGTTATGTCTTGCTGGCCACCCAACTCGTGGGTGCCAGGGATGCTCGCAAACAGTTTCGGCTGCGCGTAGGCTGCTGCGGCATCGATTGCGCCGGATCGCAACGCCAAAGCCATCGTGGCTTCGCTCTTGAAGAGCGTGACGCTGATCTTCTTCGCGGGCTGCGGTTGCCCGGCCCAGTATGGGTTACGCGAAAACTGCACACTGACTTCGGGCGTGTAGCTGTCGAACTTCCACGGTCCAGTGCCGATGGGCAGGCCCTGCGGTGTGCCAAGCGTCTTGAGCCCACCCGCTTTTTCTGCCGCAGCCTTCTCAATGACCTGGCTTGACCCGGCCATGATGTTCTGCCAATCAGCGCTGGGCCGCTTGAGCTTCACCATGACCGCCGAGTCGCCGTCTGCCGAGACGGACGCCACGACTTGCCACGCTTCAGATGATGTCAAAGCCAGCGCGTTCTTGTTCAGCGCAAGCGAGTAGACGGCATCTGCGACCGTCAGAGGTGTGCCGTCCGAGAACTTCACACCAGACCGCAAATGATAGATATACGTGGTCGCGTTTGGATGTTCTACCGACCTCGCCAGCCCAAGCTTGGGTTGTCCGTTCGGTCCGACTTCGACCAGGTTCTGGACCACGAGCGATTCCATCTCGCCGGTTTGGATCCAGCCGTTTGTCTTTATCGACGCCGCTCCCTGCCACATCAACTCGCCGAGGCGAAAGTCCGAGTATTGCTTGGAAGATCCGGCGCCCCCGTTCGATGCACCCCCATTGGACGAGCTCTTGCTGCCACCACAGCCGGTGAGGGCTACTGCGAGTGCTACCGCCAGGCTCGCACACACGTACTTTCTCATCCCAATCCTCCCAAAGATCGAGTAAAGCTGACTATGCAGGAAAATGAATTCAGTTCCATGCTGCCCAACGCGGGCCACGACGCAGACATCCGCACCTGCGCCTGTGCCCGCGGCCGCACACCTCGGCGCGAAATGCGAGGCGCCCCCTAATGGTCTCTCGTTGCCGGCCGGGTCTCATGGGTTGCGTCGTATCGGTATGTATACATGACCATAGACGGTCATGTGAGCGGCCATGTTAGGGGTCTAGACGGTATGTGTCAAGGCCAATCCTCGGAGAACACGTGACGCGAGTGGCGAGCGTGGAGCTGCTCGTGGTCCTCGAACGCCTCAGAAGCACGAGCAGCATGCGCGCTCGGCTTCGGGGTCGCCGCCGCATGTGGAGACGCGCTGGCCAGTGGGATCGCGATCCTCCGCTTGGCTGCCGTCCACGCGACCGGCAGCGACTCCGCCGTCCTTCCCTACACGCCGCTACCCGACGTCAAGGCGCACTGACGCCGCTGAGGAACGCCGGAATGGCGCGGATGCGGCGGCGGCTGAAGACCTCTTCGGCAATCTGCTCGAGATAGGACATGTGCTCGTCCATCGCGATGTCGACTTCGCGCGGGTCGCCTCGCATGATGGCTACGAGCGTCCGCTCATGGATGGCGATCGCGTCCTGGCGATCGGCCACTGTGCGCTGTCCCACGTCGTACACAGTCTCGAGCTTGCCGAAGAGGTCGCGCAGCATCGCCTCGAGCGTCGGATTGGCGGCTGCCCGCCACAGCAGCCGGTGAAACAGCATGTCCATCTGGATCGCCTTGCGACGGTCGTCGAGATTGGCGGCTTGAACCTCGATTGAGTGGCGCATCGCCGCGAAGTGTTCGTCGGTGCCACGCAGCGCGGCGAGTTGGGCGACGCGAGGCTCGAGTGTGCGGCGCGCCTCCAGCAACTCGAAAGCCTCCTCGACGTCCAGTTCGGGGGGAACCTGCACGATCCCGTCAGGGATCCACACCGAGGCGATGCAGATGCCACCGGCGCGACCGGGGCGGACCTCTACCACTCCAGCGTTGGCGAGCTTGGCGATCGCGAGCCGGATCGTCGGGCGACTGACCTCCATCACCTGTGCGAGTCTGCGCTCACCGGGCAGGTCGTCTCCCTCTTGAAGCTGGCCGGAGCGGATCAGGTCGACGATCTGCCCGATCACGTTCTCGAAGGTCTTGCGCGTCTGCACTGGATGGAACAGCTGATCCAGTGGATGGCGTCGCTTGTGCCTACGCCTAGCCAGCGGATCCAGTGGAGCGTCCATGCAGGCCAGGCTACCGTGTTGGCTGGCGATCTGATGAATGATGAAGCCAGACCGTCGCGACCGGCTTCAGCTCCGGTGGCGACGGTCTGCCGGCGGCCGGTGAAGCGACCGGAGCCGCCACGCAAGCTAGCCGCCTACGACTACTTCCGACGCAACCCCTCACCCAAGGAAGCTCGGGAGGCGGCGCGTCCGCAGCCGGCCGCCGGCCTGCGTGAATACGTGCTCCATGTAGCTCAGGTGCTCGCCCATGACAGAGCCGATGTCGTGCTCATCGCCGCGGGCGATCGCCTCGAACGCCTTGACTTGGAGGTGAAGCGCGTGATCGGGCTCCGTCGCGTCTCGCAGCGACATGTCGCGGACCACGCGCAGGCCCTGCTGGAGGCTGCCCGCCATGCGCACCAGCATCGTGTTGTGCGTCGCGCGCGCGATCTGCAGGTGGAAGCGCGCGTCGAGGACGCTGAAGCGGTCGCGGTCATGGAGCACCTCGCGCTGGGCCTCGACTGTCGCGTGCATGGCCGCGAGGTCGTCCTCGGTAGCACTGGCGCCAGCGAGCTGGGCAACCCGCGGCTCGAACAGTCGCCGCGCCTCCAGGATGTCGGCGACCTCTTCGAGCCGCAGCTCGAGTGGCTCTTCGAGCAGGTCGAGCGCGACCGAATCGGCCATTACGTAGATGCCACCGCCGGCGCCTGGGCGGACCTCGACGACGCCGGCGTTGACGAGGATGCGGATTGCGTCGCGGACCGTCGCACGGCTGACCACGAACTGCTCCGCGAGCCGTCGCTCAGACGGGAGTCGATCGCCGCGGTGGAGGTCGCCGAGGTTGATCGCGTCGGCGATCTGCTGTGCCGCCTCCTCGAACACGCGTCGAGTGCGCACCGGGGAGAACGACCAAAGGTCGGCAGTCGGCTGCGACATGCGTGTCTGGCAGTTTATGACGTCTGCTTGACACGCCACGAGCCGCTGGCTAGCATTCTCGCATGGTCGGAAACCAGACCATATGCGGCCTGGATACCGATCCTAAGCCGCTGCGGGTCGCCCTTGCACAGGTCGACTGCGTGCCCGGCGACGTGCCCGCCAACCTTGACATCTGCCTGGCCGCCGTGGATGCGGCGTGCGCGCAGGGGGCGGACCTCGTCGTGCTGCCCGAGCTTGCGCTCACCGGCATGCTGGTCGAGCGCTTCGCGAGCGTCGCCGCACTGCGCCCAGACGCGCCGCTGCTGGAAGCGATCCGCGAGCGCAGCCGCGACGTCTCGATCGTCATCGGCTTCCTGGAGGACGCCGGCGGCGGGCGGATCCACAACGCGACCGGGTACTTCGAGCAGGGCAAGCTGCTGCACGTCCACCGCAAGGTCTACCTGACCGGCTACGGGATGCTGTCCGGCGAGCGGGGCACGCTCGCCCCCGGCGAGGGCATTGCCAGCTTCACGACCCGCTTTGGCCAGATGGCGATAGTCATCTGCGACGACGCGTGGCGCATGTCGCTGCCGTACCTTGCGGCGATGGACGGCGCGGAGGTGCTGCTCACGTGCGCGGGCAGTCCGCGCGGCAACGCGTCGAGCAGCTGCACGAGCGAGGAGCTGTGGATCGCGGTCAACCGCGCCTATGCGGTGATGCTGAAGACGGTCAACGTGTTCGTCAATCGCGTCGGCCTGGAGGGCGAGTTGTCGTTCTGGGGCGGCAGCCATGCGATCGCGCCGGATGGGCGCACGCTCGTGCGGATCAGCCATGACCGGCCCGACGTTGCGGTCGTCGAGCTCGATCTGCGGGAGGTCGTGCGCGAGCGGCGCGCGTATCCGTTCCTGAGCGATGAGCGGCCGCAGCTGACGCTGCGTGAGCTGAGACGCGTGGTTGGCGCGGCGCCGCGGCGGCGCGAGTCGGTGAGGTCATGAGCGGGCCGACGATCCTCGTGGAGCAGCGCTCGGCGCGGATGCGCGACGGCGCGACGCTTGCGAGCGACGTCTACCGGCCGCCCACGGGGCGGCACCCGGCGATCCTGATGCGAACCCCCTATGACCGCACCGCGCTGGGCGAGCGAGCGCGCGAGCTGAACCTGCGCAGCGCCGTCGAGCGCGGCTACGCGGTCGTGATCCAGGACGTGCGCGGCCGCTACGCCAGCGGCGGCGAGTTTCGCATGCTGATGCCGGATGTGGAGGACGGCGCCGACACGATCGGATGGATCCGTTGCCAGCCGTGGAGCGACGGCCGCGTTGTGATGATCGGCAGCTCCTACGACGGTTGCGTGCAGTTCGCGGCCGCGCGCAGCCGGCCGGCCGGGCTGATGGCGATTGCCCCGACGGTGAGTGGGGCGCTGCGGACCATCTGGCACGAGGGCGAAACGGTCAAGCTCGCCGGCCTCGACTCCTGGCTCATCGGGCGGCTGCGCGAGCAGCGCGCGCAGGTTGAGGATTCAGCCGCCACGGCAATCGACCAGTTGCTCGCAGCCGATCCGGTCAGTCGCTACCACGCGCTGCTCGACCGCGAGAGCTCCGCGTGGGCGCTGGGCGAGGCGGTGCGCCATGTGCTTTCGGGCCGCGCCGGAGACGACTTTTGGGGCGCTGCCGCAGCGCTCCCCGCCGAGCCGCTGCCGGCGATCCACGCCAGCGGCTGGTACGACAGCTGCCTGACGGCGAGCGTCGAGGCGTTCGAGGGCTGGCAGGCCGCCGGCGGAGCGCCGCAGCAGCTGCTCGTGGGACCGTGGGGCCATGAGCTCTCAACCGTGCACTATCCGCCGCTGGGACTGACGGGACCGAACACGCCGCCACCCAGCGTGGTGCAGGAGGCGCAGATGGACTTCTTCGACGCTGTGCTCGGGCGTGGATCGCGTTCTGTGGGCGGTTGCGTGACGACATGGGTGCTGGGTGCCAATCGCTGGCAGCACGGTGAGGCGTGGCCGCCTCTGAGCACGTGCGCGGTCCCGATCATGCTCGGGGGCGACGCCGCACCGGCGCTGAGCCCGGACGCCGGCGAGCGCGGCCTGGTGCAGTTCGCCTACGACCCGGCAGACCCAGTTCCGACTCTCGGTGGCGTGCAGGAATCGACCGGGCACCTCGGCCTCGGCTCCGCGAGCCAAGTGAATGAAGTGTTGGGTGCTCTGCCAAAGTACGAATTCAACCTGGCCGCGGCGAAGCGGGAACTCGCAAAGTCAGCTTATCCGCATGGGTTCACCACATCCATACAGGTCGAAGCCTCCTCATCGAGCGCATCAGTGATAGCTCAGAGCATGGCCTCCAACTTGGCGAAGATCGGTATCACTGCGAAGATCCAAGAGCTGCAGCCCAGCGAAGCCGCGAATCTGTCCGCCACAGCCTGGAGAAACGTGAAGATAGCTTTGACGGAATACACATACAACTATCCCGATCCGGAAGATGTCATGGTGTTTATTCTCGCTTCGTCGGAGATAGGGCCATATGGCACTAACGCTGCCCGCTACAGGAATCCCGAAGTCGACAAGCTGCTGCAGGAAGAGATTGAAGCTCTGAACCCCACGAGACGGCTGCATCTGATCGGGAAGCTGCTGAAGATCGTGGCGACCGAAGCACCTTACGTACCTTTGTATACGCGTGATCTGCAATGCACTTTGTCAAATAGATACGTCTTGCCAACGTTCTCGACCTGGACTCCGGAAATGCTTCCGTGGGCATTGGATGTAAAGCTGGCCTCATAGGAGAGCCAAGACGTGAGCGGCGAGCGCTCCGGCTCTGGTCGGAGCGCTCGCCTGCACGAGCTCGGCAACGACCGGTGGTCTTCATACGTCCCGTCATGCGCAATCGGCTAGGCCGTCGCGCCGAGCTCGCGCGAGAGCTGCGCGGCCGCGTCGAGCAGCATTGGCAGCATCTCGCGCCGGCGGGCGTTGGTCATGCGTGCGAGCGGGCCCTGCAGGCCGACTATCGCGGCGAGCTGGTCGGCCGCGCCCTGGACCGGTGCGGCCAATGCTGCGAGGTCGGCCTCGCGCTCGCCCACGGCCTCGGCCCAGCCGGCGCGACGGACCGTCTCGACTGCGTCCCGCAGCGCGTCATGCTCCATCAGCGTCTTGTCGGTGAAGCGGGTGAGCCCGTCGCTCGGCGGCAGCGTGGCGCCGCCGCCGAAGGCCAGCATCACCTTGCCGATCGCGGTCGCGTGCAGCGGATTGGGCCGGCCGACGCGCGCCATGCTGACGACGCTGCTGCTGCCGGGCACGAAGTCGACGGTGACAGCCTCGCCCGCGGTCGGGATCGAGAGCGTCGCCGTCTCGCCGGTCTGCTCGACGAGCGAGTGCAGGTGGGGCCGTGCCAGCTCGCGCACGTCAAGGCCCGCGAGCACGTGGTCGGCTAGCGCCACGAAGCGCAGCCCGAGCCGGTAGCGCCCGCTCGGCTGCCGCGTCGCGAGCCCGCTCTGCTCCAGCGTCGCGAGCAGCCGCGAGGCGCTGCTGGGGTTGACCTCGATCGCTCGCGCAAGCTCGTTGACGCCAAGCCCGTCAGACGCCGCCGCGAGCGCGTCGATAGCCGCGATCGCGCGCCCCACAGAGGTCACGGTGCGACGCCCGGAAGGGACGCTCGGCTTGCCGGTCTTCTCAGCCATGTACGCGCAGCGTATTCGACTTGCGCCGCACCAAGCCCACGTGCTAGACTTGCCGAGCGCGCAAGATACTTGCGTGATAGGCAACACACTACAGCGAATGTCCTTCCACCTCACCTGTCCCAACTGCGGCGCCCGCGAGGTGACCGACTTCGGCTTCGGCGGCGAGGCCCTGCAACGACCGAAGAGGCGGCCGGCGACGCTGCGCGAGTTGGGCAACTACGTCTACTTCCGTCGCAATGTCGCGGGCCCGCAGCGCGAGTGGTGGGTGCACCGCTCCGGCTGCAAGGCGTGGTTTCTCGCCGAACGCGACACGCGCACCAACGCGGTGCTCTGGACGGCGTTGCCGCAGGACGCACCGCCGCCGGCACCGTGCGGGGCGGCATCGTGAGGCGGCTGCCCACCCAGCCCGGCGAGCGAATCGACCGCGAGAGCTCGATCGCCTTCACCTTCGACGGCGAGCCCGTGAGCGCCTACGAGGGCGACACGATCGCCTCCGCGCTGCTGGCCTCAGGGCACCACGTGCTCTCTCGCTCCTTCAAGTACCACCGTCCCCGCGGCGAGCTGTGCGGCTGCGGCCAGTGCGCCAACTCACTGATGCAGGTCGACGGCGCCCCGGGCGTGCGCGCCTGCGCGACGCCAGTGCTCGCGGGCATGCGCGTCGAGCACCAGAACGCGTGGCCCTCGCTCGACTTCGACCTGATGAGCGCGGCCAGCAGGCTCGCCGGTCCCCTGATGCCCGTCGGCTTCTACTACAAGACGTTCATCCGTCCTCGCAGGATGTGGCCCGTCTATGAGAAGGCGCTGCGCCACGCCGCCGGACTGGGCCGGCTGCCAAAGCGTCAGCGGGAGCGCAGATGGCGCACCGAATACCGCCGCCGCCACTGCGACGTGCTGGTGATCGGCGGCGGGATCGCCGGTCTCTGCGCCGCGCTGCGTGCCGCGCAACTTGGCGCCGAGGTCGTGCTCTGCGACGAGGACCTCGAGCCGGGCGGCGTCCAGCTCGCCGAAGGCGCCAGCAAGCGCATGCAAGAGCTCTCAGCGCAGGCGCGGGCCGCCGGCGTGGAGATCCTGAGCCGCGGATGCGCGCTTGGCTACTTCGATGGCCTCGTGCCCGTCTGGCAAGGCAATGTGCTGCACCAAATTCGAGCGCGCCAGCACGTGGCCGCGACCGGCGCGATCGAGCAGCCGCTCATCTTCCCCGAAAACGACCTGCCAGGCATCATGCTCGCAGGCGGAGCGCGCCGCCTGGCGGCGCTCTACGCGCTGGCGCCGGGCTCGAGGGCGGTCCTCGCGAGCGTGGGCGATGCCGGCCTGGAGGCGGCGCTCGCACTGCATGCGGCCGGCGTGCGGATCGAGGCGGTCGCCGACCTGCGCCACGACGCGCACGAGCTGCCTGCGGGCGCACGCGTCGTGGAAGCCGGGATCGCGCTGCGGTCAGGCGCAAGCGTCGTGCACGCGGCTGGGCCTCGCGGCGTAGAGCGCGCGACGCTCGCCCGCATCGGCCGCGACGGCGCCGCGGTGCCTGGCAGCGAGCAGGAGCTCGAATGCGACCTGCTCGCCGTCTCCGGCGGCTTCGTACCGGCGAGCTCGCTGCTGCTGCAAGCGGGGGCGCGAGCGAGCTATGACAATACGTCAGGCCGCTTCCTGGCGCAGGAGCTTCCGCCCGGGGTGCACGCCGCCGGCGCGGTCGCGGGCCACGAGGATTGCGATGCCGCAGAGCTCTCGGGCGCGCTTGCAGGCGCAAAAGCGGCTCATGCACTCGGCATCGGGGGCGAGTCCCTGCGCCACGAGCTCACCGAGCAGGGCGCCCGCCTCGACGCGCTGCCACTCCCAATGACAGCCTCCTCGCCCGCCTGCGCGCATGGCCGCAGGGGCGGGAAGGCGTTCGTCGACCTCGACGAGGACGTCACGGTCAAGGACGTGCAGCACGCGGCGGCCGAGGGCTTCGACTCGATCGAGCTCTCCAAGCGCTACACGACCGCGACGATGGGGCCCTCGCAGGGCCGCTTCTCCCAGCTGCCGACGGTGCGGGCGCTCGCCGCCCAGACCGGCCTTCAGCTTGGCGAGATCGGGCTCACGACCGCCCGCCCGCCGTGGAGCACGGTGCCGCTGGGGGCGCTCGCGGGCAGGCCGATCGAGCCCGCGAGGCGCTCTGCCATCCATGCGCGCCATCGCGAGCTCGGCGCCACGGTCCGCTGGGCGGGCGAGTGGCGGCGCGCCCACGACTACGGCGATCCAGAGGGCGAGGCGCTGGCCGTCCAGGAGAGCGCCGGCCTGATCGACGTCTCCACGCTTGGCAAGCTGATCCTCAGGGGACCCGACGCCGGCGAGCTGCTCGACCGGCTCTACCCCAACACGATGTCGACGCTGAAGCCGGGGCGCGTCCGCTACGGCGTGCTGCTCTCAGACGCCGGGCGCATCACCGACGATGGCACCGTCTGCCGTCTCGACGAGGAGTCCTTCTACGTTACGACCACGTCCTCTGGCGCCTCCGCGGTGGAGCAGTGGTTCTCCTGGTGGCTTGCCGACTGGCGGCTCGACGCGCGCCTCAGCGACGTGACGCAGGGCGTCTGCGCGGTGAACCTCGCGGGGCCGAGGGCACGTCAGATCCTTGCGCGCGTAACCGATCTCGACTGCGGTGGCGACGCCTTTCCCTACCTCGCCGCGCGGCACGCGGATCTCGCCGGCATCCCCTGCCTGCTGCTGCGCATCGGCTTCGTCGGCGAGGT
Organism: uncultured Actinomycetota bacterium; assembly: GCA_963757925.1. Lineage (GTDB taxonomy): Bacteria > Actinomycetota > Thermoleophilia > Solirubrobacterales > Solirubrobacteraceae > Palsa-744. The sequence goes on from CAVWTE010000009.1 coordinate 65,295, forward strand.
CGGATATGAGATCCACTGCTCCGCCGCTCACGGCGAGCAGCTCTGGGACGCGCTCATGCAGGCCGGCGCGGATCTCGGCGTGCGCCCCTTCGGCCTGGAGCCGCAGCGGATCCTGCGCCTGCAGAAGCAGCACATCCTCGTCGGGCAGGACACCGACTCCGAGTCGACCCCCTACGGCGCCAACCTGGAGTGGATCGTCAAGCTCGAGAAGCCGCAGCAGTTCATCGGCCGCTGGGCGCTCGAGCACGCCGCAGAGCGCACCCCGGAGCAACGGCTCGTCGGCTTCACGGTGCCCTCTGGGCAGCTGCCGAGCGAGGGCGCCGTCGTGCTCGACGGCGACGCCCCGGCCGGGCAGGTGACGAGCGCGCGACGCTCGCCGAAGCTCGGCAGGACGATCGGCATGGCCTGGGTACCGGCTGCCCAGGCCCATGAGCACGCGCGCATCGCGATCTCCGACGGCGGCCTGAGGATCGAGGCGGTCGTGACCACAAAGCCCTTCTACGACCCTGAGGGAGCAGTGCTGCGCGCATGAGCCTCGACTTCCTCAGCGTCGGCGGCCGCGCGGCCGCCAAGAGCCCGCTTGCCGCCGCAACCGCGGCTGCCGGCGCGACGTTCGAGACCCGCGAGGGCTGGGAGCTCGCCACGAGCTTCGCCGAGGCGGAGGCCGAGGCGCAGGCGTGCCGGAAGCGCGTCGCATGGGCCGACCTCTCGCACATGCGCAAGCTCGAGCTGCAGGGAACCGCCGAGCAGCTGGCGGCGGCGCGGCCGCAGGAGGGAGTGTGGCTGGCGTTGACGCCGGAGCGGGCGCTGCTGCTGGAAGGCGATGGCATTCCCGCCGCCGCGGCCGCGCACGTGCTCGACGTGACCAGTCAGCTCGGGGCGCTGCGCATCGCCGGCCCGCTCGCACGCGAGCTTTTCGCTCGCTTCTGCGCGCTCGACCTGCGCCCGCACGTGACGCCGCCAGGTGCGCTGCTTCCCGGCTCGGTCGCCCGCACGCCCGGCTACGTGCTCTGCGAGGCGCCCGACCGCTACCTGATGCTGTTCGGCGCGGCCTACGGAGCCTACGTCTGGGAGGTCGTCTCCGATGCCGGCACGCATCTCGGCGGACGAGCGGTCGGAGTCGACGCGTTGACGCCCACGGAGGCGCACTCCCATGCTTGATCTGTTCCGCAAGCGACGGATGTGGCGCCCGCGTCCGGAGCTGAAGAGCTCCTATGACGTCGTGATCGTAGGCGGAGGCTCGCACGGCCTTGCCGCCGCCTACTACCTGCGCCAGCATGGGATCACCAACGTGGCGGTGCTGGAGCGAGGCTACATCGGCTCGGGCGCGGCCGGCAGGAATACGACGATCCTGCGCTCGAACTACAAGACACCCGAGGGCGCGCGCTTCTACGACGCCTCGGTCAAGCTCTACGAGCGGCTGGGGGCGGAGCTCGGCTTCAACCTTCTCTTCAGCCAGTGCGGCCACCTCACGCTCGCGCACTCGGACAGGGCGATGTTCGTGATGGCCAATCGCGCCGAGGTGAACCGCATCCACGGAATCGACTCGCGGCTGATCGGCCCCGAGGAGATACAGACACTGGCGCCGACGATGTACCTCGGCCAGGACGCGACCTACCCGGTGATGGGGGCGCTGTACCACCCGCCGGGCGGGATCATCCGCCACGACGCGGTCGTGTGGGCCTTCGCGCGGGGCGCCGACGAAGGCGGCGCCGAGCTCCATCCCGGCACCGAGGTCACGGGCCTGCGCCGCGCGGGCGAGCGGATCGTCGCGGTACAGACCAACCGCGGCGAGGTCGGCGCGGGAGTGGTGCTGAACTGCACCGCCGGGTGGAGCACGCAGGTGGCCGACATGGCCGGCGTGCCGCTGCCGATCACTACGCACATCCTGCAAGCGTGCGTGACAGAGCCCGTCAAGCCGTTCCTCGACGTGGTCGTCGTCTCCTCCCAGATGCACGTCTACCTCAGCCAGTCCGACCGCGGCGAGTTCGTGATGGGCTCGGAGATCGAACCGTGGACGACATACCGCATGCAGGGCACGTTGAACTTCCTCCAGGACCTCACCCGTCACACGCTCGAGCTGTTCCCGCAGCTCGAGCACGCGCGCCTGCTGCGCGCCTGGGCGGGCCTGTGCGACCTCTCGCCGGACTACAGCCCGATCCTCGGCGTCACCGAGGTCGAGAACTTCCACGTCTCCGCCGGCTGGGGCACATACGGCTTCAAGGCCGCGCCGATCGTCGGCAAGACGCTGGCGCAGCTGATCGCCACCGGCCGCACGCCCGATCTGATCGCGCCGTTCTCGCTGGAGCGCTTCTACGAGGACCGGCTCGTCTCCGAGCTCGCCGCCGCCGCCGTCAGCCACTAGACCACGACGATGAGGCCCCGACCGACATGACCACCTCACCTGCGCCGAGCGCCATGTCCGCGCAGAGCGGCGCGGAGCAGCCGCCGCTCACACGCCTGCTGATCTCCTGCCCCGACCGGCCCGGGATCGTCGCCGCCGTCTCACAGTTCCTCAGCGCCGCGGGCGCGAACATCGTCTCCTCCCACCAGCACTCGACCGACCCCGAGGGCGGCACGTTCTTCATGCGCACCGAATTCAACCTCGCGATGAGCGCGGCGCAGCGCATCGAACTCGAGCAGCGCTTCACCCGTGAGGTCGGCACGCCGCTGGGGATGGACTGGCGCCTGTGGGACACTCGCGCCCGCAAGCGCGTCGCCGTGCTCGTCTCCCGTTACGACCACTGCCTGCTAGACCTGCTCTGGCGGTGGCGCCGCGGCGCGCTGGAGGCCGAGATCGTGCTCGTGGCCTCCAACCACCCCGATCTGCGCGCCGACGTTGAGGCGTTCGGGCTGCCCTACCATCACATCCCCGTCGAGAAGGGCAGAAAGCCGCAGGCCGAGGCGCAGGTGCTCGAGCTGCTGGACGGCCAGGTCGACTTCGTCGTGCTCGCGCGCTACATGCAGATCGTCTCCGGCGACTTCCTGCAACGAGTCGTTGTGCCCGTCATCAACATCCACCACTCCTTCCTGCCCGCGTTCGTCGGCGCGGGACCATACGAGCAGGCCAAGACACGTGGAGTGAAGCTGATCGGCGCAACCGCCCACTACGTCACCGAGGAGCTCGACGCCGGTCCGATCATCGAGCAGGACGTGATCCGGGTGACCCACAGCGACAGCGCGCAGGCGCTCACCCGCCTCGGCTCCGACATCGAGCGGAGCGTGCTGGCTCGCGCTGTTCAGTGGCACTGCGAGGACCGCGTGCTCGTCAACGGCAACACGACCGTCGTCTTCTAGATGGGCTTCACCAACGTCCACGGAGTGCCCGGCCACATGGGCGGCGCACCGCGCGGTGCCCTGATCGACGGGCGCGCGATTGCACAGGCGCTGCGCGCCGAGACGGCCGAGCGTGTCGCCGGCATCATCGCCGCGGGCGTCTGCGCGCCCGCGCTCGCGACGATCCTGGTCGGCGATGACCCCGCCTCGAGCGTATATGTCTCAGCCAAGCACCGTGCATGCGAGCAGGCGGGCATCCGCTCGATCGATCACCGCCTGAGAGCCGACGCAGAGATCACGCAACTGGCACAGCTGATCCAGGAGCTCAATGACGATCAGGCGGTCGACGGGATCCTGCTGCAGCTTCCGCTCCCAAAAGGCCTCGATGCAGCCGCGCTGCTCGAGCTGATCGACGTGCGCAAGGACGTCGACGGCCTCACGCACGCGAACACAGGGCTGCTGTGGCAGAAACACCCAGGGCTTGCACCATGCACACCACTGGGAGTGATCGAGCTGCTCGATCGCTCCGGCGTCGAGCTCGCCGGCCGCGAGGCCGTCATCGTCGGACGCTCGAACCTCGTCGGCAGGCCGCTGGCGGCGATGCTGCTCGCTCGCGATGCGACCGTCACCGTGTGCCACAGGCATACGCGGCGGCTGGCAAGCATCTGCCGCCGCGCCGACGTGCTCATCGCTGCCTGCGGGATTGCACATCTGATCGGCGTCGACCACGTCAAGCCAGGCGCAGTCGTCATCGACGTCGGCATCAATCGCACCGAGAACGGGCTCGTCGGCGACGTCGACTTCGCGGCTGTGCGCCCGCTCGCGGCCGCGATCACGCCCGTACCGGGCGGTGTGGGACCGATGACGATCGCCTGCCTGCTCGCCAACACGCTGCGTGCCGCCAGGCAGTTGCGGGTATCTGCCAGCGCAAACGTAGCGCCTACGATCGTCTCGTGAGCATCGAACACCGTGCTGAAGCCGCATGGGCCGGGAGACGATCGTTCCGGCAAAAGCATGTTGATAATTGGCTGCGGAATGTGATTAGAGCATAAGATGGCTTGCCAACGAGCGCGGTCTGAAACGACACAGACAGCCTCCCTGGCGGGCAGTCCCGCTGGCTTTGTTGCACACTTCAGCACGATGAGTTTCGGCGGACAGGAGCGCTACGAACGGCTCCGTCGCGAGCACCGCTGGGTGGTGCCGGAGCGCTACAACATCGCAGCCGAGGTCTGCGATCGCCAACATCCAGACGCGCTCGCGATGGTGCACGGGCGCCACGACGGAATCGTGCGCGCCGTCCACTGGGGCGAGATGCAGGCGCTCGCCAACCGAGCCGCCAACCTGCTCGCGGGCCACGGCGTGGAACCCGGCGACCGCGTTGCCGTGGTGCTGCCTCCGACGCCGGAGACCGCCGCGATCTTCTTCGCGACGTGGAAGCTCGGCGCAATCCTGCTCTCGATGTCGGTCCTCTACGGCGACGAGGGAATCGCGCATCGGCTGAGCGACTCCCAGCCCGCGCCTGGTCGAGTTCGTGCCCGACCTGCCAAAGACGCTCACCGGCAAGATCCGCCGCATCGAGCTGCGCGAGCGCGTGGCCCGCGTCCCATCTCAGCAGTAGCCCCGTGGAGCCTACTGCTGAGCAGCGCCGCCGCTGAGAGGCCTAACTCCAGGGATATGGACTGTGCGAGATGGGGTGCAGCTCGCCGGTGCGGAAGCGCTCGTAGCGAAATGGGCGCATCAGCGATGAGCGCTCGCCGCACAGCTCGCGTGCGATCTCGCGCCCGACGGCGATCATCTTGTAGCCATGGTTGGAGTCCGCCGCGACGTACACGTTCGGACGCATGTAATCGAACACGGGGAAGTTGTCCACGGTGAACGCGCCGACGCCGCCCGAGCGCGCCTGGCGGTAGAGGGCACGCGTGCCGGCAAAGCGCCCCAGGCAATGTGACAGCGCGGCACACCACATCTCGGGGAAGCCGGGGGCGACGGTGCCGGTCGGGTAGGGGTCGACATCGAAGCTGTGCCCGAGGCGAATCGGGGCGGCGCCGCCCTGGATGCTCGCGCGGTCGGGCTTGAAGTAGATGCCCCACGGCTCGTCGGTGATCACGGAGCCGTGATCGTCGCGCAGCGGCTGGTCACTGTCCAGATGGATCACCGCGGAGGAGCGCCCGTCGGCGGTCACGAGCCTCGCCGGATCGAGCACCACCTCGCCCTCCTGCAGATACCAGTAGGTCCACATCGGTTGATCGGCGAGCACGGTACCGTCGGGCTGGCGAACATCGAGCCGGGCGGGCAGCCCGAGCAGCTCCCACAGCGAGGCGATCCATGGGCCGACAGCAACGACGACCTGCTCGACCTCGATCTCGCCGGCGCTCGTCTGCACCGAGCTGACGGCACCGGCGCCGTCTAGCTCGAACCCTGTCACCTCGACGCCTGTCACGATCTCGGCGCCGGCGGCGCGGGCCTTGTCCGCCAGCGCGTGCATCGACTCGCGGTTGAAGGCATAGCCACCGACGTGCTCGTGCAGGCAGACGGTGATCCCGCAAGCGCGCCAGTCAGGGTACAGCGAGCGCATGTGTGCGCTCACCCCCTCCCCGCCGACGTGCAGCTCCGATGGGTAGCCGATCCGCTGCTGGCGCTCGTGGACCTCGATCAGGTCCTCCTCCTGCGACGGCGAGCCGAGCGCGATGTAACCGTCGCCGTGGTAGTGGAACGCCTCGGCGTCTGACTCCCACAGCTCGACGCACGCAGCCATCAGGTCGGACATCGCCGGCTGGAAGTAGTTGTTGCGCACGACGCCGCAGGCGATGCCAGACGCGCCGGCGGCGACGCCTGTCTTGTCCAGGACGAGGACGCGCTGGCCACGCTCGGACAGATGCCAGGCGCTCGACAGGCCGTGGACGCCGGCGCCGATCACGAGCACCGGCACCGAGCTCGGGATAGGGTCAGCCATATTTTCCCCCGACATCGTTGCCTACAGCACAATAGCTTTGCCTCATACGCACCACCTTATCACCACAAGCGATAGCCATCAAGCTCCCGGTGGGCGGCCCACGCGTCACCTCACCGGCCTCTGAGCCGTAGCGGCACGACACCGGCTGGCGCGATCACCGAAGCTTGCCTCGGCTCAGCTGCTGCCGTAGCGTGCGGCCTCCTCCGAGCCGCCGGTCGCATCGCCGGCGCTGTAGGAATGAGCACCCGCGCCGGCGAGCTTGCCGGCATCGACGATCAGGTACTCCTCCCGGATCGGGCGCCCCTCCAGCCAGCACTCGAGGATCTCGCGCGTGCCCGCGGCGTAGCGGGCCTGTGCGGAGAGGCTCGTGCCGGAGATGTGGGGTGTCATGCCATGGTGAGGCATGGTGCGCCACGGATGATCCTCGGGGGCAGGCTGGGGAAACCAGACATCGCCGGCGTAGCCGGCGAGCTGCCCGCTCTCACATGCCCGCACCACCGCGTCGCGGTCGCAGATCTTGCCGCGAGCGGTGTTGATCAGATAGGCGCCGCGCTTCATGCGGGAGAGCATCCTCTCGTCGAATAGATGTTCGGTCTCCGGGTGCAACGGGGCATTGATCGTCACGACGTCACATGCCTCCACGAGCGACTCGACGCTCTCGTGGAAGGTGGCACCAAGATCGCGCTCGACATCGCTCGGAAGCCTGTGGCGGTCGGTGTAGTGCAGGCCAACGTCGAACGGCTGCAGCCGTCTGAGCACCGCCAGGCCGATGCGCCCCGCCGCGACCGTGCCCACCTGCATCCCCTCCAAGTCATATGACCGCGCGGCGCAGTCGGCGATGTTCCAGCCGCCCTTGACCACCCACTGATAGGAGGGGATGTAGTTGCGGACCAGTGCAAGGATCATCATCACGACGTGCTCAGAGACGCTGATGCTGTTGCTGTAGGTCACCTCCGCGACGGTGATCCCGCGCTCCGAGGCGGCTTGGAGATCGACGTGGTCTGAGCCGATCCCGGCGGTGATTGCGAGCTTCAGGTTGGGAGCCTTCGCGATCCGCTCGGCGGTGAGGTAGGCAGGCCAGAACGGCTGCGAGATCACCACGTCGGCGGCTGGCAGCGAGCGCTCGAACACGGAATCCGGACCATCCTTATCCGACGTGACCACGAGCGTGTGCCCAAGTCCCTCCAGGAACTTGCGCAGGCCGAGCTCGCCGGAGACGCTTCCCAGCAGCTGCCCGGGCTCGAAATCGATCGCCTTCGGAGTGGGCGCGCTCTGGCCGTCGGGGTAGCGCTCGATCGTTGGGACGCTCTGACGCGGATAGGTCGACGGATAGCCGTCGATGGGATCGTCGTAGAGGACACACAGGACATTGGCCATGGTTTGAGCCTTCTCTCGTTCGCCGACATGCAGGCTGGATGCCGATGCCGACATCCAGGTGGACGATATTCGAGCCGTGGACTCAGCTGCGGATTCCGTTGAGGACGAGCGTGGCGAGCTCCTGGTAGGCCTCCGCGTCGCGCAGACCGACGCTGCGCAAGATCGCCCCACCCTGGATGCGCGCCATCGTGTCCGCGACGACGTCTCCCACGAAGGCCGCATGGACCTCCCGAAAGTGGCCACCGGCGACACCTTCGGCGATCAACTCGCGCACGCGCCTGGCTGCCGCGGTCGTATTTCGCTGGTAGACGACGCGCGCCGCCGGATGAGCGGCGAGATCCTCGAAGAAGCGTTGGGAGGCTCCTCGCAGGGCGTCGGCGACAGCTTGCAGATAGGTCCCGATCCGCTCTGCTGGCTTCTCCTGCGCAGCCGTGCGTCGCTCGACCTCAGCAGCCGACACGTCAAAGAAGTGCCGCACGACGTTGGCGGTCAGCTGCTCCTTGCTGTGACCGACGTCGTAGAGCGTGGACTTCGAGCAATGCAGCCGCCTTGCCATCTCCTCGAGTGTGAGGTGCCGGAACCCTTCTGCGAGGAACAGCTCGACCAGCTCGGCCAGCAGCTCCGGCCGGCGTGTGGCGGGGGCCGCGGTCACGTCGAACACAACAGTAGGGAGCTCGCTAGTTCTGTCATGGGTACTGTGGTACGAAAGATAGTACTCTTCCGTGTCGTGCCCGCAGAACGCATGATCGACTCGCCGGAGGCGCGCGACATCATCGCCCTCGCGCGCGAGGTCGCACGCGCCGAGCTGGCGCCGCGCGCCGCGGAGGCCGAGGCAGATGGACGCTTCCCACGCGAGGTGTTCCGCATGCTGGGGTCGCTGGGCATCCTTGGCATGCCCTATCCGGAGACTTTCGGCGGCGGCGGGCAGAGCTACGAGGTCTACCTGCAGGTGCTCGAAGAGCTTGCAAGCGCGTGGGCAAGCGTGGCACTCGGCGTCAGCGTCCACACGGTCTGCTGCTTCCCGCTGGCCTACCACGGCACCGACGCCCAGCGTGAGCGGTGGCTGCCTGAAATGCTCGCCGGCGAGCAACTCGGCGGCTATTGCCTCTCAGAGCCACACGCCGGCTCCGACGCGGCAGCGCTGCGTACACGCGCCGCCCGTACCGAGGATCGCTACCGCATCGACGGCAACAAGGCATGGGTCACCCATGGCGGACAGGCCGACTTCTACACGCTCTTCGCGCGCACCGCAGAGCATCGCACGCGGGGTATCTCCTGCTTCCTCATACCAGGCGAGACCACAGGCATCAGTGCACGGGCGCCCGAGCGCAAGATGGGCCTCACCGGCTCGATCACCGCGGCGATCGACTGCGATGGCGTCGAGGTCGCAGCCGAACGTCTCATCGGTGAGGAGGGCGAGGGCCTGACGATCGCGCTGCACGCGCTTGACAGCGGACGGCTCGGCATTGCCGCTGTCGCGGTCGGCCTTGCCCAAGCGGCGCTCGATCACGCTGTCCGCTATGCCGGCGAGCGCGAGACGTTCGGCAAGCCGATCGCCGAGCACCAGGGGGTGGCATTCATGCTCGCCGACATGGAGGCCGCAATCGTCTCAGCGCGCGCCACGACCCTCGAAGCCGCGCGCCGACGTGACCGCGGGCTCCCGTTCTCTCGTCATGCCTCGATCGCCAAGCTCGTCGCGACCGACGCGGCGATGCGCGTCACGACCGACGCCGTTCAGATACTCGGAGGCTACGGGTACACGAAGGACTTCCCCGTAGAGCGGTACATGCGCGAGGCCAAGGTGATGCAAATCTTCGAGGGAACCAACCAGATCCAGCGCATGGTCATCGGCCGGCATCTTGCGTCACGGCAGTGACGAGCGCCCGACCCATCCACTGGTCGGCTGTGCGTCCTCTCATCAACCAGAAAGGCGGGTACGGTCCATGAGGATCGAAGGCAGCTCAGCGCTTATCACAGGCGGCGCCTCCGGACTTGGTGAAGCGACAGTGAGGGAGCTCCGCGCGCGCGGAGCCGACGTGGTGATCGCCGACCTCAACATGGAGCGTGGCGAGGCACTCGCGCAGGAGGTCGGCGCGCGCTTCGTGGCGACCGACGTGACCAACGCCGAGGAGGTGGCCCGTGCCGTCGAGGCGGCAGGCCCGCTGCGGATCAGCGTCCACTGCGCCGGCATCGGCTGGGCCGAACGCGTCGCGGGCAAGCGGGGTGCGCACGCGCTGGAGCCGTTTGAACGCGTGATCGCTGTCAACCTGATCGGCACATTCAATGCCCTGCGCCTCGCGGCGGCGGCGATGCTGTCTGCTGACCCGGGCGAGTCGGGCGAGCGCGGCGTCGCTATCAACACCGCCTCGATCGCCTACGCCGACGGCCAAATCGGGCAGATCGCCTACTCGGCCTCCAAGGGCGCCATCGCCGGAATGACCCTTCCGGCCGCTCGCGACCTTGCCAGCTCCGGTGTGCGTGTCTGCACAATCGCTCCAGGGCTGTTCGACACCCCGCTGCTCGCAACCCTGCCCGCGGATGCGCGCGAGGCCCTCGGCAGCCAGGTCCCTTTTCCGTCGCGGCTCGGGCGCACCTCGGAGTATGCGCAGTTGGCGTGCCACATCGTCGAGAACGAGATGCTCAACGGCGAGGTGATCCGCCTCGACGGCGCCTTGCGGATGCCGCCACGCTGAGCGCTTTACCCAACCTGGTACCGGCGTCCCGCCCCTCAGCAGGGCGGCGATCTGATCAAAGGTCTGGCGTGTGAGCTAGCGCATCCCGCGCATCGCAGACTCGGAGCGGCGGTCGGCCGGGTCGGCGAGGCCCATCAGCTCCAGCACGCGCAGATCGTCGAGCCGGCCGACCGTGAGGTCGGCATCCAGTTGCGTCCCAGGCAGAGAAGGAACCGCGACCACGAGCAGCTCGGCGGCCCTGGCAGCAGCCGCTCCCATGACCGAGTCCTCGAAGGCGACGGCGTCGGAGGGGTCGACGCAGAGTCTGCGACAGGCCTCCAGATAGACCTCCGGATGCGGCTTTGGAGCGAGCGTCTGCTCTGAGCTCACGATCGCCGAGAAGAAGCCGTCGAGCCGGGCGTGGCGCAGCGCCGTGGCGACGAAGGTGATCGGAGCGTTTGTCGCCACGGCCAGCGGCATCTCTGATCCAAGCAGCTCCAGCAGATGCTGCGCCCCTGGCATCGGCACGATCGAAACGGAGTCGAGGGACTCCTGCAGGATGCGCCGGATCGACGCCTGCGCCACCGGCCGGCGCAGCGCTCGCCCGAGCCGGTCCGCGGCGAGCGCGACGGAGGCGCCGTTGAGCCGGTCCACATCGATCGCCTCCAGGGAGGCTCCCAGCTCCAGCGCCACCGATTGGTAGGCCACGTGCCAGCAGGCGGCTGTGTCCAGCAGCAGTCCGTCGCAGTCGAATACCGCGGCCGAGGGCCAGCGACCCGCGGTTCTGAAGGGGCGTCTCAAATCCGGTGAAAATTCAGTTACGGATCTTTTCATCGCTGTGGAAGGAAGTTACACTGCCGCGCATCGAGATGGAAGACCCAATCTCCCAAGCAGACGAGATGGACACCGTCGCGCCGGCCGCTGCAAGTGTCAGCCAGCCAGTGCTGGCCAGGACGCGCTCGCTGCTGCCCTCGCTGCAGGCAAGCGACGCCCGCGTGGCGAAGGTGATCCTCGAGCAGCCCGACGCCGTCGTCTACCGCTCCGTGAGCGAGGTCGCCGTGGCCGCCGAGACATCCTCGGCAACCGTCGTGCGCTGCGCACAGAAGCTTGGATTTCGCGGCTTTCAAGACCTCAAGCTCGCCCTTGCGAAGGAGCGCGCGACCTTCCAGGCAATCCAGCCGGAGCCTCAGGACGCCGTCGACGAGCGCCTTGCGATCCTCGCGCAGGTGAGCGCGGCCGGTGCGCAAACCGTGCGCGACGCCGCCGCGCTCGTGGATCCCGGAGGCATTCGAGGCGGCCGTCTGCGCGCTGGCCGCGGCGGGCAGGGTCCTCTTCGCCGGAGTCGGCACATCGGCGCCGCTGGCGCAGGACGCCGCATATCGCTTCTCGGCGATCGGCCTGCGCGCCGAGGTCTATGCCGACGCGCACGTCCAGCACTTCCAAGCGCTGCAGCTCGCAGCCGGAGACGTGTGCGTTGCGATCAGCCACACCGGCTCCACACGAGAGACGCTCGAGGTGGTCGAGGCGGCCAGGGCCGGGGGCGCCTGCACCGTGGCGATCACGAGCTTTGCGAGCTCCCCCCTGACCGAGCTCGCGAACGAGGTGATCCTCGCAGGCACGCGCGAGGTCGCCTTCCAGCTCGAGGCGATGGCCTCTCGCCTCGCGCACCTGGCGCTGCTCGACGCGCTGCTCGTCGCGGTCGCCGCGCGCGATGAGACCCGCGCACAGGCCGCACTCACCCACTTCACCGACATGCTCGGCGCCCACCGCCCCTGATGCGCCTCGGACTCATAAGCGACTTGCACTGGATGCTCGAGCCTCCCTCGACGGCGTCGGCCTGGCACGGCGGCAGCGCGGATTTCACATCGGTGCTGGATCGCGTGCAGGTCGCGCTGGAGCATTTCGCAGAACAGGAAGTCGACCTCGTTGCGGTTGCGGGCGACCTCGTCCACTACGGCGACGACGATGCGCTTGCCCAGGTGCTCGAGGCTTGCGCCGCCGCGAGTGCGCCGGTGCTCGTGGTCGCGGGCAACCACGACCTGGCGGATGACGCCCAACGGGTGCAACGGGCCCTGGAGCGCGCCGGGTCAGACCAGATCACGCTCGCGAGCCTCGCGGGTGCGATGTTCGGCGGCACACGGGTCGCGGGCGTTCAGGTCGGCTCGAGCGATGGATGGTTTGGCGCCCGTCTGCGCGAGCTGCCCGATACCGCGAACTTCGGCGAGGGATCCCGTCGTCCTGATAAGCCACTACCCGCTGCTCTCGCTCTCGAGCCTGCTCTCCGAGAATGGATTCCCCTACCCAGGAGACCTGCTCGATCGCGCCGAACTCGAGCAGCGTCTGGCAGCTCGCGCGGCGCCGACGATCGTCGTCGGCGGGCACATCCATGCGCGAGCCGCAGTGGCTGAGGGCCGGGTCCTGCAGCTGAGCTGCGCGGCGATGGTCGAGCCGCCGTACGAGTGTTCGGTGATCGAGGTGCAAGAGCCGGGCGATGGCGTGCTCGCGGTTCGCCGCACGAGCGTGCGACTGCGGCGCGGCGGCGCCTCCCGCGAGCCCGTCTTCTCACCCGCATGGGAGCGGTGGACCTTCCAGGCAGAGCGCTGGAGTGCGAGCTCCCCCGCAGCAGGCCCCTCGCGGCCGATGAGCGCGCGCAGCAGCTGAGCTTCTTCTCAAAAACCACCCACTCCTGACAAACCACCCGGTCTGGCGCCGAGCGTTGGACCCTGCACGCAAAGGAGCACCATGCAGCAGAGCAAAGACAGGATACTCACGACGCATACGGGCAGCCTGCCACGCCCCGACGGACTGGCGGAGCAGCTGACCGCGATGGACAACGGCACGCTCGGCGATGAGGAGCGTGCAGGGCTGCCGGCGAAGGTGCACACAGCGGTTGCCGACACCGTCAAGCGCCAGGTGGACGCTGGAATCGACGTGGTCGACGACGGCGAGATGAGCAAGTTCGGCTACGCGACATACGTCAAGCGGCGCCTCAGCGGATTCGAGGGCGAGAACGAGCCGCTCGCGCTCTCGGAGTTCGCCGACTTCCCGACATTCACGATGAAGACCGCGCTGGCGGTGACCAACCCCGCGTGCACCGGGCCGGTGGAGTTCCACGGCGCCGAGGCAGTCGCGGCCGACATCGCCAACCTCCAGGCGGCGCTCGAGGAAAGCCCCGCCACCGAGGCGTTCATGAACGCCGCCTCGCCGGGAATCATCGTCGACTACCTCGCCAACCGGCACTATGCCGACGAGGAGAGCTACCTCTACGCGGTCGCAGAGGCGATGAGCCACGAGTACCGGGCGATCGTCGAGGCCGGCTTCGTGCTGCAGCTCGACTGCCCCGACCTCGCAATGGGACGGCACTTTGCGGCCAAGCCGCTCGAGATCGGCGAGTTCCGAGCGAAGATCAACCGGCGCGTGGAGGCGATCAACCATGCGCTGCGCGGATTGCCCTCGGATCGCATCAGGATGCACATCTGCTGGGGCAACTACGAATCTCCCCACCACCACGATGTGCCGCTGGCCGAGATCGTGGACATCATCCTCTCCGCACACCCCGCCGGCCTGCTGGTGGAGGCGGCCAACCCCCGCCACGAGCACGAGTGGCGCGTCTTCGAGGACGTGGCCCTACCGGAGGGCAAGGTGCTGATCCCCGGAGTGATCGACACGCTCACCTCCTACGTCGAGCACCCGGAGGTGGTCGCCCAGCGGATCGTGCACTACGCGCAGACGGTGGGACGCGAGAACGTGATCGCCGGCACGGACTGCGGCTTTGCCACCTTTGCGAACTTCACCCCGCTGAACCCCGAAATCGCCTGGGCGAAGCTGCGCACCCTGAGCGAGGGGGCGCAGATCGCCTCGCGCGAGCTGTGGCCCTCGACAGCGACGAGCGCAGCGCCCGCCGCAGCGTCGGCGTAGGACCGCCGCAGCGGCCGCGTACCGGCGCTCTTTGCGAAACGGGCGTCCTCCCTGCCGGGGGAGGACGCCCACACGCCGGAGCGCGGCCACCAAGACCAACACTCACGAAAGGACCCCTACAAATGGAATCCATGAGCAACGGTATCGCAGCGCGGCCGGCGCTCAGCAGGCAGCCGCTGAAGGGCATCGCATTCACGCTCTTCTCGGTCGCCTTCGGCGCCGTCCTGTGGTGGCTGCTACGCGGCCCCTTCGGGCTCGAATATCCGAGCGCGACGCTGGTTTTCACCGTCTGCATCGTCTGGTTCTGGCAACTGGCCTGGTCGTTCGGCGGCTGGCCGGCCTCACTGTTCACAGAGAGCCGTTGGGTACGCGGCGCCGTCAACTGGGTGCTGCTGATGCTCGTCGCGTGGCTTACGATCAAGTGCTTCGAATGGTGGTTTCACAAGCCGTTCGTCAGCACCGACATCGGCCTCTGGGGCCTGAGCGCCCTCTTCGGCGGCGTGCTCAGCCTGTTCTTCTTCGGCAACCGTCTACTGCTGCCCGAGGCGGAGGGCGCCAATCAGCCGGTGGCCGGCTTCACGAACCTCGCGTGGGCGCTTGGCCTGCTGCCGCTGCTGCTGCTGTTCCTGCCGAAGCTCGCGGGCCTGCAGCCGATCGGGGTGCCATACATCTGGTTCCCGATCGCCCTGATTCCGCTCACTTACTTCGGCGGCAAACCCTTCGATCGGCTCGGCCAGCCCTACGCCGGCCTGGCCTACATGGGCGTCACGTTCATCGGCACGGTCATATTCGCGGGGATCCTCACGAAGGCGGGGATCGACTTCTTCGCCACCACCGTCGGCGGGGTGAAGGGCAACATCCTCGTTGCAACGTGGACCAACGTCGGCCTCGTGTTCGCCTGGCTGTTCAACATGTGGCCGGTGGGAAAGCTGAACCAGCCGTGGAAGGGAATCTTCTCCACGGTGGGCACCCTCGGCGTGAGCCTCGCGATCTACGCGATCCTGACCTCGTCCTTCAGCGCTACGGACTACGCGGCGGTGATGTTCGGGGAGTTCTGCTTCCTGTGGGCGCAGGTCTCCTTCGCCGGCATCGGTCTCTTCGACATCCTCAGCTGGGGATATGAGGATGATCCCGCGGGCGCAGGCCCCGGTGGGCAGCTGCAGGCGATCGGGCAGGAATCTCAGCCGCTGGTGGGAGCAAGCGTCTGAGCCTGACGCGGTACCCTGGCTCGGTCTTGCACGCGGCTGGCGTGTGAGACCGAGCCGCCGCGTCGCCGGCTCCACCGCGGCCCGAGGTCAGCGAGAGGGCGTCAACAAAATGACCGGGATCGCCCGGTCTGTCATCTGTGCGTACTCGGCGAACTGAGGGACCCTCTCGCACTGAGAGGCGAAGAGCCGGTCGCGCTCTGAGCCATCGGCCTGCTTCGCGGTCACCTGGAGCGTGTCCGTCCCGACCTCGATCGAGACCTCCGGATGGGCCACGAGGTTGTGGTACCAGTTGGGATTCCGCGGAGAGCCCGCGGCGGAGCCGAAGATCACGTAGCGCTCGCCGTCCTTCAGAAAAGCAAGCGGGGTCACGTAGCTCGCACCCGATCGCGCGCCCCTGTGGTGCAGCAAGAGGAACGGCATCCCGGCGAGCATCTCAACCTCTCCTCCGCCGGCGCGAAACGCGTCGATCACCTTGGCGTTGAAGTCAGCGGGCGAGGTGGACACAGGCTTTGGAGCGACCCTAGCGCAAGCGCATCCACACATGCGCATCGGATGCGCAAGAATCGCGCGAGCGCAGGCGCGCCGGCAACCTGCTCACAGCCATCCGCACCGAGCGGCTGCGCGCCGACCAAGCTAAGTACTCAGAGCCGTTCCTTGCCCAACCCCGACCACGAGCTGACCTTCGACGAGGAGCTGCTGCTCTGGCTCGGCGACGAGCCGCCGGAGGTGCGCGCCGCCGACTCTGAGCGCATCCGCGAGATCGCGGGCGAGTTCGCATACGGCTTCGACGCGCTGGCACACGTCGGTCGAGCCGTGACGGTGTTCGGCTCGGCGCGCACTCCTGCCGATCACCCTCACTACGCACTCGTGCGTGAGGTGGCCGCCTGCCTCGGCGGTGCCGGTTACGCGATCCTCACCGGCGGCGGGCCCGGACTGATGGAGGCGGCCAACCGCGGCGCGCGCGACGCAGGGGCACTCTCGGTCGGCTGCAACATCGAGCTGCCGCACGAGCAGGCACCGAACCCCTATCTCGACATCGCCCTCCGCTTCCGGCACTTCTTCGCGCGCAAGGTGATGTTCGTGCGCTACGCAAGCGCGTTCGTGATCGCTCCCGGCGGCTACGGCACGCTGGACGAGCTCTTCGAGGCGCTGACGCTGATCCAGACGGCGACGATTCGCCACTTCCCCGTTGTCATGCTGCGAAGCGAGGAATGGGAGGGTCTGCTCGACTGGCTGCGCGGGAAGGCGCTTGCCGACGGACGGATCAGCGAGCAGGACTTCGCGACGCTGCACGTCGTCGATGAGCCCTCCGAGGTGTGCTCAATCGTCGAATCCGCGCACCGGCGCCGTCACGAGCAAGCTGGAGGCGAGCGGCGGCGCACTGCTGCGCACCGGTTGCCGGGGAAGTGACGAAGCGATCATGGCCGCCCCCAGAAGAGGCAGTGGTGGCGCAGCCCCGGCAAGCTCCTAAGCTCCTCCCAGAAAGTTTTGCTGATATCTCGCTCCACCGGAAAAGGAGATGCGATGGCCACCGATGCAGTCTCGGCAGATGGACGCACCCTCATGCTTGCGGACGGCACCGAGCTGCCGATGCTCGGTCTGGGCGTGTGGCAGGTGCCCGATGGCCCCGAGTGCGTGAGCACCGTCCGGGCGGCACTCGAGCTCGGCTACCGGCACATAGACACTGCCCAGGCGTATGGAAACGAGGCGAGCGTCGGTACGGCGATCCGCGAGAGCGGCCTCGCGCGCGATGAGCTGTTCATCACGACCAAGTTCTATCCGGGCCACACCGACCCGGCGGCCGAGGCGCAGAAGAGCCTCGAGCGGCTCGGCGTCGACCAGATCGACCTCTACATCATCCATTGGCCGCAGGGCGGCCCCACCTGGGCATGGCCCGGCATGGAGCGGGCGCGAGAGCTCGGCCACACGCGCTCGATCGGGGTCTCCAATTTCAACGTGGGCGAGCTCGCAGAGGTGATGGCGATCGCGAGCGCCGCGCCCGTCGTCGACCAGGTTCAGTTCAACCCGTTCGCATACCGGCACGCGCTGCTCGAGGCATGCGAGCAGCACGAAGTGGCACTCGAGGCCTACAGCCCGCTCGGCACTGGCCTCCACCTCACCGATCAGAGCGTCGCGCAGCTCGCCGAGCGCCTGGGCCGCACGCCCGCGCAGGTTCTGCTGCGCTGGTGCGTGCAGCGGGGCATCCCGGTGATCCCCAAGTCCACCCATCGCGAGCGGATCGAGGAGAACATGCAGATCTTCGATTTCGTGCTCTCCCAGCAGGACCTCGACACGCTCGATGCCCTGGATACGACCGGCGGCACCGAGCGCGCGAACGAGCACAAGTGGTGGTGATGATGCAAGCGTGGACGATCGGGGTTCGACCGGCCGGGGCGCGCGGTCGCGGCGAGCGGCCGATAACCCGGCCGGTGCGCTGATGTGCCGCTGGCTCGCATACACCGGCGCGCCAATCCTGCTCTCGAAGGCCCTGTACGCGCCCGCGCACTCCCTGATCGACCAGAGCCTGCATGCGCGCCTCGGCGCAGAGGCCACCAACGGAGACGGGTTCGGGATCGGCTGGTATGACGCCACTCCACACCCCGGCACCTTTCGCAGCATCGAGCCAGCCTGGAACGACCGCAACCTGCACGAGCTCGCCGATCACGTCAGCTCCGGGCATTTCTTCGCCCACGTGCGAGCCGCGATCGGCTCCCCCGTGCAGCAGAGCAACTGCCATCCGTTCCGCCACGAGCAGTGGCTGTGGATGCACAACGGCTTCATCGCCGGCTTCTCCGCGCTGAAGCGCGACCTCGCCTTTGCGATCGATCCGTCTCTCTACCCGCTGATCGAAGGCGGCACCGACTCCGAGATCATGTTCCACCTCGCGCTCACCTTCGGGCTGATAGACGATCCTCCCCTTGCGGTCTCGCGGGCGGTCGGCCTCGTGGAGGCAATCGGACGCTCCCATGGCGTGGCCGGCCCCTTCCAAGGCACGCTTGCCACGACTGACGGCGAGCGGATGTGGGTCTTCAGATACGCAAGCGAAGGCGAAGCCCGCTCGCTCTTCTACACAGCCGACGCGCCCACGCTGCGCCGCCTCTACCCCAAGGAGCACATCCTGCAGGAGCTCTCCGCCGACGCGCGCCTGGTCGTCTCAGAGCCGATCGGCGACCTGCCGGGAGCCTGGCGCGAGATGCCGCAGGCGAGCTTCGCTGTGATCGCCGCTGGAAAGGACGAGGTGCTGCCTTTCGCGCCAAGCGCGCCGTGATGTGCGCCGTGCCCTATCGCGGCCCGGCGGGGTCATTCCAAAGACATGCACAGATCGCAACTCCGGACGCGCTGGGCGACGCCCACCGCAGTACCATTGGCGCCGTGCCGCCCAGCCCGATGACCGCACCATGAGCCGCGCTTGCGCATCACTGCCGCGTGAGGCCGGCAGCCTGCCCTTCGCGGATCGGCCGATCGGCGCCGTCAACGAGCAGATGCCCTTCGATCATCTCGTGGTCGTGATGATGGAGAACCACTCGTTCGACAATCTGCTCGGCGCGCTCTCGCGCACGCGCACGGACGTCGACGGGTTGAGCTTCGATCAGGCAGGCGAAGCGACCAACTCAAATCCCGGCGGCCCGGGCATGGCCCCGCAGGTGGGGTCATTCCCGCTGCAGAGCACCGCCCAGGCGACACACGTCTCGCAGAGCTGGAAGGCGACGCACACACAGATCGACGGCGGCGCGATGGACGGGTTCGTCAAGTCGGTCGATGCCCGTGAGCCAATGGGGTACTACACGCCCGAGGTGCTGCCGTTCGCCTACTCGCTGGCCAGCACGTTCACGATCGCCGATCGGTGGTTCTGCTCGGTGCCCGGCCCCACATATCCCAACCGCCGCTTCCTGCTCGCCGGCACCGCATACGGCGCAACGGTCACGGGATTGGAGACGCTGCTCGACGCCCCGCCACCGCACGGCACGATCTTCGACCGGCTCTCAGAGCAGAAGATCAGCTTCGCCAACTACTTCACCGACCTGCCGATGACGTGTGTGATCCCGTCGATCCTGCTCAAGCACGCCCGCCATCATCACCCGATCAGCAGGTTCTTCCACGACTGCCAGGCGGGCAGCCTTCCAGCCGTCAGCTTCGTGGACCCCGCCGTCGGCCTGCTGTCATCGATCACCAAAGCAGTCTCCTCCCTGCCGAGAATGCTCAGGGACACCCTCGGGCTCCTCGGCGCCGACCTCAAAGAGCCTCCGGCGGAGACCGAGGAGGACCCTCAGGACATGTACCACGGCGAGCTCTGGGCGCACAGCGTGCTCGAAGCCGTCCTTCGATCGCCGAGCTGGAGCCGCACCCTGCTCCTCTACACCTACGACGAGCACGGTGGGTATTACGACCACGTGCCCCCGCCGGCCGCACCATTGCCGGATGCCATACCGCCGAAGCTCTCGCCGGGGGACCCTCCCGGCGGCTACGACATCTACGGGCCCCGCGTGCCCGCGGTGATCCTCTCGCCCTACTCGCGGGCCGGCGGCGTCTGCAGCGAGGTCCGCGACCACACCTCAGTACTGGCGACGATCGAGCACAAGTGGAACCTGCCAGCGCTCACCAACCGTGATGCGAACGCCAACACAGTGATGGGCGCCCTGGATCTCGAGCATCCTCCGAGCCTCGAATCTCCGCCGTTGATCGCGGCTCCCTCTGAAAGCGGACCCTCGGGACCCGCCGGCAAGTCTGCCTGAGCGCTGCTCGCGGGGTCTTTGCCGCTCAGGCAGTGATCCCGCGGATGTCGAGCTTGGCGACGAGCTCGGGCTCATTGAACACGTCGATCGCCATGGCGCGCTCGCCGATCACCGTGAAGGCCAGCACCGCGAACGGTCGCTCGCCATCGAAAGCCACCACGCCGGCGGCGCCGTTGACGAGCGCCGGGCGAACATAGGGCGCAAAGCGCCTGGCGCTCCTTGCCCCCCGTGCGACCCGCGCGGCGCCGCGCAGCTCGACCGGGTCGCCGTCACGACGGTGGGCGCGCAGCACGACATCGGGGTGAAGGACGGCTACAAGCCCCTCCAGATCGCCCTCTCGCGCGGCGGCAAAGAACGCGTCGACGACCGCCCGCTGGCGGGTCAGGTCGGGATCCGGCGATGGTGCCGCCTCCCGCACGCGGCGACGGGCGCGGCTTGCCAGCTGGCGAGTCGCCTGCGGTGAGCGATCGACCATCGCCGCGATCTCCTTGAAGGACACCGCGAACATGTCGTGCAGCACGAACGCGAGCCGCTCGGCCGGACCGAGCGTGTCCAGCACAACCTGGAGCGCGATCCCGACGGAGTCCGCAAGCAGCGCCTCGTGCTCGGGATCGGTCCCGACCGCCGGGTCATCGATGATCGGCTCCGGCCGCCAGTCCTCGAGCGGCTGCTCGCCACGAGTCCGGCGCACGCGGAGCATGTTCAGGCAGATCCGGGCAAGGACCGTGGTAAGCCACCGTTCGAGACTCTCGATCTGATCGGCGTCGGTCCGCTGGAGCCGAAGCCACGCCTCCTGCACCGCGTCGTCCGCCTCGCCAAGGGAACCGAGTATCCGATAGGCGAGCGCCCGCAGCCGGGGCCGCTCGCGGTCGAAGTCGTTGGCCAGCTCGATCTCGTTCATCGCTGTCACACCATCCCGTTCTCGCGTGTCATACCGGATAGACCCCCGTACCCAGGCAAACGTGACAGGAGGTGCCAGATGGCACGCATCAAGGGCGTCGAGCAGGCCGATGCCGGCCTGAAGATCAAGCTCGTCTACAGACTTGGACCGAAGATGATGAAGAAACTGACCGGCCGCGAGCCGCAGAGAGGCAGCGGGATCGAGCCGATGGAGATCTGGGCCCATCAGCCGAAGATGATGTTCGGGATGGGCAAGTTCAACCAAGCGGTGCGCAAGGGGAAATCGGTCGATGAGCGCCTCAGGAACCTGGTCGAGCTGAAGGGCGCGCAGATGATCGGATGCGAGTTCTGCGTGGACCTCGGATCGCAGATCTGCCGCAACTCCGGCCTCTCCGACGCCGAGCTGCTGGCCCTGCCGCGCTACCGCCAAAGCGACCTGTTCAGCGACCGCGAGAAGCTGGCGCTCGACTACACGGTCGCGGTGATGCGCACGCCGGTCGAGGTCACCGACGAGCTATTCGCGCAGATGAAGGAGCACTTCAGCGACGAGCAGCTCGTCGAGATCACGGCGCTTCTGACCCTGGTCAACCTCGACCGCTTCAACGCCGCCTTCAGCATCGGCGCAGCCGGGTTCAGCGAGGGAATGGTCTGCGTGCCACCGGACCGGCCCGCCGGCGAGCCGGGGGTTGTGAGGGTTGCCTGAGGCCAAGCCAACCAGCCTGGACGCAAGCCCCCGGCCCAGCTCAGGGGTGGCGCGCAGCCCAGTCCAGTCGGCGGTTGTTGTAGGTAGCCTAATATGTAGATAGATTTAGCGCCCAGATGATAGACTCCCTGGTATGAGCACGACCATCAGGGTGAGTGGACCAACCCGAGATCGGTTCGCCCGGCTGGCGCAGGCGACTGGGCGCCCCATGAGCCAACTGGTCGATGAGGCCGCCGATGCCCTCGAGCGACGCGTGTTCTTCGAGCAGCTCTCTACTCGTTATGAACTATTGCGCGCCGACCAGAGTGCATGGAGCGAGATCGAGGCCGAGCGCCGCGCCGAGAGCGGCTCGGTGCGTGACCGTTCGTGAAGCCTCGCCGAGCGGAGATATGGCTCCTGGACTTCGGCGACCCCGTAGGACGCGAGCAATCCGGCGGGCGCCCTGCCGTAATCGTCTCTGCAGACATGCTGAACGAGAGCAATGCCGGCGTCATAGTCGTAGTCCCCGTGACGACGACCTATCGTGATCTGCCGTCTCACGTTGAGATCGACCAAGGCAACTCAGGGCTCCACGAGGTGAGCTACGCAAAGTGTGAGGATGTCAAGTCGGTCTCAGAGCAACGCCTGATCGCACGGCTCGGAGCGGTGGACGAGCCGGCCATCTTTCAGATGGGCCGAGCATTGCGCTTCCTGTTGGATCTCTGAGCAGGCTGACGCCGCGTGCACCGATCTGGCAGGCTCTCGACAAGCCACGACGCTGCGCCGCACCCGCGGCGCGTTTGCGGCCAGGACACCAATGCCAGATCCAATCCACACTCCCGCCGAGCAACATGTGCTGCTCATCACTGGCGCTTCCAGCGGCATCGGCGAGGCCACGGCGCGGCGACTCGCGCGTGTGCCGAACGCGACGCTCGTGCTGGTGGCGCGTCGCGAGGAGCGTTTGCGGATGCTGGCGCAGGAGCTCGGTGAGCAGCGCACCAGCTGCATGGCGGTGGATCTCGTGGAGGACGATGCGCCGGCGCGCGTGCTCGAGCACGTGCGCGAGCGCCATGGGCGCCTGGATCTGCTGGTCAACAACGCCGGGGCGGCTTGGCGCGCACGCTTCGCCGACGGCGGCTACGAGAACGTGCGGCGCACGATGGCGATCAACTTCGACGCCCAGGTACGTCTGACCGAGGCCCTGCTCGGGTTGCTGCGCGCAAGCGCACCGAGCGCGATCGTGAACGTGTCCTCCACCGCCGGGCGAGTCGGCCGCGCGGGCAGCGGCGCCTACAGCGCCTCCAAGTTCGCCCTCGCCGGCTGGTCGGATGCACTGTGGGCGGAGGAGCGCAGCCACGGCGTTCACGTCGGGCTCGTGCTCCCCGGCTTCATCGCCACCGAGGGCTTCCCGCAGGCAGAGCTCACCGCCAAGCCGTGGACACGCTGGGCGGTCTCCACCCCCGCCGCTGCTGCCGAGGCCATATATCAGGCGGGTATCGAGCGTCGAGCCGAACGCTACGTGCCGCGTGCCTACGGGCTGGCGGCCGCGCTGCGCGTGATGGCGCCGGCGCTCGTGCGCCGTGTGATGGCCGGGGGCGCCGCCCAGGTGATGACCACCACAACCGGCGCCGACCTCGCCGAGCAGCTCCACAATGACGACAGCAAGCCGGGCGTGCAGAGCAGCGCACCCGACTGAGCCTGGCACCGCTGTGCGGCTCTGCCGAGGCGGCCCGCGCCCGCCAACAGTGTCCTCTAGGGCGCGAGCTGGCCGTCGTAGAGCGCGAACACCGCGCCCTGCGGATCCATCACGACAGCGATCTTCGCAATCTGGATGTCGATCGGCCCCGCCAGCGTTGAGCCGCCGAGCTCCCCGAGCTTCGCGAGCGCCGCATCGAGGTCCTCGACGCCGAAGTACACAAGCCAGCTCGGCGGCGCGGGCGGGGTGACATCGCGCATGCCGCCGTTGTGGGCACCCTGGTTGAGGATCGTGAGGTAGCGCCCCTGGGGGCTGTCCATCTCCTCCACGCTCCAGCCGAACAGCTCGCCATAGAAGGAAGCGGAGGCGTCCAGATCGGGGGACTGCAGCTCATTCCAGACCAGCGCCCCAGGGGCGTTCACGAGCGCCGCGCCGATGTGATCGCCGGGCTGCCACATCATGAAGTAAGCGCCCTGCGGGTCCTGGATCACGGCCATCCGACCGGAGGTGAACACGTCGAACGGCGGTGCGTGCACGTCCGCCCCGAGCTCCTTGGCGCGCGCTGCCGCGGCATCCGCGTCGGAGACCTTCACATAGGAGTTCCACATCGAGGGCACTCCCGCCTCTCGCTGCTGCTCGGGCTGTGCGGCGATCGCCGCAACCTGCCTGCCGTCCATCATCTGCATCGAGTAGTAGGAGTCCTCTCCCATCGGGCGGTCATCGGACTGCCATCCCAAGAGCCCGGCATAGAACGCCTTGGCGGACTCCTGGTCGGAGCTCATGAGTTCTGCCCAGCAGAAGGTCCCGTCTTTGTACTCGTCGCGCTCGCCCACGGCCTCGAGCGTACTAGATTTCGCTTGTGGCCAGAGAGGTCAAGATCCGCGAGCAGACGATCCGCCTCGGGCAGCTGCTGAAGCTCGCCGGCGTGGTCGGCAGCGGCAGCGAGGTCAAGGCGCTCCTGGCAAGCGTGCCGCCCACGGTCAACGGAGAGCCGGAGACGCGCCGCGGGCGCCAGCTGCATGACGGCGACGTGGTGCGAGTGCAGGACGAGGAGCTGGTGGTCTCAGCCAACGCAGGCGGCTCCTCTGTCAGCTAGGCCGGTGCCGGCAGAGGCGCGTCGCTACGCTCGCATCGTGACGCCAGAGGAGCTCGCCAACCTCGCACGTCTGCGCCGCGCCCGCGATCTGATGGACCGCGAGTACGCGAGTCCGCTCGACGTCGGAGCGCTCGCCCGCGCCGCATTCATGTCGTCCGGCCACTTCTCCAGACAGTTCCGTGCCGCCTACGGCGAGACTCCCTACGCCTACCTGATGACGCGGCGAATCGAGCGTGCCAAGGCGCTGCTGCGCCGCGGCGACATGTCGGTCACCGAGGTCTGCATGGCAGTCGGCTGTACCTCGCTCGGCTCCTTCAGTGCGCGCTTCACAGAGCTTGTGGGTGAGACTCCGACCGCCTATCGGGTGCGCGACCACGGCGCACTGACGAGCGTGCCGGGCTGCGTGGCCAAGGACCTCACGCGGCCGAGCCGCAGGCCAAGCAGGCTCGAGGAGGCACGCGGAGTGCCGGCTCCCTAGTGTTTTGAGCATGAATCTCACTCTCTCCCGCTGCTTCGTCCTGATCCACGACCCCGATCTCGCGCTGGCCTTCTACCGCGACGCACTGGGCCTCGAGGTCCGCAACGACGTCGCACGCGAGAGCTTCCGCTGGATCACTGTCGGCGCCCCTTCCCAGCCCGGCGTCGAGATCGTCCTCACCAACTACCTGAACGGCAGCCCCGCGGATGCCGACGCGCTTGCCTCACTCCTGGCCAAGGGCGCCATGAACGGCGTGCACTTCCACACCGACGATCTTGCCGCGAGCTTCGAGAAGGCGCGCGCAGCGGGTGCCGAGGTTGTGGAAGAGCCAACCGATCAGCCGTGGGGCACACGCGACTGTGCTGTGCGCGACCCTTCGGGCAATCTGGTGCGCATCGACCAGCCGCCCGTCGCGCGGTCCTAGCGCAGCTCTGAAGCGCGACTTCGTTTCAGGCTCCCCGCGCTGGGTAGCCAATGGAGCGATGCGGAACGGTCTGTCCCACGACCTGAAGTCCTCTGATCAGTTGCCCGAGGCGGCGCCGGCGGAGCAGCTGCCAGACGATGTGCGCGAGGCGCCAGAACGTGCCGCTCGCGAAGCTGCGCGCCGCCTCCTCAAGAATGCGCATCGCCACCACAGCAGCATGACCGGCCCTGACCCGCCTCGCCAGGCCAGCTGCAGCTGATCGTCATGCAGGACTCGCGCGGCGTGGATCGCGAGGCTCGCCACGAGACGCACCTGGAGCGCCTTGACCGGAACCTCGGGGAGATGACCGGCGAGCTGCGCGTAGTCGTGACCGGCGTACAGGTGCTCTTCGCTTTCCTCTTGATCGTCCCGTTCAACGTCGGCTTCGCACACGTCGGGAGCTTCGAGCGCGCCACTTACTTCACGACGCTCATCTTCGCAGCGCTGGCCGCCGTCTGCACGATCGCGCCCTCCGCGGAGCACCGCTTCCTGTTCCGACACGACGATAAGCAGCACCTCGTGTTCCACGCAAACCGGGTGGTGATTGCCGGCCTTGCGTTTCTGGCGCTGGCGATGTGCGGCTGTCTGCTGCTTGCCGCAACCAAGCTGTTCGGCATCCCAGTGGGCTTGCTCACAGCAGGCCTCGGGGTGCTTCCGTTCGCATTCCTCTGGTTCGCCGCGCCGCTCAAGAGGTTGCGGGTACTCGAGCATCGAGAACGGTCCAGATCGCGACCTTCACACAGGCACGCACGCTGAGCGCTTTCTCGGCATCGTGTCTTCAGGCTGGGCAACGACCGGCTGCCTGCTCCTACGCCGATCCGAAGAGCCTCTCGGCTCGTTGGACGATCTCCTCGTGCGAGAGGTCCTCGATGCGCTGAGAGAGCATCCACTGCTGCCCGTAGGGGTCACGCAGACGCCCACCGCGCTCACCGTAGAACTGGTCCTCCAGCGGGTAGATCACCTCAGCGCCCGCCGCGACCGCGCGCTCCCAGGCGGCATCGACATCCTCCCAGTAGGTCGCAACGATGGCGCTGACGGCTCCACCGAGTGAGTGAGGCGCGCAGGCCGGGGCCGCCTCACTCTCCTCGTCGCTGAGCATCACGACCGAGTCGCCGAAGCGCAGCTCCGCGTGGATCACCTGGCCGGAGGGCCCCATGAATCGCTCGCCGATCTCCTCGGCGCCGAACGCTCCTCGATAGAACTCGATCGCGTCTGCTGCGCCGCTCACGAGGAGCCGGGCGGTGACCGTACCCAGATGCTCGGGGATCGGGGCAACCGCTGCATCAACCAGCCCGCGGCGCTCCTTCGCCTCGGTCTCGGCCAAGCCCGGCTGTTGATAGATGCCGAGCACGTTTCCGGCAGGATCGCGAAACCTCGCGAGCTTCTCGTGGGCGCTCCGGTCGACCTCCTGCACGATCTCGCCGCCCGCGGCGCGCACCGCCTCCACGGCCGCGGACGCATCGGCGACCATGATGTGAATCATCAAGCCGGGCTGCGGCGAGGGCGGTCGGTCGAGCACCCAGGCGCCACTCACCTCGTTGACCGTGTCATCGAAGGCGATCTCGCCATCCCCGCGTCGACGGATCCTCCAGCCGAACGCCTGCCTGTAGAAATCAGCCGAGCGCTCGATGTCGGTGGCGGGAATCTCGATGTAGCAGATCTTGCCGGTGGCCAGAGTCGGTGGGTCCGTCGCGCCCATTGCCATCCTTTGCGTCGCAGTACTCCCCACGAGGCTACTCCACTCGCTGTGTCCCGCGAATCCGATGTGGGGATGGGGCCATTGGCAGGAAGAGACATCCGGCAGGCGGCTCGCTCGGTTCCCGCCGGCACAGCCGATGCCCGCGACCTGGCCACGAACTCAAACGTTAGACTGCCAGAGGTGCGGTCCCTGGCTGAACTTCCCGGCGCTTGACGCCGCCGGCTTGGCTCGACGTGATCGCAGTTGAGCTACCGGCATCATCGCGTATGCACAAGGACGCGAAACGGTGAGCGTGCCCGCCTACGACCGCATGGGAGTCAGATACACCGACGTCCGTCGCGCCGACCCGCGCATAGAGGCAATCATCTGGGAAGCGCTCGGTGACGCCCGGAGCGTCCTCAACATCGGAGCCGGCGCAGGCTCCTACGAGCCCAGGGACCGCGAGGTGATCGCAGTCGAGCCGTCCCCCGTGATGATCGCCCAGCGGCCAGTAGAGGCCGCCCCGGCAATTCAGGGCGTTGCCGAGGCGCTTCCATTGGAGGACAACAGCGTGGACGCCACCATGGGCGTATTCACGATCCATCACTGGAACGATCTCGATCGGGGCCTCGCCGAAGTCCTCCGTGTCACCCGTAGGCGGATCGTCTTTCTCACCTTGGACCTCGACGTGACCGAAGAAATGTGGCTCTGCCGTGACTACCTGCCAGAGATCATCGAGAATGATCGCAAGTCATTCCCAACCATCCCATATCTCCAGACCCTCGTTCCCACTTGGCAGGTCGAGACGGTGCCCGTCCCGGCCGATTGCACGGACGGCTTCTGTGTCGCCTTGTGGAGCCGTCCAGAGGCACACCTGGACCCAGACGTAAGACGCGCCTCCTCGACCTGGCACTGCCTCCCACCCGGGGTCATCGAAAGGGGCTTGGACCGACTCCGCCACGACCTCCATGGCGGCGAGTGGGACAGCCGCTATGGACATTTGCGCAAACAGGCCACACTCGACGTGGGACTGCGTCTCCTCAAGATGGAGCTTGGCGTATGCGCCCGCGCACGAGGACAGTGATGAGCGATCCGCTGCGACATGCGATTTTCAGCACCGACGCTGTCTGAATATCGTTGGGAGACTCAACACGACCTCGGGCTCATCCGCAAGCGAAATCTTCGTCGAGTTCGGCGACCTCTCCCGTATATGCTTCCAATCATGAGCCTGCACCCGCTCGCCGCGCGCTTCGTCGATGTCGCCGACTCATACGAGCGCGGACGCCCGGAGTACACGCCCGCAGCCGCCGAAGCCATTGCAGCTGCGCTGCATATTGCTCCCGGGGTTCCCGTGCTCGATCTGGCAGCGGGAACCGGCAAGCTCACTCGCGCGCTGCTCAGCGTGGGTCTCGATGTCATAGCAGTCGAGCCGCAGGCGGAGCTGCGCGAGATCCTCGCCGCGAGCGTGGGCGCCAAGCGCGTACTCGATGGAATCGCCGAGGAGATCCCGCTCTCGAATGGGTCGGTCGCCGCGGTCACCGTGGCTGACGCTTTTCACTGGTTCAACCACGCGGCGGCGCTGCGAGAGATCCAGCGCGTGCTGATCGCGGGCGGAGGATTGGCCGTGCTCAGGATCTTGCCTGACTGGAGCGGGGCATCCTGGGCGCACGAGGTTGGGACCCTGATTGCCGAGCTTCGCCCGGCTCATCCGCAATTCGAAGGCCCTGGTTGGCAGCAGGCGGCCCGCGCCGCGGGCTGCTGGGCTCCACCGCGAGAGATCCAACTGAGCATGGTGCAGCCCGCTGAGCCTGAGCGAATCCTCGATTACATAGCCTCCATGAGCTGGATGGCTGCGATGCCAGAAGATCAACGCGAGGCGACCATTGCGAGAGTAGGTGAGATCATCAGCGCCGGCGAGACGCCCGACGAGCTTCCGGTACACGTCACCGTCGGCTTGACGAACCTCGCCTGAAGCGACGAACGCGAGACCTCCGCCGAAACCGGCTTTCACCCCGCAGATGGGCATATCGCGTACCTGGCTTGCGGTCGCGGTATCCCACGGTATACTCAATCTATGGCGAAGGTGATGGTCTCGATCCCAGATGACCTTCTCGGCGAGGTCGATGCTCAAGCCAGTCGTCTGGGCACGTCTCGCAGCGCGGTGCTCCGAGACTTCGCCGATGCGGCGCTGCGCCGACGCCGATCAGATCGCGCCACGGCCATGGGCGCGCTCCTGCTGCACACCGGCCGATACGGCGGTGGAGCCGCCGAGCACGTGAAGGCCACCAGGCCCTAGCGTGAGCACACTGCTGCTGGATGCCAGCGCAATCCTCGCGGCATTCGACTCCGAAGATGACCTGCACGAGGCGGCGAAAGCGATCCTCACCGATCCGCACGTCACGCTAGCCACACTCGACCTCGCCCGCTACGAGATCACCAACGTGGCAGTGCGCGCATGGCGCGATCCGGCCCAGGTCTCTCCACTGCTCGACACCATCGACCGAATCTCAGACGACGGCGGCATCATGCTTGCCACAACAACGCTGCTCGCGCGTGCTGCGGAGATCGCCGAGCGACATACGATCTCCGTCTACGCCGCCGCCTACGTGGCCGCAGCATCCCAAGCTGGCGCAACCCTTGTCAGTTGCAACACCCGCGATCTCATCGGCAAGGGACTCGCGCACAGCCCGGCCGACATGTCCGATCCGGAGCATTAGCCTGACGATGCGACCGGTGATGATCTACCTGGCTCGTCAACCCCGGGATCGCTGGCTGGAGCCAGTCACGCCTGCCTGAGAGACCTCGTGGCGCCCATCGGTGAACTCCTCCACGATCTTCGCGCAGAGGGCTGGAGGTTCGTCGGGCTTGCGGCTGGAGATAAGGCGCTGGTCGACGACGACCTCTTCGTCGACCAGTTTCCACCGGCGTTGCGGATATCGGCGGCTACCAGCGGTACCAGCGCCGTCGACCAAGACCAGAATCGACTCCTCCAACGAGGAAGCCAAGTACCCACAGCGCAACCGCGACAAGCAACACGATCCACAGAACGTGAGCAGCGAACCCGAGCCCGCCGAGAAGTGCCAACAGGAGAAGTAGAACTATGAACGCAACCATGATGAGCCTCCTAAGATTGTTGGGTGGGTCCTACCCCTGACTTGGAGCGACAAACAGAGTGCGAATCTCACTTTGTCCGCTCTACACAGGTGACTACGGGTATAGGCTCAGGTGAGTGAGCTTGTGGCTCGCGACGCCAGAGAGGTAGAACGTCGGCAACAGTGAAGCGTTCGGCCGCTCGCAACCGGTGAGCTCGCAGGATCGCCAGTGAGCCCACGAGCGCGCCGCCCGCCGATCCTTGGCGTC
Organism: uncultured Actinomycetota bacterium; assembly: GCA_963757925.1. GTDB lineage: Bacteria > Actinomycetota > Thermoleophilia > Solirubrobacterales > Solirubrobacteraceae > Palsa-744. The sequence continues at coordinate 95,785 of CAVWTE010000009.1, forward strand.
CTCTCCCGCCATCTCGGGCTCGGGCAGCTCAGTCTCTCAGTAGGTCTCGGGCGGCTCGTAGGGCGGGCGCTCGATGATCCGTTCGCCGGTGGCGCGCCTTGGCCGCCAAGCAAGGAGATAGAACATCGAGAGCAGCAAACCGACGATTCCGGCGAGCATCAGGATCAGGCCGATCGTCTGGATGGATATGCCAGATACCGTTGCCGTGACCGCGTAACGCAGAATCGCGCCCACGGCGATGAGGAATATGGAGCTGCCGACAGTCACGCCGTCCGGTCTACCCCACCAGACCGGCCTGAAACCACCCGGTCAGCGCTTCTTCTCGTCAACCGCCCGTTGCAGCTGGTCCTTGCTCATATGTGAACGTCCTTCGATGCCGAGACTGCGGGCCTCCTGGTAGAGCTGTTCGCGGGTGCGGCCACGCGGTCCTGGTTTGCCGGAGCGAAGGCCGCCGCGGCGCCCGGAGGATATGTCGCTGGTGGACGCGCGCGAGCTCGATCGTGATTCCCCGCTGCGAGCACGCTCCTTGTTGACCGTGCGCGCGGCGATCTCCTCGGCGCGTGAGAGAGACGCACCGCTCTTGCGCTCGCTCTCCTTGATGTGCTCGTACTGGCGCTCGCGCTTACTGCCCTTCTTCATTCCGCGGGGTGGCATCTTTCCTTGCCTCCAATGAACCGTGTGTGCCTTCCCAGACGTACATGGGTCTCCTACCCCGAGTCATCGGAATCAATCGGGGACGCATGGAGCATTCAAGCGTCGCTCTGCACGGCGAGCGCGATCGCTCGAGACCCGCGTCAGCTCTCTTGGAGGAACTGGAAGATGGCGAGGTCTCGGCCATGCGTACCCGACCAGCGCTCGAGGCGGCGGCGCTCGCGCTGTTCCAGCGCCACGACCTGGCTGGCGCATGAGGTCCAAGCGTCGCAAACTGGATCGCGACCTTAGACGCGGCCCGTTGTGTGAGACTGGCGTGCATGCGATTTGCGGTGGTGGGTCATGTCGAGTGGGTGCAGTTCGCGCGAGTGCCCCATGTGCCGATCGCAGGCGAGGTGATGCATGCACGCGACCCCTTCGAGGAGCCAGCCGGTGGAGGGGCGGTGGCGGCGGTGCAGCTCGCGCGTCTCGCCGGCTCCTGCGAGCTGATCGCCGCACTCGGCAACGATGAATGCGGACGGCGTTCGCTCATGCGCCTGCGTGAGCTCGGAGTCGACGTTCACGCACGCTCGTGCGATCAGCCGACTCGTCGCGCAGTGACACTCGTCGACGACGAGCGCGAGCGAACGATCACGACCTTCGGCGAGCGTCTGGAGCCACACGGAGGCGGGGACGAGCTCGCGTGGCAGCACCTGGCGGGGGTGGACGCCGTGTACTTCACCGCCGGCGACGAGGCCGCGCTGCGCATCGCGCGTGCGTCCAGCCGTGTGCTCGTTGCCAGTCCCCGTGCCTCTCACGCGCTCGGGCACGGCGTGCCGATCGACGCGCTCGTGCTGAGCGCCGACGACGAGATCGAGCGCCGCGAGTTGCGGCGCGGCGCTCAGGAGGCGACGGTCGTCGTCTACACCGAGGGCAAGCACGGCGGCAGCTACCGCACCAGCTCGGGGGAGCGCGGCCGCTTCGAGGCGGCGCCGCCGCCCGGCGATCCGGTCGATGCCTATGGCTGCGGCGACTCGTTCGCGGCCGGCCTCACCTTCGGGCTCGGCGCCAATCTGCCGCTGGCGCACGCGCTCGCGCTCGGTGCCCGCTGCGGCGCGGTGTGCCTGACCGGGCACGGGCCCTACGAACGTCAGCTGACCGGCGAGGATCTACAACGAGGCAGTCTCAGCGCGTGAGCTTTGCGGCGACCGGGCGCTTCGCTGTCTCGGTGTCTCCGACCCAGGATCGACGGCTTGCGGCATCAAAGCTCGGTCAGCTTCGGGGCCTTCTGTCGTGGCTGCGCTGCCGAACGCGCCTGACATGGCGCGAGTGAACGCATCAGAGCCCGAGCTTGCGAACGCCCGCCTCATCGAAGCCGAAATGGTGGCCAACCTCGTGCCTCACCGTCTGGATGACGTGCATCCGCAGGCGGTTTGGATCGTCACCGAAGTCGCGCACGAGCGTGTCGCGAAAGATCAGGATCTCGTCCGGCAATCCGCCGCCTCCGAAGAATGGGTTGCCACGCTGCCTGGACCCAACGTACATGCCGTACGCATGGTTCTCGGTACCGCGATCGGAAACGACGATTGCCACATGCTCCAGCGCTCGTTGGAACTCGATCGGAAGCTCGTCAAGCGCTGAGCTGACGAGCGCCTCAAACTCCTGCTCGCTGTAATGTCGAGGTTTGCTCATGGCTTTGCGGTCACCCGAGCGTAGCTGAGCCCCCGCGTTCGGACAAACCGAGTGTGCCGATCGCCGCGGTGAGCGCCCGCATACCGGCCAGACGATCCCGCTCTGGGACGACCAACTGCCGCTGGCGAGACGGCCAGCGGCAGCCCTCAGCCGATCTGTTCCGCCAGCTCGACGATGATCCCCTCCGGGCCACGGACGTAGCAGAGCCGGTAGCTGTTCTTGTAGCGCTCAAGCTCGCCGATGAGCTCCGCGCCCCGGGCTCGCAGACCGGCAACGGCCGCGTCGATGTCATCGACCGCGAATGAGACGTGGCGGATGCCCAGGCTGTTCGCCGGGGCATCCCGCTCGCCGCCCAGGGCCGCCGGTGTGTAGAACCTCGTCAGCTCGAGTCGTCCGTGGCCATCGGGGGTCCCCATCATCGCGATCTCCGCCCGGACACCCTCAAGCCCCACCACACGATCCACCCAGCCGCCCTCAACCGCCCCCTCGCCCAACAGCTCGAGTCCGAGCTCGACGAAGAACGCCGTCGCAGCCGCGAGGTCCTCGACGACTACGCCCACATGGTCCATCCGTTGGATCGCCATACGCTCGATGGTAACCAGCGGCGGTCACCGCCATCTGCAGGAACCGCAAGAGGACAGGCACGGCGCTCTGCTCGTGCGGCGCAGGACTCAAGGACAGTGCTGCCAATACGTTCGGACCTCTCGGCTGACCGAGGCTTGGGAGCTGAGCCCCGACGGACCGGCGGGCGCGGAATACTTGGCAAATGCCCGAGGGCGACACGATTCGCCGCGCGACCGAGCGGGTGGGCGCGCGGCTTCTGGGGCGGGTGCCAGAGGAGATCCTCACCCCCCACCCCCGTCACCGCATGGACCGCTGGCCGCAGGCGCTGGCGGGACGATCCGTGCGAGCCGTGGACGCCCACGGCAAGCACTTGTTCGTCCGCTTCGAGGGTGATCTCACGTTGCACTCGCATCTGCGCATGAGCGGGCTGTGGTTCGTGTGCCGCAAGGGCGCGCGCTGGCCGCGAGCGCCCTGGCGCGCCTGGCTGGTGGTGCGGATCGATGGCTGGGAGATCGTGCAGTTCGACGGCCCGGTGCTGGAGCTCGTGAGCGACCATCGCACGCGCACGGATCCACGCCTCCGGAGCCTCGGCCAGGACGTGCTCGGCGCCGACTTCGACCGGGCTCGGTTCCTCGCCACGTTGCGCCGCGGCGACCCGGCACGGCGAGTCGGCGAGGCGCTGCTCGACCAACGCCTGGTGGCAGGGATCGGCAACGTGTGGAAGTCAGAGTTGTGCTTCGCCACCGGCATCGACCCGTGGCGCGCGCTCGGAGAGCTGGAGGACGAGGAGGCACTCGCGTTGATCGACCTCGCGCGGGAACTGATGCCACACTCGGTCAGTGAGGGCCAGCGGGCACGCCCGCAGGCCGTGTACCGGCGGGGCGGGCGGCCGTGCCCCCGCTGTGGCGCACCCATTCACCAGCGCGGGCAGGGCGAAACCAATCGCACGACATACTGGTGTGCACGCTGCCAGCGGTGAGATTGTGCGGCGAGGCACAGAACGGGACAGGCGGGAGGGGGATCCCGCCAGCGATGAGTCCCGCAACGTCCGGCGGTCGTACTGTCGAACCCGTTACCGAGGAGGACTTGATGCGCAGAGTGACCTATTCGATGAATGTCTCACTTGATGGCTACATCGTAGGGCCGGACGGCGACTTCGACTGGACGGCGCCCGACGAGGAGGTCTTTCGCTTCGTCACCGACGAGATACGAGAGGTCGGCGTCCACCTGTTGGGACGACGGCTGTACGAGACGATGCTGTACTGGGAGACCGCCGACCAGTATCCATCGCTCGAGGACTCAAGGCTCGAGTGGGCCGCGATCTGGAAGCCGCTCCCAAAGGTGGTTTTCTCCACCACGTTGTCGGCGGTGCAGGGCAATGCCCGCCTGGCCTCCGGCGGCCTGGCGGAGGAGATCGAGCGCTTGCGAGCGCAGCCGGGAGAGGGCAACATCGCAATCGGCGGCGCGACTCTCGCCGCGGAGGCGGCCGCGTTGGGGCTGATCGACGAGTACCGAGCCAGGGTCTGCCCGGTACTGGTTGGCGGCGGCGTTCCGTTCTTTCCCCAGCGCGAGCGCCGGGTGGATCTCGAACTCGTCGAGACCCGTACCTTCAGTTCGAGAGTCGTCTACCTCCGCTACCGCGTGACGCGCTAGGCGGCTCGTCCGCCGAGCCCTAGGAAGAATGGGCCAGCGGTCCTCCGGGCATCCACGAAATGCCGCGAATCCCACCCCGTGAGCCTCAGCGTTTTCGCTCACGGGCCACCTTCGGTGATGGGATTTCGACCGTATGGTCCACGAAGCTCCGGTGCGAGCCTCGATCTTGACGAGCATGGACGAGTTCTTGGCTGGCTCCGCAGAGCGCCCCGGCTGGGCATAGCTCGGCGGCCACCGGGCGGCGGGGATTGCGGATCCCGGCGAACGCGATCAGACCCCCGCTCACGACGAGGATCGCCGCAATTGCGTCCGCTACGCGGAAGGCGTGCACCGAGGCATCGTCGAAGGCCGCTCTGAGGAGAACCCGCTCGCCGGGGCGTACTCCCACCAAGCTCACCGCGGCGAGAGGCTGCCGCTTGGCGCGGCCGAGCGCCGAGTGGCCAGCGGGATCGATCGCGGATCGTCCTAGCGTCGCGTCGACCCGACTAGCAAAAGCTAGAGAGACGACGGCTCCCAGCACAGCGACCGCGAAAAGCTGTGCAACGCGTGAGAGCGTCGTATTCACCGCGGCGGCGACTCCCGCGTGATCCTCCTCCACTGCCCCAAGGACCGTGGCGGTCAGCGGCGCGACAAGCATCGCGAGTCCCAACCCGAACACGAGCAGCGCCGGCAGGACCTCGCTGATGTAATCGGCGCGCTGATCGACACGCGCCAAGAGCAAAAGGCCGCAGCCAGCAACCAGCGCCCCGAGGCTTATCAGCACCCGCGACCCGATGCGGTCGGCGAGTGCGCCGAACCGGCGGGAAAGCACGATCGTCAGCGAGGTGACCGGCAGAAGCGCAAGCCCTGCCTGGACGGGGCTGTAGCCGCCGACCTCCTGCAGAAACACAGGAAGCAGAAAGATCACACCCCCTAGCCCAAGGTAGGTGGTCAACGTCGCCAGGTTTCCCATCGTGAAGTTGCGCTCGCGAAACAGGCCCAGTGGGAGCATCGGCGCCCGGGCTCGCGCCTCGCGCGCAACAAACGCCATCGCTCCCAGAACCCCTGCCGCGAGCGAGCCGGCCACCAGGGTGCTCCATCCGTGCGCAGGCCCCTCGGTCACAGCGAACACCGAACCCGAGAGCGCGAGCGCCGCCAAGAGGGCCCCTGGGAAGTCCAGGCGCCCGGCGGTGCCAGCGCTCGCGCTCCCAGGCATGCCACGAGCAATCAGCGTCGCGGTCACGAGCACGAGCGGCGCATTGAGCACGAAGATCAGGCGCCACGAGCCGGCAGCGATCAACACTCCCCCGATGAACGGCCCGATGACCCCGACGATCGAGCTGAGCGCAGTCCATGTCCCGATCGCCCTGGCCCGCTCGTCTTCGGGAAACACGTGGATGATCACCGCCAATGCGGTAGGCGTCACCAGCGCCGCGCACACCCCCTGCATCGAACGAAACACGCATAGCTCCGGGATCGACGACGCGACCGCACAGAGAGCCGAAGTGAGTCCGAACCCGGCAACGCCAACCAAGAACACGCGCTTCTGACCAAATACATCTCCAAGCGAGCCACCGATCAACAACAGCGACGCGAGCGTCAACAGGTACGCGTTCGTCACCCACTGCTGGCCCGCCAGACCGCCACCGAGGTCGCCTCGAATCGCCGGCAACGCGACACCGGTTACGGTTGCGTCGAGGAACACGACGCTCGTACCCAGCACGGCTGCAAGCAGGGTCAGCTGCTTCTCGCGCGATGTGGCCACTCCTCGGATGTCTGGCACACGCGCAGATTGACACGTCACGAGCGCCACTCGCTTCTGCGGCCATTTCGCCGGTCACCAGACCTCCCGTTCCGGGCTCTGCGCGGGGGCGCTGCGGTCTCGGCTGGGATGTCGAGCGTTCGGTTAAGGCCGTCTGGAAGTAGCGCGCGGCGACGAGACAGGCGATGCAGCCGAGCAGGCGTCGAAGCGCACCGCGCCCGGAGCCTGATCGGATGCTCTCGCTCTTTACCCGGTGGCAGCAGCAGTGACCACACTGCAATCCAGCTCGTGCTCGAAGCGATCGGCCATGGGCTTCTCGGCGGTATCGGCGCCGGTGTGCTTGGGGGGTTCACGCTGCGGGTTTGCGCTCCTCGCCACCTGATCGAGGCGCACTGGATGCAGATCCTCAGCGCCGCCTCGGCGCTTCTGGCTGCCGGAATCGCGAGCGCACTCGGCGGAAGCATCTTCATTGCCGCGTTTAGCGCCGGAGTCCTTTTCGGCTCGCTGCGCCCAGACGGTCACGAGCGCGCGACGCAGTTCGTCGACGAGGGCGGCGAACTGTTCAACGCCGTGACATTCATCGTGTTCGGCGCAATCATTCTCGGTCCCGCACTCAAAGAAATGACCTGGCAGATCGTGCTCTACGGAGCTCTCAGTCTCACGGTCGTGCGGATGGTGCCCGTCGCGCTCGCGCTCAGCGGCACCGGCGCGCGTCGCCCCACACTGGCCTTCCTCGGCTGGTTCGGACCTCGCGGCCTCGCCTCCATCGTGTTCGCAGTGATCCTGCTCGACGATTCCAACCTCCCCCATCTCCAACCCGTGCTGCTCGCGATCACGGCCACGATCGCTCTCTCCGTCTACGCTCACGGCCTCACCGCGAGGCCACTGACCGAACGCTACGTGCGCTGGTGGACCTCCACCCACGCGAGGACCGACCCGAAATGGAGAGCGTCCCCGCACTTGAGCAGCCATGGCGCTCACGCCCGATACTCCGAGTGCCACACCAAGCCGATTGATCCAAGCCACCCAAGCCATCAACTGTCCGTCAAACCGGGTCCACTCCAGAGCGCTGCAGCGCAGCCGTTGATGTCGCAAGAAGCCGCCGGAATGAGATGGTTTCCGTGTCGCTCTGCCAAGGTCCTCCTCTTCGGAGCGCGACGTAGCTCGGAATATCGCAGGCTAGCGACGTGTATGCGCGTTATAGCGGTGCTCGTCGATCACGAGCTGCCAGAAACCGCCGTGTGGGTGCGTAGCCCGAAAGTGCGCGAAGTCGAAGGTGAGCACGGCGAGGCGCTCATGCTCTGCGATAGCCATAACCGCCGCGTCGGTGTAGCCAAGGTCAAGATCCGCAAACATGGCATCGATCTTCACTGCACGGCGCAAAAGCCCCGGCGAAATACTCACGACAGAATGCTCGCCCGTCGCCGTTGACTCAAGGAACAAACGCGCGGCATGGCTCCCCAGGCGGGATCGCAGCAGCCGGTCGACGTCGACGATCACCGGCTCGGGAATCAGCAAGTCGCGTCCAAGCTCGCTCACCAAGCTAGCGGCGAGCGCATGCGCTCGGTCGCTTCGATTCGCCGCAGCAACAAGCGGCCCGGTATCCGCGACGACCTTCAGCGAGCCTCGACCAGCTCGCGCAGGTAGCGCTCAGCCGCCACCCCGAGGTCTTCTGGTCCCTCACCCGACGCCACATATCGCGGGCGGCGTGCTCCATGCTCAGCACGTGCTCCCTGCTCGATCAACCGCGCGACGGTGGCGGAAAACGACTCGCCCTCGTGTGCGGACTCAAGCGCCAAATCCTCGATGGCCTGCGGCAGGCTGATCGTTCTCCGAGACACCCGGTTGCTCCTCAACAGCTCTGTATGAACTCAACTATCATACCAGGCGCGCCCGAAGGCCCACGTCCTAGCTCACGAACGCATCCAGCGGCATCGCGCCGAGGCGAGCGGTGTGTGCGGTCGATAATTGCCGCACGTAGAGCCAGCCACAAGGCGGGTGCCCCGCTTCAAGAGCATCTGGAAATCATTCCGCGCTACAGCTCCACGATCATCTTCCCAGCGACCACCCGCTCTCCAGCTTACGAGGCGAGGAAGCACTCAGGCAGGCTGTCTTCTCCTGCTTGCTTTCCGCCTGAAGCTGTTACCGGCCGCGAGCGATCTCGTAGAGCCTTCCCCTGCGTGTAGACCCAAACCAGCGAATCTCGTGGACACCTGTGAGCTTGATCGTGTAGCGAGCGCGACCCGGTGGCCTCTGGTTGCGCTTGGTGCTTGAGCTCTTGTGCGGTATCCACTCTTCGTGGCCTTCGGGGTCGATGATGAGACATTCGGTATTGCCGAGTGATGCCAGGTCGATCGGCCGCTTACTGGTCGAGACGAGCAGAAGGAGCGCCACTCCAGGCCTACCCGATGGTTCCCAGTCGAAGCGTCGGGCGGAAACTTGTGCGGCAGTCCGCGATGATGCCCTCGTGCGTGGGTTCTGGCTGTGTGGCCGGTGGCGCGAGCTTACAGAGGAGTCGATTGAGCGCTTCTGTGAGACTAACTACGCACTGTCGCGCGTCGTCCAAGCGCTCAGTCTTCCTCTGAGCGCCAGCGCTGGTAGAGCGCTGCGAACTCTTGCTGCATCTGTGGTGTCATATCTTGGGCTTGCAGGCGGCCGGTGAGCCTGATCGTCTCGCGCATCTGTTTGAGGTACTCGGTGCAGTGCTCGCATGCTGCCAGGTGCGCCTCGAAGCGTCGTCGCTGCGAGCGCGAGAGTGTGCCCTCCAGGTAGTCGGTGATGAGCTCGACCATCTCTTGGCAGACAAGCTCATCGTGGCGCCGTAGGAGCAGCATTCTTCAGGCTCTCCCCAGCTCGGCTTCGAGGGCTTGGCGCAGCTGGCTGCGTCCGCGGTGGAGCAGCACCCTTTGGTTGGCTTCGCTGATGTGCAGCGCCTGACAGACCTCGCGGCTGCTCAGTCCGTCGATGTCGCGCAGCACCACGACTTCGCGCTGGCGCGGTGGGAGCTCGTCCAGGGCGCTTTGGATCGGTTGCGCCATTGCCTGCGCGAGCATGCGGTTCTCGCTGTCCTCGATCCAGTGCCGTGGTGGCGAGGCCCACGCCCCGGAAGTGTCAAAGCGGGAGGGGTCCACGACCGGGCCGGGGTATTCGACGGGCATGCTTCTATGCTCGCGCACGCCGGTGCTCCTGGCGCGGTTGATGAGGATGCTCATCAGCCAGCTTTGAAACGACGAGCGTCCCGCGAAGGAGCCCAGGCCGCGCAGAACGCCAAGCCAGGTGTCCTGCACCACCTCTTCGGCGACTGCCATGCTCGATACATGGGTGCGAGCGAGGCGCAGCATGGTGCTGTGATGGCGGGCGGCCAGCGCCACGAACGCCTGCTGGTCGCCAGCCCGCAGCCGCGCAACCAGCTCCGTGTCGTCGTCTACGGTATCCCCGTTTGGCGTGCGGGTGCCTCGGCGGCGACGTTGGAGTGGGAGCGGCATCGCGGGGCTCAATCCCACCCGTGCGCTGGGGGACTGAGGAGGGCGTATGCATCGCAGACCGAGCTCATAGGCCGCCATGCAAGGCTACGGCGCCGCGGAGGGCTGTGGCGCCGCAACCTGCATGACTGGGTTTCGTTAGCCGGCGAGGATTCCCTCGCCGCCGACCGCGCCAGGGACGAGGACCGACCCGAGGTTTGCGAGCGAGCCGTCGGCCTGGACCTGCAGCTCGTCCACGGTGCCTTCCTTGCCGCCCTGCACGTAGAGCAGGTTCCCGACCGATGCGCCATCAACGGTGCCGGGGTGGGTTTCGGTGTCGCCCAGCAGCGTGAGCTGCCCGCCGAACGTGTCGCGGAAGCCCGTCAGCGTGCTAGTGCCGGCGTTGGAGGTGTAGTAGTAGCCCGCTGCCGGGGTCAGCCAGCAGGTGGCAGCCTGTTTGGTTTCGACGGAGTCAAGCGCGGTCACCGTGTTGTTGGCGTTGAGCCGGAAGCTGGCCAGCGCGCCTGCGGCCTCGGCGACGAGCAGGTGTCCCTGCGGGTCGAAGGCGACAGAGAACGGGACTGTTTCATCGACGTTGACGACCGGGGTCGCCGAAAGCGCTCCCCACGGATAGACCGTGAAGACCTCGATCGACTGGCCAGCGGCCTTGGTCGTGACGATCAGCTTCGAGCCGTCCGGCGAGAGCGCGACCTGGCCGGGCGTGTGAGTGAACTGTTCCGGTTCGCCTGGCTTGCCCGTCGTGAGACCCAGCGACCGGTGTGAGCCCGGCAGGAACACGAGGTGGTCGAACACGATCGCGTAGCCCTGGATCGAGCCGCCTTCCTCGGCGTTCAGGACGTAGGCAGTGTGGCCCTCGGCGGTCACGCTCACGGGGAACGTTCCGTCGGAGCTGATCACCTGGCGCAGCACCAGGCGGTCGCCGAAGACGGCGAACACCGACACCGTGTTGCTGCCGGCGTTGACGGCGAACAGCAGGTTCGCGGCGCGGTCATAGCTGAGCGCGCCCTGCGAGGCCGTGTGGTCGACGACCGAGCCGGTGAGCTGTCCGCCCAGTCCGCCGGTGCTGTATATGCCGGCCTGCGTCAACGCGCCGTTGCCGGCGCGGTCGTAGGCGACGATCTGATTACCGCTCAGGCCGTCTGTCTGCACGAATACCGCATGGTCGAGGCCGAAGGCATGGGAGCCGAAGCGGGGAAGATGTGCGTCCGCGGCCAGCGCCGACGCGGCCGAGACACCGCCGGCGAGCATGCCGATCGCGACAAGCGCTGCGGCACCGATACGGGTCAATGGATTCATGGGCGTCTCCTGAGGTGTGGATCGAGGCTGGGGATGGACCTACGTCGTTGAGTCCCCCCAGCCGCCGCTCCGTTACACAGACGCAGAGCGACTCGCCTCCTGCGGTGCGTGTCCGTGACGACCCGTCGGCACCCAGAATAGGTGCATAGTGCAATAATCGCAGTATGCATCGGATGACGGTGACCGGAAAGACCCGTGAGCGGCCCGTGGAGCGCGACGAGCTTGTCGATGCGGTGCTGGGCGCGAGTCGTGCGCTGGTGGCGGTCGCTGCGCGTTCGCTGGCGGATCTGGCGGAGGACGTGACGCTGGCTCAGTACCGCGCGCTTGTGGAACTCGCGGCCCGCGGCCCGCAGCGGCTGGCCGATTTGGCGAGCGGACTGGGGGTGGATCCTTCGACCGCCACACGGATGTGCGATCGCCTTGTTCGCAAGCAGCTCGTGCAGCGGCGGAGGATCAACGCGGACCGCCGCGGTGTGCAGGTCTCGCTGACCCCGGCCGGGCGCGCGCTGGTGGAGGAGGTGACCCGTCGTCGCCGGGTCGAGATCGCACAGATCCTGCGGCGGATGCCGCACGCCGACCAGGGCTCGGCGCTTACGGCGTTGCGGGTCTTCGCCGACGCGGCCGGCGAGGTGCCCGAGCAGGACTGGTCGCTGGGCTGGGGCCAGTGAGGAGAGGGCGCGCGGTGTCGACGTGGCTTGGCGGCTCGCGCCTGGGGTTGGTCGTGATGGCTCTGCTGGTCGGCGTGGGGGCGGGGTTGGGCGCAGTCGTCTTTCGCGAGCTGGTCTATGCGGTCACGTGGATCGTGACCGGGCACGATCAGTTTGGGCAGCAGGGTCGCGTGGCGAGCCTGCACCTGGCGTGGCTGGGTATCGGGTTCTTCCTGGTGATCCCGGTGCTCGGCGGTCTGCTCTACGGGCCGCTGATCCAGCGCTTCGCTCGCGAGGCTCGCGGCCACGGGGTGCCGGAGGTGATGCTCGCGGTCGCCGAGAACGGCGGGCGGATTCGCCCGCAGGTGACGGTCGTCAAGGCGCTCGCCTCCGCGATCTGCATCGGCACCGGCGGGTCTGTCGGCCGCGAGGGACCAATCGTCCAGATCGGCTCAGCGTTCGCCTCCACGGTCGGCCAGCGGGTGCGGATGTCCGAGCGCAATCTGCGGATCATCGTCGCGTGCGGCGCCGCTGGCGGGATCGCGGGCACATTCAACGCTCCGCTGACGGGCCTGTTCTTCGGCTTTGAGATCGTGCTGCGCGAATTCTCACTCGACGCGTTGTTCGGCACTGCCCTCTCAGCCGTCACCGCCGATCTGATCAGCCGCGCGTTCTTCGGCTCCGGCCCGTTCTTCTCCAGTTTCCCCCACAACCTGCTCGCGCCACCGGACGCCACCTATCTGCTGATTGCCGTTCTCGGGCTCGCTGCCGGCCTGCTCGGCGTCGGCTTCAAGACCGTGCTGTATGGCCTGGAGGACTATCTCGATCGCGTGTGGAAGGGTCGCCCAGAGTGGGCGCGCCCTGCGGCCGGCGGCATCGCGCTCGGCATATTGCTGCTCGCGCTGCCCCAGATGTACGGCGTCGGCTACCCCGTGATGGACAACATCCTCGCCGGCCACGAAGCGCTCTGGCTGATTGTGATCCTGATGCTCGGCAAGATCGCCGCCTCAAGCCTCACCCTCTCGATTGGCGGCTCCGGCGGCGTGTTCGCGCCGTCGCTGTTCACCGGCGCAGCCGGCGGCATGGCCTTCGGCCTGATCGCTCGTCACATCTTCGGCACCGACATCGGCCCCGCGGCGATGTACGCCGTGATCGCGATGGGAGGCGTGTTCGCAGGCGCCACCCAGGCGCCGCTGACCGCGATCGCGAGCGTCCTTGAGATGACCGGCAACTTCACTCTGACGCTCCCCGTGATGCTCGCCTGCGGGATCTCCTCCGCCACCAGCAAGCAGCTCACCTACGGCTCGATCTACACCACCAAGCTGCTGCGCCGCGGCATCGACATCGAGCAGCCGAAGGCCACCAGCGCGCTCGCCACACTCACCATCGCCGAAGTGATGCTGCCCCTCGCAGACGACAATGGACCCACCCACCCGCTTGCGCAGGCCGATCCCGAGGCAGAGCCACCTGCACTCTCACGTGAGGCGTGGACCAGGCTCGTCGGCAGCGTGAGCGACGTGCGCGACCCGCAGGTGCTCTTCAGCGACGAGGATCTAGAGCAAGCGCTGCGACAGCTCGTGCTCTACGGCCACGACGGACTGCCCGTCCTCTCCCACGACGAGCACACCCTGCAGGGGTGGGTCACACGCGAAGCCATCATGCACGCACTGGTAGCGCGCGTCCACGCATCGGCACGCGAGATCGAGCGAGGCGCCGAAGCCGCCGACTTCGCCGCCAGGGAACCACACAAGCAAGTCCACATCCCCACCACACCACTCGACGGCTACGAGATCCTCGAGATCACGATCAGCGCACAAGCGACCGCCTGCGGACGCCGCCTGGGCCAGGTGCGCTGGCCGGCAGGCGCCAGCGTGCTCGCCGCCAGCGAAGGACACAAACTCATCGCACCCCGCCCAGACCTCGAGCTGCGGCCAGGCGAGCGGATCGTATTGCTCGCCCCCGCCACAGCCTCACCGGAGGACACGCAGCAGGAAACCGTGGTGACGCAGCGCTGAGCCCCAGCCATCGGTACATGCCCGGTGAGTACAAGGCCAGCTAGCCCTGGACGCTGCGCTGCAGCCGGTAACCGAGGTAGCAGTGCACACTGCCGGAATGGAGGAGAACCAGGTCGGAGATGCGGCAAGGCGAGCGCTTCCGCTTCGCAGCGCGCAGCGGGCGTGCGCCGATCCTCAGCCGACGTGCTCGGAAATCGTCCGATCCGGTCGTATGCTCGGATCGTTTTCCATGCCCGCCTTGCGATGTAAGCGCGTCTGATTGAGAATAAAAACGGTGGGAACGGTGAGTCGGGCTAGCACCGCCGACGAGGCATTGCCGGGCTATCGAGGAGCGCTCGACTCGGTAAATTGGGCGTTCGACACCGAACTTTGCATGGGTAGCGCGGGTCGGTGCTCAGAGCCTATGGATCCCAAATATGACATGGTTGTAATCGAGCGGGCGCCTTGTCGCTCCCCTTTGCACGATGTGCCCGGCGTCGCGATCTATCTCCCAGTCACCCCAGTCCCACTCGTATTTGCTCTCCCGTGGGATCTGGATTACCACGTAGTGTCCCTCGCAGACTCGCCCCCCTAGTACGGACTCCTGAAAGTCCAACCCCTGTACGAACTCTTGCACCTTTACGTTCGCATTCTGGCGGGCGAGCCAAGACGCGAGCGCCGCGAGCGCACACGACACCTGTCCGACGACAGGGGTTATCCCACCCCAGCAGCGCGAGACCGGACTTGAACTCATCGCGTCCCAGGAACTCGAGCAGGCCCTCATCGAATCGGCTTGCGACGTTGACTGTCTGAAACCCGATCGTCAGGCCGGCCGCGGGCACGACGAACCCGTGAAACAGCGGCACGTTCCGCACCGGCGCAGTCTCGCCGCTCTTGGCCTGGACCCTGCGGCTGAAGTGCAATATCGGCGCACGGCCATCCGGTTTCTGCCCCTGCAGGGCGAAGTCGAGCAGAACGCGATGGGTGCCGAGACCGGGGTACCTCGCGATATGCACCGCGTCCAGCGTCACCTTGACCGCGCTGTCGGCGATCTCCGGCGTGCCTTTCGCGTCGGCAAGCGCAACCAGATTGCCGGTGTCGTCTCCCAGGAATCCGCAGATCTCATCTGTGCGCACAGCCCCACCAGCGGTCACAGTGGTGGCACCATCACCGGGCAAGCAATCCTCAACGCCGCCGCGCAGTGGATCGGCAAAACGAGCTACTGCTGGGACGGCGGCGATGAGGAAGGTCCCACTCACGGGAAGGGTGATTTCAAGGGCGAAGCGCCCGACTGCGCGAATGCAGCCACCACCGGCTTCGACTGCTCGGGTCTGGCGATCTACGCCATCCATGCCGCGGGTGGGCCCGACCTGTTCGCCGAGGCGCACGGTCCGAGCCTCAGCAACTACGGCACCGCCGTGTCGGAGAGTGCGATGCAGGTCGGCGACATCATCTCCTTCCACAACGGACAGCACTTCGCGATCTACGCCGGCGGCGGCAACGTCGTTCAAGCCGACACAGCTGTCTCGTTCACCGGCGGGGGGTGGAAGGACGGCGTCTCGGAGATTCCGCTGCGCTGGCTCACCGCCGACCTCACCGTCACCGGCGTGAGGCGATTCAGCTGAGCCGCCCGAGTTGAGCACGGATAGGCCAGCTCCGGCTCACCTGACTAACGAGGAGCTTGCGGGGATGCCGAACTGCCCCCCGGGAGGCCGCGGCGGCGCGAAGCCTTCGATGCGACCTGATGGGAGGCGACGGGGGCGGACAGCTGCTGATCTGCTTCTTGACCGCTGCCGTGCCGGAGGCCCGTGCCGGAGAGCCCGACCTCGCTCGAACATGTCTTCACGCCAAGTCGAGGCTCGTGCGCGTATTGACCTTCTGAACACGAGTGGATTTTCCCCGTTGTCTCCCATCGAGGGCACGCGTCGCGGCGCGAGTGGCTGCTCGACATGGACGAGACGGCCGACGATCTGGATATGGGACAGCTGAGATGGAAGGGATCGACGACGACTGGTGCTGTACGTCGTGTCGATACGTTTCCGTGGCAAGTCCAGCGGGGTCGATCTCGGCGAGCAGGTGATGACCTCGACAGCGACACGCGAAACCGGGAAGATCGTTCGCACAGCAAGCTATGCCTCCCGCGATGACGCCCTCGCGGCGGCACCTAGCCGGTGCGAGGCCGAGGTCGGCGAACGCACGGCACGAGTGCTCCATTATGAATGCGAGCGTGTCGGTGAAGACCGCGGAGACTGCTGAAATGGACGATGGACGGGCCTGGCGTGCGCCGACAGGAGACTGCCGCATCGTGTCGTGTGAGCTGGCGTGAGCCGTCCTCAGCCGAAGGCTCCAGCCGTCAGCTGGGCATCGTGCGTTCAAGCGCGCGCTGGCGTGCGGGCCGTTGCGTGAGCCGCGCTAGGTAGTCCCTCAGGTTCGCCGGGAGCTCATCGGCGAAGCCAATGCGCTCCGTGAAAGCCAGCGTGCCCCCGACAAGTACGTCAGCCACCGTGAAGCACCCGCCCACGAGATAGTCGCTGCTATCCAGAGCGCTGGACACCGCGCGCGCGGCCTCGTCAAAGCGCCCGCGCGCAGCGGCGGAACGGTCGGGGTCGCGCTGGGCGTGTACGGCCGACTCGATCAGCGGCGGCTCAAGCTCCGCTGGAGCGAAGATCGTCCACTGGTAAAGCAGTGCCCGCTCGTGGGTCCCCAGTGCTGGCGCCAGCCCGGCGTCGGGATGTAGGTCAGCGAGATGCAGGCAGATCGCCGCGGATTCGAACACGAACCCTTCCTCGTCCTGGAGCACGGGCACGCGGCCCAGGGGATGGCGGACGCGGTGCTCCTCGCCCTTGCTCTCCTCGCGGCTCATCACCGTGATCTCATACGGCTCCCCGATCTCCTCAAGCACCCAGGCGACACGGATCGGCCGACCCGTGTGCTCTCGGTGATATAGGCGCATCACCGACGACACGATAATGGACGGTGCAAGAGTTCGCCCGCCCGGCCGCAGGGCTCAGGCTTTGGCGCTGGCCGCGTACTCGCTGTCTGACGACTCGCCGGTGACCCGTGTGCTGTGCTGGAGGACGCTTGGAACGGTCCGCGTCTCGGTCAGCAGGGGTGTTGCTCGTGGGCGCGATCCCCGACTGCCCACGCGAGCGGTCATCCCAGGACACCCGCGCGGGACTCCCCAGGCGGCCGGTCATCGTCCAAAGCGCGAGCGAGCGGTTTGCGGCGCGTGCGCGCTCGCAATTGCGCGAAAGGAGGTGTGATGTGGTGCTAGGAGTCGAGCAACACAAGCGCTTGCCCGTTGAGCCGGGACAGCTTGACGACCGGCCCGAGAAAGCCGCCTGTCGAAAAATCGAACGCCACGACATGCTCCTCACCCACGCAGTACAGGGAATCATCTCCTCCGAATCTCAATCCCCGCGGCCGCCTGAACTCCAGTGACGGGTCAGGCAGCAACACGCGCACCAGCTCCCCCGTCGCCGCGTCATATTCGCGGACACTCGTAAGGGCCTCCGGAGCGCCAAAAGGAAACTCGCTGGCGATAACGATGTGCCCGTTCGACGCGACCGTTAGATCGAGCGGGCACAGCTCAGGGTCGGTAACCAAGCAACGCGGGCGCAGCACGCGCCCGCGATCGAATACGACGATCGTGTTATCTCCCGCCCCCGAGGGACCAACGCCAGACGCCAGGTAGAGCTGTCCCTCAGATGCGAAGCCAAACCCGCGCGGGAACCGAACGATACCTTCAGGCAGAAGCGGCTCTCGATCCCCATCCAGAGCAGCGTGCATGGCCAAGATCGTCCGTGCGCGACGCATGCCGACGTAGTAGCGACCATCGGCCCCAAACGTGCCACCACCCGGATCAAACCCGGCTACTCGACCAGGGTCATGCACGACGTTTCCGCACCGATCCAGCGCCAACACGCGATCATTCCCACCGTTGAGGTAGACGAGCACGCCCGACGAGTCAAGCGAAAGACCTCGCGGATCAGCGATCCGCGGACCCCCACTGAACGGCCCCAGCAGTCCGCCTTCGCTATCAAAGCCGAGGATCGCGCCATAGCCCCCGCCGTTAGCGCTCCCCGCACTGGTCACGAGGAAACGCACCAAGTCATGCTAACTCAGATCCAAGGCCAGCTTAGCCGTCCCTTCGACGCCAAGCCGGCGCGCTGCGCACGATCGCCGACGGTGACGGCGCCGTCGTGCGGGACGCCGAAGAGATACCCGCAGTCGGCAGCACCCTCACCCTGACCCTGCCCGCCCGCTGGCGCTCAGCCTAGTCGAGCACGCCGGCATGGAGCAAAGCGATAGCGGGGAGGGCTGGCGCACCCGCAACGGCCGCGAAAGCCCCGAGCTGCGAGTCGCCGTGACAGACGCGCTCGTCGCGATCGCCGAAGACGCCCTGGCCGCCGAATTCATCGAGCGCCACCGCGACGAGGATTGAAACGGAGCCGACGACGGCCCGCCCACCGCGCCGTCCCAACGGCGACGCCGGACTACTCCGCGAAGAGCTGGTCGAGGTCTACACTGCGAAATCTCAACCCGGAGGTGGCAGATGCCCGAGCCAGTTGACCCCCATCATCTCCTCCTGATCGGGACCGGACCAGGAGTCGGCGCCGCCGTGGTTCGGCGCTTCGGCCGCGAGAGCTTCCGCAGCACACTCATCTCCCGTCGCAGCGACACGTTCGACAACCTCGCCTCTGAACTACGCAGCGCCGGCCTCGAGATAGAGGCGATCAGCGCGGATATCGAGGATCTGGACGGATACCGCGAGACACTCGAACGGATCTTCAGTGCCCCGGGAGCCCCCGGCGTCGTCGTGTACAACGCCGCCCTGCCAGATCCAGGCCAGATCCTCGACACCACCCTCGAGCGGCTCCGAACCGCCCACGACGTCGACGTCCTCGGCGCCGTCGTCGTGGCACAAGTCGCCGCGCCCGCCCTGCGGGCGGCCGGCGGCGGCACGCTGCTGGTCACCAGCGGCGGCTTCGCCGACAACCCAGTGCCCGCACTCGCGAGCCTCTCGATGGGGAAGGCGGGCCTGCGCTCAGCGCAGACGCTGATCGCCGCTGGCGTCCGAGACGACGGCATCCACGCCGCGACGGTCACGATTGCTGGTGCCGTCAAGCCGGGGACCGACTTCGACCCGGACAACATCGCGGAGCTTTTCTGGACCGCCCACACCGACTCGAAGGATGTCTGGCAGACCGAGTATCGGTTCACAGGCGCATAGCGGGGTTACTGTGTTCTACTGAACACATGACACCTCATACGTGGCTCATCACTGGTTCTTCTCGCGGCTTCGGCCGCGCGTTGGCCCTAGCCGCACTGGACGCTGGCGACCAGGTTGTGGCCACCGCGCGCACACCTGCTCAGTTGGATGATCTCGCTGAGCGTGACCGCGAGAACACCACGTACCGCGTTCCGTTCGACAGAACCAACCCCAGTGGTCCCACCGCAACGCCGCTGCCGAGCACTCCATCGGGCAGCAATCGGACGAGGCCGTGGCGCGAATCCAGAAATTGGGTCGAGCCTGAGACGTAGCGGAGACACGCGCCTCGGTTCGCGTCAATGTCCACCGTCATGGTGTCAGCCACTTCGCTCGGACGCATCTCTTCTGATCGAACGGTGACGGTGACGCCCTCCGAGGAAGCAGCGATGTTCGGGATCGTCACCTTCACAATCGCTTGGGGATTTCGTCGGGCCCGCCGTTTACGAGTCGGACTCCCAATCTCACCTCTCGTCCAACACGCACCGACGCAGGGGCGGCAAACGTGGCGACCGGACCATCGCCCCCACGGAAGAAGTCGCCCTGTTCGATCTGCCCAACGGCCGGTAGTTCGTGGGAGAAGAGGGACGTAGCGGTGCGGCTCTCGGCGGAGCGATGCGTCTAGCTCAACCCCCGCTGCGCGTCACCCTCAAGCGCCAGTTTGCCGACTACTGCGCGACGCTCAAACAGGTGCTCGAGAGCGCCCCGTAGCGCTACTAGGCGGACTCGGTTGTCGTGACGCCGAGCTTGGTCAGGAAGCTGCGGTAGTCGGTCTGCACCCACTCCTCGGCCAGCCGCCGGTCGTCGTCGTACCGGAAGGTGCCGATCACCTCCCACTCGAGGTGCTCCTCGGTGGGCTCGACAGGGCCGATGGGCGAGTGGGTGAAGACGCCGGTAAATACGCCGGAGAACGTGGTGCGCGCCGCCAGGAAGTTGCCCTCAACGATGATCTGCTCCCGAACGAGCCACAGATCGCTGAAAGCGGCGCGCAACGAGGCGAAGTAAGCGCGCATCTCATCGAAGCCCAGCTCGCTGCCGGGTCCGTGGAAGACGTAGTCCTCCGCGAAGTAGGCGCGGAGTGCCGCGTCGTCCTCACGGGCGATCGCCTCATCGCCGATGCGGATCAGATCACGGGCTAGCGGTGTGTCAGAGATGAAGTCGGGCATCGTTCTAGATTAGTAGTACCTCGACGGGTTCATCGATCCCCGCCCCGTTTAGCGCGTTGCGTCGATCGGTCTTTATCTGCGGTCGTGCTGACGGTGGCCAGCCGCCTTTCAGGTATCCGCGAGATACATCGGCTGCGCCACCGCGCACGCGAGCGTGGTGAAGGAAGTCACCGCGTCGCTGATGGGCCATCTAGGCCTCGCCGCGGGCCGGGTAGTCGTGGGTCGTCCAGTAGTCGATGCCGTCGAGCAGGTCCGTGAGCCTGGGACGCCCCACGGGCATCGAGAGGACCGACTCGTAATAGACCGTGTGATCCGGGGAGATCAGAAACAGGCCGGGCTCGTTGAACAGCGCCGGCTCGTGCTCGTCGATGCCGCGAGAGATGAACAGTCCCCAGGCACGCATCTGCTCTTCGGTCAGCCCGTACGCGAGATTGAGGCGCTCGAACTTCCACTGGTGTGCGAGCGTTGTCGTGCGCTCGAGCGTCTCGCCGCTGACGGCGATCACTTCGATGCCACGCTCCTCGAGCTCGGCAAGCCGACGCTCAAGCTCACCCAGTTGGGCGCGGCAGACCGGGCAGTGCAGGCCGCGAAAGAACACGACCATCGTGAATAGCTTCGGTCGCTGGTCGCTGAGACGGTAGGTCCCTCCGCGGAGGAGCGGCACCGTGAGGTCCGGCGCCGGCTGTCTTGGGCGAACGCCATGGGCAGCGGGGATCTCGGTGGTGGTGGACATCACTTGCTCCTTTCGCCTATACGGCGGTCCGGCCGCCGTCGACCGCTACGACCGCGCCGTTGACGTAGGAGGCCTCGTCGGAGCCGAGGAAGAGCACGGCGTTCGCGATCTCCTCTGCGGTGGCGGGCCGACCGAGTGGAAGCGTACTCGCGAGTTGGTCCAGTCTCTCGCCCATCCGCGCGGTGCCGGGCGTCCTGGTCGGGCCGGGGGCAACGGCGTTGACCCGCACGCCCTCGGGTCCGTATTCGGCTGCCCACGCCTTCGTGAGCAACTCGAGCGCCGCCTTTGCCGAGCCGTAGAGCGCCATCCCCGGCATCCCGAAGCTGGCGACCATCGTCGAGACGTTGACGATCGCGCCACCGCCGTTGGCCGCCATGCGAGGCGCGAACGCGCCGGTGAGAAAGAACGGCGCCTTGACGTTCAGCGCATACGTCGAATCGAACTGATCGCTGTCGGTCTCGTGCGTGGGTCCGGTGGCGCCCCCGCCGGCGTTGTTGACGAGCACGTCGACGCGGTCGACCTCGTTGGCCAGGCGCTCGATGTCGTCGAAGTTCTCGAGGTCGGCACGGATGAAGCGCACACGCGCCCCGTCCTTGCTCAGCGAGTCCGCGATGTGCCGGCCCCGGTCCTCGCTGCGCCCGGTGATCACCACATCTGCGCCCTCGGCGGCGTAGGCGCGGGCGACGGCCTCGCCGATCCCCGAGGTGCCGCCGGTTACGAGCACTGTCTTGCCCTGAACAGTCATCTGTTCCTCCTGTCGGTCAAGTGGATTTTGGACCCTGTAGTCCATTCGGTTGGGAGCATAGCAGAAGAATGGACCTACCGGTCCAAATTGGGCTATCCTCTAGGTATGCCCGTTGCCGAACCCCGTACCGACAAGGGCCGCGCTACGCGAGATCGCGTGCTCGACGCGGCCACTGAGCTTGTCTTCGAGCACGGCGTCGCAGGCACCACCCTCGACGACGTCCGTGCTGCCGCGAACGTCAGCAAGGGCCAGCTCTACCACTACTTCGCCGACAAGGGCGACCTCGTCCACGCCGTCATCGACCGCACCGTCGAGCAGGTCCTCGGCGCCCAGCCCCGACTGACAAACCTCTCCTCCTGGGCCGCGATCGCCGCCTGGTTCGACGACCTCGTCCAGCTACAGGTCGACCGTCACGCAATCGGGGGATGCCCGATCGGCAGCCTCGCCGGCGAGCTCGTAGAGACAGACGAACAAGCCCGCACCGAGCTCGCCGCTGGCTTTGACCGCTGGGAGGCGCCACTGCGGGAGGGGCTTCGACAGATGCAGGCGGACGGCAAGCTCCGGCGCAGCGCGGACCCGGCCCGTCTTGCGACAGCGACTCTCGCGGCCATCCAGGGCGGGCTCGTCCTCACACAGACTCGACGCGACCCGCAGCAGCTCCACATCGCGCTCGACGCCGCTTACGTCTACCTGCGTTCCTTCGCCGCCTAACGACAGCACCGAGCACCACGCTCGGCCACTTTCGCATTTGCGGACGCATGGGAGCTATACGAGTTGCGATGGTATCGACGCTGAGCCCGTGATCTCTCCCGAAGATACGTCATCGATACCCCTCAAGCGGTGCCAACCCGAGCCGCGCCCCGCTTCGCGTCTCCGCGCCCCTCGCCTATCGGAGTCCGCTTAGGCGCGGATAGCGAGCACGATGGCCGCGGACGTTCAACGGGGGAGCTCGACGCGCCCAGTGTTAGCCAGGCGCTCGGATGTTGCAAGCACGAGAGCAGTAGCCGCGCCGCCGGCGGGTCGCTACTGCTTGCGGACACATGCAGTCACGAATCCGTTCCGCGCTCCCATCCACGCGCGAGCACAAATGCTGGTCTCGGCACGTGCCTCCCGAAGCACCTGCTCCTCGCCAAAAGCGGGCACGTCGTCGGCCCCCCGAGGCGAGACGCATGCTTGGGACGACAAGCGGGCTCAATGTGCCCCCGAGGCGAGCAGTTGCGCTTCGCCCGGTGCGAGCGGGCGCGTGGCAGATGCCAGCCGTCCGTCCTATCTGGCAGTCGATGATCCGTGCGCACTCCGCCGGGTGGATAGACGGTCCGTGCCGCGCTCACCGAGGCGGGTTCGGCCATCCGAGCGCGTCGAACACGGCGAGCGGGTCGAGGTAGTCTCGCCACCGAGTCACCTTGCGTCCTTCGATCGTCAGCACCGAGATGTAGCGGTTGGCATAGGTTGCGCCGGTCGCGACAACGCTTCCTTCTGAGGCGTACTCGAGCACGATCACCCCGCGCTCTCTGTCGTGGTGGACGGCTAGGTCAAAGCACCGATCTAGCGTCAGCCGGGTTCCGTAGGGCCGGTAGAGCTCCGCGACTGCGTCGCGCCCGACGACACGACGTGGATAGCCGGGCACGGTGATGACGTAGTCCACGACGATGTCCTCGGCCAGTATGTCGAAGAAGTCGGCGCCGTCCACGATCCCGGTAAGCGCCTCCTCGACGATCCTGAAGAACGGTCGCAGTGCCCGGAAGTCGTTATGGTCGGTGAATCTGCTCATCGTACGGCCTGCCCGACTGCTGCTCCCCTTGCCCTGGCGGCGTCCCGCCGGACCGTTGCGGACGGGTGATCAGCGAGGCGGTCGAGCAGTCGATCCCCCGCGTCTGAGCGTGGGTCCAGGTAAGCCAGTGTGTATGCCGATTTACAGGGCTTTTTAATCGGGGCGCCCGGTTAGAGTTGGCTTTCTTATGCGGTTTATGGGTTGTTGGCTACGGATTTCCTACCGCCATGGCCCCGCCGAAACCGGGGCATCCGCCAGCTCAAGCCCTGCGTATGCCATCGTGAACGGACGTATCAAACCACTTCGCTCTCGGTTGCCTTGTGGATTGAGCCGAGTGGGCGCCTAACATCGACAAGATTCCTTGACAATCCCTGCTTGACAAGATATCTTGTCAAGGTGCGTATCGCGCAGCCAGCTCACAAGCACGGCATCACTGACAAGGACATGCTCCACGCCGCCCGCAACACCATCGCCCAGTGGCGCCTCGATGACGACTTCACGATGCGCGTCGGCCCCGCCCATGACGGCGACCTGCTGGAGGTCGGCGTCCTTGGCATCGACACTGACGACCCCGTAATCGTCCACGCCATGCCAGCCCGCGCCCAATACCTACCCCACCGATGACAGGAGCGAAGACGATGCATACCGACGAGGAGATCCAACGAGCCGCGAAGCTCGCCGAGGACTTTGACCCGTCTGGAACTTCGATGGACGACACGACCGACCTCCGAACGCTCGCGGAGGCCGTCGATAGCGTACGCGCCAGTGAGGCTCGCGTTCGCGAACTGGTCGCACGAGCGCGGGCCAACGGCAGGTCATGGGGCGAGATCGGGATCGCGCTCGGCGTCTCGCGCCAGGCAGCCCGCGAGCGGTTCGCCGAGAGGATCAATGCCTAGATCTGCGGATGCTCAGAGTGCTGGGCATACGCACAAGACCGAAGTACGGTAGGTCGCTATGGCGTCTGATCGGACCTTCGATATCTGCCTATCATTTCCGAGCTGCCTGCCTCACCCTCGGATCACAAAAGCAAGCGGATTGCATGGAGGCAGGCCCTCCAGCAAGCCCAAAGCGACGTGAAGCACGATTGCGGCGAGCAAGAGAAGCCCGAAGACTTGGCGTATGGTCCAGAAAAGCAGCTCTCGCTCAGCTCGCTTGACCAGAACGGCGCGCAGTCGCTCAGTCTGGTCCGGGCGTGAAACTGTCGATGTGGCATCCAAGATGGACATGTCGACCGATGCTGACAGCAAGCCGGTCGGCCTCCCAAGTGTTCGGGGGGATCATTCGACCGATCCGTTACAGCGTCGAGCAGAACTGATCGCGCACTACGACCGCCACGGCTACCCAACCCGTGCGCGCTACCTAGAACGGCAACCCGAAGGGGATGCGCTACTGCGTCGTGGACGCGAGCTAAGCGGTCTGGACACCGCACACCAAGGGAAAGCTGCGATTGCTTGGGGGGCGGGACATGCTCGCCCACTGGACAGGTTGGTCTGCGAACTCCTGCGACGAGCTGGCGCCTCTGTTTGTAATGCTCGCCGACTTCACCTCACGCGCTCGACAGGTAGAGCGAGATCAACGCGCATCGCTCGAAGCTAGGGCACAGACCCGCGCTGCGGCTCAGGTAGCGCGAGAGGCTTGTAGGCCAGTCATCGACACGATCATGGCTCTGGGCCTTTGGGCACGAGTCAATACCTACCTATCCCCGATCGGGATACCTACAGCCGATTCGCTCTGCTACCAGCAACTAGAGGCGCTGCGTCGATTCTGCGGTTCTTACGCGCCTCTACGGGTCGCATCACTCGGCCCGGACACGGACGCTCCGTTCGTCATCGTCTGCGAGCGATGCTCATGTGTGGACGCAACGCTCAAGGCCGCCAGCCGATGCCGGCTATGCGCCAAGAGCCGCCCGCGTAAAGAGGGCTCTTTCAGAGTGCCAATCACGCATCCTCAACTCCCGTGGCTGGTGACCGGAGATCGCACCACCTATGTGTGTACGTGTGAGCATTGTGGTGAGACATTTGTCGCCACGAGAGCCACCGCCTGCACCTGCTCGACTGCCTGCCGGGTAGCGCGATTTCGTAGTCAGTAAGCGGCAGCGACCACTGAACCCAAGCACGAGCTGACCATCTGCGCAGCCCGGTCGGCATCGCCTGTCATCTGCGCTCAGATGGCGGTGCTGAGCGCCGGGCCGAACCAGGGCACATACTGCTAGAGCTGGTCGGAGACCCGCTCAAGCTCTGCGATCGCTCGCACCTGCGGCAAGAGCGCGATGAGAGCCTGCATCCCTTCGAGCAGCGCCGGCTCTTGACGCAGAACGAGCCAGCCCAGCAACATGAACGCCTCCGTGCGAGGGGTAAGCCGCGCGAACGCCCTTACGATCGTGCCGTAGCCGCCAGCGTCGTGACCGATCGCACGCTCGACGATCGGCGCGAATATACAAAGCAAGCTAACGAGGCTCCGCGCCTCGACACGAGCCTCGTTGAGCAAAGCGTCCGGTGCGCACGCAAACTGCGCAAGGTCAGCTTGGCCGATCAGGCGCGAGAGATTGGCGAGGTCCGTCTCAGAGCTGCCGGAGAAGCGGGGCTCGTTGCCAGCGACGCGATCGCGTCGAGCACGATCAAGGCCGAGCGCCTTCTCGACCAGCGCTCCGGTCGTCTGTGGCCGCGGGGTGCCATCCTCGGCCGGCTCCTCGGTGTCGCCGTAGGACTCGAAGCGCCCCGTAGCGATATCGACGATCACGCCGATGACACTTGAGAACCCTTCGCGCCCGGTGTTGCGACGCGCGACGCCGATCGGCCCGGCCACGCGCCCGTTTTCTGCGTCAGCGTAGAGATCTTCCAGTTGCCTCCTAGCCTCTGCGTCTCCCTGTTCATCGCGCGCCATCAGTTCGGATAGTGCCCGCCGCTGTTCGTCCCAGGAGGACGCCATATCCTCAAGCAGCCCTCGCGCTGGAGGAGGCAGCATCCCGCCGTCTTCCCACCACAGGCGCCAGCCGATCACGCTGAGCTTCTTGACGCCCTCCTGGCGTTGCAGCTCCAGAACGCGCAAGAGCCTGGCGCAGGTCCCAGCGGGGAACTCCGAAGCGGTGCCCTTCCCCCGGCCTAGCGAGCGCGTGTTTGGACTCGCGATGAGCCCCGTGCGGTGCAGCCGCCCAAGCTGCGGAGCGCTCAGCGAAAAGCCCGCCTCGTGCGCCGCTTGGAGTACTTCCGCACGAGATTCCCACGGCCCAGTCATCTCTTTACAGCTTACGCAAAATGCTGGCTGGGCACCACAATGGCCTATGTACTCTGTCCATGAAGTCCTTTGCTGCCTGCTCCTGTGGTCAGCCTTGGAGCATACGAGCCTCGAAAAGGAGGTGAGATGGCAGACACGCCCTTCTATAAACGACCGGCACCAGCAGTCGGCCTCGCCATCGCGGCAGGCGTAGCGGCCCACGCCGCCAGCGTCAACGCCGCGAAGGCGCTCGGCAGGTCAACGGCACTCGTCGCAATCGTGATGACGCTGATTGTCATGGCGATCTTCTACTTCGCAACGCACTGAGCAGGTGCCCACAACCGGCAGCGCGGGCGGCGACAGGTCAGACGCACGTCGCCGCCCAGCCGGGTTGCCACACCACGCCAGCGATCGCCCATCAGCGCGGACGGGCGGCTACCAAGACGCCGAGCCTGAATACAGCCCCCATCTCCTCTAGCGGTAGGCGCTTGAGACCCAAGCGGCGATCTGATCTCATCGCGCAGCCCATGAATCGTGATCCCGAGCACGAGCACCAGCCGCCCGAGCCCTGGGTGACAAAGCGACAGCTCGCTGACCACCTGAGCGTGACGCCACGCTGGATCGAGCTCCAGCACCCGCTCAGCCTTCCGCGTCTGTCCACGGGCGGCATGACCCGCTACCGCATCTCAGAAGTCGAGGCTTGGTTGCGCGAGCGTTACGGCTCTCGCTCGTAGACGCCTCGGCGCGTGGTCGCTGACCGAGTCCCTCTCGGCATCGCTGGTTCGTGCCGATTCGCCTTCGTTCGCCTCAACCCAACTCGATCGAAGTTTCTTGTCCCGTATCGGCCCCCAAAACGACCTTTCTAGGTGGAAGCCCATCAAAAATCGGGGCGAACGGTTAGAATTGGCTTGAATACAGGGGATTCGGAAGTTCTGCTACCGATTTGCTACGGCCATACCGCCTCGATGCCCCGAGCATACGGCGACCCAAACCGCGTGTACGCCATCGTGAACTGACGTACGCCAAATATCTAGTCAGCCCATCAAGCGAAACCAATCCCGCACACTGAGCCGCAGGCGCACTATCTCGTCCTCGGCCAGCGGGCTACAGTGTGCAATTGGTCCCCGCAGCGAGTTGAGATTGCTCATCACGCGCTCAACCGCCTTCTTGCTTGAGAACACCGGATCGAACACATCCCAGTTCTGGACAATGATCTGGCCAAGCTCGCCGAACGTCGTGAAGCCGAGCGGCTTTTCGGATCGCGGCGTCATCCCCGAGTCAAGCTCCCGCTTCATCCGGCCCTCCGCGTCTTTCTTGATCTGTGATGGCACACGCTTTGGGTTCCACCACGGATCTGGAGCCTCGGCGGTGGCGAGTATCTCATCGACGAACACCCGGATACTCGTCTCCAGCGAGTAGATGATCTCGTAGTGCGGCGCCATGCTCGCCGCTTCGGCTCGGATCGCGGTCTCAATCTGTGGGTAGTAGTCCTGATCCGCCTCCAGCTGGGAATGGCGGTTTGGTCTGGCCCCACTGTGGCGGCTTGAAGTGGCCCCACCTCTGTCCGACTGGCAGCCGACTGTTTGAGGCTCATGGAGCTCGAGCGGGAGGCGGCAGTGAGGAATGGGATCACGAGTGGAGACGTTCGAGCAGATCAGGAGAGACCGGGATCTAGAGGGCTTGTCGATCAGGGCGCTGGCGGAGCGCCATGGTGTTCACAGGCGGGCGGTGCGCCAGGCGTTGGCCGCGCCGTTGCCGCCTGTCAAGCGCTCGCCTGTGGGTCGTCCCGCGCCGAAGCTTGGGCTTATCGCGGGTTGATCGACAGCTGGCTTGACGCGGACCGGGACGCGCCGCGCAAGCAGCGCCACACGGCCAGGCGGATCTGGGAGCGGCTGCGTGATGAGCACGCTGCCGATGTTGCTGAGCGCACGGTCCGGGAATACGTTCACAGTCGTCGGGTGGAGCGTGGTGAGGGTGTGCAGGCGTTCGTGCCGCAGGTGCATGGCGCGGGTGTGGAGGCCGAGGTCGACTGGGGTGAGGCGCAGGTCGCGATGGCTGGCATGTCGCGCAAGGTCTACTTGTTTCATATGCGTGCGTGTCACTCTGGTGCGGCGTTCGCGATGGCGTTCCCGCACTGCTCCCAGCAAGCGTTCCTCGAGGCTCACGTGCACGCGTTTGACTGGTTCGGTGGGGTGTTCGGCCTGGTTCGCTATGACAACCTCGCGAGCGCGGTGAAGCAGGTGCTCAGGGGCCGTTACCGTGTGGAGACCGACCGGTTTATCGCGTTGCGCTCGCAATATCTCTATGAGTCGCAGTTCACGACCCCGGGGATCGAGGGGGCTCATGAAAAGGGTGGTGTCGAGGGAGAGGTCGGGCGTTTCCGCCGTCGTCATCTGGTCCCCGTCCCAGACGTCGCATCGCTCGGGGAGCTGAACAGCAGGATGCTCGCGGGCTGCGAGACCGATCTTCACCGAAGGATCGCGGGGCGCCAGGAGAGCGTCGGCGTGGCCTTCGCCAGGGAGCGCCCGTTGCTGCGGGGGCTGCCAGCTGAGCGGGCGTCCACAGCCGAGGAGTGCACACCCACGGGTGGACTCAAAGGCGATGGTCACGATCAAGCAGAACCGCTACTCCGTGCCCGTCCGGCTAGCGGGGCTGCGCGTGCATTCCCAGGTCGGGCGCCCGTGAGATCGAGATCCATCACGGTGGGGAGCTGGTCGCCTCCCATGAACGCCAGCAAGGCCGCTTCGGTGTGTCAGCCAGCCTCGATCACTATCTCGAGCTGCTGGCCGCAAGCCCGGTGCGCTGGCCGGGTCGCTCGCGCTCTCCCAGAACGCGAGCGCGGCGCCTGGCCATCCTGTTTTGATGAGCTCTGGGAGAAGATCGCCGAGCGCTATGGCGCCTCAGAGGCCGCCCGGCAGATGGTCGACGTATTGATGCTCGCCCGCGAGCACACCCGGGGCGAGGTCGAGCTAGCGGTCCGTGGCGCGCTCACCGCTGGAGCGTATGACGGGCGAGCGGTCGCGGTGCTGCTCAGCCGCGCCGCCCGTGCGACGCCGGGAGCACTGGATGATCTCCCGCAGCGCTTGCAGGGACTCGGGGCGCCACCACCAACGCTCGGGCACTACGACGAGCTGCTCGCAGCGGGAGCAACACGGTGAGCGCCCCTGCGAAGGTCCAAGCGATGCAGGCGCTGATCGACGCGCACGCCCTCGAGCTGAAGCTCCCGACCGTCCGCGCCCGCTTCCGCACGCTCGCCGAGGAGACGACACGCGACCAGCAAACCCCGACCGCATACCTCGCCGCGCTCCTGGAAGCCGAGGTCACAGAGCGCGCTGAGCGCCGCGAACGACGAAGGCTGATCGACGCCAGGTTCCCGCTGATGAAGCGTCTGGAGGACTTCCGTTTCGAGGATAACCCGAAGATCCCCCAGGCCACGATCGCCGCGCTCGCGCAGGGCACCTGGATCGATGACCGCGAGTCGGTCATCCTGCTCGGCGACTCGGGACCGGCAAGACACACCTGGCGATCAGCCCTCGCGGTGCTCGCCTGCCAGCAAGGACGAAGGGTGCGATTCACCACGCTCGCCGCACTGGCGAACGAGCTGCAAGAAGCCGAGAGCCGAAACGCGAGCTCGGCCGGGTCATCGCCCGCTACGCACGCACCGAGCTCGTGGTCTTGACGAGCTTGGTTATCTCGCGCTGCCCGCCGGCGCCGCGGAGCTCGTCTTCCAAGTCATCTCCGAGCGCAACGAGCGAGCATCGCTGATCGTCACCACCAACCTGCCGTTCGGGCGAATGGACAAAGGTGTTCCCCGACGCCCGCCTCGCGAAGGCCGTCGTCGACAGGATCACCCACAGCGCGCACATCATCGACACCGGCACCGAGTCCTGGCGCTTCCGCCACGGACTCGCCCGCGCACCAAAGAAAGGAGCCGCCAGAACCCCCCAACTGAACCCTGCCAGCGGCTGTCTCGCTCCGCTACGCGCTACGCGCTCCGCTCCACGAGACACCACCGCAACCCACCAATCAGAGAAGATCCACCACACACAACAACCGACGCGAAGTGGAGCCACTTCAAACCGCCACGCCGGGGCCAACGCAACCCGCCACTCCCACCAGCGTCTTGCGGTGACCTCGTCGAAGGTCCAAGCCGTGTTCGCTCTCAACACGGTCGAGATTGTGCTCGATTAGCTGGCTGGTGATCGCGAACAACTTGAGGGAGTCCGCGACAGTCGTTGCTGGCATCAGAGCAGGTGCTCGCGAAGGCTCTTGAAGATCGCGTCAAATACGGCGACCTCCGACGTAGCAGGAAGGTTGAGATTGATGGTGTATCCGAGCTTGATTCCGTCTGCCAGCAGCCGATCGTTGACAGCATCGTGATCCTGAGCGCCGCCGTCACCGGCTTTATCTTCCCCACTCGCCCATATGCCATCCCGCCGATCGTCAAGCTCAGCCGACTCGTCGAAAATGGCGAATGCCTTGAGCGCCTTGAACGAGCCCACGATAGCCTTGACGGTCGTCGATTTTGGCTCGGCGGCGGTTACTTGCACGACCACTCCCCTCAGAGCCGTATCAGACGCATCGTGGATGTACTCGTTGACCTCATAAAGACGCGCGTATCCCGTTCGCAAGGCCTCGGCGGCTGCTGCGCCTCGCTCTGAGTCGTTGCGAAATCGGCGGTAGCGTTCGGTAGGCGTCCCATCAGGTGCGAGGAATCCGGTCCGCTTGAGAAAGGGGATAACAGGGCGTACGCCCCCGCCAGACAGGTTTAGCGTTGTAGCCAGGAAGTCCTGGCTGAACCGGGACGGCACCTGGGCAGCCCGAATCTTCTCGAGCGTCCTTGTGATATTCCCGTAAGCGGGCAGATACGGAACGCTGGCATCGTTAGCCATAGCGGTCTCTCCGAACTCAAAATTGGAAGGGTGCCTGAAGTACCAGATCAGGCGGACGGAAGCATCATCAAACGGAGAGTAGGCTCAGCAATCTGCGAATCATGCTACCATGGCACTATGGCAAAGAATCTGACTGTGCGGCTTGATGACGAACTAGCCTCCGACACCGAGGCGCTTGCGCGAGCCGAAGGCAAGAGCCTCAACGAGACCGTCAAGCACGCCCTCGCCGAGGCGGTGCAGCGACGGCGTGAAGACCCCGAGTTCAAGGCCCGCGTACGCCGCATCATCGAGGAGGACCGCGAGCTGCTAGAGCGGCTTGCCAAGTGAGCATCCGCTATATCGAGCTCATCGACTACCTCGCCATCGCTGCCGAGATAACCGGGCTCGACACGACCACGCTCACACGTGTCGCCAAGATCGACCTCGCGGAGTCCGCCCTGCACGCACCAGCCGCCGGCTTTGGCGAGACAGAGTTCTACCCAGACTTCATCGAGAAGGCCGCCGTCCTCGTCGTACGCCTAGCGAAGAATCATCCGCTGCCGGACGGCAACAAGCGCGCTGCCTGGGTCGCACTGCGCATGTTCATCGCAATCAACGATCGGACATGGGGCATCGTGCCGACTGTCGATGACGCCGAGCAAGCCGTCTTGGCCATCGCCGCCGGCACATGGAGTCAGGACAACATGGCCACATGGCTGCGACACCACCTCGCGCCGCCATCCACAACGTCGTCGTAAGCTCGCCACGTCATGATGCGCCCGCCTCCTAGCGTGTCCGACCTCCGCCGAGACGTTCCGCGAGCGCGCCGGGCTGCTCGATCCTACGCCCGAGCAAGCGGAGGCGTTCTGGCACGAAAACGAGCCTCACATGCTCCCGCCCGGCGACGAGCCGTAGCGCACATTCTTCGAGGCCGACACTTGGGAGGCAGACAGCCACCAACGCCTTCGGCGTGCGCCACCACCCCAAGGCTCGCAGCGCCGATCGTCCTCTGGCAGCAGGGGGGTTGAGACCCCAGCGACGATCTGATCTCATCGCGCAGCCCATGAAGCGTGATCCCGAACACGAGCACCGGACCCCTGAGCCCTGGGTGACCAAGCGACAGCTTGCCGACCACCTGAGCGTGACGCCACGCTGGATCGAGCTCCAGCACCCGCTCGGCCTTCCGCATCTCGCCACTGGCGGCATGAGCCGCTACCGCATCTCAAAGGTCGAGGCTTGGCTGCGCGAGCGCTACGGCTCCCCCCTTGGAGACACCTGAGCACGTAGTCGGTGA
Organism: uncultured Actinomycetota bacterium; assembly: GCA_963757925.1. GTDB lineage: Bacteria > Actinomycetota > Thermoleophilia > Solirubrobacterales > Solirubrobacteraceae > Palsa-744. The sequence goes on from CAVWTE010000009.1 coordinate 128,546, forward strand.
CGGAGATCGTCGCCGTCGCTGGCTTCGCACCGATTCGCCTTCGTTCGCCTCACCCAACTCGATCAAAGTCATTTGTCCCGTATCGGCCCCCAAAACGACCTTTCTAGGTGGAAGCCCATCAAAAATCGGGGCGAACGGTTAGAGTTGGCTTGAATACAGGGGATTTGAAGGTTCTACTACCGATTTGCTACGGCTATGCCGGCCCTACGCCGGGCATCCGCTAGCCCGATGCCGCATGTATGCCATCGTGAACGTATGTCCGCTGGGGTCCGCACGTCGTTGCCCATCTTGCGGGTTGGGGCGGGGCGGATCCAGCAAACTGAGAGCAATCACGTGCGTCGTTTGCGTCGGGCTGCCCTCTCGGCTTGCCCCGCGTAGTAGTGATCGAGAAAGTCGCCGAGCAGCCGAGCGGCTAGCGTTTCGCCATCCTCTGGCAGGTCAAGTAGGCGGGCGCTGAAGGCCAGGCGGTGCTCAAGGTCGCGGCGCGGATCGGGTCCAAGACGAAGCCTTTGGCGAGTACGCGCACGGCGAAGCGCCGCCTCAAACTTGCCAGTGACGGGCTCCTCCTCAAATCCGAAGTCCTCGACTATCTCTCGTTCGCCTAACCGCCATGGCCACACGCCCCATGCGGCCATCCCCTGGGTGAGGGTTCCCCGAATATTGACTGGAAGCCATGTGCTCTGCTCAGAGAGCAGCCAGGCCGCATAGTCGGCGTATGCGTAGTACCTCACTGGAGGTCCGTTCGCAACACTGTTGCCCATCACGAACCCACAAGCTAGATGCGACGCTTCGTATCTGCCGAACTCGGGGTCACGCAGTGCAAAATCATCGGCGCATCCGGGAGCGCGGCCATCGGTTGTCAGGCCGGAGCCGAACCGATCTTTATTGGCGCGCCGTCGCTCACCGTCGGCCACTGACCGGAGATACATCTCTTCGATCGCATCCTCGTAAGGTCCCTCGAATCCGCGGATCACCAGTTGTGGCGCGTATGTCGTCAGATAGTGGACGTGCTCGGCGCATGTTTCGGGGAGGCCAGGCTGGGACGTGATGAAGTCGTGGACGAGATCTGGTTTTGTGACTTGTGTGATGGGTCGCGCGTCAGCTTCCTCCCGCCACGCCGTCTGCAGCGCGGCGCGAGCCAGTCGCCAACCACGCTCTGCCGGGGCTTTCGAGAAAGGCGGCAGTGGAAAGCCCCAGCGACCCCAGCCCATCGGCTCCTGCCAACCCCCCTCCATGTCATTCGCCTCGGCTGCCGCTGCCACGTCCAGCCACCAGTCATCGCTAATGACCGGCGGACGGCGCCCAAAACGCAGGAGATGGTCGCGAGCGATTACGAGCGTTGAACCCTCCGGCTGGATGACCGCAAGGAGACGACGCACGACCTCATCAAGGCCTTCATCGCTGGACACAGCGAGCTTGTCAGCAAGCGGAAGCGAGTACGCGGCTACCTCCGCTCGTCCGACGCCATGCCAGACGGGAAGGATGACCGACGCCTCGCCACCGTTCTGGCGCGCCACCAGACCATCCAGCTCCCACTCGGACCACTGCTTGCTAAAGAAGCTAGGACTCAGGACAACAACGCCGAAGCGCGACTGTCTCAGACCACGATCTATCGAGCGTCGAAGGCTATCGCCTACGCTGAGGCTGAACTCGTCGTACCAAACCTCAACGCGTTGCTCTACCAAGCGTTCCGCCAAAGGACGAACGAGCGCATTCTTGTCCTCGCTAGCGTGACAGATGAAAGCATCGAAAAGCACAGCGGACAGCGTAGGCGCCTACAGCCCAGTCATGCGGATTCGTGCATGGCTCAAGCGAGGAGCCAAGCCCATCCGACTAACTGCTGGCAGGAGTTGGAGCAGACCGTCGCACCTGCCATCATGAAGGCATGGCCGAGCAGGCGCATGTCAAGCTCAGCGGCGATATCAACGGCCGGTACGTCGTGACCGACCAGCGGGCCGGCGGGGAGTTGACGCTCGTGCCCGACACCTCTTGGGAGGCCATCTTGGAGCGCTCGGGCGGCCGGGAGATGACCTCCGAGGAGTCCGCCGAGTTCTGGCGCGAGCACGAACCCCACATGCTCCCGCCCGACGACGAGCCATAGGCCGTTGAGCCGAGCCGGCCGCCGCGGCTTTCCCGCGTACTTCGATCAGACCGCCTGGGAGGAAGACCTCACTCGCAGCACGCCGGCTGGGCGCCAAGCAGCCGAGGTCGCTCGACGGGACTATGAACGCAGCGGAGTCTCCCTCGAGCACTTGCGTCGCGTACAGGAGCACGGCGACGACGGAACCATGCTGCCCAATTGCGCCAAGATCTACTTGCCCCCACCAGCTGGACGCTTCGGAATGATCTTCCGGGCAATCAGGGCCGAGAACGGACCGCTTCTTGCCTATCTCGCTTTCGGAGTGCGCCACCACCCACGAAGCTCGCGGCGCCCGACCGTCTACCAACTCGCCCATCAGCGGCTGCACGGCCAGCCGCCAAGACGCTGAGCCCCAACACGGCCCTTCAGCGGACAGGGTTGAGACCCCACCGGCGATCTGATCTCATCGCGCAGCCATGAATCGTGATCCCGAGCAGGAACACCTGCCGCCCGAGCCCTGGGTGACCAAGCGACAGCTCGCCGACCACCTGGGCGTGACGCCACGTTGGATCGAGCTTCAGCAGCCGCTCGGCCTTCCGCGTTGGTCCACTAGTGGCATGAGCCGCTATCGGATCTCAGAGGTCGAGACCTGGCTGCGGGAGCGCTACGGCTCGCCCTCAGAGGCGTCTCAGCCACGCAATCGCTGACCGAGGGCGTCGCTAGTTTCGCGCCGATTCGCCGTCGTTCGCCTCGCGGCGACTCGAAGCAACTTATTTGTCCCGTTTCGGCCCCCTAAACGACCTTTCTAGGATGGAAGGCCCATCAAAAATCGGGGCGCCGAGATTCGAACTCGGGACCTCACCGACCCGAACGGTGCGCGCTACCAGGCTGCGCCACGCCCCGACGCCCCTTAAGTATCCCATACCGCCCTGCCCCGAGCCGCCTCGCTATCGTGCTCAGCCCAACACGTCATGCCCGCCGCCACCGCCGACATCATCGCCGAGGCCGACCGCCTCCTCGAGCCAGGCCGCTTTCAGGACTACGGCCACAACGGCCTCCAGGTCCCAGGCGCCGAGGAGGTTTCCACCCTGGTCACCGGCGTGAGCGCCCACGTCGAGCTCTTCGAGCGCGCGATCGAGCAAGACGCCAACCTGATTCTCGTCCACCACGGCCTCTTCTGGGGCGCGGAAGCAAGGCTGATCGACCGTGCAACGAAGCGCCGTCTGAAGCTGCTCTTCGACGCTGATATCGCCCTCGCGGCCTACCATCTCCCCCTCGACGCCCATTCCGAGATCGGCAACAACGCCCTGATCGCAAAGGCGCTTGGAGCATCCAGCCTGCTCCCCTTCGCGGTCCATCGAGGCCAGCCGATCGGCTGTCTGGCGACGCTGCCCGGGGAGGGGATCCCGGCCCGCGGTCCGAGCGGCCTCTTCGCCCTGGTCGAGGATCTGATGGACCGAGAGCCGCTGGTCTTCGACAGCGGCCCGGACACGGTGAGGAGCGTCGCGATCGTGACCGGCGCCGGGACCGACTACCTGCCTGAGGCGATCCTCGCCGGCGCCGATGCCTTCATCACCGGCGAGCCCACGGAGCGAGCGATGGCGGAGGCGACCGAGGGGGCCATCCATTTCCTTGCGGCCGGTCATCACGCGACCGAGACGTTCGGGATCAGGGCCCTCGGGGAGCACCTCGCCAAGCGCTTCGATCTTCGCCATCTCTTCATCGACGTCAGAAACCCCATTTAGGGCTCTGTAAAGGATCGGAGGCTGACATTTCGCTGCGGCGGGTATTGCGTGTGTCCGCCGGTCGCGCTATAGATGAATGCAAGCAGCCACGATCTCGACAGTCGGAGGAGATGCTGATGGCAAACCACCTGACGCCCACAGAGCTGGCCCGCGAAGCTGGTCTGGAGCGCAAAGAAGTCCTCTCGAAGTGCCTCGAGCTCGGTGTGCCCGTCTTCCAGGGCCGCATCGACAAGAGCCTGTTTCTCGCGAGCATCCGCGAGCGACCAAGCGCGGAGCGCCCGGTCGCGCTGAGCGGCTGACCCGCACGAGAAGCCCCCGAACCCTCGTCCCGACATAGCCCGGTCGCGTCCAGCCCCTCCAGCGCTGGGGGAAGCTCGCTGGACTGCACCTCACGAGCGTGCGATCCTTATGGCCTGCGCGCAGCCTGAGGAAGGCTGAGGGCATAACATCATTGCCAGCAAGCCCATTCAACTCGCCTGTCGAGGAGGAGAGTCATGGAGGCCAGCACCGCGCCTACGAGCGCAACCAAGACGATCGCGGGGTTGATCCCGCGTGCCGCCGCCGCCCACGGCGAGCGCGTCGCTATCCGCTACAAGCGAGACGGCGCATGGCGGGACGTCAACTACAACGAACTTGCCGGCATTGCGGAGGAGATCGGGCTCGGGCTGATCGATCTCGGGATCGCGCCAGGTGAGCGGGTGTGCATCCTCTCCAACACCCGCCCCGAGTGGTCCTACGCGGACATGGGCGCGACCGAGGCCGGCACGGTGGTGGTGCCGATCTACCAGACCAACTCGCCGGAGGAGTGCGAGTGGGTGATCTCCGACTCCGGCGCCTGTGCGATCTTCTGCGAGGACGAGAGCCAGCTGGCGAAGATCGCTGAGATTCGCGAGCGCGTTCCAAACCTCGCCCACGTGATCGTGTTCGATCCGCCGAGCGGGGATTCTCCGCTGCCGGCGATCGCCCTGGATGAGCTTCGCGCCCGCGGCAGGAGCCATGCCAGCGCAGAGCTCGAGGCGCGCCGCGACGCGGTGAAGCCCGAGGACCACTTCACGATCATCTACACCTCGGGCACCACCGGCCCGCCGAAGGGCTGCGTGCTCACGCACGGGAACTACCGCGCAATCGTCGACATGATCGAGGAGCGCGGCTCGCTGGATAGCAACGCCGAGGACGTCGTCTACCTCTACCTTCCGCTCGCGCACTCCTTCGCGCTGCTGCTACAGCTCGTGGTCTTCGACCTCGGCGTGACACTCGCCTACTTCGGCGGGGACACCAAGCAGATCATCGTGGAGCTCTCTGAGGTGCAGCCCACCTACCTGCCGTCGGTACCGAGGATCTTCGAGAAGATCTACACGCTCGTGTCGGCGAACGTGGACCGCGAGACCCTGGGCAAGGCGACCGCGGTCGGCATGAAGGTGCGCCAGCTCGAACTGGAAGGCAAGCCGGTACCACAGGAGCTGAAGGAGCCCTTCGCGGAAGCCGACGAGCGTCTGTTCAAGAACGTCAGAGCAGCCTTCGGCGGCCGCGTCCGCGAGGCCGTGAGCGGCGCGGCCCCGATCGCCAAGGAGATCCTCGAATTCTTCTTCGCCTGCGGCGTGCCGGTGATGGAGGGCTACGGCATGACCGAGACCGCGACCGCGGCGACGGTCTCGCGCCCGGAGGAGCACCGCTTCGGCAGCGTGGGCAAGCCGCTGCCGGGCGTGGAGGTCAAGATCGCCAAGGACGGCGAGCTGCTGATCAAGGGCGCGAACATCTTCTCCGGCTACTACGGCCAGCTGGACAGCGGCTTTGGCGCCGTGGTCGACGGCTGGCTGCACACCGGCGACCTTGGGCGCATCGACGATGACGGCTTCATCTACATCGTCGGGCGCAAGAAGGACATCATCATCACCGCCGGCGGCAAGAACCTCACGCCGGCGAATATCGAGAACGACATGAAGCAGTGTCGCTGGGTCTCCCAGGCGGTGATGCACGGCGACCGGCGGCCCTATCCGGTGCTGCTGATCACGCTCGACGAGGAAGAGATCCTGCCGTGGGCGCAGTCCGAGGGCCTGCCGGCGGAGCTCGCCACGCTCGTACGCGAGCCGAGGGTGGTGGCGATGATCCAGACCGAGCTTGACAGGGTCAACGAGCGATACGCCCAGGTCGAGCAGGTCAAGCGCTTTGCGATCCTGCCCCAGGATCTCTCCCAGGAGACCGGGGAGCTGACACCGACCTTGAAGGTGAAGCGAAACGTGGTCGCCGACAAGTACGCCGAGGTGCTCGAGTCCCTGTATGAGTGATGTGCGCGATTTGCTTGGCCGGCGGCAGGCGCCGCGCTAGCGTATAGCGAGAAGCCCGTAACGTCCCTGCCGTGCAGGGAGGTGCAGGGCAGCCCACGAAAGGGAGCATAGGAATGCGAAGCGATCCAAGCGACACCGGCGGGCTGTTCGTCGGACGGCGACCGGGAACGGGTCCGCTGCGCTTCCGCAAGGCTCCCGAGCAGGGAAGCGAGGGCAGGCAGCGCGCGGACGCAAGCCTCGCCGGTGCGATGTGGGTCGCAATGGTGCTGCTGAGCCTGCTCTGCTGGGGCCCGATCCCCCTGGCATGCCTGTGGGTGGGCGCGCACGTGAGCTCCGCCTCAGGCAGCGTCAGCCTTGGCATCCTGGCGGCATTCATAGCGCTCGGCATCCTGCTCTTCGGCGCTCTGGCGCTGCTTCGCCGCCTCGACTTCGCGTGGATCCTCGTCCGCCGCGCCGCCGGTCACGACCAGCGCTCGGGTGCGCTGGCGCGGATCTTCGCGGTGGCGGTGGTGATCTGCGCCACCGGCTTCATGATCTGGCTGCTCCTGATCCACGGCCCGGGCTCGACCGTCGCGCCCGACAACCAGTACCCGTGAGCCATGATGGGACTGCTCGACTACTACAAGCAGTTCGACGCGCTCTCGATTGAGGAGATCAACAGCGAGCTGCGCGAGCAGGCCGCCGAAAGGCGGGCGCTCGAGCTGACGCGAGTGGAGACGCTCGATCTCTCCCAGACGACCTGGCCTTACCCCCCGCACGCCGACGTCGTGGCCGCGGTCACCTTCATCGCGCGCCGCGGCATGCACCGCTACCCGCGCGACTCGGAGCTCGCCAGCGAGCTCTCGCACCGCCTCGGAGTGCCGGCAGAGCGGATCGCGATCGGCAACGGCGCATCCGAGCTGCTGCAGGCCGCAACCTCCACTCTGATCCGTCCAGGCCAGGCGCTGCTCACGCGCTGGCCATCACATCCACTCTTCCCGAAGATGGCAAGAAGGGCCCACGGCGTCGCGGTCCCCGTGAGCGAGAGCGATCCCGCCGCGCTGCTGGCCGCCGCCGCCGAGCACGACACGCGCGTGGTCGCGCTTGCCAGCCCGAACGATCCGACCGGCGAGCTGATCAGCGCCTTCGACCTCGACACCCTGCTCGCCGGCCTACCCGAGACCGTCGCCGTGCTGCTGGACGAGTCGCTCATCGAGTACGCCGACCCCGCGCTGCAGGGCGCATCGCTCGAGCTGCTCGAGCGCTACCCGCGGCTGCTCGTCTTCCGCAGCTTCTCCAAGGCATGGGGGCTTGCCGGCCTGCGCTGTGGCTATGTGATCGGCGGCGAAGGCGCGGAGAGCCTGCTCGCCGAGCTCACGCCCGAGCACGGCGTGAGCGAGGTCACCCAGACAGCCGCGCTGGAGACGCTGCGAGCGTGCTCGCGGCAGGTGGAGCGTCGCGGCAGAGTCGTTGCCGAGCAGCGCGCGGCGCTGAGTGCCGCGCTGCGTGAGCATGGCATCGAGGTGGCCCAGAGCGCCGCGAACTTCATCTGGATCGCCCACCCGCAGATGCCGGGAGGAGAGCTTGCGGCACGCCTGGCGGAGTCGGGCGTACTGGTGGCAGCCGGCGCGCCGCTCGGAGAGCCGGGACACGTGCGCATAACAGTCCGCGACCAGGCCGCCTCGGAGCGACTGCTGAGCGCGATGGACGCAGCGCTGGCTGAGCCCTCGGCTGGGGCTCGGCGAGCCTAACTCGACAGCATCCCGGTGGCTGCGCCGAGGATGCCGCGCCACAGGCCCTCTCCTTCGGTCTCCTCCTCGAAGCGGCCGATGACGCGCCGGACGCGCTCGGGCGAAATCGCGATTCCGTGGCGCTCGAATATCTCGCGGTAGGTCTCGTACTCGCCCGAGAGCTGCCTGGCAACAGACTCGAACCCGTGCTTTGCGATCTCCACGCGCGAGGTGAAGTTCATGATCGAGGTCTCGAACATCAGGCGATCGTTCCCACGCGGCTCGATCAGCACGATGTCGACGCCTGGATAGCGCTCCTGCCACTGCTCGGCCATTCCATGCAGACGCCGATGCGCGAGCAGCTTGAAGGCCTGGTAGCCGACCTTGGGAAAGCCCATGTCGGAGATCCGCCGGGCTCTGACACCCCTGATCGTTCGCACCTTCTCCTCGAAGTCGTTGCTGTAGGGGACGATTGGGTTGATCACGATCACGAGCTTGGCCCCTGCCTCCACGGCGATGTCGAGGTTCGTGGTGGAGACGACGCCGCCGTCCACGAGCTCCCGGTCTCCCACCCTGACCGGCGCGTAGACCATCGGAAGCGCTGTGGAGGCGCGAACAGCGGTGGAGATCGGTACCTCGTCGCAGCCCGGCTGGCCGAAGATCACCCGCTCGCAGGTGTCGAGGTCGGTCGCGGTGATGTAGAGCTCGTGCTTGCAGCTCCTGAAGTCGTCAGGCACATCGCGGTCGCCGAGCACTCGCTGCAGGTAACGCTCGAGCCCGGCGCCGTTGTAGAGGCCCGGAGGCAGCACCTCGGCAAGTCCGATCACCAGGTCCATCAGGGAGGCCTGGCCTCGCTGCAGGAAGATTCGACGTCCGAGGGAGATCAGGTGGGCCGGCAGTAGCACCCCGCGGCGGGCGAGATCGAAGAGGTTCAGGCGCAGCAGGTCCTGCAGGCTGATCTCCCGGAAGGGCTGGTCGCGCTCGTGGGTGAGAGCGTGCATCATCTCCTCGGGGGTGACATCGCTTGCACAGAGCGCGGCTATGAAAGAGCCAGCCGAGGTACCGACGTAGACGTCGAAATCGTTGACGGAAATGCCCTCGGTCAACAAGTCGAGTGCGCGCAAAGCGCCGATCTCATAGACGCCGCCTGTGAAGCCGCCGCCGCCCAGCACGAGCGCGGTCTTGTCCGGCTTGCCCGAGGGCGAGAGCTTGGCCTGTTTGGTCTGGGTACTCGCCGTGCGGGCGGCGCGCCGAGCGCGTGTGGCCGAGCCGGGCCGATCAGACCTTTTATCCTGTTCTGACGGTTCCAGCTTGACAACCTTGCCCATATGGCTTCATTGTACGGGCGGTTGCCGTCAGCTCGGAAAAGCGTGATCCAGCGTCTTCGCCGGGCCACCGGCCAAGGTGCAGACGGAAAGCCGCATGGGGCGGGGATGCGCGGCCCTCTGCTTCTCGGGCTCGCCGGCGCGCTCGTGCTGCTGTTGAGCGTCGCCGCTGCCCTGGCCCAGTCGCCGCACTATAGGCACAGCGACTCCTCTCGCGGTGCGGCGCAGATCATGGCGCAGGGCTGGGCGCGCAGCGCAACATCCCCCGTCGCGGGCAATCCCGTAGGCAGGCGGGCAGGCGTGAGCGCAGCGGGAGTCCGAGGCGCCATGCCGGCGAGTGCCGTTTCCACCACGGTGCTCACCGCATCGCTCGGTCACCAGATGGCGGTCGCGGGGCGCGCTGCCGGCGCCTACGTCTACGACATCACGACGGGCGCGCCTCTCTATTCCGATCACGCCGCCGCTATGCATCCCCCCGCATCGGTCGAGAAGCTCTACACCTCGACCACGGCGCTCATCAGGATGGGACCCACGGCCCGCCTCGCTACGACCGTATATGGCACCGGCAAGCTGTCCGCCGGCGGCGTCTGGGAGGGCAACATCTACCTGCGTGGAGGCGGAGATCCTACGTTCGGCTCCGGTGGGTTCATCGGCGAGCACTACGACGGGCAGGGCGCGAGCGTCTCCACGCTCGTCCAGCAGCTCGTCTATCGCGACGGCATCAGGCGGATCACGGGCCGCGTGCTCGGCGATGAGACCTACTTCGATTCGCTGCGCGGCGAGCCCTCCAGCGGCTACGCCTTCGACCCTTGGCTTGAAGGCGTTCTCTCGGGACTTGCCTTCAACCGCGGCGAAACGGGCTCCTTCCACGGCCCGCACGCGCCGGCCGCCTATGCCGCGCAGCAACTGATGCTCGGCCTGCAGCGCTCGCACGTAAGCGTTGCGGGGGACAGCGGCCCGGCGCCCGCATCCACACCGAGCGGCGCCAGAGAGCTCGCGGTCGTGCAATCGCCCCCGCTCTCGACCCTGCTCGGCCTGATGCTGCCTCCATCGGATAACTTCTTCGCCGAGATGCTGATCAAGGATCTCGGCGCCAGTTTCGGCGGCGGCGGCACCACCGCGGATGGCGCAGCCGTGGTGCGCGAAACGATCGGTGAGCTTGGGCTGCATCCTCGTCTCCTCGACGGCTCAGGGCTCTCGCGCGAAGATCTCACCTCCCCCGAACAGGTCGTGGATCTGCTGCGCGACCTCTACGGCACGAGCGACGGCGAAGTCCTGCGCGGCGATCTCGCAGTGGCCGGGCGCACGGGCACGCTTGCGGAACGCATGCGCCACACCTACGCCGAAGGCCGCTGCGAGGCCAAGACCGGGACGCTCACGGGCGCCTCGAACCTCGCCGGCTACTGCCAGGCGCGCGACGGCCACCTGATCGCCTTCGCCTTCTTCGACGACGGCATCGAAACCGGCGAGGCCCACGCGATCCAGGACGCGATGACCGAGTCGCTCGCGGGCTACTGATCGAGCAGCGCCTTCAGGCCCTCTTCGTCGATCACGGGCACGTTCAGCCGCTCCGCCTTCTCGAGCTTTGAGCCGGGGTGCTCGCCGGCGACCACATAGTCGGTCTTCTTTGAGACCGAGCCCACGACACGGCCTCCAGCCGCGAGGATGCGCTCGGTTGCGTGCTCGCGGCTGAAGTGCGGCAGGGTGCCTGTGAGCACGAGGCTCTTACCGGCGAGCGGCCCCTCACCTGGCGGCGGACCCTCTTCGGCGAAGCGCAGCCCGATCTCGCGCAGATCCTCGATCAGCTGTCGCATCTTCGCCTCGGCAAGCTGGCTGGCGATCGAAGCCGCCATCTTCTCGCCGATCCCGGGCGTCTCGGCGATCTGTTCCTGGTCGGCGGCCAGCAGCGCGTCGACGTCCCTGAAACGCTGGGCAAGGTTGCGCCCCGTGACCTCCCCCACCTCCTCGATGCCAAGCGCGAAGAGGACTCTGGAGAACGCTCGCTCCTTGGAGGCCTCGATCGCGGCCAGCATGTTGCTCGCCGAGACCTCTCCAAAGCCCTCCAGCTCGAGCAATTGCTCGGCGGTGAGGCTGTAGTAGTCGGCGGGCGTCCTCAGCAGTCCCTTCTGTTGCAACAGTGCGACCTGCTTCTCGCCGAGGCCGTCAATGTCCATTGCCCCGCGCGAGACGAAGTGCTTGAGCAGCTGCCAGCGCCGCTCCGGGCACTCGACGTTCGGACACTTGGTGAACACACCCTCCGCCGGCTTGATGGTCTTGGTGGCACAGAATGGGCAGTGGCTTGGTGGCAGGGGCTTTGGTGGACGATCGGCGCGCTCGCCCACGTGCGGGGCCGGGGAGACGACCTGCGGGATCACATCGCCTGCGCGCAGCACGATCACCTCCTCGCCGGGGCGAATGTCCTTGCGCGCTAGATCCTCCTCGTTGTGCAGGGTGGCGAGCTTGATGCTCACCCCGCCGACCGTCACGGGCTCGAGCACCGCGTAGGGACGCAGGTCGCCGAACTTGCCGACGTTCCAGCGCACCTCATGCAGTTGGGTCACCGCAGTCGTTGGCGGGAACTTCCAGGCCACCGCCCAGCGTGGCTCGCGGCCAATGCTGCCAAGACGCCGCTGCAGCTCCAGGTCATCGATCTTCACGACCGCGCCGTCGATCTCGAAGTCGAGCTCGCCACGGCGCGCCTGCCACTCCTCGCACTGAGCGATCGCCTGCTGCTCGTCGTCGAGCAGCTTGATATCACCGTTGACCCTGAAGCCGTGGTCGCGCAGCCACTCGAGCGCCTGCGAATGCCGCTCGAAGGACAGCCCCTCGGTGACCCCCACCTGGTAGCACCAGATCGACAGCGGCCGCTTGGCCGTCAGCGTGGGATCGAGCTGGCGGATCGTGCCGGCCGCAGAGTTTCGAGGGTTCATGAAGGTCGAGAGCCCGGCCTGCGCCTGGCGTTCGTTCAGCGCGGTGAAGTCATGCAGCGACATGTAGATCTCGCCGCGCACCTCCAGCAGCGGCGGCGCACCCTCGATGTGGAGGGGGATCGCGCCAATCGTGCGCAGGTTGTGGGTGACGTCCTCGCCAACCTCTCCGTTTCCGCGAGTGGCGCCGCGCGTGAGGACGCCGTCCCGGTAGATCAAGCTGATCGCAAGCCCGTCGACCTTCGGCTCGACGACATAGCGGAAGTCCGGCAAGGCGATGCCTTCCCTGGCGAGGTGCGCGCGCATGCGCGCGACCCACGCCCGCAGCTCCTCCTCGGAGCGCACGTTGGCCAGCGAGAGCATCCGCTCCAGATGACGTACCTTCTCGAGCTTGCTGACCGGCTCGGCCCCGACCCGCTGGGTGGGGGAGTCGGGGCTGCGCAGCTGTGGATGGCGCCGCTCGAGCTCGCGCAGCTCGTCCATCAGCGCGTCGTATGCGTCGTCCGCGATCTCCGGGTCGTCGAGGACGTAGTAGCGGTAGGAGTGCCCTTCGATTATGCGGTGCAGCTCCTCCGCGCGCCGGATCGCCTCCGTGGGCGGCGCCGACTCGACCGCATGCTCCGTGGCCTTCGAATCGCTCACGTCACGGGCTGCGATGCCGGCGGACGCAGCAGCGCCTGCAGGTCGAAGCGGCGCAGCGTCTCTATCCCGGGCCGGTGTGTGAGGTCGAAGTGGATCGGCGTGACGGCCACCCGGCCGGCGGCGACAGCGGCCAAGTCGGTGCCCTCTTCGTCCTTGAAGCCGGGGTCCTCACCGTAGATCCAGTAGCGCGAGCGGGTGGGCGGTCCCTGCTCGGTCTGCTCGAGCTTCAGCTCGTCCCTGTAGATCCGTTTGCCGAGCGTGGCCACCTCGACGCTCGAGGGCGTGCCGGCAGGGACATTGATGTTCAGCAGGGTCTGTGGCGGCAGCGGCACGTCCTCCAGCCGCTCGACCAGCCGTGCGACGAAGCTTGCCGCAACCTCGAAGGAGAACCCGCCATCTCCGCTATAGCCCATACTGCGCCCCCGCGACTGCTGCGAGACCGCGATCGCAGGCAACCCGACGACGAGTCCCTCCAGGGCAGCCGCAACCGTGCCGGAGTAGGTGATGTCGTCGCCGAGGTTGGCGCCGTGGTTGATCCCGGAGACGACGATGTCTGCCGCAAAGCCCTCGATCAGGCCGAGACTTGCAAGCCGCACGCAGTCGACCGGGGTGCCGTCGGTCGCGTAGCCGACGGTCCCATCGGCGAAGGGCACCTCGGCGACCCACAGCGGCCGGCGGGTCGTGATCGAGCGTGCCATCGCCGAACGGTTGCCATCGGGCGCGACCACCGCCACGCGCACGTCTGGCAGTGCGACGAGCGCGCGCCGCAGCGTCTGCAGGCCCTCGGCCTCGATTCCGTCGTCGTTTGTGAGCAGCACGTCGAGCATGTGCCCCCCAGGATAGGGGCAGCCCCGGTCCGCTGGGAGCCCCGGTCCGCTGGGAGCTCCGGTCAATGGCGACGGGCTCGGCTCAGCCGGATGCCCGCCACCAGGCGAAGCTCACGCCCCGGGATACCGCACAGAGGCAAGCGCGAGCCCGTGCGGTGGTGCGGTGGGGCCCGCTTCGGCGCGCGGCCGACCCTGGAGCAGCGAAACGAACTGCTCCTCGCTGCGTCTACCTTCGGCGACCTCCAACATGGTGCCCACCAGCACGCGATTCATGTGACGCATGAAAGTGTCCGCCTCGATCCAGAGCTCGAGCAGGTCGCCGTCGATGCGCCAACTCGCCTCGAGCACCTTGCGCGTGAAGCGGACATGTTCGGTCTCGGTCGGCGTAAACGCCGTGAAGTCGTGTGTACCCACCAGCGCTGCCGCGCAGGCACAGAGCGCCTCACGGTCGAGCGGCCGAGGCCAGAAGAGAGCACTCGAACGCGTAAAGACGCCGCGCGCGCGACGGTTCAGGATTCGGTAGCAGTAGGTGCGGCTGGTCGCATCGCGCCGCGCGTCGAAGCCCGCTCGCGCGGGCTCGCAGGAGAGGACCGCCACATCCTCCGGCAGCAGCGTATTCCAGCGCGCCGGGTCGACCGCCTCGTGGCGGTAGCTTGCGACCTGCCCCCATGCGTGGACGCCCCGATCGGTGCGTCCCGCGACCGTGAGCGCGAGCGGCTCCCCCTCCAGATCGACGGTCCCGAGCATCTTGTGCAGCGACTCTTCAAGCGCACCCTGCACGGTACGCAGCCCGGGTTGCCGCGCCCAGCCAGCGAAGTCAGTCCCGTCATACTCGACCCTCAGCCGGCTGACCATCATCGCCGCCCGCGGTCTCCGGGCGCCGCACTCAGACGAGCTCTAGGAGCACCATCTCGGTCGAGTCCGAGCGACGCGGACCGAGCTTCATGATGCGCGTATAGCCGCCGGGTCGCTCCACGTAGCGGGGAGCGACCTCGACAAAGAGGCGGTGTACCGCGAACTTGTCTTGGGCGAGCGCGGAAAGCGCCTGCCTGCGGGCGTGGAGGCTGTCGGTCTTGGCGAGGGTGATCAGCTTCTCGAGCTCGGGCTTGACCGCCTTGGCCTTCGCCTCGGTGGTCTGGATGCGCTCGTGCTCGAGTACCTCCTTGCAGAGGTTCATCAGCAGAGCCTTGCGGTGCGCCGAGTCGCGGCTGAGCTTGTTGCGTGTCTTCTGATGCCTCATGAGTCGATCAAGGATAGCTGGATGGAGCCAAGCCGCTAGTCCTGCCGCAGCGAGAGGCCGCGGGCGTGAAGGGTCTCGACGACCTCGTCGATCGACTTCTTGCCGAAGTTCGGGATCGCGCTGAGCTCGGCCTCGGACTTGGAGATCAGGTCGCCGACCGTCTGGACGCCGGCGCGCTTCAGGCAGTTGTAGGAACGCACGCCGAGCTCGAGCTCCTCAATCAGGATGTTCCACTCCTCGCCCTGCATGCCGCCTGGCGCGGCGGCGCCGGCGGCCGGCAGGCCCTGGCCGTCGGGGCCGGCGATCTGCCCGCCGGGTGTGGCGCGCAGCTCCTGGATGCGGTCGGCGTCGGTGAAGATCGCAAGCTGGGAGATGAGGAGCTCAGCCGCCTCGCGCAGCGCCGCCTGCGGGTCGATCGAGCCGTCGGTCTCGATGTCCAGGGAGAGCTTGTCGTAGTCGGTGCGCTGCCCGACGCGCGCCTGTTCGACGGCGTAGGCGACGCGACGCACGGGCGAGAAGATCGAGTCGATCGGGATCACTCCGATCGGCTGGTCGGGAGCCTTGTTCTCCTCCGCGGGGCGATAGCCGCGGCCGCGGCCGATCGTCATGTAGAGCTCGAGCTTGGTCTTCTTCTCGAGTGTGGCGATGTGGACGTCGGGGTTGAGGATCTCAACGCCCGCCGGCAGATCGATGTCCTTGGCGGTGATCTCGCCGGGCCCGCTGACGACGAGCGGCGCCTCGACCTCGGTGGCGTCGGAGTGCATCCGGCAAACGATGCCCTTCAGGTTCAGGACGATGTCGGTGACGTCCTCGGTCACGCCCGGGATCGTCGAGAACTCATGGGCGACGCCCTCGATGCGGACGCTCGTGACGGCGGCGCCGGCCAGGGAGGAGAGCAGTACACGGCGCAACGAGTTCCCGAAGGTGTAGCCGAACCCGCGGTCGAGAGGCTCGATCGTGAAGTTGCCGCGGTTGTCGTCGACAGACTCGCTTGTGATCCGGGGGATTTGGAAGTCGAGCATCAGGGTCCTCTGTGGTTTGGTCTCTCACCGGCGTCTGCCGACGCCGGCTGTGGACGCGCCAGAGCCCGGACGAGCGGGCATGACGCGGGAAAGTTGATTACTTCGAGTACAGCTCGACGATGAGCTGCTCCTGCACCGGCGCGGCAACCTCCCGACGCTCCGGCTTGCGCAGCACCTTCGCCGTCAGCGACTCGTGATCGGCCTGCAGCCACGCTGGGATCTGGCCGGTCAGCTCAGTCGCATCCTTGACCACCTGCGTGGCAGGCGAACCCGCCTTGATGGCGATCACGTCCCCAGGCTTGACCTGGTAGCTGGGGATGTTCACCCGGCGACCGTTCACGGTCCAGTGCCCGTGGCGCACAAGCTGACGCGCCTGGCGCCTGGAGGCGCCGAAGCCAAGCCGCACGAGGACGTTGTCCAGGCGGCACTCCAGCAGCGTGAGCAGGTTCTCGCCGGTGATGCCGGGCTGGGAAGAGGCCTTCTCGTAGTAGCCGTGGAACTGCTTCTCCAGCACCCCGTAGTAGCGGCGAGCCTTCTGCTTCTCGCGCAGCTGAACTCTGTACTCGCTCTGCTTCTGACGCCCGCGGCCGTGCTCGCCCGGCGGGTATGAGCGGCGCTCGACGCCGCACTTGTCTGTGAGGCAGCGCTCGCCCTTCAGGAAGAGCTTCTGCCCCTCCCTACGGCATTGCTTGCACTGTGCGCCGGTATCTCGTGCCATTAAGCGATTCCTCTGAGATGTTCGTAAGTCATCGAGCCTTTGAGATGGTCGTGAGTCGAGTCAGACAAGGAGGCAGGGAGCGTGGCGTACTCCGTACGCTGGCCGAATCGGGGCTGCGAAGCGTCCTCCCGATTCGGTCCGAGGACGCCGTATGGCGAAGTGCTCACGGCCATCTCAGACCCTGCGCCGCTTGCGGGGGCGACATCCGTTGTGCGCCTGGGGCGTGACGTCCTTCACGCCCGTGACTTCGAGGCCCGCGGCCTGCAGCGAGCGAATCGCCGTCTCGCGACCGGAGCCTGGACCCTTCACGAAGACCTCGACCTTTTGCAGCCCCTGCTCCAAGCCCTTGCGAGCGGCAGCGTCTGCCGTGACCTGAGCCGCGAAGGGCGTCGACTTGCGCGAGCCCTTGAAGCCTGCACCGCCGGCCGACTCCCAGGCGATCACGTTGCCGGTTGTATCGGTCAGCGAGACGATCGTGTTGTTGAAAGATGTCTTGATATGAGCCTGGCCGACGGGGATGTTCTTCTTGGGCTTGCGCCGTCCCCTGGCGCGCTTGGGGGCCGCCATCAGTGGATCGCCTCGCGGCGGGCGTCGTCGATCACTTCTTGCCCGCCTTCTTCTTGCCCGCGACCTGCATGCGCTTGGGTCCCTTGCGGGTGCGCGCGTTGGTCTTGGTCTTCTGTCCGCGAACCGGCAGTCCGCGACGGTGGCGCAGCCCGCGATAGCAGTTGATCTCCTGCAGTCGCTTTATGTCCTGGGAGCGCTCGCGGCGCAGGTCGCCCTCGACCGTCAGCTCGCGGTCGATCGCATCGCGCAGGCGCGTCACCTCATCCTCCGTGAGATCCCTGATGTAGGTGTCAGGGCTCAGCTCGAGCTCGGCGAGCAGGCTCTGCGAGGTCGACCGGCCGATGCCGTAGATGTAGGTGAGGCCGATTTCGGCGCGCTTGTTCAGGGGCAGGTTGACGCCTGCGATACGTGCCATCGCGCCTAGCCCTGCCGCTGCTTGTGGCGCTTGTTCTGGCAGATGACGAGCACCGCTCCGTGGCGGCGGATGATCCTGCACTTCTCGCACATCGGCTTCACCGACGGTCTTACCTTCATGATCCCTTTCGGCTCGTCACTGCGACCGGCTGCGGCGCCAGATCGATGCGGCGCCGCCGTGGTCAAAAACACGCTCGCAGGGCGAACCCCTCGCACGCGAGCAAGACTGAGGATAGTAGCAACTACGGGCGCGCGGCGGCGGGCGCCCCCACCGGCGCCGGCGGCCGCGAGCCCGCCTCCGCGAGGTGCCAGGGCGTCAGTATCCGGGAACCCTCCGAGGTGATTGCGACCGTGAACTCGAAATGGGCCGCAAGCGAGCTGTCCTGAGCATAGATCGCCCAGCCGTCGGAGCCCATCCTCACGTTCGGTCCGCCAAGCGTCGTCATCGGCTCGATCGCGAGCACCATCCCCTCGCGCAGCAGCGGGCCACGGCCCGGCCTACCGTAGTTGGGCACCTGCGGGTCCTCGTGCATGTCGCGTCCAACGCCATGGCCCACGAGCGAGCGCACGATCGAGAGATCGTCCCGCTCAGCGACCTGTTGGATCGCGCTCGAAACGTCGCCTATGCGGTTGCCCGGCTCGCATTGCTCCACCCCCGCCAGCAGCGAGCGCCTGGTGGCTTCGAGCAGGCGTTGCGCGTCCGTAGAGATCGCGGCAACCGGGAAGGTGCGAGCGGCGTCGGCAACCCAGCCGTCGAGCGTGACGCCGACGTCGATCGAGATCACATCGCCGCCCGCAAGCTTGTAGCGCCCGGGGATGCCGTGAACGACCATTGAGTTGGGGGAGGCGCAGATCGAGCCTGGGAACCCACGGTATCCCTTGAACGTCGGCACCGCGCCTTGGGAGCGGATGAAGCGCTCGGCCGCGGCGTCGAGCTCGGCCGTGCTGACCCCGGGCTTGATCATCCCCTCGAGCATGCGCAGAGTGCTCACGAGGACCGCGCCGGCGGCGGCCATCTTCTCGATCTCCTCTGGGCTCTTCCTGACGATCACTGCCTGAGCTTAGCCACTGGGGCCCTCAGCGCCCGTCGCGGGATGGCCGGCCGAAACCGTCCTCATGCCCCCGGCGCACTGCGCGGGTTGTACTAGAGCTGCTCCTCCAGACGCAGCGTCGCGGCGGTGGCTCGCAGATGGCGATGAACCTCATCTGGCGGGCGGATGCCGTCGAAGCGGCGCAAGAGACCGGTGTCCTCGTAGTAGTCGATGAGCGGCGCGGTCTGGGCGTGATAGACCTCCAGGCGCCGGCGGATCGTCTCCTCGCTGTCATCGTCGCGCTGAATCAGACGCGAACCGTCCTGGTCGCAGACGCCCTCGTGCTTGGGGGGGTCGAGATCCACGTGGTAGATGTGGCTCGGGTTCTTCACGCACACCCGGCGGCCTGTGAGCCGCCGCACGACCTCGTCGTCTGCCACCTCGATCATCAGCACCCCGGTCAGCCGGCGACTGTGCTCACTCAGCGCCGCATCCAGCTCATCGGCCTGGCTCTCGTTGCGTGGAAAGCCGTCGAGCAGGAAGCCTTCGCGCGCGTCGGGCTCCTGGATGCGCTTGGTGATCATGCCCACGATCACCTCATCGGGGACGAGCTCTCCCTTGTCCATGTAGCCCTTGGCCTGCACGCCGAGCTCGGTGCCCTGCGCGACCTGACTGCGAAGCATGTCTCCGGTGGAGATGTGGGCAAGCTTGAAGTCGGCCTGCAGCCGCTCTGCCTGCGTGCCCTTCCCTGCGCCGGGAGGACCGAGGAGGATCAGGTTGAGCTCGGACACCTCGCGAGCAGACTATCCGCTCGGGCGAGGATGCGTCGGATTGGCTGCCACCGTGCCTGCGACCGCCGTGCCTTAGAGGCACGGCGGCGCCCGTCACTTCAAGAACCCCTCGTAGGAGCGCATCATCAGCTGCGCCTCGAGCTGCTTCATGGTTTCCAGGGCTACGCCGATCACGATCAGGATCGAGGTGCCGCCGATCGCGAGGTTGGTGTGGGTCCTAGCGATCAAGATCGTCGGCAGCGCCGCCACGGCGGCGAGAAACAGCGCCCCGGGGAAGGTCAGCCGGGCCAGGATGCGGTCCAGGAATTCTGCCGTCGGTCTGCCTGGCCTCACCCCGGGTATGAAGCCGCCGTACTTCTTCAGGTTGTCGGCCTGGTCGACCGGATTGAAGGTCACCGCGGTGTAGAAGTAGGTGAAGACGATGATGAACAGCGACTGGCCGACGACGAACTGCCAGCCGTTGGGCGTGAAGAAGTCAGACACGTCGCGGCCCCAGCGGGCTTTGACCAGCTGGCCCACCGTCGGTGGGATCATCATGATGCTGGCCGCAAAGATCACCGGGATCACGCCGGCCATGTTCACGCGCAGTGGAAGGTAGGTCTGGCCGCCTTCGCTCATGCGGCGTCCGATCACGCGCCGTGCGTATTGGACGGGATCCTGCGCTGGCCTTCCTGCACGAAGACGATGCCGGCAACCACCGCGATCACGATGAAGGGCATCATCACCTTGAAGACCTGGTCTTGGCTCGTCCACCAGGACTGCACACCGGAGGGCAACCGCGAGACGATCGAGGCGAAGATCAGCAACGAGATCCCGTTGCCGATCCCCTTCTGGGTGATCAGCTCGCCCACCCACATCAGCAGCACGGCGCCGGTCGTCAGGCAGACGACGATCAGGAAGACGTGCGGGACGTCGAATTTGCTGACGATCGATTCGCCGGCCTGCGCCTGCAGCGAGCGGAACAGGAAGACGTAGCCGATCGATTGTGCGAAGGCCAGGCCCACCGTTAGATAGCGGGTGTACTGGGTGATTCGCGCCTGCCCCACCTCGCCTTCCTTGGAGAGCTTCTCGAGCGAGGGAACCACGACCTTCAGGAGTTCGAGGATGATCGAGGACGTGATGTAGGGCATGATCCCGAGCGCGAACAGCGCAATGCGCGATAGGCCCCCGCCCGAGAAGAGGTTCAGCAGCCCGAGAATGTTCGTGCCGCCGAACGACTTCTGGATCGCGTCAACCGCTTTCAGGTTCACGCCCGGCACGGGCAGATGGGCGCCCAGCCGGTAGATGATCAGCATCCCCGCCGTGAACAGCAGCTTCTTGCGGATGTCCCTGACTTGGAAGGCGTTGAGGATGGTGGAGAGCATGGTCCTTGGGTGAAGGCCTTTGATGGGCGCCGTCCGCACGCCAGGCGGCGCAGGGCATCAGCTCCCTGCGGGCGCCTCTCTAACGGACCGGCGCGCCGATTCTAGCTCGATGCGCGCGAGCCGGCGAAGCCACCGCGGCGCGCGGCGCAGAGCTTCGCGCCACGGCCCTCTCAGGAGGGCTTGCCAGATGCCGCTGCGGGCACCACGACGCACGCGCCGCCGGCACCCTCGATGGCGCTCCTAGCGGCAGCGCTGAACGCGTCGGCGTGAACGGTGAGGGGCTTGCTCAGGCTGCCCTGGGCGAGCACCTTGACCGGGATCCCCTTGCGCTTGGCAAGGCCGGCAGCCTTCATCACCTGCACGGTCACCTCGGCCCCGGACTCGAAGCGCTTCTCCAGATCGGCGAGGTTGACGGGTTGAGTGTGGGTGCGGAAAGGCTCGAAGGGCATCGACTTCTTCATGTGCGGGCCGCGCAGCTTTCGCATCCGCATGTGAATCGGCATCTGGCCGCCCTCGAAGCGCTCCCTGCGCTTGGCGCCGGAGCGCGAGCCGTAGCCCTTCTGCCCGCGGCCGGAGGTCTTGCCCGTGCCTGAGCCTTCGCCGCGGCCGACGCGCTTGCGCGCCTTGCGGCTGCCGGGAGCCGGTTTGAGCGTATGCAGGCCGACGCGCTCTGGGCCCGTCTCTGTCTCCTGCTCTGCGGCCTTGGCGGGCGGTGTCATCGACCCTTCTCCTTGACCTCGACCAGATGCCGCACGGCGTGAGCCATGCCACGCGCCTGAGCGCAGTCCTCGAGCTCAACGGTCTGGCCGATGCGGCGCAGGCCGAGCGAGCGCAGCGTGTCCAACTGGCGCTGGTTGGCGCCGTTGCGCGAGCGGCGCTGGGTGATCTGAAGCTTGGCCATCAGGCCCCCGCCTCCGCGGCCGGCTCTGTCTCCGACTCGCCGGTAGCTGAGACCGCAGCCTGCTCGCCCTCCTCCACAGCCACTCCATTGCCGGGCTCGCCGCCCTCCGCGGCGCCATCGGCCGGCTGGTCGGTGAGGCCGAGGACCTTGTTGATGGAGAGTCCGCGCAGCTTGCCGACTTCGTCGGGGGTGCGCAGTTCGCGCAGGCCCGAGACGGTCGCCTTGACGAGGTTGATCGGGTTCTGGGTGCCAAGGCTCTTGGAGAGGATGTCGTGAATGCCAGCGAGCTCGAGGACTGCGCGCACGCCACCACCGGCGATCACACCGGTACCGGGCGCAGCGGGCTTCAGGAAGACTCGGCCTGCGCCGAAGGTGCCGGTCGTCTGGTGGGTGATCGTCGAGCCGTGCTTCGGTACCCGGAAGAGGTCTTTCTTGGCCCGTTCGACGCCCTTCTGGATTGCGAGCGGAACCTCGTTGGCCTTGCCGTAGCCGACACCGACCACTTCGCGTTCATCGCCGACGACGACCAGGGCGGTGAAGGAGAAGCGACGGCCGCCCTTGACCACCTTGGCGACGCGGTTGATCTCCACGACACGCTCCTGGAGGTCGAGTCCGGTGGGCTTTACTGAACGGTCTGCTGCTTGGCCTTGGCGCATGAGCTGAGAGAGGGTAGCGGGTTAGGGTTCGCGGACGAACGAGGTCCGCAGTTGAGGGGTCTGAGGGTCGAGTCTGGCAAGGACGCAGGAGCGAAGGTGTAGCAGCGCTACACCGAGCTCCGAGGACACAGCCGGGCGAAGGCCGTAGGGCAACTCAACCAGGAACTCGTTCATCCGTGGACCCTCAAAAGCCGATGCCGGCTTCGCGCAGTGCCTCGGCGAAGGCACGCACATGGCCGTGGTATTGGTAGCCGCCGCGATCGAAGACAGCCTTCGAGATGCCGGCGGCGCTCGCGCGCTGCGCCAGCAGGGCGCCGGCGCGCTTGGTGCGCTCCAGCTTGGGAAGCGAGCGCAGCTCCGGCTCGAACCAGCTCACGGCTGCGATCGTCTTGCCGTCTATGTCGTTGACGACCTGGGCGGTGATGCCCTGGTTGGAGCGGAACACCGAGACCCGCGGGCGCTCGGCGGTACCGGACACCTTCGCGCGCACGCGGCGGCGCCGTTTCAGACGCTGCTTGGGCTTGCTGATGACCGTCATGCCCTCTTTCCAACCTTCCTCTGGACGTACTCGCCCTCGTAGCGGATGCCCTTGCCCTTGTAGGGCTCCGGCGGGCGCTGCTTGCGGATGATCGCGGCGGTCTCGCCGACGAGCTGCTTGGAGATGCCCTTCACGACGATCCTCGTTGCCTGCGGGACTTCGAACTCGATCCCCTCCGGCGCCGGAATCGGCACGGGGTGAGAGTAGCCAACGGCGAGCTCGAGGTTCTTGCCCTTCAACTGCGCCCTGTAGCCGACGCCCTGGATCTCCAGCCGCTTCTCGTAGCCATCTGTGACGCCCTGGACCATGTTGGCCACCAGCGAGCGAACGAGGCCGTGCAGCGCACGGTGCTCGCCGCGATCGGTGGGGCGGCTGACGCGCAGCTGCTCGCCCTCCTGGACCACGTCGATATCGCGCGGCACGCGCTCGGCCAACTCGCCCTTGGGACCCTTCACGCTCACCGTCTCCGGCTCGATCGTGACAGTCACTCCCGAAGGCACCGGGATCGGCTTTCTTCCGATTCGGGACATCGCCGCTACCAGACCTGTGCGATGACCTCGCCGCCGACTCCAGCGAGCCTGGCGTCGTGACCGGTCATCACCCCGTGGGAGGTTGAGAGGATCGAGGTGCCCATCCCGCCAAGCACCTTGGGGATGCTCGTGGCATCGACGTAGGTGCGGCGGCCCGGGCGCGAGACGCGGCGCAGCCCCGAGATCGCCGAGCGACGCTCGTCGGTGTACTTCAGGTTGATCTGGATCACTTCGCCGAAGAGGCCGTCGGAACGTGCGTGAACCGACCACGAGTCGATGTAACCCTGCTCGGTGAGGATGCGAGCGAGCTCGGCCTTCAGCTTGGAGGCAGGGATCTCGACCGTCTCGTGGGCGGCGTGGATCGCGTTGCGGATCTGGGTGAGGAAGTCCGCTATGGGGTCGGTCATCGACATGGCTTGTTCTTGCTTTGGCTCGTGGTCGGAGGGGCTTGAAAGGAGGACCTCACCAGGAGGACTTCGTCATCCCCGGGATGTGGCCGTTGTGGGCGAGCTCGCGCAGGCAGATGCGGCAGAGCCCGAACTTGCGGTAGACCGCGCGCGGGCGCCCACAGCGATTGCAGCGAGTATATGCACGCGTCTTGAACTTGGGTGGGCGCGCCTGCTTGACGCGAAGAGAAGTCTTGGCCATCTAGTTGTCTTCCTCCTGGTCGGCGGACTGCTCGTCGAAGCCGGCGGGGCGGTTCTGGCGGGAGAAGGGCATGCCCAACCCCTCGAGCAGCGCAAACGCCTCGACATCGGTCATTGCTGTGGTCGTGATCGTGATGTCCAGGCCGCGCACCTGGTCGATCGAGTCGTAGTCGATCTCCGGGAAGATGATCTGCTCGCGCACGCCCATCGAGAAGTTGCCGCGGCCATCAAAGGACTTCGGGTAGAGGCCCCGGAAGTCCCTGATCCGCGGAATCGCGATCGATGCCAGGCGGTCGAGGAACTCGTAGGCGCGCTCCCCGCGCAGCGTCACCGAGACGCCGACAGGCATCCCCTCGCGCAGCTTGAAGGCGGCAATCGACTTGCGAGCCTTGCGGATGCTCGGATGCTGGCCGGCGATGCTCGCCAACTGCTCCTGAGCTGCCTTCAGTGCCTTGGAATCCTGCTTGGCGTCGCCGACGCCCATGTTCAACGTGATCTTCTGGATCTTCGGGGCCTGCATCACCGAGCTGTAGCCGAAACGGGACATCAGCTTGGGACGCACCTCTTCGAGGTAGCGGGCCTTGAGTCGGGCTGTCGCAGCTTGCGTTGCCATATCAGTCGAGCTTGGTGCCGGAGAGCTTTGTCACGCGTTGGCGGCGACCGTCCTCGCGCTGCACGCCCACGCGCGTCGGCTTGCCCTGCTTAGGGTCGATCAGCATCACGTTTGAGACGTGCACCGGGCCCTCGCGCTCGATCACGCCGCCGGCGGTCTGTTCACCCCGGCTGCCGCTGGTCTGGGGCTTCATATGGCGCTTGACCATGTTCAGGCCCTCGACGTAGACGCGCTGCTTGGTCGGATCGACGCGCAGGATCTTGCCCCGCTTGCCACGATCCTTGCCAGCGATGATCTGGACCTCGTCGCCTGAGCGAACGCGCATCGGGCGAGGTGGGCTCTTTGTCGTACGCGCCGGCATCAGATCACCTCAGGGGCCAACGAGACGATCTTCATGAAGTTGCGGTCGCGAAGTTCGCGGGCGACCGGCCCGAACACGCGCGTGCCGCGCGGGTTGTTCTGGTCGTCGATCAGGACCGCCGCGTTGTCGTCGAAGGCGATGTAGGTGCCGTCGTCTCGCCCGAAGGGCTTCTTGGTGCGCACGACCACGGCCGTAACGACATCGCCCTTTTTGACGGAGCCTTGAGGGCTTGCCTGCTTGACGGTCGCGGTGATCACGTCGCCGACATGCGCGTAGCGCCGCCGGGAGCCGCCCTTGACCCTGATGCAGAGGATCTCGCGAGCGCCGGTGTTGTCTGCGACGCGCAGCCGTGTCTCGTTCTGGATCATCGTGCCCGCTCCAGCACCTCGAGCAAACGCCAGCGCTTTGTGCGCGATAGCGGCCTGCTCTCCACCACCCTGACGACATCGCCCTCATGGGCGTCGTTGCCCTCGTCGTGCGCATGAAGCGTGGTCGAGCTGCGCACGATCTTCTCGTAGCGACGGTGCTGCCGAGCGACGTCGATGCGAACGGTGATCGTCTTGTCGGCCTTGCTGGAGACAACGACGCCCTGGCGCTCCTTCGGCGCGCCACGCTTGGGTTCGTGCACCGGGGCAAGCACGGTGGGCGCCTGCCTGTCAGCCTTGGCGGCCTTGGCACGCTCCTGGCCGCGACGCGCACTACGGGCGCTCGCCTTCTTGCGGCGCTCCGCCAGACGCTCGGCGTGGCGCTCCTGCGGCGAGCGCGACTTACCGGCCGAGCCGCTGTGGGTCGAGCGGGAGCGACGACGGCGCTCCTTGGAGCTAAGCGTCTCCTGCGGCTCGCTCGGCGCAGCGGGCTGCGACGCCGCCTCTGCCTGGGCGACGGGGGCCTTATCGGGCTGCTCGTCTGGGGCCTGCTCGTTCTGCTCTGTCTCTGCCATCTCGCTCTTGGTCTCTGTGGTCGAAGTGTCCGTGTCGCCGCTGCTAGCGGTCGTTGATCGTAAAGCCGTTCTCGCGCGCCACTGTCAACGCCCGCGCAAGCGTGCGCTTGGTGCGCGCCAGGTTCGCGGTGTCCTCCAGCTCGCCGGTCGCGTTGGCGAAGCGCAACCCGAACAGGTCCTTGCGCAGGGTCGTGATCTGCTCCCTGAGCTCATCTTCCGCGAGGTCGCGCATCTCCTTTGCCTTCATCGGGTGGGTGGGCCTTTCTCAATCCTCGCGGAGCACGAACTTGGCTTTGACGGGCAGCTTGTTGGCGGCCAGCTGGATCGCTTCGCGCGCCAGCGGCTCGGGCACGCCGGCAAGCTCGAACATCACGCGGCCGGGCTTGACGACGGCGACCCAGCCCTCGGGCGAGCCCTTGCCTGAGCCCATGCGCGTCTCGGCCGGCTTCTTGGTGACCGGCTTATCCGGAAAGACGTTGATCCACACCTTGCCGCCACGCTTGATCTTGCGCGTCATGGCGATACGAGCAGCCTCGATCTGGCGGTTGGTGAGCCAGCCGCACTCGGTCGACTTCAGGCCGTACTCGCCAAACTGGACCTTCACCTGTCCGCGCGAGACCCCGGCCCTGCGGCCGCGGTGCTGCTTGCGGTGCTTGACGCGCTTGGGGGAGAGCATCAGCGCGGCCCTCCACGATCGCCGCCACCGCCACCGCCAGGGCCACCGCCACGGCCACCGCGACCGGAACGGGGCCCGCGGCCACGGCCCCCGCCGCCGGGACCGCCTGGACCTCCCCCGTCGCGACGACGTCCGCGTCCCTCGCGACCATCGCGCTCGTTGCTCGGCGCGGCGGGGGCGCTCATGTCGGTCAGGTCTGCGCCGGTGTAGCCCTCGGGCATTATCTCGCCCTTGTTCATCCAGCACTTCACACCGATGCGGCCGAAGGTAGTGCGGGCCTCGTAGAAGCCGTAGTCGATGTCGGCGCGCATGGTGTGCAGCGGCACACGCCCGTCGGCGTAGGTTTCGGTGCGCGCCATCTCGGCGCCGCCGAGGCGGCCGGAGACCTGGACCTTGACGCCCTTGGCGCCTGAGCGCATGGCGCTCGTGAGCGCGCGCTTCATCGCACGACGGAAGGCGACCCTGTTCTGCAGCTGCTCGGCGATCGACTGGGCCACGAGCTTTGCGTCGAGCTCCGGGCGCTTGATCTCGAGGATGTTCACCTTGATCTGCTTGCCCGTCATCTTGTGCAGGTCGCGACGCAGCGCGTCCACTTCGGCGCCCGACTTGCCGATCACGATGCCGGGGCGCGCGGTGTGGATGTTGACCTCGAGCTCGTTCGCATTCTTGCGAATCGTGATGTCCGAGAGGCCGGCATGGGCGAGCCGATCCACGATGTGCTTGCGGATCTTGATGTCCTCCGCCAGGTACTCGGCGAAGTTGCGTTCGTTGAACCAGTTCGACTTCCAGTCGTGGATGTAGCCCACGCGGATCGCCTCTGGATGAACCTTCTGTCCCATTCTTTGCCTGTGTCTCTCTGTAAGTCCTGTTGTCTTTTGCCTGCTCAGCGGCGCTCTGGAGCGAGCGTGATCGTGAGGTGGCTGGTGCGCTTGCGAATCGAGGAGGCCCTTCCCCTCGCCCGCGGCCGGAAGCGCTTGATCGTCGGCCCTTCGTCCGCAAACGCCTCGCGCACTACGAGGTCTTCGGCGAGGAGCTCGTGGTTGTTCTCCGCGTTGGCGATCGCCGACTCCAGCACCTTGCTCCAGTCGCGCGAGACTCCGCGGGGATTGAAGGCGAGGATAGCGCGTGCCTCCTCGACGGACTTGCCCCGCAGGTGATCGCAGACCAGACGTGCCTTGCGCGCAGAGATGCGCACGTGGCGGGCGTGGGCCCTGACCACACGCACCGGGCCCTCATAACTCACAGCCGGCTCGGGCCGCGCCGCGGGCTCCGGCGCATCCTCGGCCTGCGGGCGGCTGCGGCGCTTTGCGGGCTTGGCCTGCTCGGCAGCGGCCTCGGTCTCCTCTTCGGCCTCTGCGCTCGCCTCGGGCTCGGCGGCCTTCTTGGCGGAAGCACGGCGCGGCTTCTTCTCGGGCTTGGCCGCAACCTCCTTGCTCTCGCCAGCGCTCTCGGCGGCAGCCTTGGCCTTGGCGCTACGCCTCGCCTTGGGCTTTGCAGGCTGCTCCTCGGCAGCGGGCTGCTGCTCGGGCTCGGCCTGCGCCTGCGGCTCCTCGGTCGCGTCTGTCGGCTCGTCGGCCATCAACGCACCTTTCCAGAGCCGGCATGGCCGCGGAAGACACGGGTGGGGGCGAACTCGCCGAGCTTATGGCCGACCATCGACTCGCTCACGAAGACGGGCACGTGCTTGCGGCCGTCGTGAACTGCGAGCGTGTGCCCGACCATCTCGGGGAAGATCGTGGAGGCACGCGACCAGGTCCTGATCATCTGGCGGCGGTTTTCCTCGTTCATCTTGTTGACCTTGGCCATCAGGCGCTCTTCCACCCACGGCCCCTTCTTGCTTGAACGGCTCATAGCTCTCCCTTCAAAGCATTGCGCCCATGAGCGGTACGTAGGCCAAGCCGCGCAAGGACGCAGTGAGCGTGGCGTACTTCGTACGCGAGCGAGCGAGGACGCCGCGGGGTGCCGGCATACGTACCGCTCATCTGCTCTTGCCCTTTCCTCTGCGCCGCCCGCGCACGATGTAGCGGTCTGAGCCCTTGTTCTTCTTGCGCGTCCTGTAGCCAAGCGTCGGCTTGCCCCACGGCGTGACCGGGTGGCGTCCCGCGGTGGTGGAGCCCTCGCCGCCACCGTGCGGGTGATCGACGGGGTTCATCGCGACGCCACGCGTCTGCGGGCGCACGCCCAGATGACGCTTGCGGCCCGCCTTGCCGACCTTCACGTTCTGGTGCTCGGCGTTGCCAACCGTCCCAACGGTCGCCCTGCACTCGGCCCGTACCAGCCGCATCTCGCCCGATGGCAGCCGTAGCGAGGCCATCTCGCCCTCCTTGGCCATCAGCTGCGCGGAGGCACCGGCGGAGCGCACCATCTGAGCGCCGCGCCCAGGCTGGAGCTCAACGCAGTGCACGACGGTGCCGACGGGCATCCGCGAGAGCGACAGGCAGTGCCCGACCGCGATGTCGGCCTCATCCCCAGAGCGCACGCTCATGCCCACGTTCAGCCGCTGGGGAGCCAGGATGTAGCGCTTCTCGCCGTCGGCGTAGTGCAGCAGCGCGATGTAGGCGGAGCGATTGGGGTCGTACTCGATTGCCGCGACCTTTGCGGGCATCTCGTCCTTGCGGCGCTTGAAGTCGATCCGGCGGTAGAGGCGCTTGGCGCCGCCGCCACGATGGCGCGAGGTCTTGCGGCCGTGGGCGTTTCGCCCACCGCTCTTCTTCAGGCCTTCGGTGAGCGACTTCTCGGGCTCGCTCTTGGTGATCTCCGCAAAGTCCGGATAGGAGACGAACCGCCGTCCCGGGCTCGTTGGCTTTGGCTTTCTGATCGCCATTGACTAGCCCTCTACCGACTCGAAGGACTGGAAGATCGGAATGCTCTGGCCCTCGGCGACCTCGACGATCGCCTTCTTCCAGGAGCGCGTGCGGCCGCGCGTGACACCGCGCCGCTTCGGGCTTGCTCTTCACGCTCATCGTGCGCACCGTGACGACCTTCACGTCGAACATCTTCTCGACCGCCTGGCGAATCTGGGTACGGTGCGCGTCGGGGTGCACGCGGAAGGTGTACTTGCCAGCCGCCGAAAGCACATAGGTCTTCTCGGATACGACGGGGCGAATGACCACTTGGGCGAGATCCATCAGGAAGCCTCCTCTGCGTCGGCCGTCTCGGCGGCGCGCTCCTTCGCCTCTGCAGGCTCCTCGGCCTGTGCCGAATCCTCGGCGACCGGCTCTGCTGCCGCATCAGCCTCCGCGGGTGCCTCTGTGACCGCCTTGGGCGCAGCCTTCTTGGCCGGCGCCTTCTTGGCCTTGGCGACCGGCTGGGGCGCGGTGGACGCCTTCGCGTCCGCCTTCTCGCCGGTAGCGCGTGCCGTCAGTGCGTCCAGCGCGGCCTGCGAGATCACAAGCGACGCCGCTCGCAGCAGGTCGGCGATGCCAACGCTCTCATGGGTGAGCACCGCGACGCGATCCAGGTTTCGGAAGGAGAGCGCTGCGTCGCGCTCGTCTGCGTCCAGCACCACGAGCGTCGGACCGGGCTGGCCCCAATCCCCGAGCAACTCGCGCGCCTGCCTCGTCTTCGGCGCGCCGAAAGCCGCCGTGTCCACAAGCGCAATCGAGGAGCGCTGAGCGTGCAGCGAGAGCGCGCTGCGCAGAGCCGCGCGCTGCTCCTTGCGGTTGACCTTGAAGGTGTAGGAGCGCGGCTGGGGACCGAAGGTGATGCCACCGCCCGTCCAGATCGGCGAGCGGTTGGAGCCGGCGCGGGCGCGCCCGGTTCCCTTCTGGCGCCAGGGCTTCGCGCCACCGCCGGAGACCATCCCGCGCGTCTTGGTCGCGGCCGTGCCGCGCCGGCGCGCCGCCTGCTCGGCGCGCACGCTCTGGTGCACGAGCGGCTCGTGGAAGCGCTGAGAGAAGGCGGCCTCGTCGAGCTTGACCTTCTTGGCGGGCGATCCCAATACCGGTGCGTCAGCCATCGCTACGCACCTCCACCACGCCGCCGCGAGGGCCCGGCACTGCGCCGCGCACGAGGATCAGATTCTCGGCCGAGTCGACTGAGACGATCGTCAGACCGCGCTGGGTGATCCTCGCGCTGCCCATCTGGCCTGCGCCGCGAATGCCCTTGAAGACCCGGGCCGGGTAGGCGGAGGCGCCGATCGATCCCGGGGCACGCACGTTGTGAGAGCCGTGGGACTTCGGCCCGCTTTTGAAGCCGTGCCGCTTGATCGTGCCCTGGAACCCCTTGCCCTTGGAGGTGCCGGAGATCTTCACCTTGGCACCGGCCTCGAAGGTGTCGGCGGTCACGGTCTCTCCGACCTTCAGCTCGGTCGGCTGACCGTCGAAGCGAAACTCGGCGAGGTGCTTCATCGGAGGGGCGTCGGCCTTCTTCAGGTGACCGAGCTCGGGCTTGCTAAGGCGCCGCTCGCGCGTGGCGCCGAAGGCCAGCTGGACGGCGTCGTAGCCGTCGCGTTCGCGGGTGCGAACCGCTGTCACAGGACATGGCCCGGCCTCGAGCACAGTCACGCGCGCGACGCTCCCGTCATCGAGGAACACCTGGGTCATCCCGAGCTTCTTGGCAAGGATCGCTGGCATCGGGTTAGGTGGTGAGACGGATCTCGATGTCGACACCAGCGGGAAGGTGGTCGAGGCGCTGCAGCGAGTCCACCGTCTTCGGGGTCGGTTGATGTATGTCGATCAGCCGCTTGTGGGTGCGGATCTCGAAGTGCTCGCGGGAGTCCTTGTCCTTGAAGGGCGAACGGATCACGCAGTAGACGTTCTTCTCGGTCGGCAGCGGCACCGGCCCAGAGACGCTTGCACCGGTGCGAGTCGCCGTCTCCACGATCTCCTTCGCGGCGGACTCGATCGCCGAAGTGTCATACGCCTTCAGGCGGATCCTGATCTTGTTCTGTGTCGCTGCTGCCATGGAAGCTCTTCTGCTCTCGGTGTCTTTTGAGTGCTGGTGGGGATGTCCGGCTGGTCTGCTGTGCTTCTCTGAAGTCTGCTTTGGCGGGTCGGCGGTGGCCGGCGGCGCCCGCCCCCGGAGGCCGAGAGAAAGGGCGGATCCCATTTCGGGGAGTCCGCCCCTCACCGCGCCGGTCCGGCGGATGCCTATTCGTCGTATCTGCCTGCTTGTGGCCGGAAACCTGCTCCGGCAAAGAGGGGCGTCCGCGTAAGCCGCCAGACGCCCCTTTGCTGCTACTGGATGATCTCGCTGACCACGCCAGAACCGACGGTGCGCCCACCCTCGCGGATCGCGAAGCGCAGACCCTGGTCCATGGCGATCGGCTGGATCAGCTCGATCTCCATCGTGACGTTGTCGCCCGGCATGACCATCTCCACGCCCTCAGGGAGCTTGGCGACGCCGGTCACGTCTGTGGTGCGGAAGTAGAACTGCGGCCTGTACCCAGAGAAGAACGGCGTGTGGCGTCCGCCCTCCTCCTTCTTGAGCACGTAGACCTCGGACTTGAACTTGGTGTGGGGGGTGATCGAACCCGGCTTGCAGAGCACCTGACCGCGCTCGATCTCCTCGCGCTTGGTGCCGCGCAGCAGGCAGCCGACGTTGTCGCCCGCCCGGCCCTCGTCGAGGATCTTGCGGAACATCTCGACGCCCGTGACGACCGTCGAGGTGGAATCGTGGACGCCGACGATTTCGACGGTCTCACCAGTTTTGACGATGCCCTGCTCGATGCGGCCGGTGGCCACCGTGCCGCGGCCGGTGATCGAGAAGACGTCCTCGACCGGCATCAGGAAGGGGCGGTCGAGCTCGCGCACCGGCTCGGGGATATAGGTGTCCAGCGCATCTGCAAGTTCGACGATCTTCTGCTTGTAGCCCTCGTCGCCTTCGAGCGCCTTCAGCGCCGAGCCGGTGATGAAGGGGATGTCATCGCCCGGGAAGTCGTACGCGGAGAGCAGCTCGCGGACCTCGACCTCTACCAACTCGAGCAGTTCCTCGTCGTCGACCATGTCGGCCTTGTTGAGGAAGACGACGATGTAGGGGACGCCGACCTGACGAGCGAGCAGGATGTGCTCGCGGGTCTGAGGCATCGGGCCATCGGCGGCGGAGACCACCAGGATCGCGCCGTCCATCTGCGCGGCGCCGGTGATCATGTTCTTGACGTAGTCGGCGTGCCCGGGGCAGTCGACGTGCGCGTAGTGGCGCTTCTCAGTCTGGTACTCGACGTGAGAGGTGGCGATGGTGATCCCACGCTCCTTCTCCTCGGGAGCGTTGTCGATTTCCTCGAAGCTGCGTGCCTCGCCGCCCATCTTCTCCGCAAGCACGGTGGTGATGGCAGCGGTCAGCGTCGTCTTGCCATGGTCGATATGACCGATGGTCCCAACGTTGACGTGGGGCTTGTCGCGCTCGAACTTCTCCTTCGCCACTTTGAATTCGCTCCTGTATCGGCTTGGACGCCCGTCCCCGTGGGGACGAACCGTGAAAATCTATCTGACTTGAAGCTTTCGTGTTCTCTGGTCGCCGCGTCTATGCAGGGACAGGCTCGCCGGTGCGTTGCTCGACGATCTTCTCCGCGATGTTCGGCGGGACCTCTTCGTAGCCCTCGAACTGCATCGTGTAGGTGGCGCGTCCTTGCGTGTTGGAGCGCAGGTCGGTCGCGTACCCGAACATCTCAGACAGCGGTACCCGCCCGGCGACCGCAAGCGCGTTGCCGCGCCGCTCCTGGCCTTCCACGCGGCCGCGCCGGCGCGAAAGGTCACCGATCACATCGCCGAGGAACTCTTCCGGCACGACCACCTCGACGGCGAAGATCGGCTCGAGCAATACGGGCTTCGCGCGCTTGGCAGCCTCGGTGAACGCGAGCGACCCGGCGATCTTGAATGCAATCTCCGAGGAGTCCACGTCGTGGTACTTGCCGTCGACAAGCGTGACGCGGATGTCGACCATCGGGTAGCCGGCCTTCACGCCGTTGACCAGCGCCTCCTCGACGCCCTTCTCCACCGAGGGGATGTACTCGGTCGGGATCGCGCCACCCTTGATCTTGTTCACGAAGTCGAAGCCCTCGCCCGGCGCCGGCTCGATGTTGATGAACACCACGCCGAACTGACCCGAGCCGCCGGTCTGGCGCACGAAGCGGCCTTCGATCTTCTGGGCGGTGCCTCTCACCGTCTCGCGGTAGGAGACCTGCGGGCGCCCGACGTTTGCCTCCACGCCGAACTCGCGCTTCATGCGGTCTACCAGCACTTCGAGGTGCAGCTCGCCCATGCCGGAGATCTCGGTCTGGCCGGTCTCCTCGTTGCTTTTCACCTGGAAGGTCGGGTCCTCCTCTGCCAGGCGGCCAAGCGCAACTGACATCTTCTCCTGGTCGGCCTTGGTCTTCGGCTCCACCGCGACCTTGATCACCGGCTCAGGGAACTCGATCCGCTCGAGGCGAATGGGCGCGTCGGGCGCGGCCAGCGTGTCGCCGGTCACGACCTGCTTGATACCCACAGCCGCGGCGATGTCACCGGCATAGACCTCCGAGACCTCCTCGCGGTCGTTGGCGTGCATCATCAGGATGCGCCCGATCCGCTCGGTGCGGCCCGAGTTGACGTTCAGCACGCGCGCGCCGCTCTCCAACTTGCCCGAGTACACGCGGAAGTAGGTGAGCTTGCCGACGTAGGGGTCGGCCATGATCTTGAAGGCCAGCGCAGCGAAGGGTTCCGAGTCGTCGGCCTTGCGCGTGATCTCGCGCTCCTCCTCGGAGCCCCTGACAAGCTCTGTGCCCTTGACCGCCGGCACGTCCAACGGGCCTGGCAGGTAGTCGATCACGGCGTCGAGCAGCGGCTGCACGCCCTTATTCTTGAATGAGGAGCCGCAGAGCACCGGAGTCATCGTGATCTCGAGCGTCGCCTTGCGCACGGCCTGCTTGAGACGCTCAGGGGTGATCTCGGCCTCCTCGAGGATCAGCTCGACCAGACCATCGTCGTGCTTGGATACCTCCTCGAGCAGGTGCTCGTGGGCGACCGCGGCGGCGTCCGCATACTCAGCGGGGATCTCTATTTCCTCCTGCTCCTTGCCGAGCTCGTCCTTGTAGATGATCGCCTTCATCGCGACCAGGTCGATCACGCCCAGGAAGTCGGCCTCGGCGCCGATTGGCAGCTGGATCGGCACCGGGTTGGCGGCGAGGCGGTCGATCATCGTCTGCACGCCGCCCTCGAAGTTCGCGCCGATGCGATCCATCTTGTTGATGTAGGCGATCCGCGGCACGTGGTACTTGTCGGCCTGACGCCAAACCGTCTCCGACTGCGGCTCGACACCCGCGACGGAGTCGAACAGCGCGATCGCGCCGTCGAGCACGCGCAGGGAGCGCTCCACCTCGACGGTGAAGTCGACGTGCCCGGGTGTGTCGATGATGTTGATCCGGTTGTCCTTCCACTCCGCAGTCGTGGCGGCGGAGGTGATGGTGATGCCGCGCTCCTGCTCCTGTTCCATCCAGTCCATCGTCGCAGCGCCGTCGTGGACCTCGCCGATCTTGTAGGTGCGACCTGTGTAGTAGAGGATCCGCTCGGTCGTGGTCGTCTTGCCCGCGTCGATGTGGGCCATGATCCCGATGTTGCGGGTCTTCTCCAGGGTGAACTTGCGTGGCATCGCTGACTCTTTGGCTCAGGTGTGGGCGCGGGGGAAGTGTGTCTCGAAGGTGCTCGGCTGGTGTCCGGGGCGCGACCGCAGCAGGGCAAAAAGATTGGGCCCCCTGGGCCCACGCGCGCTGCTGGTCGTTGTGGACCGATCTACGTCGCTATGTGCTCAGGGTCTCCATCTCGTTTTGCGCTGCCGAGCCGAAGTAGCGTACCTCCACGCCTCCAGCCGCGGACACCGTCGCGACTATAGCAGAGGGCGCACGGCAGGCAAAAGGGCTCGGCCTAGCCATGTTGCCCGCTCTGCGGCTCGCAGCCGGGCGCCTCCTGGAAGAGCGTGCGCAGGCGCATGAGCACCTGCGTCGCGGCGCCCAGGTCCTGCTCTGAGACGCCGTCGAGGGCGCTGTGCCAACGGGCTTCCCAAACGTCGCGCTTGGCGGTCACGAGCGCGCGCCCCTCTGGCGTCAGGCGCGAGACGACCACCCGCCTGTCGCTCGGCGAGCGCACCCGCTCGACGTGGCCTGCCTGCGCGAGGTGGTCGAGCATCTGGGTCACCGTTCCGGGGCTGAGACCCGCCGCGCTTGCAAGCTCGCCAGCGGGCAGCTCGCCGCGCTTGAAGAGCTCCCCGAGCAGCTCGAGCTGCGCATAGCTGAGCTCGGCCCCCGCGAGATGGGTGTCACGCCCGCGCAGGCGAATCACCTCGCGCATCGTAGCCCTGAAGGCGTCCGCCAGTTCCACGGCAGGCGCGCTCAACAAACTGTCCTTCGGGGGCTTCTGAGCAGCGCTTGCCACGGTACGCGCCCGCGCCCCCTAGGCGCCAACCGCCTCCGCGGCCGCGGGCAGCGGCTGCTCGGCGCGCCTGGGCGTTTCGGCCCTGAGCAGGAACAGGCAGGGCACCAGCGAGAGCGCGGCGATCCCGAGCGCCCACCAGTAGGAGGTGTCGAATGCGTGCGCGAGCTGTTCGGAAAGCGTGACCTGCAGCGCGGCGGCGTGCGCGGGGCTGGAGGCGTGCGCGAGCGCCTGCGAGGTCGCGATGGCCGCGGTGCTCGCACGCTGAAGCACGACGGCGAGCACCGCGGTCCCGATCGCGCCGCCCACGCGCTGCAGCACGTTCATCTGCGGCGTGGCGTCGGAGATCTGATCGCGACGCAGCGACGCGTAGGCGACGGTCATCGCCGGCATGAAGGAGAGCCCGATGCTCATGCCGCGCACGAGCAGGACCACCGAGATCAGCGCGATCGAGGTGTGTACGCCGACGAACGCGAGCGGCAGCGTCGTCAGGCACAGCAGGCTCACACCAGCGAGCGCCACGCGCCCACCGCCGAAGCGCTCGGCCAGACGCGCAGCCAGCGGCATCGCCACGAGCGCGCCGATGCCCTGCGGCCCGTTGAGCAGCCCGGTCACGATCACGCTCTCGCCCCGCACCTGCTGGTAGTAGAGGGGCACGAGGATCATCGCGCCGAACAGCGCGGCGCCGAGGCCGAAGGTGGTCAGCGAGGCCGCGCCGAAGACACGGTTGCGGTAGAGCTTCAGATCCAGCAGCGGCCGCTTCACGCGGGGAGCGTGCAGGATGAAGAGCCCGACCAGGATCAGGCCCGCGATCACCGGCCCGATCACCCCCGCCGAGCCGGCGCTCGCGCCGGTGCCCAGTTCACTGAGGCCATAGACCACGCCCACGCAACCGCCCGAGAGCAGGCCCAGGCCGACCACGTCCAGCCGCCCAGCCTCCCCGGACTCAGTCGCTGGGAGCATCCGCCAGCCGAGCGTGAAGGCGATCACGCCGATCGGCACGTTGACGAAGAAGATCCAGGACCAGTGCAGGTTCTGCAGGATCACGCCGCCGAGCACGGGCCCAAGGATCGGCGCGATCATCGCGGGCATCGAGATGATGCCCATCACGCGGCCCATCCGCCGAGGGCCTGCGACCTGGGCCATGATCATCTGGCCCACGGGCATGATCATGCCGCCGCCGACGCCCTGCAGCACACGGAAGATGACGAGTGTCGCCGTCGTGTTGGCAAAGCCGCAGGCGGCCGAACCGGCGGTGAAGAGCACGAGCGAGACCATGTAGACGCGCTTTGCGCCGAAGCGACGGGCGGCCCACCCGGTGACCGGGATCACGGCGGCCAGCGAGAGCAGGTAGCCGGTGATGACCCACTGGATCTGGGAGATCGGGCTGTGCAGGTCCTTGGAGAGGGTGTCGAGCGCGACGTTGACGATCGTCGTGTCGAGGATCGACATGATCATCCCGAGGATCACCACGCCGGCGATCACCCATACATGGCGCTCGATCCGGTCGCCCACGGCCGGGCCGCGGTCTGAAAGGGCTCTGTCAGAGGGGGAAGACATTCGGTGCCAAAAGGTTAGGCACCGAACGACTTTTTTTCAACCCCTACCAGCGGTAGTGCGCGAAGGCCTTGTTGGCCTG
This sequence comes from uncultured Actinomycetota bacterium, assembly GCA_963757925.1. Lineage (GTDB taxonomy): Bacteria > Actinomycetota > Thermoleophilia > Solirubrobacterales > Solirubrobacteraceae > Palsa-744. The sequence goes on from CAVWTE010000009.1 coordinate 166,075, forward strand.
CGCCATGCGGTAGATGTCGTCCTTGCGCTTGAAGGCGCCGCCCTGCTGGGAGGTCGCATCCATCAGCTCGTTGGCCAGCCGCTGGGCCATCGTCTTCTCGCGGCGCTGGCGCGCGAACTGGACCAGCCAGCGCACGGCGAGCGTGCGTGCCCTGCGCGATGGAACCTCGACCGGTACCTGATAGGTCGCGCCACCGACGCGGCGGGAGCGGACCTCGAGGCTGGGCGTGAGCGCCTTGATCGCGGTCTCGAGCACCTCCAACGGCTCCTTCTCGCTGCGCTCGCCGAGAATCGCCAGCGCGTCGTAGACGATCCGCTCGGCGATCGACTTCTCGCCGTCCAGCATCACCTTGTTGATGATCTGCTGGACCAGCTTTGAGTGGTAGACGGGGTCCGGATCCAGCGGACGGATCTGTGCGGCTGCGCGGCGGGGCATGGCTACTTCTTCTTCACGCCGTACTGCGAGCGCGCCTTCTTGCGGTCGTTCACGCCGGCGGCATCGAGTGTGCCGCGCACGACCTTGTAGCGGACGCCCGGCAGGTCCTTGACGCGGCCGCCGCGCACGAGCACCACCGAGTGCTCCTGGAGGTTGTGGCCCTCGCCGGGAATGTAGGCGGTCACCTCGGCCGAGCCGGATATGCGCACACGCGCGACCTTGCGCAGCGCGGAGTTCGGCTTCTTCGGGGTGGTCGTGTAGACGCGAGTGCAGACGCCGCGACGCTGAGGAGCGGCGACCTTCTTCTTGCGTCCCTTCCCGGACTTCAGTCCGGGAGTCGAAAGCTTTTTCTTGGGGGCAAGGCGCCCCTTGCGCACGAGCTGGCTGGTGGTCGGCATCGGGGCGAGATGGTAGCAGCGAGCGGGGTGCGCCGCAGCCGCCTTAGGCGGAAGCCGGCGCGATGCCCGCGGAGCGGACCGGCGCGGGCATCAGAGCGGAGGCCACGATCACAAGCACGAACGCCAGTCCCTGCATCCCGATCCCGAGTGCGCTGCCCGGCATCGGATCGCCAAAGACGATGATCCCGGAAGCGATGCCCGCGATGTTGGCCGCAGTGCCGGTGACGGCGATCACGGGGACCGCCTCGCCGTCCTGCAGGCCGCGCGCGGAGGCGTAGAAGGCAAGCACCGAGGCGGCGATCGCGACCGCAAGCCACGGGCTGCCGAGCAGCGCGAGCGGCCCGTGGACGCCCACGATTCCGGTCAGCGCCTTGATCGCAGTGTCGGAGACACCGAACAGGACGCCTGCCGCGGCAGCGAGCATCACCCCGTGATGCTCGGCGCGGCCACCGACGCGTGGACCCATGATCAGAAGGCCGCCGATACCGAATAGGCCCGCCTCGAAGGCGATCATCGCCGCGGCAGAGAAGCGCGAGTGGGAGCCATGCATCGCTGGCAGCGTCAGCCCGAGCGTGACGAGCGCCGCAGCTGTGAGGCAGAGGCCGAGCCACTGGCGCGGGCCGACCCTGAAGCCGAAGATCCGGTCGGCCATCACGGCGATCAGGACGACCCCAGCGGCGAGCGCGACCTGGACGACTGACATCGGCGCGATCGCAAGCGCGGCCACGTGCAGGCCCCAGCTCGCCGTGGCGAGGATCATGCCGAGCGTGAACCACTTCGAGGAGAAGAGCTGCCCGGCCGAGCGCAGCGGATGGCGAGGACTGACCTGCGCCACCGCGTTGGCTCCCCTGTACTTCAGGAAGAAGGCAAGGTTCGCAACCACCGCGCAGGCGAGAGCGAGCAATATTCCGGGTGCAAGTGCCATTTCTATCTTGGGGTTGCCGGCCCTCTGTCGAGGCCGATGCACGGGGCGCTTGTGCGCCTATCTGCGGCCGCTAGTCTGCCGCCCTGCCTGCATCGGCTCCGAAAGCCAACTGCTTGACCGACGTCGGGCGAAGTGGGCACGTTAGCTGGTGATGTATGTGCGGGAGATAAAGGAACGCGGGGAGTTGCATGGCGCCGAAGAGGAGCGAAGGCGTCCGCTGCTGCTGCTCGACATCGACGGGGTGATCTCGCTGTTCGGCTTCCCGCCGCTTGCTCCTCCACCTGGCAGCTTCCATGCGATCGAAGGCCTCCCCCACTTCCTCTCGGCGGCCGCCGCCTCGCAGCTTGCGCGGCTTTCTTGCGCCTTTGAGCTGACCTGGGCAAGCGGCTGGGAGGACCGCGCCAACGACCACCTGCCGCACCTACTCGGACTGCCGGGGCCGCTACCGTTCCTGCGCTTCGGGCGCGGCGAGGGCGCCGGCTCCTCGATGCGCGCGCATTGGAAGCTCGATGCGGTCGATTCGTATGCCGGCAGGCGCCCCGTGGCCTGGGTCGATGACGCCTTCGATGTTTCCTGCGAGCGTTGGGCAGCCAAGCGCGAGGCCCCGACGCTGCTGCTCTGGACCGATCCCGCCGTCGGCCTGACCGAGTCCGGCACCGAGGAGCTGATCGGTTTCGCCAAGGCGCTGGACGCTGAGCTCACGCGCTGAGGCTTGGGCTTCCTTCGAGTTCAAGCGGCGGCGATACCGCGGCGGGCAGCCCGCTGCCGCCGGGGAGTAGCGCCCGCAGCGCGAGGGTCGGTTCGGGCATGCGGCGGCGGCCCTTGCCTTGCCCGCCGTAGCGCGGGTGCAGTGCCTGCGGATGCAGGATGAAGACAGGCAGCGACCACCCGCCTTCAGGATCGGTGCTCACGGTGGCCAGCGTGCGCTCCTGCACCACTTCGCCGCGGTGGGAGACGCTGCGTGCCTGGACTTCGATCGGCGCGCCCGCGAGCGGGCTCCCGTCGAGCAGCACAAGCCTGCCGGCGAGCAGCCTCGGCTGCTCGCCTTCGGGGGCGGGCTGAGCTTCGGTGGTCCCCCCATTGGCGCTCGGCGGCGCCGCCTGCAGCTGGATGCTGAGGCTCGCCGGTGTGCCCGCGAGCGCCGCGGCCGCGCGGCGGATCGCCGGCAGCTCCTCGTAGAGCGTGTTGCCCGGACATTCGGTCGAGTCGGCGTCGCGGTGCCCAGCGATCCGAGGCAGGCTCACCTTCGCGCCTGCCGGGAAGCGGCTGTAGACCGCGCCCGCCGGATCGACGCGGACAACCACCTGGCCCTGCACGGGCACGCCGTGCAGCGAGAGCTTCCATGCGAGGAGCCGCACTAGCGCCTGCTTGGCCGCCTGTGAGATCAGCGCTTCCTGGAAGTCGCCGAGCACCGCCACGCCGGTTGAGAGGAAGTTGTAGCCGCCCGCCTGGGCGCCCGCGACCGGCTCATCGATGCCACCCGCGCGCGCCTCGAAGATGCGCCCGAAGCGGTCGAGGACGAAGTTGTAGCCGATGTCGTTCCAGCCGTTGACGTCGCGGTGGAAGATGTAGATCGCGCGCACTATCGCCGGCACCTCCGCAGCGGCGTACCCGTTCGGGTTCAGGGTGTGGTGGACGAAGCCCAGCTCGATATGGCCGTACTGCGGCGCCACGCGCGGCGGCGAGTCGTTACCCGCCCAGGCACGCCGGGCGATGATCGGCGGCTGCCCAGGCCCGGCCTCCAGCACCGGTTCGGCGAGAGGCAGCGCGGCCGCGGAGGTGGCCGCGGGATCCGGGCGTGCGCCGGCGCTGCCGAGCTCTACCAGGTGCAGCCTGAGGCCCCGGACGGGCTGGGCGAGCCGCAGCTGCAGGGTCTGCGAGCGACCAACCCACACCGGCTCGCCGATGAAACCTCTCTCGCCGGCCTGCCGCGCCTCTTGCCCATCGGGCCGGTGAGCGGCTGCCGCCGCCTGCACGAAACCTCCAAAGCGCCCGCCGCCGAGCAGCGCGCGGATCTCGATGCGCGCCGCGGCGGGCTCACTCCACTGCAGACCCGCCAGCTCGAACGGGCGGGGCGCTGTCACCGTGCGCACGCCGGCGCCCAAAGCTCCCAGGTCGATCGAAAGCAGGCGCGGCTCCTGCACCGGCGATGCAAGCAGCCCCGCGATCGCGCCCGTCGGATCGACGGCGCTTGCGGCGCCGGTGCCGGCCAGCAGGGCCAGCACCGATCGGCGGGTCAGGTCGTTGCCAGGCATGCGACCACCGTCGCAAGGCTTATCAGCCGCGCTCGCAACGGTGCGCCGGTTGCCAACCCCTGCGCGGGACCGCACTGCGGCGCAGGGCAGGCGCGCCGCGGCAACCGCACCATCCTCGGCGGTCACCGCGGCGGCAGAATCACTCCCCCGGAGTCTCCTCCTCGGGCACCTCGAGCTCGGCAAGCTCCTCGGCGAAGCCGGGATCTGCTCCACCCGCGCCCATCTGCTCCAGGGAGGCCAGATCGTCGTCGAAGGCGCGGTTGATGTCCCCGCCCTCGCCGTCGCCATCGCCGATGCCCAGTTCGGATTCGATCTCCTCGCGGTCGAGCAGGCCGACCTCGTCGATCGCGCGGGGCAGCGGTTCGGCCGGTTCGATCTCGATCCGGCGGTAGCGCTTGAGGCCCGTCGCGGCCGGGATCAGCTTGCCGATGATCACGTTCTCCTTGAGACCGTTGAGCCTGTCGGTCTTGCCTTCCAGCGCGGCGTCGGTCAGCACCTTGGTCGTCTCCTGGAAGGAGGCGGCCGAGAGGAAGGAGTCGGTGTTCAGCGAGGCCTTGGTGATCCCGAGGATGATGTCCTCGAACTGCGCGGTCTCCCCGCCCTTGGCGACGATCTCGTCGTTGACCTTCGCGAACTCGAAGCGGTCCACGAACTGGCCAGGCAGGTAGTCGGTATCGCCCTTCTGGTCGACCCTGACCTTGCGCAGCATCTGGCGCACGATCAGCTCGACGTGCTTGTCGTTGATGTCCACGCCTTGGGACTTGTAGACCTCCTGGACCTCCTTGACCAGGTACTGCTCGGTCTCGGTGCGTCCTCGGATCGCCAGCAGCTCGTGCGGGTAGAGCGAGCCCTCGTTGAGCTGCCTGCCGGCCTCGATCCGCTCGCCTCCTGTTACATGGAGGCGAGTGCGGCGCGGGAAGGCGTGCCGGTGCTCCTCCCCGGCATCGTCGGTGATCACGACCGTCAGGGCCTTGTCGGTCTCCTCGAGGGAGACGACGCCGTCCTGCTCGGCGATCTTGGCAAGGCCCTTCGGACGGCGGGCCTCGAAGAGCTCGACCACGCGCGGCAGGCCGTGCGTGATGTCCGCGCCGGCGACGCCGCCGGTGTGGAAGGTCCGCATCGTCAGCTGCGTCCCTGGCTCGCCGATCGACTGAGCTGCCACGATTCCGACCGCGTCGCCGATCTGAGCCAGCTGGCCGGTCGCGAGCGAGCGGCCGTAGCAGGCCTGGCAGACTCCGCTCACAGCCTCGCACTTGAGGACCGAGCGCACCGGAATGCTCACCTTCGCCCCCTTGGCGTGGTCCTCCTCGAAGGCCTTGCCGATCTCGGCGAGCTCAGGGCGGCCTATTTCTGAGCCCTGCTCCACGAGCACACGCCCGCGCTTGGTCTTGATCGGCTCCGCCGCGATCCGTCCCACCAGCACTTCCAGAGCCTCGCCGTCGGGCCCGTAGACCACCATGTCGATGTGCTCCTTGGCGCCGCAGTCGACCTCGCGGATGATCACGTCCTGGGCAACGTCGACCAGGCGCCTTGTGAGGTAGCCGGAGTCGGCGGTGCGCAGTGCGGTGTCGGCCAGTCCCTTTCGAGCGCCGTGGGTCGAGATGAAGTACTCGAGCACCGAGAGGCCCTCCATGAAGTTGGACTTGATCGGCCGCTCAATGATTTCGCCCTTCGGGTTTGCCATCAGACCGCGCATTCCCGCGAGCTGACGGATCTGCTTGAAGGAGCCGCGGGCGCCCGAGTTGGCCATCATGAAGATCGGGTTCAGCGTCTCGAGGTTCTCGATCATCGCCTCCGCGACCTCATCGGTCGCGGCGTTCCACTTCTCCACCACGGCCTCGTGCCGCTCTTCCTGAGTGATCAGCCCCATGTCGTACTGATCTGAGATCTCGGCGACCACCTTGTCGTAGCGACCGAGGATCTCGGGCTTGCTCGGCGGCACCACCACGTCGTTCTTGGAGATCGTGATCCCCGCCTTGGTGGCGTACTGGAAGCCGAGGTCCTTGAAGGCGTCGAGCACGAGCGATATCGCCGTCGCGCCGTAGCTCTGGACGAGCAGGTCGATCAGCCTCGTCGTATCGCGCTTCTTCATCGACTGGTTGACGAACACGTAGGTGCCTGGGTCGAACTCGTCGCCGAGCGCCTCGGAGAGCGCCCGCTCGATGCGGTCGTTGTAGATGATGCGCCCCACCGTGGTGAGCAGGTGCCCGCCCTCGCGCTGGAAGGGCCGGAACTCCGCCAGCTCGTGCAGCTTGACCACGCCGGCCTCATAGGAGAGCTCGGCCTCCTGGGCGGTCCTGAAGACGTGCGGACGCGGCTCCTCCGCCGGCCACCTGGCCTCCGCCAGCAGCTCGCGCTTGCCGGAGAGCTCCTCGGCCTCCAGCCCATAGGTCAGGTAGTAGGCGCCGAGGATCATGTCCTGGGTGGGCGTGGCGAGCGGCGCGCCATGGGCCGGCGAGAGGATGTTGTTGGAGGAGAGCATCAGGATGCGCGCCTCCGCCTGGGCCTCTGCCGAAAGCGGAAGGTGCACGGCCATCTGATCGCCGTCGAAGTCCGCGTTGAAGGCGTGGCAGACCAGGGGGTGAACCTGGATCGCCTTGCCCTCGACCAGCAGCGGTTCGAAGGCCTGGATGCCGAGGCGGTGCAGGGTCGGCGCGCGGTTGAGCAGCACCGGGTGCTCGTGGATGACCTCCTCGAGCACGTCCCACACCTCGCCGATCATCGAGTCGACCATCTTCTTAGCGGCCTTGATGTTCTGCGCGGACTTGCGCTCGACCAGCCGCGCCATGATGAACGGCTTGAAGAGCTCCAGCGCCATGATCTTCGGCAGACCGCACTGGTGCAGTTTCAGGCTCGGGCCGGCGACGATTACCGAGCGCCCGGAGTAGTCCACGCGCTTGCCGAGCAGGTTCTGGCGGAAGCGTCCCTGCTTGCCCTTGAGCATGTCCGAGAGCGACTTCAGCGGCCTGTTGCCGGGGCCGGTGACAGGACGTCCACGGCGGCCGTTGTCAAACAGAGCGTCGACGGCCTCCTGCAGCATTCGCTTCTCGTTGTTGACGATGATCTCGGGGGCACCGAGGTCGAGCAGCCTCTTCAGGCGATTGTTGCGGTTGATCACACGGCGGTAGAGGTCGTTCAGGTCGGAGGTCGCAAAGCGGCCGCCGTCGAGCTGGACCATCGGGCGAAGCTCCGGCGGGATCACCGGAACGGCGTCGAGGACCATCTGCTCTGGCCGGTTGCCCGACTGGATGAAGGCGGAGACCACCTTCAGTCGCTTGACCGCGCGCGCCTGCTTCTGGCCCTTGGAGGTCTTGACCTGCTCCTCCAGATCGAGCCGTTCGGCTTCGAGGTCCACCTGCTGCAGCAGGTCCCTGATCGCCTCCGCGCCCATGCCGCCGCGGAAGTACTCGCCGAAGCCATAGGGCGAGCCGAAGCGTTCCTTGAGCTCGCGGAAGATCGTCTCGTCGTGCTCGATCTGCTTGCTTTCCATCGTCTTGAAGAGGTCCCACACGTGGCGCATCCGCTCGGCGGCGTCCTCGATGTAGGCCTCGGTGTCAGCGATGTCGGCCTCGAAGGCCTTGCGCAGATCCTTGAGCAGCTTCTCGCGCTCTTCGTCTGAGATCTTTGCGAGGTTCAGCTCCAGCGAGTCGGCCCAGAGGTGATCTTCGTCGCTGAAGCCAGTCTGCTTGCCGCCCGTCAGGTACTTCTCGCGGCGCTCCAGCGACTCGCGCAGCTCCAGCACGCGCTCCTCGCGCTCGGCGGTGTAGCCGTCGAGCACCTTGTTGACCTCGACCTCGAGCGTCTCCAGATCCTTCGCGCGGGCCTCATCGTCCACCCAGGTGACGATCGAGGCGGCGAAGTAGAGCACCTTCTCGAGCTCCTTGGGAGCCATGTCGAGCAGGTAGCCGATCCGGCTCGGCACGCCCTTGAAGAACCAGATGTGGCTCACGGGCGCGGCCAGATCGACGTGGCCCATGCGCTCGCGCCTGACCTTGCTGCGCGTGACCTCCACGCCGCAGCGCTCGCAGACGATGCCCTTGTAGCGCACGCGCTTGTACTTGCCGCAGTAGCACTCCCAGTCCTTGGTAGGACCGAATATGCGCTCGCAGAAGAGACCGTCCTTCTCAGGCTTCAGGGTGCGGTAGTTGATCGTCTCGGGCTTGGTCACCTCGCCGGAGCTCCAGCCCCTGATCTGCTTGGAGGACGCGAGCGAGATCTCGATTGCGTCGAAATTATTTATGTCAATCACGGGCGAACCTTCCGGCAGATGGTGTGCGGGGTGTCACTGGGGTTTGGGCCGAAGGCCATATCGGGGCAGGCTCCCGAGGAAGTGCCGTCCAGGCTCGCGGGTGCCTGGACGACGGCATTGCGGCGGCTTGCGATCACTCGGAGGCCTCCTCGGCGGCGGCAGGCATCTCATCCGGCAGCAGGTCGTCAACTTCGATCGCGGCCTCCTGCAGGATCTCGCCCATCTCCTCGGCGTCGCCCTCCAGCTCATCGGGGGCTCCGGCGTCGGTGTCGTCCTGCCCCTCGATCGCCTCGTCGGCCGCACCGCCCGCCGGGCCACGCACGCCGGAGAGATCGATGCCGAGCTCCTCGGCAGCGCGCAGGAGATCGTCCTCCTCGTCGCGCATGTCGGCTCCCACGCCCTCGTCAGAGACGACCTTGACATCGAGCGCCAGGGACTGCATCTCCTTGAGCAGCACCTTGAAGGACTCGGGGATCGACGGTTCGGCGATGTTCTCGCCCTTGACGATCGCCTCGTAGGCCTTCACGCGCCCGACGGTGTCGTCGGACTTGATCGTCAGCATCTCCTGCAGGGTGTAGGCGGCGCCGTAAGCCTCGAGCGCCCAGACCTCCATCTCGCCGAAGCGCTGGCCACCGAACTGCGCCTTGCCGCCCAGCGGCTGCTGGGTGACGAGTGAGTATGGGCCGGTCGAGCGGGCGTGGATCTTGTCGTCGACGAGGTGCAGCAGCTTCAGGATGTACATGTAGCCGACGGTGACCTGCTCCTCGAAGGGCTCGCCGGAGCGGCCGTTGTAGAGGGTCATCTTGCCTGAGGCCTGCTCGCCCTTTCGGCGGGCCTTGTCGACGTCCATCCTGATCGCGCCCTTGTGCTCGTCCTGCCAGCGCACGAGCGCTTCATCGACGTCGGCCACCGTGGCGCCGTCGAAGACGGGCGTGGCGATGAACACCTTGTTCTGGGACATGTTCCCGTTGCTCTTGCCGACTCCGGAGCCGTTGGCTCCGTCGTGGGCCAGCTTGTACGCTTCGGAGCCGTCGTCGTACCAACCCTGCGCGGCGGCCCACCCGAGGTGGGTCTCCAAGATCTGGCCAACGTTCATACGCGAGGGGACGCCGAGCGGGTTGAGGATCACGTCCACGGGCGTGCCGTCCTCCAGGAACGGCATGTCCTGCTCGTCGACGATCTTTGAGATCACACCCTTGTTACCGTGACGGCCCGCGAGCTTGTCGCCCTCGGAGATCTTGCGCTTCTTGGCAACGAACACGCGCACGAGGTCGTTGACTCCGGGCGGCAGGTCGTCGCCGTCCTCGCGGCGGAAGGTCTTCACGTCGATCACGACGCCGCCCTCTCCGTGGGGCACCTTCAGCGAGGTGTCACGGACCTCGCGCGCCTTCTCCTTGAAGATCGCGCGGATCAGCTTCTCCTCCGCGGTCAGCTCGGTCTCGCCCTTGGGCGTGACCTTGCCCACCAGCAGGTCGCCGGAGGCCACCTCGGCGCCGACGCGCACGATGCCGCGATCGTCGAGGTTGCGCAGCGACTCCTCGGAGCGGTTGGGGATGTCGCGGGTGATCTCCTCGTCGCCGAGCTTGGTCGTGCGGGCGTCGATCTCGTATTCCTCGATGTGGATCGAGGTGAGCTCGTCGTCCTTGACCAGGCGCTTTGAGAGGATGATCGCGTCCTCGAAGTTGTAGCCCTCCCAGGACATGAAGGCGACCAGCAGGTTCTTGCCGAGCGCCATCTCGCCCTTCTCGGTCGAGGAGCCGTCGGCCAGCACCGCGCCCGCCTTGATCTTCTGCCCGCTTGCCACGCGCGGCTTCTGGTGGATCAGCGTGCCCTGGTTACTGCGCATGAACTTCTGCAGCTCGTACTCATCCTTGGCGCCCTCGCCGGTCTCGATCTCGATCTTGTTCGCATCGACGTGGATGACGGTGCCCCCGCCACGAGCCAGCAGCACGTCACCGGTATCCAGCGCCGCGCGATGCTCCATGCCCGTGCCGACCAGCGGCGCCTCGGTCTTCAACAGCGGCACCGCCTGGCGCTGCATGTTCGAGCCCATCAGCGCGCGGTTTGCGTCATCGTGCTCGAGGAACGGGATCATCGCCGTGGCCACCGACCAGATCTGGCCGGGAGAGACGTCCATCAGATCCACGTCCTTGGGCCCGACCGTCACGTACTGGCCGGCCTGGGTGCGGCAGAGGATTTCCTGACCAAGCAGCTTGCCGGTCTTCTCGTCCAGGGGAGTGTTGGCCTGGGCGATCAGCAGCTCCTCCTCCTGGGTGGCGTCGAAGTGGACGATCTCCTCTGAGACGACGCCGTCCTTGACCACGCGGTAGGGCGTGGTCACGAAGCCGTACTCGGAGACCTGCGCGTAGGAGGACAGAGAGCCGATCAGGCCAATGTTCGGACCCTCGGGGGTCTCGATCGGGCACATGCGGCCGTAGTGGGTGGGGTGCACGTCGCGCACCTCGATCGGCGCGCGCTCGCGCGTCAGCCCACCGGCGCCGAGCGCGGAGAGGCGGCGGCGGTGGGTCAGGCCCGCCAGCGAGTTGGTCTGGTCCATGAACTGGGAGAGCTGGCTGGAGCCAAAGAACTCCTTCAGCGCCGCGACGACCGGCCTGATGTTGATGATCGTCTGCGGAGTGATCGTGTCGGCGTCCTCGGTGGTCAGGCGCTCGCGCACGACGCGCTCCATGCGGTAGAGCCCGATCCGGAAGGCCTCCTGGATCAGCTCGCCCACGGTGCGCAGGCGGCGATTGCCGAAGTGCTCGTACTCATCGAGATGCTCGGCGACGGGCTCGCGCGGCATGCTCACGGCCTCGGCTGCGTAGTCCTTGATCTCGACCTCGGGGTTCTCGGGCATGCCCAGGCGCTTGGGCATCAGCACCAGCTCGCGCACGAGCGCGACGATGTCGTCGTGGGTCAGAGTGCGCGTGTCGATGTCGATGTCCAGGCCAAGACGCGCGTTGAGCTTGTAGCGACCGACGCGCGTGAGGTCGTAGCGCTTGGGGTCGAAGAACAGCTGGTTCAGCAGCGCCTTCGCGTTCTCGACGCTCGGCGGCTCGCCGGGACGCTGCTTCTTGAAGAGCTCGATCAGCGAGCCCTCTTCGGTGCGCGTGGCTTCGGTGTCCGCTTCGAGGGTGTTGCGGATGTAGAGCGAGTTTTCGAACAGGTTCAGGATGTCCTCATCGGAGGCGTAGCCCATCGCGCGCAGCAGCACGCTCACGGGGAGCTTGCGCTTGCGGTCGATGCGGACGTGGACCTTGCCCTTCTTGTCGATCTCGAGCTCGAGCCATGAGCCGCGAGCCGGCATCAGGTTGGCCACGAAGACCTGCTTCTCGCGGTCCTTGGGCTCCATCAGGTAGGCGCCGGGGGAGCGCACGAGCTGGGTCACCACGACGCGCTCGGTGCCGTTGATGATGAAGGTGCCGCGGTCGGTCATCCACGGGAAGTCGCCCATGAAGACGGACTGCTCGCGGATCTCGCCGGTCTCGCGGTTGATGAACGCAACCGTGACGGTCAGCGGGCGGGCGTAGGTGAGGTCCTTCTCTCGGCACTGCTCGAGCGATGCGACCGGCGTATCGAAGGTGAACTCGCCGAACTGGACGGCGAGGTTGCCTGTGTAGTCCTCGATCGGCGAGATGTCGTCGATCGTCTCGCGCAGGCCACCCTTCTGGGTGTCTGTCAGCCACTCGAAGGAGCGGCGCTGGATGTCGATCAGGTTGGGGACGTCAAGCGGCTTGTGCAGGCGCGCGAAAGAGCGGCGCGTCCGGAGAGCATCGGCTACAGCCAAGGAAACGACTCCTTCGGAAGGCGAGGATCGGGCAGAGGAGGCGCCCGAGGGCGCGACCAGCAAAGATAGCACAGAGCAACGTCGCCCTCAAGAGGGCAGCCGGTGCTCACGGACCCCGCCCCTGGAGCACCGCGTATGTGGCGCGGGCTCGTGTTCTGGGACGGCTGCGGCTATCGACCGGCGCACGCGACTTTACAGCAAATTTAGCCTCAGGGCAAAGCGGTGCATGCCTGGGCCCTGACATGCAAAACGCCCGTCCTCCGGGCCGCCGCTTCGGCGATCCCGGTGGACGGGCGCAGGACTGCTGGCGAAACTACTTGACCTCGACGCTCGCGCCGGCCTCCTCGAGCTCGGCCTTCAGCTTGTCGGCCTCCTCGCGCTCGATGCCCTCCTTGACGGGCTTGGGAGCCTCGTCGACGAGCGCCTTGGCCTCCTTGAGGCCAAGGCCGGTTGCCGCGCGCACGACCTTGATCACCTGAATCTTCTTGTCGCCCGCGCCGGTGAGGACCACGTCGACGGTCGAGCTTTCTTCCTCGGCTGCCGCTCCCGCGTCGCCGCCGCCTGCCGCCGCCACCGGTGCCGCGACGGCCGCCGCCGAGACGCCGAACTCCTCCTCGAGCGCTTTGATGCGCTCGGCGAGCTCGAGCACGGAGATGCCCTTGAGCTCCTCGATCCAGTCCTGTGTGCTGGTTGCCATCGGTCAGTTCTCCTTGGTCGCTTCGGCGGTGTCGGCCTGTGCCGAAGCGTCCGCCTGATTTTCATCTCCTGCCGCCGGCGCATCGGCCGTCGGCTCAGCTTGATCTGCCTCAGCCGGCTCGGCCGGCTCCTGCGCAACTGGCTCCTCGGCAGCCTCCGAGGCCGCCTCGGCGGTGGTGTCCTTTGACGCCGAGGCCTCATCCTCGGCCGGCTCGGAAGCCTCCGGGGCCGACTCCTCGACAGCCGGGGCCTCAGCCTCAGCCACCGCGGCCTGTGCCACAGCCGCGGGCGGCTCGCCCGCCGGGATCTCACCCGACTCCTTCTTCTCGCGGACCTGGCCAAGCGCGACCGCGAGGCCGCCCACCAGCGCGCCGAGAGTCCGCACGAGACCGCTCACCGGCGAGGCAACGACGCCCACCAACTGGCCGTAGAGGACTTCGCGGGAGGGCAGACGCGAGATCGAGACGATCTGATCGGCGCCGAGGGATTCGCTACCCATCGCGCCGCCCTTGAAGGGAAGCAGCTGGGTGGCGCGAGCGTAGTCGGCGATCGCCTTCGCGGCCGTCGCCGCGTCGCCGCGCACGAAGGTCAGCGCGGTCGGGCCCACGAGCAGCGTCTTCAGCTCGCCGCGGCCAACCTCGTCGGCGGCGCGTTCGGTGAGCGAGTTCTTGACGACCTTGAAGGTCGCATCCGCCTCGCGCAGCTTGGTGCGCAGCTCAGCGGCCTGGGGCACGCTGATGCCCCTGTAGTCAACGGCGAAGATCGCCTGCGCTGCCTCGATTTCGGCGGCGATCTCGGCGATCACCGCGCCCTTCTGTTCTCGGTTCATCTGGCTCCTGTCCCGGTCTTACGCAAACGCTGCCGGAGTCTTGGGTGCCGTTGCTGGCGCTTTGAAGCTTGCTCGCGAAGGATAGCCGGAGACCGAAGCGGCCTCCAGGCCGCCCTAGGCGGCGATGCCCGCAGGCGCCTCCTCGGCAATGTCGCGGGTCCTGCTCGGATCGACCTTCACGCCCGGGCCCATCGTGGAGGCCAGCGTGATCGTGCGCAGGTAGCGGCCCTTGGCCGCGGAGGGCTTGGCCCTGATCAACTCTTCGATCACGGCGGCATAGTTCTCCAGGAGCATCTGCTCCTCGAAGCTGCCCTTGCCGATCACGAGGTGGACGATCGCGTTGCGATCGGTGCGGTACTCGACCTTGCCCGACTTGGAAGCTTCCACGGCGGCCTTGACGTCCATCGTCACCGTCCCCACCTTCGGGTTTGGCATCTTGCCGGAGGGCCCGAGGATGCGCCCCAGGCGCCCCACGACCGCCATCATGTCCGGCGTCGCGATCGCGACATCGAAGTCATCGAAGCCCTCCTCGATCTTCTTTGCCAGATCGTCGCCGCCGACGACATCGGCGCCCGCCTCCTGAGCTTCGCGGGCCTTCTCGCCCTGAGCGAAGACCGCGACCTTGACCTCCTTGCCGAGGCCGTGAGGCAGCGCGATCGTGCCGCGCAGCTGCTCGTCGGCGTGGCGGACGTTCAGGCCGGTGCGGATGTGGACCTCGACGGACTCGTCGAACTTCGCGCTTGCAAGGCTCTTCACGAGCGAGACGGCCTCGCCCGGTGCGTACTGGTGCTCCCGGTCGACCTTGCCAAGCGACTCCTTGTGGCGGCGTCCGTGATGAGTGGTCATCCCAGTGCTCCTTCCGTGCGTTGCGCCAGGCATGGACGTGCAGGCCAAGCCAGACAAGGACGCAGCGAGCGTGCCGTATCGACATATGCGAGCGAGCGAGGACGCAGTATGGCGCCGGCCTGCGCGTTCATGCCTCCACCTCGACTCCCATTGAGCGGGCCGTGCCGGCGATGATCTTCATCCCCTGCTCGACGTCGTGAGCGTTCAGATCGGGGAGCTTGCGCTCGGCGATCGCCCGCAGCTGCTCCTGGGTGATCGTGCCGACCTTGGTGCGATTGGGCTCGCCGGAGCCTTTGCCGATCCGCAGCGCCTGCTTGATCAGGACCGCCGCGGGCGGCGTCTTGGTCACGAACGTGAACGAGCGATCCTCGTAGACGGTGATGAGCACCGGGATCACGGTTCCCGTTTCGCTCTGCGTCTGGGCATTGAACGCCTTGCAGAATTCCATGATGTTGATGCCATGCTGACCAAGGGCAGGGCCGACCGGCGGGGCAGGGCTTGCCTGCCCCCCGTTTGCCTGCAGCTTGATCGTTGTCAGAACCTTCTTGGCCATTTGATTCCTTAGAGCTTCTTCACTTGGTCGAAGCCCACCTCAACGGGGGTCTCGCGACCGAAGATTGATACCAGTACCTTGAGCTTCGCTGCGTCGTCGTTGATCTCGGCGATCTCGCCGGAGAAGTCCGAGAGCGGGCCGGAGATCACCTTCACGGTCTCGCCGATCGCGAACTGAGCGCGCGTCCGCGGGGCGGTCGCGACCTCCTTGTGCATCAGCCGGTCGACCTCGCCCTGGGTCAGCGGCACCGGCTCATTGGAGGCGCCGACGAACCCCGTCACGCCGGGCGTGCCCTTCACGACCCCCCAGGAGTCCTCGTTGAGCTCCATGTTCACGAGCACGTACCCAGGCATCGTCCGCTTCTCCACGGTGATCTTCTGGTTGTCCTTCATCTCGGAGACCGATTCGGTCGGCACGACGACCTGGCGCACGTTGCGCTGCTGGCCGAGCGATACGACCCGGTGCTCGAGGTTCTGCTTCACCTTGTTCTCGTGACCGGAGTAGGTGTTGACGACATACCAACGAAACATTCAGAGATTCCTGGCTTCAGTGTGTGGATGGGACAAAGGGAAAGACGCGTGCGGCCTAGAGGAGCGGACGGAGCGTCACGCTCTCTGAGGTTCGAGGACCAAGCCGGCACCGACCGCGAAGCGGTTGGTGAAGGACGCAGTGAGCGTTGCGTACTTCGTACGCAAGCGAACGAGGACGCTGATATGCGTAGGTCATCGGGGCTCAGAGGACGAAGTTGATGATCTTTTGGGCAACCCAGTCGGCGACGCCGAGGTAGACGCCCATGACCGCGACGAAGCCCATGACGACCGCCGTGGCCTGGAAGACCTCCGGGCGGTCGGGCCATTGGACGCGTTGAAGCTCTGCCCAGCTGGCGCGCAGGAAGGCCGCCGCGCGAACGAAGATCGATCCGCGGGGCCCGGACGGCCTCGCCGGCTCACGGGTCGCGACGCTCCGGCTGCCGCCTTCGTCACCGCCGCCGTTTCCGACTGCGCCATTGCCGCCGTCGGCGTCCCCGAGTCGCCGCCCTGAGCGGGCTCGGTGACAGACGCGGGGGCGCGCTCGGTCGAAGTCTCGGCCTGCTCAACGTCGGCCTCTGGCACCGGGACGCCGCCGGCTCCCCTGAGCAGGGCAGCATCGAACTCGTCGACATCGCCGGAGGCGTGGTCGAGCGCACCGGGCACGTCGGCGCGGACGAGCTCTCCGGCTCCCTCGCCGGCTTTGCGGCGCAGCCGTTGCTTTGAACGTTGCCTGCGATCACGGCTCACGGCAGCGCTCCCGGCGCTAGCGAGTCTCCCGGTGGCTTGTGTGCCGGCGGCACCAGCGGCAGTACTTGCGCATGCTGATGCGATCCGGGTTGTTGCGCTTGCTCTTATTCGTCTGGTAGTTGCGGCGCTTGCACTCCTCGCAGGCGAGGGTTACAGCGATCCGTACGTCTCCACGAGCCATTGCGTAGGTGATCCCTGCGTTGTCGGTGGCGGCCTGGACGAAAGAAAAACCCCGCCCAGGCGAGGTCGAAATGGAGTCTAGCGCGCAGGACTGCTTGGCGCACGACGTGCGCCCGCGGGTGCCTCTCGGCGCAGCCGAGTGATCCTCCCGCAGCTGGAGAGCCCGGCGAGGGGGCGCGCTCGACGGGCCGCCTTCGTGACGCAGGCACGGCAGGCCGAGCATCTGCTCCGCTGCGGGAACCGGTCCAGGGTGCGCCGCGAGCGCCACGGCCGCCCCTCAGCGTGAACGATCACCTCATTGGTAGGCCGCTACGACAGCGACGATCACGTACGCGGCCGCGAGCGCACAGCCCTCGAATGCGCTTGCCTGGCCGTCTCCGCTCACCTGCCATACGGCGAGGGTCATGAATGCCAGCGCCCCGATGTAGACCGGCGAGAGCGAGAAGGTGAGGTGGGTGGAGAACGCGAGCGAGACGATCACCATCAGCGGGAAGAGAAACGCCGCGATCTGGGCCACGGAGTTCTTGACCACCGAGATCGCAAGGTCCGAACGGCCGCGGGCGGCAAGCACGACGCTGACGGCGTGCTCGACGGCGTTTCCAGCGATCGCGACTATCACGAGGCCCGCGAATGCCGGAGACACGTGTAGCACGGAGATCGTTGGCTTCAGCGCCGCGATGAACCACTCCGAGGAGAACGCGGCTCCCACGCCGCCGAGCGAGAGCAGGACCAGCGCGGGCACGAGCCCGAGGCGCGCATTGACATCCTCTGACTCGCGCGGAGCGCCGGAGCGCAGGTAGGAGGCAAGCCAGATGCCATAGACCCCTAGTAGAAGCGCCGCGCTGACGATCGAGATGGTCCGCACGTCGCCAGCGCTCGAGGCGTGTCCATTGAGCTTGAGTGCCGAGCTCGAGAAGACGACCGCGAAGAGCAGCAGTATCAGCAGCGTCACGGCATCGTTGGGCAGCCTCCTGGAGAAGCGCATGATGCCGTCGCCCGAGCGGGAGGCGCCAACCACGATCACGATCCCGAGCAACAGCAGCGCGTTCGCGAGCATCGAGCCGACGATCGCCGTCTGCGCAATCACGAGCTCCCCAGCGTTCAGCGCGAAGAGGATCACGAAGAGCTCCGGCAGGTTGGCAAGCGTCGCCTGCAGCACGCCGGTGATGCCGGCCCCGAGGTGCTCACCCACCTGGTCGGTCGCGAAGCTGACGAGCCACGCCACGCCGATCAGCGCGAGCGTGGCCACCACGAAGCGGGGAATCGGCGCCCACTCCTGCTGGTCGGCAAGCCCTGCAAGCGCGAGTGCGATCGCGAGGGCGAGCATGAGGATGCGCTCGTGCGCCTTGATGCCGGCCATGGACCGCCGCGAGAATAGACGCTCGCGCGGCCAGAGGCCGCGGCTTGCGCCTTGGTCATCAGCGGGTAGGCTGCGGGCCAGATGAAGCTGCTCAGCTTCCTTGCGGAGGGGTCTCGCACGCCGCGCGCCGGTGAGGTGCGCGACGGCCAGGTGATCGCCTATGCGGACGAGCGCCTTGCCGTGGTCGATCTGCTTGCGATGGACTCTCCCCCGCATGCCGAGGGACCCGTCTTCGAGCTTGGAGGGGTGAAGCTACTCGCGCCGGTGCCGACGCCGCGCGCGATCTTCGGCATCGGCCTCAATTACGCAGATCACGTCGCCGAGATGGGCGGAGCACCGCCGGCCGCGCCGGTGGTGTTCATGAAGCTGCCCTCCTCCGCGGCGCCGCCG
The DNA here is from genome assembly GCA_963757925.1 of uncultured Actinomycetota bacterium. GTDB lineage: Bacteria > Actinomycetota > Thermoleophilia > Solirubrobacterales > Solirubrobacteraceae > Palsa-744. Next base: position 184,255 of record CAVWTE010000009.1, read on the forward strand.
AACGACCCGGTGAGATGCCCTGAGGTGGTAAGGCGGCTCGACTACGAGGGCGAGCTCGCGGTGGTGATGGGCGCAGATCGCAAGGTCGCCGGCTACGCGGTCGCAGACGACGTGAGCGCACGCGACCTGCAGAAGCGCGAGCCGCAGTGGACGCGGGCCAAGGGCGCCGACGGATTCTGCCCCTACGGGCCCTGGATCACGACCGCCGATGAGGTGCATGACCCCCATGCGCTGCGCCTGCGCACCTGGGTGGACGGCGAGCTGCGCCAGGACTCGAGTACGGCCAACCTGATCTTCAAGATCGATCAGCTCGTTGCCTTCATCTCGCAGACCTGCACGCTGATGCCTGGGGACCTGATCCTCACGGGCACGCCCTCGGGCGTGGGGCAGGGCATGCAGCCACCCCGCTTCCTGAGTTCAGGCGACCTCGTCAGGATCGAGATCGAGGGACTCGGGGCGATCGAGCACCAGATTGCTTGAGCAGGCAAGGCCCGCCCGTCCAGAGCCTCAGTGGCTCTCCAGCACGCGGTCGATGAGGCCATAGTCCTTGGCCTGAGCGGCTGTGAAGAAGCGGTCGCGCTCCATGTCGCTGTGCACTTCCTCGACGGTCTTGCCGGTCGCTTCGGCGTAGATTTCGTCGATCCGTCCACGCTGGGCGAGGATCTCGCGGGCATGGATCTCGATGTCGCTCGACTGGCCTTCGAAGCCGGCGGAGGGCTGGTGGATCAGGATCCGGCTGTTGGGCAGCGCCGCCCGCTTGCCCTTGGTGCCGCCGGCGAGCAGCAGGGAGCCCATCGACATCGCAATCCCCACGCACATCGTCTGGATGTCGGGCCTTATGAAGCGCATCGTGTCGAAGATCGCAAGCCCCGCGTAGATCGAGCCGCCGGGCGAGTTGATGTAGATCGAGACGTCCTTCTCGGGGTCCTCGGCCTCCAGGTGAAGCAGCTGGGCCACGACGAGGTTCGCAACCTGGTCGTCAACCGGGCTGCCGAGGAAGATGATCCGCTCGTTGAGCAGCCGCGAGTAGATGTCGAATTCGCGCTCACCCCTGGCGGTGCGCTCGATCACCATCGGTACGAGTGCCATCGAGCCAGCCTACAGGTTCACGCCGCGCATGCCCTGCTCGTCGTAGCGATCTCCGGCGGCGGCTGGGAGGGCCTCGGCGACCTGGCGCGCCTGCTCCTCGGTCAGCGTGATCTCGCCTGCGGCGATGTTCTCCTCTAGATAGGAGATGCGCTTGGTGCCGGGGATCGGGACGATGTGCGGGTCGCGGCTCAGCACCCACGCCAGCGCGAGCTGTCCCGAGGTCACGCCCTGCTGCTCCGCGAGACTGGCGAGGGCCTCCGCGATCCTCTGGTTGCGCTCCAGGTTCTCGCCGGTGAAGCGGGGGCCGTAGCGGCGGAAGTCGCCCTCGTCCAGCTCATCCGGCGAGGAGAAGCGCCCGGCGAGGAAGCCGCGTCCGAGCGGCGAGTAGGCGACCAGGCCGATGCCGAGCTCCTGGAGCGTGGGCAGGATCTCCTGCTCGACATCGCGCGTCCACAGCGAGTACTCGGTCTGCACCGCGGCGATCGGGTGCACGGCATGGGCGCGCCTGATCGTCGCCGCGCTCGCCTCCGAGAGTCCGAGGTGGCGGACCTTGCCCTCCGCGACCAGCTCTGACATCGCGCCGACGGTCTCCTCGATCGGCGTGCTCGGGTCGACCCGATGCTGGTAGTAGAGGTCGATGTGATCGAGGCCAAGGCGCCGCAGCGAGTCCTCGCAGGCGCTGCGGACATAGGCAGGGCTGCCGTCGATCGAGCGCTTGGGCGGACTTCCCGGCGCGAGGCGGATCCCGAACTTCGTCGCCAGGAAGACCTCATCGCGGCGGCTCGCGATCGCCCGGCCGACCAGTTCCTCGTTGGTGTGTGGCCCGTACATGTCCGAGGTGTCCAGGAAGTTGCAGCCGAGATCCAGCGCGCGATGGATGGTGGCCGTCGACTCCCGCTCGTCGGTGCCGCCATAGAAGGCGGACATCCCCATGCAGCCGAGGCCGATCTCAGAGACCTCGGGACCCTGCCTTCCAAGCGTACGTCGGTTCATCGCGATCGTCCTTTCAGGTCTCACCCGCGAGCGGCGACGCTTGGCCGCTCCGTCGGCTCTGCACTTATGACTGCGGCGCTGGCCGCCACGGCTCCCAGCGCACATGATGCCCGGAGGCGATGTTCCCCCTCAACCTACCCAACGTCCTGACGGTGCTGCGCATCATGCTGGTGCCGGTGCTGGTCGTGGCGCTGCTCGGCAACACGCCCTCGGGAGACGTGCTGGCCGCGGTCGTCTTCGCGCTTGCCTCACTGACGGACTTCATCGATGGCTGGCTTGCACGGGCCAGAGACTCGGTTACGACCTTCGGAAAGCTGATGGACCCACTCGCCGACAAGCTGCTTGTCGTCGCGGCGCTCATCTCCCTGGTCTCGCTGGATCGGCTGCCCGCGTGGGTGGCGATGGTGATCATCACGCGCGAGCTTGCGGTGACCGTGCTGCGTCTCGGAGCTACCGGCGCGGGAGTGGTGATCGCCGCCTCGACGCTCGGCAAGGCGAAGACCTGCCTGCAGATCGCCGCGATCCTCGCGTTGATCGCCGTCCACGGGCGACCGCTGTGGGTGATGCTGCTCGTCTACGTGACCGTGCTCGTGACGGTCGTCTCAGGGCTCGACTACTTCTTCGGCATGCGCAAGCGGCTCGGAGAGGTCGAAGCCCAGGCCAAGAGCTCTTAGAGAGGCTCCCGCTCAGATCACCGGCGGGCTCGAGAGCCAGTGCTCGAGCGATGTCTGGCGCTCGGCGGGCATGCCGCTCTCGATTTCGCCGCGCAGCTCGCAGAGCAGGCCGTGGCGCTCGGCCACGACGTTGTGCTGGTGGATCGTCTCGAGGTTCTCCTGGCGCGCCGAGACGAAGCTCTGGCCGTCGAGCTCGGGCAGCCCCTGCACCACGCCGGCGATCATCTCCCTGACGCAGTCCTCAACGAAGCGGGGCCGGCGGTGCGCCTTCTCGACCACCGCCACCTCGTCGCTGCGCTTCATCAGCTCGTATATCTCCGAAGACATCGACTGCTCGACGATCGACAGCAACCTCGCGGCCTCGAGCTCGAGGTCGCTGTCCTCACGAAAGCCGACGTACAGAGTGCCAAGCCCTCGCTGGTTGTGGGTCGCGACGGGCACGTGCTCGAAGATCCGGTCGATCTGCTGCTGGCTGAAGTCCTCCCCCAGCAGTCGCTCGCGCGCGCGCGCCGCGATCAACTCCTGGGCGCAGGGGCATGCGGTCATCCCGGTCGCCGAGACGCCGACCAGTCGCCGCGTGCCGTGCTCGTAGGCGAGCGCCCTGCCGTGCAGCGTGTAGATCTCCTGGGTGCTCACGCCAGAGACAGGCGCCGGCTTGTGCTCGGGGTAGCGCGCGTGAATGCTGACCTCTGCCCGCATCGCACCCTGGCGCTCGCGCACGAGCTCGGCGATGTCCCTCGCAAGCGTCTCGGCCCGGAAGGGCGCCTCACCGAGCACGACCTCTCCGATCGTCTCATTGACGACCTCCTCGAAGCGCGACATATGGGCGCCCTTCTGCTCGGAGGAGAGGTCGACGAAGCACTCCAGGCGAGCCGAATAGAGCTCGTCTCTGATGCGCACGACCTTCTCCACGCCGGTCACGCCGACCCGCGTAAGCCCCACGCGGACCGCCGGGGCCTGCGCCTGGACATCGCCCCCGCGGCCCTGTGGCGAGGCGCTTTCTGGACGCATCGTCGTCTGCACTGGCGTTCAGCGTACCGGACCTTCGAGCGCCTGCCGGCGGCCGGCTCAATGCAGCCTCCGGCAGCGTGCCCGCCTCGACGGATGAGCAACCGTCCTACTTGCGCAAAGATTCTGGTATCACTCCGCACATGCTCACAAGGCAACCGGCGCACATGCCGGTTCGCAGAGGTCAGGAGGGTGAAACGGTGGCGAGGGGCCGCCGCAGCCTGTAGGGGAACATTGCGAGAGGACCAGGAGCAGTAGAAGAGCCGGCGACGCGGGTCGCTTCGCCGGTGCAAGATGGATGGAAGGTGGGGGTTCCGAGTTGACTAATCGTGTTGAGGGTGTGCTGTCCGCGGAGACAGCCGTAGTGGAGATGGACGAGATACGCACGCTGATCGCCGAGGGTCAGGAGCGGGGGTTCCTGAGCGCGGAGCGGGTCGGCGCAGTGCTTGAGGAAGCAGAGCTCAGCAGCGAGCAGGGGCGTGACCTCTACAGCTACCTCGAGGAGCACGATATCGATGTCGTCGGCTCTCGAGAACGCGAGGTGGAGGAGGCCGCGGCCGAGTCGGCGGCGATCGCACGCGAAGCGCGCGAGCAGGAGCGCCGGGAAGCCCAGGAGGCGGAGGTCGCCGATCCGAGCCTCGACTCGCTGCGGCTCTACCTGCGCGCGATCGGCCGAGTACCGCTGCTGACCGCCGCCGACGAGGTGCGCCTGGCCAAGCGCATCGAGCGTGGAGACGTCTCGGCCAAGCAGCACATGGTCGAGGCCAACCTGAGGCTGGTCGTCTCGATCGCCAAGGGATACATCGGCCGCGGGCTGACGCTGCTCGACCTGATTCAGGAGGGCTCCCTCGGGCTGATCAGAGCGGTCGAGAAGTTCGATCATCGTCGGGGATACAAGTTCTCGACGTACGCAACCTGGTGGATCAGGCAGGCGATCAGCAGGGCGATCGCGGACAAGGGCAGGACGATCCGCATCCCCGTGCACATGGTCGAGCGCATCAACAAGGTGGTCTACACCGAGCGCCAGCTGCTGCAGCGCTTTGGACGCGAGCCCACCGCGATCGAGATCGCGAGTGAGCTGCAGTGCAGTGCCCAGGACGTGCGCGAGATCCTGCGCATCGCCCAGCAGCCGGTCTCTCTGGAGCGCCCGACAGGAGAGGACGAAGACGGAGAGCTGCAGGACTTCGTCGAGGATGCCTCGGCGGCCTCGCCGTTCGACATCGCCTCAGAGGCGCTTCGGCGCCAGAGCGTCGCGCGCGTGCTCGCCTCGCTGCCCACCAGGGAGCGGGAGGTGCTCGAGATGCGCTACGGGCTGACCGGGGGAAGAGCGAGGACGCTCGACGAAGTCGGGCGTGCCTTCAGCATCACAAGAGAGAGGGTTCGCCAGATCGAGAGCAGGACGCTGAAGAAGCTGCAGACGCTGCCCGAGGCGCAGCCTTTGCGCGAAGCCTGCTGAGGCAGGGGGCCACGGACGGTGGGCGCGACGCCTGAGGAGCGTCGCGCCGGCGTCCGAGAGCGGCGGGCCGCCCTCCGCTTGGCCTTCCGGGCTTCGTCCCCAGGTGGCAGCTCGCGGGGCGCCGCGTGAGCGTGGCGCAGGCTAGACTCCTGGCCACGGCGGCGGGGTTCCCGAGCGGTCAAAGGGGACGCGCTGTAAACGCGTTGGCTCTGCCTTCGCAGGTTCGAATCCTGCCCCCGCCACTCCGCGCCAGACCCTGGCAATACCGGATATACTCCGGCTCATGGCGAAGGTCATGGTGTCTCTTCCAGACGATCTGTTGGAGCGCATCGACGCACGAGCCCAAGCACGGCACGAGAGTCGCAGTGGCTTTCTGCGCTTGCTTGCCGAACACGAGCTAGCGTCGGAAGCCAGCGAGGAGCGACCTGAGATCGAAGCCCTACTCGGGGAGCCTGTGCGACTCGGGGGCGATGCGGCAAGGCTGATCAGGCAGGATCGTCGCGCGCACTGATGCTGCTGCTCGACGCGAGCGTATGGATCGCAGCTGCTGACTCCGACGACACCTACCACGACTCAGCTCGCGCGCTCGTCATCGATGTCGCACGCCCGATGGGTGCGCTCGATCTCACGCTGTACGAGATCGCCAACGTTGTCGGAGTCGTCAAGGGTCAGCGCGAGATCGCCGTACGCATTTGCCAGACTCTGCTGAAGCGCAGCGAAGGAGCTCTCGCGCGAGTGGATAAGGCGCTTGTTGAGCAGGCGATCGCACTCGCAGCTGAACACAAACTCACTGCCTATGACGCTGCCTACGTTGCCGCCGCCCGCAAGCACGCCTGGACGCTTGTCAGCGTCGATCTAAAGGACCTCGTCAGGCCAGGGCTTGCCGCGACGCCCGACGATCCAAATCTATAGAGCCAACCTTTAGGAAGCAAATCCCGGCGGGCGGTGACCGTATTCGGGAGCAAATCGGGAGCATCGCCCCGAGAAACCCGGTGGCCAGGCGAAATCGATCCTGCCCCCGCCATGACGATCGGCCCCGCCATCATGGACCGTCCGCGGGGGCACGGCTCAGGCACGCCCCCGCGTTGCTCAATCTACTGCTCAGTGGACGTGCACCCGCACGTGCTCCAGGTGCCGCATCCTGGCCATGCCGTGCAGCCGCCCGCGGTTCCAGGGCAGCAGACCAGCGCGGTATTGCTGCAGGATCACACCGGCAAGCACGTGGTAGCCGAGGTCCGTCGGATGTATGTCGGGTTTTTCGGTGCACATGTTCGTGAGCAGACAGATCGTTGGCTCTTCGAGCGCCCCGGGCGGGTTGAACAGCGGCAGCGGATCGGCGAAGCGGGCCTGCGCCGCGGCGGCGTCCGCGGCCATCACTTCGTTGAGGTCTGCCGTCAGGGTGCCTGCGCCTTCGATGCTCGAACCGAACGGGTTGTACAGGCCGAGCACGATGATCTGCGCGTGTGGCGCCGCGGCGCGCAGCTCGCCGAGCATCAGGCCGAGTTTCTTGCCCACCTCTTCGAAGAGCGCGGGGGCGTGTTCGGTGATGCAGGCGGGTTTGAGATCGCAGACGCCCTCCACGACGCCGAGCGCGTCGTTGGCGCCGATGTCGATCGTGATCGGGTTGACCTGCCCCGGGTGAGCGCTCAGATAGGCAAGGGCATCCGAGAGCTGCGAGGAGTCCGGCCCACCCGCGTAGGGGTGGTGCAGCGGATATTCGAGCTGATAGGCGCAGGGACCGTTGATCATCGATTCGGTCGTCTCGCCGGGACAGCCGTCATTGACGATCTGCAGCTTGTGTACACCGATCCGCAGCACGTCGGCAAAATCGTTGACATAGCCGGTTTCAAAGGCGGCGGGGTTCTCTTCGGGCAGGTTTTCTTCGAAGCGCTTCTGCGAATAGCCGAATGCGAGCGAGTCGCCGAGCGCCAGATAGGTCTGCGTGGATGGCGCGCCATGCCAGCGATCTCGGTGGCCATGCCTACCCCAGGCAGCCGCGCTCGGCGCGGACAGCAACATGTAGAGCACGATGCACACCGCAGCTGCGAGCAGGGCTGGGCACCAGTGTCCGTTCGCGCGATCAGAGTGAATTCTGAACATTGCTCCTCCCTTCCTGCAAATGACGCGCTGCAAGCACACGCGCCGGCCAATGCCGACTATCTCATGTTCCCCTTTACCAACCTCCCCAAAACCAGTAGGGCGCACCGCCGGCCTCCACGGTCAGCTTGGCGGCCGCTCGCCCTCGTAGTAGTCGACAGCCTGATCACGCAGGAATATCTCTCGCAATCCCCCGCCGTCGGGACGCCGCTCCGCTGCAGATATCTTCCCCGAGTCGAGGTAGAGCACGATGTCGGGGTCGCCGTTGGTGGAGAACGAGAGGAATCTGACCGCCTCGGCGCTTCGATTGACGAGCTGATGAGCCCCGTCCTCCCCGCGCGGAAAGGCAACGACCTCGCCCTGCTCGAGCTCGCGCCAGCCCTCCCGAGTTCGAAGGCTCGGCCGACCCTGGAGAACCACCACGAGCTCCTCCTCGCCGAGGTGGCAGTGATAGGGGTAGGCGGCCTGCCCCGGCGGCACCTCCCACAGGCTCAGGCCGAGCCGCTCGCTGCCCGCCTGCCTGCTCACCCTCGCGCGTCTTGCGGTGAAGTCAGGCTGCTCCCGCAGCTCATCGAAGTGCGGATCCTCGATGCTTGGCATCGCAGGATCCTACCGCCCGCGTTTCAGTCAGCTGAAGGCACGATGGACCGCTCACCCGCACGGTTCATTGATGGGCTGCCATCTCGGCCGGCTCGACGCCACCCTCGGGAGCGCGCCAGCGCCAGAACACGACTGCCTGACAGAGCAGCGCGATCGCCGTGGCCAGCGCGAAAGCCCCCGCTGTCCCGAGCGAGCGCAGGGTGAGCGCCAGCGTGAAGCAGAACAACGCATAGGCGGCGTACCCAAGCAGCAATCCGCGCAGTAGGCGCAGCACCTCGTCGTGGCCGCGCTGAGTGTGAGTGAAGACCGCGAGCACGCTCGCGATCACCGGAAACGTCGCGAGCAGCCCGCTGACCCTGGAGCCAAGCCATCCCGCCGCCGCTGTCAGCGCGAGCACCAGCGCGAGCGCCGAGACCGCCCGCAGGGGCAGGTCCCAGCTGGGCAGCGGCGAGAATGACTCCCTTGCCGCGGCCAGCTCGCCTTGCGGCAGCAGCGCCGGGGACACGAGCAGCGTGATGCCCATGAGTACGAGCGCAAGCACGGCGGAGACCTCGACCAGGCTGAAGAGGAACGTGAACAGAGCAAAGGTGACCCAACCGGCAAGCAGGCTGAGCCACCAGGCAAGCGCGCCTGCCAGCCGCGCGTAGACGATCACGAAGCCCATCAGGGAGATGAGCCCGAGCACCGTTGCGGCGGAGGCTTTGGCGGCAAAGCTGTCGCCGTGCGCGAGGGCGTAGACGAGCAGGATCGGAGCCGCCACGACCGGCAGCCCGCCGAGCATGCCAGCGATCCGGGCGCCGAAGCGTCGGCCGGCCAGCGAGGCCGCCACGACGAAGGCCGGGGCGAGCAGGACCTTCACCGCGAGCAGAGTCACCGGGGGATGATGACGTACGCCACCCTCGTTGGGCTTCAGGGACGGCGGCGCACCCAGTGCTGCACGGCCGGCGAGGGAGCAAGTCCCTCGCCGAGCGTAGGGTCGGCCTGCGGTGTTCCGGCCGCCAGCCGCAACGGGATCACACCAGCCCACACCTGCAGCGCCATGTCCTTGGGCTCATCGAGCGGCGGTCCCTCGCGAACCTTCGCCGAGCACTCGGTGAGGCTCATCGTGAGAACGCTCACGCGCTTCAGCTCCTTGGTGGTTGGAGCACGCACCTCTGCCCAGCGGCCCGGCACGAGCCGTTCGGTGAACTGCTCCAGCGCCAGCATGCGCTCGGACTCCTGCTCGATCAGGCGCGCGGTGCCGAGAATCATCGCCGAGCGGTAGTTGACCGATTGGTGGACCGCCGAGCGCGCGAGCACGAGGCCGTCGAGCAGCGTGACGGTGAGGCACGCAGGCACACCGGCAGCCAGCGTGCGAACGGTGCGGCTGGCGGCGGAGCCATGAACGTAGACAGTGTCCCCCACCCGCGCCTGAAGCGTGGGTATGGCATACGGCTGGCCGTCGTGGACGAAGGCGATGTGAGCGAGCGGAGACTCGTCCAGGATCGCCTCGACGACCGAACGCTCGTAGCGGGCGCGGGCCGGCATGCGCCTGACCCGAACGCGTTCGCTTGGCGACGTATCCCCATCGACACTGCTCTGGAGGGGCTTGCGGCTCATCTGGTGCGCAGCCTACGCAGAGATTGGCTTGATGAAAAGAGCCATATCGCTGCAAGAATCATGGTCCGATGGACCTCCACCTGGACATCGAGCGACCTGTCGGCAAACCCGTCCGCGCACGAGTTGAGGCGGCGCTGCGCGAGGCGATCCGCTGCGGACAGCTTGCGCCTGGCACGCGGCTGCCTTCCACGCGCGAGCTCTGCGCCGAGCTCGGCATATCGCGCGGGGTGGTCGCGGAGGTGTACGCGCAGCTCGCCGCGGAGGGCTACCTGCACGCCCGAGCCGGCGCCGGCACGACGGTTGCGGCCACCTCATCGCCGGGCATGAGCCGCGAGGTGCGTCGACTGGATGCCAAGCCGATCCGGTATGACCTCAGCCCGTTTCGCCCGGCGCTCGGCTCATTTCCGCGCACCTCCTGGCTGGCTGCGCTGGCCCGCGCGTCGCGCTCGTTGCCCGACGAGCATCTGGGCTATCCCGATCCCGCCGGGGTGGCCGAGCTGCGCAGAGCGCTGGCCGCCTACCTGGGAAGGGCACGCGGGGTTCAGACCACGCCCGAGCAGATCCTCATCACCTCGAGCCTGCGACAGGGCCTCTCGCTGCTCTGGAGCGTCCTCGCCGCTCGCGGCGCGCGCGGCGTGGCGCTGGAGAGCCCGGGCTGGCGGGGCATGCGCGAGACGGCGCATGAGGCTGGCCTCGCGAGCGTCGAGGTGAGCGTCGACGCTCACGGGCTCGTCGTCGAGAAGCTCGAGTCGCTCGACGTCCAGGCGGTCGCGGTCGCGCCGGCGCACCAGTTCCCGACCGGCGCCGTGATGTCGGCCGCGCGCCGCGGCGCCCTGGCCGAGCTGTGTCGGCGGCGGGACACGCTAATCGTCGAGGACGACTACGACGCCGAGTACCGCTACGACCGGCGCCCGCTGGGCGCGCTCCAGGGGCTTGCACCGGATCTGGTCGTCTATGGCGGATCGGCCAGCAAGTCAATGGCCCCCTCGATGCGGCTTGCGTGGCTGGCACTGCCAGCGAGCCTCACCGCGCCGATCGCCGCCCTGCAACGCCTCCGCGGAGGTATGCCCGCCCCCCTACTGCAGCACGCATTCGCGGAGATCATCGAGCGTGGTGAGCTCGACAGGCACCTGCGGCGCCAGCGACGCTCCTACCGTGCGCGCCGCGACGCACTGCTCGAAGCACTCGGCGAGCAGCTGCCTGAGCTGCCGGTGACCGGCGCCGCCGCCGGTCTGTTCGTCGTCGTGATGCTGCCGCAGGCTGCAGAGGAGGAGGCAGTGCTGGCCGCGGCGCGCGCCAACGGTCTGGCCCTGCAGGCGCTCGGCGGGCGCGACCCGGGCATCGTCGTCGGCTACGCGAACCTCAGCGAGGCCGCGGTCGCCCCGGCGGTCAGCCTGCTCGCAAGCAGCATCAGGCACTCGCTGCGAGCGCATGGGCAGAATGTCGCCTCGTGAGCGACCTCGATCTGGTCATATTCGACTGCGACGGCGTGCTCGTCGACAGCGAGCCGATCTCCAACGCGGTCTTTGCGCAGATGCTCGGAGGACTGGGGCTTACGATGACCCTGGAGCAGGCGCGCGCGGCATTTCAGGGACTGCGGCTGGACGGCGTGGTGGCCGAGGCCGAGCGACGGCTGGGGCGAAGCCTGCCCGCTGGCTGGCTCCAGAGTTATGAGCGGCGCCGCAGCGAGGTCTTTCGCAGAGAGCTTTCGCCCATCGATGGCGCCGCGGCGGCAGTTCGCACGATCAGCGACGCCGGCATCGCGGTCTGCGTCGCCTCTCAGGGCAAGGTCGAGAAGACAGAGCTCTCGCTGCGGCTGACGGGTCTCGACACTCTGTTTGCCGCGGATGCGCTCTTTTCGGCCCACACGGTCAAGCACGGCAAGCCGGCTCCAGACCTCTTCCTACATGCAGCCGCCACGATGGGCACGCGGCCGGATCGATGCGCAGTGGTCGAGGACACGGCATTGGGTGTGACTGCGGCCGTGCGCGCAGGTATGCGGGTGCTGGGCCTCGCGGCGGACTCCGAGGAGAACGCGCTGCGCCAGGCGGGCGCGGAGGTGATCTACTCGCTGCGGGAGCTGCCGGAGCGGCTGCGACTCGGCTGAGGCTCGCGTTGGCAGTAATCGTCCGCTGCTTGTCATTGCGGACGAGCCCGGGATCGGCGAACATCGCGGCATGCCATCCGATCCCCGCCGTGTGGTCATGCTCGCCTTCCCAGATGTCCAGATACTCGACGTCACGGGGCCAGGCGAGGTGTTCGCGATTGCCGATCGCATCTGCTCGGGCACCGCTTACACGGTCGAGCTCGTGGCCCCTCGCGCCGGCGAGCTGCAGAGCTCTGGCGCGCTGCGGCTGCTGGCCGATCGCGGCATCGCAGACTGCAGCGGTCCGATCGACACGCTGCTGCTCGGCGGCGGGCTGGGCATCATCGAGGCGATGGGCAACGGAGAGCTGATCGACTGGCTGCGTCAGGCAGCGGGGCGCTCTCGCCGCGTCGCCTCGGTCTGCACCGGCGCGTTCCTGCTCGCCGAGGCCGGACTTCTGGACGGCAGGCGCGCGACCACCCACTGGTCGGCGTGTCGCAGGCTTGCGGAGGCCTATCCCTCGATTCAGGTGGAAATGGACTCGATCTTCGTGCGCGACGGCGATCTATTCACCTCTGCGGGCATAACCGCAGGCATCGACCTGGCGTTGGCGCTGGTCGAGGAAGACCTCGGCTCCGCGGTCGCGCTGAAGGTGGCGCGTACGCTCGTGCTGTTCATGCGCCGTCCCGGCGGCCAGGCGCAGTTCAGCAACACGCTCGTGAGCCAGGCCGCGGAGATGGCAAGCCTGCGCGACCTGCAGGCTTGGATCGCCGACAACCTGGACGAGGACCTGTCCGTGGCCGCACTTGCAGAGCGCGCGTTCATGAGCCCCCGCAACTTCGCGCGCGTATTTGCCGGCCAGACAGGGCAGACGCCTGGGCGCTACGTCGAGTCGCTGCGAATTGAGCGCGCGAGGGCCCTGCTGCAGGGCGGTGGGCGCACGATCGAGGGCGTGGCCCAGACGTGCGGCTTTGGCACAGTCGAGACGTTGCGCCGGTCCTTCTCGCGGCGCCTCGGGGTCAGTCCGGGCGAGTACCGCCAGCGATTCAGGGAGCTGCGATGAAGATCGCGATCCCGCTCTTCGACGGGTTCACCGCGCTCGACGCCGTGGGCCCCTACGAGGTCCTCTCCCGGCTGCCGGGCGCGGAGGTCGTCTTCCTCGCCACGCAGGCCGGCCCCAAGAGCACCGACACGGGCATGCTGACGCTCATGGCGGCGAGCACCCTCAATGCGCTGCCCGACCCAGAGGTCCTCGTGGTTCCCGGCGGGCCTGGCACGAGGGCGCTGCTCGAGAACCGGCCGCTGCTCGACTGGCTGCGGGCCGCCCACGAGCGCTCCACCTGGACGACCTCGGTCTGCACCGGCTCGCTGTTGCTTGCTGCCGCCGGGCTGTTGCGCGGGCGGCGTGCAACGGGCCACTGGCTCGAGCTCGAGACCCTGCAGCGCTTCGGAGCCGAACCGGTGGCGCAAAGGGTGGTGCGCGACGGCAAGCTGCTCACCGCCGCAGGCGTCTCGGCAGGCATCGACATGGGTCTGCAGCTGGCGGCGCTGATCGCGGGCGAGCAGGTTGCGATGGCGATCCAGCTCGCGATCGAGTACGACCCACAGCCCCCGTTCGACAGCGGGTCTCCACGCAGCGCGCCCGCCGAGGTGATCGCCTCCGTGCGCGCCGCCGCGACGAGCCGAGCCGACAGCTCGAGAAGGCCCCAAAGCCAAACGGACTGACGCCCTCGGCCAGCCCTGGCGCCTTTCAGCTAAGCCCGGCTTCGCTTGCGCTCGCGCGCCAGATCGCCGGCGGCGCGCTCCACCGCAAAAGACGCTGGAGCAGCGCCGCCGAGTCGGTGTCCACCAACAGCACCTCACGATGATCTGCTCGCAGGAAGCCATCTTCTGCGGCCCTGTCGAGTTGCGCGATCAGACTGTCCCAATAGCCGCGGACATTGAGCAGGCCACATGGCTTGGCGTGTATGCCGAGCTGGGTCCACGTCGCCGCCTCCAGCAGCTCATCCAGCGTGCCAAGCCCGCCGGGAAGGGCGAGGAAGGCATCAGCCAGCTCATTCATGGTCGCCTTGCGCTCGTGCATCGAGCCCACGGTTCGCAGCTCGCTCAGCCGCTCGTGTGCGACCTCGCGCCGCTTCAGTCCCGTGGGGATGACGCCGATCGCCTCCCCTCCCGCGCCGAGCACGGCATCCGCCACCGCCCCCATCAAGCCGATGCTCGCGCCGCCGTAGACGAGGCCGATGCCGCTCTGGGCGAGCAGCTCTCCGAGATCCCGGGCCGCGCGCGCGAAGACGGGATCGCTGCCCGGGCTCGCGCCCGCATATACACACAGCCGTCTCATTGACGCGCAAGTCTAGTGTCGTGATTTGAGAAACTCGGCGGGGTTTCCCGGCGCCTGAGAGCGCCTGACGCCGCCGACACCCTTTGCGCACACCCCTCGCCGCGGCCGCACCTCAGACACGATCATCCACTCGGCGAACTCCACCCCGAATCCCCGCATCGCGACACTGGCCGCCATCACCGACACGCGAGTGTGCCCTTATTCCTGGAATGTGACAGCAGTGTGTCCTAAGCGTGTCCGCACTGTCAAAACAGCGCCGCTGAGTTGAATCGCCGCCTTGCCGTTGTTACCAAGGAGGGGCAGACACGGATACCCCGCCGATGGCGCCAACCCAGGCGGTAGGAGGCGGGTAGCAAAGGAGGAAGCATGAAGCCAACCAACTCGGAGGGCGCCGAAGACGCCTGCGATACCCCACGAAGGTACATAAGCGAACGGGAGACCGCGCGCACGATCATCGGGCTGTTGCTCTGCGAGCCGCAGCCATGGACCCGTGCTGAGCTTGCGCGGGAACTCGGCGGCCATGCGGTCGCCACGCACGACGCGGTGGAGAACCTGATCCGCGCGGGGCTCGCAAACCGCGAGGGCGAGGCAGTTAGCGCCTCGCGCGCCGCCCGGGTCTTCGAGGAGCTCGAACCCTGAGCCGATCGGAACCTGCGGCGGCGAGGGTGCGCTGGGGGGCGCATCCTCGCCTCTCCTCCGGTCCGCTTGGGAGCCGAGCCCCGGGTGGCCCTGCCGCGCACCCAGGTAGCGTTCGGCGGCACATACGCTCACCCCAGACCGGTCGTGCGCCGGCCAGAACCGGGCCGCCGCCGCTCTTGCAGTATCCGATCGGCGATCCCGTAGGCGACAGCCTCGCCGGCGGTCATGAACTTATCGCGCTCCATGTCGACGTGGACGCGCTCGCGCTCCCTTCCGGTGTGTTCTGTGACGATTTCCTCGAGGCGGTCTCGGAGTGCGAGGACCTCGCGAGCATGTATCTCCACGTCGGCGGACTGCCCCTGAAAGCCACCCGTCGGCTGATGGATCAGCACGCGACCGTTCGGCAGCACCGCCCGCTTGCCCTTCGCACCGCCGGCGAGGATCACAGCCCCCATCGACATCGCGATGCCACAGCAGATGGTCTGGACGTCGGGGGCAATGAACTGCATCGTGTCGTAGATCGCGAGGCCGGCATAGACCTGGCCGCCCGGGCAGTTGACATAGAGCGAGATGTCCTTCGAGGAGTCCACGGCCTCCAGGTGCAGCAGCTGGGCAACAACTAGGTTTGCGATCTGATCGTCGATCTCGCTGCCAAGGAAGACGACCCGGTCGTTGAGCAGCCGGCTGTATATGTCAAACGAACGCTCTCCGAGCGGGCTCTGCTCGACGACCATGGGGACGAGCGGCATGAGTACCTCCATTCCCGTGACGGCCCAGCCGGCACGACGACTTGCGCTAACATGCAACCAATCAGTTGCAGCTAAAGGCTAGCAGATACGCAACCGTGGAGTTGCG
Source organism: uncultured Actinomycetota bacterium (assembly GCA_963757925.1). GTDB lineage: Bacteria > Actinomycetota > Thermoleophilia > Solirubrobacterales > Solirubrobacteraceae > Palsa-744. The sequence goes on from CAVWTE010000009.1 coordinate 199,692, forward strand.
CATAGCGCGAGAGGAGCCGGCGATGGATCTGGAGCCCGAGACACTCGAGCAGGCTGTGCGGCGGGAGATCGTCCTGCCGGTTGACCGTCAGGCGGCGTGGAGCCGGCTCGCCGACGCCGCTGGCCTGCAGTTGTGGCTCGCCGATGAGGTCAAGCTCGAAATTCGACGCGGAGCACAGGGAACGGTTCGCTGGCGCGACGGCAGCACCCGCCTGGTCGAGGTGGAGGAGGTCGAGCATATGCGCCGCATCTGCCTCCTCTGGCGCGAGCCAGACGGGGAGCCGTCCCTCGTGGAGCTCACGCTCGATGACGTCGAGCAGGGCACGCGGCTGATCGTCGTGGAGGTGCCGATCCTCGTACTGCGCGCGGTTACCCGCGCCGTCGAATGCGAGAGCGACCATCCTCACGGCCCCCAGATGCTTGCCGTCTCCGTATGAGCGAGCTTCCAGGACCTGTGCCGAGTGCCCGGCTGCGCCTGCCGGCGCAGGACGATCCCGCGATCGGCGCCGTATTTGCGGCGCTTGCCGACCCCACCCGCCGCCATGTGGTCGAACTGCTCTCGGAGCGCTCAACGGTGACGGCGTCGGGGCTGGCCGACGAGCTGCCGATCTCCCGCCAGGCGATCGCAAAGCACCTTGGTGCCCTCACCGCGGCCGGGCTCCTCACGCGCGCACACGAGGGCCGCGAGACGCAATACAGCCTCTCTCCGCAGCCCCTCGGTGGTGCGATGCGCTGGATGGCTGCCGCCGGCGCGCGGTGGGATGAAGGTCTTGCACGCCTGCGAGACGACCTTGGCAAGGCTCCTGACCCAGCCAGCCCGGATCAGCCGCAGGGGTGAATCCGCGACGCCTGCGATCATCGACCCGCAAGCCAGGTCGTCTCCATTCCAGAAACCCGAACCAGTGAGGCCGCGTTGACAGAACCAGCCGATTCCTCCTCCTCCGAGATGGCCTACCACCTGCGCCTGGAGGGCGAAGAGCCCGCTGTCGCGGCGAGCGCGCTGCGACTGCTGATCTCGGGCGAGGCGCACGAGCCCGGGATCAGGAAGATCGCGCGCGAGGTACTCGCGGAGACCGAACGTGAGGCGCCCGCGGGTCAACCGCTCGTGATCGCGCTCACACCTCCCGGAATGAAGATCACGCACACGGCCGTGAAATTGCTGCTCGACGACCTTCGCCGTGGCCAGGCCGACGAGCAGCGCGTTCTTCGCCAGATCCTCGACAAGCTGCCCGACGAACACGCGATCCGGGCGATCGTGATCGAGTAGCCCTCCCACCACCTCCATGCTCGCCCCCATGCGGCGGGTCGCCTGGCCACCGCATCGCCGCCAGGCGACCCTGCCGTCCTCTCCAGGGCGGCCCACCCACTCGCACGAAGAACCGACCCATGCCTAGATCAGCAGCTCGCTCGCGCGAACCGCGGCGCGCGTCACCGCGACCATCTCACCCTGGAGATGGACGAGGCCGCTACGTTCCAGGTTCGCAAGGGCGTCGTGAACGTCCGCGGCATCGCCGATCTCCTGTTCGATGTCGGGGCGCCACCAAACCCCGGTGGGGTCGCCGGAGATCAGTATCTGGACGATCGCCTGTTCGGTCGCCTCCAGATCGAGCCCATTGGACTGCGAGCCGGTACCTTGATCCTGCATGGGAAGGGGACCTTCCTTTCCGTGCCAGGCCCCCCGTCAGCTGCAACTGGCGGGGGGCCGATCGCTGAAGAAATGTAGACAAACAGCGTAATAGCCGGGACCAGGTCGTCAATCAATACCCATCCCAGAACATTCAGAGTCAGAAAGTCTCCGATTCGGAGTCAGCGGAGTGCCGCTCCGCTGAGCGCGACTGCGGCAGCTTCGCGGCCCTTGCCGCAGTGGCTGGATTGGACGGCGGTGGGACGACAGGACCGATCTCCCCGTCTGGAGCCTCATCGAGATCGACCATCACAGGCGCGTGGTCACTCGGCCTGCTGCCCTTGCGCGCCTGCCGATCGACCCATGCGGCCTTCACCCGTCCAGCCACCTCGTCGCTTGCAAGCATGAGGTCGATCCTCATCCCCAGGTCGCGATGGAACATGCCGGCGCGGTAGTCCCAATAGGTGAACACGCGCTCGGTCGGCCATCGATCGCGCAACACGTCTCTGAAGCCGAGCTCCTGCAGGCTCCAAAGCGCCGCCCGCTCCTGTGGCGTGACGTGAGTGTGGCCCACATAGGCGGCGGGATCAAAGACGTCCGCATCGGCGGGCGCGATGTTCATGTCGCCGCACACCATTGCCTCTCGCGGGCCCACAGCGAGCACTTCGCGCAGCGCAGAGAGCCAGTCGAGCTTGTAGCGGTAGTGCTCTGAACCAGGCTCGCGTCCGTTCGGGACGTACACGCTGTGCACCCGGATCCCGCCACAGGTCGCCGAGACCGCGCGCGCCTCCGGATGCGGGAACCCGGGAGCACCATCCAGTCCGAGCTCGACATCGCCCAGCCCGACCCGCGAGAGGATCGCGACCCCGTTCCATTGCGCCTCACCGTGCAGTGCGGCGAGGTATCCGCGATTGGCGAGCTCCTCGCCCAGAAGCTGCTCAAAGGCCTCATCGGAGAGCTTGGTCTCCTGCAGGCAAACGACGTCCGGCTTGCGCTGATCGAGCCACGGCAGGAGCCGTGGCAGGCGCTGCTTGATCGAGTTCACGTTCCAGGTTGCGACCCGCACTCGGCCCTACGCTAGCGAGCAGTCGGCTCATGCGTCGGCGTCCCCAGCCGCTCCTGGGCCGGCCCTGGCCTTCAGAGGCGACAACGGACTCCGTTTCCCCACGCGGCTGCTTCGGGTCCGCGTGCGCGCAAGGCGCGGACTCCCAACCGCAGCCGCCGGCGGAGAGCACTCTGCAGGGCGGCGATGTGATCCTCGCGATTGGCGCCCCGCCTGCACTCCAGCGGCTGGGGCATTGCTGGAGGATCCGCCGCGCCTCCAGCTCACCTCGCGCCTGCGCCTGCTCAACTTTTGGTCGAGTATGCGACCGAGGCGTTGCAGCTCGCCGGGAAAGCCTTGTTGGTGAAGACCGAGCTGATCTTGCCGCTCTCGGTCCCGTGCTTGCCGAACTTGCCGCTCACCACGACCGTGCCGTTGGTCCTGTGCGCCGGTGCAAACACCAAACTGAGCGTGACCTTGAACGTGCCCTGCTTGGAGACCGTGGCCATGCCGCCGCTCGCGCTGCCGAACCCTCCGCCCTGGCAGCCAGCCGGCGGGTTCGGGATCGCAAAGCCGCTTATCTTCCTGCCGTTGGCCGAGACCTTGAAGCTGACGGCGTCGCTGGTTATGCCCTTGACGGTTCCGGAGTAGCTTGCCCCCTTCTTCGGCTGGGCCGCAAGCGCCGCGCCTGCGCTCGCGAGCACACCTACGCTCATGATCGCGATCGCCCTCACCGTAGACTTGTGGAGCCGCGTATCTTGGATCATCTCGTTCCCCTTGCTCATTGCCAGTCGCAGCAGTCGCACGACGCCGCGCTCACGACAGGCGACCTCGCGTTTGGATGATGCCAGAGAAGCAACGGTAGTGGGTCAGTTTGGATTTGACCGCTCGGATCGGCGTGGGCGCGGTTAGGCTGGCGCGGTCCATATCCAGTCGGCCCCGGCGCGGGCGCTAACCCGACGCCGGGACCTGAGCACAGGAGGTCATGTCTCCCATGCCTGCACAGCAGCCTATCCCGCCGATGAATGAGGTCGAGCGGGAGGTGCATACTGACGGCGTAATCCTGTCGGTCCTGCTCGCAGACGATTCGCAGCGGCCGTGGTCTGAGGAGGAGGTTGCCCGCGAGATCGAAGACCGAGTAGCAGCGTCCGACGGCTTGAAACGGCTCGCCAGAGGCGGCCTTGTTCATCGCCTCGACGGCTTCGTGTTCGCGTCGCGTGCCGCTCTGCTCGCAGAGGAAATCACGCAGTAGCCGGGCTGCCATGAGCGCCACGTCACGGCCGGGCGTGGCGCTCCTGCTCTCGCTACGATCCTCGTGTGGCCGACCTCAATCAGATGGCCTACCGGATCATGCGGCACGCCACTGAGCCGCAGGAGCCTGAGACGGCCGCGCAGGTCAGCGGTCGCAAGGGCGGCAAGAAGGGCGGTAAGGCCCGTGCCGAGAAGCTGACGCCCCAGAGGCGGTCCGAAATAGCCCGAGACGCAGCTACTAAGCGCTGGGCAGCCCAAGCCTCTAAGCGCCGGGAGAGCGACGACTGATCTGGGAGGCGGTGCGACCCTCTGCCACCGCCGCGTCCAGCTCGTAATACTTGGCCCAGAGCAACCAGATTTCCCGCCATTGGTCACTTTGCGGATCGACGTTCGTGACTGGAAGACCCATGCTCTCGACATCGGCGGCGCAACAGACCGCACCATGATCCTGCGGCTGATCAATCAGCTTTTTCTTGACAGCATCCGCAAGCTGGTCAACTTCCTCAGACGTGCGAGTGGGATTGCCTGCTAGAGCCTCGCGAACCAGGTCTGTGGTCCGATCTAGTGCAGACCTCGCCTCTTGGACCATGACGCCCGTCACATCAGCGAATAGCGACACGTGCAAGGGGTAGGTTTCGGGGCTCTTGGCGATGGCGGCTTCTGCGTTGTCAACCGCTCGGATCAGGTCCTTCGCCGAATACAGCCCGCGACCGCTTGGCGACGGGAACTGCGGATCGACTGGGCCGAGGTCGCTCGTAGGTCCCATAAGGATGTGATGGGCACCCATGGCCAGCAATGTGCCAGCGCTCTTGGCTTGATTGGGCACAACCACAGTGAACTCACGGCATCGAGCTTGCGCTGATCTGATCAGCCGAAGCGCAGTCTCACCATCGCCACCGGGCGTATCCAACAGAAGATGCAGGTCTTGCTCTGGGGATGCATCTGCGATCAGCTCCTCGAAGAGCGTGATGCAGTCCAGGAAAAGCACGTCCACGAGCACGACCAGGCGGCAGCCATGTCGTGTTTCGTAGCGTCTGATTTGTTCTTGCCTTGAATATCTCGCCGCATGCTGGGCGTGATATAGCGGCGTCTGGCTTGGGAAGGAATTTAGTGGCGCGCCAACCTCGTCGGGAACGCCAACGGCTTCCCCTTCCGCGTCTCCGCGCTCGCCTTCCTGATCTCCATTGCCCGGTCGATCTTCGTCGCCCACTGACTCTCCTTGGACCCCTTGGGCGGCGCCAGAGACTCCTGCTTGCGTTCTTTGGCCATGTTGCCCCTCGGTTCGTTCACGGTACGCATGATGGACGGAATATCGCAGGTGCCGGGGACATAAACCAGAACCGCAACGATTCTTCCGTCCGATGCCTCAAGCATAATGGTCAGTATGAACCGGCTGACCACGGAGAAGCGCGCCCAGATCATCGGGTGCTTGACCGAGGGCATGAGCATCCGGGGTACTTGCCGGATCACCGAGGCGGCTAAGAACACCGTGACGAAGCTGCTTGTTGACCTGGGCGATGCTTGCAGCGGCTACCAGCACAAGACGCTGGTCGATCTGCCGTGCATGACGATCGAGTGCGACGAGATCTGGAACTTCGTCTACGCCAAGGACAAGAACGTCCCCGAGGCCCGCCAGGGCGAATACGGCGTTGGCAGCGTCTGGACGTGGACAGCGATCTGCGCCGACACGAAGCTAATTCCTGCCTGGTTTGTCGGGCAGCGCACCGCCGATGACGGCTACCTGTTCATGATGGATCTGAGGACTCGGCTGAAGTATCGGCCGCAGATCACGACCGATGGGCTCGCCGCCTACGCAAGCGCGATCGGCTTCTCGTTCGGTGCGCAGGTCGATTGGGCGGTCCTACAGAAGACCTACAGCGGCGGCGAGGCCACCGACGAGCGTCGCTACAGCCCGGCCGTCTGCACCGGCATCGAGACCTATGTGCGCGCCGGCAACCCCGACCGTAAGCGCATCAGCACCAGCTACGTCGAGCGCCAAAACCTCACCATGCGAATGAACATGCGGCGCTTTACGCGGCTGACCAACGCCTTCTCGAAGAAGATCGAGAACCTGTCCGCCGCCGTCGCGCTGCACTGCATGGTCTACAACTTCGCCCGCCCGCACATGAGCCTCAAGACTCCCTACCCACGGACTCCCGCGATAGCCGCAGGCGTCGCCGATCACGTCTGGACGCTCCAAGAGGTCGCAGCGCTGCTCGACTAGAAAGGGCCGCCCTCCAAAGGAAGCTTGGCGGGCGGAGGACGGCCCCCGGCGCCATCAACCAGCAGCAGCGACTCTACAGACGACATAGGACGTGCTTTTACCGTCCGGAACGCCGCGTAACTTGGTAGCCGCTCAGTCTTGTCACGCGACCTTGGCGGGCCGCGAGGCGGGACGCAACCAGCAAACCGAGAGGAGAAGCCCGGTGGCTTTCTCAACCAAAACGAAGGAAGAAGCCCTCGCGAAAGCGGGCGGCCGATGCGAGTGCACACGAATCAGCCACACGCATGTGGGGCGGTGTTCCGTTCGGCTCACGCCCTCGAACACCGAATACCACCACAAGACGGCGGTGGCGAGCGGCGGTAGCGACGCTCTGTCTAACTGCGAAGTGCTGTGCGTGAGTTGCCACGCGCTGATTCCGAAGCCGTACTGAGCGCCCGCGCAAGGGCATCTGCCTGACCGGCCGGACAGGCGAGCCGGAAGCGTGGCTCGTCTGTCCCTGGGCGCCATTCGGCAGTCAGGGCATAGTCCGCAATGGCTTCGTAGGGGGCGAGCAGCGCCGCTAGCTCGCTTACGAACGCTGCCGCCTCGCGAGCATCGCCGCGATGGCAGAAGAACACTCGCGCGGCGTGACCGTCCTCATCGCCTTGGCAGCTGTCCAGCGTCATCACGCCGTCGAGATCATTCAGCGCAAGGACAAGCCGTGCGATGCCCTCATCAACCCAAGCCGTCACCTTGACCGGAACCTCACGATGCACGGTCAACCACCACCTTCCTGCCTAGATGGTGCCCCGCCGTGGCCCAAGTCAAACTGACCCACTACCGAAGCAACGTTCTCTGGCACCTCGCCCGATGACACCTCGTTGCGGCCCGCGAAGAGCGTGATACCTTCCAGCTCATGCCGTGGGATGGGCGATCATCGAGACGGGCGGCCGAGCTCTGCCTGGCCGCAACGGCAGCGCTCCTGATCGCGGCAAGCCAGGGACTTGCCACCGCGCAGGACCCCGCGAGGGCATCTAGCGCGCTTCCGCTTGCTCCCACGACGCTGGGTGCGACTCACACCTCCAACCAGCTGCAGGTCGAACCGGCGACCATCGTCTACACCGGCGACGGCACCGGCTTTCTGGCGGGCGCCAGCGTACGCAACCGAAAATCAGGCATCGCATGGACGAAGTGGACGAGCGAGCTGGCTCTCGGCACCGGCTTCAACCAGCTGAACAACTGCAACCCGTCCTGTGCAGGCGGGAAGTATCGAGGCTATCCCGTCAGGATCGAGCTGTGGCGCCCGCAGACTTTGGCCGGCACCCTGGTGTTCACGAGGATGACGATCTTCTACGAGAAGGGCCGCCCACCGGGTCAGCCACACCACTACACGTTCACCGACATCCACACCGCCGATGGCGGCTACGGCTTCGGGCCGCCCGGCGAACTCGACTACTGCACCCACACGCACGGCCTGAAACCGGCCGCCGGCTGCCAGAACATCCACTCGCTCCCATAGTCCAGCAAACCGCTGGCACAGGATGCCCTCTGACCTGAGCCGGGCACACTAGTCGCAGCGGCCCCGATGTACCCGGCCGCAAGCAGTAAGCTGCTCGGTCATGAGGCGCCTTTCTGTCTGCCTTCTCGTGCTGACCGCGTATCTGGCCCTGGCCGCGGTGGCGTCGGCCGCCTCGCGCCCCTCCGTCTCGGTGGTCGGCCTGCCCATCGGCAAGATCGTGGGGCAATCCATGCCCTACACAGAAACCAAGACCACCGCCGAGCTGAGCGTGGCCTATAGCGGCAGCCTGCCGCTTGGCGCAAAGCTCCAGCTGCTGATCAAGGCCAACTCGATCTCGCCCTACAAGTCGAGCAAGACGCCCGTGCGACTCTCGGGAGGACACGCCAAGGTTCACGTGAGCGAACAGGGCATCGGCGGTCCGGTCCTCTACAAGGTCGCGGTCGTCTCGGGACGACGGCAACTGTCGGTCTCCAAGGCAGCCACGATCTACTGGGCACAGCCGCCCGGCGGCGTATTCGTCAGCGATGGCAGCGAGAGCGCCTATACCAGTCTTCGGGTGGCAAGCGAAAATTGCGAAAGCGGATGCAAGGGCGATGCCGGCTCAGAACAGAGTGGTTTCTTCAGCGCCTACTCCGGCAACTCTCCAATGCCTGCCGGCTGGACGGTGACGCTCATCTTCAACGGCACGGTCGAGTGCACCACAAAAGACATCGAAGGAAACTGCAGCGCGCAACTCGCCTTCCCGGCAGTCAGCTCCGCGACCGTGGTTCCCCTGGTCGGTGAGGTGACCTCGCCGACCGGCAAGGTCACCAAGGCCACGCTGCTCGTGACCGTCTATCCGTAGCGAAGGCCCATCCGGCGCGTCCGCCGTCACTGGCCCGCCGGCGGCGCTCACAGAGCTGCCGTGCGCCACCACGGCGTCAGCTAACCGGTACCGCAACCACCGAAAGCACAATCGAGCACGGTGACCTCGAGTCAGGTCACGAGCTGAGGTCTGCGAGAAACTCGCGCATTCGCGCGGTGAGCATGGTCGGTTGGTCCTGGGGGATCAGTGTGTAGGAGTCGGCAATCTCAACAAGGCGGCCCCGGGGCAGCAGCTTGGCGAGCCGATGGCCGTGCTCGGGAGGCATCATCCGGTCCTCCCGTGCCCATGCGATGAGGGCCGGGCGGTCGAACGCCGCCAGCCTGTCCATCGCTGCGAGCAGATTGCGGCGGCCCTGTGGCGCGCTGCGTACGTACTTGCGCAGGTCACGGCGGATCTCCCGCCTGCGGATGGGAGCAAACCAGCGGTCCATCACCTCGCGCGGAACCGCTCGCTTGCTCAGCGAGCCGTAGGTCATCGGGAGCCTGCGCAGCGGGTCGAAGCGAAACGGCAGAAGCGCCACGTCGAGCCCTCCCGGTATGCGCGCGATATACGGCAGCAGCTTCGCCGCGCCCTTGGGCGGTACGTTGTCGAATGCCTCGCACGCACACACCACGAGCCGCGCGATGCGCTGCTCGCACGCGCTGCCGATCAGCAGCAGGGGCCCGCCCCAGTCGCTGATCGCGAGCGTGATCTCATGCAGGTCCAGTGCTTCGATGAACCCGCCGAGGATCTCGGCCATCCCTCGCATCGACAGGTCGGCGTCAGGGTGCATCGCGCGGCGATGGGCACCGAGCGGCAAGGTGGGCAGTACGCAACGGTAGTCGCGGCGCAGGTCCGCCACTACCTCTCGCCACAGCGAGCCGTCCATGATCAGCCCGTGCCCGAACACGATCACGGGACCAGACCCGCCGGTGTCCTCGTACTCGATCGTTCCCGCCGACAGCTCCACCGCTGGCATATACGCCTCCGATGCAATTAGATAGATCGCTCTAGTGACGAGGAGCCTATCATCAGCCCAGGAAAGCTCGCAAACCAAGCGCCACGCGCATCAGAGGACCGAACATGACCGCCAGCACCAAGGAACGCATCATCGACTCGAGCGCCGAGCTGTTCCGCCGCCAGGGATACGCCGGGACCGGCGTCAAACAGATCGTGGCAGCGGCAAGCGCTCCTTTCGGATCGATCTACCACTTCTTCCCTGGCGGCAAGGAACAGCTGGGGGTAGAGGTGATCCGCTCCTCCGGCCAGCTCTATGTCCAGCTGTTTGCGACGATCGCGATGCAGGCGCCGGATGTCCTCGGCGCCGTCGGCGAGTTCTTCAGCGGGGCCGCCGAGACGCTCGAGGAAACCGACTATGCCGACGCTTGCCCGATCGCCACGGTCGCCCTGGAGGTCGCAAGCACAAGCGAACCGCTGCGCGAAGCGACCGCCGAGGTGTTCGAGAGCTGGATCTCCGGTGCGAGCGAGTACTTCGCTGCCGCCGGCATCGCGCGCGATACGGCGCGCCAGTTGGCAATCACGATGCTCTGCTTGCTGGAGGGTGCATTCATCTTCTGTCGCTCGATGCGCACCGTCGAGCCGTTGCACATCGCCGGGACGAGCGCGGTCGCCGCCGTGCGAGCTGCTCTGCCTCAAACGTCAGTCGAGCCTTATGAGGCGTGATGAGACAACGTCTGCAGTCGTGAGGATTCCCTTGAGCGGCAGCGTCAGCAGACGAACGAGCGCACCGCGCGTCGGGCTCCGTCTGCCCGCCAGTGGTGGGCCGACCGCTGCAGCGAACACCGCGATGTTCACGAGCGGGCGGATCAAGACTCTGATCTCGGTGATCTTGGCCTGCTCGTCGTAGCGCAACAGGTCAGCACCATCGATGAACCGGCCCGCAACATCCGCCCGCCAGAAGAATGCGTGAGCGTCGGCGGTGGCGAACTCGCTGGTGATCTCCATCTCGCCCAGCGTCTCAAACAGGACGCCGTACAGCTCCCTCGCAGCCGATCGTCCCCGGAACGGCGTTCGCACTACAGGCGAATGCAGCACGACCTCTGCCGAGAGCGCGTCGATCCACGCGTCGAGGTCGCGCGTGCGCCATGCCGCTCGGAAGGGATGATCGTCCACCACGCTAAAGCTAGCGCCTATCCCGCATGGAAAGTCACCGGCTCGACTAGTCTGCATCCGTAGTGGCAGGCGAGACGAACGAGCAGGATCCGTTCGCGCTTCTCGAGCGCTGGCTTGCGGAAGCGCGCGCCGCAGGCGTCTCCGAGCCCGGCGCGGTTGCCTTCGTGACCGTCGGGCGGGATCGGCGACCCTCGGCGCGGACGGTGCTGCTCAAGCACCTGGACACCGACGCGCTCGTGTTCACCTCGGCACTTTGGACGCGCAAGGCGCGCGAGATCGAAGCCAATCCGAGTGTCGCTCTGCTGTTCCACTGGCCGTCGGTCGGGCGCCAGGTCCACCTCACCGGCCGGGCGATCGTCGCTGAGCGAGAGCTTGCGGTCGAGCTTTTCGCGAAGCGCGAGCGCTCCCACCAGATACAGACGCTCGTCTCTCGCCAGGGCGAGACGATCGAGACGATCGCCCCGCTGCGCGACCGCCATGCCCACCTGATGAAGGCGATGGAGAGTCCACCCGAGTGCCCACCGGACTGGGGTGCGATTCGCGTGGTTCCGGATGCGGTCGAGTTCTGGGCGCAGTCGCCCGACCGCATGCACGACCGGCTGCTGTACGAGCGCGACGGCCGGGAGTGGCGCACGACGCGGCTTGCGCCATGAGCGCTGCGGCCCAGCCGGCCGGCTTGAGCTCAGAAGATCTGCTTCTCGAGGAAACCGGCCAAGAGGAGCAACCACCCACCGATCTCCCCGAGGATCAAGGTGGCCATGTAGGCATGGGTCCCGCGGACGGCATCGCGGAACTGGTTGTCTGTGTCCTTGCGGAAGCCATGACTTGCATAGATTGCGACAGACGCAAAGAAATAGAAGGTCATCGCGCCGGCAGCCATCAGGTTCACGAGCGAACTGAACCCGCTCAACTCCACGAATGTCGCGATCAGGAGTAGCGCGAAGCTGTAAAACAGCGCGGTGCGGTGGGCGACGTCGGTGTAGATGTGTGAGGTGTGGTCCTCGGAGCTTGCGATCTGGCTGTACTTCCATACCCCGAGCAGCAGCGCGCAGAGGAACATTACGGCGTCGGCCAGCAGCACCGCCTTGGTGTCGGGAGCAATGCTCAGGTTGTCGGTCATCGGAGAAGCCCTAGCCTTCCCGTCGGAGATGTCGCCACTTGCCCACCCTTTCTGAAGTGATCCTACATAACTAGAGTTAGATTACACTAATGCAGGCCTATTGCAAATGACTACTGTCGGCTCGCAATCGAGCGGAGCAAATGCCCGCGAAGGCTCGCGCTCAGAGCGGCGCAAGGCACGGACCGCGGCCGCGATCAGGGATGCCGCTGAGCGACTGTTCATCAGCCGCGGCTATGCGACGACGACGATGGAGGACCTGGCCGATGAGGCCGACGTCGCAGTCGGCTCGATCTATGCCCACTTCGCGAGCAAGGAGGGCGTGTACGGCGCCCTGATCGAGCGGGCACTGGAGCTGGACAAGCAGTATTGCGACGAGGGCTTCGACGCTGGCAAGCTGCCCGCCGAGCGGCTTCTCGGCCTAGCCGAGGGCTACCTGCGCTTCGCGCGCGAGCACTCGGGCTACTTCCAGTTGTTTCGCTTCCCACCGCCGGACCGCCCGGGTGCGGAGCTCACACCGGCGGCAAGCGCCAGGGTTTCGCAGCGGATCGCGGAGGAGACCAAACGCATGGCTGGCGAGATCCAGAAGATGATCGACGAAGGCACAGGACGCCCCGTCGACGCCGAGAGCGCCGCGCGGTTCCTTTGGGCCGCGTGGGACGGCGTGATCTGCAGCCACCTCGGCCCCAGCAACATGAGCCTCACCGACAGCGAGTTCGAGGAGGTGCTGAACCGAGCGAGAGAAGGCTTCGCGCTCAGCCTGCTCTCCAGATCGCTCCTTGGCCAGGAGCCATGGCCGGAGTAGATCGCGCTTTGGAAAGTCTTTCAAGCTCGATGCGCCGTCCATGCGGCTTCCAACGGGCGGACGGCGCTGACGAGGGCTCCCTGCCTAGAGTGGCGGGACCTGATTGTCGACCTCGGGTCCGTGGTAGAGATGGTCGTGGTCGCTGCATGCGGCATGGAAGCGAAATCGGACGCTGTCGCTGCGTACGCCGTTGTAGCTCGCAAACAGGGTCACGCGTCCGATGCTCCCAACTTCGCATCTGGGATCGGTACTGCTTCGCACGCGAACGATGATCTTCATGAGGTTCCCGGGCACTCCCCACATCACCGCATGATGCGAGTGGTAGACGAGGTGGTGTTCGACGGTCATGATGATCAGACGGTCGGGCTGGCCTCGATAGCGGTCGACCTGGCAAAGGATGCCGGAGATGGTGTTGGCGCCCAGGTCGATGTCGCCGTGGCCGCGCGCGAAGCTCCCAGTCGCACCGGTGATCGGTGGCCCGGTGTGGAAACCCCACGGCGGGATCCCGCCGACGATCGGTATCTGCGCACAGTCCTGCAGCGAATCTCCGGTAGCTGTGTCGGCCGTGCCGACCAGCGCCAGCAGCAGCGCCAGCACCGAGATTGCAAGCCCACTGTGCCGCCTGACGCTCAGCATGCAGGGCCGACTATACCCGCGGGCCCCATCGCCAACCCCTGTCGTCATCACTGCGGACAGATCGCGCCGCCTTGCCCCGCAAGGCATGTTTCTCCTTGGGATCTATCCTTCGCGAGCGTTTTCCTCAGCGGTACGGGCAACCCCTCGTTCCCGACAAATCCGGCTTCACCTCGATGCCCAACTCCTGGTGAAGATTCGCTTTTTCAGCGGCGCTCGTGAGCCTATGCGGACGCAGTCGTCTGCGGGACCTTCTGCGCCCTGAAACGGACCTCGATGCGAAGCCCGCCTGCGGGCTGCGCATGGACGGCGAGACTGGCCCCATGTGCGGTTGCGATCGCGTCGACGATCGAAAGGCCAAGACCATGACCTCCGTCATGGCTTGTGCGCTCGGCTCCGAGGCGCTGGAAGGGGCGCACGAGCGAACTGAGCTCCTCAGAGGCGATGACGGGCCCGCTGTTGGCGACTGTGAGAAGCGCTTCCCCCGCTTCAAGCGAAGTCGCCACGGTCAGCCAGCCTTCGTGGCTGTTGTGTTGGATTGCATTGTCGAGGAGGTTGGCGATCAGGCGCTCGACCAGCCGCCTGTCACCGCTGATGGGGGCGGGCTGAAGCTCGCTGTCAAGGCGCAGGCCGCGGCGGGCGATATCCTTGCGGCGCTCGTCGAGGATCTTGCTGGCGAGCGTATCGAGCAGCAGCCCTTCGCGGCGCTCGACACCTCGCTCGCTGCGTGCGAGGGTCAAGAGCGCGTCGATCGTGTGCTCCTGCTGCTCGCCGATGGCCAGCACTCGCTCGCAGGCGGCACGCAGAGAGGCAGCACTGGCATCTGGGTCCGCGAGAGTGACCTCCAGGATCGCGCGCTCCAATGTCAGCGGCGTGCGCAGCTCGTGCGATGCGTTGGCGACGAACTGGCGCTGAGCGCTGAAGGAAGCATCCAGCCGTCCGAGCAGCTCATCGAAGGTGTCGCCGAGCTCGCGCAGCTCGTCGTTTGGCCCGTCGAGCGCGAGGCGCTCGTGCAGGTTGGAGGCTGAGATCCTGCGCGCCGTGGCGGTGATCGTCTGCAGGGGACGCAGCGAGCGCCCGGCAAGCAGCCACCCAAGCACCATCGAGGCGAGCGCCATGAATGCCAGGGCTATACCCGACCAGGCGAGCAGCCGGCGCTGATCGTTGCCGTGCACGTTGACCGCGAGTTCCCCAAGCTGATGTTCGCGAGCGCGCGACTGCGGGGTGACCGAGAGCGTTGCGGGGGCTTCTGGGACGCCCGCTCGATTCGTGGGTACAGGCGAGTAACTGCGTTTCACCACCAGCCCGGCGACGGCGTGGGCGACCGACTGCTGCGAGAAGGAGGCGGATCCGCCGGTGTAGGCGATGCCGAGCAGAACGACGCCCAGGATCAGAAAGACGCCGCCATAGAGAACGGCCAGGCGCAGACGGATGGTGTAGCGCGGCAGGCGCAGCCGAAGCCTGGATCGAGGAGCGTCGGCCGGCTCCCCAGACTCCTCGCCCACGCTCAAGGGACCCTCATATCCGGTAGCCGCCGCGAGGCACGGTCTCGATCAGCGGCGGCTCGCCGAGCTTCCCGCGCAGCCGCTTGATGGTGACCTTGACCGTGGTGGTGAACGGGTCGGCGTTCTCGTCCCATACGTGCTCGAGCAGCTCCTCGGCGGAGACGATGCGGCCGGCGGCACCGAGCAGGTACTCGAGTACGGCGAGCTCCTTGGGGCTGAGCGATAGGCGTTGCCCGTTGCGGCTGGCGAGGCGATTGGCTGGATCCACGCGCAGGTCCCCGTGCACGAGCACGGGCGGCTGCTGGGTGCCCGAACGTCGCGCAAGCGCGCGCACGCGGGCGACGAGCTCGGCGAACGCGAACGGCTTGGGGAGGTAGTCGTCGGCGCCGAGGCCAAGGCCGCCCACCCTGTCTTCGATCGAGCCGGCGGCGGTCAGCATCAGTATGCGCCCCTCGTGGCCCTCGGCCACGAGCGAGCGGCAGATCTGATCACCGTGTACGCCGGGGATGTCCCGGTCGAGCACCAGCACGTCGTAGTCGGTAAGCGCAAGGCGCGCGAGCGCCTCGTGCCCGTCGAGCGCGACGTCGACGGCGATGCCCTCGCGACGCAGACCGGTGGCGACCGTGTCGGCCAGCTCGACGTGATCCTCGACCAGCAGCACTCGCATTGGATCGCTAAGCGTGGCGTATCTGCGGTTACAGCGCGGTTACAGGGTCGCTCACCGTGGTGTAACCGGCCATCGCGTAGAACCGACCTCGCATGCACATTCAGCCAGCACGAGGAGACGAAGAGATGAAGGCGATCAAGCTGCTTGCAGGGCTCGTGGCGCTCGCGCTGCTGGCCGCCGGATGTGGCGGCGGCACCAAAACCCCCACCGTTGCGCACCTGGGGTCGAGCACTTCCTCGAGCAGCTCGACCGGTTCGGGCGGCTCTCAGGGCAGCTCGGCCTCACCGGGCAGCCAGGCGGTGGCGTACGCGGCGTGCGTGCGCGCGCACGGAGTGCCGAACTTTCCCGATCCGAAGGTCTCGACTCACGGCAGCGAAGTGCGCGTGGCAGTTGGGATCAATCCGTCCATATCTGACAATCCCCATTTCAAGTCGGCGCAGCAGG
Organism: uncultured Actinomycetota bacterium; assembly: GCA_963757925.1. GTDB lineage: Bacteria > Actinomycetota > Thermoleophilia > Solirubrobacterales > Solirubrobacteraceae > Palsa-744. Next base: position 215,478 of record CAVWTE010000009.1, read on the forward strand.
CCTGCAGCAAGCTGCTTCCGGGCGGTGGCCCAGGTGGCGAAGGCAACCACCCGATCAGCCCCAAGGAACAGTCGCAGTACCTCAAGGCCGCGGCGTGCATTCGTTCGCACGGGATCCCGAACTTCCCGGATCCGACGTTCTCAGGCGGGGGCGTGCACCTGCCGAGAGTCGCCGGCATCAACCTGCATTCATCCCAGGTACGCGCGGCAGAGGAAGCCTGCCAATCGCTGATCCCGGGCGGTCTGCACGGTAATCATTAGTGAACGCGAAGCACCCGCGCCGAGTCTGGTTGGCAGGCTTGGGGCTCCTCCTGACCGCAGTTGCCGTCGGGGTGACCGCGAGTGACCCGTTCGTCGGTGTCGCCAAACCGAGCGATGTCGCCGACAACGCGGGCCACACCTCGCTCGCGACGGTGAACCGACAGTCACTGTCCTCCCAGACACAGGTGAGTGCGACCCTCGGCTATGCGGGGGCAGCGAACGTTCGCATACCGACGGGCACGCCACCCTCTGCACTTCGGCAGGCTGAACAGGCGGCGGCAAACAGCGAACGCATGTTGCGGGGAGCAACAGCGTCGCTCTCGGCGGACAGCGCGATGCTGGCAGACGCTCAGGCGGCGGCGACCGCGGCGCGGGAGAAGGAGACAGTCGACTGCGCAGGAGACAACGCGGCGGAAATGGCGCCCGGCTCCTCCTCGCCGAGCGGCGAAGTCGCTTCCAGCGGCTCACCTGGCAGCGACGGGACGGGCGTGTGTGTAAGCGACGTGCGGGCACTCGCAAGCGACGCGCAGAGCTTCAGCAGCGCGGCTATGAAGGTGCAGAGCGATCACGCCGCGCTGGCCTTGGCACAGACGGCGCTGAGGAGCGCTGAGGCCGGCGCCCAAGCGGCTCGCTCTGAGGTCACAGATTATGGCCAGGGCGCGACCTTTACGATGCTGCCGATAGTTGGCCAGGTAATCGCGCGTGGGCAGAGCCTGTTCGCGCTCGGCGGCCAACCGACGGTGCTGCTGTATGGCTCGGTAGTGCCCTCGCGGGCCTTTGTGGCGGGAATGTCACCGGGCAGCGACGTGGAGGTGCTGAACGCGAACCTGGACGCGCTCGGCTATGGCAGCGGGGGCAGCGGCGAGACGTTCAGCGCAGCGACACAGGCGGCGGTCCGCGCATTTCAGTCCGCCAACGGCATGGAGGTGACAGGCGAGCTCTCGCTGGGGTCGGTGGTCTTCGAGCAGGGCCCGGTACGGGTCACGAGCGTGACACCAGAAGTGGGCGCCAGCGTGACACCGGGACCGGTCCTCCGGGTCACCTCCACGCATCCGCAGGTGACGATCGCGCTGAGTGCAGCGGAGCAGTCGAGCGTTACGGTGGGCGACCGAGTCTCGATCACGTTGCCCAACCAGCAGACGACGCCTGGCGTGATCAACGCGGTGGGAACGGTCGCGAAAGCGCCCGCGAGCAAAGAAGGCAATGGTGGCGGTGGCGGTGGTCCTGAAGGCGGTGAAGAAGGCGGACCGACGGTTGAAGTGGACGTGACACCGAGCGAACCGCGGGCAATAGGCCATCTGGACGAGTCGCCGGTGGAGGTTTCGATCACGACGGCACGCGTCCCCGACGCGCTGTGCGTGCCTGTTGACGCTTTGCTCGCGTTGGCGGGCGGGGGCTATGCGCTGGAGGTGGCGCAGGGAGCGGTGCATCACCTCGAGGCGGTAACGGTCGGGCTCTTCGACGACGCGGAAGGTCTCGTGCAGGTCAGCGGCAGGAGGGTGCAAGCCGGCCAGCGCGTGGTGGTGCCCTCGCCATGAGGGCCAGGAGCGTGCTCGAGCTGCGGGAGGTTGGTAAGGCCTATGGCTCAGATCCGCCGGTGTTCGCGCTGCGAGATGTGAACTTCCTCGTCAGTGAGGGTGAGTTGGTGGCGATCGTGGGTCCATCAGGGTCGGGCAAGACGACGCTGCTGCACGTGATCGGCACGCTGGAGCGCCCGAGCACAGGCGTTGTATCGATAACCGGCCTGGACGTGGCGAAGCTGTCGGACCGCGAACTGGCAGGCCTGCGAGCCCGTAGCATCGGCTTCGTCTTTCAGCAGTTCTTCCTGGCAGAGCATTCGACGGCGCTCGAGAACGTGGCAGACGGGCTGCTCTATGCGGGGTCAGGCGCGAGCGAGCGACGCGAGCGAGCGGCGCAGGCCCTGGCGCAGGTCGGCCTGGCCGGTCGTCTCGACTTTCGGCCGAGCAAGCTCTCCGGCGGCGAGCGCCAGCGAGTAGCGATTGCCAGGGCACTCGTGGGCCGCCCTGCGATTGTGCTCGCGGATGAGCCGACAGGCAATCTCGACAGCGCCGCGGGCACCGCGATCGTCGAGCTGCTCGAGGACCTCAACGCACAGGGAGCCACGATCGTGGTGATCACCCACGACCGTGAGCTCGCGGCAAGACTGCCACGCCAGGTGCAGATGCTCGACGGTCGCATAGTCGCCGATACCGGGAGGTCGAACGTTGACTAGTCGGATGCCATCATCGGCGGCGCGGGCGCGAAGCTCCTTGGCGGCGAGCGCCAGCGTGGGTGTGGCCGTTGCGATACTTGCGTGGGGAGTACCCCTCGCCGAGAGCGAAACGGGACCGCCGAGCGGCTCCGGCACCTGCGGCTCGGCGCCCGCCGGCCTCGCAAGCAGACCTGCCAGGATCGCTGCCGGTGTCGGCGCCACCGAGTCGACCCCGGTCGGAGCGCGCTTTCCACTTCGGCTTGCGGTGAGCGTCACCGATGCCGAGAAAGATCCGGTGCCCGGCGCGCAGGTCACCTTCACGGCGCCGGCCCGCGGCCCCAGCGGACACTTCGCGGCCGGTCCCCGCCGATCGCGCGCGGGCAGCGTGAAGGTGAGGACCGATTCCTGCGGAGTGGCAGTCGCACCTGTCTTCATCGCCAACGACGAGCAGGGCGGCTACATCGTCAAGGCCAGCATCGAGCACCTCCAGCCGGCGGCATTCGCCCTCGTCAACACTGGAGGCGGGCAGCAGCTGTGAGCGGAGCGACCGCCCTCACTCCACACAGGCTGCGCGGAGTCGACCTCGCACGGGTCGCGAGCGTTGGCCTGCGCACCCGTCGGCTGCGGGCCAGCCTCTCCGCGCTGGGGATTGCGATCGGCGTCGCGGCGATCGTCGCCGTGCTCGGGCTGTCCTCCTCGAGCCAAGCCGGGCTGCTCAAACAGATCGATCGCCTGGGAACCAACCTGTTGACGGTCACCAATGGCCAGGGGCTCACCGGCAAGACCGCGGAGCTGCCACTCGCAGCGTCGGCGATGATCGCCCGCGTAGCTCCCGTCACGAACGTGGCCGAGACCGCCAAGATCGGCGCAACGGTGTACCGGAGCCCATTGATTCCCGCAATCGACACGGGCGCGCTGAGCGTCCAGGCGGCAAGCCTCACCCTCCTCAGATCACTCGGCGTGCATGTCATCCAGGGGAGCTATCTAAACGCTGCCACCGCCGCCGAGCCGGTCGCCGTGCTTGGTTGCACGGCCGCGCAGCGCCTTGGAATCGACCGGCTGTACGCCGGCGAGAGGATCTGGGTTGACGGTCAGTGGTTCTATCTGGCCGGCATTCTCAGTCCGGCTGAACTCACGCCTGAAATCGAAAGCTCCGTTCTGGTCGGCTTCCCCGCGGCAGAGAAGTACCTCGCCTCCAACGGGCATCCCGACACCATCTACGTGCGCGCCCAGAACGAACAGGTCGCCGCGGTGCAGTCGGTGCTCGCGCAGACCGCCAACCCGGAAGCGCCTAATGAAGTGGACGTCAGCCAGCCCTCCGCCACGCTCGTCGCGCGCGCCGATGCCAAGAGCGCACTCAACGGCTTGTTTCTCGGGCTCGGCGCGGTCGCGCTGCTCGTCGGCGCGGTCGGCGTCGCGAACATCATGGTCATCTCCGTGCTGGAACGCCGCTCGGAGATCGGCCTGCGCCGAGCGCTCGGAGCGAGCAGGGGACAGATCCGGACGCAGTTCCTTTCCGAAGCGATCCTGCTGGCGCTCTGCGGCGGTGCCATAGGAGTCGGCCTTGGTGCGCTGGCCACAGCGCTCTACGCAACCACCAAGGGCTGGGCGATCGTGATCCCCGCCTCTGCCTGGGCGGGCGGATTGGCCGCCGCGATCCTGACCGGTGTCCTTGCCGGCCTACTACCGGCGATACGCGCCGCGCGGCTCGCGCCTGCCGAGGCACTCAGGACGGTTTGAGACGACGGGCAACGCCAAGCGCGACGCGGAGCACAGCCGTCAAACGTGAGCGCCACCTGTCTATCGTGCTGGCATGCTGCTTCGGCTGAGGCCGTTCACCCACGATGACGAGACGGCGATTCTCGAAGCCCAGCGCGAGATGAGCGCCGATGGCTTTACGTTTGCCCTCGACTATGAGGACGGGATGGACTGGCGGGCCTACCTCGACTTCCTCGAGCGTGGGCGACTAGGTCTCGATCTGGCGGCCAACCGTGTGCCGGCTTCGATGCTCGCCGCGGAGGTCGCCGGCGAGGTCGTGGGCCGCCTGTCTGTGCGGCACACGTTGAACGAGTCGCTCGCGCGCGAGGGTGGTCATCTCGGCTTCGGGGTTCGGCCACGCTTCTGCCGCAACGGCTATGCGACCGAGATCCTCAGACAGGGGCTGATAATCGCGCGATCACTCGGGGTCAACCGCGCGCTCGTGACCTGCTACGAGGAGAACATCGGCTCGGCGAGCGTCATCGAGCGATGCGGCGGCGTCTTGGACTCGATCGATGTGACCGACGAGGGCAGACCCATGTGCCGTTACTGGATCGACTAGCGAGCACGCCACAAAGAACCGCATGCCCGCCGACTCGGCCGACGAACCGCTTTGCCTCGGTACGCAACGGGCTCTTGTCGCTGGGAAGGGTCACGGAGATGCCGCGAACGCGTCTTCGAGACGAACTTCGCTAACTCCCATCCGAACTGGCGGACAAGGGCGCGTCCAGTCTGCGATCGCCGGAGGCGCTGCTCGATCTGCTGCGCCAGGCAGGAGTCAAGCGCAGCCCGCACCGGCGTTCGCCTAGGATGAGCGCGATGGCGATCTTCGAGAACCTAAGCGCGCTGGACGGCACGCCGTTGGACGAGAGTGCACTGCAGGGGCGCACGGTGTTGGTCGTCAACGTCGCCTCGCGCTGCGGGCTGACCCCGCAGTACACGGGGCTGGAGCGCCTGCAGGAGCGCTACGGCGAGCGCGGCTTCACGGTGCTGGGCGTGCCTTGCAACCAGTTCGGCGAACAGGAGCCCGGGAGCGCCGAGGAGATCCAGACGTTCTGTTCGACCACCTACGGCATCAGCTTCCCGATGACCGAGAAGCTGGAGGTGAACGGCGCTGAGCGCCATCCGCTTTACAGCACGCTGGCCGCTACGACCGACGAAGCCGGCGAGGCAGGGGATGTGCAGTGGAACTTCGAGAAGTTCCTCGTCTCTGCAGACGGACGGCCGGTCGCGCGCTTTCGTCCGCCAGTCGAGCCTGAATCGCAGCAGCTGACGGCAGCGATCGAGTCGGAGCTCGCCTCCTGATGTCCAGCACCGCCGCACTCAGCGCCCCCTCGGCGGGCGCCCCGTTGCACACCACCACGATCGAGCGGCGAGACCTCGGCGAGCATGACGTGCTGATCGACATCAAGTTCTGCGGTATCTGCCACAGCGACATCCACCAAGTCAAGGACGAGTGGGGTGGGTCGATCTTCCCGATGGTCCCCGGTCACGAGATCGCAGGCGTCGTCGCGGCGGTGGGCAGCGCCGTGAGCGGGACTTCCATCGGCGACCGCGTGGGCGTCGGCTGCTTGGTCGACTCCTGCGGCGAGTGCGAGTACTGCCAGGCGGGTGAGGAGCAGTTCTGCACGAAGGGCGCCGTGCCGACGTACAACGGTCGCGAGTACGACGGCGAACCGACGTTCGGCGGCTACAGCCAGCAGGTGGTCGTCAAGGACGGCTTCGTCGTCAAGATTCCCGATGACCTCGAGCTCAAGGACGCGGCGCCGCTGCTGTGTGCCGGCATCACGACGTACTCGCCGCTGAAGCGCTGGCACGCCGGCGAGGGCATGAAAGTCGCGATCGTCGGCATGGGCGGGCTCGGCCACGTCGCCGTGAAGATCGCCGCGGCGATGGGCGCCGAGGTGACCGTGCTGAGCCAGACACTCAGCAAGCAGGAAGACGGGCTTCGCTTTGGCGCCAAGCACTACTACGCGACATCCGAGCGCGCCACGTTCAAGCAGCTCAAGAACAGCTTCGACCTAATCCTCAACACCGTCTCCGCGAACCTCGACCTCGACCGCTACCTGTCGCTGCTGCGCGTCGACGGCACGCTCGTCAGCGTCGGCGCGCCGTCGCAGCCCGACAGCTTCCGCGCCTTCTCGCTGATCAGCGGACGACGCAGCATGGCTGGATCGCCGATCGGCGGACTGCCCGAGACGCAGGAGATGCTCGACTTCTGCGCCGCGCACGGCGTCGTTCCCGAGATCGAGCTGATCGCGGCCGGCGAAGTCGGCTCGGCCTATGACCGTGTCGAGCGCTCAGATGTGCGCTACCGCTTCGTGATCGATGTCGCGACTATTACGAAATAGCCCGAAGGGTCTGACTGTCGAGCTAGGTCGTTCGCGATGAGCATTGCGCAGCAAGCGTACGAACGCACTCGACGACGGACCGGCCATCCGTAGCCACGCAGCCGACGGCACTCGTGTTCCGTTCTCATCGCCGCTCTAGGCTGGGTGAAGACCCCGGCAGGCACAGCGACGGTAGTACCGTTATCGGGCGGTTGCGTTATCGGGCGGTTGCGTTATCGGGCGGTTGCGCGCCGAAGCGCCCTGGAACACCGTCTAGAAGCTACGATCTCGTACTGGAAAGTTGTGAGGCGGAGTACGAAGTCGGACGCTACGCCGATCGACGCAGCAGCCCCGATGAGCGCGCTGCATAGCAAGGATTGTTCTGGTATGCTGTATTGTGTTCGTGTTTGGAGCTGTCGCCCAGCGGACGGGTCGGTCGAGGCGAGCCGTCCCCCGCGCGCTGAGTAGGCGTGCGGCGGGCATCCTGCCCGGTCTGCTTCTGATCGCCGTGATCGCGCCGGCGGCACGCGCCAGCAACCCGACCGGTCCGGCCGGGGGAGCAAGCAGAGACGCGGCGACGGCGCTCGACAGCGGAGTCAGCTACCGCGAGCAGGTCGCGCCCGGGCAGCAGACCTGGTACGAGTTGGAAGCCGACGAGGGCGAACGAGTGAGCGTCAGGTTGTGGGGCAGGACGCAGTCCTGCCCGGTACGCATGACCCTGCTCGACGGGCACGGGCTGGCGCTCGGCGAAATCGTCTCGACCACAAGCGAAATCGAGCCCTTCATCGTGTACTACCCGGAACACGAAACCTCGGTCCACTACTACCTACGGGTCCAGCAGGCCTCTTCTGTGGCTCGATGCGCGAGTGCCGCATATGCGTTCACGCTGGAGGAACCCGAGCAGGCACAGGAAAGCTGCGAAACCACGACGGGTACCCACGGAGAACCGATCAAGGAGTGCACCGCGCCGTCGATAGAATCAGCGGTGCCCGCGTACGTGGCCCGCGCTTGCGCTACCGCCTCGCGCAGCTATCGGAAGCTCGAGAGGGAGGTCGCCCGCCAGCGCTCGGGCTCAGCGCGGAGACGCCTCGAAGCGGAGATACGCGCCGCCAGGCGCGCCGTGATCCATGGCTGCCGCTACTGAGGAGCCAAAGCGCAGTCTACGCGAAGGCGTGACGGTGGCGATCATCGCAGCGGTCGCAGCGCTTGCGGGGTCGCTGATCGGCGGGGGAATCACCTACTTGACCGACAAATCGGTTCAGAACAAGCAGATCGAGCAGGAAGAAACACGGGAGCGCATCGCCGCTGAGGCGGTCGTGCGCCTACTCATCTCCGAATACCGCACCGACGCCGACCGCCTGCAGCAGATGATCACATTGCGCGAATACGACTTGGCCAGCCTTCGCGAGCACACGTTCGTCAGCCGCGTCGGACAGGAAGAACGCAAGCTATTGGCCGGCAACCTGCCCGAGAAGGACTGGTCGGACGTAGCCGAGGCCGAGGCCGCGATCGAAACGGTCGAGAGCGAACTGGAAACCCACCATGGCAAAGGCCAGATCGGGACAGCTGAAGCGGAAGAACTCGAAACCGCAAACTCTGTGTGCAAAACCGCGTACAAGGCGCTCACCCCAGTCGCGGAAGGCAAGACCGTCTGAGCACCCGCCCCTCGGCGCCCACGCGCGGTGTCACGCGTATGGCTGCGGCGCTCAACGCTCGAACCCGCGGACCAGTACAAGCGTCACAGCGAGCCCGATCGCCGGCAATCCACGGCGATCAGTTGCCAATCCCGCCAATCTCAGGCACTCTAGCTAGTGCCTCAAATCACCGCCGATCAACAGCGATTACCGCCCAAGCCATGCGAGGCCAAAACCAGCGGATTTGCAGGCATCTCCGGGGAATGGAGCTAGTCGGACTTGAACCGACGACCTCCTGGGTGCGATCCAGGCGCTCTCCCAACTGAGCTATAGCCCCGAGGACAAACAAGTCTAGTGGCGCAACGCAAAGTCTGCGAAGTCGGCTCCCCGCCTGAGCCGGGAAGCCTCCTCGGATCAGTGCTGCGGCAGTCGCAAGGTTCCGTTCGGTGCTCGGTGTATCGTCACGATCGTGGGCTCGTTCGACGAAGCGATCCGCCAGCATCTCGACCTGAAGCGCAGGAGAGGCGCCGACCCGAGCGTGGTCGCGCACATGGAGCGTGAGGCGTTCGGGATGGGCACAGAGCACGTTGAAGCTCGCCCGGCCCCAAATCCGTTCGACGGCGAGCCATTCGAGTCGCACGATGCGCCGGCGAACCGGAAGGGCAAGTTCGCCCTCGATGCCCGTCGCACCACTCTCAGCCAGGAGACCGTCGAGATAGACATGGACCTCTACATCAACGCAAGGCGCGCCAAGGACGAGGGCGAGCGCCACGCATATGACTGGAGTGCCGATGACGGCGTCCCAGACATCGGCGATCCAACCAGCAGCTTCGAATGGGAGACCCCCTACCGCGCCCGACTTCGCGGCGCTGCCTGAAGCTAACCGCGCGGGATCCATCGGGTGCACGAGGCTGCGCCGGTAGACTGACCGCCACGGGGCCATAGCTCAGCTGGGAGAGCGCCTGCTTTGCAAGCAGGAGGTCACCGGTTCGATCCCGGTTGGCTCCATTCGAGGAAATGCCTGCTAATTGGGCATGTTTTGAGTCGCGCCGTAGCGATGGAGCACCGGTAGGGACGAAGCGGGGACGAAGCACACGTCTTTGGGAGCAGCGGTGGCACTCCTCTTGAGATCGCGTGCGAGTTCTGCTCTGCTCTGGCGCGCAGTCAAGAAACCGAGTGGCCGGACGAGTGCGCTAACACCCGCCCGGCCGTAGCACCGAAGGACGCACCTTCGATGCCACGGAGAACCGTAGTCGCTCGCTACGGATCGTCGGTCGTCCGTGCTTTGCGGGTGCGTCCTTCCTCGGTGCGGGAAGGAAACCGTTGGCCGACGATCACGAGCAGCACCTGCACGCGCTTGAGTCTCCGGGCCGTTGTCCGGGGGTGTTGCTCGTCTACGGTGAGCAGCGCGCGAACGCCGGGATAGCCGGTGAGCTTGAGCTTGACGGCTACCAAGTCCACCGGGCGAGCCACGCGGGGACACTCCGGGCTCGCTTCAACTCGGGCGAGGTCGATTTGGTCATCTTCGGCCGCTCACCGCACCGTGGCCTTGACGTGTTGCGGGCACTTCGCGCCGGGGAGCTTGCGCCGGGTGTGTCCGGTGTCCGTGTGTTGTGGATGGGCACGAGCCGCGAGACGACGACGAGCTTGCTGCGCGCGTTCGAGGCAGGCGCGGATGACGTGACCAGGGCCCCTCTTGGCTATGCCGAGTTGCTTGCGCGCGTGCGAGCGCTACTGCGCCGCCACAGCCTGACCGACGGCCCTGCCGTGATCGCGTGCGGGCCGCTGCAGATCAACGTGGCGGCACGCACGGTCACCTTCGAGGGAGTCCCGGTCGAGCTTCGCCGCCAAGAGTTCACGCTGCTTGCTCATCTTGCGCGTGACCCGATGCGCGTCCATGACAAGCGCGACCTCTTGCACGAGGTCTGGGGCTACCGCGCTACGGGCTCGACGCGCACCGTGGACTCGCACGCCAGTCGCCTACGACGCAAGCTCGCCAGTGCCGGCGCCGACGGTTGGGTGTGCTCGGCGTGGGGTGTCGGCTACCGCCTCGCGCCCGATGCTCGCACAGCCGCGCTGCGGACGGTTGGCACATGACCACCCTAAAGCGAAAGGAGTCCATGACATGAGCACCGAGAGCGACGCGCAGGAGCTGGCAGCGTTCGGCCAAGCGGTCCGCGAGTTGCGCGAGCAGCGCGGCATGAGCGTGGACGACGTCTCCAGCGCCAGCCAACTGCCGAGAGAACGCAAAATGTCCTCGCGGCGTATCAGCCGAATCGAAGCCGGGGAAGTCGATCCCCACTACGACGAGATGGTCGCGCTCGCCGATGCGCTCAACGTCACGGCCGGAACACTCGTGGTCTACGCCGAACAGCTATGGACGGACGACGCGCGATAGCACTGACAAATCGCTGACAGACGACAGACACGCCCAGAACTAGACGGGCCGAATGTCCCCAACGTCCCGTTTGGTAAGCCCGCGCATCGTCCTCGGGTAACGTGCTCTACGCCGTCACCCTCGCGGTGGTGAACTTGGCACAGCAGGCGTGCACAGCCGCACATCTTCGTCTTGCCATCGAAGCGAGTCCGCAGCCGCAGCAAGGTCTCGAATCCGTCCTCGAATCTGCTCTCCGATCTGCCCTCCATTCTGGCCTCCGTATTAACCGGAGGGCCTTTCGCGACTAAAATCGCTGCAAATCGGCATCTTCGTGTGCGGTGACAACCCCTGTTGTACTTTCACTGGCTGTGTTCAACGGCGTTCGCGGAGCCTCGGACGGCGTTGTAGCCGGTCATCGCCTCGAGTTTCTGGGACGGTCGCTGTACCCCAGAGGCGTGTTTGGAGACGTTTTCTCTCATGCGAGGGTCTTTCAGCCGACGCCCACGAATTGACTGAAACTCAACGGAACACCACATCGACAACGCCATCGAGTCCAGCCAGCGTGCCTGCTGTCAGGGCCTTGAGATCACGGCCAAGCTCTGCTCTGATCGACCACGATGGCTCACGACCTGTCGAAATCCCGGACGCCCTGCTCGATGCCCTGGCGCATCGACTCGCTGAGCAGCTTGCCGGACTGCTGGCCGACCATCTCGCCGGAGCGGTCCTGCCTGAGGGCTCACCGTGGATGACGTTCGAGGAAGCGGTCGAGTACACGAGAGTGCCCGCAGGCACGTTTCGCAAGTTGAGCGCCGACGGGACGTTCCCGGCGCACGGCGGCAAGAGAAAGATCTACCACCGCCAGGAGCTGGACACAGCGCTATCGGGGCTTTCCGGGTGAGCGCCCTCGACGCGTGGCGGGGATGCTGATGGCACGCAAGGAGAAACCGATACGCATAGAGCGGGGTCTGTACCGAGCGGGCAAGACTTACATGGTGTGCGCGGCCCTTCCAGGCTCGCGCAAAGCGAAGTGGAAGACGATCGGCGAGGTCGGCCTCATGGAGGCTCGCCGCGAGCGCGAGGCCTGGGCGGTGGAGGTTCGCTCCGGTGGAGTCCCTGAAACAGGTGGCAGGGAGACGGTCAAGGAGGTAGCTCTCGCGTGGCTGGGGTATATCGAAGGCCTTGTCGAGATCGGCGAGCTGCGGCCGCGCACGCTTGAGGCCTACAAACTCGGCGTGACGCTGCATCTCATCCCCGACTACGGTCATCGTCGCATCCGATCGATAACGACCGACGACCTCGTGGCGTGGCATCGCAAGCAGCGGACGCTCAAAGCATCGACATGGACAATCCGTGCGCGCTGGATGGCAGTAAGAGGAGTTTTCGGCTACGCAGCACGCCACAACATGATCGCCGCCAGTCCAGCTGACAAGCTGCTCCCCCGCGAGCGCCCAGCGGCCGGGGAGCCTCGACAGCGATTCCTTTCCCGCAGCGAGATGGACGCGCTGCTTGCGCACGGCGGGCCTGCTCTTGCGGTGATCGCGACTGGGCTCTTTACGGGCATGCGGGTTATGGAAGTCCTTGCGCTCGTGTGGGGCGACATTGACTTCACCGACGGCGTGATCCATGCGCGGTTCCAGCTAAGCCGTGAGGGCGAGCGAGTTCCCCTGAAGACGAAGGCGGCAAAACGCGACATCGTGCTGATGGACACCCTCGGAAAGCTCTTGCGCCGACGCCGCCTCGCCGAGACGTTCTCGACAGACACCGACTTCATCTTCCAGTGCTCCGTGCCGGGTCGGCCAATGCCCTACAAGGGCATGCTCAGTTCCTTCCATAAGGCCCGCCACGGCGCGGGCCTTGATGACGTGACCTTCCATTCTCTACGCCACACGTTCGCCTCGATCTTGATCGCCCAAGGCCACGACGTGCAGTTCGTCTCGCGGCAGCTCGGACACTCCAAGACCTCTACGACATGGGACACCTACGTACATCTATTTGAAGCACAACGACACGCGCAGGATGCACGGGACCGGCTAGAGGCAGAGTACGGCGGGATGTTGAGTGCGGCCGATGCTTGAACTACGCTCGCTTGCCACGATTGTCTGAAAACCTGGCCATCCCGCTCGCGATTGCTTTCGGCATGGTCGATCGCTGCGTGCTCTCGTCAGCACTACGTTTTTGATGCCCGACAGTTCGCGGGACAGTCGGCGCGTTGTGCCACGCCGAGTTCGACCATAGGGTGGGAGCCGGCGAGATTCAACGGTGCCGCTCGGATTTGGTGGGCACGAGATGGCACGGAGGCAGCGCTGAGTAGCAGATAGGCCTGCAAGATGCCCGCAAACATCGAGACAAACGACACCGTCGGGATCTCATTGCCTCCGTCATCGCCGTCGCGGTACAGGCATCCGGCGCACGGCTCATCGAGGGGATGCTCCGAGACGACGACCTCGAAGTGGCTGGTAGCTCCAACCAAAACTGTTCCCGGCGCGTGTGCCTGGACGTGCCACCGCGAGGGGATGTGGTCCACGCCGATCGCCACGAGGGGGGACAGCGTGATCTGACGTGCAGCTTGCTCGTCAAAGCGGGCCTGAGTACCCGCGATCGTGATTGCGGACGTGGCGTAGCGCTGGAGCATCTCCACCTTGGGCACCTTCAGAAGGCCTTGGTGACCGAGGGGATAACGGTTCATGTTTGGCCAGTTGAAGACGTCTTCATCGAACACGCGTAGCTGCGCGGATATATCGGGGATCCGCAGCAGGGCGAACAGCATTCCCTGGGTTATGGCACCCGCGCTGATGACGTCGATTGCGCCAAGGTCGCCGATGCTCATGGGCTGTGGGACCGCTAGCCGGACTGGCAGAGGCTCCCGTGCGGCCTTGGTAAGCGTAGGTAGGTGGCCGCTTTCAGCCAGCCTGCGCATCGCGGCCCGAAATGCCTCGGCTCCGGCGGCGACGCCACCAAAGAGGGCGGGGAACTGCTTGCCTGTGCACCACGATTGGGGTGCAAGGTCTGCGTCGGGCGCTAGATAAAATCCGTTCGGCGTGGGAGAGAGTCGTAGTGTGGGTTCGCTAGGGGACCGGGTCGCCCCGAATGTGACTATCAGATCTACCGGACTACCATCGTTAGGGCGGGCCGGTGTGATGAGTTTGCGTGTGAGTGTCAGAAGCGCCTCGGTGAGGCGAGCACCCTGTAGTGGCGGCTGGTCTGCCATTAGTGCTACGTCCGCTAGATCGAGAGCCAACTCGATGCCACTCTGCGCTGCAACGATTGCCGTGGTCACGACGGCGGTTTGTCCTGCAGCGCTAGAGAGCTCGCGCTCGTCTGCGCACAATCGAACACGTGCGCCGGTAAGCGATGCGAGTACCTCGGCATCGGACGCGCTAGGAAACACGTCGCTGCGTACCAGTTCCACTGTGCGTTCGAGGGCTAGTTGGACGCTCATGGCCTTAGCCTGATCTCTTGGGCGGGCGGGACTCCGCGCCAACTTCCGTCTGTTTGGAGCTCCGCGAGGTAGCAGTCCCCGAGGCTGACGCGGCCGCGGGCACCGTCAGGTACAACCAGAGAGAGAAAGCCCGGCTTTGAGATGATCGAGTACTCGTCGTCTGTGGGGGAGTGGAATGCAGGCCCGGGATGCACGTGCACCTGTAGGCGCACAGCTCGCTGCCGATCTGCTCCTTCCAGTGCGAATGCGACTGCCCACTGACGGTCAATGACGTATTCTCGGCTGGTTGCCGTGTGCTTCGGGTGAATGACTTGATCGGCAAGTCCAGGGTTCTGTACCGGTCCGGTCCAGTAGACGACGCACTCGTTGCGTCCTCTGCCACATGATCGAAAGTGGGCGAAGGTCTCCCTGAGGAGACCTTCGCCTGCCAATAGCACCTCAGCCGCCCTTGATGACGGACTGACCGAGCACAAGGCGCTCCCCCGGCTTGACATCTGCCGCCTCAAGGGTGATGTCATCCTGAAGTTCGCTCCCATCGGGGGCAAACAGTGAGAGCAGATGATTCGAGACGACGCCGAATGCCTTCTTGGCGTGCTCAAGGAGCGCTTTGACCTTCTCGTGCTTGTGGTACGGGAACGGCTTTACGTCGGCGTCGTAGACGACAGAGACATCGACCTTGCTCGCCTCGGCTACCTGACTGGTCATGTAATGTGCCTTTCGGCCGCGGCCGGAGAGCCTCTTAACCTCTCCGGCCTTGGTTTGCATTCGCGAGGCCCTTCGGGGCCTCGCGCCCTTTAACGAGACGTTAGCAGGCTTGCACAGCTTTTGCACGGCAGACTTGAAATGTCGCGTAGACCGTGCATATAATGGGAAACCGCTCTCTCCCAGGAGGATCCATGCCACTCGCTCTGCCAGACCAACCTCGCCGGTTCTACCGGGCTAATCCGCTGCGTCTCGTCGTCTGCCAGGTGCGCTTCCCCGTCATTCATCGCTTCGACGAGCCAGGTGCCCTGGCCCGGTTCCAGGATGTGCTGAAGGACCGCTATCCGCGCTCTGCCCCCGAGCAGCAGCTAGCGATTACGGTCGGGCCGGCAGGACCCATCTCGGGCCCGGCGGCTACCAGCTTTTGGCGCTTCCAAGGCATCGACGATGGGTGGAGCGTCGCTGTTTCACGGGACTTCGTCTCCCTTGAGACGACGGCGTATGAGCGTTTCGAGCATCTTCAGGTCCGGCTGGCAGAGGTTCTCGATGCGACGCTCGCACTTGGCGTGACCGTGAGAGAGCGTCTCGGGCTGCGCTACATCGATGAGATCCGTCATCCGGATGCCAAGCGACCAGGCGACTGGCGTCAGCTCATCGAGGAGAAACTGCTTGGCATGGTCGGTGGCGAGGAGCTCGGCGACGACGTGATCCAAGCTCTGCAAGAGATTCGCCTGCGTGAGCAAGACGGCACGGTCACGATCCGTCATGGCTATCTCGGCGAGGAGGCAACCGGCGCAGAGCCGTTCTATCTTCTTGATGTTGATTACTTCGACGAACGCTCAGTTCCGCTTGTCTCCGCTGAAGTGATCGAGCAGGTGGACAGCTACCATCGCACGATCCACAACCTCTTCGAGACTGCGATCACCGAAAAGCTGCGTGAACATCTCGGCGTCAAGGAGCAAGAGCGTGTCTGAGCAACTCCGCACGCCGTCGGCCAAATGCCTTGGTGGTGTCGGTGGGCCTACATCTTGGGCGCCATACGCTCGTGAGTGGTGGGTCGGCTGTCCAGAGGGCGGTCCGTTTGCCGCGAGCCAAACGACGCTCTTGGGCTTTGAGCAGCTAGGCGTCCAGCCGTGCAACGTGACGGTCGTTTATGTCAGCCACGTCGCCAGCGGGATTTACGGGCTAGGGACGATGACGACACGCCAGAAGGAGCTTGCGCCTGGCCTTGAAGCGTTCGAGCTCGGCTTGGCCAACCTATGTTCGCCACTGCCGGTTGGCTCGCTAAATCGCGCCCGCGTCGATGCGTTCATCACTGGGCCACGGGCGCAGGGTCTTCCGGCGCTCCAGAGCCTGCAGGCCTCGGCGATGGTTTCGCTGCGTCAAGTGCTGCGATGGGTGGGCGGCTCTGCCGACGTGCTCGCTGGACTGCTAGGTGCATCTCGTCGCTCGATCTACAATTGGCTCAATGGGAAGCCTATCCGGGACGAGTTCGCCACTAGGACGACGCGCCTGGCGATGGTGTTGGCGCCGCTCGGGGAGCAATGGCACCCGGAAGCTTTGGCACATTGGCTGACGGAGGGCTCGCCTACCCACGTTGAGCTTGCCCAGCACGATTGCTGGGTAGAGCTTGGGGAGGAGGTTCGTCGTGCACTCACACCCCTCTCACCTAAGCCTGAGGATGAGCCGCTAGATTCTCACTCCATCGCGCCGGAGTCACTGCCTGCTGCGACCTTGATGGCGGCACTTGAGGCATTCAGCTCTCCCCCACCGACACCAGCCCGATCGCCGGACGACTGGCAACCGCGAGAGCTGACTGGAATCACGCCGGGACCGGACGAGGGGTGATGCAACGCGCAACCGCTTACTTATCAGCGTCCGTCGTCCAAGAACCTGCGTCAAGGGGATATCGCAGTCTGCGAGTTTCACCAACTGCGTGCGCGCAGCGGGGAGGCGCGTGGACCGGGACCGCCAGAGCTAGCCGACCCCGATCTGCCGTATCTAGGACGCTTCGACACCTACCCGCTACAGATCCCAGCTCCTGATGGGTCAATGGTTGATCGCCAGCTGCGCGTCTGGCGGGGGCCCGTGATGGTTCTGCATCAGAACTGTGAGATCGAGTACGCGGGTGAGGATGACTCTAGGTTGACGGTAGCGCCTATCGTCAGTCGTGTTGGTTGGCCGAATGGCCCATGGGAGCTGATTGCTGGAAGGGAGCTGCCGGGCTACCTGCATCTGCCTGGCCTCTCCGCAGAGGAGGCTGGACAGTTTGGTCTTCAGCGAGATTGGCCAGAGTCAGCGGTCGCCTTGGCAAGTATGACTGCGTCCTCGCGGGGCATCGTCAAGCCGAACCGTCTGCTCGCGCTATCGCCTGGGTCGATCCCTCTCCTGCAAGAATGTCTCGTGCGATTTAGCAGTGTGCGCGGCTGGGGGTCGATCGATGCAGCGCAGCAGCTAGTCGGCACGCGGATACTGTCTATCTCCGAGACACTAGAGACAGTCCCGGGACCGGCACGTCTCGCGAAGGTGGTGGTTCAGGACGACGACGATGTCGATGAGATCACTGTCGCCTGGGGTCTGCGGCGCAGCGGCAAGCCAATCAAGTGATGTGTTATCACGGGCTATGACTGGTGGCACGCGACAGGCTGGCGTCCTGCCTGACTTGAGGGTATGCCTCCAAGCGGGCATCATGGGGTAGATGGGCCGTAAAGGACGACGATCTACCCGAAGCCGGCCTGCTCACGGGCAAAACCATCGTGGCTAGTTCCGGTCGACGTGACTGCGAGTTGATTGAGGACGCGCTGCGAGCAGACATCCGCAGCGACGAGGTTCACGAGGGCCAGCGGGAGCTGCGTGCAATGCTCGGACGCTGGTCGCAGCAGGATTCCGACCTTGATGAAGACGAGGCGATCGAGCTCGCCACGCGTGAGGTGCATGACTACCGCGCAGAGCGGTAGCGACACGGCCAACTGGGCAGCACACAGGCACGTGTCCAAGTCCTGAGGGACGAAGCAGGGACGAAGCAGAAACGGACACTAAACCGCCGCCAACGAACGTCGCCGTCCCCCAGATCTCTCGTAAATCAAGCATCTATGGTCAATGGCGACCACCCCTCAACTGCCCGGTCGCCTTTGCAAGCAGGAGGTCGCCGGTTCGATTCCGGCTGGCTCCATAAAGTGCCTGCAAATCGGCAGTTTTTGGGGATTGGTCTGGGGGCGTTTTTCGTGTCGTGGGCGTTTTGTCCATCCCCTGCCCGTTGCGCGAAACCCCAGCAAATACGGGCCTCTTTCAACTGCTAGCCACGCTTCCCTCGGAATAGGCGCTCTCATAGTTGATATACGGGCGTTTCGCCGATGAAGTGCCTGCAATTCGGAGGACTTCTGGACTTCTACGGGGAAGTATTCTCGTCGCGGCGTTGCCCTCATCGCGCGGAAAGCGCCTATTTTGCAGGGGAAAGCGTTTCGGCACTCGTTTTGGCACTTCCTTGTGCGCGTCAGGAAGCGACCGGCGGACAGCAGTCGACGTCGCCAGCGGATGAAATCCTACGCATATAGGGCTACAGTGTGTAGACTTTCATCCGATGAGATCGGACCGCATGCTCGAGATTGTAAGGCGCGCCGGTGGCACCGTCACCTCGGCTGAGCTGATTGCCGGCGGAGCACGATGGGAGGATCTGTACCGGCTGCGTGACCTCGGAGTCCTAGTGGAGATCTCCCGCGGCGTGTATCGCATTGCCGATGCTCCAGCGACTGCACACCTTGATCTCGTGGCGGTGTGCCGACGGGCTCCGGCTGCGATGGTCTGCTTGAACTCGGCCGCCAGCTTCTGGGATCTGACCGACGAGATGCCCGACGTCGTGCATCTCGCGGTGCCGCGAGGCGCACATCGCCCGCGCGTCGCCTACCCGCCGACAAGGGTGCACATCTTCGCGGCCGCCACCTTCTCGCTCGGCCGTATAGAGCAGGAGGTGGAGTCGGGGGAGACGATCGCTATCAGCTCCCGCGAGCGGACGGTCGTCGACCTCATGAGGTTGCGCTCGCGTGTGGGACGCGATCAAGCGTTCGCTGTGCTGCGGGCCTATCTGGACGGTCGCGACGCCGGGCCCGGCGAGCTCTTGGCGTTGGCTCGCGAGCTGCGCACAGGAAAAGCTATAGCGGACGCGCTGGAGACGATGCTGGCGTGAGCACACGCAGCCCAGATGAGGCCTACAGGGCTTTGCAGCGACTCGCGCGTGCCGACGGACGCACCACGCAGCAAGCGTTCGAACTGTACGTGCACGAGCGCTTCCTCGCGCGCCTGGCGAACTCGCGCTTTGCGGAGCGGCTCGTGCTGAAGGGAGGCATGCTGCTGGCGGCGCTCGATGCACGGCGCGCCACCCGCGACGCTGACATGCTCGCCCGGGGGATCGACAACGACATGGAGAACCTGCGCGATGTCGTTAGCGAGATCGCAGCGATCGAGCTCACCGATGGGGTCGTCTTCGACATCGAACGCATCTCGCTGGTCACAATCCGCGAGGACGCCAAATACGAGGGCATCCGAGTTGTCGTGCCCGCGACTCTCGGTGGTGCGGTCTTGAAGCTGCGACTCGATCTGTCATTCGATGATCCAGTCGATCCTCAACGCATCGACTACCCAACACTGCTTGACGATGCGGTCATTTCGTTGCTTGGTTACTCCTTGGAGAACGTGATCGCAGAGAAGGCGGAGACGATGATGGCCCTCGGTGACGCAAACACGCGCGACCGCGACTACGGCGATGTCTACCTCCTTTCGGGCACCTACGTCCTCGAGGGAGAGTCCCTATGGAACGCCCTGCAGGCGACCGCCAAGCATCGCGGCCGCGAGACCCGGCCGCTGGGACCGTTGCTTGTGACACTACGGGAAAGCCGCCAGCAGCCATGGGCTGCATATCGTGCTCGTGTTGGCCTACCGGGATTGCCCGAGCGCTACGCCGACGTCGTCGACTCGGTGGTGGACTTCCTCGATGGCCTCTACGCGAATCGCGGCGCTCACTGGGAGCCCACCAAACGGCGCTGGGAGTAGCAAGCCTGGCGGTCGGCTTGGTCACACGTCGATTGTTGGACGGCCCAGCCGGCCCCAGCTCCCGCGTCCGATGCGCCAGTATACGGCGGCGTGGCTAGCAACCGCCAACATCGACGCGCAAACGGTAGCTCGAAGAGTTCGTCCATGTGGTCGCTGAGCCCGACGTAGAGGAAACGAATCGTCGCCCGGCTCGTTGTCGCCAGTGCATGCGAGATAGCGCGCGGTCGCCATGTCGCCGGGGAGGGCGCACTCGGCCTGTCCCGGTTGTTCGTGATCGCCGGCGCGGCGAGTGTCTGCGCGAGCCTGCGGCAGATTCCGGATGACGCGAACTCAGAACTTGATACAGCGTGTGCGTGAGGGCATCGCCCGTGGTGAGCCGCCGGCGGCCGCGCCTCGCAATGCCCAACTCGCGCTTCGACGCTCCACCTTCGCGCACCCCGTCAACTGGGCCGGCTTCATGCTTATCGGCTGGGGCGAAAACCACCCACCCCGGGGTTCGCGACTGGCGTGCACTACCGAAGAGAGGCGCCTCCGTGCCAACCCATCGAATCCAGTGCGGCGCCCATCGTTTCTAGGAACCGACGCTGCTGGCCGCTACCCGGGAACGGGACGCGTTGATCGATCACGTCGAGGCCCGCAGCGCACAGCGGCTTCTGGGTCAAATCGCACACGTTGGCCTTGATCGTGATCAGGTGGGGTGGCCGAAGTGATATCGCCGGGTGACCAGGTCGGGAACGTACGCCTCCAGCGTCTCGCCCGGAAGCTTAGGTTCAGGCTTCAAATCGATCAAAAACACGCCCCGATCGGCCAGACTCCGCAGCTGATCGCTCTTTGCGGACCGCGAGGGCTCGATGGCGAGGACTGCGCGAACGACGTGCCGGAACAGGCTGTCTTGGTCGGGCACGTGCTCGAAATAGAAATAGCGGTCAAGTGCCGCCGGGGGTGCCTCGGCGACGAGCAGCAGCTCGACCTTTTGGGGCTTGTACCGTGCAGCCGCGGCATCGCGGCGACGGCGCGCCTGCCTATCTTCGCGCGAGGACGCCATCGGAAGACCAGGGGTGTCAGCTCGCGTAGTCGGGAGGGCCGATGATCCCTTGGCCGCGGGCGGTGATGTTGCAGCGACCGCCTCCGGTCGCCTCGACAAACCCGCTGTCGGTCGCCCAGCGGATCCACTCCTCGATCTGCTCCGGTCCGATCTGGTCAACATCGCCGAGCGCCCGCTCGAGCTGACCGGCGGTCTGTGCCCCCTCGCTCTGTAGGTGGCGAAGCAGATCGTGCGTATTGGCGAAAATCTCAGGTTGGTTATCACTCATCGTGGTCCTCCATTTCGAGTCGGGTCGGGCGTAGCGAGCGTGCACATCATCCAGTCGCGTTCGGACTCTTGCGGGCAGCTCTTACGACGTGACGGTCTCCGCGATGCTTCTTCCGTCCTCGGTGTTAACCGTGACACGCAGATCGCAGTGCTCCATAAAGTCGTCAAAGTGCGAGACGATGAGGATCTGCGCAAAGTCCTGGTCAAGCTCTCGCAGCGCCTCGGTGAGCGCACGGCGGCGATCTGCGTCCTGACTGCCGAAGACCTCGTCGAGGATCACGAAGCGGGCCTCCATGCCGTTGCGGCGTGCGAGCAGCTTTGACAGCGCGAGGCGCATACAGAGGTTGGCAAGGTCCTGCTCTCCACCGGAAAACCGCTCGAGATCGTAGGTGGTGCCCATGTCGCTGATGCGCAGGTCGCCGTCTGGGGTGATTTCGACGTCGGAGTAGCGGCCGCGTGTAGTTCGCCGGAGAAGCTCGGCGGTCTCCTGCTCAAGGCTCGGCACTGCCTCCTGTTGAACGGCGGTCCTGTAGTTCTTGAGTGTCTGCGCGACGACGCGCCGCATTGAGAGCTCCTCGGTCTGCTTGTCGATCTGGCCCTTAAGGCGCTGGGCTGTGTCGAGGTCGGCCCGCGCCTGGGCGACGGCGTTGCTCTCGGTGAGTGCCTGCTGCTCCGCATCATGGACTGCCGTGTCAGTCTCGCGGTAAGTGCGATCGGCCTCGTCCCAGGCCTGTTCGGCTTCCTGCGGTGCGTCCTTGTCGCGCGCGCGTTGCGCGGCGGCCGCGGCAAGATCGTCGTGTGCTGTGCGCGCATCGGAGGTGAGCTGCTCCTCCCGCGCGAGCCTGGCCTGGAGTAGATCGATCTGAGCTGCTTGCGCGCGGAGCTCAGTGCTTTGCGTCTCCGCAGCAGTCGCTTCGGCAAGTGCTTGACGCACCTGCTCGTGAGCCTCGCGGTCATAGCCGTTGACCGACAGTTCGGCGAGCTGTTTTTCGAAGAGCTCAAGTTCGCGCTCGGCTTGGTGCTTACGCGCAGACAGGTCGGCGCGCGCTGCCGCTTGTGTTTGTAGTTCGGTTAGTTCGCGCTCGATCGTGGTGATGGAGTCCGCGAGCTCACCACGTTTCGCCTGCAGCGCGTTGTAGTTCTCGGCGCGTTCGCGCTGGGCATTTGCGGTTCGCTGTGCGGCCTCCTCGAGCGCCATGAGATTCGTTCCGACCTCGCCGAGGCCACGCCTTTCGGCCCCGAGATTCGCGAGCTGCTCGAGCTTGGTCGCGTCGGCTTTGCGCTCCTCGTACAGCCGCTTGAGCTCGGCGCTGATCTCGCTGTCGCGTGTCGTGCATTGGGCGAGCGCCTGCTCGAACTCCTCAATGATCGCCTCCCAGCGGTCGCCGTATGGAGCCTTGCATCGCGGACAGGTCGCGTCGCGGCCGTCACGCTTCACATGGTTGTAGTGCTCGCGCTCCTCCGCGACGCTCGCTGAGAGCCCAGCAGCCTTCGCCTCGAGTGCCGCGATCTCGGACGCGCGTCGATCCACCGCGGCGCGGACGTCACCGAGCTCGGCAATCTGCGCGTCGAGGGCGCGGGCGCGTTGCGCATCCGCGAGCGCCTTCGCCGCTTCGGCTGCAGCCGCACGCACGTCCTCCTGTTGCGAGGAGAGCTCGAGGATGTCGCTGGTTACTCGCTCGTGCTCGGCGCGCGTGGTCGCCAGCTTGCCTGCCACTACGGCGAGGCGTTCCGCTGGGTCCGCGCTTGCGGCAAGGTCGTCAGCGGCTGTGACTGCAGCGAGCTGCGCGGCGTGGCGCTTCTCGCGCACAGCATCTGCCTGAGCCGCAGCATGCGCCTCGAGTTCGAGAGCGCGGTCGCGTGCGCGCAGCTCGTTGGCTTTCGCGGCCACGGGTGAGAGCTCCGCAACCCTCCCAGCAGCAGTGTGTGCCGAGGCGAGCGCCGCGCGTGTTGTCTGCTTGCGCTCGACTGCCGCGGCATGTTCGCTTGCTGCGACTGCGGCCTTGCCCTCGAGCGCCAGTGCGGTCGAGGCGCGTTCGCGTGCCTCGGTGAGCGCGGCGCGCGCTTTCTCGCGGGCCTCTGCGGCTTTCTCGCGGGCCTCGCGTGCGAGATCGACCGACGGTGTCCGCTGCCGTGCTTCCTCCTCTGCTTGGCGCAAGCGCGCTTCGACATCCATGATCGACGGTAGCTCTGCCTGCAGCGCGCGCACGACCTTCTCCTGGCTGGTTTGCGCCTCGTGCGCGAGGTCGCACGCGTTCTTGATGCGGTCGAGCCCGAGCAGCGTCTCGAGCTGGTCCTTGCGCTTCTCGCCTGCGCGCAGCGCCTGTAGCTCGCGTTGGCGCGCGTAGAACGTCATCGCAAAGTTCGCCTTGCCGATGCCGAGGAGCTCGGTCACTGCCGTTGTGAGTTCGCTCTGGCCGTTCGAGACCCAGACCTTGTTGTCGACGATGAGTTTGGCCTTGTTTCGCCCCCGGACCACCGTGCATGCACGCTCATCGAGCATGAACTCGAGTTCGACCTCGCACTTCGAGCGAGCGGGCATGCCGTCGCGCTCGGGCTTCTGCTCGCGCGAGCCGGTGCCGCGGCCGAAGAGCGCGTAGTTGATCGCGGCGAGGAGTGTGCTCTTGCCGGCACCATTCGGCCCGGAAACGCCGATTAGTCCTTCGCGCTGGAGGTCGAGGCCGCAGCGCTCAAACGAGCGGAAGTTCTCGAGTCGCAACGAGACGAGCTTCATGCGCTTAGCCCCGACTCTGCCTGGGCGAGAAACTCCTCGCTTCGACGCAGTACCTCGTCCGTGTCCATGCCCTTCGGTGTGGCGGCCATGACGTAGGCTCGAAGGTCGTCGGCCGAGCGCGGCCGCGCTTTGGCTGACCCGATGAACTGCGGCTTGAGCTCAAAATGCAGACATGGTCTGGTCTTCTCGGTGATCGCTCTCATATCGAGTCGGCGATAGGCCTCTTGGGTCACGCTCCGGATCGGGCAGCGCAGCACCGCGCCCTCGAGTTCGATCCCATCGAGTGCGGCAATAACGTCAGAGGTGAGGTCGTCGCTAGCGAGTCCGTCCAGCTCGCGGAGGGTGTGCACGAGCCGCGTTGGGACCGGGTGGCGCGTGATCCAGGCTGAGTCCTGTGGCCCAGCGGCGAGGTCAACCTCGAGGATGACCTTCTCCTTCGAGCGATCGTTGAAGCTCAGTCGCTCGAGCGACCCCGAATAGCAGGCGTTGACACGCAACGGCTTGTACTCGTGGAAGTGGCCGAAAGCGATGTAGTCGAAGTCGCGCAGCTCCTCGATCAGTGCTGGGGCTAGATGAACAGTTCCGGCCTCGCCAGCACCTACGCGTGGCAAGATCTCAAGTCCAGCGTGCAGAACGAGGACGTTGTACTTTGCGCCCGATTGCGGCCTCGCAGCCCGGACGGCGGCCTCGAGCGCCTCCTCGTCGTGCTGGTGCGGCACGGCGGTGATCGCGAGTTCCCCAAGCTGGATCACTTCGGGCTGACGCCAGATGGCGTGCGTGCAACCGTAGCGCTCGAGTAGCGAGAAGACATGCTTGGTTGCGCGGAAGCGCGGCGTCGAGTGGTTGCCCGATGCGATCACGACCGGGATCTCTGCCTCGCGCAGCCGCGTAAAGCCGTCGAGAGCAACTGACATCGCCTCGGTCGAAGGGTGGAATGACTCGAAGAGATCCCCTGCGTGGATGACTGCGTTGGGACGGAGTTCCACGATCCGCTCGATCGCGGCGGCAAAGGCTGCGTAGACGTCCTGCTCACGGACGTTGCGGCCATCCTTGTCGACCTTCGAGAGGAAACGGTGTCCGAGGTGGGTGTCGGCGAGGTGCACGATCCGCACGGCCTCAGCTCCGCATCCATGACGGCAAGAGATTCAGCCGGATCAGGCGAAGCTCGAGCGCGCGCACCGAGACGTCGAAATGCCCAGCGAGCAACGCGAGGTTGAACCCGAGTTCGGGGGCGAGCGTTGAGATGATCGCCTTGGGCATGATCAACTCGTTCGCGAATTCGTTCGCCTCACGCTCGCGCTCGTGTGCCCCGCCGTCCTCACGGATGTCTTCGGGTGCGCATGCGCACCCGAAGGTCTTGGCGGCGCCACGCCGGGCGTGCAGATCCCAGTGCCCGATCTCATGGGCGACCGTGAAGCGCTTGCGCTGGGGCGAGCGCTGCGCCTCGCGCCGGTCGACCCAGATCGTCTGGTCTGCGGTCGTCAGAAGGCCGGACAGCGGTCCGCAGTTTGCCGGCGCGCCTGGCAGGGCGCGGATCTCGTCCTCCTCCACGATGTCAAGCATCAGCAGGGATTCGGCGATGTCGGTGACCGGAACCGGCGGGATGTCACCGAGACCGTACGTCTCGTCGTACTCGGTAAGCAGCTGCTGGGCAGCGAGCGCCGGGTCAGCCATCCGCACCGCCGCGGAAAAGGTCATCGACGAGGCGTTCAGACGCGTCGCGCGGGGGCTCCACGCTATGCATGCCGCGGATCGGCTCAACCTCGCCAGCCCCGCGCCCGAAAGCGCGCGCCGGCCGTGTAGCGGCTGGGACTACGCGCGAAGCCGCAGCTGCGAGATCTTCAGGGTCGACGTGCAGGATCTGTCCGAGCACATCCAGCAGGCGGTGGCTGAGACCCCGGCCCGACAACTGTCCGGTCTCGAGCTCGTGGTACGAGCGGCGCAGCCGCTCGCGGCTAGTGCCCTTCACGCCGAAACGCTCCGCGATGGCGCCCACGACATCGTCGCGGCGTAGGCGGCGCGTGCGCCGCAGCTCGGCGAGCGCGGCCGGCAGGTTGCCCGCCGGTCCAGTCGTGCTCAGGCGGTCGAGCACACCGAGTGCGCGCTCGTAGCGCTCAGGATCGACGCGCTCGGGGCCTGCTGCGACCGCGTCGCGCATGAAGAAAATCGACAGGAGTTCGGCAAGCTCGGCGCGCTCCGAGCGCGGCACCAGCCCGAGATAGTCGGGCATTGTCCGCGGCCGGCCGGCCTTGATGTCCTCGAGCGCCTCGGCGAGGACAGCTTCGACCTCAGCCATCGTGCTGCCCTCCGCGGTGCCCATTCGAGCGGGCGCGAGAGAAAAGACTGCTGTCGACGACGTACAGCGTGGGACGCACCGGCCTAGCCTTCGGCGCGGGCGCTGGTTGGCGAGAGGGATCCTCGGCGCACTCGCGCGCGATCTCGTAAGCGAGGGCGCGGATACTCGGGAGCGGTAGGCCTCGACCGAGCCGCAGTACGAGCTTTGTCAGGGCTTCGTCTTCAATGAGGCGCTGGTCAGAAGGGCCGAGACCGCGCGGCTCGCCGAACTCGCGCACGGTGCGCTCGACCACGGGCACCGCCCGCAGCACGAGCTGGCGCACGAGCGGTTCAAGCGCGTCGGCGTCGTTCTCGCGCGTAGCGGTCTCGAACAGCACCATCAATGCCGATTCGTCGAGCGCGGCGTACTGCGCGTCGAGCTTGTGGAGAGGATTGTTCATGCCCCTATACCGGCGGCCGGCCGCGATTGGTTACACCACCTTCGCGCAGCTGCGTCCGCACCTTGCTGAGGGCGCGGCAGAGCGCGGTCTTGGCGGCACCCTCGCTCATCCCGAGTTCGGCCGCGATCTCCTTGTGCGGACGCCCGCCACGGATGACGCCGTCGATGATCGCTTGCTCACGCTCGGACAGCCTGGCAATCACGGCATCGACCGCCGCAAGGACGTCCGGCACGTCGTCCCCAGCACGGGATGGATCATCCGGATCGACGGCGAGCGGTTCGGCCGCAAGCTGGTCGCGGTCCCTGGCCGCGCGGTGCTCATCGGTGCACGCCCAGCCGGCGTTTTGCATCGCGACCGCGCCGAACGGCCCGTTGAAGCTCGTCTGCTTGGCAAGCGCCTTCACCATCCGCACCCCCCAGCCACCGACGACATCGCCCACCTGGTAGGGCTCAAGCCCTCGGAAGCGTGCGAGGCTCTCCACGCGAGGGATCCATCCGGCCAACAGCCGACCCGTTATCGCTCGCTCGGCCTCGCTGTCGCCGCGCGCACGCGCCTGCGCGAGCTCCTCGAGCAGCTCGGTGTCGCGGGGGGCCTGGTTCGGGGGCGGAGGAGGATTGATCGTCACCGTTCTCATCTGTACCGGCAGACCGGGGGGAATCGTTACGGCGACGAGTGGGAGCACGCTCTTTGCGGGCTTTTCCAGCGATCGCTGGTTGTCGAAGCAGCGAGGTAAACCAGGTGCCTCGTCATCGGACACGATCGGGCTTGTGGATCTCGTGCTTTGGTAGACGAGGTGCTCCACATCGCGATCACGATCTAATGTTCTGCGAATGCGCGCGCAAGAGGGGACGTTCCGCGGGTTGATGACTCAGGACCGGCAGTTTCGGGTGCCGTTGTATCAGCGCCATTACAGGTGGCGCACCGAGCAGCAGGACGATCTGTGGCAGGACATCCTTGAGCAGTACAACGCGATCGCCCAGGCGGGCAGCGATGTTCCGCGCCACTTCATCGGCAGCGTCGTGGCGGTCGAGCGCGATCCGGATCCGCTGCACGACTTCCGCGACTTTCGGATCGTCGACGGCCAGCAGCGGCTGACTACGCTGTCGGTGGTGATTGCGGCGCTGCGCGATGTCGCCGCCCGCGATGATCCTGAGCAGCTCGATCGGTTCAACGCCAAGTACCTGGTCAACACGACCGAGCCGCGAGGCTCGGAGCGCTGGGCGAGGCTCGTGCCCGGGGAGGAGGACGCCTCTGCGTACTGGACCGTGCTGACCGACCCCGCCAACGCATCGGGACACACTCCCATTGGCAACGCCTACCGGTTTTTCCTGAAGCGCGTCAGCGCTATGCACGACGCGGGCGAGCTGCAGATCGAGCGGCTGGCGACCACGATCGGGGACCGGCTCTCGCTGGTGTTCGTGACCGTCGACGAAGGCGAGCGTCCGCACAAGATCTTCGAGTCGATCAACGCGACGGGCGTAGGCCTCAGCCAGTCCGATCTGCTGCGCAACTACTTGTTTATGGCGCTCGCCGAGCGCTCGAACAGTGTCTACACCCAGCACTGGCGTCCGCTGGAGCGTGCGCTCGGCACCGACGGCATCGAGGGTCTGGTCCGCGATGATCTGCAGTCGGCGGGAGAATTCGTCCGCCAAGACCAGGTGTATCGCACCGCGCGCGGACAGCTGGAGCCACAAGCAGGCGACCTCGATGTGCTCGAACGGCACGTCCAGCGCCTCGCCCGGCGCGGCGCGTATTACGCGCTGTTCCTGCAACCCTCAGATCCTCACGGCAGTGCCTCGTCACTCGGGCTCAGCAGGCGTGCGCTTCGCCACTTGGCGTTTCTTCGCACCTGGGGTGCCAGCACCACCTATCCGCTGCTGCTTCACGTCTACGGTGAACTCGATGCTGGCCGCGTGACCCACGAGCAGGCCGAGTCCTGTCTTGAGGCGCTGGAGTCGTTCATCGTGCGTCGCTACCTGACGGCCGTTCCAACTAACGTGCTCAACCGACTGTTCATCCAGATAATCACGGCGCTGCCCGCCGGCGAGCCGATCGACGTCGCGCTACGCCGCGAGCTCTCGCGCGACGGGCGCTGGCCCGATGACGAGCTGGTGCGCGAGGGGATCACGACGGTCTCGTACTACTCGCACGGGCGCGCTCACCAGCAGCGGCTCGTGCTACAGCGCCTGGAGTCGTATATGCGCGCCGAGGTCGACGTCGACTTCAACAGCGCCGACCTCTCGATCGAGCACATCATGCCCCAGACGCTCAGCGGCGAGTGGAAGGCCGAGCTGTCCAAGAACGGGCACGATCCGCAGGAGATCTTCGATCGACTCGGGCACACGCTGGGCAACCTGACGCTCACCGCCTGGAACTCCAGGCTCTCCAATCAGCTGTTCGAACGCAAGCAGGAGATCCTCAGCGACTCCGAGCTTAAGCTCAACGAGTCGCTCGCCAACGCCACCAGCTGGGGCGTGCAGGAGATCGAAGCACGCGCCGCCGCTCTGACCGACGCCGCCAACGCACTGTGGTCGGCGCCGATCCCCGGGGTGGTAACGCCACATGCTGGCTTTGACTGGAGCCGCGTCGACCAGGCCGTCGGTGCGCTACCCGCCGGCAGCTGGACCTCCTATGGCGACCTGGCCGAGCTCGCCGGCACTGCCGCGCAGCCGACCGCTAACCACGTCGCCCGTGACCCGTCGATCAAGTACGCCTACCGCGTGCTCAGCGGCGACGGCACGGTCAGCTACAACTTCCAGTGGCACGACGAGTCCGACACCCGCGACCCTGCGGAGGTGCTGATCGGCGAGGGCGTCGAGTTCGACGAGTACGGCCGAGCCAGCCAACCCCAGCGGTTTGGGCCAGCAGAACTCGAGGACTTGCTCGAGGCCGAGCCGACAATCGGTTAGCGCACCTACCGGACGTCGGAACCCCTGTGGCTTCCGTCCATACTTTCCGTCGATGCCGGTCTCCCGCGACACGATGATCGGCGCTGGCGTGGCCGTCGTACTCGCGGTAGCTGCCGCAAACCGGGGCCGCCGTGGCGGTTCAATAGTGGTCGGGTTGGAGGGGATCATTCCCCAAGCCACGGATTCGGTGTCATTGGAACATGCGGGTCTGCTGCACGCCGGGTCGGAGGCGGCCTTCGATCAGGGCTCGTAGGCGGGCGGGCTCTCCGTCTCGTTGGTTCATCTGGCGGGCGTAGATTTCGAGAGTGAGGGCAGGGGTTGCGTGCCCGAGCTGGTTGATGACGTAGGGCGGTGACTCCCCGATCGCGAACAACAGCGAGGCGAACGTACGGCGCAGTGCGTGTGGCGTGATCCCGTCAGGAAGCGGGTTCTCGTGGTGCTGTTCGAGTGTCTTGCTGGCGCGGGCTATCGCCGGCTGCAGAATCCGTTTACGGACATTGGTGGCGGTGACGGCTCGCCCGGTGCTGGTAGCGAACACCAGCTGGTTGGCTGTGTGCTCACCGCGAGCCTTGTGCTCGCGGAGCTCGTCGCGAAGAACCGGCAGGAGGTTGATCGTGCGGACCCCGGCGTCTGTCTTTGCTTGATCGATGCGCAGCGTCCCGCGAGCGAGATCTATCTCGCCCCAGCACAGAGCGAGTGCCTCGCTGATGCGTAGCCCGGCGAATACGAGCGTCGAGAGCAACACACGGCGATGGCCGCACCTCGGCTGGGACTCTCGATCGAGCTCGCCGGCAGCATCGAGCAGGGCAACGATGTGATCAGCGCGATCGAGCCACGCGCGACGGGGCTTACTCACGGGCAGGCGCCTACGGCGGCCATGGGTAGGGTTGAGCTTGACGAGCCCGTACTCGATGGCCAACTCGAAGATCGCTCCGAGCGTCAGCAGTGTCTTGTTGATCGACTCGGCGGACAGGGCGCCTTCGCCGAGCTTGGTCTGGCGGTAGCGGTCGACGTCCATGACTGTGATCTCGTCGAGTCGGGCCGACCCAAAGAAGCGCAGCAAATGCCCGAGACGCCATTGCAGGCTGGCGTAGCTGGCGGGCGACAGGCCGGTCCCGCGCCGTCCTCCTTGGACCTTCTCGCCAGCGAGCCAATCCTCGGCGAAGTCCGCCAACTTCGGTGGACGGGGCGCCGGAGCGTGTCGACGGTGCTTCCGCGGCGGCTCCCAAATCCCTCGGCGGACCCTGAACATCAACAGAGCCATCTCCCGTACTGCCTCCTCGCGCGATTCCGCTTCGAGCGTCAAGTACCTTCGCTGCCCCTCGTAGCGAAAGCGCGCACCCCAGGACGTGACCTCTCCCGTGACACGCGAGCGGTTCTCACACAACTGCCCTGTCGCACGCCTCATTAGCAGGTGATCGTCGCTCCCTCCTCTGGCGGCAGGCATCCCCCAGATGCCGGAGCACGCGTCGCGCTTGCCGCGACGATTGACGGTGGGCGGTGGGAGCACAGCGAGCGCTGGGCCAGGCATGGCGTACAGTGATTAAGCCGAACGGTCGAACCTGCGACGATCCCGCGCCGCGCAGCTCAGAGCAGCGTTGAAGTAGACACCGACCGTCGAAATGGTGCGGCGGCCGGGTTTTTGGCACTCAGTGTCGAAACGTCCGTGCAGATCCCGGAAGATGCGGGTATATTTGGGCAGTCGTCCTCGGCACATGAACGCCGAGTCTGGAAGAAAATCCCTGTAAACCAGAGGATTCTGGTCCGCTCTGAGGTATCCCACGGGCTCCTTTGCAAGCAGGAGGTCACCGGTTCGATCCCGGTTGGCTCCATTCAGAAATGCCTGCTAATCAGCGTTTTCGAGGCGCCGAGTAGCCGATGGCGTCAGGCGGGGACTAAGCAAAAGTGCTTCGTCCCGCCTTCCCCCCTTGCAAAGCGCGTCCATCTAGGGCAGCCGTCCGCCCGCCGCGCTGGGCCAAGTTGGGTCATCAGATCGCGTGGGATCACGCGGGCCTCCTATCTTGTGTGCGCGGCGCGCGAGCTCTGGCGCGCGCAGTCCAGCGGTTCCTCCCGCTGCACGTGTAATCGTCGGCGACCCGCGACGCGGCAGCGCGGACTCGTCTAGCGACTAAAGCCCGCAACAGGACACAAACGGGTACCACTCCAGCGCGGACCATTCGGAAGCCCTCACCGCACCACGACAGATGGATTCGCCGATCTTTATCCCGTGAAGGTGAAGCCGCCCCACGACATCGGGTGTTCCCGACCACTGTCACGAACGTCCAGCTGTGCTGCACGTAGCGCTCGCGCGATATCTATCGGGCGGTGCGATCGGTCCCAGTGCGCGTAGAAGGCGTCGAACAATGCGGCGGTTGCCGCTTGGTCTACCTGCCACTGAGCAGCGATTACGGAAGTCGCGGCGATCCCGTAAAACAAACCAGGGAATCCGTAGCTCTCATCAGGTGTACTGGTCGCGCTCATGGCGCTCTCACAACTCGACAGAACGAGCAGCTCGAGATCGGAGACGTTTAGCGCTGCCACATCTCCCATGCGGATAACGGTGTCCTCGGCCAAGCGAAAGCCGCTTTCGATCGGATTGTGATCGTTGACGAAGCCGTGTGCAGAGATATGCGCGAAGTTGCACCGCTGGAGCTCGTACGCAAACGCGCTGGGGGTCGCCGTCGAGTTGCTCAGCAGAACATGATTGGGAACCTTCCGCTTCGCTGCGCCGAGCTCAAGTTCTGACGCGCGGCTATCGAGGCCGGCGCCCTCCACGATCAAGCCTTCCCATCCGTCGCGAATCGGGCGCGCCTGAGCACGTAGCCGAAGCGCAGCGCTCGGGAGGTATGCGAACGTTGCTGTGTCCATTGCATACGCGCGGCCGTTCTGGGATGGCGTCCATGCGATATGGATCGGTAGGAAGCTCATTAGGCCAAGGGGGGCCAGCCTGATGGCATCCACACCATCTGTGGCGTCCAGCAGCCTTTCGACGGCCACCTTCCAGAGCCACTCGCCGCATGCGTCAAGTTCCTGTGCCCAGCCATCTGTGACGAACGGGTCGGTGACAGATTCGAGTGCTCGCCGCAGGTTCAGCGAGCGGTCGTTGAGCGCCTCGTGGACTAGGAGTGGCAAGTCGATGCGTCTGGGCTCGTCGTCGCGGGTGTTCTTCAACAGAAGAATGGTTCCCGAGGTCAGACCTGCCGCGAGATACGCGATTGGAGCGTCATCCGCCGCGGCGCGTAGCTGGCTGTAGGGGAGTCGCCGCGGAAAGTTGGCGTGGCCCGGTTGCTCGCGAATCGCGTCAGTCGCCGCCCGCGCTTGATTAGTCACCTCCGTGAGTGCCAATCCGAACGAGAGCGCCTGATCCCACGGAACGGGATCGTCGGCGTCCTCTATTTCAGCGAGGAGATGCTGTTGGCTGGAGCGTGCCCGTAAGTAGTCATCGACTAGTGCCAGCTCGCCGCCAGCGGCGAGTACCGCAAGCTCGCTCGGTTGCGAGTGTGTCCGTTGCCAGCGAACGGAGCACCCCGAGTCAGCTATCTCGACGGCACGAGCTCCCTCTCCTGCTGTACTCAAGGCAGCGACGGCGAATGATTGGACAGAGTTGGTCTGCGCCAGCCAGAAGCCAAGGTGACCCTCCATGCCCGAGCGCAAGCACAGCTCGCGCGCCGCGTCGGTGGCAATCGTGTAGGCGGCCGCCGCCTTCGCTTGGCCTTCGAGGAGCTCGGCATCACAGGCCCAAACGTCGGTCGCTTCCATACAAAGCGCTAGGTTTCGTTTCGCGAGCCTCTGACAGCACGCGTGTCGAATGACTGCGCCCAATACCGAATCTTCGCTGTCGTCTGCTCCATGCAGAAACCGCGCCCACACAAGAAGCAGCGCGAAGGCCGTCCGGGACATGGGGATGCTGTTTAGAAGCCCGTTGACCAGCAAGCCCTGCTGCTCGGCGATGATTGCTGGCGAAGGGTCATGCCATCGCCATTCCAGCTGCCTGTATAGCTGCAGGCAGCCCTCGGTGTAGAGTTGTCCGAGTTGGCTGTCGGCCGCCTCTTTCACCGCCTCGCGCGAGTTCTCGATCGCCATATCCAAGTCTGCAAGTCGCCCATCTGGGCTGCTCGACCACAGACAATCATTGAATCTGCTGCTAAGGAGGTTCAGTTCGACTGATGGAGCCGTTTCGCTTCGTATCTGGCCCGCCCGGGCGAGATTTGTCGCGATGTCCAGTCGCGCAGATGCATGCTGCATGCTCTCGTTGAACTTGCGATGGTTTGTCACGATCGTGTTCGATCTATCAGCCTCGATCAGGGCGGCGCGAGTACCAGTCAGGTGCGCCTCGAACATGAGGTCGTAATCCTCCGCTTCAGCGGCGCGAGCGCCCGCTCGCGTAGCGAGTTGAACCGCAAGGTCACCAGCCACGAGGTCGGCACATACCTCGCTCTGCGCAGTCGCGGTCTTCGCACGCCAGAGTTCAGCGGTCGCCACGTGTTGTGGATTCTCGCCGCTGCACACGCCGGCCTTGGTCGCCAGACTGAAGGCTCGCGTGAAGTCGCTTTCCCGCATGGTTAGAGTGCCGCGCTGCAACCAGAGGCGTGCGCCTTCGACTAGTTGGTCGAACGCTGCGTGCGGGGAGGCGCTGCGTCGCGGCTCCTGGAACCAATCGGCGGCGGCAATTGCCGTTGCCCGTTGACCGAGCATGGCCCGGCGCGTGTTCGCTAGCTCAGTGATGTCTCGGTGGGTGATCGCCACGAGAACTGAACAGATGAAGGACTCGACTTCGCTAATCGCCAAGTCCTCCGCGTTGATCTCGGCATCTCGAGGGCCAGGACTCGCGAACCCGATGGTATAGATGGGGATAGACAACGGCGCATCAGCCCCGGATCCTCGAGGCGTTGGTCCTCACGAGTCACCGCGAGTCGGACAGAAGCCTTGTCGGCTACCCGAGCATATGCTTTCTTAGCCGCCGCAGACGGCGCGCGGCAGCGACGATCGTAGGGTGAGCCGCTCGGATGAGGTGGTTTGCAGCGACGGCGCAGCTCGCGGCGTAGGAAGACGCTCTAGGATCGCGGCAA
Source organism: uncultured Actinomycetota bacterium (assembly GCA_963757925.1). Lineage (GTDB taxonomy): Bacteria > Actinomycetota > Thermoleophilia > Solirubrobacterales > Solirubrobacteraceae > Palsa-744. The sequence continues at coordinate 249,995 of CAVWTE010000009.1, forward strand.
TGGCTGGCCCCCGGATTGCAGTGACGGTTTACGGTACGGCTCCTGCTTCCCTCAGCCGGGCAGCAGCGGACGCGCTTATCGCTGCTGGGTGCGAGGTCGGAGTGACCGACAGCTTTGTGCCAAAGGGGCCCACCGGGGCTGAGTGGCTCATACAGGTAGGCATCAAGGACACCGTTGAAGGTTTCTTCATGGCGCTCGGGGCTGCGGCATTCGCGACGCTGGTACACGTCGTGTTTGGTTCGAACGCGAGAGAGGGTGGCGGCCAGCTGGAGATACACGACAGCGAGGGAACTCGACTGGTCCTGACGCGTGAGCTTCCGGACGTGGCAGTCTCGGCGTTGCGCGATATGGATTGGAGTACCGTGGGCGGAGGCCGGCTAACCTGGCGCGCTGATCGGCAAATGTGGGAATGCCACATCAGTCGAGATTAAGAGCGCCCTTTCGAGCGCAGAGGCGCGACCTCCGGCCTTTCGCGAGGATTGGAGCGCCTCAGCAGGTGGCGCTTACGCTCCTCCCCTGGACGAGCTCCGAGAGTGGGATGGCGGTCTGGTAGGCCGCTGGTTCCACCAACATCGGGAGCCGACCAAGACCTCAAGAAACGACCTTGGGTTTAGCTGGCAGTGTGTAGTGCGTCGAGCAGGTCGCCTGTTGTAAAGACCTGGAGACCGGCGTCGGTGAGGTCCTTGTCCTGTGACCAGACGGGCAGGTCAAGCTTGAGCGCGAGGGCAACCGTGGGCCAGTCGTCAGGGTCTCGCGCGGCAATGCGGTTCTCGGCTTGTGAGCGCTGGTCCTCGTAGTCGGCGGCTGCTCTCCACTCGATCGGCATTACTTGTAGGGCGGCGACCAGGAGCGCTTGGTCCAGGCCCCGCTTGGTCGCCAGGCGGGGTAGATGGCGCGCGATCTCCTCTGCGACGGCCTGAGTCGCCACGCACTTCGGTCCCTGTTGGGACGCAATCACGAGGCGGGCTCGCCCGCCGATCAGCGCAGAGAGGACGACGTTTGCGTCAGCGACGATTGCGGGAGGCAGCGAAATCGTCCAGCACCTCAGACTCGCTTACACCGTTGGCGGCAAGCTGCTCACCAACCTGCTCAGAGAGACGCAGGAACACCTCGCGGCGCACCTCGACCGGCAACTCTGGCGTATCCCAAGGCAGGAAGAAGCCAGCCGGTGTCCCTTCGCGCGTGACGAGGATTACGTCCTCAGAGCGGAACATCTCGGTCGCGTGATCGCGAAAGTCACGGACGGTCACGACCTTCATGTGGACACCTCAGTGGTCACATAAGAATCGTAGCAGCTAGCTGGAGACATTCGAGATCGCTGAGGGGTGCGGCGGCGCAGTTGCGCGCCGGCCGGCAAGTCGGGGACGAAGCAGGGACGAAGCAGATGCGGAAAACAACCGCCACTAGCGGACGTCACTCTGCCTTGGATCCCCGCAAAATCAGGCATCTAGACACAACGAGAACCATCCGCCAAGTACCCGGTCGCCTTTGCAAGCAGGAGGTCGCCGGTTCGATCCCGGCTGGCTCCATCCGCAAAGTGCCTGCAAATCGCGAGATTCAAGCAGTGCGCGCGGGGCTACTCTCGGATACCCTTATGAGGCCAGTGGGCTGAATGGTGGGCTGAACAGCCATCGTGGACTGGCTTGGTAGGCCGTAGAGGGTCCTGCGGGCAGACGCAAGCAGCTCATCAAATGCCGCTCCGTGCTCCCGCTTGCTGCGATCTAGGAGGCTTTGACGAAACCCTTGGCGAAAGCCCTTGTAGCTCCCTTCGCCGCAGTCTAGCGTCGGCTCGACCCTAGAAAAGTGCCCCCGCACCGCGTAAACGGCCGGGGGCGTGACACCAGGAGGTAAGTCCTGATGCAAGCCCAGAATATCCCGCCCATGGGCGAGGTGGAGCGGGAGGTGCATACTGACGGCGTAATCTTGTCGGTCCTGCTCGCAGACGATTCGCAGCGGCCGTGGTCTGAGGAGGAGGTCGCCCGCGAGATCGAAGACCGGGTAGCAGCATCCGACGGCTTGAAACGGCTCGCCAGAGGCGGCCTTGTTCATCGCCTCGATGGCTTCGTGTTCGCGACGCGGGCCGCTCTGCTCGCAGAGGAAATCACGCAGTAGAGGTCTGCATGAGCGCCACGTCGTGTCGGGCGTGGCGCTTCTCATTTGGAGCCGTCCATCCTGAGCAAACCCCCGATATAGCTCAGCTTCGCTTCCAGAAAACGATCGGCTGAACCGCCGCACCGATCAATCGCCGTCTCGCAATAGACGTTGAAGATGTTGGAGTTCTCGTCAGCCTCAACCATCGGCCCTTGCCCCAAAAAGTCCTGCTCGTGGCCGGGGAAGTGCTTCTTGAGCATCTTCCACGTCTTTTCGGCCCACTCGTAGACGGCTTCTTTGGCTCTGTTCTCGGCTTCTTTTGCATCGAAAGATTTGCGCTGAGAGAGCTTCTTTTGGAGGTTCCGGCCTTTCCTGTAGCGCGCGCGTAGCGCGCCTCTCGGCTTCGCAGGGTTGACGAGCACGTCCCATGCGATCACCACGACGCACGCGACTGCAACCCCAAGTAGAAGAATCAGCAGGACGGTGTGGTTCCGCAGGAGACCAGCAGCGATCGTCAGACAGCTCACGAGAACCGTCCCAGCCCAGTCGCGTTTGCCCATGACGGGCAGCCTACAGGCCGGTTTTTCTGTCCGATCGGCCCTGTATGGTCGGTCGTTCTACAACTAAGTTGACCCCCGCGCTGTTGGTAGCAGCCGGGGGTCTGGGACCCAGGAGGTTAGCTCTCCGTGGCCACGCCAAACGTAGCACGGCGACCCGTCGCCGAAACCCTTGCAGGCATCCTCGAATCGCCCGAGGTTTGCGGGCTTGTAGAACAGCTTGAGGCGACCCGTTCTACAGGCAGACCGGGCTATCCCCTGAGAGCACTCGTCGGCATGGCGCTGGCGAAGTCCCTCTACGCGCTTCCGACCTGGACACGCACTGTGGCGCTCGTCAAAGAGCACCCAGCTTTGGTGGCCGTGATCGCCCCTGACGGCGAGATCCCGTCCCATTGGGCGTGCTACCGCTTCGCGGCGAAGCTGCGCGAGTACGCTCCCATTCTTGAGCGGTGCATTGCCGATGTGATCAGAGCACTGAAGAAGACCAATCCGCTGTTTGGCTGGGACGTGGCGATAGACGCCTCCGACATGCCTGCGTATGCAAATGGTCAGCGGTTCGTCTCCAAGGGCGGCAGGGAACGCGAGAAGTTCTCCGACCCAGACGCCTCCTGGGGGCACCGCTCGGCCGTCTCGACGCGCAAGGGCGGCGGGTTCTACGGCTACCGCCTGCACATGGCCGTTTGCTCCAAGACCGACCTGCCGCTCGCGTGGCGAGTCGAGACAGCCCGCAAGCATGAAACATTGGCAGTCGCACCTTTGCTCGACAAGTTGCACACACTTGGAATTGATCCTGCGACATGCGCTCTCGATAAGGGATACGACAACAACAGAGTCTATGCCAGAGTGTTCTGAGAGGAGATATCTCTCCCTGTGATTCCGCTGCGACAAACTCCCGATGTAAAGCGTGGCGAGGATGCGCCGCCCTGCTGCGAGCATGGTGAGTGGCGATTCGCGGGAGCCGACCACAAGCGTTGTGCTACGAAGTGGCGTTGTCCTACAGGCGAATGTGCCACAAAGTCCAGGTGGATCAAGGCCGACCGGCTGCATCCCCTGATCCCGCGCGAGACGCTGCGTTGGAAGGGCCTCTACAGGGGCCGTGCGTCTGTTGAGCGCGCCTTCGGGCGCCTGAAGCACGAATGGAGCCTGACGCCGCTGCGAGTACGCAGAGTCCAGCGCGTGAGACTTCATGCGAACCTCACGATCCTCTCTCAGGCGGCTTGCGCGCTGAGTAAGGAACGCGCCTTGTCGCTGGCGGCGTAGAACAAGTAGGCTCTGCCACGTGGCAACAATCTCTCTGTTCGAGGCCCATGAGAAGGCTCGGTGGGCCACACACCACTACGAAACCCTCCGACCCGAAATTGAAGCCTTTCGAGACAGAGACGACCACCGAATCACTGTCGATATAGACACGGATGCAGGAGAGTATGTGTTCCGCGTCTTTGATCTTCTCGCGCCCTGTCCTGATTGGGGATTGCGGATTGGTGACTGTCTCCATAACGCGCGGAGCGCCCTGGATTACCTCATGGTGCGCCTCTACGCTGTCGGCACGGGAGAAGACCCGCGAGACATCGAGACGATCCAGTTCCCCGTCTGTGACACCATCGACAGATTTACCAGTAGTCGTACCGTCCAAGAATTCCGCAAGCATACGAGCCTCACCGGCTACCTCACACGCATCGAAGAATTGCAGCCCTTCAACGAGCACAACCCCGTGATCTGGGGTAAGAGCGACCCTCTCACTCCCAGCGATCGCCATGCACCCCTTCCCTTGGCTTTGTCGAAGCTCTCCAGGTGGGACAACATCGACAAGCACCGCGTCATCCACGCAACTTTGCTCAGTGGTGCCGTCAAGTTCATCGACATTGTGAGCAGCCCTCCCGAGTTCAAGCTCATTCACCAATGGACCGCATACGAAGCGCTGAAAGACGGCGCAAAGATAGGTCGATGGCGATTTGAGACTCCCCTCCCGTTTGCTTGGGAACCATCGGAAATGGACATGAAGCGCTATTTCCCCCTTGAGGTATCCCTCGACCAGCCATTTCCCCCCAAGGCCGTACTCCAGGTTATCCCGTTGTGCCTCTGGGGGTAAATCAGGTATTCACCCTGTTCGAGCCGGTTTTCGCGGAAGGCAAGCCACCGCTGCCTGTGACCACGATCCCGTAGGTTCGTGGTCATGCCGCACCCCCATTCGGGGGCATATGAACCTCGCTATTTGCGGCCTTTGGGGTAGGTGTAGCCTGATCTTGGGGTATCGGGTCTACCCGCGCTGCGGCAGACCCCTCAATCTCGCATGGATAAAGGGGATCGAGCCCTCCGATAGTTTCGCCAAGGGCTCCTAGTAGCTGGTTGTAGACGTCGATGGTCATCCTGGCATGGGCGTGCCCAACCTGGTGCTGCACAAACGGGATATCGAATTCCGTGGCGAGCAGCATGATCGAGACGTATGTCCGACGCAGCGAGTGCGGCGTTATGTGCGGCAACGGCGGCAAGCCTCGCTCCACCAAGCACTGACTGGCAAGGAGTGCGGCGGGGGCTAGGAGGTCTTTGCGGACGTTGTCCTCGTTCCAGGAAGCCCCCTTCCTCGTGCAGAACAGCGGCGCTCTAGGGTCCGTTGGATATCCGCGGCTTGCCTTCTCAGCACGGTACGCGAGCAATTCGTCTCGCAACGAGGGCGTGATCTCCACATGCCGGATACCTGTTTCGGTCTTCGCGTCGGGTATCCATAGCCGAGACCCATTCGGATCGTGCAGGCGCACGTCTTCTTCCATGAGGTTCAGCGCCTCGGCGATCCGTGGCCCTGCGTATGCCAGTGAGCGGCCCCCGTTTGGTGGTCCAGCCGTTATGAGAGTTTTTGTTGTCTTTGGTGGTGGTGGCTGTCCCAGTTCTTGGCGTACTCGTCGGGGGCGAGCCCGGCCAACGCTGAGTGGGGTCTGATCGTGTTGTACTCGATTCTCCATTGCTCGGTGAGGATGCGTGCTTCGGTGAGGGTGCAGAACTCCTCCAGGTTCCAGTGCTCGTCGCGCATCCTGGAGTGGAACGACTCGACGTAGGGGTTCTCCCAAGGGCTGCCGGGCTCGATGTAGAGGGTGCCGGTGCGGGCGAGGCGACACCAGTCTTTGAGGGCGTGGGCGATCATCTCTGGGCCGTTGTCCATCCGCAGGAACCGCGGGGCGCCATGTGCGGCGACCAGGCGATCCAGCACGCGCAGGACACCGTCGGCGTCGCAGGAGCGCGAGACCTCGCTGGCAAGCGCCTGCCGGGTGAACTCGTCGACGACGTTGAGGCACTTGAGCTGCCGGCCGTCGTTGGTGGCGTCGAACTGGAAGTCGATCGCCCACACTTCCCGGGGCCGCGCCGCGCGGCGTCTGGCACCGCCCTGCTCGCTGCTGTGGCCTCGGCGGCGCTTGCGTGCTTTCTGGGGCACACGCAGGCCTTCCTGGCGCCACAGGCGCTGCACGCGCTTGTGGTTGACCTCGAAGCCTTCGCGGCGCAACTGCACCGCCGCGCGACGATACCCCCAGCGCGTGTGCTGCCGGGCTATCTCCCGCAGCCGGCAGCGCAGCTGCTCCTCAGCCGGCTGCCGCACCGGAGCCGGGAGGCGTTGGGTGGAGCGGTGCTGACCAACGAGCCGGCACGCCCTGCGCTCTGAAAGCCCGAAACGCTGCACGCACATCACGACCGCGCGGCGGCGACGCTCCGGGCTTAGAAGTTTCCCCGACCAATCTCCTTCAACGCCTGAATATCAAGCGCCTGATCGGCTACGACCTGCTTCAGACGCTGGTTCTCACGCTCGAGCTCTCGCAGCCGCTCGGCGCCTTCGGCCTTCATCCCGCCGAACTGGGTCCGCCACCGGTGCAGCGTCTGCTCAGAGACCTCAAGCACCCGCAGCACCTCCGCGAGGTCCTTGCCCTCGCTCTGCAGCCGATCGGCCTCACGCAGCTTCCTGACGATCTGCTCCGGGGTATGACGACGACGCTTCATCTCGAGAATCCTCCTCCGCCCACAATAAGGGCCGGTCAGACTCTCAAAGCACCCGGACCACTACACGGGGGTCACGCCACCAGCACCGCGAGAAGAACGCGCCATCCGATACGGTTACTTTCGCCCTGGTATGTCTTGCCCTGAGCGAGAAACGACATCGCCCCGCTACTTAGCCCGTACTCCTTCCTCAGTACGTATTGGGTCTCCCCAGCTGCGAGACGTGTACGTATCTCATCGGCCTGCTCCAGCGCGAGCTTTGCCCGGCTGTTGACTCTCGGGGTGCTCTCAAGCTCATGTGCGGCATCCAGCAATGCAACCACCTGATCGATCTCGAGGAACGTGCGCTTAGGCTTTGGTACACGCATCCGCAAGCGTCGTGAGCGTGCGGGATTATCCGTACGCAACTCGTCTTCGACAGCCTCTTCGAGTATCAGCGCCAACAGCGCCATAACCCGGTGAATTGAGCGAACAGCAAGGGGCTTCCGCGGCTGACCGCCCGGATGAGTTGGTCTACCGCCGGCCTCAATCAGGAGCCGCAAGGCCTCGCTGTCGGCGAATAGCTTGCCCCGGAACTGCTCGCAGTCCTTCTTACTGATCTTTGCAACTTCTTTATCGGCGAAGAATGGCAGCAGATGCGAGAGACACCATAGGTAGTTCTCGCGTGTTTTCTCGCTTGGTAGTTGCTCGCCAAGCTCGCCTCTGCAGCGTCGCTTGAACCATTCGGAGGCGTATTCGTGGAATGTGATCCCGAACGAATCGGGTGTCTGTTCAGATAGCGACGGCGGCTCGTAGCGCTTGAGGGTATCTTCGAGTGAGATGCCCGCGCGGAGCAGGACGCGAATGTTGTCTAGCTCTTGTCGGGCGCGTGCTTCTGTCCAGCCGTCCGCGTCGCGGCCGAAGACGACACGCGGTCGTTCGCCTTCGTGGGGGAATCGGCCGCGGAAGCTGATCGTGTTATCGCTCAACCGCTTTGTCTCGACTGTGCCGAAGGGACGCGCCATCATGCGCCCTCTCGACAGGTGCTGGCGGTGTGCTCAGCGAGGCCAACGCCACACAGGCCGTCGGCTCCGCCGCGGGCGAGAGTGATGCTCATTACTAGCTCCTTTCGTTGATGCGACGCGAAGGAGCCCGAAAGACCGCACCACTCGCGGCTCCCGAAGATGGGAGCCAAAGCAGCAAGCGGTGTAATACGGTGCGAGATGCATGAAGGGCTGATCCTTCGTGCCACGCCCCCGGCTGTTGCTGCAGCGCGGGGGCACTTGACGTTGGAGACTTATTGTACTCGCCTGAGATGCCGGAGCCAAGCTCATGCCGACCGCGTCGCCGGTCAGTCATGCCGCAGCGGCTCTTGCTTGTGGATCGGCAGCAGGTCAGTCTTCGGTACGCGGCCGCGACGGTGGCGCGGCCGCGGCCGCTGCCTGGCTGGCAGGCGTTGGGCAGGCTGGTCAACCGAGCGGCAGGCCGCGCTCGCCTGCGCAACGTCGAAGCGCAGCCGTGCGCGTTTGCCGTGCCCGATGCGTATTGCGCCGAGTTCGCGGGCGTGCTGGTATACCGTCGCTCGGGAGATGCCCAGGATTTGCGCGAGCTTCTGGGCGTCAACGAACGTCGGAGGTCGCTTCTCGGGTTGCGTCTGGAGGAGCTGAACGACTCGCGCAGCGATCGCCTCCACAAGTTCATCCGTGGCGGCTGGCCTGTTGATGTCTTGGTCGTGATTACCCATTACGGAGGTCGACGTAATGTCTTCGGGGCGTATCAGCTGGGCGCCTGCGCGTTTGGTAAGCGGCTTTGCGAGCCGGCGCTTCGCCTAGCCTGGCATCGCTTGGCGCTTCGAGCCCAATATTTGATGCGGGCGCGGGCGATTGGTACATAGTCGGGTTCGCGCTCGATCCCGATGAAACGGGCGTCCTCCAGCATGGCGGCGGCGCCGGTGCTGCCGGTGCCGGCGAAGGGGTCGAGTATGGTCCCGCCGGGTGGGTTGGTGAGCCGTGTCAGCCAGCGCATTAGGTCGATTGGCTTGACGGTCGGATGGTTGTTAGCGACTGGGCTGGCATTGCAGCGTTGCTTGTGGCGGGAGCCGATTCTGTAGGTTTGGGTGACGTGGCGGGGTAGCTTGTCGCAGCCGGCGTTACGCTCGCGTTGGTTGGCTCTGGCGCAGTAGAAGAAACGGTGGTTTGTGCCGAGTGTGCCTGCTGGGCAGCCGCGCCGGCATCGCGCTGGACTGCATTGTGGGTGGTGGGAGAGGAGCAGGTTGGCAGGCCAGCGTCCTTCTGGGTGGCGGAGTAGCGCTTGCGAGCGTGGCCTTGGGTTGGGCGTGGGATGGTGGGGTCTTGGATGCGGCAGGCGTCGATGTTCAGGGCGCCGGTGCCGTAGGTGGCGAGTGTCTGGTGGAGCGTGCCGTCGAGCGGCTTGCGGGCGAGGATGATTGGCTCATATGCGGGCTTCAGTTCGGTTCCGCGTCCTCCTGGGAGTTGCCGTGATGCGGGATAGCCTTGGCCTTGGAGCCACATCAGTGTGTCGCGTATTTCGAAGCCGGCGTCTTCGATTCCACTGGTCATGAGGTGAGCGGTTCTAGGTGCGGCGAACGCGGCCAGGTGCGCGCCAGGCTTCATGACGCGCATACACTCGGCTGCCCAGCGGGCGACAAACGTGCGAAACGCGGCGCTTGGGCTGGTGGGGGAGTGCTTTCGCCCGGCGGCCCGGTGGGGGTCGAGTTTGTCCCACTTCATGCCGAAGATGCTGATGCCGTATGGCGGGTCGGTGATGACCGCGTCGATACTTGTCGGGTCGAGTTTGGGGAGCGTGGTGAGACAGTCGGCGTGGATGATTTGCCAGCGGCGGCGGGGGGCGTTGGCCATGCGTGTTACCTCTCTCGTGTTCGGGGGTTGCCGAGCCAGTCGACGGGCTCGTCGTGGGTGGGACTGGTAAAGACGGGGGCGAATGGCCCGTGGCGGGTGAGTTGGTCGAGTGCGACGAAACTGAAGGGGATCGTGAGCTGCTGGTTGCGGGTGGGGTCTGATTCGTAGAGAGCGAGTGTGCGTTGGATTCGCTGGTGGATACGGGCCGGTGTTTGGTCGGCGAGGACGATCAGCAGGTGTGGCCAGGAGCGGTAGTAGGCGCACCATGCTGGCGTGGCGTCTGGGTCGCTGGTGGGGGTGTAGGCGCGTAGCTGGGTGTAGCGCGCGAGCTTTGCGGCTAGCTGCTCGGCGGGCCGGCGGGTCCCGCGGTCAAGCTCGATGAATCGTTGGTGCAGGATCAGCCCGCCGTCGTTCTCGGCTTGCAGGTAGGTCAGCAGTGCATCGGCGATGACCATCTGGGCGGGGTGTCTGATGCCGCCGCGGGAGATTGGGTGTGCGATCTCGTTGCGCCAGGAGTCGGCGTCGCACTCGTCTGCGCGGTCTCGGGCGGCGCGGACGAACGCGATACCGACCTCGTTGACGGCGATTGTGTGGGCGCGTAGTGGCCCTTCTGCCTGCGCGCGGGTGATGACTCGCCTGCGATGCTCAGAGCGGGAGCCTGCTGCCTCGACAGCATCAGCTCCCTGATCGCTGAGGAACCAGTGGGCGAGCCATCCTTGGCTACGCACGCGGTAAACCAGGCCGCGTTGCTCAAGCAGCCTGAGTACCGTGCGCGTCCACTTGAACGCTTCTTTCTGGCGTGTAGAGCCGGTGGAGTTGGGGGGTAGTGAGAAGCCGGTGCTGGTAGAGGCCGAACAGCATCGCTGAAGCGATCCCTGGCAGCGACCGACCATTCTTTTCCCTGTCGCCGCTCACTGCTTGCTACCTCCCGTTGACTGGTGCTCGGGGGCATGCAGCCGAGTCGTGCCGTGCTGCCTCCCGGCTTGACAGTCGGCTTGAGGAGAGCGACAGTCTGGTGTTGGGGCGTCACGTCGAGCGGATGTGCTCCACGGAGCGTCGCTGTCGTTGTGTTGCCGGCGCCTGCTGGCGCGGCGGCCTTCCAGGTGTTCTTGGATTCGTTGGTCGAGCGTGTCGAGCGCGGCGATCGTCTCTCCCGTGTCGGTTCGGCCTGATGCCTGGTCGATGATTGGCTGGATCTCGGCGATGGCATCTGGCTTGTAAGCGTCGGGGAACGCGTCCTTGACCGATTCGGTTGTGAACTTGAATGGCCGGGTCAGCTCGCCCGCGAGCGTGACTTGGGCGATGAACGTTTGGCGTGGCAGGCTGGTGATCGCGGCGGCGGAGGGGTCGCCGCCCCACTCCTGCGCGATCAGCCCAGCCGCGTGCGAGTTCAGCGCGGTCGTGACCAGATGACTACGGTTAGTCGTCAGCGCGTTCAGTGTGGCTTTGGTCAGCCGCTCCGGGTTCTGGTTTAGCAGCCAGCCTCTGACCCCATACTTGGCGGTCTGCTCGAGCAGTGCGGCCAATGTGCCGTTACTGGCGCCATCGAAGACCTGGATCTCGTCTAGGAACGCATGGAACGGCCGCCGCCGCTCCGGCGGCAAGAGTGCGCGGCTCTTCGCACTGTGCAACAGATCGAAGACGAGTAGGTTCGCTGCGAGCCGGTCGCGGGCACCGTCGGCGCCGGGGCACGCCAGGACGATGCGGCCTTGGTCCATCGCACGGCGAATGTCATAGGTCGAGGTTTGCGCACCGAGAAGCGCAGCCAATGGGGTGCTGGAGCGCAGCCGGTCGATTAGGTTCGTGACCGGGGTGATTGCCTCTTCTGCGAGGCGGGGGAACCGTTCGGTGAAGAACTGCCGTCGCGGCGCGGAGAGGTACGGCAGCGCTGCGGCCAACCAGTCAGGGTTGCCGAGCAGTGTGGGGAGCTGAAACATCGTCGGTTGCAGCCCCTTGGGGAGGACCTGGGCCAGCTCGATCAGCGCGCCGGCTGCCTGGGTGGTGATCGTCAGCGCACGGTTGTTGCGCTCCCCCCATTGCAACGCGCTGGCGAAGCTATCCACGATTGCCTCGACACGGCGCTCCGCGGCATCCGGGTCAAGGCCCCTAGCGGAGAACAGGTTCCAGCCGGGCTGCCCCTCCCGGGCACGTGCGCCAACGAGATCGATCTCCATGACGCGTTCGGCAAGCTCCCGTTTGGTCAGGACGCTCTTAAGCCTTTGCACGGCATCCTGATGCGGGTCCAGGAACATGCCGCCATGACCGCTTCTGACCAAGTGCAGGAACTGCGTCAGCGCGAGCTCGGTCTTGCCCCAACGCGAGCGACCACAGACGTAGCCGAAGAAGGAGTCCTCCACGCGGAGTCCTACGCGACGCTCACCGTGCTCGCCTTGCACTCGCCCAAGCGGCACGAGGTCCTTCTGGCCGGTGAACGTTGGTAGCGCCTTCGGCGGCGGGTAGACGGCAGGGCCAAGACGCAGCACCTCCGGAACCGCACAGTGAACCGTTGGGGGCCGCAGGAACCCCGCCATCTCCCTCGCCGTCACATAGCAGCGGCGCGCCGGGCGAAACAGTCCCGTGCGTAGGCGATGCTCAAACCAGCCGCGGCGGCCGGGTATATCGGACCCCAAGAACGCAAGACCCGCGACACGCACGCCAACGACCCGCAGCGAGTTGGCAGCCGACATCGACTCAAAGCACGCCAGCAGCCCCTGCATGCAGGACACCGCATTGCCCGCCAGCGGAGAGCGGCACTCCACCAGGATCTGCAACTCGAAGATCGGTTCGTGCGCAAGCAGCTTGCTCGCGATCTGCTCCCTGACCGCGCGGTCCTGCACCGTCTCCGCGGGCAGCCGCCGGCCACCGACCCCCGACCCGTTCGCGAAAGCTAGAACGCTGCCGGCCTGCTGCTGCTTGGCCTGGTTCAGCAGCCGTGAGCGGAGCCGCCGCTGCCTTCCCGAGCTTGCTGGCAGCAGATCGACCGCGACCTGCGCATCCTCGCCGCGCTGAGAATCAAGGCGCGCAAGAACACTCGCGAAGCTCTGAAGCGGGCCCGGCGAGAGCGGCAGGTGAGCAAGCGGGAGGCTGCTCGGGCGGGCTAGTCGAAGCTCTGCGCGCACCACCTCCACCGGCTCTATCGCTGCTTGCTGGCTGGGCGCCGGTTCGATGTGTGCCTGCACACGGTCATACAGCGAGAGTGCTGAGCGCAACTCCGGCAGCGAGCGTCGCGGGACACTCAGGCTGTAGCGGACACGACCCTCACCGTCTAGGTCAAGCAGTACCCGTACCGCCCTAGCCCGCGAGTCAAGCCATCCACCGACCAGCCGCTGCACCCGCCCAAGATGCGCCGCACAACGCAAGATCGCATCCAGGCTCGGGTCGAAGCTGTCCGGTGCAAGCACAACCAGCCGCACCCGCGAGCTCAAGGTCCGCCGCGTCGCGATCACCCGCGCAACCAGCAATGCCACGACCACTACGCCCAAGCCAACCAGACCGGGCACCAGCAACAAGACCACCCGCCCGAGCCCGCCTAGCGCTGAGAGGCGACGAGTTATGCCGAAGGCGACCAGGCAGCCAACGCCGACCAGCAGCGGCTTTGGATCCTGGGAGGCTCGCTTATTCACAACACACCTCCATCCACACAAAAGCCAGCAGACACCAGACGCCAAAGATCGAGACGGGCTGGCCGGCGGATCTGGGTAGAGCCAAATGGCTCATGGGAAGGCCGGGCGGTGGTGTACGGCTACCAGTGGGAACTGTGCAACGCGTCGGGTGGGGAATGCTCGCCAATCGACGGCGCGACGAATGCCAACTACACCCTGGTCCTCGAAGACCTCCGCCACACGCTACGTGCGAGGGTCACAGCGACCAACGCAGGCGGGTCAACGGTTGTGTCGACTCTCCTCAGCACGGAAGTCGGCACTGAAGGATGGCATGGATTTGTCAGCCACAGCGAAAGCGCAGATCCCGGCAGCGGGATCAACGCCGTGTCCTGCTTGCCGGCAAGCACCGATTGCGTGCTGAGCGACAGCAAAGGCAACGCCAAGTACGCGACTAACGTGAGCTCCAAAGCCGCAGCGAGCTGGAGCTCATGGGCAGGTCCGGGCCTGAGCCCAAGCGAGGCGGTGGACTGTCCAAGTAGGGGGCTATGTCTGCTCGCAGCTGGCAGCGGCGATGAAGGAGCCGGGAATCTCTACTACGCCACCTCGCTGGGCGGCGCCTGGAGCGAGGCGTACAGCCCAAGCTACGGCGTCGATGCAATCGCCTGCGTCTCATCCTCGCTCTGCGTTGATGGTCAGGACGGAGACGGGTATCTCCGGGCCTCAACCAAACCGGCGTCTACGTCGTGGTCTCTGACACAGCAAGGCAGCGCCAAGATGAACGCTGCCACTTGCCTATCTTCGTCCTTCTGCGCACTGGCAGACAGTGCGGGCAGAGTGCACGTTGCCGTAAGCGCGGCCAAGATCGAATCGGGCACCTGGACCGAAACCGACGTAGATGGGTCCACCGCACTGAAGGGCGTCGCGTGCGTCTCGAAAACCTCCTGTATAGCCGTCGACGGTACGGGTAATGTCCTCCTACTGACGGTCAACAGCGAAACAGGTGCGGTCACATCGACCGCGAAAAGCGATATCGACGGATCCAACGCGCTGACTGCGATCAGCTGCTCCAGCAGCACTTGTGCGGCTGTCGATAGCAAAGGCAACGTATTTGTCACGACCAACGGCGGCAGCAGCTGGAGCAAACCCTGGGAACTGGGGGGCGATCTGACAAGCATCTCCTGCGCTTCAAACACACTGTGTGTAGCGGGCCAAGCATCGAGTACCGGCGGCCAAATCACAGCATTCAATCCGAGCGAAGAAATAAAAGAAGAAGAAGGAGCACAGCAGACACCACAGCCCGGTACCACGATCGAGTACAACGTGCCCGTTGAAGGAACAGGCGCACCATACGTAATGAGCCACAGCGAAGTCGAAAAATGGGGGCAAAAAGACTATCCGGCCGAAGCCACAGAGGTATCTCCGGAAGAGCACCCCCAGGGCTGGCCCGCAAACGGACACACCGGCGCCACCGTTTACTACATGGACAACGAAGCCGAGCCCGTCAACGTCATCAATTCGGCTGGAGGCATCACAACCAGCGAATACGTTGAAGGCGATGTTGTGCGTACCTTGAGTGCTGACAACCGCGAACGAGCGCTCAAAGAACCAAAGCCCACTGAAGCGGCGGAAAAGCTAGCGTCGGTCAGTAAATATGCGGACGATGGCCAGCAACTGATTGAAGTGCTTGGTCCAGAACACAAGGTAAAGCTGTCGAACGGCGAAGAAGTGGAGGCGCGCAACCATGTCCACTACTTTTACGACGAAGGCGCCCCTGAAAACAGCAAAGACGAAACCGAACAGTATGGTCTCGTCACTAAGACGACTGATGGTGCGCTGCTTGCCAACGGTGAAGAAAAGGATCTCCGTACAACGCTCACGGGCTATTCGGGCCAGGAAGGTCTTGGGTGGAAGCTTCGCCTGCCGACATCAACGACAGCAGAACCGCAGGGTGCCAACCTAATTGCAAGCACAAAGTACAATAAGGAAACGGGCGCCGTTGAAGAAACACGTTCGCCGGGTGGTAATACGGAAACGGTCTCGCAGCCGGAACCAAAGCTGAGGTTCGGCAGCTTGGGCTCTGGTAATGGTCAACTTGACGAGCCAGTGGCGGTCGCTATCGGCTCTGAAGGTGACGCTTATGTGGTCGACCAGGAAAACGATCGGATCGAGAAGTTCACAAGCGCCGGCAGCTTCGTGGAAGCCTATACGCCAATAGTAGGCAACAATACGAAGCGCCTTGACAACCCCAACGGGATCGCGATAAGCCCGAAGTCCGGAGACATCTATATCGCCAATACCAGCAGGAACAGCGTCGTTGTGCTCAACAGCAAAGGCGAATTCCTAACAGAATGGACCGAAGTCAAACGCGAAGGCGAAGCTACAAGCCACCACTTCGCGGCGCCAGTCGGCGTCGCCGTTAACGCCGGTGGACATGTATTCGTATCCAACAACGAATCCGATGAAATCTATGAGATCGCGGAAACCGGGACGCTCGAAAGCGAATTTGGTGGCAAAGGCACCGGTGGCGGCAAGTTCGAAGGCGCTGGGCCTCTGACGTTCGCGAACGGCGTTCTCTACGTTGTTGACCAGGGAGACAAGCGAGTCGAGGAATTCTCGCCGACGGGCACCTACTTCGGCCAATTCGGCAGTGCCGGCAGCGCGCCGGGCCAGTTCAAGAAGCCGTGGGGCATCGCCGCCGCGCCAGTCACCGGCGATTTGTATGTCTCCGACGAAGAAGGCGAGACGGTCAGTCAGTTCAGCCCTGCCGGCAAGTATCTCGGCCGGATCGGCTGGTATGGGACAGGCGAAAACGAATTCGAGGCGCCGGCCGGCTTGGCCGTCAGCTCTACAGGCAGCTTGTATG
Organism: uncultured Actinomycetota bacterium; assembly: GCA_963757925.1. Taxonomy (GTDB): domain Bacteria; phylum Actinomycetota; class Thermoleophilia; order Solirubrobacterales; family Solirubrobacteraceae; genus Palsa-744. The sequence continues at coordinate 265,944 of CAVWTE010000009.1, forward strand.
TAGCTGACGAGTACAACAACAGGATGTCGGTGTGGCAGCAGCCCGAAGCCGGAGGCGCGCACGTGACTTACAGCACCCAGTTCGGGACCGCTGGTAGCGGCGAAGGCGAGTTCGAACATCCCGCGGTGCCTGCGGTTAGCGGGACCGGCAAGGTATTTGTTACCGACTACGGCGCCGACAAAGTCGACGAGTACACCCCACAAGGCAAATTCGTCGCCTCCTACGGTTCTGAAGGCGCCGGCAACGGCCAGTACAACCGGCCGACCGGCATCGCGATCAACCAGGCCACCGAAGACGTCTACGTGGGCGACTGTTACAACCATCGCATCGAGGAGCTGGGTGCAGCCAAAGGCGAATTCATCCGCGCCTTTACGTCCACCTCGCTGAACTGTCCCGGCGCGATCGCCATCGACGGCTCCGGGGACGTTTGGACGGTCGACATGGCCGCTGATGAAGTCGAGGAGTTCAGCTCCACAGGCACCTTCCTGCACGCCTACGGCAGCAAAGGCAGCGGCAACCTCCAGTTCAACGACCCTGTAGGCATCGCGATCGTCGGTACCACGGTCTATGTCGCGGACGAGAAAAACGACCGGATCGAGGAGATCTCAACCAGTGGGACATACATTGGCCAGTTCGGCAAAGAAGGCTCCAACGGCGGCGAGTTCTACGGCCCCGAAGGCATCGCCGCCAACAGCGCCGGAGACCTGTTCGTGCTCGATACCTACGACGACCGCATGGAGGAGTTCAGCCCCAGCGGCCACTACCTGGAGACCATCAGCGAAAACGGCAGCGGCGAAGGGCAGCTCAAAGACCCACAAGGCTTGACCATCACGGCCGCCGGAGACATCTACGTCGCCGACGCAGCCGACCACCGCGTCGAGAAGTGGGCTCCCGTCAGCCAGGCCGTCCACGACACCAAGAGCTATTACTACATTCCGGGTGCCGAGAGTGGCGTGCCAACCGAATGTGAGAATCGTCCAGAATGGGAAGGATTGCCGTGTCGCACTGAACATGCTGCACAGCCGACGGACAGCGCGGCCGAACCGACGGGCGAACAGCTCCCCGAGCTGCCGGTTGTAACAACTCAATACAACATGTGGATGCAGCCAGATAAGACGATCGAAATGGTCGGCGCCAAGGAACGCGTAAACACAACGAGCTACGAAGGGGAACGCGCGACAGGCATATCCGTGAGCGCCAACTCTGGCGAACCAGTGCCCGCTGTGACTTTCAAATACAGCGCAACACAGGGAGCCATGATTGAACAGAGTGCTGGCGAAGCCAAGATCACCCGTACCCTTAACACACTGGGCCAGTTCGAATCCTACACCGATGCTAGCGGGAACGATACAACTTATAGCTACGATGAATATGGGCGTCCTGTCGAAATCAATTACGACGCCACCAAGCTCGACGGTCTTGAAGCCAAACAGCGACTGCACTACGAACAAACCACTGGCGAGTTGACCGAAATGACTGACGAAAACGGTACGGGCGGAGCTAAAACATTCAAGGCGACCTATGGACCCGAAAATGAAATGCTGACCGTGGTCTATCCAAATAATATGACAGCCTCGTACACCTACAACGCCATCGGTGAAGGTGTTGGCCTGAGCTACCTGAAGAACAACCATTGCAGCGGCGTTGAATGCGAATGGTTCACCGACAGTGTTACGCCATCAATCCATGGCGAAACAATGAGCCAGCAGAGTAGCCTTGCCGCCGAGCATTACCGTTATGAACAGTCGGGGCGTCTCGCTGAAGTGCTGGAAACGCCGGCTGGCGAAGACTGCACGGCGCAGATCTATGGCTATAACGAAGAAGGTCTGGGTACGAGCCTGATCACTCGCAAGTCGGCGGTTAGTGAATGCACCGCAAGCGAAGGCGGCGAAGTGGTCCGCCACACCTACGATGAAGCGAACCGTCTGACCGATGAAGGCGCCGAATATGGCCGGCTGGGGAACATCACCAAACTGCCAGCACCGGACGCAGGCGCATCTACCCTCGAAACGAGCTACTATGCCGACGGTCAGGTCTACAACCAGGCTCAGGATGGCACCGCAAATACCTACATGCTCGATCCAGAAGGCCGCACCGAGATGACCGAAACGGTCACCAAAGAACTCGCCAGTGTAACCGTGATCTCGCACTACGCAACACCGGGCGGCAGTGTTCCGTCTTGGACGGAAAACCGAACGGCCCACACGTGGTCGCGAGGCATCATGGGCTTCGGCGGGCTGGTAGCCGTCGAAGAATCTGGCAAAGAAGCAGTGCTACAGCTCCGCGATCTGCAAGGCAACATCATCGGTACCGCAAGCCTTAACGAAACCGCGGGCAAACCAAAGACGATGGAACGCACCACGGCATTTGGTGTCCCCACCAGTGAAAAACCGGCGGATAAGTACAGTTTCCTTGGGGCCGAGGGCGTAACCTCGGCCCTGCCCAGTGGCATCATTGTGCAAGACGGAGCAACTTACGTGCCGCAAATTAGCTCTCCGATACAGGCCGAAGGAACGCTCGTGCCTGCGCCGCCCGTTACGGTGGCGCCTTTCCCGATTGTAGTCAGCGCGCCCGAGAGCTTCCCCGGCGAAGAAGCACGTATAAAAGCGGGCGAAGGCGGAGCACCGGAAGGCAATATGCCGCAGCCTGAAGGTGGAGAAGATGGCGACGGCGGCTGCCTGACAATCTGCGATGGGTTGCATACGCTGCAAAAGGCGACTCCAAAATTCTTCGGCTGTAGTGTATGGTCAAAGATCGAAATAAACGAGTCTTGGAACGACATCTACGCTTGGGGTAATTTCAAATGCACTCACAAGGTGAAGAAGTTTGAGCTTGAGGTTTGCCTTCAGGCGAGGAGCGCTAGCAGCGGTGAAGGCTTTACGACCCTTATCTGTGGGTCGGGTGATCCTTATTACGGCAGTCAATGGGCACCAGGAGAAAATTGGGATAAACACCAGACGTTCGAAAATGCTAGTCACGGCAAAACTGGTATAGAATATATATGCACGCAGGGTCTTACATATAGGCCCGCCGTATGGGCATGGATGAGTGAAGATGAGTGGATGAGTGCAGAAGAATGGGTGTACGGCAAAGAACTCAGCATCCGCATCGGAGGTGCGTGTATTTATGGCCCGAGCTGAGGAGGTGTGCTATTTAATGGCTCGCAGTATAATAGTGAGCGCAACTTTGATTTGTATTGCGCTGGCCTCTAGGTGCGGTGCAACGGCGCTGAGCGACAGTGTTAAGGGCACGCCGGAGCCTTCGCAGCGGGTTGCACTGGAGCCGCCACTCACCACTGGGTTTACCGGCTGGTGTCTTGTCGTTGCGGCTGCAGACTATGGCTGTCTGACACCGCCCGTGCAGTCTGGCCCAATAGTGGCAACTACTTGGAGTTCAGTTGGCGGACGACGCGAAATGCTTCTCGTAATCCTAACGACGGCGCGCGTGATGGAGGTCGAAACTACAGGCGTGCGCTTGCCTACTAACGCGACCGCCACTATCCCCGGTCATCTTCGAATAGCAGTGATAGGCGTCGCGAGACCGAATCAGCCTTACTATCTGCCACCCGTCGTCGCGTTCGACGGACGGGGCGATCGGCTCGTGGCGCCTCGCGGGCAGACAAGCGAAGTTCTCCTGAAATCGGTAGATGTGCGCCAAAAGAAATGGGAAGGATCATCGGTCGCAGCGGTTGGGTCATGCAGCATCGAGCCCGCAGCCGGAGTAACGGCCCTTTATGGCACGGTAGCGACACGTCTGCCAAGTACGAGATTGCAAATCGACGGTGGGTTTCTTACGTGTGCCGACGGCGAATATATCTATAAAGCCAATCACCTGCGGGCCGCGGTGTTGGTTGATACGGAACACCCTGGGCGCATGCCGTCCGCGTTGCCGGGAATGGTGAGCCGCGGCGGCGGGCTATTGGAGGCCCCGGGCGTGAGCGGTCCCATGTTTGCGCGACGCATACCTCGGGGTTGGCTTGTGGCTAGCAACACTGGCAACGTCAGTATTGCCAGGGGGTTTCTGGCCAGTTTGCGGGCTGTCGTTAGCGTAGACTCGGCGAGCTAGACTTTGAAATGATCTGTGCTTGTCTGTTAAGCCAGAACCGGTGTTTTTGGTGCGTTGTAAGACGGCATTTTGAAGGCGTCGAGGTCGACCAAAGTACGGGTGACGGTGGCGCCTTGGGCGCGGTGGATGTGCTGGGCGTAGCCGAGCCGTAGCTTGGCGAGGTCCTTGCCGAGAGTTGGGCGCGGCGCCCACTGACGTCAATCTTGACTAGCACGTCGCCGGTCTGCCTCTTGCTGAGGGGTCCTCCGCGGCGCTTCGCTGCGCTCCCGTGGCGACACGAAGCGCTCCGAGCAGGATGGCATACGTCGGCTGACGCCTCGGGTCGTGGGTCAGCTTTGATCCGGCGATCCGTCGCTATTCTGAAGTGACGCTCGCCGGATGCGCCAGCTGAGACTCGGCAGTGCCCTCGAGGCCAAGGGCCGTGGCAGCGCCCATGACGATCAGAAGCCACGCTGAGTCGTGCCCGAACCCAAGCACGACGATCTACATCAATGCCACAGCAGGAAGAGGAAGCATGATGCACCGACGGACATAGCGCAGCCATGCCTCGCGCGAGGCACCGGGTGCTGGCGGAACCCCAAGGAGTCTGCGAGCTATCGGTGATGAGGCGACTCGCTCTAGTCGGCTCGAGTTGGAAGCATCACCCCTGCGACCCACGCGCAACAGCCTACCGGCTACCACGTTCAGACGACGAGGACCGCCTCAAAATCCGGATTCCGCTCGGCATAGAAGCAACGGGCTTGGCGGTGTGCCGCCGGCCGTCAGCGAGCTGGCGAGCGAGCAGCCGCAGGCTGCAAGGGGCCGGCGGGGCACGACCGCCAGGGTCGGTGCAGAGCCGACCGCAGGGAGGCTCGGTCAGGTGCGCGCGAAGCGCGCGAAGCATTCGGCCAGGCCGTGAAGCGGGCTGGTAAGGGACTGGCTAGGACCGCTGTGGAGACCCCTGCGGCCGCTTGACATGGGTGCGAACATGTGTTCGTGTCGAGTTGGCGAGCACGGTATGAGCAAGAGCCGGGCATCCCGAGGCCGCGGGTTTTGACTGCGCTCGAGCAAGGCGACCTGGAATGGTTGCGGGCGCATGCCCGGCAGCTCGCTCCGATCCGGCTCACGGACGCGTTGCGGATCTGCCTGATCGTGCGCGACCACGAGCCGCAGCTGTATGAGCGCGCCGCTGTGCGGTGGCTCGGCCGGTTCGCGCTGGAGGCAGCGGGCCTCTCGTTGGCTGACCTGAACTTCGCGGCGAAAGCGATCGCGGAGCTCCCGGTTGATGCAGAGAGCGCGATGGAGGATCTAGCCATCCTCTGCCGGCGCTACCAATTGCCGGGCTGCTAAACGCTCAGTGGCGGTCGTAGTTGCCCGGCGCGCTGTGCGAAGCCTTCGCGGGCGACCATATACACGGCGAGTGAGCCACCGGCAATCGCAGAGCCGGCCGGTGACTTGTATGACCACATCTGACCAGCGAGAGTCATAAAGCCAGAGTCCATCGGTGCGATATCAACGCGCAATCCACCACCGTTGTAGAACCTTTCGCAGTTGTCATTCGGAGTTGCGTTATGACCCCCAACGTCTTTGCTTTTCCAGCCTTCGGGGGCGATGTATTCCGTGCCGACCGAGCACGAGCGCTGCCCCCACTCGCCAGCGTTCGCCGTCGAGATCGGAGCGAGTAGCGCCCAGCCCGGCACGAGCAGCGCGCCCGCCACGAGCGACGCGATAGCGGTGCGAGCACGGGTAAAGATGCGGAGTTGGTGAGCTAGTCGGGTGGTCATCGGTCTTGGATTCCTTTCCAGTGATGGGTTACTCAGCGTCCGAGGTAGCCCAAGCTGCTCCCGCCGCCACCACGCGACGGTGCGGGAGCTTCACTACCGGACCCGTTAGACGACGTTGACACTGTGGTTGCTTCAGACGCACCGCCTGTACTTCCCCCGATCGCCAGATAGCCAAGGCTCTTGCTCGGCGGCGCCGGCACCGAATGGTGGTGTGGTGCGGGAGCTGTGGGCGCGGGCTTGGGTGAACTCGTGTGAGCCGTGGTCAGCCCGCCGGCAACGGTGGTCGGCGTGATGCTCGCAGTCGGCGATCTCGGCGCCGTCTGGACAGTGACGTTGTGATGGTGGTGGACTGGCGCCGTTGATTCGAGGTTGTGCACCTGTGCCTTGTAGGTCTATTTCGCGAAGGAATACCGGTTCGAGTCTTTGCCTGGCCGCGGCGGCGAGAATGCCGTCGAGCTGAACGGGAATGGTCGTCGGTTGCGCTCCGAGATCGCCTAGCGCCCGAGCAACGAGAAGGGCAATCGCAGCGCCCGCTGCTGCGCTGATGACGAAGCGACCGCCATGCAGGAGCCAGCGGACCACAGTCAGCAGACGCTTCTGTTGCGGACCCTCAACCGCAGTCGGGACGGCGTGTGTCTTCTCTGCTACAGGAGCAAGCGAGCGAGGCGCATCGGAGCTTTCCTCATTGCTCGTGGTGTAGTCTGTAGGGTGCTTCACCGGGTGGACGATATCGGCCGATCGCATGCCAGCGATCCGGCCATGCTGGGAGGGCGGCGGACCAGGTCGGCCAGCAGATGACGCAGTGATCGGGGCACTCGGTTCGCTCGCGCCAACAAGCACAGACAGCTCCACGTCAGCAAGGTCAAGGAGATTGGTCGGCAAGCCTGCCCTAATGGCCAAGAAGGTTCGGTTGGTGCGAATAGGTCGCGGCAGCCCCGACCAGCCAAGGTTTCGTGCCAGCCGGCAAGGACCCGCTGGCTATATTCCTAACGCAGATCTCGCGATCACCAGTCATCAGACGAACGACCAGTCCCGGCATGTACGAACTCAATCGAGGGTTCCCCGAGGTTGCCCGCCGCCTTCTAGAGCAGCTTCGAGAAGCCGAAGAGTTGCCCGCCGAGGCAGGCATTTCGGAGCTAGCAGATGCAAGACAGCGACGCAGCGGGCTAACCGCTGAGATCGAGGCCACCGAACGCGCACTGGAGGCGATCCGTTCGCTCGCGGCCACGCATCCAAGCGATACGGCGTGAACTGGCAGCAGCGGGGATTCAGCCCACTGGGCCGCGTCAGTGGGCTGAATCTCCGTAAAACACCGCTAAATGCCCGTACTAGCGGGCGGCGCTGGGTGGCAGGATCGGCTTTCTAGAGCCATTTCGCGAATCGCCAGGCGTAATTTGCAAGCAGGAGGTCACCGGTTCGATCCCGGTTGGCTCCATTCGGACAGCTGTCTGTACCTCAGCGCTTCCGTCAGGGCGCTGGGCATGCTCCGCTACTTGGGGCGTAGCAAGTCCCTCATTCGACCGTGCGCAGCCCGAGCTTGCGCGCCGCCTTGATCACGCCCGTGTCGAAGCTGGCGACCGCGCCCGCATGCTCCTGCGCGGCCAGCAGGACGCAGCAGTCGGGGAGCTTGATACCGAGGTCTGCCCGCAGCCGCGCGAGGCGCGATGAAGCCTCGCCGCCGAGTGCCAGTTCTCGCACGCCAAGGCGATTCAGCGCTGCGTGGGCATCGGCGAGCCTGCCTGCCCGTGCGGGGGCGACCAGCGTCTCTGCGAGCGTGATCGTGCTCGCCCCCAACATCTGCCCATCAGTGGCATCGAGCAGGCTGACCGCCCTAGCGTGGTGCGGATCGTTGTTGTCGAGGTGGCCAATCAGCACACTCGCGTCGAGCACGACCGTCCCGACAGACTCTGGCGCGGGCGCAGAGCTCGCACCCAGTTTTTCAGGCTCCGCTGCGGCCTTCTCGGACTCAGAGCCCGCGAGGGCGCTCACGCTGGCCAGTCTTCGCGCAGCCTGGCAAGTTCACCCGGTTGGTAGATGCCGGTAAGCGAGCCGGCGGTCTCCCTGACCGCGGTGCCTCGCTCGATCGCGTCCCGCTCGATTGACTCCTGTCCAGCTGCTAGGAGGCGAAGCAGCAACTGCCTGCGATCGTGGACATCGGGCCAACGGCGCTGCGCTTGATCGAGTTGCTCTCGGAGATTGCCGGTGTCAGTGACTGTGTAGCGGGGCCGAGTCGTCGGCATAACCAAAGTGTAGCACCATGATCGAGAGGTGCCGCACTTCTGCATTGTGGCCCCAGCCGCGTCTATCCTGACTATTTGGTGTCACGGAGAAACGAGTATGAGGCTCGATGCGATGTCTGCGGAACGGCGATTCCAGCGCTTGAGGGCGTCGTAGAAGCGTTGGACGCCGGAAGCGGCTATCGCATCCTATGCGCAGAGCACGCACCAGACGGCTCGCTAGATCCGCCGAAGTCGCCGGATGTGACGAAGCTCCCATCGATCCACATCGACGAAGCTCACTTCGAGCGATAGACGCCATCGTTCGACCGGCTGCTCGCATCGGTCACTTGAACGTCACCCGCTTCATCAAGGGCCATCCAACCGCGCCAAGCGGTTCGCGTTGAGTCGGGTTTGCGCGCCGATAAGTTTCGCCCATTTTCGTCTCCGTTCGCGAACTAAATGCCAAAGATGAGCGCGAGGGCTTCATCGACGGACTGCAGCTCGCTTGCATCCAGACGCCCTGCCGAGCGTCCCAAGCGCTCAGGATCAACGACAGTCGTCTGCTCGACAAGGATGCGCGTCTGCGTACCGTCGAGTGTGATCGCTGGACGAAAGCTCGCTGGCCGTGCGCTGGTGGAGGTCGGCGAAATGAGCACGGTGCTCAGCGCCAGGAACTCTTCGGCTTGAACGACTACCGCATAGCGCGCGCCTCGCTGCTCTCTGCCTCCTATCGCCCGCGGAGCCGGCAGGCGAAATATCTCGCCGCGGACCACTTCAGTCGGTGGACTCCGGTGCGAGTTCCGCCATCTGTTCGCGGACGATCCGCATCTCCTCTCGATCGCCCTCGTCGGCTGCAAGCCTTCGCACCTCCGCGGCGATCGAGGAACGAGCCCGGCGTCTCGCTGCGGCCTCGCGCAGCGCCGTCCGTACAGCCTCGGAGTCACTCAGCCCCTCGTTGCGGATCACGCTGAGCGCAGCAACCGAGCTGTCGTCCAAACGCACGTGGAGAGAGCGGCTCATACCCGCCAGCGTAGCACAAAACATGCTACGCAATCTACCGCCGGCCGGTTTTTAGGCAACCGACACGGCCGGCGCCGTCACCAGCGTTTGGTTTGCGCGCCGAGAAGTTTCGCCCATTCGCAACGTGCCTGCAAATGAGCGGTTTTCGGTGCTTCTGGGGGACACTGTATGCGGCTGATACTTGAGCGCATGCTCAAGTTTTGCTCAAATAGCCCACGGGATCGCGGTTCGTTGACATACCGATCGTGGTTGGGCGGGGCAGGACCATGACCCTGGGATCATCCTTGGCGTCCTGCCGTGAACATGGCCGCGCGTATCAGCGGGACGTTATCGGGGCGGAGGATGTGAGTTGAGGCCACTGTGACCCACGACCACCAAGGTGGCTCTACGCCTCCTTCTGCCGACCGAGCCGCCGACCTGCTGGGAGCGGCGGTGGGTCTCACTTCACTTGTGCTGTGGTACTTGCGCCAGGGCGGGGATGGCGTTCTCGGCGCATTTCTGAAGGAATATCTCGGCGTCGGCTGCGTCGAGGGGCCTGGCGAACAGGAAGCCCTGTCCGCTGTCGCAGTGCTCGTCCTTGAGCAGGGAGAGCTCTTGCTGTTGTTCGATGCCCTCGGCGAAGGTCTGGATCGAGAGGGCCTTTCCGAGTTGCACGAGTGTGCGGATTAGCGTCTCGCCCTCCTCGTTGTTTTTCATCCCCGAGATGAACGACCGGTCGATCTTCAATGCGTCGACCGGAAACCGCTGGAGATGAGCGAGGGAGGAGTATCCGGTTCCGAAGTCGTCGACCGCTATACGCACGCCGAGCTGCTTGACGGCGGCGAGTCGGTGAGCTGTCTCCTCGGCGTTACGCATGAGCGTCGTCTCGGTGATCTCAATCGTCAGCGCCGTTGGCTCCAGGCCGCTTTGAGAGAGCGCGCCTTCTATGTCGGCTACGAGCTGGTCGGTGTCGAGCTGGCGTCCGGACACGTTGACGGCCATTCCGATCGGATACCCGGCCTCGTGCCAAGCGGCGCCCTGAGAGCAGGCCTCCTCGAGAACCCACTTGCCAACCTCGACGATCATCCCCGTCTCCTCGAGCAGCGGGACGAAATCGTCGGGTTGAACAACGCCGCGCGTCGGGTGCTTCCAGCGGATCAGCGCCTCGACTCCGGTGGGGCTCATGTCGTTCAGGTCGATTGTGGGTTGATAGGCGAGGAAGAACTCGTCGTTCTCGAGAGCTTCGCGCAGGTCCATCTCGAGTTCCATACGGTTCTGGATGGCGTCCTGCATACCGGTCTCGAACACCGCATAACGGTTCTTGCCGTCCCACTTAGCGCGGTACATCGCGATGTCCGCGTCGCGCAGGAGCTCCTCGGCGGAGATCCGGTCTCCCACCGCGATCCCGATGCTCGCCGTGACGGTACACGGGTCTGCTTGTCTGCTCCGAGGTTGAACGGGTGCTTAAGCGCGTCGAGCAGGCGGTCGGCGATGAGCTCGGGCCCCACTGACAATGAGAGCTCCTCGGAGATCACGACGAACTCGTCCCCGCCGATGCGCCCCAGCGCATCGGCGTCGCGTATCACGCCATCGAGCCTCGCGGTGACCGCTCGCAGGAGTTCATCGCCGGTGCTGTGACCGAGCGTGTCGTTAATGGTCTTGAAGTTGTCGAGATCGACGAACAGTGCCGCAACCGGCGTCTTGCTGCGAGCAGAACGCGCGAGCATCTGCTCTACACGATCCAGGATGAGGGTCCTGTTCGGCAGCCCGGTCAACGGGTCGTGGGTCGCAAGGAACGAAAGCTCCTCCTCGCGCCGCTTGAGATCTTCATCTGTTCGCTTGCGCTCCACCTCAAAGCACTCGCACATCCGAAGAATGCTGAACTCCAGGCCCAGCTGCAGCAGGTTCAGGGCTTGGGAGAGAGCGTCGGACGAAACGTCCAGTTGCATGGCGCTCTCACACAGCACCTCGGCCATCACATTGCGCCACCAGTAACAGCGCCTGGTTACCTCATCCAGAGACGCCGCGCGGCGAGCCGCCAGCTCGGCGAAGATCTCCCACGTCTCCCGGCCGGCCTCAACGGCAACCTCAATACCCTCCCCCGCGATCCAGCGGGCCACCGCGATCGTCGAGCTGTTGCAGATCCGCTCAAAGCTCTCTTGAACCACGGCGTCGACATCGTGATCCGGCCCCGCGGTGCGCGAGACCGTCAGCTTGAGCACATCCGCGGCTCGCGTCTTCAGCTCCTCACCGAGACGATGAAGATCCTCCTCGGACTGCACCACCGGAACAGAGGGCGGTGTCGGGACCCGCCTCTCCTTCACCCGGCTTGAGCCTCGAGCAAGCATCTCAAAACAACAAGTCGGCAGCCAACGCCGCTTCCTAAAAATTGGAACCTCGCAATAGACAAGCGTCCACTCCGAATCGCCGGACCCCGAGACACTCCCACCTTCCCGAGGGGATCCTCACGGAGCGCCACGGCATCGACGAGGCGGGCGCTTTCGAGATGCTGCGCCAGCAATCCCGTGTCGATAACCGCAAGCTGATCGACCTGGCCACGGCGGTCGTCGACGGCCACCGCCTCCTGCCCCGCGAACCAAAGGATCCATCTCAATCCTGATGCTCGGCCGGCGCTGGCGCTGAGGCGTGCGCCGCATGAGCATTGGCACACGCCCGCTTCTGCCGGGCGGAGCGCGCGCTTTGTCCTCGAGCCCGAGACTTACGGAATGGACGAACAACGGGGCTGAGACAGCGTGAGCCAAGCGGCAGCGCGTCGCGTTCGGACCTCGCGAGGTGTGTGGTTCGTCGAGCGACGCCCGCCGAGCGTGGAATGGGCGCACTCCGGATCGGGTAGGTTCCGATGACCCAACGAACACGAGGAGCGGTTATGGCTGTAGGGATTCGCATCAAGCTCGCCGGAGTGGACGCTGAGCAGTTCGACAAGCTGGAGGCGGCGATCAATCCGCGCGGCGATCACCCCGACGGGCTTATCTTCCACGCGTCCGGTCCGATCGAAGGGGGTTGGGGCGTGCTTGACTTCTGGGAGTCGCGCTCGCAGTTCGACAGTTTCGCGGCGGGACGCATTGGCCCCGGGGTTCAAGCCGCAGGGGTCACAGCCGAGCCGGAGATTCACGAATTTCCTGTTCACGAGTACCTGTCGCGGTAGGAGGGCGCATCGAAAGGCAGCAGCCCGTTCTCTGCTGCCTTTTTCAGCCCCCATTGTCCGGTGAGCCATCCCGGCTTCTACGGAGGACAGCCAAGGCGGGCTCCCTCCCTTCCGCCGAAACGCGCGTATCCGTAATCCACTCCGAGACGCCTAAGTTGGACGAGAAGGAGACGTCTCGCGCTACTGGCCTAGATTTCATGCCCGGTGACGTGCTGAACGTGGGCTCAGAGTGAGCGGTTACGGAGTGCTGAGTGCGTGCTCGGGTCTTGCTCTCAGGTGGCCCACCGGATCGCGGCTCGTTCGCGTGCCGATAGCCGTCCGGCGTCGGATTTTGTGGCCGCTGGCAGATGACGACGTTGGGGTCGTTGTTGGTGTCCAGTAGTCGGGCGAACTCGCTGCGGCTCATGCGGGCGCGGATGTCTGCTGCGTGCCGGGCCTCTTCGAAGAGGTGTGCGTAGATGTCGAGCGTAGTGCTGACGCGTGAGTGGCCGAGTATCCGGCTGACTTGTACAACATCGGGCCGACGTCGATGATTAGATGGCTGGCGAAGGTGTGGCGCCGGTCGTGAAGCCGTAGCCGTGAGCCGTCTTGGTTGAGCCCGGCGGCGCGTGCGGCTCGGGCGAACGCGCTTCGGTACACGTTGCGATGGCCAAACGGCGTGCCGTTGCCTGTCACGAACACCCAGTCGGCTGCGGATTTGAACTTTGAGCTCCTGCGGTGCTCTCGTAGTACGGGTTGCGGCCTAGCACCGCTGCGTGCGAGGAGTGGAGTGTGGACGCTCGTCGTGCTCCAGCTTGTCTACGGGACTGTCTGGCACCCAGCCATTGCGCACCGCGAAGCGCATCACGCTCTGCAGGGTCCCCAGCGCGCTGGCCATCGTGTGCTCTGAGCGGCGGCTCTCACGCAAACCGTCCGAACCGGGCCGGGCAGCCGATGGCCATGCGCGCGTCCCGTGGGCTGCCTCGGCCCTCACGGCTGGGCCATCAAGCGCCCCGCTGGCCCAAACCCAGCCCAATTGGACCGAAATGAGCCGAATATGGCTCCTGGATCAAAGGCGGCATTTGGCGCCAGTACAGGCGAAATGGCCGATTTACGGGGTGCGGTAGGGGTCGCTTTGCAAGCAGGAGGTCGCCGGTTCGATCCCGGCTAGCTCCACTGATAATCGTCTGCAAGGCGGTAGATTCCGAACGGGATCGGCTCTCGATAACGAGCGTCAATCCGGTAGTAGTTCGATGGCGTCCGTGTGCTTGGGGCGGATTGTGGTGAAGTGGCGGTGGTCGAGCGTTGCGAGCTTCTGCTCATTCAGCCGCTCCACGATTGCGACGACTGCGGCATCGACGAATCCGAGCTTCAAGTCGGCGTAACGGGTAAGCAACTCGCGTATACGGACGTAGTCAGCCCGGATCAAGTCCACGATCGTCACATCATCGGCCTCGACATCGGCGAGAAACGACGAGAACGGCTGCAGCCCGAGTCTGCTGCTGGCAAGCCACTCCAGCTCGACCACGACGGGGGCTGGTACAAGCAGGCGCTCAGACGAGTTGGAGAGTAGTTGCCGGCAGGTTTCGTGGTCGGTGTCGGCCCGGTCCATCGCGGCGTAGAGTGGACCGGTGTCGCAAATCAACGCCACGAGTGTGGCTCGTAGCTGATCTCGCCTGCCTGTCGTCCCATGTCGGCCGGATGCTCCGTGGACGCACCGGCGCCGATGAAGCTGAGCCTGGTCCGCGTCTGCGTGGTTCCGTCGCGCCGCCGCGCTTCGACGGCTCTCGCGACACCTTCACGATCCGGCATCCGATAGTAGGCACGCCGACCGCCCCTGGTCGAAGCTCCGGACTTCTCCAGTAGCCCATGACTGGCAAGAATCCGTAGGTTCGGAAACCAGCCAGGTCCTCCGTGTGCGCGTACCTCGTCAAGCACCCAGGCGCCAGCGAACTCGCCTCCATTCGGCTCTGACCTCTCAGCTACAGCTACTGCTGCCTCAAGCACAGGCATCCACTCGGGATGCTCGACGGCGAGACGTCGCACTGCCTCATCTGATGGAGTGAGCAAAGTGAGCTTATTCATGAAGCTGAGCATATCATAAATGGCCGCTGGCCACCGGTCGGTGCCCGCTCGGGCGACCGGCACGTGTATCCCACGTGGCCCTGCTTACTCCGTGTCGTCAAGCGACATCCGCCCGCCAGCGAGCGAAGCAAAGCGGCTCGTATTGAGTCGGGTTGGCTCCATAGCTACATAGCCCTGCAAATGCGCGGCTTCTGGCGCATACGGAACCGGCGTGAATCGCCCTCATCGGCGGTGTTCTCAGGACTAGCGCCTGAAACGCGCCACGTCTAGTGCGAATGCGCACTAGACGTGGCGCGAGGAGTAACATGACTTCCGTGGAGTTGTCGCGGGAGCCCCTCACGGGTGCTGCTCCGCTCGCGGTGCAGGGGGTGACCGTGCGCTTCGGTGGGATCACGGCCCTGGAGCGCGTCTCGCTCGACGTCGCGGGTGGGGAGGTGCTCGGTGTGATCGGCCCGAACGGCGCGGGCAAGACAACGCTGTTCAACTGCATCTCAGGCTTCGTGCGACCGCAATCGGGGACGATTTCCTGGCGAGGCGACCGACTGGAGCGCATGCGACCGGATCGCCGTGCAGGCAAGGGGATTGCGCGCACGCTCCAGGGTGTCAGCCTCTTCTCCGGCCTGACGGTCGCGGAGAACGTGATGGTGGGTGCACAGCGCTTTCGGCGCACGGGCGTGCTGAGCGCGCTCGTTGCGCTGCCTCGTACCGAGCGCGACGAGCGGGCGCTGCGTGCGAGGGCACTGAGCGCGCTGCGCACGGTTGGGTGCGAGGACGTCGCCGAGCGTCGTCCCGACTCGCTTCCGTTCGCCACCCAGAAGCGCGTCGCGCTCGCGCGAGCGCTCGCGGCAGAGCCTGCGCTGCTCATGCTCGACGAGCCTGCGAGCGGTCTCGACGCTGCGGAGCTCGAGCAGCTCGCGGAGTCGATCCGCAGCATCCGCGGCACGATGAGCGTAATGGTGGTGGAGCACCACATGGACTTCGTCATGTCCATCTGCGACCGAGTCGCGGTACTCGACTTCGGTCGCCTCATCTGCACGGGACCGCCGGATACCGTGCGTTCGGATGCGCGCGTGCTCGAGGCGTACCTCGGCGATGTCGCAGCTACGGGGCGATCGAGACGCGATGCTTGACGTCGAGCAGCTCGTTGCCGACTACGGCCCGGTGCGGGCGGTGGATGGCGTCTCGCTGCGGGTCGAGAAGGGGAAGGTCACGGCTGTGCTCGGCGCCAACGGCGCGGGCAAGACGTCGCTGCTGCGGACGATCTCGGGGCTCAAGCGGGCGAGCTCCGGGCGGGTCTGCCTGGCCGGCGAGGACATCACGCACGCCGCCGTCGAGGACATCGTGTGCCGTGGTCTCGCACATGTGCCGGAGGGCCGCGGCGTGATCGCCGAGCTGACCGTCGAGGAGAACCTCCGCTTGGGTGGGCTCTGGCGTCGCCGAGAGAGCGCTTCGCTGCAGGACATGTACGACCTGTTCCCGGCTCTTCGCGAACGCCGGGGCAAGCCGGCGGCAACGCTCTCGGGCGGCGAGCGACAGATGCTTTCGCTCGGGCGGGCGCTGATGGGCGCTCCGCGGGTGCTCCTGCTAGATGAGCCCTCCTTGGGTCTCGCACCGCGGATCACGGCGCAGATCATGGCGCTTGTGCGGGAGCTCTGCGACGAGCGGGGGCTTGCGGTGCTGCTGGTCGAGCAGAACGCGCGCAGCGCTCTCTCGATAGCCGACACCGGCGTTGTGCTCGATCTCGGCCGCGTCGTCGCCACCGAGGACCCTGAGCGCCTCGCCGACGACGTCGATCTGCGACACGCGTACCTGGGCTTCTGAGGCACTCGATGACTCAGTTCATCAACCTCACTCTCAGTGGCATCTCGACGGGCGCGATATATGCGGCGGTCGCACTCGCGCTCGTGCTCATCTGGCGCGCCACGAGGATCGTGAACTTCGCCCAGGGCGCGATGCTGATGTTCACCACGTTCCTCGCGGCGGTCGTGATAGAAGCGGGCAACCCGTACTGGGTGGGCCTGGTCGTCGCGCTCGCGGTTGCCCTCGTGCTCGGGACGGTGGTCGAGCGTGTGCTCATCCGCCGGGTGGAGTCGGCGCCGCCGCTGAACGCGGTCATAGTCACGCTGGGCCTGCTCGTGCTCCTCGAGGCCGCGGCGGGGATGATCTGGGGCAACACTCCGCGCTCGTTCCCCGCAGCCTTCTCGATCCAGGGCTTCAAGATCGGCGGTACGCGCCTGCTGTTCTCGCCGAACGATCTCTTCGTCGTGCTCGTCGTGCTCGCCGTTG
Organism: uncultured Actinomycetota bacterium; assembly: GCA_963757925.1. Lineage (GTDB taxonomy): Bacteria > Actinomycetota > Thermoleophilia > Solirubrobacterales > Solirubrobacteraceae > Palsa-744. The sequence continues at coordinate 282,506 of CAVWTE010000009.1, forward strand.
CTGGCGGGCTCGCGCTGCTCTTCCGCATGACCACACTCGGCCTGCGGATGCGCGCGGCTGCGTTCGCACCCGAGATCGCCCGGCTGCAGGGCGTGCGAGTGGGGCGCATGTTCACGATCGGCTGGGCGCTCGCCGCGCTCGTCGGATCGCTTGCGGGGGTGCTCGTCGCCCCGTCGGTGTTCGTTGGCCCGAACCAGTTCGACTCGATCCTCATCTACGCGTTCGTGGCGGCTGTGCTCGGAGGCCTCGACAGTCCGCTTGGCGCGATCGTGGGTGGGGTGATCCTCGGTCTGGTGCTCTCGTACGTCTCTGGTTACGAAGGCTCTGCGCTTGCGCCGCTCGCCGCCCTCGTCGTGCTCGTGGTGACGCTCATGATCCGCCCGAGCGGCCTATTCTCCTCCGCGCGGGAGCGGCGGGTATGAGCGGCGTCCAAGCACATGAGGAGCTCGGTCGGCCGGCCTCTTCAGGTGTGCCGTCGCACGCGCGTGGGCACTGGCCGCGCGCACCGCAGTGGTGGCGCCGGCACACGCTCGCGCGCTCGCTCACATTGCTCGTGGGAACCGCGCTCGTGCTCTTGCTCCTAAGCGAGGTGCTGAGCGAATACCGCGACCTGCAGCTCGCCGATGCCGCCTACTACTTCACGGTGCTCGCGGGCCTGACCGTGCTGATAGGGCTGAGCGGGCAGATCTCGCTCGGCCACGGCGCGCTCATGGCCGTCGGCGCGTACACAGTCGCGCTGCTGGTCGCAAACGAGCACTGGCCGATCGTTGCGGCGCTGATCGCATCGGTGCTCGTGACCGCGATCGTCGGGATCGCCGTCGGCGCGGCTGCGTCGCGGCTGCGCGGGCCATATCTCGCCGGCGCCACGCTCGCGTTCGCGGTTGGCCTGCCGGGTCTGGCCTACCAGTACTCCGGCACGTTCGGCGGGGCGAACGGAATCGCGACCAACCCGCCGCCGGTCCCGTCGGCGCTCGGCTCGAGCTTCCCGCTCGAGCGCTGGGAGGCATGGATCGCCTGCGCCGGCGCGGTGCTCGTCGCGTTCGCGCTGTACAACCTCATTCACAGCGGCGTGGGGCGCGGCTGGCGCGCCGTTCGCGACGACGAGATCGCGGCGACCGTGTCCGGGCTGCGCGTCTCGCGCGTGCGGACGCTCGCGTTCATCCTGAGCGCTGCGTGTGCTGGCCTTGGCGGTGGACTGCTAGCGGTCGTCCTCCAGCTCGCGAACCCCGGCGCGTTCCCGCTCGTGCTCTCGTTCTACCTGCTCGCTGCGGTCGTGATCGGCGGGTTGGGCTCGCTGCTCGGCGCGGCGTGGGGCGCAGCGATCCTGGTGCTCCTACCGAACTGGACGCATGACCTCGCGCAGTCGTTCTCGCTTCCCGACAAGGTCGGGGCGAACCTTCCGCTCGCCATCTACGGAATTGTGCTGATTATTGCGATGCTCGTCTGGCCGAGTGGGATTCAGGGCGGAGCTCGCGCGGTCGCTGGCTTCCTGCGTGACGCGATTGCCGCGCGCAGCGCATTCGGGTCTCGAAATTCGGTTACTGAACAAGAGGAGGGACAATGAAGGCAATCAAGAGCAGACCAAGGGCGTGGTGCGTCGCGATCGTGGCGCTTGCGCTCGTCGCGGCAGGCTGTGGCTCATCTTCGAGCAAAAACGTGGTTGGAGTGAGCGCTTCGAGCATCACCCTCGGCACGCATCAGCCGCTCACCGGCCCGGCTGCGCCCGGATACAGCGAGATCGCACCGGCCTCCCAGGCGTACTTCTAGTTATGTCAACGCACACGGCGGCGTGTACGGACGCAAGATCCACCTGGTCATCAAGAACGACGAATACAACCCGACGAACACGGTCAACGTCGTCCACCAGCTCGTGCTGCAGGAAAAGGTGTTCGGCATCTTCGAGGGTCTCGGCACTCCAACGCACACCAAGGTCGTGGGATTCCTGAACTCCTCCAAGGTTCCCGACATGTTCGTGGCCTCCGGCTGTCCGTGTTGGGACAACGGCTCGGCACAGCCATACACGTTCGGCTGGCAGCCGAACTACACGATCGAAGGCAAGATCATGGGCCAGTACATCGCGCAGCACTTCGCTGGCAAGAAGGTCGGCGTCCTCTACCAGGACGACGACTTCGGCCAGGGTGGCCTCGCGGGCATCAAGGACGAGCTGCCGGCGAGCGCGATCGTGTCCGCGCAGCCCTACCAGTCCGGGACCGAAACGCTCGCGCCGCAAATAACGGCGATCAAGTCTGCGGGCGCGGAAGTGGTCGTTTACTTCACCGTCCCCATCTACACGGCCATCGGCCAGCTGACGGCGTTCACGCTCGGCTACAAGCCGCAGCTGTTCGTGTCGAACGTCGGTATCGATCCGACGACGGTCGCGGGCCTGCTCAAGACCGTCTCCAAGGGCAAGGCGAGCGGCACGGCGCTGATCGAAGGCGCCTACACGAACGGCTATCTGCCATCCGTTGCGGACACCTCGAACCCGTGGGTCGCGTTCTTCAAGAAGATCAAGGAACAATATGACCCGAGCGTGCCGTTCGATGGCAACGTGCTCTATGGCATGGCGAATGCGTACACGCTCGTGCAGGCGCTGAAGGCCGCAGGCAAGAACCTCACGCGCGAAGACCTCGTCAACGCGGTCAACAAAGACGGCGCGAAGTGGAGTGGTCCGGGGCTTGTGCCGTTCCGCTACTCGACCACCGAGCACGGCGGCTACTCCGGCGTCCAGATGGGCCGCGTGGAAGGAGGCAAGATCGTCCTGTTCGGTCCGACGCTGAGGACCGAACCGTCGAGCGGCGCGCCTATCACGACGTACAGCGGCACGCAGCCGCCACCGCCGTCGAGTGGCATACCGACCGAATAGCCAATCGGGTCACCAGGAGAGCACCGCAGGCGGGGCCGCGTTGAAGTGGCCCCGCCCCTGTGCGGTCCGCACGACCGGCTCTCGAGGAGATTCAACCGCTCGCCCACGCCTGAGCTCCGCTGGTTCGCGTTGACTTCGGTTGGCTCCATCACAGGAGAGCCCCTCAAAATACGGGGTTTTTCTTTGCCCGACTCTGGTGCGTCAGCAACGCGGTCGGCCTCAACAGGAAGGTCCTCTGTGACAGCGTGTCGAGCAGGTGCACCCGAGGCCTCGTGATGACAGGCACAACCATCACGGCGCAGAAGCGCGCTCATCTCGGTCACATGCCCTGAGGATTCCAGCGAGCGGTGCGACGAACTCGCTGCGGTTATTCCAGTAATCGTGCGCCTGCAGCCCTCCGCCTGAGCTGTTATGGATATTATCGACGCACGTGTCGATCACCTCGACATGGCGTCTGTGTCCACTGGTCGGGTTCGTGGCAACGAGCAGGCCGATATCGCCGGAAGGCCGCTCGTTCAGCGCCTTGCCTGGTCTCCACGCGGTTGCTGGATCAAGCGGATCGGCGACAGGGTCGTGTTCGTCCCAGAAGTTCCGCCATTCGAGCCCGGCCGGCGTACCGTCGATAAGCGCCGCCAGTTGCCCGATCTGCTCGCCCCATGCGAGCATGTCGACGTACTTGCGGATCGGGCTGCCAGCGGTGACGAACGATCGCAGCATGTCTGCGCGCGGATCGTGGCTCTCCCGCCAAGCAAAGAACGGCAGCCGACAGAGAACGTCCCAGCCAATCATGGTCCCCTGGCTATGCGTGTTGAGCACCACACCGTGAATGTCAGGCCGCTCGAGGATCTGCACCAGCGCTTCCTCGACGAACCCGCGCACACGCTCACGCAGATCGTTGCGAGCTACATAAGTTGCCATGTCGTCCTCGAGTGCCCGGAAGATGCCAAGCGCGCCGGGTTCGCCAGCAATGGCATCGTGATGGCCGTGCAGCATCCGTGCGAGGCGATGATGCTCCGCGATCATCGGCAGATCATGGCGCGGCAGCAGCGAGGATTCGACGCTGGCTCCCTTGGTCTCATGCAGAGCTGCCCATGCGTCGCCGGCGAGAAGCCGTACCGCGCCAAGCGCGCTGATGTAGTGCTCGTGTGAAAGCATGGCACGTACCAGCGTGTCGGCGACCGAGCCAAGCCGTGGCTGCAGAGGCTCCGATGGCGAGTACACCAACGCCACATGCGCAATCATGCCTTCTGGCGCAAGTGCTCTGGAGGGGGCAAGCCGTGCGAGCCCGTCGCGGCGCGAGCCGTTCACTTCGCTGGTGACATAGACCGGCCCACTATCGCCGCTGCGCTCGGGGTCGTCGCCGAGCTCCCCGCCGAGCTGTTCCTGAAGGTCAGCGTGGAGAGCATCCGCGTATCCAGGCCGCCCATCCTCCGGCGGCTGCTGGAAGCCAATTCCGTGGACCGTCACCAAGCACAAGGACCTTTCCATCGAACCACCTCGCTCTGATAGATGGCCGGATGCATCGCGGGCTGATGTCCACGCCGTTGTAGGGCTCCGCAGCAGCGCCGCGCGACCAGAATTTGTTCGCGCATCCATATCATGCGCATCATTGGGCGTCTATTGCTCGACGGACTCTCCGCAGCACAAGACCATCAGCATCGTGGTTGTCCCCGGCAGCAGCTCCACCTAGACGCCGGGGCGCGGGCGAGTAGGGCCGCAGACCGAAGAAGGGCCTCGCCGCCGACCAGATCAGCACTCCTGCCGGCCACAGCGATGTCGAAAGAATCACAGGTTCGTTACATTAGAATTTGACAAAGCTAGCGGCCTACTCCACCATCTTTGCAACATCCAATCAGAGCACCCAGCAAACGACGCTTTCTCTAGCTCCGTCCAATCGGGGGCCAGACTGCGCCCCAAGGAAGGAAACAAAATGGCGACAGCAAAGGCAACGCCGACGATTGCTTTGATCTCCCACAGCAGCATCGTCCCTCAGGCCGAACTCAGCGATTACGTTGGGCCCTACCAGGCATACGTGAGTCAATTGCTGAAACGCATTTACGGGCTCGATGCGCAGATAGTCGCAGCACCGGATGGGCGCAAGCCGTCCCATGCCTGGGCGATGTACTTCGCGGACGAGCTCAACCAGCCCGGCGCGGCCGGCTATCACAGCGATAGTCATCATCAGCCGGCGGCCTATATCGATGCGCGCGAAGAACCGCTCTTCACCGGCAGCCACGAGCTGGCCGAGATGCTGGCCGACCCGGCCGGCAACAGCCTTTACGCAGCGCCATCTCCAGACCCTGCCGACAAAGGCAAGCTGGTGCAAATCCTGGACGAGCTCTGCGACCCCTGCGAGGACACCTCCTACGGGGTGCAGGTCGAAGGGGTCTCGCTCTCGGACTTCATAACCCCGAGCTTTGGCAACGGCTCGGCAGGCCCCTATGATGCTGCAGACAAGCTGAAGGCAGCACGAGAAGTCGCGATCAACGGCTACATCTCCTGGATCGATGACCACGTGTGGAAGCAGGCCACGAACTTCACCGGAGAAGGCTTCAAGGTGCGCGTGCTTGGTCCGGCCGGCCAAGCCAAGAATGAAGGCAAGAGCCTACGCGAGTGGGTGGACGAGCAGACCCGCGTGCACATAGCGCAACTCGGCATCAGTCTCACCAGCACTCCCACCGCCACCTCATCCGCATGACGCAATCTTGACGCTCATCCAGAGCTGCTTGCAGACAATCAGCTCACGAGGACCGAGCCACCGGCTCCTCCGGACACTCCGGATTGAGCCTTCTTCGGCGCTACTGACATGGCCGGCGCTTGACGCCAGTATCCGACTGACCATCGAGTGAAGATGATCGTTGCCCAGTTTGGCGTCCGCGGCGACACCGACATCATGCGACGTATTTGACTTCTTTTGACACCACATCAAGGGTCTGCTAGAACACTCAGGGCCGTGCCACACGGCGGCTTCCGTTACCGACTGCGCTTTAGGCCGACGCCCAAGCGGGAGGCAAAGATGGCAGATGAGGTCTCAGCACTTCGAGGCGCTTTGGATGAGTTGCGTGGCGATTACAATCGTCTCCGTGATGATTATGACGATGTCATTCGACAGTTCGGAGACCAGCTCGCACCTTTCCCGGGCGCCGGCATAGATGGCTTCCTCAGCCATTTCATCATTACTTTGCGCATGACGCAAGACCCTTTGTCCGGTGCCGTCATCACCTTCACCCTGCCTCCGTCGTCTCAAACGGTCTCTCGGTCCGACCCATTCAGGTATGAGGGACGCGATCGGCACACGGTCGCCATTCCCCTACCGGCGGGGTGCACCCTGCCTGACACCATCAGCGACTCCGACTTTGTCGAGCGCCCGGAAGAGTACTTCCAGACCGGCAGCGAGTCGGTCTGGATGCAGATTCTCAACCTAGACGCACGAGGCGAGGTCGAGGGCATCGGCCCAATCCGCATCCTCATTGGCCAGACACTCCAGGACGAGTACCCAGACCTCTTCCGGCCATCGCACGGCGTGGCGCAATCTCTGAGACGGCGAGGAGGCTTCCCTGCTCGCTTGTTCTTCAACCCGTTCGCAATAATCGAGACACCACTCGGTGCATTCAGAGCCGTCCATGGCACTCTCGCTTATGGTCGCGTTACCGAGTTTCCGCCAATCGGGACCGACGTAACAATTCGCGAGATGGAGCCGCTTTTGCCCGTGGACGACGTTCGCAAGGCCATCGCCGCTGGAAGAGACGAGGCAACCGTCGAGCCTGCAGGCCAGCTGCTGGCGTTGGCCCACCCCATAGACGCCTCGCTCCGCATACCACCTGACGAGGCGTTCAATCTGGTTGGCAAGCCAGCCGCCGCGCCCCTCGCGGGTTAGTTGCTGGAAGGCAACGGCGCGCGCCGGGCGGCCTTGCCTAGAGGGTTTCTGCGGCTGACCTATCCGCGCCTGAGCCGGACTCAGCGGGGGACCATGCGGCGCTGACGTTGCCGGCGGAGACGCGCGTTGATGCTCGCCAGCACGAGGCCAGAGAGCCATCTCCCGTGGGCGACTCGTCTTCCGCGCGTTCCGGACTCATGTACAAGCCACCTTCGCATGTGCCAGGCTACCAGACAGGGAGTGTCTGATCTTCTGGTGAAAGTCTCCGTCTAGCTCTCGGCCAGCACGGCTGGGGCAGTTCCCGAGGCGCGATCGCCGACGGCGGCGCAGAACGCCGGAGCGAGACAGGACACTCCAGAGAACATCGGCGGCGCGAAGCCCTGAGTGGTGCTCCCGGGCTGCTGGACAGGTTCGACGGCCCATTGAATTCCGTTCCAACGCTCAACAAGGAGCGAACTCTTCCAGTGGAACAAAAGGCCTTTGTGCGGCAGCGGATATGCGCCCGGGTTTACCTGTCCAACGGCGGTGCACGACCTTGCTGAGGCGCAGGACACGCTCTCGAGCTCACCGCCTGCTCGCGGGACCATCGCGCTCGTTGCGATCGCCCAACCCGCCCATTCCAGTGCTCGGCGAGAGGCTTGCCCGGATACCCGTTGCCCTCCTCGGGCCAGGATGCCCCAACCGCTGTACACGAGGACGCCGAGGTGCATGAGACGCCGAGGAGAGTACTGTCGCTGCTGATGGGGCGTGGGTTCGCTCGCTGCAATGTCCAGCGTCTCCCGTTCCATCGCTCGGCGAGCGCCCCCGGTGCTGCCGCGGCCTGCTCATGCCGCGCTTGGTAGTAACCGGCTGCCACGCACACGTTCGCGAGCACGCATGAGACCGCCTGCAAGGCGCCGTAATGTGGATAAGGAAGGCTTGGCGTCTTCAGGACCGTCCAGTCGGTGCCGTCCCAGTGCACGGCCAGGGGATGGCCATCGGTCGATCCGACGGCTACGCAGGAGGCCGCCGAGGGACACGACACACCCGCGAGGTCCGATCGGGTCGGGCGGGGCGAGGGCATCACCGCCCACGAGGTCCCGTTCCAGCTCTCCGCCAGCGCGGTCGTACGATCCGCGCTGATGACCTCGCCGACGGCGACACAGAAGGTGGTGGATACACACGACACAGCGGAAAGCATCGGCGTGCCGTTGACCGGAACCGCATCCTGAAAGAGCGTCCATTCGGTGCCGTTCCAGAACTCGGCGAACGCGCCAAGCGGTTCGTTGCCCCCTGATTCGCCGGTGCGTTCGGCGTTGCCCACCGCGATGCAGGACGCCTGCGAGGTACACGAGACGCCGAGCAGGTCGCTGGAGGACGCTTCAGCCGGAGCAGTGGTCGGATTGATCGACAGCCCGGCACCGTACGCCGCCGAGGGCATGGCTGCGAGCGCGCACATCACCATCAGCAGTGCCCGGCGAGTAAACACGGCTCTCATCATTACTCCCCTCGTTGTGCGCGACACGAACGGATGACCTGGGCTGGGCCTCCGGCGCCGCTCAGCGCAGCTTGCCGTCGACCGAACAACGCCGGAAGGTTAGGACATCTTCCGCAGCGGCAGCCCGCGCGCCACCGCACGGTTCCCAGCGGACCGCTGGAGCGCAAGCGCCCGCCCGCCACCGATGGGCCGGCACGATCAGCCGACCTCGAAAGCCGCCGCCGCTGCGCTTCTGCCCGGCCGGCGTCATGCGCCCGCTTCATGCGAAAGCTATAGAGCGGTTATTTGTGCGATCTGTAAACTCTGTTTAGGGATCGGAACAGACTCGGGGGACCACGGTGTGAGCAGGCTGATTGAGTTGCCGCTGGCAGATGGTGGGTCGGTGGCTGTCGAGGTATCCGACGCGGATGGCGCCAGCTCCGGCGTGGCTGACAGTGGACCTGTCCTGCGCGGCGGACAGGGGGCGATGCGCGGTACGGGCATGCGCGAGCCGCTGATCGAGAGCGCGACAGAGACGCTCGAGGCGAGCGTTGCCAAGGTCATACCTGCGTTGCGCGCCGTGCTCGGTGAGCTGCGCGGCATCTCCAGCGACCTCACCCAGATCGAGCTCGAAGTCGGACTGAAGCTGACGGGTGAGGCGGGAATGGTGCTCGCCCGCGCGGGCGCCGAGGCAAACTTCCAGGTGCACCTCACCTGGGTACGCCTGCACGATGGAGACAACGCCGCGGGACTCGCGTCTAGCGCCAGGCCGGGGAAGGGCTGATGGACTATCTGACTCTCAGCGTGACGCTGCAGGCGCTTGACGGCGAGACCCGCTATGAGGCAGTCGTGCGCGGCCCTGGGGGAGATGGGCGCGCACAGTTCGAGCTGCCGTTCGGCGATGAGGACCTCCAGGCGATCACGGCTGTGGTCAGTCGCCCACGCTCGAGTCGGCGCCGCATGGAGACCGAGCAATCGGCGCAGGCGCGCGAGTTCGGCAAGGGACTGTTCGACCTCGTCTTCCAAGCCGGAGCTCGCGACGCGCTGATCTCCTCACTCGCACACGCCCAGAGCGTCGAGGACCGCGGTCTGCGTGTGATGCTCCAACTCGACGGGGCACCCGCGCTGCGCAACGTCCCCTGGGAGCTCTTGTGGGACAGACCCGACTTCGTCTCGATCTCCGCCTACACCCCGGTATTGCGCTACGTGGACCCGTCCCTGCGCCGGCCGCCGGTGGAGGTGCCGAAGCCGCTGCGCATCCTGGGGATGGTCAGCAGCCCTGGAGACGTGGCGTCACTGGACGTCGAAGGCGAGAAGGAACAGCTGGAGAGCGCCTGCGAGCACCTCAAGGAAAGGGGGCTCCTCGAAATCGAGTGGGTGCACGAGGCCAGCCTGAGCGGACTGCTCGATTGCCTGAAGAGCGGCACCCGGTACCACGTCTTCCACTTCATGGGACATGGAGACTTCGACGAGCAGGCCGAAGACGGAGTGCTGCTGTTCGAGGGGCAGGCTGGGCGCAGCCAGCGCGTACCGGGCGCGAAGCTCGGGACGATCATCCGCGACCACCACACACTGCGTCTCGCGGTCATCAACGCCTGCGAGGGAGCCCGCACCGCCAACGATTCGAGCGGAGTCGCCTCGAGCCTCATGGAATACGGCCTGCCGGCGGTGATCGCAATGCAATTCGAGATCAGCGACGTCGCGGCGGTCTGTTTTGCCCGCTGCCTCTACGGATCGCTTGCCCGCGGCAACACGATTGACGCCGCGCTCACCGACGCCCGTCTCGGGATGTTCGCGGACAACCACGCACTGGAGTGGGCGACGCCGGTGATGTTCACGAGCGTGGAAGACGGTCAGCTGTTCAAGCTTCAGACCACGCCCGCTGCAGCCGAGGCGAACGTCAAGACGCCACCGGCCGCCCCCGAGCGCCGCGTGGAGGCGACGGAGCGCGCGGCCGCAGAGCCCGCACCCGTTCCGTTGGCCAGCACGCCGGGCCTCTCGCGACCCTCACGCGCATCGGTCGAACCCGCCTCGCCGCCGCGGGAGATTGCCGAGGACTCCCCTGCAACACGTGAGTCGCGATCGACATATGCAGGATTCTGGCCGCGCTTCTGGGCTTCGATGATCGATGGATTCCTCGCCATCCTCATCCTCGGCATCGTCGGCGGGATCGTGGAAGGTGGCAACAAGGCCAACCAGTCACTTGCGATCGTGGTCGGACTGATCGCCGCGACGCTCTACTACGTCGGCTCTGAAGGTCGCTGGGGACGGACGCTTGGCAAGCGAATACTTGGACTCAAGGTGGTGGACGTGAAGATCGGCGAGCCGGTCGGCTACACACGGGCGCTCGTACGAACCTTCGGCCGATGCCTGTCCTCGATGGCCCTCGGCGCCGGCTACCTGACAATGCTGAGCGACGCCAAGAAGCAGTGCTGGCAGGATAAGCTGGCCAGGACTGTGGTCATTTCTACCAGTGGGGAGTCTCGGTCCGCCAGATGATGGCCTGATCGATCCTCGATCAGAGCGGGCTGGGTCGGCCGCCATGGGAGCAGCTCGCGGGTCAGCTCGCTGGAGGCGGGATCTCGAGCTCCAGGAAGGTAGGCGCCCTAGAGGCGCGGGTGCGCACAGCTCGTTCTGCCGATGAGCTAGAAGGGCTCCCCCAGCAGATCGACACGTCCGCCGGGCCAGCCGGCGTCGCTTCCGAGCACGCGCCACATCGCCGGCAGAGGCATCTCGATTCGCCCTCCGGGCTGATCTGCCCATACTGGCGCGTCGATTGCGACAAAACCGAACTTGCCGTAGAGCGACATCAACTGCGGCCTGCAGAAGAGCATCGCTCGCTCGACATCCAGCTCACCCGCCAGCTCGAGCAGGCGTTGGAAGAGCAGGCGCCCCAGCCCGCGTCCCCTTGCGCTGCGAGTCACGATCAGACCGCCTAGGCCGGCAACCTGCAAAAGTGGCCCCTCCCCGACCCTCAGTTCGGCCAGGACGGTGCCGGCAGCGGCCACCAGCCGACCGTCGTCCTCGCGGACACCGACGTTCCGAGTCTTCTCGCGCCAGAAGAGGCTCGCGCCCACGCTGCCAAAGGGCTCAGGCTCGCCAGCGACCAACTCCTCCCAGCATCCTCCCGAGAGACCATCCAGCTCGACCATCCGCATCCCCACACTCTAGGCCGAATGCTGATAGAGCTCATCGCGCACATGTACCCATACTGCAACCAGAGAGGCGGAGATGGACGCACGAATCGACATAATCACGCTTGCGGTCGCCGACCTGGAGCGAGCGCTCGCCTTCTATAGAGATGGCCTGGGATTGCACTCGCGTGGCGTGCTCGGCGGCGAGTTCCTCGGCAGTGATGTTGATCCGGCCGGGGCTGTGGCGCTGTTTGACCTGGGAGGCGGGCTGATCCTGTCGCTCTATCCTCGCACCGAGCTTGCAAAGGACGCCGCTGTTCCGTTCGGTCCACCCAAGACCGGTGAGTTCAGTATCGGACACGCGGTGGCAGGCAGAGCCGAGGTCAACGCCCTGCTCGCCCAGGCCCGAGCCGCCGGAGCCACGCTCACCGACCAAGCACACGACCGCCCGTGGGGTATCTACTCCGGCTACTTTCGCGATCCCGATGGACACCTCTGGGAGATCTTGTGGAACCCGCGGCTCGGCACCCCGCAGGAGTGATGGTGCCACCAGCCACCGCTCACAAGCGACCGGCCAGGAGCTTGAGCACCTACGACCATCCGAACTTCTTCAAGGTCGACGTTCGCAAAGCTGCGGGCGCCGCCAAAGGTGCGCTTCATCGCACTTCCTTCGATGGACGAGATTCCCGAACTCGAGCTCAGCGCCTAGCAGGCCGCGGGAGCCAGCCTCCCACGCACCGCGCAGCGCCTGAGGCGATCAGGCTCCGGCAGGAAGCTTTTCGGTGACCGTCACTGTAAAGGTGTGGCCGTAGCCGTCCGGGCGGAAGCTGAGCGTGGCCTTCAACTCGATCGCGGGGTGATTTGTGGCGAGCAGCGTTGTGGCGGCGGCGCTTGGCTGCAGGGTGAGCGTGAACGGATCTCCGCCGCCAGGCACCTGGGCCTTCGCGGTCGCAATCGGCGTGTAGGAGTGGCCTGCCGTCGCGGCTCTTGCCTTGTAGCTCTGGGAGCTCGCGCTGGGAACCACCTGGCCGGAGACGCTCGTGCTGGCAGATCCTGGACCGGGCATGCCGGGCAGGAGCACTCCGCTCGGATCGCCGAAGCCAAGGGAGGGCACCCCATTGACATTGTGAGCTCCGGAGAGGATCCGTGCGGCGTCGTCTTGGAGCAGGGCGCCGATCTTGTGAAGCTCGGTGGGCCCATCCCAAGGGTTGTAGGACGTCGGCTCGTGTTTGCGCGGAGCAAGCAACTGCAGCCGGTTGAGCGTAACGATGCCGTCGATCGACCCGCCGCCGGTCTCGGTCGCATAGCCGCTGGCCTGGGTCTTTGGGCCCAACGTGGTTTTGAATCTCCTGACGGTGACCTCCTTCTTGAGCAGCTTCTTGACGTGCACGCCCTTGTTGCCACGCCATGCTTCCTGCCATTCCAGGGTGGAGGGCAGGTCGAGGAACACGAAGTTGCCGCCGCTCGCCTGGTAGGGCAGGACATCCGACTGCAGCTGCGCGCAGCTCGTGAGACCCCCTTCTCCTGGGGTGATGGGGCCAAAGTTGTATGGACCGCTCACGGTCATCTGTTCTGGTACCGCGATCGGCAGCTCCCAGGTGACCTCGATCAGCGGGTTCTTCTTCAGCGGAACAGCCTCGCTATAGAACCCCTTCCGGGTGGCAAGCGTCTTGGTACCAGGAACGCTTTGGATCGTGCAGTCCTCTTCGGCTGGACTACCCGGCGCAGTACCGCCACGCGTGCCGGTCGTGAGAACCTTGCCGTTGGCCAACACCGTTTCCGCAAGCGTCTCAGTGAACTCGCCAGAGCTGGTCGGTTCGAACTTATCCTCATACAGCCACTGCCACCGGTAGGAGGCGTGCGTCATGAAGTTGGGCGGGACACCTCCGTTGGGTTCGGATTCCTGAAAATGCGTATCGAAGGTGTAGATCCCTTCGTAGAGCGTCTGATACTCGAAGTATTCGTTGGTGGTCGAGGCCTTGTGCCTGCGCGCGGTGACCCCGCGGTATTGCCCACTCGCCTGAGCGAAGCCAGCGCCACTGGCGATGGACAGTGAGACCGCGGTGAGTGCCAGGAGCACCATGGCGGCGCAGCGGCGCCGGGGTATGCCGCCCGCGCGGGATCTCGGCTTGCTCATTCGCGCTCGAATCATAGGTCCCCGCGTCCGGCACGGCGAGTCGGCCCGAATGGCTGGCGCTGCTGCGCGGTGGACGTGAGAGCAACGCCACGCTCGACGGGCTCAGTCCACTCGATTAGCTCTGCCTGACCCCGTCGCGGCGAGGCGCCTCCGACCTCTCAGAGAGCGGCTCACCGGTCTCGAGCAGCGTCTTCAGGCTCGCGAGAATCATCGGCCAGCCGCCACTGACGCTCTCGAGCACCGCGCTTTTCTCCGGGAAGCCGTCGTGAAGCACGGTGAGCTTGACCCCGCCTCCGACCGCCTCGATCTCAAAGCTGACCTTTGAGCGCGGCTCGGTGGCCACCTTGGCCAGATACTCATCGCTGAAACCCACGACCTCCGCGAACTGCGGCGTGATGGTCTGCCAGGTGTAGGCGAGCCGGCGATACGGGTCCGACTCGAGCACGACCTGCTCCGGATCGGCGATCGTGACCCCGCCGTACTCCCAGACCACGGACGAGCCGACCTTCCAATCGGAGGTCAGGGTCGCACCCCAATAGCGGCTGGTGAAGGCGGGCTCGGTGAGGGCCTGCCAGAGCTGCTCCGGAGTGGTCTTGATGTAGGTCGTGTAGACGAACTCGGGCTTTTGCATCTGCGTGTCCTCCAGGGTTCTCTTGAGGTCACCGAGCGCTTGCACATGCGCGCGGTCATATCGGTTGATCCAGCGCTCGGCGACGGCGTTGATCGGCTCGGCGTTCAGGTAGTGCAGCTTCTCGCGGCCACGCCACACCGTCGTGATGAGGTTTGCGGCAGCCAGCACCGAAAGGTGCTTGCTGACCGACTGTCTGGCCATCGCGAGCTCACCGCAGAGCTCCCGCAACGTCTGCCCGTTGCGAGCGTTCAAGCTGTCGAGCAGCCGCCGGCGACCGGGGTCCGCCAGAGCCTTGAACACCTCATCCATTGCCGTCCTCCCGGGCTGGATATGCAGCCGAGCGGCTGCCTAACCACTATACGCAGCCGGAAGGCTGCATGTCAAGGCTCAGGCATCCCCGCTCGTATTCACGGAGACCTCGATCCGCTCTGCATGAGCGAGCAGCTCAGAGGCAGGAATCTCGAGCACGTCCGTCAGGCGCTTGAGGTTGTAATAGGTGATGTTGTCCTTGCCGTTCTCCAGGCGAGAGATCGAGTTCTGCGCGACCCCAGACTCCAGGGAGACCTCTTCTTGGCTTAGCCCCAACTCCAGGCGACGAGCTCTCGCGGCGTGGCCCAGAGCTGCCAGGAAGTTCGCCGCAATCGCCACCCGCGCAGCCTCCAAGCGCCGTATCGCGACTTCAATGACATTTACGTAGAATTCCCGGCGTTAGTCGAGGGACTCGTAGACCGCGTCGATCAGCGCGCGGTTGCGCGGGTCCTTCCACTGCGGACCGCCACGGTTCATCACATAGGCGAACGCAACCTGAGCTTCGGGGTCGGCGAAGCCGAGCGAGCCGCCCGTGCCGAAGTGCCCGAAGCTTGCGGGGTTTGGCCCGAGCGGGCGCTCCGGCTGTGTGAGCTGGAAGCCGAGCCCAAACCGCGAGGGCCGGCCAAGAACGAGGTCATCGCCCGCGGAGACCTCCGTGGTGGCTTGGCGCAGCACCTCTGGGTCCAGCAGCGTTGCCGAACCGTCGAGCAGCGCGCCGTAGAGGCCCGCGATCGCGCGAGCGCTGGCGTGCAGGTTGGCGGAGGGCAACTCCGCCTGCTGCCATTGACGCGTGTTGACGGTGCCGATCCCCGTCGCCCCCGGCGGGTTGAGATAGGCCCGTTCGCGCAGGTGTTCGTCGACTGGGCTTCGCGTGGCGCCCTGGGCGACTGTTCCCTGCTCGAAGTCGAAGATGTATTGAGCCCCGCGGCCCCTTGCCCTGGCAGGCAGGCCAAAGCTCACCTCGACCCCGATCGCCTGCGCGACCTCGCGCTCCAGGAAGGCACCGATCGACTCGCCGGCTGCGCGCCGCACGATCTCGCCCACGAGGAAGCCGAAGGTGTGCACGTGATAGCCGTGCGCGGTGCCAGGCACCCACCACGGGTGCTGCTCCGCGAGCGCGTCGGTCACCTGCGCCCAGTCGTAGAGCGCACCCTCTGGCAGAGCGCGCTCGATCGCCGCCAGCCCAGAACGATGGCTGAGCACCTCGCGCACGGTGACGCCCTCCTTGCCGGCGCTTGCGAACTGCGACCAGTGGCGCGCCACCGGCTCATCGAGATCGAGTGCTCCGCGCGAGACCAGCATCAGCGCGCACAGGCCGGCAAACGCCTTTCCGACAGAGAAGACGTTCACCAGTGTGTCGGGTCCCCAGGCGCAGGAGCGGGCCGCGTCGGCCCATCCGCACCACATGTCCACCACCGGCTCACCCTCCACGATCACCGCGACCGCCGCGCCGAGCTCGTTCCTCCGGGAGAGGTTCTCGCGCATCGCCTCTTCCACGAGGGCAAAGCGGGGGTCGCAGGTTCCCGCGATCTGTATGCCGTCCACCCCGATCACCTCCTCGAAGCCTGGGTCCCAGCCACCCGCCAAGCGATCTGCGCGAGCACACGTGTCGCGGTCGCTCTGGGAATGGATGAAACGCTACAGAAGGCAGCTCTGGGCCCGCGAGCCCCAGGCTCAGACCAGGCCGCTTGGCAGACGTCGAAGCTCCGGAGCGCTGAGCGCCGAATGCATGTAGCCACGGTCGCCCTCGGAGAGAGTGGTGCCCGGCGGGACGATCTCGTCGATCCGGTCAAGCACATCCTTGGACAGCGTCACCTCGGCCGCGCCCAGCTGGCTCTCGAGCTGCTCCATCGTGCGCGGTCCGATGATGGGCGCCGTGACCGCCGGATGGGCCAGGGTGAACGCAAGCGCCATGTGAATCAGGCTCACGCCCGACTCCTGTGCGAGGCCGTAGAGCTCCTCAACCGCGTCGAGCTTTCGCTGGTTACCGGGCAGCGAAAGGTCATATCGGGCAGGCATGCGCTGTGCGCGCCGACTCTCCGGAGCCTCCTGCCCCTTGCGCCAGCGACCGGTGAGCCACCCACCGGCTAGCGGGCTCCAGGGCAGCACGCCCATGCCGTAGCGTCCGGCGACCGGGAGCACGCCGGCCTCAACGCCCCGGACGAGGATCGAGTACGGCGGCTGCTCGGTAGCGAAGCGGCCAAGCCCGCGACGCTCCGCGGTCCAGTGCGCCTCGACGATCTCCTCGGCGGGAAAGGTTGAGCAGCCGAAGGCCCTGATCTTGCCCTGGGCTCGCAGGTCGGTGAGCGCCGAGAGCGTCTCCTCGATGTCGGTCCCCAGTTCGGGGCGGTGGACCTGATAGAGGTCGATCCAGTCGGTCTGCAGGCGTGTGAGGCTCGCCTCGACCTCCTTTACGATCCACCGGCGCGAGTTGCCGCGCTTGTTCGGATCGCCCCCCGGCCGCCCGAAGCCGACGTCCATCGGGGCGTGGAACTTGGTTGCGAGGATCACGTCGTCACGCTTGCCACTGGCCAGCGCCTTGCCGACGATCTGCTCGGACTCACCGAGCGAGTAGACATCGGCGGTGTCGATGAAGTTGATCCCCGCGTCAAGCGCGCGATGGATGATCTGCACGCTCTTGCCATGATCGGGCTCGCCCCACGCACCGAACATCATCGCGCCAAGACAGAGGGGGCTGACCTGCATTCCGGTGCTGCCAAGTCCGCGGTATTCCATGCTGATCTCCTTGAGCGAGGGCGAGGGTCCTGGCCATGCTAGGACCGTTTGGCGAAGGCTCCCGCTAGCCGAGCTTGCGCGCCACCAGGAACAGCCGCCGGAACGAGAGCAGCGTCTCGCCACCCGCGCGCGCGGGGTAGGCCTCGCGCAGAGCCGCCGCGTAGTTGCTCGTGAACGCGCTCGCGTCGTCCCCCCCGAGAGCCGCAAGGTAGGGCCGCAGCGCGGTCCCGCGCACCCATTCGAGCACCGGGTCAGGGCCGGTGAGGACGTGGTGGTAGATCGTCTCCCACATATCGACTCCGGCGCCAAGCGCTCGCAGGCGCTCGTAGTACTCCTGCGGGCTTGGCAGGTCCAACATCTCGCCGGTGCCGGCGAACCGTTTCGCAAACCGTGGCGACCCGGCGAGATCGCGCAGCAGTGTGTGGCTTGGCTCATCGAAGTTGCGCGGCACCTGGAAGGCAAGCGTGCCGTGCTCGGAGAGCGCCCCTAGCCAGCCGCCGAACAAATCCATGTGGCCTTGCACCCAGTGCAGGGTCGCACTCGAGATGATCAGATCGATGCTGCCCGATGGCGCCTGCCATGAGCGGACGTCGCCGAGCTGGAAGGTGAGTCTCGGCGGCTGTGCGCGCGAGTCTGCCTGCTCGATCATCGCCGCCGAGCTGTCGATCCCGAGGACGCTTGCATTGGGCCAGCGATCTAGCAGCGCCGCCGTGGTGGTTCCCGGTCCGCAGCCCAGGTCGACGAGCCGGCGGGGCGGATCGCCGTCAATGCGGGCGAGCAGCTCCCAGAACGGCCGCTCCCGCTCACCGGAGTAGCGCAGATACTGATCGGGGTCCCAGGTCGAGGCCATTGCGCATGCCAGCCTACGTCAACCGGGCCGCCATCCGGCAGGAGGGGAGATGCACGCGTCCGTACACGCTCTTGAGTCGCCCGGGCTTGCTGCCGAAGAGATAGCGATGGCTATCGAAAGCAGAAGGCAGGTGCCGCTGGCGATGAGCCTTGCTCCCTTCGCGGCGGCCGCCTCGCTTGCGTGGGCACGGTCGTGATCGGCAGCCGATATCGACTGGGGTCTATATGCGATCGCCACGGCCCTGCTGCTGCTCGCGGGCGGGCTGGCCGCGCTGCAAGACCGGGGCCTCTGGAGGTCTCGGCTCGGCGGCGTCATATCCTCGATGGTGTTCCTCGCCGCCGTCGGGCTGCTGCGCAACTCGGCCGGCGGCAGCAACTCGGGCACGGCCGTGATCGCGCTGATCCCCGTCTTCTACATCGCCCTGGTGGGACAGAGCGCGGCCAGCTGTACTTCGTGATCTGGCGGCGCTCGCGATCTTCTACCTCGCGCCGATCGTCGATCGGTCGGGCCACCTGCCTACCCCCACAGCCAATACCGCGCGGCCGCGCTGACGGTCGTAGTGAGCGCGATCATCGGGTTGGCGACCCAGCGACTGGTCGAGGAGTGCGCGAGGACGCAACCGAGGCGCGTCAGGAGGGAGCAGATGCTCGTCCAGGTGAACGATCTGGTGCGCCGCCTCTCCCGCGGCACCGAGGCGCGCGTTGATGTTTGCGAGGCCGCGCGGACGATCGGCGAAGCATGCATGGCGGTCCTATACGAGCCCGTACGTGGCGCGGGCACGATGCGCTCGACGGCGATCGTCGGCCCAGATGCCGAGCCCGATCGAGATCTCGCTGCGGGAGCGACAACGCGGTGACCGATGCTTTCTTTCAGGTAAGCCAAACCTGATCGATGACAGCGCCGAAGAACAGGTTGGCAGCGTCGATCTGTGCGGAGGCGGCGGGGCGACCGCAGGTCGCTGCTGTATGAGCCGCTGATGATTGGAGCCGAGACGCCTGGGAGTGCTCGTGGTCGGCTGGCCCGCGCGCATCAGGTACGAAGGAACGCGAGGCGAGCCTGGTCGGCGCTGCTGGCGCACGAGGCCGCCGCCGTCATCGACCGGGCGGACACGCTGCGCAAGCTGAGGGACATGGCGAAGCACCGACCCGCTGACCGGGCTGCCGAACCGCCGCGCCTGGGACGCCGCATCTGGATCGCCCCTGAGCGAAGAGGGTCAACCCGTGACGATCGCGATGCTCGACTTCGACCATTTCAAGGCGTTGCAACGACAGCCTTCGGCCATCCAGCCGGGGACCGGCTGCTGAAGGAGACCGCGGCTTCATGGCGTGAGCAGCTGCGCGCGGACGAGCATGCTCGCGCGACTGGGAGGCGAGGAGTTCGGGCTGCTGCTGGCGGGCTGCGAGCGCGGCGCCGCGGTGGAAGTGATCGAACGCCTGCGCCGGCTGGTCCGCGAAGGTCAAACCTGCTCGGCCGGGTTTGCGGAGCATCGTGAGGGGGAGTCAGCGGATGAAGTGCTCGCACGCGCCGACGCGGCGCTCTATGAGGCCAAGGCCGCCGGGCGCGATCGCGCCTGCATGAGCGGCTGACGCCGCCCGTGCAGCAGATCGCCTCGCGCGAGCGGAGTTGGACGCGTGCCAGCGTCGTAAACATCTAGATCATAAGATGTCAAGCAGTGTCGGCAGAGATCGCGGCCGCGGCCGCGAGGCTCGGGCATCCGGCTTGCGAACGGGCTGTCTGCGTGCGCCTGGCGCTGCCGGGACCGATGGACGATGCCGGCCGTTTCGGCGGCGGGACCCAGCGAGCGCTGGAGCATCGAGAGGAAAGAATCTCGCGTAGAGGGGTCGACGGGCGCGGTCGGGATTGAGGAGGCCTCCGCACCCGCCGAACCCCTCTACTGCGATGTCATACGCTCGCAGACCATAGCAGGTGCCCTACCCGAATGTCATTGAGGCTTTGGGCTCCTGCAGCGAGGCTGCGGCCCATGCCAGCCGCACCGGTCTTCCAGGCAGCCCTCGGCGATGCCGTCAAAGCGCGACGACAGGACCTCGGGCTCACACAGGAGCAGGTGTCGCTTCGCTCAGACCTCCATCAGCGCTGGATCTCAAACGTTGAGACCGGCAAGCGCAATCCGAGCTATGCAAGCCTGCGCCGTCTCGCAGCCGCGCTCCAGCTGAACACCGCGGACCTGATCGCCCTCGCAGAAGCCGCCGAGGCGAAGCGCTCCTCACGGGCGGGCAGGGCGAAGGCTCCCGCGGGAAGCTGAGGCGTCGGCCTAAAACGACGGCCGCCCGGCAGCAGCCGCGGGTGCAGCAGCCGCGAGTGTCGGGGACCGAGAGCCGCGCGGCATTCGGGTCGGCCTGCCTGCGAGCTGAAGGCCGCCCAGTCACCTCGGCGCGATCTGGAGGTGCTGGCCATTCACGTCCGATTTCCGCGAGACATCGCGATGCCCGTATGGCATGGTGAGCGCATGCCAATCGACTCGGACCGCCTCTGGCGTGCGATTGAGATGGAGGATCCCCGCTTCGACGGGTGGGTCTTCTGCGGCGTCACCTCGACTGGTATCTACTGCCGCCCGAGCTGTCCCGCGCGCACTCCAAGCGGCGAGCACGTCCGCTTCTTCACAACCGCCGCAGCTGCCCAGGCAGCCGGATTTCGGGCGTGCAAGCGATGCCGGCCCGACGCAACGCCCGGATCCCCGGAGTGGGACCGCCGCGCGGATCTCGCCGGCTCCGCGATGCGGTTGATCGCCGATGGCGTCGTCGATCGCGAGGGCGTGGCGGGCCTTGCGTGTCGGCTCGGCTACAGCGAGCGGCACGTGCACCGCGAGCTGGTCGCGATCGCTGGTGCCGGTCCGCTTGCGATCGCGCGGGCGGCGCGCGCCCAGACGGCGCGCATCCTCTTGGAGACCACGTCGCTCTCGGCGACCGAGGTCGCATTCGCGGCCGGCTTCCAGAGCGTGCGTCAGTTCAACGACACGGTCAGAGCCGTGTTCGCCGCCGCCCCCACCCAGCTCGGCGAGCGCGAGCGCGTGCACGCGGAGAGCGAGCAGGGCGAAGCGCGATCGTGCTGCGACTGCCATTCCGCGCGCCGCTGGAGGCAGCGGAGCTCGTCTCCTTCCTCAGCGTCCGTGCGGTCCCGGGCGTCGAGCAGGCATTGAAGGCGCCTACAGGCGCAGCCTGCGACTGCCGCGAGGCGAGGGCGTGGTGGAGCTGCGCCCGCGCGAGCGTCACGTCCAGGCGAGCTTCTGGCTCTCCGACCTGCGCGACCTCGGTCCTGCGACCCAGCGCTGCCCGCGCGCTGCTGGACCTTGACGCCGACCCGTTCTCCGTGCTCGAGTCCTCGGCCACGACGAGCTGATCGGCCCACTCGTCAAGGCGGCGCCGGGCCGGCGCGTGCCGGGCCACGTCGACTCCCACGAGCTCGCGGTGCGGGCGGTGCTCGGCCAGCAGGTCTCCGTGGCCGGTGCTCGCACCCTGGCAGGGCGGCTCGTCGCGAGCTCACGGCCTGCCGCTTGACGCAGCCGATCGGCAAGGTGACCCAAACCTTTCCCTCGGCGGCGGCGCTGGCCGAGACAGACCCGGATCGGCTGGCGATGCCGTAAGCCGCAAGCGAGCCCTGATCGGCCTGGCGGGCGCGCTCGCAAGCGGCGAGATCGAACTGGATGCGGGGGTGGAGCGTGCGCGGCAGCGCAGCGCGCTGCTCGGGCTGGCAGGAATCGGCAGCTGGACCGCCGACTACATCGCCCTGCGCGCCCTGCGCGACCCCGATGCCTTTCTGGCGGGCGACCTCGGGGTTCGCCGAGCGCTCGAGGGCCTTGGCCAGGACGGGCGACCCGCCGCCGCGCAGAGGCTGGCCGAGCGCTGGCGCCCCTACAGAGCCTACGCGGTGCAGCATCTATGGGCACAACTTCCGCCTCTCGGCCGCGCCAACCCCAAATCTCGACGAGCACCGAGGAGGGTGCCAGCACTCACATGACCGACAACGGCACGACACTTCTCTACACCCAGATCCTCAGCCCGATCGGTGACCTGCTGCTGGTGGGCGATGGCAGCACGCTGCACCGCCTGCACATGCTCGAGGCGCCACGGCCCGCGAGCATCGACCTCGGCTGGCGGCACGAGCCGCAAGCGTTCACCGAGGCCCGCCGGCAGCTCGATGAATACTTCTCCGGGCATCGCACGACCTTCGCGCTGCCGCTCAGCATGGGGGGGCACGCCGTTCCAGCGCAGTGTGTGGTCCGCCCTGTGCGAGATCGGCTACGGCGAGACCGCGAGCTACGGCGAGATTGCCGCGCGCGTCGGCCAACCCGGCGCCGCCAGGGCTGTCGGCATCGCCAACGCCCGCAACCCGGTCTCGATCATCGTCCCCTGCCACAGGGTGATCGGCGCAGATGGAACGCTGACCGGATACGGCGGCGGCCTTCCTCGGAAGCGGTACCTGCTCGATCTTGAGCGTGGAACACGCGAGCCGCAGTTGAGCTTCTGAGAGGCCAGGTGGAGTAAGCTGCTCAGCCCGAGCGCTCCCCGATCGCCGGGCGCGCAAAGGCGCCGCTAGCATCCTGCTGGTGTCGAGCGTGCGGCAACTCGGGCGGCAGGGTCCGCCGGTCTCAGCGATCGGCCTTGGCTGCATGGGGATGTCCGGTGCCTACGGGCCCTCTGAGGAGCAGCAGGGGATCAGGTGCATCCACGCCGCAATCGATGCCGGGATCACGCTGCTTGACACCGGCGATTTCTACGGCATGGGCCACAACGAGATGCTGATCTCGCGAGCCCTCGCAGGCCACCCAGGCGGTCGCGAGGAGATCCTGCTCAGCGTGAGTTCGGCGGAAATGCGCGACCCGCGCGGCAGATGGGGCGGCATCGACACGCGCCCTGCCGCTGTGCGCAACTTCCTCGCCTACACCCTTCAGCGACTGAAAACCGACTATGTGGACGTGTACCGCCCGGCGCGCGTCGATCCGCAGGTACCGATCGAGGAGACGGTCGGCGCGATCGCGGAGATGGTGCAGGCCGGCTATGTGCGCTTCATCGGGCTCTCGGAGGCTGGCGCGCAGACAATCCGTCGCGCCCAGGCAGTGCATCCGATCTGCGACCTGCAGATCGAGTACTCGCTGATCTCGCGCTCGCTCGAGGCCGAGATCCTCCCGACCTGCCGTGAACTGGGCATTGCCATCACCGCCTATGGCGTCCTTTCCCGTGGCCTGCTCAGCGGACACTGGCGCCCGGAGCGCACGCTGGCAGAGGACGACTTTCGCGCCCACGCGCCGCGCTTTCGCAGCGATAATCTGCAGCGCAACCTCGCGCTCGTCGAGCAGCTGCGCGAGGTTGCCGGCAAGGCCGGCGTGAGCGTCGCCCAGCTGGCCTGCGGTTGGGTGCTCTCGCGCGGCAATGACGTGGTGCCACTGATTGGTGCCCGCAATGAAGAGCAGCTGCAGGAGGCGCTCGGCACGCTCTCGCTCGAGTTGGATCGGGACCTGCTTAGGCAGATCGAGGCGGCGGTTCCGGCAACGGCCGCGGCCGGCGAGCGCTATCCGGAGCCGCAGATGGCACATCTCGACAGCGAGCGAGGCGCCCCCCAGGGGTAAGGCGACTTGGTGGAGCGCGCAACCCGCTGGTTCGAGCGGCTTGGCCCGTCGGGCAAGATCGCGGTGGTGGCGGGCGCGGTGGTTGCCTGCGGCATTGCGCTGACGATCGTTACCGCGCTGGTGGGCGGGGAATCGGGGATGAGCCACCCAAGCACCCCCAGCACGACCTCCAGCCGGGAAGACCTGCGCGGCGGCTGCACGCTCTCACGCGAAGACGGCACGTTGGAACAGGTCACGCTCACCGGCCGGCCAGTCTCCAGAAACTTCTGCCAGGCGTTCGCAAGCTATCTCGAAGAAACAGTGGGCGTCGAAGAACATACCTGGAGCGCTCGTGCAACCGCGAGGCCGCTGAGGCGCCACGATTGTGCCTCCTGCTGGGTCAAGCCGGCGTGCCGGATGAGCATCTCAGCCAGTGAGAAGCCAGGTGACTCCGTCCTCTTCGTGGCTGAATCAGAAGAAGCCTACGACGAGCTGCACTACGACTCTGTCTACACGCACGACATCTGCGAGCTGCTCGACGGCAGGGTCGAAGTGCAGCGCTTCATCGCGCGACACGAGACCAGATAGCCCGCGCGGGAGCACTCGGATGCATGGGATCGGCCAGATCGCATGTTCCGGCGTAGCAACCTGGTCGAGCCACTACCCTGCCGTCATGGCCTATACGACGAAGGAGGGACGGCAGCAGCTCCTCGACTCGATAGCCGAGGCGGTGCAGGAGATCGACACCGCTCTCACGGCACTCGGCGAGGCGCACGAGCAGCTCGACGAACAGTCGGCCGAACGCTTGGAGCAGGACCTGTTTCGCCCTGTTCAGCGGGCCTACGCACTCGCCCGCCGCACCGCCTCCGACTTTGCCGGCCGCAGCGGGCTCGCGCTCGGCGAACTGGAATCGCAGGCGCGTGGCGCTCCCTCACGTGGCGCGAAGGGCTTTGTCGAAGACGCCAGAGACGCCGTCGAGCGGGCGGACGTCACGCTCGCAGAGCTTCAGGACTCGATGCTGCCGGTCGAGGTGGGTGACCCTCAGCTGCGCGGCGGCCTCAGCTCGGCGCGGGAGCTGCTCGGCGCCGTCGCTCCCGCCGCGCGCGAGATGCTGCGTACTTTCGGACGCTGAGCGGCCGCCAGCCAGGCGCCCACCCTGAAGGAGATGCCGTCCGCCGCGTTGACCTGAGACCTCGGGTAACGCCTCAGAAGATTCTCGACTCGGCGCCTTACCAACACGGTGCTTTTTGGGGTATGGGTTTCTCCACCGCCATTGGGGGTACGCAAGCGTGGAGGTAGATGAGCCAATGACACCAGAGCTTGAAGAACAGCTGATCGAGCATCTGAAGGACGCTCACGCGATCGAGTCGCGGATCCAGCAGCTGCTCGAACAGATGATCGCCGCATCCGGCGAGAAGAGCAGGCGGGTGCTGCAGCACCACCAGCTCGAGACCAGGCACCGCGGGCATCGGCTGGCCGAGCGACTACAGGCCTATGGGGAGAGCGTTCGCTCCACAGCCAAGCCTGATCCCATCGAGACTGGCACAGCAGCGAGATTGGATGCTCGACGCGCCTTTCTGCTCGCGCGTTTGAAGGTCGCCGCCTACGAGCTGCTCGAGGCGATCGGCGCGCGCGCCGGCGACCATGCCACGGCAGAGGTCGCGCGCTTGAATCGCAGAAACGAGGAGACCCTGGCTGCCATGGTCGCCTCCGCGGAGATCGGGCTGATCAGCCATCGGGCAGCGTGGCCCGAGGATGCTGGCCGATAGTCACCCTTCGATAGCGCTCAGAGCACGCGGCGAGCCCAGGCAAAGCTTTCGTGCAGCCAGCCCTCGGTGAGCGGAAGCACGTAGACGCCCTGGGCGGAGGAGTGGATCACCCAGCCGTTGCCAAGGGCGATGCCCTCGTGGATCACGTTTGACTCGGTCGCCTTGGAATCAAAGTGGGCGCTGCCGAAGAACAGCAGGTCGCCGGGCTCCACCTCATCCATCCTGATGCGCCGCGAGCGAGGGATTTCTCCTGACTGTTCGGCGGCTGTGCGGCCGAGGATCTGGGCGCCCCACGGCAGCCCTGAGACCCTGTACACGCGCCAGACGAAACCGGAGCAGTCATATCCGCCATGTTCCAGGCCGTCTTCGGTGCCGTCGGTCGTGCCGCCCCAGACGTAGGGCATACCGATCTTGGAGACCGCGATCCGCAACACCTCCAGCTGGTCGGCGCCGTAGTGCGGTAGCGAGAAGGTCGAAAGCTCCTCGCGCGCCGCTTCGATCTCCCAACTGGAGAGCCCGAGCGCGACTGCGAATGAGTGAGCGGCTTCGGCGCGGGTGATGGGATTCCATGGATAGAGCTCGAGGCGGTCTTCGCCCGCGGGATGGTCGTAGCGCAGCCCCAAATAGCGCGCGAGCACCTCGCTGCCGAAATAGCCGGGCGGTGCGAGCCCGGCCTGCTGGGCGACCTTCTGGACCGTCTGGGCCACATCAGAGAGGCCGAGTTGGTTGACTAGCAGCGCGTCGAAGCGCACGAGCGTCAACGAGGCAGCCTTGGAAAAGGTGATCGGAGCCGCCCCCTCGCGGGCGGCAAGCGCGCCGAGCGCAGCGCCCTCGGCGGCGGCGGAGAGGGGCTTGGCGCCGGCGAACCCTTCGGAGCCCAGGGTGCTCATGAGTCCCGCGTGCACCACCGTCTGCTGTTCGGCGAGGTCCCAGTTGCCGGCGGTATGAATGGTGCGTGCGGTAGCGCCCGCGGGCAGCGCCGCAAGGACGGCAAGCATGAGAGGAGCGATCGTGATTGCGCGTAGGGCGCGGTGTGCTCGGTCGAGGTTGATGGGTACTCATCGACCCATCGAGCCAAGCGCATGAGTCGTGGCGCGAAGCCTGGCCTGCGGACCGAGACTATTCACGGGATGTGTCACCCGCGCTTTGCACCCTGGCCAGGCCGGGATGGACCCATTGCAATGATGCGCCAATAGCCGCTCTCTTCAGGATGCCTGCAGCGCCTGCGCAAAGGGCAGCGCCCGACCATCCAAGCCCGCGAGCAGGTTCTCCACCGCACGCTGCGCCATCGCCTCCCGCGCGGCGTGCGTGGCGCTGCCGATGTGCGGCAGCACGATCAGATTCGGGGCCTGAAAGAGCGGATCCTCGACCGGCAGAGGCTCGGGATCGCTGACGTCGATCCCGGCCCCCGCGATCCAGCCTCCCTCCAGCGCATCCCGCAGGGCGATCTGGTCCACAAGGCCACCGCGGCCTGTGTTGATCAGAATCGCGCTCTGCTTCATCGCCTTCAGCGCAGCCTCGTCGATCAGGTGGTGGGTATGTGGCGTCTGGGGGACGTGCAGCGAGACCACGTCGGCCCGCGCGAGCTCTGCGTGCAGGTCCACCGCGCGACCGCACAGGCGCACCTGCATCCCAAACGCTCGCGCGCGCTCACCCACCGCGCGACCGATGCGACCGGCACCGAGGACCGCAAGCACCGCGCCGCGCAGCTCCAGGCCAAGCCACCCCTGCGGCTCCCAGGTACGCCAGCGCCCCTCTCGCGCAGCACGCTCCGCCTGCGGCAAATGCCGCGCGACCCCGAGCATCAGCGCCATCGTCAGGTCTGCAGTGGCGTCGGTGAGCACATCGGGCGTGCGACCGACCGGGATGCCTCTCGCCGCGGCCGCGGCGAGGTCGATGTTGTCGGTGCCGACGGCGTAGTTGGAGATCACTTTCAGCTGCGGCGCGGCCGCAATCAACTCCGCGTCGACTCGGTCGGAGAGCATGCACAGCAGTCCCTCGACGCTCCCGATGCGATCGAGCATCCAGTCGCGCGGCGGCGGCAGCTCCCCCGGCCAGACCTCGACCTGGTGCCGTTCGCGCAGGCGGTCGAGGGCATTGCCGGGCAATTGCCTGCTCACGAGGCAGCTCGATCGCATCGGCTGGACGATAGAGAGCCGGCTCCCCTCACACCAAGCTGGCACAGCGATCGGGATTGCCTCGCCGCACACGAGCGCCATCGCTGAGCTGACATCGAGGAGGAAGTACGATGTAGGCCGCGCCGACGTAGCTCAGCTGGTAGAGCACCTCCATGGTAAGGAGGGGGTCCGGGGTTCGAGTCCCCGCGTCGGCTTGGCTCAGAAGCCGCTCCAGCAAACGGGTTTTGCTTACCGCGATCTTAGGGGCAGGTTTTCCCGCGTTGTGAAGGCAAGCAGGCCGGGCGAGACCGCTTTGCGAGAGCGGCGATCGAGAGATTCCCGAGTTCGAGCGCCGGCACCAGGCCGGCGCCAGTTTACAACCGGGAGCCGGCGTCCCCACAACCTGGCCGGACAGCGATCAAGCGGATGCTGCCGTTCTGTGGTTGCCGGATCGGTAGCCGCCTCATGTATTCGCCATCTGCCACCCCCGAAAAGGTGCGACACAGAAGTGCTACCATCAGGATATGGCTGCTCGTCACCCTCGTCTGGCGGTGGAACGCGATCCAGAGATGGAACGCGCACTTGACCTCACCCAGCCGCTCCTTGACTCCCGCGAGACACGTTCAGCGGCGGCGCAGATCCGGGCTTTGACCCTGCGCGGGGCACGCGCCGTGCTCGCGGACGCCGACGAGGCTGCCCAGCTGCAGGCGCGCCTTGTCGAGCTTTACGGGGCGTCGCTGGCGCGCGGAGACCTGCTCGAGCTAGATCCACCCACCGCCGATCCGAGGCCGGTGAACCCGAGGCCGGCGACAGACGCACTTCAGTGGGTGCGCGGCGAGTGAACGCCGCCTACCTCGACGCATCTGCCCTGGTCAAGCTGTTCAAGCACGAGCCCGAGACGGATGCTCTGCGAGCCGCGCTGGCGCAGTGGCCGGTCCGCGTCGCCAGCAAGCTGATCCGTGTGGAGGCCATCTGCACGGCAAGGCGGATCGGCGGCAAGGACGCGCTCGAACGCGCACATGCAACCCTCATACGCCTCACCTTGCTGCCCATCACCCCACAGATCATCGACCTCGCCATTGAAGGGCATCAACCGCCGCTCCGAGCGATGGGCGCCATCCACCTCGCTACAGCCCTATCGGTTCGGGCGGAGCTTGGTGCCATCTTCGTCTACGACACCGATCTATACGCCGCGGCGCGCGCCCAGAATCTGGGCGTATTCGCACCAGCATGATCAGCTCTCGCCGTGAGTGTCCAAGCAATGCGCTGGTCAACTGGCCTGCGGGCGTCGAAGCACGGTGAGCCCTCTGATGCCAAAGGGCGGATGCACGCCCGCACGCCCAAGTCGTTCCTCGAGCACCACCGTCAATCTGCCGAGGCGGGAGTCCTGAGTTCCGGCGATGTCACGCGCGACGCGCTCGCGCCGCTGCTCCTCTGTGAGCGACCCCGCGCGACGGTTGCGCTTCTTGACGAGCCAGAACGGCAGATAGCAAAGCGCGCCGAGATGAGTGTCGAGCAGCACTTCCAGGCCGACCGCACGAGCCTTCCCAGCCAGCTCCCCGCGAGCGTAGCGCCGCTCATGGCCAAGGAGCCGATCGTAGTAGTCGTAGAGCGTCGGACCATGCGGCACCACCACGACCGCGCGCGCGCCGGGCGCAAGCGCGCGACGCAGCTCGGCCAGCGCACCCGAGTCATCGGGCACGTGCTCGAGCAGGTTGGCGCTTAGCGCGGCATCCACGCTGGCATCCCTGAACGGCAGGGCGCACGCGTCCGCCTGGATCAGGCGGGCCTGCGGAGTTCCGCGTATGTGCCCTGCGCAGTCCCGAGGCGATCAGATCGACCCCGACCAATGTTGCGTCGGGATAGCTGGCGTGTAGGTCTTCCAGCATGTAACCCGAGGAGCAGCCAAGATCTGCCAGCACCGGTTTGTGGGGCAGGCTGCCGAGTTCCGCAATCATCGCACGCCGCGTCCATTCATCGAGGAAGTGAGAGCGGCTGCTGGTCTCGTGTAGCTCCTCCAATTCCTCAGACCAATTGACCGATGAAGCGTCCACGTAGCGTAGGAAAGCGTCCGCGCCCGATCCGGAAGCAATCCAACCGCCATCGAAAGATGGGACCTGCTCAACGCCCGGCGGTGGCAGCAGCGCATCGCAACCGCTCATGACGAGCTCACCGCATGGCTTGCTTGGCCGACGACGCGGGAATGGTGCCGGTACCCTCGGCAGCCGATCTTCGTGCCCTTGCGATTTTGGCGCGTGCGCTGCCTCACGAGGGCTGGCAAGCTAGCGCAGCGGAGCTTGTGCTCCAAACCGTGGCGGCCGCCACTCCAGGCCAGGCAGCACTGCATCGCAGAACCGCCACCAGGACTCCGATGGACGATCTGGCGTGGCTTCAGGAGTCTCATTGGATCGCCGCTGCAAGCGCTGTGCTCGCTCGAAGCCTGCAGCTGCGCTGCGGCGCGAATATAGACCTCATACATGTGTCTCTTACTCCCCGAGCCGCGAAAGACATGCGGAGCGGGCGCTCGACGAGACATCCTCATATGCCCCTTGACCTGCCCCTCATGGGCGGCCGAAGATCTCCTGGCGCCAGATCCAAGGATGCGATTGGTCCTCCAGCAACACCCACCAGAGTCCGGCGAGGTACTTCCCGCGTCGGCGTCTAGCGGAGAACCAGGCCCTGGCCCGTTGGAAGCGCGAGGATCTGAAAGCCGAGCTCACTGGCCAGCCGATCCGCCGCGCGTTGCGCGCCGTAACCAGGAAACCCGTAGTCATCGAAGATCAGTGGCGCCCCCGGTGAGAGTAGTGGCCAGAAGTGCCGCACAGCCGCTTCTTCGGCATCGGAATTATCGAGGTCCACGTGCAGGAAGGCAACAGAACCGACATCGCGCAGCGAGTCGGGAACCCTGCCTACCACGAGCCGGACACCAGGCCACTGCGCAAAGTTCATGGATACGGACTCAGGGCCATCGGCATAGTGAGGCAGTGCCGCTCCCACGGCAGGCTGCATGCCAAGCTCGTCGGGCGTCGTCGGCAAGAAGGTGTCGTGCAAATAGAAAGGCCGATCGGCCCATCCAAGGTAATCGCAGATGGCCGACGCCATGAAGCCGCGTCCGGTCCCACACTCGACAAACGCACCGTCAATCGCGGCAGCACGTGAAGCCGCCCAGAGGATGACGTGCACACGCCAGCGGATGCCGTAATCCGCACCGCTCGCGCGCATCGCGCGAGCATAGGCACTCACGAACCGCTCGTCCTCAACGAATGCGTGGGCATGATAGGTCCAAAGCCCATCCTCGACGTAAAACGGAACGTTCTCGCGTTCGACAAGCTGCAAACGCTGCAGCGTCCACGGATTGCGGTTGAACAACCTCACGGCACCGTCCAAAGCCCTGCCCAGCACTGGCGGTCTTGTCATTCAAACCTCCTGGTCATCACGATCGGCTTTGCCTTCGAGTGGCATGCCCACGGTTGAGTTGGCACGTGCCGCGCATCTCGCTGGCCCGCTGCTTGGCATGCGCCTGCCACGCCCCTCCCGGAAAGCCAGAAACCCGCACTCTCATGCGGGTTTCGGCGATGGGCCGTGCAGGAATCGAACCTGCAACCTTGGGCTTAAGAGGCCCCTGCTCTGCCAGTTGAGCTAACGGCCCGACGGGTGTGGCCTGCGACAGGCCGGCTCAGGAGCCCATTCTACCGGCCTGGACCTAGATATGGCGCCCAACCCGGGGCCATCTAGAAGACGACCGTGCGCGCGCCGTCGACGATCACGCGATCGTCGAGGTGCAACGCCAGCGCCCTGGCAAGGACGACGCGCTCGATGTCGCGTCCCACACGTTCGAGCTCTCTGGCGCTCTGGCTGTGCTGCACACGCACGACGTCCTGCTCGATGATCGGGCCGCCGTCGAGCTCTGCCGTTACGTAATGGGCCGTCGCGCCGATCAGCTTCACGCCTCGCTCACGTGCGCGCCTGTATGGGTCGGCGCCCGCGAAGGCGGGCAGGAAGGAGTGGTGGATGTTGATGACGGGCACGGCGAGCGCTTGCAGAAACTCGCCGCTCAAGATCTGCATGTAGCGCGCCAGGACGACCACGTCGACGCGACCTGAAAGCAGGTCGAGCATCCTGCGCTCGGCCAGATGCTTGTGCTCCTTCTCGACGGGAACGTGGTGGTAGGGCACGCCCGCCGGCTCGACCTCGGCCCGCAGGTCGTCGTGGTTTGAGAGCACAGCTGCGACCTCGGCCTCGAGCTCTCCCCGCCGCCAGCGCCAGAGCAGATCGACGAGGCAGTGGTCATGGCGGGAGACGAGGATCGCCATCCGCTGGCGCTCGCCGAAGCGGCGAATCTCGAAATCCATCTCAAACGGCTTGCCGACCTGCTCGGCGAAGCGCCGCTCGAGCTCGGCAGCCCGCTGCGGCATGCCGTCCATCACGAACTCGGTGCGCAGAAAGAAGCGCCCGCCGGTCGGATCGGATGAGTACTGGTGGGAGGAGACGATGTTCGCGCCCTCCTCGAAGAGGAAGCCGGAGACCGCGGCCACGATCCCCGGCCGATCGGGACAGCCGATCAAAAGACGTGCGGAATAAGGCGCCGGATCTCCAGAGCGGGCGGGCATCGCACCCAGCGGGTAGTTGATCTCCCCCGACCCCGCCATCTCGGCCCGCCCTTATTTCTTCTTGCTCGTCGCCGAGGAAGGGCCGATCGTGACAGTACTCGACGAGGAGGAGGCGACAGTCGTGCTCGTCGATGTACCAGCCGCGGTGCCCTGAGCTTTCGCCTTTGCCTTCGCCTTCGCCTCGGATTCCTTGACGCTTCGCTTCACGCGTTCCAGTTCGGATTCCAGCAGCGCTCGACGGGTCTTCGGCGCCAACGCGACCGCCTTCTTGGTGGCGAGGTCGCCCTCGCTTTCGTTGCGTGCAAGATAGGCGTACTCGGCGAGCTCGGAGTAGAGGGCTGCGCTCGGTGGTTCGCCCGCAATGACGATCTGCAGCGCCTGGACCGCGTTCGCCGGTTCATCGAGGGCCCCTGCGCCAAATATGTTCGCGATCTCCCTGGCCAATTTCGCGCTGGCCGGCTTTGGATTGAGGGCCAGATAGTGGTTCCAGGAGTTGGCGGCCTTGCGCAGCTGAGCCCGGCCCTTCGACGTGTAGGCTTCGGTTTCGGAGTCGTAGAATTCGCCGCCGGTTGATTCGTGGAGCTGCGCTTCGGTGAGTGCGACCCATGCGGAGGCATCGCTTGGGTTCTTCTTGATCCGCTTCTTGGCGGCGGCAACCTTGGCGGCGTAGCTGCTGCCACCGTGGCCTTCTTTGCTTACGCCTTCAAGGACGCTGCCGCCGCCGAGCCCGCCCACGCCAAGGAACACAAGGCCGATGAAGAGCAGAACGGCCAGGCCGCCGTAGACCACCTTCACGGTGCGGCGTCGGCCACGGGCTCGCAGGTCGAAGAGCATTCAGGCTTGATTCTATGGTCGCGGCGCTTTGGAGAGCACGCAGAGCCCCATCGTCTCAGCTGTGGAGGTCTGGGTCTATGTGATCGAGCATCTCGCGCACCTGCGGGTCCATCTGCTCGGCTGTGGCGTCCTGGGCAGTGGGAGCGGCAGCGGCGTGCGCTCCAGCCCCAGCGCCAACGCCCGCAACCGCGAGCGCGGAAGTGGCTTGCGCCGCCCGGCGCTCCCTGGCAGCTCGCCGCTTGGCCAGCGTCGCCGCGAGCAGCACGCTGAGCTCGTAAAGCAGGTAGAGCGGCAGTGTCTCCAGCACCATCGTCAGCACATCGCCTGGCAGAATCGCTGCGACCAGCGCGCAGAAGACCAACGCGTAGCGCCTGGCTTTGCGCAGCTGCTTGGGCGTGACGATGCCCGCTTGGGTGACGCCGAGCACCCCGACGGGGACCTGGAAGATCAGGCCCATTGCGATCAGCATCATCGCTGCGAATTTGTAGTAGGAGCTGCCCTGCACCAGAACGTTGAACTCGCCGCTGTTGAAGTTCTGGAAGAAGTGCACGGCCGCCGGCAGGACAACGAAGTACCCGAACACCACGCCCGCGACGAACAGGAAGGGCACGGCCGCAAGCAGCGGCATCGCCACGCGCCGCTCGGAAGGGCTGAAGGCGGGCATGATGAACCCGTAGAGCTCGAACAGCAGCACTGGCAGCGATAGCAGCAGCGCGAAGTAGAGCGTGACGGTGATCGTGGCGGTGAACGGTTCGCCAAAGCCGATCGTGGTCGGGTTATAGCCTTCCGGCTTGCTTGGGATCCCGGCAACGCTGGCCTTCAGGCGCGGCAGCTGGGAGGCCAGATGGGCACGTGTCGCGGTTGATAGGCCGCTGCCGGGCGCGCTCAGGTACCGGATCGCGGTTTCGGTTTCGTGGGCGACTCTGCGCACCCCCTGCTCGAGCTTCCAGGTCTTGCCCGCCGGGCCTTCCCCTCTCTGTACCTGCGCTCGTGTCTGGTGCTCGAGCGGCATGTTGATGACATGTAGCAGCGTGCTGTTCTGCCAGAAGCAGAGCCCGAAAGCAACGACGAAGGCCAGGCCGCCGATGATCAGACGGGTACGCAGCTCGTCGAGGTGATCCACGAGGCTCATCCGGTCCTCGTGTCCGATCATGCGGATTGCAGTAGCCATGGTTGCGAACGGGCCATGTCCAGGTTAGCCAAGTCCGATCGGGCTCGACGCCGGGCATGCAGACACGTCGCCTGCGGGCTAAGAAGGTCTTTCAGAATAGGCGGTGCGGTCGGGGGGTGCCTGGACCAAGCTGGGCGACGCGGGACGGCGCAGCGCATGCCGGTAGCACGCGGGAGCCGGCACGTGGCGATCCAGCGCTCGAGACCAGAGTCCCGCCCGCCCCACATCCGGACGTGACGGTCTTTTTGAAAGACCTTCTAAAGCGCCTCGAGCAACCGGTCGATGACGGTGGCGAGGCATTTATGATGCGACCAGACGAAAGTCACAGGATCCACCACCACGTCAAGCTGCCTGACGGCAGGGACATCGAGGTCGTCTACCTCGAGCACGGCATGCGTGACCGTGACCGCTTCCAGCAGGGCAGTGGCCTGGCGCTGCACGTCTGCTTCCACTGCGGCAGCGAGCTCGTGCACCCGCTCGACTGGACTGACGAAGGCGCCGAGAGCTGGCGACTGCTGTTGCGGTGTCCCGAATGCGAGGCCACACGGGAGGGTGTTTTCACCAAGGAGGAGATCGACCTGCTCGAGGACGAACTGGATCGCGGCATCGGTTCGTTGCTCAGCGACCTGCGGCGCATGACGCATACCAACATGTCCGAGGAGATCGAATTCTTCATCCGTGCCCTGCGGGCAGACGTGATCACGCCCTCAGACTTCTGATCGTGTAGACGCCCGTGGTGCGGCACCCAGATGCACGCGCCGTGGCTAGCTGAAGCGCTCAACGACGGCATCCGCGACGAGATCCAGCAGCACCGAGCGCCCACCCGGCAGGCACTCGGGCAGCGCCCGCTTGGCTTGGGAGACGATTGCGAATGCGTGCTTGCGGGCATCCTCCAGGGCGCCCGTCGCCGCGATCCGGTCGCAGAGTGCCTCCGCCTCGCTGCCGCCGCGTAGCCGCGAGAGGTCTTCCATCGCCAGCCGCGCGTCGCGCTCCCGGGCGAGGATGAGCGGCAGCGTGACGGTGCCATCCAGTAGATCGGTGCCTCGGGGCTTGCCGGTGCGCTCAACCGGCCCGGAGACGTCCAGCACGTCGTCGAGCAGCTGGAAGGCCAGGCCGATGCGACGGGCGAATGCGCCCAGCGCATCCGCGAGCGCCGCCGAGCCCTGTACCGCGAGTAGCGCCCCAAGCCGGCAAGCTGCCTCGAAGAGGGCCGCCGTCTTCAGCTCGCAGCGGAGCATGTAGCGCTTCACCAGTACCTCGGGGGCATATGCGTCCTCTCGTTGCAGAAGCTCACCAGCCGCAAGCGAGGAGCTTGCGTCTGAGAGTGCGCGCAGCTGCAGCACGTCCCCATTGCGCGCGAGCTCCGCGAAGGCGCGGGAGAAGAGCAGATCGCCCGTCGCGATCGCCGCGTGGCGTCCGGCCGCCTTCGCCACCGTGGGCCGTCCGCGACGCAATTGCGCGCCGTCGATCACGTCGTCATGGACGAGGGTCGCCGAGTGGACGAGCTCCACCGCCGCCGCGGCCCTCACCAGCGCGCCCTCCCCCTCCGGCGTCAGCGGAGGCCCGCCGGCCGATTCGGCGGCCAGCACCACCAGCAGTGGCCGCAGCCGCTTGCCCCCTGCCGCGATCGTTGCGCGCGCGTGCCCGGCAAGCGGCGCGCCCGCCTCGGCACTCACGTGCTGCAGATGCTCCTCGATGCTCGCCATCCTCCGGGCCAGCGGCTCGCCGCCGCGCGCGACGATCGCGTTGAGGCCTTCTACCGCTATCTGATCGGGATCGGGCAACGCGGCGTCGATGGACGTCGGGCTGTTACTGGTGCCGAGAATGCGCACCGACCGATCCCCTACCGCTTCACCGTGCCGGAGTGGATCGCGATGATCCCGCCGGCCGTGAGGATCCAGCTCACGTTCTCCAGGCCAGCGCTCTGCATGTCGGCAGCCAGGGCAGACGGCGAGGGAAAGCGCTTGACAGAGTTCGGCAGGTAGGTGTAGGCAGCTGCGATCGTTGCGTGCGCGTCTTCGCCGGCCAGACCCTGCTTCGCCCGCGCGCGGCTCCTGTCGGCAAGCTTTGCGAGCGTCTCCGCGAGATGGCCAAGCCCGGGAACCAGGCGATCGAACCACAGCCGGTAGAAGATTGAGAGCGGCGGCTGCGTCGGAGTCGTGATCTCGAGCACCACGACCCTGCCGCCCGGCCGTACCACCCTTGCCATCTCGGTCAGGCCGAGGCGCAGATCGCCGAAGTTGCGAGCACCGAAGCCGACCGTCACCGCATCGAAGCTGCCATCCGGATATGGAAGCGCGGTTGCATCGGCCCATTCGAAGCACAGCGAGCCGGCGCCCGCGCGACTGGCCTTGGTCCTGGCCCGCTGCAGCATCGCCTCGGAGAAATCGCTGCCGATCACCTCGCCGGTTTCGCCGACGCGTCCGGCGAGCTCGAACGCGAGGTCGCCGGTGCCGGTCGCCACATCCAAGACTCTGCTGCCCGGGCCGATCTCAGCAAGATCGGCTGCGCGGGCGCGCCAGCGATGGTGCAGGCCGGCAGTCATCACGCCGTTCAGCAGGTCGTAGACACCTGCGATGCGGTCGAACATCGCCTGCACCTGCCCCGCCTCCATGCGGCCTGCCGCCGCGGCTTGGTTGGTGGGCATCTGTGCAGCCTATCCCGCGCGGACTCTAGGTGCCCGGCGACTCCAGGGCGCCCGGGGAAGCCCGTCTACTTCAGATTGGAGAGGAAGTAGACGATGTCTTCGCGCTTCTTGACCGGCAGCCCCTTGAACGACGGCATCGGCGCAGTCGGGTTGACAAGGGTCCGCGCGATCCCTTCCGCGGGGATGCGCGAGCCGATCGTGGTCAGCGGCGGACCGGGGCCGGAGTTGCCGTTTTCGCCGATCTTGTGGCACGCCTCGCAGCCGGTGGCGGCGATCGCCATGCGACCCGCTTCGAACTTCGCGACCGCCTGCGGACCTCGTTTGATGATCGTGCTCGGGGTCTTCCATTCAAGCGCGTAGGGAGACCCGGCGTGCGCTCCGCTCCAGGTCAGGTAGAACATCGCGCCGATCACGAATACGCCGGTGAGCGTTGCGATCGGACGGCGCTCGGGACGGCGCTCGGGGCCACGATCGTAGAACGGAAGCAGGAACAGCAGGATCATGCCGAGCGTGGGAATGCCAATCGTCGCCAACGGCACGATGCTCGGCGGCTTGATCACGCGCAGAAGCTCGAAGAGGAAGAAGAAGTACCACTCCGGGCGCGGCTCGTAGCTCGTGGTCGTCGGGTTGGCCTTGGCGCCGAGCTCCACGCCCAACACGAGCGAGGCGAGGATGATCACCAGCATCACGATGCAGGCCATCAGCGAGTCCTTGGCCACCGCATAGGGGAAGAACGGCTTGCCTTCGGACTTCAGGATGCCGTACTCGCGGAGGTACTCCTCCTTTTGGCGCTGGTTCATCTAGTGGTCCGTCCTGTGAATTCGTTGGCGATTGGGCGCTCGAAGACCAAGCGCGGACGCGGCAAGCGACAAGGAATTTGCCGGACAACCACGATCCTATGCCTCCGTCTTGCGAAGCTCGGGGTCCTGCTTGGCTTTCATCCAGGGCGGCGCGGTCGTGCCGAGCTTCGCGACCAGGTATAGGTGAGCACCGAGCAGCGCAGCGATCAGCCCGGGGACGAGCAGCATGTGGATCGCGTAGAAGCGCGAGAGCGTCGTGGCACCGAATTCAGGCCCGCCACGCAGGAAGTCGCTGAGGTAGGGGCCAAGCAACGGGCCGGTGCCGTTGATGTTCACGCCCACGATCGTGGCCCAGTAGGAGCGCTCGTCGAACGGCAGCAGATAGCCCGTGAAGGACATCACCATCGTGAGGATCAGGAGCACGACGCCGATCACCCAATTGAGCTCGCGCGGGTACTTGTAGGCGCCAAAGAAGAAGGTCCTGCCCATGTGCAGGAAGACCAGCACTACCATCACGCTCGCGCCCCACTTGTGCATGCCGCGCACGAAGGCGCCGAGGAAGACGTCGTTGGTCACGTAGCGGATCGATTCGTAGGCCCCGCCACTCACGTCCGGCCTGTAGAACATCGCCAGGAAGACGCCCGTCACCGCTTGGTTGAGGAAGGCGAACATCGTGGCCGAGCCCAACGTGTAGAACCAGTTCGTGCCCTTCGGCACCTTGCGGAAGAGCAGCCAGCGCCCCGCACCGGAGAGGGATGTCCGTTCGTCGATCCAACCGACGACGCTCGCGCCCGCCTCGGCCGCATGGTCCAGGGGGGTGACCTTCCCGTTGCCCTCGCCTGGCCGCATCGGCGGCGGCTTCAGGGCGGGTGGAACCGGTGGAGCTGGCAGCTTTGGCATCCTCTCGCTTGCTCCCGTTAGATCCGAATCGAGGGCCGGGAGGGATAGAGATACTGGCCAATGCCGTCGATCGGCTCGCCCGGGTCGCGCGGCGAGAAGCGGCGCAGTTCGCTGTTGACGCTAAACCGCGGCCCGACTTCCACGAGGCCCTCTTTGTTGACGCGCGTGAAGAAGCGGTCAAGCGGGCGCACGGGCGGACCGGCAACGCGCTCGCCGAGCAGGTTGTAGACACCGCCGTGGCAGGGGCAGATGAAGCGCTTGGCGGCGCCGACCCACCGCACCGAGCAGCCGAGGTGAGCGCAGCGGCTCGTGATCGCGATGAAAGGGGTGTTCTTGTCGTAAGGATCGGTGTCGATCGTGTCGTTGTGCTTGCGGATGTAGATAGTGGTCCGGCCGATCTCGCCGATACCGGGAGTGATCGTCACGTCGACGGGTACGTAGTTGTCTTCGTTGAACGTGTCCTGCGGACCGACCACCGACCAGTGGTGGGGTTGTTCTTTGAAGATCGGGCCGATCGCAAACGCGAGCGTCGGCAGCGCAAACGAGGCCGCGGCGATCGCGCCTGCGGCGTGAGCCGTGCCAGTCATGAACCGGCGGCGAGTCACGGTCTCGCCCTCGAAGGCTCCGGGGATCAGGCGGTCGGCGGTGTAACGCGACTGCGGCATCTTGCGCTGGCTGGCCATGAGCCCGAACAATATCGCCTGGATCGCGAAGTTGGCGGCGGGACCCCCGCCGCGGTCGCCGAGTGCCTTCCAGGCACGGTATCGAAGGCCACTGGCGGCCGTTCAGAGCTGTGGCGCGACGACGTCCCGCATCGCCTTCAGAGCTTCCGCGGAGCCCGCGCGCGCAAGCTCCTTGGCGTGCAGATGAGCGCTGCTCTGGCCCCAGCCGATCGCAAAGGCGCCCGCCTGCCAGACGGCCGCTGCAAGCTCGGGCTCTGCGCGCCGTGCGCCAGAGCGCAGAGCGTGATCACGTCGGCAAGCTCGGCAACCGCGGCCACGTCGCCGAGGTCCACGAGCCGCGCCAAGCCAAGCGCGTAGAGCTGGTCACCCGCCAGCAGTGCGAGATCGGCTTCAGGCACCTCCAGCAGTCGCGGGGTCGCATAGTGGAGCAGATAGCCCTCGTAGATCGCCTCGATCAGCAGCTCGTACTCCGCCGGATCGGCGCTTGCCCGGGGACCCGAGGCCGCGAGCTGGGCCGGACCGACCTGGCTTTGGGAGCGCTCCCGCGTGTTCTCGACCAGCAGCGTCGCGATCATTCCGCCTCGGCCGCGCAGCACCTCGGCCAGGCGCCGCAGGGCGACATCGGGGTCGCCGTGGGCTCCACTGCCCTCGCGCAATGCCGCACTGGAGCGCGTCTGGCCAGACTCATGAGGACCAGCGGCGCTCATCGCAGCTCACCAAATGCCTCGGCGGCAGCCTGCGCGGTGCGATCGAGCTGCGCCTCGGTATGGGCAAGGGAGGGGAACCACGCCTCGAACTGCGAAGGTGGCGGATAGACGCCCCTTGCCAGCAACCCGCGACACCACGCCGCGTGGGCGACCAGATCGCAGCCTGTCGCATCCGTAAAGCTCTCGACGGGAGCGCCGCTGAAGAACACGGTGAGCAGTCCGGGCCGACTCGCGACCTGGACCCTCCCTCCCATCCCCGCATCCGTGGCCGCCTGCCGCAGCGCTCTGGCCAGCCGATCGGTTATCTCGGCCAGCCGCAGATGCGCCTGCACGTCGAGCATCCTCAGGCTGGCAAGGCCCGCGGCGACCGCAAGCGGGTTGCCCGAGAGCGTCCCAGCCTGGTAGACCTCGCCAGCCGGGGCAAGCATTTCGAGCAGTTCGGCCTTTCCCCCGAGCGCGCCGGCAGGCAGCCCGCCGCCCATCACCTTGCCCATTACCGTCAGGTCGGCTCCTACCCCAAGCAGCTCCTGGGCTCCCCCTCGCGCGACTCGAAAGCCGCTTATCACCTCGTCGAGCACAAGCAGCGCTCCGCTGCGATCGGCCAGCTCCCGCGCAAGCTCCAACATCCCTTCGCGCGGAGGCACGAGCCCCATGTTCGCCGGCAGCGGCTCGGCGATGATTGCGGCAGGCGCCTGCGCGGCCACGGCCCCGCTCAACGCGTGCGGGTCGTTCCAGGGCACGACCGTCGTCTCGGCGGCCGCCGCGACGCTCACGCCGGGGCTCGAGGGCATTGCGGCACCTGCAGCACCGGTGGCCACGCCCGAGCCCGCTTCGGCAAGCAGCCCGTCTGCATGCCCGTGATAGGCACCCGCGAACTTGATGATCCGGGAGCGGCCAGTCGCAGCCCTTGCAAGGCGGATCGCGGTCATGCTCGCCTCGGTGCCAGAGCTTGTTGTGCGCACCATCTCGACCGTGGGCATGCGCGCCGCGATCTCCTCCGCGAGCGCGATCTCACCCTCGGTCGGCGCGCCAAAGGTGGTGCCCTTGGCAGCCGCAGACGCGATCGCCTCCAGCACTACCGGATGAGCGTGGCCGTGAATGAGCGGCCCCCAGGAACAGACGTAGTCGATGTAGCGGTTGCCATCGGCGTCAAAGATCTCGGCGCCCTGTCCGCGCTCGATGAAGATCGGATCTCGCCCAATCGAGCGCATCGCTCTCACCGGCGAGTTCACGCCCCCTGGGATCCGCTTCAGCGCACGAGCGTAGAGCTCGCGCGAACGAGCGTCGCTCACCCGCCCACGCCCGCGTGCTCGGCCTCCCACCGCTTGAACTCCTCGGTGAAGTAGAGCAGCCGGATCTTCTTGAACTCGGTCGAGGAGTAGAGCGTCGCGCGCCCCTCGATAGCCGTGCTCTGCGCGATCGAGTCGAGGATCGCGTCGCACTCCTCCTTGCTGCGGCCGTGGGCCATCGTGAAGACCGAGTAGGGCCAGTCCGGGTAGGTGGGGCGCTCGTAGCAGTGGGAGATGCCGCGCACGGCCGCCATCTTCTTGCCGGTCGCAAGGATCTCGTCCTTGGGCACCTTCCACACGCCCATCCCGTTGGCAGAGAAGCCCGCGCGGCGATGGAAGAGGATCGCCGCAACGCGCCGCAGCAGCTTTCGCTCCTGCATTGCCTGGAGGTGGGAGAGGAGCGCCTCCTGGCTCATCCCTAGCTCCTTCGCCGCCGGCGCGTAGGGCTCCTCCACCACCGGCATGTCCCCCTGCAGCGCACAGATCACCGCGATGTCCAGATCGTCGTAGGGCTGGCGCTCGAGCTCCACCGGCTCGCTTGCCTGCGCTGCGGCAGCCAGGGCATCGGTGTCACCCTCCATCTCGAGATCCATCCTGATCTTGAAGAGCTTCAGCGTCGGCAGCTGCCGCACGGAGGTCGCGCCCGACTTCTCGGCAAGCACATCCAGGGTGCCCTGCAGGCCAAGCGGGGAGTCGGGCTCCACCGCAATCGTGAACCACAGGTTGAAGTCGTGGTTTCGCAGGTAGTTGTGCGAGACGCCCGGGTGCTCGTTTATCACCTTCGCTGCGCGGTGGGGATGGTCCGGGTCCACCTTGGCCGCCACGAGCATCGAGGAGTAGCCGAGCGCCCGCGTGTCAAAGATCGGGGTGACCTGGCGGATGATCCGCTTGGCGAGCAGCTCACTCACGCGCGCCATCACCTCCTGCTCGCTCATCCCGGCCGCCTCTGCGACGCGCAGGTAGGGGCGCGACTCGATCGGGAAGCTGCCCTGCATCAGGTTCAGCAGCCTGCGGTCCTCGTCATCCAGCGGGATCGCGGCGCCGTGGACGCGGCTTCGCAGCTTCGGCGTGGCGGTTCTGGCCGCCGTCGAGGATGTCGCGGGGTCAGCCATTACCGGTTCTCCGAGAGCCACGTCGCGGCCTCCTTGGCGTGGTAGGTGATGATCACATCGGCGCCGCTGCGACGCAGGGAGGTGAGTATCTCCAGGACGATCGCGCGCTCATCGATGTGCCCGGCGGCGGCGGCGGCCTTCACCATCGCGTACTCGCCGGAGACGTTGTATGCCGCCAGCGGCAGCCGGCTCGCGTCCTTGATCTCGCGAATCAGGTCGCCGTATGCCAAGGCGGGCTTGACCATCAGCATGTCTGCTCCCTCCTGCTCGTCGAGCAGCGCCTCACGCAGCGCCTCGCGGCGGTTGGCGGGGTCCATCTGGTAGCCGCGGCGGTCGCCGAATGCGGGAGCCGAGTCGGCGGCATCGCGGAAGGGACCGTAGAAGGCAGATGCGAACTTCGCCGAGTAGGCGAGGATCGGCACCTCTGTGAAGCCCTCCTCATCCAGGCGCGAACGGATCGCACCCACGCGGCCGTCCATCATGTCGCTCGGCGCAATGATGTCGGCGCCGGCGCGGGCGTGGCTTACCGCGGTGCGGCAAAGCAGCTCCACGGTGGCGTCGTTCTCGACGGTGAGGCCGTCTGGCCCGTCGCGGAGCACACCACAGTGGCCGTGATCGGTGTACTCGCACATGCACACGTCCGTGATCACGAGCAGATGCGGCGCGGCCCGCTTGATCGCGCCGACCGCCATCTGCACGACCCCATCCTGATCGTAGGCGCCCGATCCCTCCGCATCCTTCTCGGCGGGTATCCCGAACAGGAGCACGCCGGCGATGCCAAGCGCAGCCGCCTGCTGCGCCTGCGCCGCCGCCTCTGAGATCGAGAGCCGATCGACGCCCGGCATCGCCTCGATCGCGGTTCGGGCAGGACCGGACTCGCTGATGAACAGCGGCAGCACCAGATGCTCGGCGCCGAGCGTGCTCTCGCGCACCAAGCCGCGCATGGCGGCGGGTGCGCGCAGTCGGCGCATGCGCGTCTGTGGAAAGGCCATCGCTTTTCAGGTTACTCCAGCATCGCCGGCCCTCATGCGAGCGGGCTATGCCAGTGCGCTAGCTGGCTCGGCCAAGACCGATGCGCGCCAGCGCCGAGAAGGCGAGGCCGAGCGCCAGCACGTGCACGACCGAGATCGCGATTCCCGGCGAGGAGCCGTTGACCGCTG
The DNA here is from genome assembly GCA_963757925.1 of uncultured Actinomycetota bacterium. Taxonomy (GTDB): domain Bacteria; phylum Actinomycetota; class Thermoleophilia; order Solirubrobacterales; family Solirubrobacteraceae; genus Palsa-744. Next base: position 325,861 of record CAVWTE010000009.1, read on the forward strand.
CGTCCAGCGCCTGCAGAGCGGCCTTGTAAGGGAAGAGGAACGAGATCGCGGTGATCACGTCGTAGAGGCCGCCCGCGACGGCGCCTGAGGGGACGAGCGCCAGCAGCGCGAGCGGCAGCGAAAGCAGGAACGCCAGCAGGCTCGCGGCGCGCACCTCCCGCGCCAGCGCACCGATCGCCACCCCGAGCGCGCCAAAGGAGACCGCCCCGCAGCCAGCGCGATCAGCCACAGCGGCAGGCGACCCCAATCCAGCCTCACGAATGCCGCTATCGCGCAGAGCATCGCAGCCGCGAGCACGAACGCGCAGCATGCCGCCAAGGCCACCTTCTCGGCGATCAGCTGCTCGAGCGAGACGAGCGCGGGCCGACGCGCCGAGCCTCGCGTCAGGCGCGCAAGCGCATGCTCCTCCTGCTCGAGCGCGAGCCCACCGGATGCCAACAGGACACCGACGAACAGCAAGGAAATCGCGACCGCGACCACGATCGCAAAGCTGTCGAGCGGAGTGCGTTTGCCGTACAGCAGCGTGTCCTTCACCGCAATCGGCTGGCTCACAGTCGCAAGGACGTTCTTGCTGAGGCCAAGGTTGCTGGCCGCAAAGCTCGCGAAGTTCGCGATCCGTTCGAGTTCGCGGCGATCCGCCGGCGAGCCCTGTCTTGCGGCAATCCCGTGCAGCACGCCGGGGATGTGGTCGAGGCCGACCAGGTCCTGAGGAGCGGCGAGGATTCCCAGTTCGCCGCCCTTCAGCAATATGTCGATGTCGCGCACCGCGACGTCCCTGATCTGCTTGGAGAGCGCGAGGTTCGCTTCGGCAAGCGCACTGCCGATGCTCGCCTTGGCGATCGACTGCTGCAGGGCGTTGCCGTTGTAGATCACTTCGACCTGCGCCTGGCTCATGCCGGAGGAGATCTTCGAGACGATGTCGGAGGGAATCACGACCGCCGCGAGTGCTTTGCCGGAGGAGACCTCCGCCACGGCGGCCGCTCGGGTCGGCGCCTTCACCGCGTCGACCTGGCTGAAGAGCTCGTTGGCGTACTGCTGGACGCCGAGCGTCCTGCCGGCCAACTCGATCGACTGACCCGCGGGCGTGAGGTTCACGACCGCGACCTTCGGCTTGGCCGGGCTGCGCGAGATCGCAAGGCCAATCAGCAGCGAGATCGCCACGGGGTAGACGAGGAGCACTGCGAGCAGCAGGCGCGATCGGCGCAGGATCGCAGGTCCTTGGCGAGGAGCCACCTCATATGGCCTGCTCTCCCGCCTGCGCCTCGGCGCTCGGCGCTCGGGCTGCCCGCCTCGCGCCAGGAAGCTGACGAAGGCGGATTCGAAGTCCTCGCACCCCGGCTGGCTTCCGCAAGCATCTGCGGGCGCCCCGAAGAAGCGCCTGTGACCGCCGTCCAGCACGAGTACTCGATCGGCGTATCGCTGCGCCTCCTCGACGATGTGGGTGGAGAAGACCACCGCGCTGCCGCCCGCGGCGATCTGCGCGATGAACTCGAAGAGCCGCGCCCGCTGCGTGGGGTCGAGCGCGGTCGAGGGCTCGTCCAGCGCGAGCACAGGGGGATCGGCGAGCAGTCCCACGGCGACGTTCACGCGCTGGCGGTTACCGGCCGAGAGACGCTGCAGCAGGTCCTCCGCGCGCTCGCCAAGGCCGGTCTGAGCGAGCATCCTCGCAACGGCGCCATCGACGTCGCCGACCCCCTCCAGGCGGGCGAAGAGCCGCAGGTTCTCCCTCACCGAGAGCTTGGAATAGACGGCCGGCTGTTGCGGCGCCCATCCCACCTCGCTCGCCTGCGCGCTGACCGTGCCAGCGCTCGCGGCCTGGACGCCCGCCACGATCGAGAGCAGCGTGGTCTTGCCCGCGCCGTTTGGCCCGATCACAGCGACCATCTCGCCCGGCCTCGACCTCGAAGTCGAGACCCCGCAGCGCGCCCGCTCCTCCGTAGCGCTTGCTGAGCCCCCGCACCGGAGCGCCGGCTCGCCCGCGGCGCCGCGTCGCACTCGCGCTCACAGCATCCCGCCGCGGGAGTCCCCCCAGGGCTCGAGCTCCAGATGGCGGCCGAGGTAGATCACCGTCTCGCGCAGGACCGAGAGGATCGGCAGCGCCACGAGCGCGCCGATCACCCCCCATATCTGGTCGCCGATCAACAGGCCGAAGATCACGATCAGGGGATTGATGCGCAGAGTGTGCCCGAAGATCTGCGGCGCGACGATGTGCCCCTCGAGCTGCTGGAGGCCGACGAAGAGCAGCGCCACCCATAGCGCCGTCACCGGATCGGTGAAGAAGGCGACGAGCACGGGCGGCACCGCGCCAAGCACCGGCCCCAGGTAGGGAATCAGCTCCATGAAGCCAAGGAACGCGCCGAATGCGACCGCGTAGGTGCGGCCGTCGGGGAAGATCCCGAGCACCCCGTAGATGTAGAGCGCAAGGCCCGCGGTCGTGCCCATGATCACGCTGAAGAGCAGCTGCCCACCCACATAGCGCGAAACGGCGCGCTGCACCAGGTGGGGGTAGTCGTCCGCCTTGCTGCCATCGCCGGGCGGCATCACCGCCGCACCAGCGTGCCGATGTTCCTGCCATAGAGCAGCACGTAGACCGAGAGCACGAACACCAGCACGACATCGACGATCGCGCCCGCCGCTTCGCTCAGCACGCTGCCGGCGGTCGAGACCAGCGAGGTCGCGCTTTTCTCCACCGTGCCCTTCAGCGTCTGCAGCGCGGTCTTGCCGTGGCCGATCAGTTTCACGTGCAGGCCCGCTTTGTTGAGCCGCGCTCTGCAACGCCCGCCAGCGCATTTCGCCTTCCTTGATCAGATGGGGCACGTTGTGGGCAAACGCCTCGACCTGATTTGATACCGGATTGGCCAGCAGGAGCCCTATGCCCGCCAACGCAAGAAGAAGCCCAGTACACAGTCAGCACAGCCAGCCCCCGCGGCAGCCGTCCGCGGCGCTGCAGCGTCTCCACGGCTGGGTTCAGGATCAGGCCGATCAGCGCCGCGATGATGAAGATCAGCAGGACCTTGCCCGCGGCGCGCGCGAGCAGAAAGGCCGCGACGAGCGCGAGCGGCAGCACGACAAGCTGGACCCAGCGCGGAACAACGGCACGCGGCGGCCGAGGATCGGCGGCCGCCCGCCCAGAGTCACCGGCCAGCGCCCTCTCCTGTCCTGTCGGCGGCGTTGCGCCGAAGCGTCCTGCTCACCTTCTCCAAACGCCTCCCATTCTGGCCAGAGTATGGCTGAGCCACAGGCGGCCGCACCGGAGAGAGGTCAGCATCCTGTTCGTCGGGGACATCGTTGGCAGTATCGGCCGCCACACGCTGATCGATTGCCTGGCGGCGCTGCGCGAGCCCAGGACTTCACGTTCGTGGTCGTGAACGCCGAGAACGCGGCGGGGGCCTTGGCATCACCCCGAAGATCGCCCGCAGCATCTTCGCGGCCGGCGTCGACGCGATCACGCTCGGCAACCACACCTACCATCGCCGGGAGGTCTACCCCTACCTCGATGAGGAGCCGCGAATCGTGCGCCCCGCCAACTACCTGCGCTCCCAGCCCGGGCACGGCACCTGCGTCGTGGCGAGCCGCCTCAGGCGTCAAGCTCGGCGTCATCAACCTCTCGGGCAACATCTACGTGCAGGCGGGCCGGCCGGCATTCAGCGGAGATCGAGACCGCGCTCGGCGAGCTCGGGAGGCCGACCATATCCTCGTGGACATGCACGCAGAGGCCACGAGCGAAAAGGTGGGACTTGGACTGGCATCTGGACGGCAGGGTGACCGCGGTGGTCGGCACCCACACGCATGTCCCCACCGCCGATGGCAGGGTGCTCCCCGGCGGCACCGCCTACATAACAGACGTCGGCATGACCGGTCCGCGGGGCGGCGTGATCGGCGTACGCAAGGAGCAGGCGATCGAGTCGATGCTCACTCAGATGCCCACGCGCTTTGAGACCTCCGACCAGGACCCCTGGATGAACGCGGTCCTGATCCGCTGCTCCGATAGCCGCGTAAGGCAGATTCGATCGAGCAGATCCTGATGCCGCGGCCGGCCGGCTCGGACTCAAAGCCCGAAGAATCGTGCGATCGCCGGGTGTGACGTCCTTGATGCTCCACGGCCGCGGGCCTCCGCGGCGCGCGCGTGCTCGCCCTGAACCCCCCCAGCCGCAGAAGATCAGCGGCGCAAGCGAGTCATCGGCGCGCAGCGATCCGTGGCTGCCACCGCCGATGTGAGCCTGACCGCCCCAGTCGGAGAACTCGTAGCCCTCCTGCGCGGAGAGCAGGACATCGCCCGAGGTCGGGCAGCTCAGCGCATCCATCACCCGGAAAGCGCGTCGGGGTGCGAATCGCTGCGCAGGACACCCTCGCGGATCTGCGCGCCGATCATGCCGAGATCGCCCTCGACGCTCCAGCTGCGTCCGCGCAGGTCGAGCAGCTCGCCGCCTGCCGCGAACCGCAGCTCGCTCCCGTCGTGACCCCTGATGCGCCCTCGCGGGGCGCTCCGCCGGCGTCGCGCTCGAGCCACGTGGCCAGCTCGACGCCGTCGAGCGCGAGCGCGTCCCGGACGATCGCGGGGCGCAGCGCGTCGCGCTGGTCCTGCTCGAGCACGTAGATCATCGCCGCCCGCTGGGAGGGGCAGATCGCAACCTGCGCAGGGCCATCCCCCACTCCACGTCCGTCGGGCCCAAGCACCTCGAGGTCGGCAGCCGGAAGTAGCTCGATCGCGGCACTCATCGGCGCCTGAGAGTGGTCTGCCATCACGATCACCGCATGGTCCTCCAGGAACTGATCCACACCCCCCGCGGGCTCCATCATCCGCGCCAGCTGCTGGTCGGCGGCCGCGATCGAGCGCAGCTGCGCCTCCGGGCCCGTACTTATGTGAGACCCAGTCGTTGTCGGGCAGCGAGAAGAGCATGAAGTCGAAGAGGTCGTTCTCCACCAGGTAGGCGCCTACGCAGCCCGTGTGGCGGTCGCGCACGCCTGGGCATCCCGAGATTCGAGCGGCAGGGCGTGCGACGGCTGGCGAAGACGTCGGCGTAGAAGAGCTCGCGCGGGCCCATCACTGGGTGGCGCATCAGCGTGCTGGAGGCGATCTTGGCCAGCGCCCCCTCGCGCTGGGGCTCGTGGCGGTACGGCCGCGGTACATGCAGATAGGTCGTGCCCGCTGTGCGAATGCCCGCGTCGTCGAGACGCTCGAAGATCGTCTCGGGCTGGGCCGCCAGGTGCGCCCTGTTCATGTTGTAGACGGTGTCGGTCAGCTGCCGCGCAATGCCGAAGCGCTGCGCAGACCTGAAGCTCGAGCCGTATTCGACATAGCGCCCCTCCTGGCGGTGGTACCAGTTCATCCCCGGGATGTGGTGCTCGTCCTGCGCGGCGCCCGGTGACGATCGAGGCCGCGCAGACCGGCGTCACCGACGGGAACGCCGAGACGCAGTCGGGCACGTAGAGGCCCCGCTGCATCAGCTCGCCCAAGCACCGGCGCTCCGCCCTCCACGACCGTGCGCCCAGCATCGCCGGCGCCATCGCATCGATCACGCAGAGGACGAGCTTGCTCGGCATTCCTAACCCCCCGCCCCTGCGATCGCAAGCTCAACGTTGGGCGTCCAGGCGAGCGACCTGAGCTTCGCCGGCATCGCCTATCTGCCCAGGATCCGCAGGCCCGCGTAGCGCCCGCCGTCGCCTCGCCGCCAGCGAGCGAAGGCAAGCCACGCGAAGAGCGCGACGGCGAGATAGCCGAGCGGATGCAGCAGGCAGACGAGCCCGGCAATCAGCAGCGCGGCGAGGTCGGCATAGAGCGTGAGCGCTTCGCGCGCGGTGCGATCGGTGAGCCTGCCGCGCGCGCCGGAGACGATCGGACGCACCGCCGCCTGGGCCAGCAGCGCCGCCGCGGCGCCGCCGATCAGCCCCGGCCAGGCGATCCGGCCATGCGCACACAGCGTTCCGGCGAACAGCAGCGCACCCACGCCGATGCCAAGGCCCGCAAGCGCGGCCCCAGTCGCGCCCGCGTCAAAGCGCTGCGAGCCGAGGCGCAGCTGCAGCAGGTAGACGATCAGTAGCGCCGTGGCAGCGGCGATCAGCCACCAACTCGCCTGCAGGAAGCTGTAGTTGCCGGGCGCGAACCTGACCCCGAGCGCCCCGCCGGAGGCCAGCGCACCGGCCAGTAGTGCAGGCAGGAACGGGCGCAGGCCCGCGGCGATGCCAAGACCGAGGCCGAGGCCGATCATGAATACGAGGCTGTCGTTGTTCAATGCGCGGGCGGCTTGCGTTGAGCGTGGTGCTCTGACTTGCGGTGCCGGCCTCGCGTTTGCTCGCCGGCAGGGGCGTGCGCTACGGTGGCAGGCGCCATGACGATAGACGACGGCATGGGACGAGGACCCGCCCACCCTCGCGGCCGGGCCGCAACCCACGAGCTGGCGCGCTACGAGAGCCTCTTTGCGGCACGTACCAAGGGAATGAGGTCCTCGGCGATGCGGGACATGATGTCCCTCACCGAGCGCCCCGAGGTCATCTCCCTCGCAGGCGGGCTGCCCGACACCAGGACCTTCGCCCCCGAGCTCTACGCGAAGCTGATGAGCCACGTCGCCGCGCAGCAGACCGCAAAGGCCCTGCAGTACGGACCCACCGAGGGGCTTGCGGCGACGGTGCAGTGCATCGTCGAGGTGATGGCGGCCGAGCAGACGCTCGTGGATCCCGACGAAGTGCTCGTGACCACCGGCGGCCAGCAGGTGATCGATCTCGTCTGCAAGGCGCTGCTCGATCCAGGCGATGTGATCGTCGCAGAGGCCCCCACCTACCCCGGCGCGGTTCCGACCTTCGGCGCCTACCAGGCCGATGTGCTCCAGATCGAGATGGACTCCGACGGGATGCCTATCGACGAGCTGGAGCAGACCCTCGATCGCCTTCAGGCGCAGGGTAGACGCCCGAAGTTCATCTACACGATCCCCAACTTCCAGAACCCCGGCGGCGTGACGATGTCGCTGCAACGCAGGCGCCGCCTGGTGGAGGTTGCCCGCGAGCGTGAGATCCTCGTGCTGGAGGACAACCCCTACGGCCTGCTGCGCTATGAAGGGGATCCGCTGCCCACCCTCTACTCGCTTGACGCCGCGCTGGCCGGCCGGGGCGGCGCCTCGGATTTCGTGATCTACCTCGGCACCTTCTCGAAGATCCTCTCCCCGGGCATCCGCCTGGGCTGGGCGGTCGCGCCCGCGCCAGTGCTGGAGAAGCTCAACCTCGGCAAGCAGGGCGCCGACCTCTGCTCCTCGCCGGTCACGCAACTGTTCGTGGCCGCCTACTTCGCAGAGCACGACTGGCGCGGTTACCTGGACTCGCTGAAGGCGCTCTACAGGACCCGCCGGGACGCGATGCTGGCGGCACTCAGCGCCCACTTCGGCCCCGACGCGCGCTGGACTGAGCCAGAGGGCGGCATGTTCGTGTGGGCGACACTGCCCGACTACATCGACACGACCGATCTGCTGGCCAGGGCGCTCGAGAGCGAGGCGGTTGCCTTCGTGCCCGGCCGCGCCGCCTACGTGGACGGTCGCGGCGCCTCCTCCATGCGGCTGAACTTCGCGGGCGTAGCCGAGCAGGACATCGTGGAGGGAATCAAGCGCATCGGCAGAGTGATCTCAGAGCAGGTCGGTCTGTTCGGCACCCTCACCGGGGAGGCAAAGCCGGCACGGCAGGCCCCGGCCGCGGAGCCCGCGGAGCCGATGGCCGACGTGGTGCAACTGCCGCAGCGCCAGAAGCGCGAGAGCCAGCGCCGCAGCCGCTGATTGGATGGGGACGGGCCGCATGCGGCCCGTCCACGGGGACGCGCATGCGCGTCCCCGCCAGGCGGCGCATGCGCCGCCTGGACGACGAGCGTCGTCCTTCTAGGAATCGCCGGCGGCGAAGTCCTCGGGCGTGACCTCGTCGAGGAACGCCTTGAACTTCTCGACCACGTCCTCGCTCTCCTGCTCGCTCTGCTCGAACTCGATCGCCGACTCGGCGATCACCTCCTCGGCGGCGAAGATGGGGGCGCCGGCGCGCACGGCAAGCGCGATCGCGTCGGAGGGACGCGAGTCGATTTCCATCTCGCGTCCGGCCACCGACAGCGTGATGGAGGCGAAGAAGGTGTTGTCGCGCAGCTCCGTGACAGCAACCTGGGTGCACTTGACATCGAGCTCGCCGAGCATGTCGCAGAGCAGGTCGTGGGTCATCGGCCGGGGCGTCGAGGCGCCCTGCAGCTTCATCAGGATCGATGCGGCCTCGGGGTGTCCGATCCAGATCGGCAGGAAGCGGTTCCCGTCGACGGTCTTCAGCAACACGATCGGCTGCTTGCCGACCATGTCAAAGCTCACACCGTAGATGACCATCTCCTGCACGAGTGTTCCTCCGAAGGGAGATCGAATCCAGAGTATAGGTGCCGCCAAGCGCCGCTTCGAGAGCTCTGGCCGGCGCCGTATGCGGGCTCGGCGGCCACGGCACGCAGGCCGGCGTGGCTTGGAAGCTCAGCCTTTTGGCCGGAAGCTCCAGAGCTTGTTGCCGAGGAAGTTGAGCGGCGTCGAGGCCGCGACCGCGATCGCCTCGGCGGGAAGCTTGGCGAAGCTTCCAACCTCGACCATCAGCGCGAGCAGGCCGGCGCCGGCGGCAGCCGCGATCGCGCTGACCAGGACGAAGCGCAGCGCCTGGAAGTGGATCTGGCTGGAACTCGCATGCTCGTTGAAGGTCCAGCGCCGGTTGAGCAGGAAGTTGTTGGTGACCGCCACGAGCCAGGCGACCCCGTAGGCGAGCAGGTAGGGCATGCCGATCCCGCGCTCGCAAAGCGCGAAGACGGCGAGGTTGATGAGGAAGCCAAGGCCGCCGACGAGCCCGAACTGGATCAGCTGCACCCAGTTCTCGGGCCGGCGCATCCCATGCCAAAGCCGCATGTGCGCCCGCGTACTCGAAGCCGCAACCGCAACGTTTGGCACCTTTGCGCGGGAATATCCACGGCTGTCGCCTCGTCGTGCACCTCCCGATCGTAGCGTCAGCAGGCGCCGGATGCCTCCGGTGGCGCTAGCCTTTGCATGGTGAGCGTGTGGAGGGACGGCGAGACGATGCCCTCTGGAGCGGGGCGAAGGCTGCCCTCGCGCTTCGCGCTGCTCGCCGGGTTGGCATTCGGGGTTCTCGCATTGGGCATAGCCGCGGCGGTGATGCTGATCGGGCCATCTCATCGCGGCCCGCTCTCGGATGCGCACAAGCGCACGGCAACGCTTCCCGCGAGCTCGCACGCGGGAAAGCCGCACGACGCGAACGCGAGCGCCGGTACGCAACGCCGCGTCCGAAGCGTCACAAAAGGCCCAAGCCGTGCGGCAGAAGCCGCTTCGGGCGGGACCTCCTCTGCCGCCGCCTCCTCGTCGGGCACCAACCAGCTGGTAGCCGAGGCCAGGGACCCAGAAGAAGCCAAAAGCTTCCCCGCACCCGCCTCGGTGCACCACAGCACCGCGAAGGCCCCGCAGGCCGCAGGCGAACTGCAGGTGGCGCAGGGCGCTGCCTCCGATGCGGAAATCCGCGCCGAGCTAGCCAAGATGAAGCAGCTGGAAAGCGCTGCCAATGATCCGGCGAGGATGGCGACGGTCCCGGGCGGCGACTCGATCGTCGGCGATGACGGAGCGCTTCCGATTCCGCGCGAGGTGCCTGAAGTGGTGCAGCGGGTGATCGCCGGCGCAAACGCGATCGCGAACTTCCCCTACGTATACGGCGGGGGGCACGCATCCTTCGTGGATGACGCTTACGACTGCTCCGGGTCGGTGAGCTATGCCCTGGCCGCCGGGGGCCTTCTGAGCGCGCCCGAGACCTCGGGGCAGCTCGAGAGCTGGGGCGCCCCCGGACCGGGCAAGTGGATCACGGTATATGCCAATGCCGGCCACACCTACATGTACGTGAACATCGGGGGCGCCTGGATGCTCTACGACACGGCGGGCCGCAGCGGCGTATTTGCCTCGCGCTGGCAGCCATCGCCGGTTGACAATGCCGGCTACGTCGCCCGGCACTGGCCCGGCTACTGAAGGTTTTCTTCAGTCGGTGTGCCTGCGCAGCCGGCGGCAGGACCGCAGCGTCGCAACCGCGTGCCCTCGCCCGCGCGGACACCACTCACGCCGCGGGCGCACCCGCACGAGCCAATGCAGATCGTGGCGGCTGTGCGAGCGGCGGTAGGGCCAGCGCGGGTGGAGCGCTCTGCCCATCCTCGGCACATGACATTCGCTGCGTCTCACGCCACCGAGCCTTTCACCCGACCTCGCGCTCCCCACGGGCGCGCTCCCTCGCACGCGCCCGTGGAGGCGAGGTGCATCCTCCCCACGACAAATAGCATCTTCTCTACAGAAACCTGGAACAAACCGTCGCCAAGCGCATGCGAAGGCGCGCGCCTTCCCTCAAGGCGTCCCTGCCCAATTCGAGCCGTTGGATGAAGTCGGTTGGAATTGCATCCGATCCTTGGATACCTGCCAAGGTAGACTGACCCAACGGGCAAGCGGCCAGCTACCGTGATGCTCATCATATAAATCATGTTTTACGCAGACTGTCAATAAGTAGGTACTCCTGACCACACTATTCTCATCCGGCGAGCTCAGGGTCCAAAGCGGCCGCCCAAGCCGTGCGAGCGGCAGAGAAGATGGCCAGACCACGCGCGTCTGATCACCCGGGGGCCGCCGCCGTGCGGCGCCCCGAATCAGGCCCCGGCCTGCCCCGTGGACCGCAGGCCCTACCCCGGGGGCAAGTGGCCGCCCACCAGCGCGAGCGCCTGTTCGCCGCGATGATCAAGGCGGTCGATGAGCGCGGCTTCGTGGCCACCACGATCTCAGACCTGGTGGAGAACGCGGGGGTCTCGAGACGCACCTTCTACGAGCACTTCGAGAACAAGGAGCAGTGCCTGCTGCTCACCTACGACATGCTCGTCGAGCGGCTGACCGCCCGGCTTGCGAGCGTCGACACATCCGCCGGCCAGGGATTCCAACGCCTGGAAGCCCTGCTGAAGGCGCTCTTCGATGCCGCGGTCGAGAGGCCGGACGCCGCCCGCCTGATCTGCGTGGAGCTTGCCGCAGCCGGACCACCGGGCATCGAGCGGTGGGCTCAGGGCAGCCAGCGGCTCGCCCACTTCATCGGCGAGGTCTTCGCGCAAGCGGAGGGGCCCGGCAGCGTCCCGGAGCCGGTGGCACGGGCGATCGTGGGGGCGCTGCGCAAGATCCTCTATTCGCGCGTGCGACGCAAGCGCTCCAGCAGGGCGCTGCGATCCGAGCTCAGCAAGTTGCTGCCCGAGCTGATCGCCTGGATATCCAGCTACTACCCCTCGCCGGAGGGGATACCGCACCGGCCGCAGGCTCGCGGAGCTCGCCGACGGCAGCTGAGCGGCAGGGCGCCGGGATCGCTCACGCTGGCGCCCGCCTGGAGCACGCGAGGTCTTCCGCCCGGCGAACACAACCTGCCCCGCGGCTTTGTCACCCACAACCAGCGCGAGCGCATCTTCGATGCGATCGCCAAGGAGACCGCCCGCAACGGCTACCCGGACCTCGGCCTGGAGGACATTGCCGCCGGAGCCTGCATCTCACTGCAGACGTTCTACCAGCACTTCGCCAACAAGGAGGAGGCGTTCCTTGCCACCTACGAGGTCGGGCACGCGAAGGCGGTCGCGGCGGTGAGCCGCTCACTGGACCTGCGCCTCGGCTGGGCCGAGAACGTGAAGATCGGCGTGCGAGCGCTGCTCGAGTTCCTTTCCTGCGAGCCCGCCTATGCGCATCTGGCCTGTGTGGACGTCCTGATCGCCTACCCCCATGTCGCGCGGCGCGTGGACGAGGCCAACCACTCCTATGCAGAATTGCTCGACTTCAAGCTCGACGCCTCCGCGCCTTCACGGATGCCGAGCCCGGTCGTCGGCGAGGCCATCATCGGCGGCATCTTCGAGCTCCTGCACGACTACATCCTGCATGGCAGGACGTCGCATCTGCCCGACCTCGCGGAGCACGCCTGCTACATCGCGCTGACGCCGTTTCTCGGTGCCGGCGCAGCCTGGGCGGCCCTGGCGCCGCACGCGGACCTCGGCTCAGAGTAGCCTTGTGCTCAATGGCGGCTGATGCGCCGATCGTCATCGCCTATGACGGCTCTCCTGCAGCGCGGGCGGCGCTGCGACACGCTGGCGCCCTGTTCGCCGGCCGCAGCACAATCGTGCTGACCGCGTGGGATCCACGGCTTGGCGAGATGATGCTCCTGCCCGACCCGACGGGGCTTGGCACGACGACGATGCCCTACGACCCCGCACTCGCCCAAGCGATCGACCGCGAGGTGCAGCACACCGCCCAAGGGATCGCCGCCGAGGGCGCGGAGCTTGCCCGAGGCATGGGGCTCGACGCAAGGCAGATCGCCATCGAGGACACCTCCCATCCGGCCGAAGCGATACTCGCGGTCGCCGCAGAAAACAAAGCCGCCGCCATCGTCGTCGGCTCGCGCGGTCACAGCGGCCTGCGCGCGAAGCTGCTCGGCAGCACCTCCAATACCGTCCTGAAGGGGGCGGGCGAGATCCCCGTGGTGATCGCTCATGCCTCGCCCGAGGTCTCAGGGCAGTGAAACCCCGCTCCCCGCACGCGAGATCCCTGCAGACAGCATGTTTCCATTTGCAGGAATGTTCAAGATCCACCCGCAAGACTCATATGGTTCGGTTCATTGAGAACTTCCTGCGCGGAAACTTCGAGACGGGAATACCGTCGTTCCCTCATATCCATGATAGGCTGCGGGCAAGAGGGGATTGACGCAATAGGGGAGGGGTGCATGTCGTCGGTTGAGATCGCTGATCGCAGTCCGCGGTTCGGGCCTTCGATAGAGCCAATCTACGACCGGCTGCCACGAGGCCCGCACCACCTCGGCCGCGAAGGCGTCGCACGCAACCAGCGGATGCGCATACACGGTGCGATGATCGAGGCAGTGGCGGCCAACGGTTACGAGGGCGCCACTGTCAAGCGTGTAATCGGGCTTGCGGGCGTCTCCAGACGCGCTTTCTACGAACAGTTCACCGATAAGCGCAGCTGCTTCATTGCGACATGCGACCTGATTGCCGCGCGCTGGCTAAAGCGCGTGGACGGCGCCTTCCGCGAGACAAAAGGCGATTTGCGCGCCAAGATGCGCTCGGCGCTGCGCACCTTCGTCGACGAGATCGTCTGCTCTCCCAAGAGCGCCCACATGGTGATAGTCGACGCGCTGGCAATCGGTCCCGAGGGCCCGATCCGCCTGCGTCGCGTCGCGGTCGCCTTCGAGCGCCTGCTGCGCACAGGATTCGCCGGCTACGGCCGATACGAGCTCTCCGCGCCACTTGCGCGCGGAATCGTCGGCGGCATACAGCGCGCCACCTACCAGCATCTCCTACGTGAACGAGCCGCAGGTCCACGCACCGTCGAGGCACAGGCACTCGCCCGCGAGATGCTGCGCTGGACGATGCTGTTCGACCCATCCTGCAACCCGCGCGTGGAACACGTCTTGCGCCTGCAGGAGGCAGCGGGATGCGAGGCACAGGAGGACATGCGTCCTGTGCGCCCGGAGGACCGCCGACCCGGCGGGGCGAAGGCGCGACTGCTGGAAAGCGTGCTGAGGCTCGCCGCCGCCGAGCCCTATGAGGATCTCGGGCCCGTGCGCATCGCCGACGAGGCGGAAGTGCCGCTCGACGTCTTCCTGGAGACCTTCGACGGGCGCAACGGCTGCTTCCTGGCGGCTTTCGACATGCTGGGCGACGAGCTGTTGGCGATCGCCGCGGACCCCACGCTGCTGCAGCCCGAATGGGCCTCTGCGCTGCCCGGGGTGATCGCCGCGATACTCAGGCACCTCGCCGAGCGCCCGATCTATGCGCAGACCATCGCAAATTCTGTGTACGCAGCCGGCCCGGCAGCTGTCGAGCGCAGCCTGCAGCTCGCGCTCGACCTCACGAGCGTCCTGACCGAGGGCGCCCCCGGCCTCGTCAGAGCCGCGACCCTGAACGAGTGGCTTGCGGGGGCGATGTGGCAGATGATCCAGACCCATGGCACTCCCGAGCGGGCGCGGATGCTTCCAGCGCTCACCCAGCCGCTCTCACAGGTGCTGCTGACCCCGTTCGTGGGTGTCACCGCAGCCGAGGAGATGCTGGGCGCAGACCAAGCCTCCAAGCCCACTGCCACCGCGCTCCAAGCGGGCTGAGAAGCACCAGCACGCCGCCCGGCAAGGGCGCTGAAGCCTCCTTGCCGTCTCAGCTCTTGCGGCCGCGGCGCTCGGCGATGTGGGTGAGCACCACGCCGACCAGCAACGAGATCACGATCACGATGATCAGCGGCGCCGAGCTGCTGCCGAAGATCCAGTCCACCTTCACCGATTTTACGTTCAGAACGGCGAACAGGGTGATCAGAACCGCAAGCAGCACCCACACCACGGTGCGAGCAACATCGCCTCTGCTGCGTCGCGGCTTGGTGGGCGCGCCCGAGGTTGGCCTGCTGGTGCTGGACATCAGCCTCTGATATTAGCCCTGCAGGCCACAAGGCAGCCGCCCTTCCTATCCTTACCCCTCATGCGCATCCGACTGCTTCTCGCCACGCTGCTGACCTGCGGTGCCGGCGCCGTGATCGTGGGCTGCGGTTCGAGCACGAAGTTCGTCTCCGCCAAAGAAGGCTCCTCGACCGGCTCCACCCTCTCGAGTACAAGCTCCACGAAGACCGGCTCGAGCGCAAGCGGGAGCTCGCACGTCGCGACCGTGACCAAGACCGTGACGGCGAGCAGCACCCGCACCTCCGGCGCACCCGCCTTCGCGAAACCGGAATCGGGGCAGCAGGCGCTGAAGTCCGCGATGGCCACCGTGGAGAGCCAGGGATACACGCCCATCGAAACGGCGCAGTACAACCCCAAACAGACGCTGCGCGTCCTCACAGCGCGCAAGAGCGGATCCGGCGGCAGCTACCAGCAGCACGCGTTCTTCTTCGTCGATAGCCGCTACATCGGCACCGACACCGCGCAGCCAAGCGGCTCTCTGAAAGTCGTCTCCCAGAACGAAACCAGCGTCACGCTCGCCTACGGCCTCTACCGTTCCGGCGACTCGCCCTGTTGTCCAAGCGGCGGCCAGGGCACCGTGCGCTTCCAGCTCAACGACGGCCACCTGCAGGCGCTCGACCCGATCCCGCCGGCAAGCTCCGCCAGTGGGCTCTCCCGCCTGTAGCGAAGACCGGCGGCGCACGTCGCGCTGCACCCCCAGGTCGAAGATGCACCTGGCGGCCGGTACTCCGGGCGGCTAGATTGGATGCTCCAGGATCGAACGATGCGACCATGAAAGAGGTCCGATGAGCACAACGATCGAAGGACGCGCCGAGGAGCTTCTGAAGGCCCCGAACTTCTGCAACGTCTCCACGCTGCGACCCGACGGCGGCATTCACGCGGTGCCGGTGTGGGTCGACGTGCAAGACGGCAAGCCGGTGCTCAACAGCGCCGAGGGACGCGCCTGGCCACGCAATCTCGAGCGCGACCACCACGTGACGCTCACGGTCCAGAACATCGAGAACCCCTACGAATATGTGATGATTCGCGGGTTGGTCTCATCCCTCACACACGAGGGCGCCGACGAGCACATCGACCAGCTGGCGATGAAGTACCTGGGCCAGGAGACATACCCCTACCGCCAGCCCGGGGAAGTGCGCGTGATCATCCGTGTGGATCCCGACCACGTCCACGTCAACGGCGGCTGAGCACAGCGGCCATGAGGCGCCGCGGCCATGACGGCCGGCCCTCAGCGGCCTTGCGCGAAGCTCGCCACTCATCCTCGAGCACGAGCTCGCCACGCTTGCGCGCCGCCAGCACGCACTCCGTGTGGGCGTGGCGGCGTCGGCGGGTGTCCCCTTCGGGCGCGATCAGCAGGTGCTCGCTGAGCGATGGCAGCAGATGACCACATATAGGACACCTATAGGTCTTGGCAAGGCGATTGCCCGCTGGGCGAACCGTCCACCATCGCGCCTGCGAAAGCCTGCTCATAGACCCATTGTTGCGCCTGGCCCAAGGCCGCTTGCGGCGTTCGCGCTGGGAATCGGCCTGAGCGCCGCCGCCCTACTCGCCGTCAAGGAGGCACGCCGCGCGGGGGCGGCACACCGCGACGGCCATCAAAAGGAGAAGACACCACCTCCCCACAAGCTCGCTCTGCACGAGGGCGAGCATCCACCTGCGGGCGTACGGCGGATGGCCCTCGCGCAACTCGACCTCGCGATCAAGACGCTGCAAGACGCGCGCGCCGCGGACCTCCAGGACGCGATCCACGAGACGCGCAAGGCGATCAAGCGGGTACGCACGTTGGAGCGGTTGACGCATCTCCTGACCGCGGGCAAGCGCCGCCGACGCCCAAAGACGCTGCTCCGGCAAGCCGCAAGAGAGCTCTCAGACGCACGCGATGCCCATGTCTCCCTCTGCACGCTGGAAGGACTGATGCGCCGCCACCCAAAGAAGGTGGGCACGAGCTCAGGTGTGGCGGCGTTGCACGCCGCGCTGCTCGCCGAGCAGCTTGCCGCCGAAAGGGCAGTGCAGCGCTCAGGCGCGCGCGAGCGCGCGATCGACCTTCTGAGTGCCGCGCGTGTCGAGATCACGAGGGTGGGCCCACCTGCGGGCAAGCACGATCAGGCGAGGGCGCTCGAGGCGGGTGCGACGCGCATCTACGCACAGGGACGCCGCGCCATGCACCGGGCAAGCAAGAGCAAGGACATCGCCGAGATGCATCGATGGCGCAAGCGGGTCAAGGACCTGCGCCATACCTCCGAGGCGCTCGGCCAGGGAGGCCGCGCCAGCGGGCAGCACGGCCGCCGGACCGAGCTGCGACGCCTCGGCAGAGAAGCCGATCGGCTGGGAGAAGCCCTTGGCGAGGAGCACGATCTGGCCATGCTCTCGCAGCGGGTGAGTGCAGAGAACACGATCTTCCGCACCGATCGACGCGGGAGAAAGGCGCTGCAGAAGGCGATCCGACGCCGTCGCAGGACGCTGCGCAAGCGCGCCTTTCAGTCTGGCCACTCGCTTTACGGCCGCAAGCCCAAGCGCTTTCGCCGGCGCCTTGGCAAGCCCCGCTGAAGCGGGGCTTGCCAGATGAACGCCTGCGCGCTGCGCCGGCCGTCCCAGGATTCAGACGGTCTCGACGGCGAGCACTGTCATCTCGCTCTCACCCCGCGGCAGCAATACGCGCGCGATATCTCCCGCCCGCAGCCCGAGCAGCGCACGCGCCACGGGCGACTCGGCAGAGATCTTGCCCTCGCCCGGCGCGGCGTCGCGCGAGCTCACGATCTTCCAGACCCGCTGGGCTCCCGATCCGTCCTTCACGGTTACGGTGCTGCCAAATGAGACCACCCCGTGCTCCTGTGCCCCCTCGACGATCTCCGCGGAGGAGATCCGTTCGCGCAGCTTGGCGATCTTGGTCTCCAGATGTGCCTGATCGTTCTTGGCGTCGTGGTACTCGCTGTTCTCTTTGAGATCGCCCCACTCGCGCGCGGTCTTGATGCGCTCGGCGATCTCCCGCCGGCCCGCGCCTTCGAGCTGCTCGAGCTCGGCCTTCAGGGCCTCCAGGCCCTCTGCGGTGGTCAAATTAGCCTCGCTCATACCCATCAAACTATCTGCTTCGCCGCTCTCGCGCCGGCGGACCCCCGCTGCTAGCGTTGTTCCTACGTGGAGAGCAATCCCGCAAGCACTGGAGCTCAGCTCCCGGCGCCGCTTGCGATCAACCTCGAGAGCGACGGCGACGGGACCGTGCACGCAACGATCTCAGGCCAGATCGACCGCGCGGGAACCCCTGCGATCAGAGGCTGCCTGGCGCAGGCGAAAGCGCGCCACGGCCCGCGGGACATGATTCTCGATCTCCGCGGCGTCGAGTTCATCGACTCGAGCGGCCTGCACATGCTCCTGCAGACCCATCAGGAGCTCCACGGCGAGCAATCCATGCTCGTGCTGCTCGCCTCTGAGGAGCCGGTGAGAGGCCTGCTCGCGCTAACCGGACTCGACCGCTACCTGACCGTGGTCGATAGCCTCCCGCAGGCCATGGCCCTGCTCGCCGAGCGCGGCACTGGCGAGGGCCGCGCGCAGGCGCCCTAGCCGCCCGCGGCGCCACCACCGGACGCAGGGGAGGCGGTATGGCAACGGTCAGGGAGGCATGCCTGCAGATGCTCATCGATCGCGGCATGGGCATGATCTTCGGCAACCCTGGTTCCACGGAGCTGCCGATGTTGGCGCAGCTGCCAGCCGAGACCTCCTATGTGCTCGCGCTCCAGGAGGCGTCCGCGGTAGGCATCGCCGACGGCTTTGCGCAGGCAAGTGGCAAGCCGGCCCTTGTCAACCTGCACACGGCGCCCGGCCTTGGCAACGGGATGGGCGCGATCGCAGGTGCGCAGGCCAACCGCTCGCCGCTCATCGTCCTGGTCGGGCAGCAGCACCGCTCGCTGATCACCCTGCAGGCAAACCTCACCAACCGCGATGCGACACGGATGCCTCATCCGCTTGTGAAGTGGAGCTACGAGCCGCCGCGCGCGCAGGACGTGCCCCATGCGTTGGCGCGCGCGATCCACACCGCCTCGCTGCCTCCACGGGGGCCGGTGATGCTCTCGGTTCCGATGGACGACTGGGGCCAGGAGATCGAGCGCGAGGATCACCTCGCGATGCAGACCACACGCACGGTTTCACACGGCGGCATCCCCGATGCAGGCACGCTCGCCGAGCTTGCAAGCCGGCTGCACAGCGCAAAGCGACCGGCGCTCATAGCAGGCCCCGACATAGACGCAAGCGGCGGCTTCGAGGCGGCGGTAGCGCTCGCCGAGCGTCTGCGCCTCTGGGTGTACGCAACCCCGGCAACCGGCGGCGGCAGACTCGGCTTTCCCGAGAACCATCCTCTCTTTCAAGGCATCCTGCCCCCGGCGGTCGGACCGCTTGCGCAAGCGCTTGCCCAGCACGACTTCGTGCTGGTCGCCGGCTCGTCGGTCTTTCCCTATTACCCCAACGTACCGGGCCCGCTGCTCGAGCCCGGCTGCAGCCTGGTGGCGATCACCTGTGACCCAGACGAGGCAGCGAGAGCGCCGATGGGGCAGGCGATCGTGGCAGACGTCGCGCTCACGCTCACCGCGCTGCTCGAGCTCTGCAAGCAGAGCGACCGAGAGGCTCCGCCCGTGCGCCCGGCACCGGAGTCGACGCCCGCCTCCGACCCGATGAGCCCCTCCAGCGCACTCAGGGCGCTCGCGGAGGTCTTCCCAGACGACGGGATCCTCGTACTGGAGGCCCCCTCGGCGACACTGGCCCTGCGCAACCAGCTGCGCCTGAGTCGCCCCGGCAGCTACTACTTCTCCGCCGGTGGCGGCCTCGGCTTCGGCATCGCCGCGGCAATCGGGGTACAGATGGCCGAGCCCTCGCGTCCCGTGCTCTGCGTGCTTGGCGAGGGATCGGCCCAGTACGCAATCCAGAGTCTCTGGACCGCGGCCGCCTACCGCGTACCGGTCACCTATCTGGTGCTGCGCAACGACGAGTACTCGATCCTGAAGTGGTTCGCGCTGCTGGAGGACGTGCAGGGCGCGCCCGGCCTCGACCTGCCGGCGCTCGACTGTGTGGCGCTCGCGCAGGCCTATGGTGTGCCGGCGCAGCGCGCCGAGGAGCCTGAGCAGCTCTCGCATCTGCTCGCCGCCGCTCTGCGGTCTGATGGGCCGATGCTTCTGGAGGCGCGCGTGGCTCCCGGCATGGCACTGCTCTAAAGCTCTATGTCAGGCGAGGCGGCACCCGAGTACGACTACCTGGCGGTCGGGCATGTCACCGTCGACGTGCTCGTCGGTCCTGATGGCCGCCGGCGGCGCCAGCCGGGCGGAGGCGCCTTCTACAGCGGCCTGCAGGCGGCGCGTCTCGGTCTGCGCGTGCTCGTGATCACACGCGGCCAGCCGGCTGAGTTGCGAAGGCTACTTGCGCCCTTCGCCGGGGAGCTCGGCGTCGAGATCCTGCCAGCAGCGCAGACCACGACCCTCGAGACCCGCGGCAGCGGATCTGCGCGACGACAGCGCCTGCTGGCCTGGGCGGGGCCGATCGCGGAGGCCGATCTTGCGGCGGCGGCCGCGCCCACGCGAGCCTCGATCCTGCATCTCGCGCCGGTCGCGCGCGAGACTCCGCCCGCATGGCCATGCGAAGCGCAGCTCGTCGGCCTGACCGCACAGGGGCTGCTGCGGCGCTGGGAGCAACCGGGCGACGAGATCGCCACTGCGCCGATCGAGCTCGAGCGACTGCCGTCCCGACTGGATGCGGTCGTGATCAGCGCAAGCGAGCGCGACAGCTGCGAACCGCTGTTCGACCGCGTTCCGGTCATCGCCGTCACCGCCGGCGAGGGGCCGACGATGATCCACCTCGCAGGGGGACAGGATGCGTGCATCGCCCCAAGACCGGTGAGCGGCGCCCACGACGACCTCGGCGCTGGCGACGTGTTCGCAGCCGCGTTCTTCATAGCTCTGCGCGAAGGGCTGACGCCGCTGCAGGCAGCCGCGCGTGGCAACGCCGCGGCGGCGGTGAGAATCAGCGGCCAGGGCCCGCAGGCGATCGGTGACCTCGACGCAATCGTGCGCCGGCTCGCCTGAGCGGCGGTCTCACGCCCGCACCCGGGTGGACAGAGCATCCTCGACGAGCGCTCCAAGCGCGGCCGCGTCAAATCGATCCCGCAGGCCGCTGGCCTGTGCGGCCAGCATCAAAGCGCCCGCAACCGGCGCGATCTCCACGACCGAGATGCGCGCCTGCGGCGCGAGGTCATGGATCTTCTGCTCGAGCGGCTCGACGAACACCGCGCCTGCCTTGAAGGCGCTCCCGATCAGGCCCACCTGGAACTCTCCCTGCAGGCCAGCGTGCTCGATCACTGCTCTGACCTGCGCACTCAGCTCTCCTGCCGCAGCACGATAGATGCCGCGAGCGATCTCGTCACCTGCATGCGCAATCTGCGCGGTCTGGGTGCCGAAGGCCGCGATCTCACTCTTGTCCAGCGGGTTTCCGTAGACGAGCGCGATCAGTGCCTGGACGTCGCCCACTTCGAAGAACCGCAGTGCGGCGTCGCTGAGCGCCGTGCGCGGCCCGGAGGCGTCGCGGTCGTGCAGTACAGCGGCAAGCGAACGCTTGCCGATCCAGTAGCCCGAGCCCTCGTCGCCGAGGACGTGACCCCACCCGCCGGCGCGCCACGCGCTCCCGTCGGCGCCGACGCCGAAGACATTGCTGCCAGTGCCGGAGATGACAGCAATGCCGGGGCTCGCCCCGGTCGCCGTCGCCCAGGCGCCGACCACATCGTTTACGACCATCCAGTTCGCCGGGGCGCTTTCGTGCACGTGCCGATCGACGCTCTCGGTATCGGTCCCCGCAATCGCAAGCACGGCTGCGTCGAGCCGGTCGAGATCCACCCCGGCGCTGCCGGCCGCGCCGGCAGCGCTCTGCAGCAGCGCCTGCACAGCGGCCCGCACACCCGCCGAGTCGGGATTGCTCGGACCGCCGTGGGCAAGATGAACGCGGCCCTCCTGCACGTCAAGAACCGCCGCGAGCGTCTTGGTGCCGCCGCCGTCAATGCCCATCAGCCACCGCGCGCTCGCCTCCTCAGTTGCGCGAGCGCCACCGAACCGCAGAGCAGGCGGCAGCTCTATGAGGGGAGTGCGCGCAACTGGCACGCACGCATACTCGCACGACTGGCAGCAAAGGCAGCGCGATCGGCGCCGAGACTCGCATCGGGGCCATCTCTGCGGTTAGGATCAGGCGATGCCGGTGGCCGCGGTCTTCCCCAACGCATCGGCCGGGTCCGATCGCGTCGGGATGTACGAGTCCTTCTACCTGCGCGCAGTCGATCCCGCGAAGCCGCGTGGCATCTGGATCCGCTGCACCGTGCGAAAGCCTCCCGGCAGGCCCGCGTGCGGCTCGGTCTGGTGCACCGTCTTCGACGCGGAGGCAGGCGCGCCCTTCATGCACAAGGTCAGCGGCCTGGATCTGAGCGTGCCCGCAGGCGGCTGGATCGCCGTCGGCGAGACTCGTCTTGGTCCGGGAGTGGCACAGGGCACCTGTGGGCAGGCGAGTTGGTCGCTTCGCTTCGATGGCACCGAGCCAGAGCTCGCTCATCTGCCCCACCCGCTGCTCTACCGCGCGCCGCTGCCACGCACGAAGCTGACGAGCCCAGCTCCCTCAGCGATCTTCTCTGGCGCGCTGCAGATCGGCGACCGCACGATCGAGCTCGACGGCTGGCCTGGCATGGTCGGCCACAACTGGGGCGCAGAGCACGCCGAGCGCTGGATCTGGCTGCACGGCATCGCCTTCGATCAAGCACCGCAGACGTGGGTCGATCTCGCGATCGGCCGGATCGCGATCGGCGGGCGCCTGACTCCCTGGGTCGCCAATGGCGCGCTCAGCCTGGAGGGACAGCGCATGCGCCTCGGGGGCCTGTTCGCCAGGGGCTTGCGCGTGGCGGAGCGACCCGAGCGCTGCTCGCTGCGCGTGCCGGGGCAGGGAGGCCTCTCGCTCGAGGCCCACGTCCAGGCGCCGCCCGGCACCGCCGCCGGTTGGCGCTATGCCGATCCCGGCGGCGGCGAGCACGAGGTGGTCAACTGCTCGATCGCGGCCCTGCGACTCGTGGTGCGGCGCGACGGCCAGGCCTCGCGTACGCTTCTGAGCCCCCATGGAGCCGTCTACGAGCTGGGGATGCGTGAGCACGATCACGGGGTTCCAATCGCCCCATTTGCAGACGATTGAGCGCTCGGAGAGCGCAACTTCCAAGGCCCGCGGGAGTTGCGATCGAGGTTGAAAACAAGTCGCAAGCGTTTACGTTCGCTTCCTGCAATACAATCTTAATCTCGACTAACACTGCTCCGGGGATGGCAGCAAGACCACGAGGCAAGGCTCGAGCCGCGCCCCTCACGGACGACAAGAAGCACACCTCGACATCCAGGAGATCAGAGATGAAGAGCACGATCGGGGCGAGCGCACGGTGACGCCGAAGATGATCAGCGCAAATGTCACCTGGCAGGACGGCACACTCGACCGCAGCAGCCGCTGGCGGCGGCTTGGGCAGCAGGGCGCGACGATCTGGCTGACGGGGCTGCCAGCCGCCGGCAAGTCCACGATCGCAGCTGCCGTCGAGGAGCGTCTGATCGACTCCGGGCGCTTCGCCTACCGTCTCGACGGCGATAACCTGCGCCACGGCATCTGCGGCGACCTCGGCTTCACGCGCGAGGATCGAGAGAGCAACGTCTGGCGGGTCGGCCAGGTCGCGCGGCTGTTCGCCGACGCCGGCTCGGTCGCGATCGCCTCGCTGGTCTCCCCATACGCCTCCTGTCGAGAACGCGTGCGCGAGCTCCACGAACGCGACGGCCTCGTCTTCGTCGAGGTGTTCGTGGACACGCCCCCTGGCGAGTGCGCACGCCGCGACCCGAAGGGCCTCTACGCCAAGGCCCAGTCCGGTGAACTGGCCGGCCTCACCGGCTTCGACGATCCATATGAGCGGCCCACCGCGCCAGCGCTCGTGCTCACCCCGGACCTGTGCGTCGAGGACGCCGCCGAGGCGGTGCTGATAGCTCTGGGCACGCGGGTGCAGCAGCTCGCGTGAAGCGCGCCGCAGGCGCGAGGCGGGGACCCGTGCCATGACTGCCCACAGCGCGCGCCTGGACCGGTTCAGGAAGGCGCGCCGCGACCCCGACCTGGCGGTGATCGAGGGCTTTCACGCGCTAAAGCATGCCCTGCGCTTTCACGCCGAGGTGCTCGAGGCGCTCTGCACAGAGCCCGAGCAGCTCGACCGGCTCGCGCAAGAGCTCGCGCCGGACATCGGGGACCGCCTGCGAGCGCTCGCCCACCCCGTCGAACCCGCGATCTTCGAGCAGCTCGCCCCCCGCGCCGCGCGCACGGGCGTGATCGCGCTCGCCAAGCGTCCTCACCCAGACTCCGGCGCGGTCCTTACGGACCCCTCGCCCTCCCCCGTCGTGCTGCTGGAGCAGCCACGCGACCTTGGCAACGTCGGCGCCTGCGTCCGGGCAGCCGCCGCCGCGGAGGCGGCTGCGGTGCTGGTGACCGGGCGCCACGACCCCTGGCATCCGGACGCGATCCGCGGCGCGGCGGGCCTGCACTTCGCGCTGCCGGTCCTCTGGAGCCAGGGGGTTCCCATCGGTGACCGGCCGCTCGTCGCACTGCACCCGGAGGGCGAGCCGTTCAACCCGCTCGCGCTGCCCCCGCGTGCGATCCTCGCATTCGGGAGCGAGCGTCGCGGCCTCTCGCAGTCGTTGCTCGAAGAGGCTTCGCTGCAAGTCAGGATCCCGATGCGCGCCGGCGTGTCGAGCCTCAACCTGGCGACATCGGTTGCCGCGGTGCTCTTCGCGGTCAGGCTGACCGACGCGGCGCCGCAGACCGCCAAAGGCTGACTGCAGCCTCAGGGCAGCGAGACGTGCACGCCCACCGAGCCAAGCGGTCCCAGCCCGACCGATATTCCCACCCCGGTTGCCTGCGACTGCGATCCGCCGCTCGTCGATCCGCCGCTCGAGCCGACCCCGACAGACGTTTTGCCTGCGCCCGTTTCGACCGACACCTGCACCCCGATCCCACCAGCCTGAGAGGACGATCCGCTGGTGGCTTCAGATGTCTGCCCGCCACCACCCGAGGACGACGAGGAGGAAGTGGTGCTTTCGGTGCTCCCTCCGCCGGAGCCGCTTGGCTGACTGGCGCTGGACGACTGGCTGGCGCTGGTGGTGGATGACTGCTGGCCGGCGCTTTGGGTCTCGGCCACCG
This sequence comes from uncultured Actinomycetota bacterium, assembly GCA_963757925.1. Taxonomy (GTDB): domain Bacteria; phylum Actinomycetota; class Thermoleophilia; order Solirubrobacterales; family Solirubrobacteraceae; genus Palsa-744. The sequence continues at coordinate 350,578 of CAVWTE010000009.1, forward strand.
CCACGTGCGAGCCCGCAGGCGCTCCCCCTGCCGCCGGCTTGATGCCAGATGCCGGCGCTGTGCTCGACGTCCGCGTCGAGGTCAAGCGCGACGCATGTGTGCCGGAGGCCCGGCGCAACGCCAACGAGCGTTGCAGGTCGACGGCATGCCTGCGGGATGCCGTGCCGGAGCTCGCCCAGCCGCCGGGTGCACCCACCGTCGCGACGCGCGCCGGAGGTGTGGCCTGCACCGCGGCGATCCTGGTCGCCGCCGGGGCGGAGTGGTGGGTCGCGGCAAAGTCGCGAGAATGGCCTGATTGGGCGACCACCGCTCCGGTGATCGCCACCCCGGCGCTGAGCGCCGCAATGCCACCCTTGACCGCAAGGCCGGTGAGCCCCGCGGTGCCGCCCGCTCCGAGTTCGGCGATCCGTTCGCCGCCGCCTCCAGAATCCTGAGCGACTCTTCCCATGGCCCACGCGAGCAGCGGCGGCGGCGTGAGCGCGCTGATCCCCCTGCGCACTCGCCGCACCAGCCCGCGCACCGCGCTGTCTGCGATCTCGAAGGCGTCCTCGACCAGTATCTCTGTTTTGTTTCCATCCGTCCTGTGGACGAGCACTTCGCCGGGCCCGCGCACCGGGGCGATTGCAGCCAGCGCCCCCCGCAGCGCGAGCACCTCCGCAGGACTGGGATCACCTGCCGGCTGCGCCCTGCGGAGTCCAAACGCCGCCTCCACGTCGGGAGACGCGCAGCCCACCGCCGTGGAGGAGCACTGTGCAGAGATCGCATCGGCGGCCATTCGCCCAGCGATCCGATGCAGCCACGGTCGCAGCTCCTCGGACTGCGGCTCGCTGCCGAGGCCGCTCCAGGCTTCCGAGAGCGTCCGCTGAAGCGCCTCCTGCGCCCTCTCCTCCGAGAGGCAGAGCTGGCGACAATGCCGCAGCAGCAACCGGCGGTGGCGATTGACGAGCGCCTCGAAGGCGGCCCGCGACCCAAGCTGCGCGAGCTCGAGCAACTTCTCGTCCGATTGGCTTCCGAGCAGACGGGTCTTGATCGCTGATCCCATGATGAAGGTGCGACGTGCTGCGACTGCTGTTCTGCATCGGCAGCTCTGGCCCTTCATTAGACACCTTTGCCCGACTATTGGACACTCTTGCGAGCATGGCGCTCATCGACGGCGCGTGCGCGCCGCCCAGCAGCCGCGCCTGGATCATCCGCCCCGGATCGACCGGCGGCGGGACCGAGATCGCAAGGCCCTCGGCCGCGGCGATCACCCGCGCGATCACATCCGCAAAGCGTACGACTCGTTTCCTCGCGCGTTACAGATTCAGGGACCATGTCTTTATACTTGACACGAATCGCAAATTTGTCTAACGTCGTCGCAGCCTGTCATCGGACGGCGAAAAGCGACCCCGAGGAGGACGCACACATGGCATCTGCAACCGGCCGCCCGGGCCTTGCGGGACGACATCAACTGGAGGGAGATGGACAGGACGCGCCCGCTTGGCGCGACAGCAAGCGCTATGCCTGGCTGCTCGGTCTGATCGTGCCGCTGCTGCCGTTCATCGCCTGGGGGCTGGTGCACGCGAGCGGCCTGGCCGTGTTCTGGTTCATCGGGCCGGTGCTCGTGTTCGGCATCTTCCCGATGATCGACCTGCTGCGGGGGCACCGATCCGAGCAACCCGCCGGACGAGGTGATCAAGTGGCTCGAGCAGGACCGCTACTACCGCTGGTGCACGTACGCCTTCCTGCCGCTGCAGTACGCCGGGCTGATCTTCGCCTGCTGGCTGTGGGCCCATGGCGGCCTCTCAACCGTGGACTCCCTCGGCCTTGCGTTGACAGTGGCGATGGTCAGCGGGATCGCGATCAACACCGCCCACGAGCTCGGGCACAAGCGGGCGAGCCTCGAGCGCTGGCTCAGCAAGGTCGCGCTCGCGCAGAGCGGCTACGGCCACTTCTTCATCGAGCACAACCGCGGCCATCACGTCAGGGTCGCAACGCCCGAGGACCCGGCGAGCGCTCGCTTGGGCGAGAGCTTCTACGCCTTTCTGCCGCGCACCGTGAGCGGCAGCCTACGCTCGGCCTGGCACCTGGAGCGCGAGCGCCTTGCACGGTGCAAGAGCCCCGTGCTCTCCCATCGCAACGACATCCTGCAGGCGTGGGCGATGACCGTCGTGCTCTTCGCCGCGCTCGTCGCGGCCTTCGGCGTGGTCGTGCTGCCATACCTGCTGATCCAGGCAGTGCTCGGCTTCAGCCTGCTGGAGGTGGTCAACTACCTCGAGCACTATGGGCTGCTGCGCCAGCGCCGTGAGGACGGCCGCTACGAGCGCACGCGGCCCGAGCACAGCTGGAACTCCAACAACGTCGCCTCCAATCTGCTGCTCTATCACCTGCAGCGCCACTCCGATCACCACGCAAACCCCACTCGTCGCTACCAGGCGCTTCGCCACGTGGAGCAGGCGCCGCAGCTGCCCACCGGGTATGCGGGCATGATCATCCTCGCGGCGATCCCACCGCTGTGGAGAAGGACGATGGACAGACGCGTGCTCGACCACTACGACGGAGACGTCACGCAAGCCAACATCGCACCACGGGCGCGCCGTCTGATGCTTGCCAGATACGGCACGGGCGAGGCCCTGGCAACCGCGGGAGAGTCGCGATGAGCCGGTGGGAGTGCCCCTCCTGCGGCTATGTCTACGACGAGGTCAGCGGCGAGCCCCACGAGGGCTTTCCGCGCGGCACCCCCTGGAGCGAGGTCCCCGAGCACTGGGCCTGCCCCGACTGCGGCGTGCGAGACAAGGTCGACTTCGAGCCCGCCGACCAGGCGCCCCGGTGAACTCCTCGCCCTACAGGGAGGCCGCGCGAGAACTGCTGCGCGAAACGCTGCTTGATGCGGCGCGCAGCCTGCTCTCCGAGCGGCCCTGGGCGCAGATCACGATGGCCGACATCGCAAGCCGCGCCGGGGTGAGCAGACAGACGCTCTACAACGAGCTCGGCGGCAGGGAGCAGTTCGCGCAGGCATTCGTGATGAGAGAGGCGCAGCGCTTCATCGGCGCGGTGCGCGAGGCGATCGAGGCGCATCTCGACGATCCCTCGGCCGCACTGACGGCGGCGCTCGAGCTCTTCCTTGACACGGCCGGGCGGGACCCGCTGATCGGCATGCTGCTCGAGGACGACGGCACGGGCGGCATGCTGCCGCTGATCACCACCCGCAGCCGCCCGGTGCTCGACTGGGCAGGCGAGCAGATCGCAGAAGCGATCGCGAAGGGCTGGCCGATGGTGGCAGAGCAGGATGCCCTGCTGCTTGCGCAGACGCTCGTACGTCTTGCGATCAGCTATCTCACCGTGCCGATCGGGCCGCCCTCGCAAGCCACGCAAGATGCGGTCAGGATGCTTGGGCCCTTCATCGAGCAGGCGGTGGTGCAGACCGCGGGCCACCCGCGATAGGCTCGCCGCCCACGTCGAGGAGGGAACGTCTATGGACTTCGAGCATTCGGAGCGCACCAGGGGTCTGCTGGAGCGCCTGGACGCCTTCATAGCGCAGGAGATCTCCCCGCGGGAGGAGCCCTACCACCGTGAGCTGTTGGCAAGCGCCGACCCCTGGGTCGTCCTGCCTGTGATCGACGAGCTGAAGGCAAAGGCCCGAGAGCAGGGACTTTGGAACCTGTTCCTGCCGGATCACACCCACGGCGCGGGCCTTTCAAACGTGGAGTACGCACCGCTCGCCGAGCGGATGGGGCGCTCGATCATCGCCAGCGAGGTCTGCAACTGCAACGCGCCGGACACCGGCAACATGGAGGTGCTCTGGCACTTCGGCTCCGATCAGCAGAAGGAGCGCTGGCTTGCGCCGCTGCTGGCCGGCGAGATCCGCTCGGCCTTCTGCATGACAGAGCCCGACCTCGCCTCCTCTGATGCCACCAACATGCAGGCGACCGCAATGGTCCAAGGAGATGAGGTCGTGCTCGACGGGCGCAAGTGGTGGAGCACCGGCATCGGGCACCCGCGCTGCGAGGCGCTGATCTTCATGGGCCTCACCGACCCAGACGCCGACCGCTACCACCAGCACTCGATGGTGCTCGTGCCCCGGGACACGCCCGGCGTGAAGGTCGAGCGGATGCTGCCGGCGATGGGCTTCCTGGACGCGCCAGGCGGCCACGGCGAAGTCTCCTTCACCGACGTGCGCCTGCCGCTCTCGGCGATCATCGGCGGTCCCGGTCAGGCCTTCTCAATCGCCCAGGCGCGGCTTGGGCCCGGACGCATACACCACTGCATGCGACTGATCGGCCTGGCGGAGATGGTGCTCGGCCTGGCCTGCGCGCGTGCGACCGAGAGGGTCGCCTTCGGCAAGCCGATCGCCAATCTCGGCGGCAACCGCGAACGGATCGCCGATGCGCGGATCGCGATCGATCAGGCACGCCTGCATGTCCTGCACGCCGCCTGGCTGGTGGACCAAACCTCGCCCGCCGCGCTTGGCGCCGTCTCCCAGATCAAGGTCGCCACCCCGAACATGGCTCAAGGGGTCGTCGACATGGCGATCCAGCTGCACGGCGGCGGCGGGCTCTCAAACGACTTCCCGCTGGCTGCGGCGTGGACGGTAGCCAGGGCGCTGCGACTAGCCGACGGCCCCGACGAGGTTCATCGCGGCGTGATCGCGCGGCTCGAGCTGGCCGCCTACGGCAAGGGCAAGTGGTCGGGCGGCTGAGCGCTCGAGAGTGCTGGCGCCCGCGCCGACTGATCGGGCTTGCCTGCCTGTCCTCGCCATGACCAGCCGATCTGGATCGCCACGAACCACAGCAGCCCCGCGATGCAGAGCACCAGGGCGACGAAGAAGTTCAAGCGCATCCCGAGGATGTGTTTCGAGTAGTCGATCCGGATCGTCTCCTCGAAGATGCGAAAAGCCGAGTAGCCGGCCACGTAGAGCGCGAACAGACCCGGCGGCCTGATCCGAGCGCGCTTACCGAGCTGCACGAGCGCAAAGGCCAGCAGCAGGTTCCAGATGATCTCGTAGAGGAAGGTGGGCTGGAAGGTCGCATGGCCCGCGTACCCGGCCGGCCGGTGCGCCGCGGCGATTTCAAGCGCCCACGGCAGTTTGCTCGGGACGCCGAAGAGCTCCTGGTTGAAGTAGTTGCCAACCCTGCCGATCGCCTGCGCGACCAGTAGCGCAGGAGCGACCGCATCCATGAAGCGCACCACGTCGGCGCCGTGCCTGTGCACGCGCCAGATGCCGACCGCGGCGCCAAGGGCGATCCCGCCCCAGATCCCAAGCCCACCGTCCCAGATCGCAAATGGGCCCCACCAGTGATCTGGCATCTGGCTCGGCGTGGTGATCACGAAGTAGAGCCGGCCGCCGATCAGGCCCGCGGGGAACGCCCACAGCGCCACGTCGTAGACGAGGTCGCGATGCCCACCGATCGCCTCCCAGCGCCGTACGGTGATGATGATCGCGGCCGTGACCGCGACCACGTATGCGAGGCCATATGCGTGGACGAACAGCGGCCCGATGTAGAAGCCGTTCTCAGGCGGGCTTGGAATGTAGGCGGGAAGCACCGAGAACATATTCGCAGCGGGGGCACCGTCGCACGACAGGTTGCCCTGCCAAGCGCGATGCTATTGGGTGAGCGCTCACCCGAGCACGCATCCGGCACCCAGAGAGGCAGAAGCATGGACCAGAACCGCTTCAGCGAAGTGGACGAGTACCTGACCGACACGCTCCGCCTGGAGGACGAGGCGCTTGCGCATGCCGCACGGCAAGCGCAGGCAGCCGGGCTGCCGCCGATCGCGGTCACGCCCGCGCAGGGCAAGCTGCTGCAGCTGATCGCACAGATCCACGGCGCCAGGCGGATCCTCGAGCTGGGCGTCCTCGGCGGCTACAGCACGATCTTCCTCGCCAGGGCGCTGCCGCCCAAGGGCCGCCTGATCGGCCTCGAGCTGCAGGAGAGCTACGCGCAGACGGCGCGCGCGAGCATCGCGGTCGCGGGCCTATCCGAGCGCGTCGAAGTGCGAGTGGGGCCGGCGCTTGCTGGGCTAAAGGCACTCCAGGCCGAGGGCGTGGAGCCGTTTGACCTCACGTTCATCGACGCGGACAAGCCCGCGACGCCCGAGTACTTCGAGCAGGCCCTTGCACTCTCGCGGCCAGGCGCTCTGATCGTCGCCGACAACGTCGTGCGCGGCGGCGAGCTCGCCGACCCCGACACCGCCGATGCGGGCGCACAGGGGATGCGCCGCTTCCACGAGCTGCTCGCCGCAGAGCCGCGCGTCAGCGCCACGACGATTCAGACCGTCGGCGCCAAGGGCTACGACGGCTTCACGCTCGCTCGCGTGGAGGAATGACCTCGAGGCCGCGCTGGCGCGCGATCGGTCATCCTGGCAGCGATGCCTGAGAGAAGCATCGGCTTCATCGGCCTTGGCGTGATGGGCGCGCCGATGGCGCGCAACCTGCTGGCAGCGGGCTATCCGCTGGTGGTCCACAACCGCACCCCCGCGAAGGCCAGGGCACTCGCGGAACTCGGCGCACGGGTCGCCGGGAGCCCGCGCGAGGTCGCGCAGCAGAGCGATGTCGCGATCACGATGCTGCCCGACTCGCCCGATGTGGAGCGCGTATATCTGGGCCCCGACGGGCTGCTCTCAGGGGTAGGAGCGGACCAGCTCCTCATCGACATGAGCTCGATCGAGGCGGCAGTTGCGCGGCATCTGGCAGAGCGCGCGGCCGCCCTTGGCGTGCAGGCGCTGGATGCGCCGGTCTCCGGCGCCGACGTCGGCGCGCGGGAAGGAACGCTCTCGATCATGGTCGGCGGGCCCGAGGAGGCCTTCAATCGGGCGCTGCCGATCCTCCGGTGCCTCGGCAGGACGATCACGCACGTCGGCGAGTCGGGCGCAGGCCAGATCGCCAAGTCCTGCAACCAGGTGCTGATCGCCGGCGCGATCGAGGCGGTGAGCGAAGCGCTCGTGCTGGGCTCAAAGGCCGGCGTGGACCCGGTGGCGCTCGTGCAGGCGCTCAGTGGCGGCCTTGCCGCCAGCCGGATCCTCGAGCTCAAGAGCGAGAAGATGCTCTCGCACCGCTTCACCCCCGGCTTCAGGGCCAGCCTCCATCACAAGGACATGCGCAACGCACTTGCGAGCGCAAAGCAGCTCGGCGTGCCGCTTCCTGGCGCAAGCGCGGCAGACGAGCTGCTGCGGGAGCTGATCGCAGAAGGGCACGGCGAGGAGGACCACTCGGCGATGCTGCGCCGGATCGAGGCGCGCGCCGGGCACCGGGTCGGCGAGCAGGCGCCGGGCGAGCGCTGAGCACGCTCAGATGCTCTGCAGCGCCGGTCTCTGCGCGAGCTTGGCGGCAGTCTCGACCGCCGCCTTCAGCGTCTGCAGGTCGTAGGCGCCATGGTGGCGGCGGCCGTTTATGAAGAAGGAAGGGGTGCCCGATACGCCGCTGGCGTCGGCGCTCTGGACGTCGGCGCCGACCCTTTTTTTGTACCTGCGGCCCTGCAGGTCGGACTCGAAGCGCTCCATGTCGAGACCGAGCCCCGTCCCGTACTCGCGTAGATCACGCGGACGCATCTCCCCCTGGTGCTCGAAGAGCAGGTCGTGCATCTCCCAGAAGCGCCCCTGGGCGCCCGCGGCCTCGGCGGCCTCGGCTGCGATCTGCGCAAAGGGATGCACGTCGACGAGCGGCAGATGACGAAAGACGTACCGCAGCTCATCGCCCGCAGCGGCAAGCAGCTCCCTGATCGCTGGCTCGGCCCGGCCACAGAACGGGCATTCGAAGTCGGCGTACTCGACGAGCGTGACCGGCGCATCCCCTCGGCCGCGGACGTGGTCGCGCTCCGGATCGACGTCGTCTGAGAGGTCGACCAGCTGCGCGGCGGTGCGCTGCAGCTGGCGGATGCGAACCTGGGCGGGCAGCATCGCCGTCAGCCGAAACACCGCGAACGCGAGTAGCGGCGAGAGCAGCACGGCCGCCAGCAACCCGAGCTGGGCCTGCGCAAACAGCGTGGGCCCAAACGCGCGACCCGCGACCAGCAGCGAGACGGTGAAACCGATGCCTGCAACCGCGCCGGTGCCGGCGAGGCCTGGCCAGGTCACGGTCAGCTTGGCGGAGCCGAAGACTCTGCGGCTGCCAAGCCAGGAGGCGCCAAGAATGCCAAGCGGCTTGCCAAGCAGGTAGGCGAGGAGGATGCCGATGCTCACAGCCGAGGTGGCAGCGGCGCTCAGTACCGCACCGGTGATGTGCACTCCCATGTTCGCGAGCGCGAACAACGGCACGATCAGAAAGCCCGAGAACGGGTGCAGGCGATGCTGGAGCTGCTCGTTGGGTGAGATCGCCTCGCCAAGGCCGCGCTGCGCAGAGCGCGCGAGCTCCGGCGTGGGCTGCTCGCGAAAGGCTCGCGCGAGCTCTATCGCATGCTCCAGATCTCCTCGCGCCGGCGGGTAGGCGCTTGTGACGAGACCGATCGCAAGCCCCGCAATCACAGGGTCGATGCCCGACTCGAACATCGCAAGCCAGATCCCGACCCCGACGAGCACGGAGGCAGGGCCACGGCCGCGTTGCAGGTAGCGCAACAGGATCAGCACGCAGAAGAGGCCGGCAGCGATGATGAGCGCGGCGAGCGAGACCTTGTGCGAGTAGGCGAAGGCGATCACCCCGAGACCGGCGAGATCGTCGACCACGACCGCCGTCAGCAGGAATACGCGCAGGCGCGCGCCCCCGCGCGGCCCGACGAGCGAGAGCGCCCCAAGCGCGAGCGCGGTGTCCGTCGACATCGCCGCACCCCAGCCGCCAGCCCCCGCGCCGCCGGCATTCAGCGCGAGGAAGACTCCGACCGCGGCGGCCATTCCCCCAAAGGCCGCCAGCACTGGAATCGCGATCCGCCGCCGTTCGCGCAGCTCGCCGAGCGCGAGCTCACGCGTGGCCTCCAAGCCGACGACCAGGAAGAACAGCGTCATCAGCCCTTCGTTGACCCACGAGCGCAGATCGGCGGAGAGCACATGGCTGCCGAGCCGGATCGAGAGCGTGGTGTGCCAGAAGTGCTCGTAGGTATGCCACCACGGCAGGTTCGCCCAGATCAGCGCAGCCGCGATCGCGGCCACGAGCACCGCCGCGCCGCCCGTCTCGGTGGAGAGGAAGTCGCGCACGGGCGCGCCGAGGCTGCGCGCCCAGGCGGTGCGTTCGGGACGGTCCGCGACGGCATCGCTCGCCATCACGCTGAGTATGGCTGGCCCTGCTCGCCCGCGGCCTTGCGGCCGCACCTTTCAGGCAGAGCCGCAGCCGCGCATCGACGCTTCATGCAAGGGCGCAAAGCCCGCGTTCGCGGAGGGAGCGACCCACAGCTCGACCTTGCCGGGGGCGATCGGCATGACTTCCTCCACCAGATCGCTCGACGGCGCGCCGCTGCCCGCAGTCGATGAGCCGCCTGCCATCAGCCGCCAGCTGACCACGCGTAGCCGCCTGCGCGCGAGCGCCGGCAGCAGCTTTGCGACACTCGCGCCCTGCAGCCCGCTGCAGTGCAGCGGTTCGCCCGCCGCAAAGGAGCCGCCGATCGGCGTGCTCGCGTACTGCTCGCCGCGGCGCGCCGCACGGCCGATGTCGACGGACCCGCTGCCTTTGAAGTCGCGTGCCACCTTCACCCCGACGGTGCAGGGGCCGTTCACGCACCGGCCCTTCTGCAACGGCTGGATGCCGTTCGACGGAGAGCCGTCCACGCCGAGCGAGACCACCTTGCCGACCAGGCCCGGTGCGACGGGCAGCAGGCGGAGCGAGACGTGCAGGTGATTCTCGGCGAGCTCACGCGCCAACTCGCTCACGCTGGCGTAGGGGTTCACGATTCTTGCGATCACATAGCCATCGCTTTCACTGAAGGAGAGGGCGGAGGCGGTGGGTGGCGAGGAGGACGCAAGCGAGAGAGCGAGCATCGTGGCGCCCAGCAGCGCCAACCCACAGGCCAGGCCCACGATGCCCGAACGGAGACGACCGGCGCTCGGGCCTCCACGGTGGCTGCGGGCCCGGCGCCACGGCGCGGCCGAGATCGCCTGTGCGCCGCCACGGGCCGCGCCGGCCGCAAGCACGCGCTCCAGATCCCGCTCGCGCAACGGGTCGACGCTCCTCAACAGACTCATCAGATCTGGTGTCAGCTCTTCGTTCATGGTGTCTCTCCTGAGATCGGCGAAGGGTTCCGAAAGGCACTTTGTTCTCCTCCGCAGGCCGATGCCGGTTTTGTAGTTTCAGGCGTGGCGGTCGTACCGCCGATCCGCTCGAGCTCGCTCGAGAACGCGCGCCGGGCACGGTGGAGGCGTATCTTCGCGGCGTTCTGGGAGCAGCCGAGCACTGAGGCCAGCTCCGCGGTGGAGAGGCCCTCCCAGGCGATGAGTCCAAGTACCTCGCGCTGGGAGGCGGGCAGCCGCTGCAAGGCGACCTTGACGAGCGCGAGATCTTCCGTGCGCTCCTCCGCCCCAGCCTGCGAGCGCTGCGGCTGCGCCCTCAAGCGCAATGTGAGGCGCGCGCGCCGCCGCTCACCGCGCCGCTGGTTGGCAAGCACCCTGCGCGCGGTGCCGAACAGCCAGAGCGTCGCATCCCGCCCGGGCGGGACCTGTGCAATCCGGCGCCACGCGACCGCAAAGGTCTCCGCGACCACATCGGACGCGTCCTCGGGGCTTGCCGCGCGCCGCAAGGCATAGGCGGCAAGCGCTGCGTGGTTTGCCCCATGGATATCCCGGAAGCGTCGGCGCAGCGCGGTGTCTGGATCGTGATCGTCGTTCAAGAACTCACTCCTTTCAGCCACACATGTCCGTCTCGCACCAAGGGTTTCGCGTCCAGAGGCCGCGCCCGCCACCGCGTCGCCGCAACGAACGTCATATCGTTCTCGCGCGATGGCCTACCACCCGCCCCAATCCATCCTCGAGGCTTACGCCGACGTTCTGGTCAACTTCGCGCTCGGCGGCGGCAACGGCGTGGGCAGGGGCGAGGTCGTGCGCGTGGTCGCGCCGGAGGCCGCCAAGCCACTGTATGTGGAGCTGCGCAAGGCGGTGCTCCGCGCCGGCGCGCACCCGATCGGCAGCTACCTGCCGAGCGACGACGAGCACTTCAACCTCTCGCGCGACTTCTATGAGCTCGCCGACGACGCGCAGATCGACTTCTTTCCGGCGAAGTACACGCGCGGCCTCGTGGACGAGATCGACCACCAGGTCTCGATCCTCTGCGACACCGACATGCATGCGCTCGAGGGCGTCGACCCGGCGCGGATCATGCGCGTGGGCAAGGCGATGAAGCCGTGGATGGACTGGCGCACCGAGAAGGAGAACGCGGGCGACTTCAGCTGGACGCTCGCGCTGTATGGCACGCCCGCGATGGCCGCGGAGGCCAAGCTCTCAGAGCAGGCGTACTGGGAGCAGATCATCGGCGCCTGCTTCCTGGACGAGCAGGACCCGATCGGGCGCTGGAAGCAGGTCAGCAGGCAGATCAACGAGTACGTAGGTCGCCTGAATGCGCTTGACATCGACCGCCTGCACGTCCTTGGCCAGGATGCCGACCTGTGGATCGCGCTCGGCGAGAAGCGCCAGTGGGTGGGCGGCAGCGGTCGCAACATCCCGAGCTTCGAGATCTTCACTAGCCCTGACTGGCGCGGCACGGAGGGCTGGATCCGCTTCAACCAGCCGCTCTACCGCTACGGCAACCTGATCACCGGCATCCGCCTCGACTTCGCCGATGGGAGGGTCATCAAAGCCAGCGCCGACACCAACGAGAAGGTGCTGACCGAGATGATCGCCACCGAGAACGCGGATAAGGTCGGCGAGTACTCGCTCACCGACAGGCGCTTCTCGCGGATCACGAAGTTCATGGCTGAGACGCTCTTCGACGAGAACGTCGGCGGCCCCTTCGGCAACACCCACCTCGCCGTCGGAAAGTCCTACCACGACTGCTACGCGGGCGATCCGGCCGGAGTCCCCGCGGCCGAGTGGGAGCGCCTGGGCTTCAACGAGTCGAGCGTGCACACGGACATCGTCTCGACCGCCGATCGCAGGGTCACCGCGACCCTGAAAGACGGCAGTGAACGCGTGATCTACCGCAACGGGCAGTTCCAGCTGGACTAGACCGGTCGGCGCATGCGCCGACCGGCGGGACCGTGCATGCACGGTCCCGGACAACGCCGCATGCGGCGTTGTCTACCAGACTCAGACGACTGGTGGCGGATGCCCTTCCGCGCTGCCTGCGAGCGCGGGGTCCCACTCGCAAACCGCGCAGGCGTGCCTGAAGACAGAGCGCGCGAAGCCAAGCGCAAGCGCGTGCGGATCGGCGGCCGCGCAGACGTCCTCCCAGTCCAGCACGTACTCGCCGAGCGCCTCCTCAAAGCGCGCCGCGGCCGGCTCGATGCTCGCCGATGCAAAGCCCTCTGGGGCCGGATGGGCGTATGCATAGAAGGCCGCTTTGGGGTAGCGCGCGTCTCCAGGCCACCAGCCAAGCGCGACCTCTTCGGCGTCCATCGCGTTGCGCATGATGAAGTCCGTGGAGGGCGGGCTCGCGGGGGCACCCGAGAACAGGTTGACCGCCAGATCGAAGGAGCCCCACCAGGCGTTCACGGGAGTGCTGCGCCCGCGGTAGGGCGCGCGGAAAGCGGCCAGCACGAGCGCTGCCCTCATCGCGGCGGCCAGATAGTCGGCGATCGCGGGCTGGTCGTAGCTTGCGTGCTCCTCGTCCTGATCAAGCGGCACGCTCCAGGTCACCTCCTGCGGGGTGGGATCGATCTCGACCGCTCCGACCAGCGTCGCAAGCGACTCCAGGAGGCCCCTGCATACTTTGCCAACGCTCCTGTCCGGCGCGAGCGCGATCCGCCGCACCCGGCCATCGCTGTGCTCCACCACCGCCTCGTGGTGGTGGAGATCGAGTGCCACCACCACGGCGCCGGAGCCGTCGGGCGCAGGCAGCGGCAGTGTCTCCCAGCCGCGTGCGCTCAGCGTGAGCGCGGCGTGCTGCAGCTGCGGCTGCGGCGGTGCAAGCGTCGCAGCCAGCTTGCCGAGCACCTGCGTATGGGCATGCAGCGTCTCGCAGGTCGCGCTCCAATCCGAATATGCAAGCGCGGGCCAGTTGCTCGGCATCCGTTCAAGTTACACCCAGCCGGCTTCGTGCTCCAGCCCTCAGGCGATCTGGCTCGCGGGGCCCCGGCGCTCGAGCACCGCGCCGGCGGCGCGGCAGCCGAGCGCGATCGCGGCGGCGAGCCACAGCGGCGCCGCGAGCTGGCTCTTGACGAGCAGCCCCCCGATCAGCGCTCCGGCGAGCATCGCGGCCACCGCCCCCACGCGGCGCGCCTGGGCGGCGCGGTGGCCCTTGCCGAGCGGGTCGGACGCAAGGCCGGTCAGGGTCATCGTGAGCACGGTCGTGGTGAGGTCCGGGACGCCGAGCTTGCGCACGGTGGCGTTCCTGATGCCCATCGCAATCGCGAGGCCGGCGATCACCAGATAGGCGGCCAGCGTGCCCGGACGAACGCTCATGCTTGCTGCGAGCGCCGCCGCCGCAAGCAGCAGCGTGCCCTCGCAAAGCAGCGCGGGATGCAGGCGCGAGCGGGCCGCAGGCGTTCGCGCGACGAGCGCGCGGCCGATGCTGCGCACCGAGCAGGAAGGAGGCGAGCGAGATGAGCGGTGCCACCACCGGCAGGCCTCCCGCCCCGGCCAGGCCGAATCCAAGCAGCACGACGTTGCCGGTCATGTTCGCGGTGAAGACGTGGCCAAGTCCGATGTAGCTGACGGCGTCGACGACACCCGTCGTCAGCGTCAGCGAAAGCAGCACCACCACCGTGCCGCGGGAGGTGCTTGTCTGGGTGGGACCGGCGCCTGCGCTCATGGCTCTCCTCCATCGATCGAGGACTGGGGCTGCTTGCGGGGACGATCTCACAGCCGCCTCGGCGGTGTGGGCCAGCCGGGCAGCAGGCTCAACTGCCGGGGCGCCGGTCGCCGAGCCAGTAGCGCGGCCCATTTCCGGCGAGGGCTGCCCGGTCGCCCGGATTTGCGAGCTGGCAGCGATCCAGTGAGAGGCAGCCGCAGCCGATGCAGTCGGTGAGCCCGAGCTTCAGGCGCGAGAGCTCGGCGATCCGCTCGTCTATGCGCTCACTCCAACCACGCGATAGGTGCTCCCAGTCGCCGCGGGTGGGCGCCCGGTGCGGAGGCAGCTTGGCAAGCTCCTCACCGATCTCCTGCAGCGAGAGCCCGACTCGCTGCGCAAAGACGATGAAGGCGATCCGACGCAGTACAGGCCGCGGATAGCGGCGATGCCCCGAGCCGACGCGCGCCGATTCGATCAGCCCGCGCTGCTCGTAGAAACGCAGCGCCGAGGCGGCCACGCCGCTGCGGCGGGAGACCTCGCCGATCGCGAGCAGGTCGGTCATCTGGCAACCCAACCAGATACCGGCCTTGACTTCAAGCTAACTTGAACTTATAGCGTGCTCGCAACACCTTTCTTTCGATCTCTTGGAGGGGCAGCTATGAGCAGAGCGGCATCACCATCTCGAGATGCGCAGGCCGGCGCGAGCGAGCGCATCACCGCCGTGGTCACCTCCTGGCCGGGCGTCCAGGCGGGCACCGGCTCCCGCGGCGAGTGGGCCTTCACGGTCGCCGAGCACAGCATCGGGCACCTACATGGTGACCGCGTCGCACACTTTGGATTTCCCCGCGAGCTCGGCGCACAGCTGCGAGGAGAGGGCCGCGTCGGGCCCCATCCGGTGAACCCCCACTCGACGAAGATGGCGGCGCGCGGCATCGAGAGCGAGCACGACATCGAGGAGGTGATCGCGTTGCTGCGGCTCAACTACGAGCGGATCGCACCGGGCAGCTAGCGGCCGCTCAGCCGTTCCAGGAGGGTTCGAAGCCGTTGCGAATCAACACCTTCGGCCGCCCACCGCCATAGGGGATCGTGGTGATGTTGTGCGCCCCCGACCCGAGGAAGCCGGTGTAGCCGAGGATCGTGGCGCCGCTTTCAGAGAGCGCGGTCGCGACGAAGCCATTGCTCTGGCCCACCGCGTGCTCAGCGCCGCTCCTCGGGTTCACCGTGACCGGGTAGCTCGTGTCCTCGCCGACGAACTCGCTCAGCAGGTGCTGGCCATTTGCAGACCACTGGGTGGGGATGAGCCCCTGCACGAGCGGACCCACGAAGGTATGGGTGAGCCGGCGTACCTGGCCGCCACTTGGACTCATCGTGAAGAGCTCGTTCTTCGGGCCATAGCGGCGGTGCTTGGCATCCAGCAGCCTGACGAACACGATCTTCCCAGTGGGTCCCCAGAGAGGGTCGAGCGAGTGACCTTCATGGGTGATAGCGACCGGCGCGCCGCCGGCCACAGCCACGCGGTAGATGTTGCTGCGCGGCGGATAATCTTCGCTTGGCGCCGTCGCGTAGGTGAGGCTTTCGCCGTTCGGGGAGAAGCTCACGCCGTTGAAGTAGCCGTTTGCGACCGTGCGCTGCGCGCCGTCTTCGACGTCGATCAGCACCAGGCGATCCTTGCCCACTTCGGGGCCGAGGACCGCCGCGATCGTGCCGCCGTCCGGGGACCAGGCAAACGTCGTGGGATCGCGCCATCCGCTTGCGAGCGGGTGCGGCGTGCCGCCGCTGGCGGAGACCAGCGCAAGGCGCGGTGCTGAGGTGCCCGAGCTGTTGAAGGACATGAACGCAACCGTTGTCCCATCCGGGGAGACACGGGGTGCAAAGCCGAGGCCGAGGCGCCGCTGGTCCTGGCCGTGCTCGCCGGCTGACCAGACGGACGGATTCGATCCCCCGCGCACGAACGCAATCGTCGCATCGGCCATCGTCGGCACGCTGATGCCAATGGCCAGCGTCGCCACGGCGACCGCAAGCGCGCGCATCGGACTGAAACTCACACAGGCATGGTAGAGGGCGCGGCGAGGCGGCGACTACTACGCTGTCCAGATGAGCGCGACAGGCATCCGAGCTGCGGCTGACGGAATGCTTGTTTACGCACGCACCGCCTTGATAGCGCTGCCGGAGGGCCGGGAAGCGCCCAGGCGCGCCGCGGGCCCCTGTTCCGGGTGAGCTGAGCCGATGGCCGACGCCCCCGCAGCAGACACGGACTTCGAGGTCCTGCTCGACTATCTCAAGCGCAGCCGCGGATTCGACTTCACCGGCTACAAGCGCTCGACCCTGGAGCGGCGCATCGCAAAGCGGATGGAGGCGACGGGCGCCCAGAGCTACGTCGAGTACCTGGACCGGCTCGAGGTCCAGCCGGACGAGTTCTCGATGCTGTTCAACACCCTGCTGATAAATGTCACCGGGTTCTTCCGTGACGTGGCTGCCTGGCGCTTTCTGAGCAAGACGGTCCTGCCGGAGATGATCGAGCGCAAGAGCCCCGAGGATCCGATCCGCGTCTGGTGCGCGGGCTGCGCCTCCGGCGAGGAGCCGTACACGATCGCGATCGTGCTCGCCGAGGCGCTGGGCGAGCAGGAGTACCTGCGGCGGGTGAAGGTCTACGCGACCGACGTCGACGAGCAGACGATCGAGAGGGCGCGCATGGCCTCCTACCCCCAGAAGGCGCTCGAAGCGGTGCCGGCAGAGCTCGTGGAGCGCTACTTCGAGCGCCACGACCACCAGTACTCGTTTCGCAAGGAGCTGCGGCGGACCGTGATCTTCGGCATCAACGACCTGATCCAGGACGCGCCGATATCGCGCATCGACCTGCTGGTCTGCCGCAACACGCTGATGTACTTCAACGCGGAGACGCAGGCCCGGAACCTCGCGCGCCTGCATTTCGCACTCGACCCTGACGGGGTGCTGTTCATGGGAAAGGCGGAGATGCTGATCGCGCACTCCGACCTGTTCACTCCGGTGAGCCTCAAGTACCGCGTCTTCACCAAGGCCGCCCGCGCGACGCTCCGCGACCGGCTCCTGACGATGACCGCCGACGGAGGCTTTCAGGGGGACGCGCGGGAGAGCGACCACAGCGTGATCTCGGCCGCGCTGGACGCCTCGCCCTGCGCCCAGGCGGTTTTCGACCGCGATGGCATTCTGGCGGCGGCAAACCACGCCGCGCGCACGCTGCTGCTGCTCGGCGCGGCCGACATCGGCAAGCACCTGAAGGACCTCGAGCTCTCCTACCGCCCGGTCGAGCTGCGCGCTCACTTCGAGCAGGCGATGAGCGATGGCAGAGGCGTGACGCTGCCCTCGATCACCTTCACGGGCACGAGCGGCGAGCCGAAGGTGCTCGACGTGCAGCTGAGCCCGCTGGGGCCAGCCGCGGATCGGCTGGGGGTGAGCATCTCCTACATCGACCTCACCGTTCACCGCCATCTCGAGGAAGAGCTCACCGTCTCAAAGCGAGAGCTCGAGAGCGCCTACGAGGAGCTGCAGTCGAGCGTGGAGGAGCTCGAGACCACAAACGAGGAGCTCCAATCCACAAATGAGGAGCTCGAGACCACGAACGAGGAGCTCCAGTCCACCAACGAGGAGCTCGAGACGATCAACGAGGAGCTCCAATCCACCAACGAGGAGCTCGAGACGATCAACGAGGAGCTTCGCCAGCGTACGCTCGAGCTCGACGACATCAACAGCTTTCTGGAGGCGATCCTGACGAGCCTCAACGTCGCGGTGATCGTCCTCGATCGCGCCCAGATCGTCCAGATCTGGAACGCGCACTCGGTCGACATGTGGGGTCTGCGCCCAGAGGAGGCGGAGGGCCAGCACGTCTTCGCGCTCGACATCGGGCTCGCCGTCGAGCAGCTGCGTGCGTCGATCAGGGCCTGCCTGAGCGGCCAGTCGCGACAGGAGGAGGCCATTCTGGAGGCCGTCAACCGCCGCGGACGAAGCTTTGCCTGCCGCGTGCGGATCATGCCGATGCGACGCCAGAGCGAGGAGGTCACAGGTGCAATCCTCGTGATGGACGAAGCGTCGCGGCCGCAGTAACCTCAGGCCCCGACGGCGCGAGCCCCGGCGAGCGCGCGCATGGCATCGCGGCTGCGCGAGCACATCTGCTCAGCGCTCGCGCAGAGCCGGCGCGAGCGCTGCACCGTGTGCGTGGCTAGTTCATGCGCACTCCTGGAGCGAGCGAGCACCGATGCGATGTCCAGGGGTGCGGCGAGGGTCGCGCGCGGCTCTACCGCTCGAGGATTCGCCTCAGAGCTCACCGGGACTCTCATGCGCGCCTTCGGCACGTCAATCGCGATCTCCGAGCAGGTGGCCAGCCGCTCGGCGGAGCCGTGTGGCAGCTGGATCACGCCTTTCTCGCGCCGCCTGAGCAGCCCGTCGCGTTCAAGCGTCGCGATCGCCAGCGTGACGGTCGGCCGCTCGGCGCCAACGAGCTTGCCAATCGTCTCGTGGGTGAGCCGCACGCCGAGCGTGACGCCCTCGCCGCCGACACGTCCAAAGCGCTCGGAGATGTGCCAGGCAAACGCCAGCACGCGGTCCTCCGTGCGTGAGAGGTGGCCGATCGCCTGCTCCACCCCGGCACGTTGGAGCTGATCGGCCAGCCGGCGCAGGATCTCCCCCGCGAGCTCTGGCCAACGGCACGCGAGCGCCATGAAGCGGGTGTCGATCACCGCCACGATCGCCGGTTCGGCGACGGCGATGACGCGACGTGAGGCAAGCGCGGAATATTCCGCAGCTGGTATGGGCACCACGTCGCCCGGGCCGGCGATCGTGCTCGTGGCGCGCGCGCCTATGGCCGTGGAGCACATCAACACGCCGCGAGCGAGCAGCAGGCAGAGTGGCTGACCCTTGAGCGCCGGGTGACGCCCGGCCTCGGCGGGATCCCAGATCCCGCGCTCGAGGCGAAGGACAGGCACGACCGCCTGCTTTCGCGCCCGCGCCAAGGCGTCGCCGTCGAGACCCGCGCCGAGCTCGGGGTCCAAATCCAGCAGCCGCATCCGCAGAGCGCCCGGTCGTTGGACTGGCAACTGCAGGAGGGTGCCACATACGGGCGGAGTCCTGTCGGCTGCGTCCGCTGCAATGCTTTGGACCATGGCAGAGGCAGAGCACGTCGTCCTTGAGGTCGCCGGCCGCAGCGTGCGCATCTCCAAACCGCAGAAGGTCTTCTTCCCCGCCAGGGGCCACACGAAGCTCGACCTCGCCCGCTACTACCTGGAGTGCGAGCAGGCGGTCATACGCGGCCTGCGCGAGCGCCCCACCGTCCTCAAGCGCTGGGTGGACGGCGTGGCGGGTGAGCCGTTCTTCCAGAAGCGGGTGCCACAGGGGGCGCCCGAGTGGCTGCAGACCGCCACGGTCACCTTCCCCAGCGGCCGCCACGCGCGCGAGCTCGTGCCAAACGACGCCGCCCACCTGCTCTGGGGAGTCAACCTCGGCGTGATCGATTGGAACCCCTGGGCGGTGCGGCGCGCCGACCTCGACCATCCAGATGAGCTGCGTGTGGATCTCGACCCCCAGCCGGAGGTGCCCTTCGCGGAGGTCAGAGCCGTGGCACTCGGCGTGCAGGAGGTGCTCCTCGAACATGGCCTGCTCGGCTTCCCGAAGACCTCGGGCAGCCGCGGCATCCACATCTTCATCCGCACCGTTCCCGAGCACGACTTCACCGAGGTGCGCAGGGCCGCGCTCGCGCTTGCCCGCGAGGTCGAACGCCGGATGCCGGGGCGCGCCACGAGCAAGTGGTGGAAGGAGGAGCGCACCGGCGTCTTCATCGACTACAACCAGAACGCCCGCGACCGCACGGTCGCATCGGCCTACTCGGTGCGCGCAGTTCCCGATGCCCTGGTCTCTGCCCGCTCGCGTGGGATGAGGTCGCCGAGGTGGACCCGCGCGAGCTTCGTCTTGACACCGTGCCCGCCCGCCTGCGAGAGCGCGGCGATCCAAGCGCCGAGATCGACGAGCAGGCCTGCTCGCTGCACTCGCTGCTCGAGCTCGCCGCCCGCGACGAGCGTGAGGGCCTCGGCGACGCCCCATGGCCGCCGCACTTTGCAAAGCAGTCGGGCGAGAGCCGCCGTGTTGCACCAAGCCGCGCCCGCAAGCGATGACCCTGCCACTCACTCCACCGCTCGCGCCCGAGCTTGCGCTCTCGCGCAAGGCGCTGCCCGCCGGCTCGCAGTGGACCTACGAGGTCAAGCTCGACGGCTTTCGCTGCATCGCCTTCGTGGACGGCGCACAGGTCGAGCTACAGTCGCGCAACGGCAGGTCGCTTGGCCGCTACTTCCCCGAGCTTGCGCTGCCAGCCGGTCGCTACGTGCTCGACGGTGAGATCGTCGTGCGCGACGGCGAGGGTCGCGAGGACTTCGACGCGCTCGGTCAGCGGACCCATCCCGCCGATTCGCGCGTGCAGCAGTTGGCGAGGCAGACGCCGAGCACCTATGTGGCCTTCGACCTGCTTGCGCTGGAGGACGAGACGCTACTCGAGCGCCCCTTGGAGCAGCGGCGGGCAGCGCTCGAGCAGCTGTTCGCGCAGGAGCGCTTCGCAGGCGCGCCGGTCGAGCTGATGGTCTCCACGACCGATCCAGAGCGCGCGCAGCAGTGGCTGCGCGACGCCGAGGGCGCGATCGCCAAGGAGCGCGAAGCGCCCTACCTGCCAGGGCAGCGCAAGGGGATGGTGAAGGTCAAGCGCGTGCGCACGATCGATGCGGTGCTGCTCGGCTGGCGCCCGGGCAAGGAGCCGCGCACCGTCGGCGCGCTGATCCTCGGCCTCTACGACGAGGGCGAGCTGCGTACGGTCGGGCACTGCTCGGGGCTCCGCGCGAAGGAGAAGCGAGAGCTGGTCGACCGGCTCGCCCCATATGAGACGGGCAGACGGGGGTCAGGAGAGCCCAGCCGCTGGAGTGCGGGCAGAGACCTCGAGTGGGTGGAGCTTCGCCCTGAGCTGGTCCTCGAGGTGAGCTTCGACCACGTCTCGGCCAGGCGCATCCGCCACGGCGCTCGTCTGCTGCGCTGGCGCGAGGACAAGGATCCCCGCGACTGCGGAATCGAGCAGCTGGGGAGCTGAGCATTCTGTCCTGCGGCTACCGTGACTCAAGTAGAGGCTTCGCCTCGCCGAGATGACCAAGGTGCACCTTCAGCACGTCAAGGCAACGCACGAACGGGCTTGCGCTCTGCTCGGCCTGATCGCCATGCTGCTCGCGGCGGCCGCTCTGCTCGGTGGATGCGGCGCCTCTTCGCCCTCGGCCAGGACCAATGCGGTCGCACGAGCCGCTTTCATCAGCAGCCGAGAACCGGGCATGAGGTTCGCACTCGACCTGCAGCCTCCTACGCCAAGCTCTCGCAGCGCTTTGCGATCACCGGCAACGGCTATGCGGGTCCGGGCGGACACAGCGTGAGGATGCGCATGAACTTCTCCGGCATACCGGGCGCGACCGGGATGCCGAGCGGCGGCCGCGGGGTTCGAGCGATCTTCGACTATCCCACCTTTTACATGCGCATACCCTTCCTGGCAGACAAGCTGCCCGAAGGCAAGTCGTGGCTGCAGATCGACATGTCGAAGGTCGCTGAGGCCACACACGGGGCCGCCATGCCCCAGGCGCTTGGCATCGGACAGGTCGACCCGGCAGAGCTCCTGCAATACCTGAAGGCGAGCTCCGGGCACCTGCAGAGCCTCGGTCGCGAGACGCTCTATGGCACCTCAACGACCCACTATCGCGCCACGCTCCGGCTGCCCAGCGTCCTTGCCAAGCTGCCGGCGCGCGATCGGGCTGCGGCGCGATCGCTGCTGCAGCATGTCGGCAACGCCGGCGGGATCCCGATTGGCGTCTGGGTGGACGGCCAGGGCAGGGTGCGGCGGCTGCAGATGTCGCTCGAGATCACCGGCGAGACCGCGATCGGATCGGCCACCGTCACGGTCGGCTTCACCAGCTACGGCCCCGTACCGGCGATCACGCCACCGCCCGCAAGCGAAGTGGTGAATCTCACCAGCCTGCTCGCGGGTGGTCTGGCCGGGGCGTTCTCGGGCTGAGCTCCCGAGAAGCCAGCGCCGCGGTGATCGGCCTCGCGCTCGGTCACACTGTCTGCGATGGACTCCCTATTCGACCCGGCACCGGCTGAAAGCACGCAGAAAGAGTCAGAGCCCGCAGCCGATGCGCCGCTCGCGGCGAGACTTCGGCCGCATGCGATCGAGGACTTCGTCGGCCAGGAGCACCTGCTCGGGCCGGACTCGGCGCTGCGACGCGCGATCGAGCAGGGCCGCCCCCACTCGATGATCCTGCACGGGCCGCCCGGGAGCGGCAAGACGACGCTCGCACGAATAATCGCCGCCCGCGCAAACGCAGCCTTCGAAGAGCTGAGCGCGGTCGAAGCGGGGCGCGCAGAGGTGCGCGCGATGATCGAGCGCGCGCGGCAGCGCCAGCGCTCAGGCCGCGGCACGATCTTCTTCCTCGACGAGATCCACCGCCTTAACAAGGCCCAGCAGGACGCGCTGCTGCCGGCGGTCGAGGAAGGCCTGCTGATGCTGATCGGGGCGACGACTGAGAACCCCTCATACGAGGTCAACGGCGCACTGCTCTCGCGCGTGCGCCTGTACGAGCTCTCGCAACTGAGCGAGGAGCACGTCAGGACACTGCTGCAGCGGGCGCTCGACCGGGGGCAGTGCGGCTCCGCGCAGGTGGAGCCGGAGGCGATCGAGCTGCTCGCCGCGCGATCGGGTGGCGATGCCAGGACCGCGCTCGGCGCCCTGGAGCTCGCGTGCCGCACGGCTCGAGGGCACCGTCACCCTCCAACACGCCGAGGACGCACTGCAGCGGCGGATTCTCCACTACGACAGGGCGGCCGATCATCACTACGACACGATCTCCGCCTGGATCAAGGCCACGCGCGGCTCGGACCCCGACGCCTCGCTCTACTACCTCGCGGTGATGCTCGAGGGCGGCGAGGACCCGCGCTTCATCGCCAGGCGAATGGTGATCCTCGCAAGCGAGGACATCGGCAACGCAGACCCGCAGGCGCTCACGCTCGCGACCGCCGCGGCCGCGGCGGTCGAGCACGCCGGCCTGCCCGAGTGCCAGTTCGCCCTGGCCCAAGCGGCGATCTACCTTTCGCTTGCACCCAAGTCAGACGCGGCTAAGCGCGCGATCGGCGCCGCCAGGCAGCTCGTGCGCGAGCAGGGGGCGGCGCCCCCGCCGATCCAGCTGCGCTCCGGCGGGCGCGGCCAGGGGTATGACAACCCTCACGGCCATCCGGGGCACCTATCCCCGCAGGAGCTCGCACCCGATCAGGCGATCGAAGAGCGCTTCTACCTGCCAGACGAGGCGGAGGCGGCGCTCGCGGCCCGCCTTGCCGAGGTCAGGAAGGCGCGCCGGCGAGGGGCGTAGAGGCGGCCTTGGGAATCCGTTGCAGCACCGCCTCGCGCGCACGGGAGATGCCCTGCTGCTCGCCGAGCAGTCGCGCAAAGGTGTTGGCGCCCAGTCCGAGCGCGTAGATCTCGAAGGCCAGGCCTGCCGGATCGGCCACGCCGGCGATCCTGGCCTCGTGCTCGAGCGCTGCAAGCCAGGCGCGCACCGAGTCCTCGATCGCCTGCCGCACCGGTCCGGGCTTGTCGTCGAACTCGGCGGAGGCTGCCGCCCAGAAGCAGCCTCCCGCGAAGAGGCCCTCCCGCAGGGTCTGCATGTAGCGCTCGCAGTAGGCGCGCAGGCGCGCGGCGCCCTCAGGTACCTGGGCGGCAGGCGCGATCACGGCCTCAAAGAAACGCCCGCCCGCCGCCTGCACGGTCGCCAGCTGCAGATCCTGCTTGGAGCCGAAGTGCGCGAAGAGGCCGCTCTTGCTCATCGACAGCTCGCCGGCGAGCCGGCCGATCGTAAGGCCGTCAAGCCCCTCCTCGGAGGCGAGGTCGACGGCGCGCTCCAGTATTGCCTCCCGCGTGCGCTCTGCCTTGCCTACCATGGGAGCATTTTATCGAACGAACGATCGTGCTATTAATCCGCGGCGCGACTCCACGCAGACCATCCGCCCCCGAGGAGGCACCAGATGCCGGACTTCACGATCAGCAAGATCGACGACATGGAGGCAGTCGTCTTCGGCTCCTTCAAGCGCGCCAGAGCGCAGCTTGGCGTCAGCTCCTTTGGCATGCAGGTGATCGACATGCCACCGAACGCCACCCAATACCCTGAACACGACCACGGCCACGACAGCCAGGAGGAGGTATTCGCCGTGCTGCGCGGCGCCGGCGAGATCGAGATCGACGGGCAGCGCCACCCGATCGACTCCGAGACGATGGTCAGAGTAGGACCCGATGCCCGCCGCAAGGTCTGGCCCGGCGATCAGGGCATACGTCTGCTGATACTCGGCGGCTGCCCGGGCAAGTCCTACAGCCCGTCTGAGGTCTCGAAGCTCGGCGCGCCGGATCCGGGCCTTGACATCTCGCCGCAGATGACAAGCAAGGCCTAGCTAGGAGGCGCCAGCGCGGGCGCCCCAGCGGCGTCCGCGCGCGCCCTCAGCGCACCACGCAGCCGGATTCCTGCGGGGCAGCCGGGAAGGCTGCGGCGAGCGCCTGCGCGATCAGGCGCGCGCGTGCCGCATAGCCGGGCGTATTGAAGTGGATGCCATCGCTTATGAACCAGCTGTTGCGGACCAAGTCGGCCCAGTCGAAGACGTGCATGCTCGGGTACTTCCGGCATGCCTGCACGAGAGCTTCGTCGAAGCGCCGCATGTACTGCTCGGCGTAGGGGCCGCTCGAGAGCAGCGACTTGACGTTGACCCACATCACCGGTTCGTTGCCGATCAGCTTCATCATCTCGGCGACCCGTTCCGGCATCCCGACGCTCGAGCCCACCGCAACGTCGGCCGCGTCGTTGGTGCCGAGCGCGAGCACCCAACAGCCGTGGTAGCCCCTGCGCTTCCATTCCTGCGCGGCTTCATAGGCGTTGGGCTGGCCCTCGTAGCGTTCGACGATCGAGCGCGCCCCGGCGATCTCGTAGTGCTGAACCCTGACGCCGACGCGCGCGTATTGCGCTTGCATCCGCTGCGCGGGGTCGGGCAGATAGTCAGAGGAAGTGAGCCCCTCGGAGGTCGAGTCGCCGATGTGGATCACCGCGCGGCACGAGGTCCGCTGCGGGGCGGCCGGATCAGCCGGTGTCTGCGGCCCGGCGAGCTTCGCGGAGACCTGCGAGCCCTTGCCCTGAGCGGCTGCGCCGATATTCGAGGCTGTCCTTACGCCCCCCGGCAGCACGCCGTCGCCTTCTGCGCGCTGCCCCACGCCCGCCATCCCGACCACCACGAGCACGAGCAGGGCAAGCGCGCCGGTGAGCGCGGCCCAGCTCCATCGCGGTAGCGCCTGCGGGCGCCAGCCAGCAGATGAGAGATCTCGCCGCAGGCGAGAGAGCGCGCCGTGGCGGATCGGCTGCTCGAGCCAGCGCCAGGATGCCGCCGCCACGCAGAAGGTTGCGCCAACCTGCAGCGCGGCGCGCACGAGATTCACGCCGTGCGCATCTGCCGGCGTGGTCAGGACGATGATCGGCATGTGCCAGAGGTAGATGCCGTAAGAGCGCTCCCCGATCCAGCGCAGCGGCGCTACGCCGAGCGCAGCGCCGATCCTGCAGGCCGGGTGCGCGAGCGCCGCCAGCAGCAGCACGGTCGCCGCCGAGAGCACCACGAAACCGCCTTCGTAGAGGAAGGAGGAGTACTGACCGGTGCGCCAGATCATCGCGAGGACCACGAGGAGGCCGACCACGCCCGCTCCGTCGAGGAAACGCCGGGCACCATCGGGCACATCAGATCGCAGCTTCGCGCTTGGCCACACCATCGCAAGCACGGCCCCCGCCAGCAGCTCGAAGGCACGCGTGTCGGTGCCGTAGTAGACGCGGGAGGGGTCGAGGCTCGGGTGGTAGAGCAGCGCCATCTCCAGCGCCGAGCCGGCGGCGAGCAGCAGCGTCAGGGCCGCAAGGCGCGGCCGCACCCCTGAGACGGAGGTGCGCTCGCGCACCAGGCGCATGCCAGCCATCAGAAGCAGAGGCCAGAGGATGTAGAACTGCTCCTCGACGCCCAGCGACCAGAGATGGCCAAGCGGCGAGGGCGGACCGAACTGCGCGAAGTATGAGACGTGCTGGAAGACCAGCTGCCAGTTGGCCACATAGAGCGCCGCCGCGCCCACGGCTTCGCGGAACTGCGGCGGCTGGGAGGGGCCGAAGAGCACCACCCACGCCACAACCACGGCGAGCATCGAGAAAAGCGCCGGCAGCAGCCGCCTGGCCCGGCCAAGCCAGAACTCGCCGAGCCTGATCCCGCCGCGCTGCTGCGCGGCCAGCAGCAGGTCGGTGATCAGATAGCCGCTCAGCGTGAAGAAGACGCCCACGCCAAGCAGGCCTCCCGAGGCCCATGAGAAGCCCAGGTGATAGGCGATGACGGCCAGCACCGCGATCGCTCGCAGGCCGTCCAATCCGGGCATGTAGCGCTGGCCTCGCCTGATTGGTTCAGGCATCGGGAGGGGATGCTAACAAGCGAGCAGATCGCGGCGGGCTGCGCAATGGCTTGTACTGTTCGCACTCCTCGACGCTGGCGAGATGGTCGCGCCGCACCCGCCCCCACGCACCCACCCAACGCCGCCGCGGCTCGATGATCATTGCCTGCGCAACGATCATCAGCCGGCTACACCGGGTCACCCTTTTGTCACAAACATGCGGCTCAGCCGTCATACGTTTCCGGCGCTTCTCGCAGGGACGCTAAACACAACGAAACGGAGACATCGATGGCACTCACCTGGCAAGCCAGGGCCTCACGCGCCCAAAGGCTCGCGCTGTCGACCGTCGCAGCAGCCGCGCTCTCGGCCTTCGCCGCAGTGCCGGCCTCTGCTCATGACGGCCACGACGGCTACGGGCACGACTTCCACGGCTACGGATCCCGCTCCTTCTTCGAGCCGGGGAACCTGCTGCTCAGCCGCAGCGTCTACAAGCCCGACACCAGCCTGATCGCCGGTGTCACGCAGCTCGCGCCGGGCTGCAGCTTGGAATGCTTCACAGCCAACGCCTCGGGCAACTATCCGGAAGTGTGGGATAACGACGCCGTCGATGCGGACTTCGGGGTCACCTCGCCGATCTTCCTCGACCAGATCACGCCCTGGGGCCACACCATCGACTCGCTCGAGGTGCCAAACAGCACCGAGCACGGCATCTCCGCGCAGGACGACCAGATGGTCACGAGCTTCTCCTCGAAGTCCGAATTGGCGCTCAACCTCTCAACGGGGGGCAGGTACGTAACCTTCATGGGCTACCTCTCGCCGGTGGACGCACTCGACGCTTCCAACGGCAACACGCCCGGAGTCGTCGATTCGACCAACCCCGACCCGGTCATCGCCCCCCGTGTCGTCGCACAGGTTGACGGCGAGGGCCACTTCCACTTCACCGAGACGAATGCCTACAGCGGCAACAACGGACGCGCCGCGATCCTCAACGAAGAGGAAGGCAATGACCTCCTCTACACCGCCGGCAACGCCGGCAACGGCTCAAAGCCGATCGCCGAAGGCGTCATCACCGGCGGCGGCGCCCAGCTCGTGACGCCCTCCCTGCTGCCCGAGTCCAAGCAGACCCCCAGCGCGCCGGTTCCGCTTGGCAGCTTCAACATCACCCAGCTCGGCGACAAGGCGGACAAGCCAAGCAAGGACAACAACTACCGCGGCCTGACGATCTCGAACAACGTCGTCTACTTCACGAAGGGCAGCG
This sequence comes from uncultured Actinomycetota bacterium, assembly GCA_963757925.1. Taxonomy (GTDB): domain Bacteria; phylum Actinomycetota; class Thermoleophilia; order Solirubrobacterales; family Solirubrobacteraceae; genus Palsa-744. The sequence continues at coordinate 378,103 of CAVWTE010000009.1, forward strand.
GCAGCAACGGCGTGGACACGGTCTATTTCGTGGACAGCACCGGCAAGGCGTGCCCGACGGGCGGCGTCGGCCTGCCGCAGCCGGGAGCGAAGCTGCCGAGGAGCGGTATCACCCCCGTCGCCGAAGACCTGAAGGCCAAGAAGGAAGAACTGAAGCCCGACAACATGTGCATCCTCAAGGGCTTCCCGGCCGAACCGAAATCAGAAGCCTGGCATCCCTTCGGAATCTGGTTCGCCAACCCGGACACCGCCTACGTGGCCGACGAGGGCAACGGCGAAGACGAATACTCCAGCAGCACCGGCCAGTACACCAAGGCCGCATCCCAGCCGACCGCCGGCCTGCAGAAGTGGGTCTTCGACTCGGCGGCAGGCGAATGGAAACTCGCCTACACGCTGCAGAGCGGCCTTGGCCTCGGCACGCCCTACACCGTTCCGGGCTACCCGAGCGGCGAAAACCCCGTGACCAAACTGCCGTGGGCGCCGGCCGCCGACGGCCTGCGCAACATCACCGGTCACGTGAACCGCAACGGCACCGTGACGATCTGGGCACTGACCTCGACCGTCAGCGGCGACGGCGATGAAGGCGCCGACCCCAACAAGCTCGTGGCGATCACCGATCCGATCTCGGCGAGCACGCCGGCGCCGTGGGAGGGCTTCCACACGCTCCGCACCGCGGGCGCCGGTGAAGTCCTGCGCGGCGTGTCCTTCACGCCGGGCACCGGCACGCAGGCCCCGTGGGGCTTCGGTGGCCACGGCTGGGGCCACTAGCCGGACTGCAGCAACGAAGATCCGCTCCGTACCGGCCGGCGCATGCGGCGCTGCCTCCCCCGATAGGGGGATCTTCACCGATGACTCTCGGCCCCTATGGCAGTCTCATTGGACACAACCCCAAGCCAAGGAGGATCTCGTGAGCATGACCGCCACCCGCATCGGGAAGATCGGCACGATCTGCGTGCCCGTCTCAGACCAGGACCGCATGATCGAGTTCTACGTCGACTCGCTCGGCTTCGAGAAGCGCAGCGACACCCCCTTCGGCAACGGCTATCGCTGGGTGGAAGTCGCACCCCGGGGACGCCGTCACGACGATCGCGCTCGCACCTCCCGGGCCGGGGATGTCGACTGGAGGCATGATGACGGGCATCGCGCTGCAGACCGACGACGTCGACGCTTCCTACGCCGAGCTCAAGCAGCGCGGCGTCGATGTCGACGAGGAGGTCGCCCGGATGGGTGACCCCGTGCCACCGATGTTCTGGTTCCGCGACCCGGAGGGCAACAGCCTGATGGTCGTGCAGACCAGCTGAGCGAATCCGCGGGACGGGCTCCGGGCGCCGTGGCGGCCGGAGCCTCGAGCCTTGCGCCGCTCAGCAGGACGCGAAGCTGACGCCGAGCCGCTCGATCAGCTCGTTGCGGTCGCAGCCGTGAGCGAGCAGCACGCGGTCGAACTGGGCCCCGTAGAGGCGCATCAGCGCCAGCAGCAGGTGCTTGGTCGTGATCAGCTCGCTGCCCAGCTCGCACGCGATCTCGCGTGCCCGCTCAGCCACCTGCTGCACGGCATAGGTCTCGGCGGCACCCGCGGAGGCGTTCACCTGCGCTGAGGGACTCCCGGCGCTCGTGATCTGCGGTCGGCACCTCGACGCGGCCCTCGCCCACCCCGAGCGCCTGAAGCGCCACACCAGCGTCTCCGCTCAGGCGCAGGATTCGCAGCCATCGCTCGAGGATCGCCTCCGGCGTGCGCGCGAAAGGCATCGCGGTCGAGGCGATGCCAAGCGCCATTGCGGCGTCCGGAGCAAGGGCTTGCGAGGCTCGCATCATCGCGCGCCAGCCATCTCCCGCCTGATCTTCACGCTGTGAATCGGGGCGACGTTGTCCGGCTGCACGCTCACGCGCGCCGGCTCGCCGCCGCTTGCCGGCCGCACTTCGAGCATGGCACCGCCGCTGCGCATCGCCTGCCTGCCGGCGGCGAGGAGGATCTCCTGGACCTGCGCCGGGACCACCCCGCAGGCCAGCAGGAACTTCTCTGTGCGAGCGCTGCCAACCTGGTCGGCAGACAGAGTCAGCTCCTCGCTGAGGACACATGGAGCCCTCTCGCCGCCTGCGATCGCCAGCAGGCACGCCGCCATGTCGTCTGGCTGGGCGTCGGTCTGCCGAGCCACGCGATCGAGCAGCGCCGAGGCGCTCGCCTGCGACCCGAGCTGCTCCAGGGTGTGCGCCAAGCGCTCTGTGCCGTAGAGCTGTGAGCCCACCCTGGCCTCGGTGATGCCATCCGTGTACAGGCATACTTGGGCGGCGCCGGGCAGGGAGAGGACGGTCTGGCGCGTGCCTGTCTGCATGCCGGCGCCGATCGGCGGCGCCGCGGCGGCACTCACCGGGACAAACGGCACACTGGCGAGCACTAGCGGCGGCGGATGGCCGGCACAGGCGTAGGTGAGGGATCCGCTCGCGGGGCTGATAGGTCGCAGAGGGCGACCGTGGCGAACGAGTCGCCGAGCTGGCGCGCGAGCGCCGCGCCCGCGGTCTGCAGCGCCTCGCGCGGCGAGAAGCCAGCCTCCAAGTAGGCGCGCAGCATGAAGCGCGTGAGCGCGGTATGTGGCAGCGCCTGCCTGCCGTGACCCGAGATGTCGCCAACGATCACCGCAAGACGTCCGTCTTCTAGCGCGAAGAGGTCATAGAAGTCGCCGCCCGCCGCTGGACCGCTGGCCGGGCGATAGGCGGTCGAGGCGCCGATGGGACCGAGACGCTCGGGCGAGCCCGGAAGGAGTGCAGCCTGGAGCAGCCCTACGTCCTGGAGCAACTCGCTGCGCTGCTTCTCCAGCCGCTTGGCTCGAGCAGCGGCGATGCGTGAGCGCGCCGCGAACGCAAGCGCCGCCACCACCAGTGCGGCGATCAGGACTCCGCAACGGCAGCGGCACGACCGAGACGATCCGCGTGACCGTCTGCACGACAGGCGGCAGATGGCTTGTAGAGCCGCTCCTTGCCTTCTGAGCGGAATGGTGGGCCGTGGTCGGCCGGTGTGACCCCGAGGAGCCGGACACACGGGCTTTGGCCGGCAGGCCCGTGGCGCTCGTCCCTGTCCGATATCTCTTGCCAGAGATCCGCCGAGACGCCCGCGTGCGAGCCTTGCCCGACTGATGATGGCTGCGAGCCTTCTTCGAGTGAGACGCCGGGCGCACGACGGCGCCACGCTTCGAGCTCGGCGTCGCAGATGCGTTCGTCGCCGCGGGGGCGGCCGAGGTCGCCGCGCCGGACGGCGATCCTGAAGAGATGCTCGCGCTCGCGGCCTGCTGAGGGGCTGGCGATTGCGCAGCAGCCGTCTGGCTCTGTGCCGCTTCGCCTGCCGGCTTGGAGGATGCCGGCTGAGCGCCGCCAGCCTGAGCCTGGCTGCCTCCGCGACCACCACCATGACCGCGATCGCCTGCAATCCCAGCGTCGCCTTCCCCGCTGCCCGCCCCACCGCCGCCGTGCTCTACACGCCAGCCATGTTCTTCGGTGCCGCCCTGAGCTTCGGGAGAGGCGCCGGGCTGGCCGCCGCCCTGCTCGCCGCCTTCGTGCCCGCCACCGCCGTGCGGTCCCCAGCGTCCCGGCTGAGGGACGCCCGAGGCTTCGCCCTGCGAGTGGGCCTGCGGCCCGCCGCCGAACGCCGGAGCGGCGGCGCCTTCGGGCTGGCTCGGCGCTTCAGGGCCACCCGGGCGCCCGTGACCGCCGCCGTGCCCCAGCAGGGCCGCCAACAGGCCCGGCAGCCCGCCAGGATCGCTTTGGCTGGGTGCGGCGGTCGCAGTTGCAGGCAAGAGCAATATCGCGCAGCAGATCGTGACGGCAGGCGCGATCCTGAGTCCTTTGCGCCCGATCCGTGAAGGCTGCGCTGCCTGCCCGCTCATCGGCGGTGTGCCCGCTCAGCCGACCTGTGGCGCGCGCTCGTCCAGATGCGCGATCGCCGCCTCGAGCGTCGAGAACATCGCAAACGCTCCGTCTGTGCCAGAGAACTCGAAGACCTGGCGGACGACCCCGGGAGGGCAGACGATCAGAAGCCGTGCGCTCTGTGCGAGCCGCTTGTTCACGCCGATCAACACACCAAGGCCGGTGGAGTCCATGAAGCTCACGTCTGTGAGATCGACCACGAGCCGGCTGCGGCCAGCCTCCAGAGCGTCCATCAGCATCCACTTCAGGCGCGGCGCAGAGGAGAGGTCGAGCTCCCCCTCGACCATGACCACACTCGTTGCCTCATCATGCTCTCTGGCGAGGATCATGAACGGAGCGGGGCCGAGCGGGGCATCGCCGGATGTGTGAGCTGTTCTGGGCGTCGTCATGCTCATCGCGCTGCCTTGCCCCACACTCCAGGGGCCATGTCCAAGCGTCGCTCCAGTTCTCGAGGGACATACGCACTCGCGTATGCACTAACGCTCTCGGATGCTTTGGAGCCAAGCCGTAGCTCTCCCTGGGGAGCATCGAACAAGCGTCCAGAGCTGGCGAGCCCTCCGGAGTCGAACGCCTGTGATCCGTTTGCAAGCTCTGCTCGCATCACTTCTCGGGACCGCCCCGCAGACCATCCGATGATCTCCCACCTTCGACACCGCCGCCCACGATGAGGATCGCAATCGTCGGCGCAGGCGTCTCCGGTCTGGTGGTCGCCTATCTGCTCCACGAGCATCACGAGGTCACGGTCTTCGAGGCGGGCGAGTACGCCGGCGGCCACACCAACACCGTGCGGGTCGACACTGCAAACGAGACGCTGCACGTGGACACCGGTTTCATCGTCTTCAATGACCGCAACTACCCGCACTTCGAGCGGCTGCTGCAACACCTCGGCGTCGCCTGGCAGCCGTCGAGCATGAGCTTCAGCGTGAGCGATGTCCGCGGGGACTTCGAGTACTCGAGCACCTCCCCCAACGGCCTGTTCGCCAAGCGCTCGCATCTGGTCACGCCCTGGTTTCACCGCATGGTCTCCGACCTCGCGCGCTTCAACCGGCATGCGCGGGCCCTGATCGAAGAACGCGAGCACGACACGAGCCTCGGAGAGTGGCTGCAGCACCACCGTTTCTCGCGCGAGTTCGTCGAGCGCCTGATCGTGCCGCAGGTCTCCGCGGTGTGGTCGGCGGACCCCGACCAGCGCTGGAACTTCCCGGCGCGCTTCCTGGCAGAGTTCTTCGAGAACCACGGGATGCTCTCATTCCGCGGGCGGCCTCACTGGCGGGCGATCCGCGGCGGCTCGGCGCGCTATGTCGACGTGCTCGATGCGCCCGCTCGCGCCGCGCGTGCGCCTCGCAACGCCGGTGCAACAAATAAGCCGCCATCCCGACCACGTGCTCCTGAGCGCGCGCGGGTGCGAGCCCGAGCGCTTCGAGGAGGTGGTGCTCGCCACCCACTCAGACCAGGCGCTCGCACTGCTCGGCGACGCAAGCGAGCGCGAGCGCGAGATCCTGGGCGCGATCCCCTACCAGGCAAACGAGGCCGTATTGCACACCGACGCGAGCATGCTGCCCAGGCGAAGGCGCGCATGGGCGAGCTGGAACTACCACCTGCTCGAGCATCCGAGCGGCCGCAGCACCGTCACCTACCACATGAACCGACTCCAGTCGCTGAGGACCGACACCGAGCTGTGCGTCACGCTCAACCGCAGCGAGGCGATCGACCCCGAGAAGGTGATTCGCAGGATCCCCTACGCGCATCCGGTGTTCACCAGCGAGGGCGTGCGGGCCCAGCAGCGCTGCCAGGAGATCAGCGGAACCAACCGCACGAGCTATTGCGGCGCCTACTGGGGCTTTGGCTTCCACGAGGACGGGGTGGCAAGCGCGCTGCGGGTGGCAAGGCGATTCGGGGGCCGATTGTGAGCGCAAGCTGCATCTATGAGGGCACGATCCGCCATCGCCGGGCCTCACCGCGCCGCGAGTTCACCCACTCGATCTCGCTTGCCTACCTCGACCTGGAGGAGCTGCCGGGGCTGCTCGACGGCCGGCTCCTGCGGAGGAGCACGGGTCCGCTGCGCTTTCGCCGGCGCGACTATCACGGCGATCCAGGCGCTCCTCTGGCCGCGGCGGTCAGGGACACCGTGCAGGCACAGAGCGGTCTGCGTCCATACGGGCCGATCAGGCTGCTCACCCAGCTTCGCTCCTTCGCGCTCTGCTTCAACCCGGTGAGCTTCTACTACTGCGTGAGCGAGGACCGATCGGGGGTGCAGGCGATCCTCGCCGAGGTCACCAACACCCCGTGGCGCGAGCGCCGCGCGTATGTGCTGCATTCTCACAGCGAGGACGGGCGTTCCGTCGAAGCGAGCTTCCCGAAGCAGCTCCACGTCTCGCCGTTCATGGCGATGGACCACACCTACCGCGCGCGGGCGAGCGTGCCCGGCCAGACCCTCTCGGTCCACATCGAGAGCCGCCGCGAGGGTGCCGGAGTCTTCGACGCGACCCTCTCCCTCACCCGCCGCGAGCTCACGCCCGCCCTCGCGCGGAGGCTCAGCGTGCGAAACCCGCTGGCCGCGGCCCGCGTGCTCACATTGATCTATGCGCACGCGGCCGGCCTGAAGCTCGCCGGCACCCGGGTGCACCCGCATCGGCCGCCCGGCGTGGCAAGCGGCCGATGAGCAGCGGGCTCCTCGACACGGCGCTCGACCGCGCTGTGCTGCCTGGCTACGCGAACATCGGCTATCGCCTCCGAAGCTCCGGCTGGCCAGCCGGGCTACCGAGGATGGATGGAAAGGTAGTGCTGATAACGGGTGCCGGCTCGGGGATCGGCCTCGCGGCGGCCGAAGGCTTCGCGCGTCTTGGCGCGCGTGTGCGCATGGTCCTGCGCAGCGCCGAGCGGGGCGAGCGCGCGCACACTCAGACGGTCCAGCGGACGGGCAGTGACGATGTCGACACGCTCATCTGCGACCTCAGCGACCTCGGCGCGGTGCGGGCGCTCGCCAGGCGCCTCACCGCCGAACCCGCGCCGCTCCACGTGCTCGTCAACGGCGCGGCGGTGCTCACCCGGGAGCGCATGCTCTCTCGAGACGGCATCGAGCTGACCTTCGCGACCAACGTGCTCGGCCCGTTTGCGTTGACCAAGCTCCTGGCCGACCTGCTTGGCCAGAGCGCGCCAGCGCGGGTGATCAACGTCTCCTCCGGCGGCATGTACACGCAGCGACTGCATGCAGATGATCTGCAGATGTCCCATGAGGACTTCGACGGCGCGAGAGCCTACGCGCGCAGCAAGCGCGCTCAGGTCGTGCTCACCGAGATGTGGGCGAAGCGGCTGCGGGACACAGGCGTCGCGGTCTATGCGATGCACCCGGGCTGGGTCGACACGCCCGGCCTTCGCACCTCGCTGCCACGCTTCCATGCGCTCGCCAAGCCGCTGCTGCGCACGCCCGCCGCCGGCGCCGACACGATCCTTTGGCTCGGCGCCGTGCCGCAGGAGCTGACCGACTCCGGCGGCTTCTGGCACGACCGGCGCCGGCGCCCGACCCATCGGGTGCGCTGGACGCGGGAGACACCTGCCGAGCGGGCGCAGCTTTGGAGCGAGTGCGAGCGGCTGAGCCGCTTTGCCTGATCCGACGCGCGCACTCAGAAGTAGAGGCGAACCACGAACTCGGCCACACAGACGGGCTTCTCGCTGCCCTCACGCTCGATCGTCGCTCTGAGCACGAGCTGCCCGCCACCCTCGATGTCGCTGACCTCGGCGACCTCGGCGTTGGCACGCAGGCGCGAGTCGACGAGCACGGGCGCGGGGAAGCGCACGCGGTTCAGGCCATAGTTGACGCCCATCCGCACGCCCTGCACCTTGTAGAGGCTCTCGAGCAACACGGGCATCAGCGAGAGGGTGAGAAACCCGTGCGCAATCGTCGTCCCGAATGGGCCCGAGGCGGCGCGCTGCGGGTCGACGTGTATCCACTGGTGATCGCCGGTCGCATCTGCGAAGGCGTCGATCTGGGCCTGGTCCACGGTGACCCAGTCGCTGGGGCCGAGCACCTCGCCGGTCGCGGCCCGCAGCTCGTCAAGGTTTGCAAAGACTCTCATCGCATCTCCTCCGGGGGTCAGGGCGCCTTGGGCTGGGCCGCCGCGGGCACGAGACAGAACCCTATGGCACCTGGGCCACAGGCGTAGCCCGCAAAAGACCAGACCGACAAAGTAAATTGGTAATCTGATGGCATGCGTGTAGCCATTGATGGGGTCGGTCGGCTTGTGATCCCAAAGACGCTCCGGGAAGAGCTGGGAGTCGTTGGCCCAACAGACTTGGAGCTCACCGCCACCGATGGCAGGATCGAGTTGACGATTGCCGACGTGTCCGCCCGCGTAGAGGAGCAGGACGGCTTCCCCGTGATCGTGACCGACCAGCCGATGCAACCGATGAGCGTCGAGGAGACTCGCACGGCCATCGAGCACATGCGGCGGTGATCGCACCGGATTCCAGCGTTGTGATCGCGGCGCTCGCGCCATGGCACGAAGCGCACGAGTCAGCACGCGCCGCGATCGCCGAAGCAGAGGTCCGGCTTCCCGCCCACGTTGCCTTCGAGACCACCTCGGCGCTCAGCCGGATGCCCCAGGGGCGCCGCATAGCGCCGGCTGTCGTCCTGGAGGCACTCGAGCGTGGCTTCTCAGCGCCGTGGCTCTCAATGCAAGCCAACGACATGCGCGATGCACTGCGAAAGGCCGTCGAGGCAGGGGTACGCGGCGGCGCCCTCTACGACGCCCTGATCGCCGCGACCGTCGCCCAACACGGAGGAGAGATCCTGAGCGCCGACCGGCGAGCGCTCGCCACTTACCACACGATGGCCGTCGAGGTCATATTCCTTGAGGCCTGAGAGCCCTGCGCCTGCGGGCCCACGATCCTCTTGGTCTCGGTGTACCCGGGGAATCGGCGATCGCGACGGTCCCCCTGATATCGCACTCCGATATCGCATAGCGATATATTGGCCATGTGGAAGACGATCTGACCGATGAGCAATACGCCCAGCTGCTTCAGTTGCGCACCGGCCTGCGCCGCTTTCTGCACTGGAGCGAAGAGCAGGCGGCGGAGCATGATCTGACCCCGGCGCAGCACCAGCTTCTGCTCGCGGTGCGCGGCAGCAGCGCACGCGGCGGGCCTTCCATCGGCGAGCTGTCTGAGGCGCTCGTGCTGCGTCACCACAGCGTGGTCGGCCTCGTGGATCGCGCGCAAAGCGCAGGCCTGGTGAGGCGCCGGCGCGATCCAGCCCGCCAATCGCTCGTGCGCGTGCGGCTCACCGATCGCGGCAGGAAGGCGCTGCGAGGTCTGACCCTCGTCCATCTGCGAGAGATCGCAGAGCTTGCCCCTGCGATGCAGGCGCTTTGGCAGACGATCGCCGAGTCGGGTGATCTGCCCGCCGCGACGGCCGCTGCCGCGCGCGTGGAGAAACGGTGAGCGAGCGCGAGCGCGTCTCGCACCTCGGCGATTTCACGCTGGATGCCGGGGTGCTGCGGCTGTGCATGCTCGCGGTGCCGCTCGGCGCGGCAAGCGCGGTGTGCGCACTCGCGCTCCTGCGGCTCATCGGGCTGATCACCAATCTCGTCTTCTACGGACGACTCGACACGTCGCTGGTTGCGCCCGGAGCCGGCCATCATTCTCCACTGCTGATCCTGCTAGCGCCGGTCGCAGGCGGCCTCGTGGTGGGGCTGATGGCGCGCTATGGCTCAGAGCGCATCCGCGGCCACGGGATGCCGGAGGCGATCGAGGCGATCCTCACGCGCGAGAGCCGCGTGCAGCCGCGCGTTGCTCTGCTGAAGCCGATCTCGGCGGCGGTGAGCATCGGCACCGGTGGGCCCTTCGGCGCCGAGGGGCCGATCATCATGACCGGCGGCGCCGTCGGGTCGATCCTCGCGCAACTCCTGCACACGAGCGCCGACGAACGCAAGACGCTGCTCGTCGCGGGCGCCGCGGGCGGGATGGCCGCGACGTTCAACGCGCCGCTTGCCTCTGTGGTGCTCGCGGTCGAGCTGCTGCTCTTCGAGTGGCGCCCGCGGAGCTTCATCCCGGTGGTTGCGGCGGTGGGCACGAGCACGGTGCTGCGCTGGTCGCTGCTCGGTGCAGGACCTGTTTTCGGGCTGAGCGTGGGCGCACCGCACATCGGCGCCAGCATCGAGCTGCTGTGCGTGCTCGCGGGTCTGAGCGGCGGGGTCCTGGCCATCGCCGCGACGACGCTCGTGTACTTCTCCGAGGACACGTTCGCGCGCCTTGCGGTCCATTGGATGTGGTGGCCGGCGATCGGCGGGCTGGTGATCGGGGTGGGCGGCCTGATCGAGCCGCGCGCGCTCGGCGTGGGCTACGACGTGATCCGCGAACTGCTGCAGGGGCACGCCACGATGTCGCTGATAATCGGCATCTTGGTCATAAAGACTTTGATCTGGGGGCTCTCGCTCGGCTCTGGAACATCCGGCGGGGTGCTCGCCCCGATGTTCATGATCGGTGCGGCGTTCGGAGCGCTGGAGGGAACGATCCTCCCGGGTGTCACGCCGGGGTTCTGGGCGCTCGTCGGACTCGCCAGCGTGCTCGGCGGAGTCATGCGCTCGCCGCTGACAGGCGTCGTGTTTCCGCTCGAGCTCACGCACGCCTGGCCGCTCGTACTGCCCCTCCTGCTCGCAGCGAGCAGCGCATACACGCTCTCAGCGCTGACGCTGCGCCGCTCCGTGCTCACCGAGAAGATCGCCCGGCGCGGCCTTCACCTCACCCGCGAGTACTCCGTGGATCCGCTGGAGGCGCTGCTCGTCGAGGAGGTCATGAGCCAGGACCTCACTGCCATCGACAGCGACGCATTGCTCCGCAGCCCAGTGACGGTGCATCCCCGGGACACGCTACGCGAGGTCGCACAGCGCTTCGCCGAGCACTCCCTGAGCAGCGCGCCGGTGCTCGAGCACGGAGCGCCCGGCCGCCTGCTCGGCCTCATCACGACGGAGAACCTCCTGCAGGCCCGCCTCCGTGACCTCCAAGAGGAGCACCGGCGCGAGCGCGTGCTGTGCGCACGACCAAGGAGACGTTTGCGGCAGACCCACCAGCCCTAATCGCTGTGGGCGTGCCCGCGCACCGTGCGCCAGCTCTCGCGGGTGATGCGCAGGATCACGACGGTCATTCCGAGACCGATGATGGGGTCGAGGATCGGAGCGCGCGCGGCGATCGCGGCGGCACTCGCGATGACGGCAAGCGAGACGTATGCGTCGGCGCGTGCGTGATCGCCGTCTGCGATCAGCGCGGGGCTCTCCAGCCGGTGGCCGGCACGGCTGCGTACGAGCGCCGCGAGCCGGTTGCCTGCGAAACCGACCGCTCCGGCGAGCACGAGGTCGCCCCCGAGGAGCTCATAGGTGGCGGAGGACACAGTCAGGTCTCCGTAGAGCGAGTGGGCGTCGTTGACCTCGATCCGTAGCGCCTCAACGCGATCACGGCCCAGATCGCCTCGACCGCGCCAAAGGGCCAGGTGCCAGCGAGGAAGCCGTAGAGGCTCGAGAGGGCGCAGCCGCAGGCGAAGGCGAGAATGAAGCCCCGGCCCCGTCGTTCGAGCGCATACATCAGGACCATGAACGTGACGGCGCAGGCACCGAAGAGCGTGAGCACACCAGGGAGTGTGCCAGCCCAGTCATGCCTGCTGCGGCCTTGAGGAAGCGCAGGTGCGGAGTAGCCTCCGGTGCGTGCCTGGTTGACGTTGACTGCTCCCGTATGCGGCATATCCTCGTCCGCCTCCTTGGCGGTGCATTGTCGTTGTGCCCGCAGTTTCGTTCGCAGGTGCGACCAGCCAAGAGCGTGCTGCGCTTCGGCGTGCGCGCGGCGGTCTTGCATCGGCCGCTGAGATCAACCGTTCGGGTCGCCCAGCCAGAGCGCGGGAACGCCAAGGAGTTCGAGTGGTCGTCGTGATGGAGGACGCCCAACCCAACCCATCACGTGCGTCAAACGCTACCCTGAACACCCCCGGAGGCCTCCATCACAGGCGGCTGAGCGGTCGTGTCGTCGAGCGACACGACTGGGAAGAGGACCTCGACGATCAGCCCGCCGCCCGGGCGCGGCTCGGCAGTCAGCGTGGCCCGGTGGGCGGCGGCGATCGCGTCGATGATCGCGAGGCCGAGTCCGTTCCCGCCGGCGTGGTCGGTGCGGGCTCCGTGGAGACGCTGGAACGGTTCCATGAGGCGCGGCACGTCCTCGAGAGGAATCTCGGGACCGCTGTTTGCGACCGTGAGAAGAGCGCGCTGGTAACGGGTGCCGGTCGTGATCTCGACGTATCCCTGGAGGATGTTGTGGCGGATCGCGTTGTCGAGCAGGTTCGCGATCAGGCGCTCGAGGAGCCGTGGATCGCCCACGGCCGGCGCTGTTGCCAGGGTTGCGCGAACCTCGAGGCCGCGATCGGCGGCTTCTGATTCGCGCGCGAGCAGGGCCTTGGATGCGAGAGCGGCAAGATCGAGGGGCTCGCGGCGCTGCAGCCCGGCCTGGCCGCGCGTGAGCGTGAGCAGCGCGTCGATCATCTGCTCCAGGTGATGCTCGGAGGCGAGTACGCGCTCGTGCGCTGCGCGCAACGAGCCGGAGTCCGCGTCGGGGTCGGCGAGCGCGACCTGGATCAGCGCTCGCTGGCGGGTCAGCGGCGCGCGCAGCTCGTGCGAAGCGTTGGCGACGAACTGGCGTTGCGCTTCAAATGCAGCGTCGAGCCTCCCAAATAGGTCGTCGAGCGTGTCCCCGAGTTCCTTGAGCTCGTCCTGCGGGCCCTCGAGCGCCAGGCGCTCGTGGAGGCTCGTGGAGGAGATCCGTCGGGCCGTGCGGGTGATGGTCCGGATGGGCAGGAGCATCCTGCCGGCAATCAGCCAGCCGGCCAGCAGGGCGAGCACGGCCACGATCGCCAGGGCGATTGCCGAGTTGACCAGAAGCTGGTGGGAGTCCGCCGCACGCTGCGCGGCCTGGACGGGCCCCACCTGCGCCAGCTGATGCGCAGCGTCCGCCAGCTGATGCTGGCCTTGCGCAAGCTGATGCTTCGCCTGCGAGAGCTGCCGCTGGACCCCTCGAAGCCCAGCCGGCAAAGACGTCAGGAGCCGCGGGCGAGCCTTTTCCAGGTACTGCTGAGCCACTCCCAGCTCCTGCTGAGCCTTTGCCAGCCCATGCGGATGCTGCACGAACGACTGGGACTGGCCGAGCGGCAGACCCGGCCCGGGCGCAACCGGAAGCCGGAGATGCTCGATCGCGGAAGTGTGCGGGATCTGCGGCAGGTGTGGCGCTTTGTATTCGGTCGCGCGCTCGAAGAGGACGTAGGTGATCGCGACCAGCGCGAGCCCGGAGAGCAGGAAGAGGCCGCCGTAGAGCGCGGTGAGACGCAACCGCGCGGTGCGACGAGGCAATCGCAGCCAGGCGGGCGGTGGGAGTCGCAGGCCCCCGAGGCCCATCACCGGCCCTCGACGCGGTAGCCGGCCTTGGCGATGGTCTCGATCACGGGCGGATCGCCGAGCTTGGCGCGCAGCCGGCTGATTGTGATCCTCACGGCCCCTGTGAATGGGTCGGCGTTCTCGTCCCACACACGTTCGAGCAGCTCCTCGGCCGAGACAACCCTGCCCTGGGCGGCCAGAAGCAGCTCCAGCACCCCGAACTCCTTGGGCGTGAGCTCGAGATCCTGGCCAGAGCGCTGCGCGCAGCGCCTGGCTGCATCGAGCACGACGTCGCCGTGCTCTAGCACCGGCGGGACGCTCGGCTGCGCGCGGCGGGCCAGGGCGCCGATGCGCGCCACCAGCACGGGGAAGTCGAAGGGCTTTCCAAGGTAGTCGTCCGCGCCGAGCCCAAGCCCATCGACCAGATCGTCGCTCGCCGCCGCGCCAGTCAGCATCAGCACCCGGCTGCGCCCGCCGGCGGCGACCAGCTTCGCGCACACCTCATCGCCGTGGAGGGTGGGAAGGTCGCGGTCGAGCACGATCACGTCGTAGTTGTTGAGAAGCGCGCGCGTCAGACCGGCCTGGCCGTCGAGTGCGACATCCACCGCCATGTGCGCGTGGCGAAGGCCCGCGGCGACCGTTGCGGCCAGCTCCTCGTCATCCTCGATCACAAGCACCCGCATCTCTGCTCCTTTGTCGTGACCAACGTAGCGACGCGATGTTTCGGCGGCGTTTCACCCGGCTGCGGCACGCAGACCGCTGCCGCCTTCGAGGGCGAAACAAGGACGAAACAGGCGACCACGTAGAACCGATCTGGGGGGCACGAACCCGGAGCAGACCGAAGGAGACCACATGCCTTACAGCGTCCATGGCGAGAGGCTCGCCCCGCCGCGAGCGTGGGTGCTCACAACTGCAGCGATCCTGAGCGCGCTGCTGGTCGGAGGATGCGGGGGAAGCTCTCAAAGCCCGACCGTGGCACGGATCGACAGCACGAGCACCTCGACGTCAACCGCCGCGGCCGGGAGCGGCGCGGCCAGCTCAGGCGCCTCCACGCAAAGCGCCCTCGATTCGGCAGCGCTCGCGTTTGCCAAGTGCATGCGCGCAAGCGGCGTGCCCAACTTCCCAGATCCGAAGCCCGGCGGTGGCTTTCTCTTTCACGCAGGCACTCAGACGATCTCCTCGCCCGCCTTCAAGGCGGCGCAGGCCAAGTGCCATCGTCTCATACCGGGCGGCGGTCCCCCTTCAAGGACGAACCCCTCCCCGCAAACGCTCGCGCACTTTCTGAATATCGCGCGATGCATGCGCGGCCACGGCATCTCCGACTTCCCCGACCCACGGACCTCGGTCCCCTCCAGCCCGTTCGGCTCCGGAACCGGCGCCGGCGTGATCAGCGACATCGAAGAAGTGATCCTCATATTCCCCAGCACGATCGACCAGCAGTCGCCGGCATTTCTGGGGGCGGCGGCCGCGTGTGGGTTCCCGCTGCACAACCACTGATGGGTCGCGGCGAGGGCGCCGGCACGTTCATCACCGGCTCCTTCGCCGATCCCGCGATCGCCGCCAACGCCCCGCTGCGCCGCGAGCTGCGCGGCTGGATCGTCAAGGCGCGCCGCGCGGGCCTCGATGAGGAGTCGATCGAGGCGCTCTTTCGCGACGCTGTTCGCTGCGCCCGCTCGAGGGGTAGCGTGAGCCTCGCCCTGGCGACGCGCGGACTCGCGCCTCACGGACCTGCTCGCCTTCGCCCGCTGCATACGCACGCACGGCATACCGAGCTTCCCCGACCCGACGAGCACCGGCCAGGTGACCCACGAGATGCTCGCCAACGCCGGGGTGGACGTGCATCAGCCGGCTGTGCTGCAGGCCGCTGAGAAGTGCGTAAGCGTCAGCCACGGCGCGCTCACCAAGGCCGCCGTGGCGCGCTCTCGCCGCCGGCCACTAGACCGTCATCCACCTCGGCGCCTCGGCAGCGAAACAACGACGAAACAACCCACTGCTAGAACCCGATCCGGGGAGATGACGCACATCCCTCGATCAGACCCTGAAGGAAGAATGCCGCACAGCGTTCACTGCCCACGTCATACAAGCGCCATCGACGATCGATCCCATGTCTGGTGAGGCGGCGTCCGCGCCCGCGCGGGCGGCGCAGCCGGATCCTCCGCCGAGCGCTCAGGGGTCGACCCGCCACAAGGTCGCGCGCGGCGAAGGGTGCTCGCCGGAGCGGGGCTGGCGCTCGTCGCGGCTGCTGTCGTCCTGGTCGTGACCGATCCCTTTGGCGGCTCGCCCAGGTCCGGCGGTGGAGTCGGCGACAACGGGGCCGCGACCTCGCTTGCGAGCGTGGCCGCGAGTCGCTCTCTTCAGAGACGCAGGTGAGCGGCACGCTCGGCTATGCGGGCGCATCGAGCATCCGCGTGCCATCGGGGACGGCGCCGTCCGCGGTCTCAGCGGCGCAGCAGTCGGTCGCAAACGCGCGGGGAATGCTGAATACGGTGAGAGCGTCGCTTGCAGCCGACAACGAAGCGCTCCTGGATGACCAGGCGACCGTCTCGGCCGCTCGCGCGAAGGAGGCCGTCGACTGCGCCGGCGATGGCGCCGCGGAAAACGCGTCGAGCGGCTCTCCCTCGGGCGGACTGTGCGCAAGCGACGTGCAGGCGGTCTCGACGGCTGAGCAGAGCTCTGCGGGCGCAGCGATCAAGGTCAAAGGGGATCAGGCACAGGTCTCCTCGGCCGAAAGGTCGCTCGCGAGCGCGCAGGACAGCCTGGCGAGCGACCGCTTGTCGGCGGCGGTGTACGGGCAGAGCTCTACGTTCACGAAGCTGCCGTCCGCCGGCCAGATCATCAGGCGCGGGCAGAGCCTCTACGAGATCGGCGACCAGCCCGCCGTGCTGTTCTACGGCTCTGCGCTCCCGACGCGCGCGTTCACCGCGGGGATGTCCGCGGGATCGGACGTCGTCGAGCTGAATGCGAACCTCGACGTGCTCGGTTATGGAAAGAGTCTCGCGGGCCACACGTTCAGTGCTGCCACGGCCGCAGCGATACGCGCGTTCCAATCGGCGCACGGGCTGAGCGCCACCGGGGAGCTACCGCTCGGCTCGGTGGTCTTCGAGCCCGGCCCGGTACGCGTAACGAGCGTGATGCCGGCTGTCGGCCAGGCCGTCGCGCCCGGTCCGGTGCTCGGCATCACCTCCACCGCTCCCCAGGTCAAGGTTGCACTCGACGCGGCGGAGCAGGCCAGCGTCAAGGTCGGCGACGCGGTCACGATCACCCTGCCGGACAACCAGACCACGCCTGGGCGGATCACATATGTGTCAAGCGTCGCGACGTCGCCGTCGAGCAAGCCCGGCGGTGGCGGCGGCGAAGAAGAAGGCGCGCCGACGGTCGCAGTCGATGTCACGCCGACCGACCCGGCCGCGACGGGCCACCTAGACCAGGCGCCCGTAAACGTCTCGATCACTACCGAAAGCGTCCAGAACGCGCTCGCTGTGCCAATCGACGCGCTGCTCGCGCTCGCCGGCGGCGGCTATGCCCTGGAGGTCGCCGAACGCCGCGTGCACCGCCTGGAGGCGGTCAGCCTCGGCCTCTTCGACGACGCCGACGGCCTCGTGCAGGTGAGCGGCCGGGGCGTGTCCGCCGGCCAGCAGGTGCTGGTGCCAAAGACATGGTAGCCAGCCGGTGCTCGAGCTCGACGGGGTGAGCAAGGTCTACGGCGCCGGGGCGGGCGGGGCTCCGGTTCATGCGCTGCGGGAGGTGAGCTTCGCGGTGGCAGAGGGTGAGCTCGTGGCGATCGTGGGCCCCTCCGGTTCCGGTAAGACGACACTGCTGCACGTGATGGGCACGCTCGAGCGCCCGAGCTCGGGGGTGGTGTCGATCACGGGTCTCGACGCGGCCGGGCTCACCGATCGCGAGCTCGCCACGCTGCGCGCGACGCGAATCGGGTTCGTCTTTCAACAGTTCTTTCTGGCCGAGCACTCCACAGCTCTCGAGAACGTTGCCGAAGGCCTGCTCTACGCCGGCATCGCCGTCTCCGAGCGTCGCGAGCGAGCGGCCCAGACGCTCGGCCGAGTGGGGCTCGCCGACCGTGCCCATTTCCGGCCGAGCAAGCTCTCGGGCGGCGAGCGCCAGCGCGTCGCGATCGCACGCGCGCTGGTTGGCCGCCCCGCGATCGTGCTGGCCGACGAGCCCACGGGCAACCTCGACAGCTCCTCAGGCGTTGCGATCCTGGCGCTCCTGCAGGAGCTGAATGCCGATGGCGCGACGATCCTCGTGATCACCCACGACCACGACCTCGCCGGCCACCTTCCACGGCAGGTACAGGTGCTCGACGGGCGCATCGTCAGCGACACCGCCGAAATGGGAGCAGCGCGCTGATGGCAGTGATGAGGTGGGTGCGGCGCGATCCGCGCTCGATCGGACTCAGGCTGATCGTGGCCGCCGGTTTGGAGATCGCGCTCGCCGGCATGGTGGCCGGGGCTCCGGCGCTTGCCTTGGGCGCAACGGGCGCATCGCCCGGCGAGACCGGAACCTCGTACATCGCGGCAGGCATCTGGTGCCCAGCGCTCGCCAGGTCCGCACCCATACCGGCAGGAGAACCTCTCGAGCTCACGGCGGGCGTCGGCTCCAGGCAATCCGCTGCTGTGGGGACTCCCTTCCCGCTCCGGCTCGCCATCACCGTCACCGACGCCCAGAGAAACCCAGTCCCAGGCGCGCTCGTCACCTTCTCAGCGCCTTCCACCGGGGCGAGCGGACGCTTCACGGCCCACTCCCGCGGCCAGGCCCACCACCACGCCCCCATCTCTCCCCCATATACAGTCAAGGTCAAGACCAACGCTTGCGGGATCGCAGTCGCGCCGGCCTTCACCGCCAACGACACACGGGGCGGCTACATCGTCAAGGCGACCGCGAGGCACGCAAGGCCGGCGGCCTTCGCACTCGTAAACCTCGCGCCCGGCCAGTCTCCATGAGCGCGGCTGGCGTCCTTTCGCCAAAGAAACTGCACCCGTCGGATCTCGCGCGCGTGGCGAGCGTCGGGCTTCGTACTAGGCGCACGCGTGCCGGGCTCTCGGCGCTCGGGATTGCGATTGGCGTCGCCGCGATCGTGGCCGTACTCGGCCTCTCTTCCTCGAGCCAAGCCGGGCTGCTGCAGAGATCGAAAGCCTCGGGACGAACCTGCTGATGGTCTCCAACGGCCAGAGCTTCGCGGGCAAGACCGCGGAGCTGCCGCTGCTCGCGCCCGCGATGATCGCCCGCATCGACCCGGTCGAAAACGTCGCCGAGACGGGAAAGGTCAACGGCAACGTCTACCGCTCGCCGCTGATCCCCAGCGTGGAAACCAACGCCCTGAGCGTCCAGGCGGCAAGTCTTGGTCTGCTGCACACCCTGGGCATCGAGGTCGTGCAGGGCCGCTACCTGAACGCCGCGACCGCCGCCGAGCCGGCCGCGGTGCTCGGCTTCGCGGCCGCGCAACGCCTCGGGATCGAGCACATCTACCCGGGCGAGCGGATCTGGGTCGCAGACCAGTGGCTCTACCTGGTCGGGATCCTAGGCCCGTCGGTGCTCGCGCCGGAAATCGAAAGCTCTGTGCTCGTCGGCTTCAGGGCGGCAGAGCGCTACCTGCAGTTCAACGGGCACCCGAACACCATCTACCTGCGCGCCCAGAACAGCCAGGTCGCCGCCGTCCAGTCGGTGCTCGCCGCCACCGCGGACCCAGAAGCACCAAACGAAGTCGACGTCAGCCAGCCCTCGGCCGCGCTCACAGCGCGCGCCGATGCACAGGGCGCCTTCAACGGCCTCTTCCTCGGGCTCGGCGCCGTGGCACTGCTGGTGGGCGCGGTCGGCGTGGCGAACATCATGGTCATCTCCGTGCTGGAACGCCGCTCAGAGATCGGGCTGCGCCGCGCGCTCGGCGCAACCCGCGGGCAGATCCGCACCCAGTTCCTGTGCGAGGCGATCCTGCTCGCGCTCGCCGGCGGCGCTGTGGGCGTCGCCGCCGGCGCGCTTGCGACGGCGATCTACGCCTCAACCAAGGGCTGGGCGATCGTGATCCCCACGCTCGCCTGGGCAGGCGGGCTCGGTGCGGCGCTCTTGATCGGCGCGGTGGCCGGCCTGCTTCCCGCGCTGCGGGCGGCGCGGCTCTCGCCGACCGAGGCGCTGCGGACGGTGTGACGCCCGCCACGGGCACTCGGTGGGCTCAGCGCCTCGCCGATCTCGGCCTTTGCCACGCTTCGAGGTCTCGCCGCCCTACCAGCCGGACGCCCGGCTGCTCCACCTCGACCGCGCTGGCATCCGCCCTCGCGTGGCGAGGAGGTCGAAAAGCTGATTAGGTTCCAGTGGGTCCGCCGGCTCCGTCAAACAGAAGCGCTGCCGGCCTTGGAGGCGAAGCGACGCCCAAACAACTCACCCTGTAGAACTGATCCGGGACGAGGACGCAAACCCGCCAGGCAGGACCCGAAGGAGACCAGGTGCCGCACAGCATCCAAACCAAGAGGGCCACTCCGCCGCGGGCGCTCCTGCTCATCGCCGCAACGCTCGTGAGCGGGGATGCCGTCGGCAGGATGCGCCGAAAGCTCTCACAGCCCGGCGGCGGCTAGGCCAATGGGTGCACCGGGAACCGTGGTCGTCCTGCTCCTCGCCCTGGTGCTGGCGTGGGCGGCGATCACAAAGCTGTCGGAGTCGATCAGGCCGCTGCCGGTCGGCGAGCTGGCGGTCGCGGCGAGCGCAGCGCTGACGCCTGGGCGGGTGGCAGCCGCGGCGCTGGCGGTGGTGTTCGCCGGATTCACCGCGTTCCATGTCCGCCGGTGGCGGACGGGGCAGGCCGGCTGCGATTGCTTCGGCGACCGCGCGAGCGCCGGAGTTGCCCCCGGGCGAAGGGGCGCGATGACCGCGCTGTCGGCGGCGGCCGCGTTGACGGTGCTCGCCGCCGGGGCGCCGAGCCTGGCCGGACTGGCCGGCGCCGACCCGGGCGCGCTGCCGGCGGTCGTGCTGGCCGCCATATCCGGCGCGGCGGCTTGGCGCCTGGCGTTCACGATCCGGCTGGGAAGCGGCGGCGGAGCAGCTGAGGCGTTGGTGCGCGACTCGGCGCTGATGCTGGAGCGCCGTCTGTCGCGCAGGACGCTGCTGCAACGGGTGGCGCTGGTCGGCTCGGCGCTGGCGGTAGCGCCGGTTCGCTACCTGCTCTATCCCGGGACGGCGATGGCGGTGATCGCACCTGAGGACTGCGCCGGCGGACTGTGCACCGACGGCTACACCGCCTTCTGCTGCCAGATCAACAAGGGGCGGAACAGCTGCCCGAGGGCACCTTCGCGGGGGGCTGGTGGATGTGCACCGACTACGCGGGCCGGCTGCTGTGCGCCGAGCGGGGCGCCCGCTACTACGTCGATTGCAACGCCCTGCCGGGAACCGAGTTCCCGGGGGCTGCCAGTGCGCCAACGGCACCTGTGAGAACCAGCGGGTGGCCTGCAACATCTTCCGCTACGGGCAGTGCAACCCGCAGGTTCCCGGCATCACCGCGGTCGTGTGCCGGATGGTCGTGTGCGAGAACCCCAGCACGATTCGGGGACTGAACTGCGGCTCCTCGCTGGCCGTCGACGACGCCGTCTGCGGCAGGACACGCCGTGCCTTGCCGAAGCGCTCCAGCTCGCCGGAGCGGGTGGGGTCTAGCCCGTGAGCGCCGCCGCTATCGCGATTGCGGTCGAGGGATTGCTGGTGGCGGTGGCGCTGCTGTTCGTCCTCGCGTTGCTGCGAAGTCACGCCGAGATCCTGCGACGGCTCTCGCGGCTGGAGCCCGCGCCCGGCGCGGTCGGCGGGCGCGAGTCGGTTGGCGTCGAGGGTGCCGGGGAGAGTGGGCCGGCGCGGGACATCTCCGGCCAGACGCTGGCGGGCGATGCGGTCAAGCTGAGCCTCGCCTCCGGGTCGCGGCGGACGATGCTCGCGTTCCTCTCGAGCGGATGCGCAGCCTGCGAGCCGCTCGTGGTCGGGAATGCACCGGCCGCTCACTCTGCCGGCCGACGCCAGGCTGGTGGTCCTCACCAAGAGCCCGGACCGCGAGCGGTTGGCGCGGTTGCGCGAGCTTGCCCCCGCCGACGCCGAGGTTGTGATGTCCACCCAGGCATGGGAGGACTTCGCCGTGCCCGCGACGCCCCACTTCGTGCTGGTCGGCGACTCCGGTGAGATCCTCGGTCGCGGCAGCGCCATCAGCTGGCAGCAGATCTCCGACCTGCTGCGCGACGTCGAGGAGGACAACGCGATCCACCGGGCGCAAAGCACCGAGCAGCGGGCCGCGCGTGCCGAGCAGGCACTCGCGGCGGCCGGCATCGGCCCCGATCATCCAAGCCTCTACCCATCCCGTCAAACCCCTCCGGAGCGAAGATCGTGAGTGAGCTCTGGTTCGTGCTGGTCGGCTGTGTCGTCGCGATCCACGGCGCCGTCCGTGCCGCCTGGTCGCCATGCGGCCAGTCGATGCTCGCGAGCCTGACACCGGTCGCGGAGCGCGCCCGGGGCTCCTCCTGGCGGGTGACCGCGACAGCATTCGCGGTCGGCGCCCTCGCCGGCCGGCATGCTTGGCGGGACGCTGCTGGGAGCGGTGGGCTCGCTGCTACCCGGGTCGGAGTGGCGCGCGCCCGCCCTCCTCGGGGTGCTGCTGGCGGCATTGGCCATCGATGGCGACGCCGCTGCGGCGGCGGATGCCGCTCACCAAGCGACAGGTCAACGAGGACTGGATGGCGCACTACCGCGGCTGGGTGTACGGGTTCGGGTTCGGCGCGCAGCTCGGGCTCGGCTTCATCACCCTGGTGGCGTGTGCGGCGATCTACGCCACGTTCGCGATCGAGCTGCTCAGCGGGCAGCATCTGCCGGCGGAGCGGCGATCGAGCGCCGTGTTCGGCGCGACCAAGGCGACGACGCTGCTGCCCGACCGGCGCGCGCGCGATCGCGACTCGCTGATGGCGCTCCACCGCCGGCTGCTGGCGCTCGAGCCGCGCGCCCAGCGCGCCGTCATCGCTGCCGAGATCCTCGCCCTGCGTCGCGGTCGCCGGGTTCTCAGGTGAAGATCGAAGGGCCACGGGCTGCGCTGTCGAGCTGCCCTGAGCTGGGAGGGCCGGATCGGCAGCGGACGCAGGCGGGCCCCGTGCTGCATCTCGCCACCTTCCCGCTGCTGGCCTCCGACGGGGACTTCGGCGCCGCGGCAACCGGGCGGATGCGACCAGACGATGTGTTCGCGGCGCTGCTCGAGTACCAAAGCGACGCCAGGATCCAGCCCGGCCGAGGACTGTTTGAGGAGATCGCCGCCCGTCGCCACAGGCGCATGAGTTCGATTCGAGGCAGCTGCAGGTCACCCGCCACGGGCAGCTCGGGTGGCAGCGGTTCTTCACCGAGCACGAGCGGACCTGCTGCCTGTATGCGGTGATCCAGCCGCGTCAGCGCCGTCGCGAGGCGCTGGTGGGCGAGCTGCGCGCTGTGCTCGCGACGATCGAGTTCTCAGCCTGACGGAGCCGGGGGCTGCGCGGCGCCGCTCGCCGGGCCGACGATCACCGTTTGGGTGACGCTGGCGCTGAGGCCTTCGGCGTCGAGCACGAACAGCGTGACGGCGTAACTGCCCGGGATGAGGTAGGTGTGGGTCGGATTCTGAAGCGTCGAGCTACTGCCTTCGGGCGATTCGGGATCGTCGAAAGACCACGTCTGCGCCACGATCGCGCCGCTTCCGCCCACCGGTGTCGAGATGTCGGTGAAGGCCACGGTGCCGGTGGCGGCATCGACCGCAGCGGTGAAGCCGGCGGTCGGGGCACTCGGCAGGCCGGAGGTCGAGGCGTCCGGTGTACACGCCGGCGTCGTGACTCGGGGCCAACGGGCACCGGGTCGAGTCGGAGCGCTGCCTGTTGACGTAGGTTGCGACGATCCTCCTGGCGAACACGATCCCTCCGACTTCTCTGGTCGCGGTGACTCGCAACGTGATGCGGTAGGGAATCCGGCTGCCGTGCGGGTAGAGCCGTCCTCGGCACTCCAGCGCGGCGTAGAACACTCCGCGGCCCGCATAGCTGCCCGGTCCGCGGCGGCGAAGCGTGATCACGCTGTAGAGGTTGTCGCTGCGCTGGCGATCGAGCTGCAGCGACCCGCAGACGTCAACCGTACATCCGTCCGGGACGATTACCCACCGCCGGGAAAGGATCTCTCCCTGGTGCTCACCCACCACGTCGACAGCGCTCGTGACCTTGGCGCGCATCGAGAACGTGCCGCTGACCCTGGCGTTGGTCGCGGCCAGCGCCGCAGCCGGCGACGCCACACAGCAAAAGGCCAGCCCGAGCACTACAAACACGCTCGCCCGCCTACAGGCCCCGGAGGTCAGCTCGGCGGGCACGGTCTCGCCTGCGCGGCGGGAGAGCCGCATCCCCTACCCGGCGCGTTCGGCTGACGCAAGACCGCGCCTGGCGAACCCCGCAAGTAGCGTGGCGGCGATCGCGAGCCCCACGAATGCGGCGATCAGCTCGACCGGCGTGCCCGCCAGCAGCCCCCGGCCAGCCTCGAGCACGGCGGTGACGGGGTTGAGGTTGGCGACGTCGTGGATCCAGCCCGTCAGCAGCGCGAGCGGCACGTAGACCGGCGCCAGGAACAAGAGCACGAAGACCGGCATCTGGATCAGCGCCCCGGCCTGTTCGGTGCGCAGGAACATCGCCACCCCACACGCCCAGAGAGCAGCGGTGAAGTTCATCGCGACACCGAGGCCCAGCAGGCCGATCAGCTGCACGCCGTTGCCGTCGACGTTCATGCCGGCGATCAGCGCAGCGACGGTGACGACGGTGCCGGTGATCGCCCACCGCAGCAGCGCGCCGACGACGTAGCCGGCGATGATCCCGCTGCGCTGCGGGGCGCTCAGCAGCAGCCGCCGGGCGAAGCCGGAGTCGAAGTCGCGAGCCACGCCAAACCCGGTGAAGACGCCGCCGAACGCCGCCGACTGCAGGAACACGAACACGAACTGGAAGGCCGTGTAACCAGGCTTGTAGTGGAAGTTCGGCACGTCGCTGATCCGCGAGAGACCACCGGCGAAGGCGATCAGGAAGAAGAGTGGAAAGACGATCGAGGGAACGAGGATCGCCGGGTTGACGACCGTGTTGTGGATCGACCGCCATGCAACGGCGCGGGTGACGCTCGCAAAGCGCCTCATCGCCGAGCGAGCCTCGTCTTCATCGCCGCCTGCGAGAACCCCAGCCCGAGCACCAGCAGAGCGGCTGCAAACCCGAACCCCAGCTCGAGCGCCTGAGCGTTCCACCCGGTGATCACGAGGCTGCGCAGGCCCTCGAGCAGGTAGGAGACTGGATTGTAGGTGGCGATGTCGCGAAACCAAGTCTCCTTGATCAGGTTGCGCGGCAGGCTCGAAGAGCTCAAGAACAGGGTCACGAACAGCAGCGGAAAGATTCCCTGCACGGCTTCGCCGGTGCCGAACCGCAGTGCGAGCAGGCCGCCGATGCTCGCGAATCCGAACGCGATCAGGATCGAGAGGGCGAGCAGTACCAGCACGCCGCCGACACCGCTGACGAACGTGACGCCCGTCGCCAAACCGAAGAGCAAGTAGACGATCGCCTGGACGATGCCGAGCACGAGCGCGCCGCCGAGCTGCCCAATCAACAGAGCCTCGCCCCGCAGTGGTGTCAGTGCAAGTCGGTTCAGAAAGCCGGACTCAATGTCTCTCGCAAGGTCAACTCCCGCGGTGATCGACACGAACATCGCGCCCTGGATGAACGGCATCGCAATCAGGAAGTCACGATAATTGTCGGTCGGAAAGCCGTGAATGCGTGTCGCAGCGCTGAGCGCCGATCCGTTGATCGCGAACAGAATCAGCGGAAATACCATCGGGAAGATCATCAGCGCGCGCTGGCGCAGGGTGCGCATGATCGCGCGGCGCGCGACCGCGGCGGTCTGTTCGATCAGCGCCGCAATACCGGCCTGGGCGCCGGCGTCAGTCGGCGCGAGCGCCACCTCAACGGCCACGCCGCCTCCGCCCCCGACCACCAGCCTGCGCCGGCGCGTCGGCCACAGCCTCCTCCGCCGACCCCTCGAGCTTGCGGCCGGTCTTGGCAAGGAATACGTCGTCGAGCGAGGGCTGATGCAGCGTCAGCGTCTCTAGTCGGAGGTCCGCTTGATCGAGCAGGCGGATGATCTCGGCGAGCTGAGCTTCCCCATCGGGGAGCTGCACGGTGACGCTGCCGTGGCCGTTTCGTCGCATCTCCCCCAAGGTCGCAAGCTGCGCGGCCACTGCGTCGGTGGCGTCCGGATCGACCGGCCTCACCTCGACGCTCGGGCTGCCTATCTCGGCCTTCAGCTGGGTCGGGGTACCCTCCGCCACGATCCGGCCGTGGTCGATGATCCCAATGCGATCGGCCAGCACGTCGGCCTCCTCCAGATACTGAGTCGTGAGGAACACGGTCATACCGTCCTCGTGCGCGAGCCGCCCGACCTCCTCCCACAATGAAGCTCGACTCTGAGGATCAAGGCCCGTCGTCGGCTCATCGAGGAAGAGAATCCGCGGCGCATGCACGAGCGCGAGAGCGAGATCGAGCCGGCGCTTCATCCCGCCTGAGTACCCACCGACCCGCCGATCGGCCGCTTCTGTCAGTCCGACCCGCTGCAGCAACTCCTGCGCGCGCGAGCGGCGCTCGCGCGATGGCAGGCCCTGCAGCGTCGCCTGCAGCACGAGATGCTCGCGGCCGGTGAGAATCGGGTCAAGCGCCGCTTCTTGCAGCGCGGCGCCGATGCTGGCTCGCACCTGTGCGCCCTGGTGGACGATGTCGTGACCACCAACGGTAGCCTGCCCGCTGGTGGGAGGAAGCAACGTCGTCAGCATCAGCACGGTCGTCGACTTCCCCGCACCGTTTGGTCCGAGAAAGCCATAGATCTCGCCTGGCGCCACGGCCAGGTCGATGCCGTCGACGGCCCGCGGCCCCTTGCGAAACTCCCGCACGAGAGCCTGCACCTCGATTGCCGGCTGATCGCTCACGGCCGGCACTGTAGCAAATGGTTGAGGTTGTCAAAGATAGAGATGCTCAATAGAATCGATCCTCGATGGAGACTATGACGATGGGCCCGTCGGCTCTGGATGCCGAATCTCCCGGCGCCGAAGCATGGGAGCTGTTTCGCACGCTCTTTGGACTCCATCGGCGGAGATTTCTCATCGCTGCCACCGAGTTTGACCTTCACCCCGCACAGGCGGGCGCGCTCCTGCAACTCGCCACGCCACTGCCGATGCACGCGCTCGCAGCCCGGCTCGCCTGCGATAGCTCGAACGTCACTGGGATCATCGACCGCCTCGAGGCGCGAGGGCTCGTCGCGCGCCGCCTGAGTCCCGAGGATCGACGCGTCAAGCATGTCGTCCTCACCCCGCGGGGCCGACGGCTGCGGGCCCGGCTGCTGGAGCGCGTGGGCGATCCCCCGGCAGGCTTCGAGCGACTGTCCGCAGCGGAGCTCCGCCAGATGCGCGACATATTGCGCCGCATGCTTGGAGAGCACCCCGCCTCCTGAACGTGAGTGTGCCATCGCCCTTGGACACGCCAATCGCACTCCGACGAACCGACATATCCGATTTCGAGATCTGGACGCTGCAATGGGGATAGCGATGAGCCAGGCGAGGTTCGGCGGAAGCGGGCTCGCCGCAGGGAGGCGGCGGCCCCTCCGCCTCGGCGAACTGCTCGCGGCACCGTTTATCCGGCTCTGCCTGGGTCACGCCGCGACGACCACGCCAGTGCTGCAGTAGCCCTCAACGACGACCGACCAGGTTGCCGCTGTCGTGCACTTGCAGCTCGCCTCCCGGCTTGGGAGCGCCGCACCGATCTCATCGGTCATGGCTCGAGCACGACATCGCCCATCAAGCGACTGCATGCGACCATGCCCGAAACCGTTGTGTGGACTACGATCCTAGAAAGTGGACGCCGTGTCCGCAACTGTTCTCGACACGTTGATTCCCCTGCGGTCCAAGCGGCCGCCCACTGAGGAGGCGCGATGAGCAAGCTCAGGTGTCATATCGCGATCTCGGCAGACGGATTCGTTGCTGGCCCGAACCAGAGCGAGAAGAGCCCCCTCGGCGAGGGTGGGGAGCGGCTCCATAGTTGGATGGTTTCGCTGGCTGCCTGGCGTCAATCCCACGGCCACCAGGGCGGCGAGGTGAACGAGAGCGCACGGATAGTCGAGGAATCGCTCCAGAACGTCGGGGCCGGCGTGATGGGCCGCAACATGTTCGGGCCAGCGGGCGGCGGGGACTGGGGGGATGGGCAGTGGAAGGGTTGGTGGGGGGACGACCCGCCATACCACCACGACGTATTCATCCTCACCCATCACCCGCGCGAGCTGGTCGAGATGGAACGGGGCACGACGTTCCAATTCGTCACCGACGGGATCGAGCGGGCGCTGGAGCAGGCGAAGGACTCCGCGGACGGCAAGGACGTCCGACTCTGGGGCGGCGCCCAGGTCACTCAGCAGTACCTGGCGGCGGGGCTCCTGGATGTGCTCGAGCTCCACATCGTTCCCGTGCTGCTCGGGGACGGCGCTCGCCTCTTCGACAACCTCGGGGGCGCCGAGATCGAACTCGAGCAGGTCCGCGTGGTCGAGGCGCCCGGCGTTACGCACCTCAAGTACAGAGTGATGGCATGAGCTGCGGCGGGCGCGCTCTGGCTCTTGGGTTTGAGGTGAGAGCGTCGTGCCGCCACTCGCATTCGGACACGGGACGCCGACGTGGCGGAATCCGCCCCCGCGTTCGTGTCAAGGCTCGGGCAGGATCCGGTTGAGGAGCCGGATAGCCGGTCGTCGCTCGAGCTCTGCTCGGACGTCGGGCCGGTAGCACAGCAGGGCGAGGCTCGTAACGACCATGAAATCGGCCGCGTTGAGGTGCTTGCCATTTAGCACTTGGGCCTCGGTCCAGGCATCGACACGGTCGAGCATGCCCGGCAGCGCCGCCAGCAGTTCGCGCTCAGATCGAGCATTCGCTGCGAAGGCGATCCGAGCCACAATGCGTGCCACAGCGAACCTTGCGGTCTCGTGCCGCGATATCACCGGTCCGAGTCGGCCGTCCTGCCCGCGGTTGACGATCCCATCCCGACCGTGCAGCATGGCCGCTAGGAAGATTCGGCGTGCCGCCATCTGGAAGATCTCATCGCCCCATCGCTCCGCGTCTTGCACCGCGAGCCGCCTGGCTGGCTCGGCGGGAAACAGCGGCGGATCGGGCTGGACTTGGTCGAGGAAGCGAGCGATGTCGCAGTTCTTCATCACTCGGTTGCCGTCAAGGAGCAGCGCGGGCACGGTGCCCATCCGGTCGGCCAGTGCGAGCATTCGACGAGGTCGGCCATCGATGTCGCGAAACGGGGCCGCGCTGCCGCGGAAGCCGTGTAGCCGCAGCGCCAGCGGGTGTAGAGGGGCGAGCAGGTCCACCCGTCGGTAGGGGATGCCCTTGTGCTCCAGCATCAGCATCGCTGTGCGACACGGATGCGTGGGGATGACGTAGAGATTCGTTTGCATCGCTGCGGTGCGACCCGCCTCAGCCCTCCTCCTCATGCCGAGAGCGCAGCGGCAACTATGAAGCACACCGTGGCGGCGCCGGTGATGATCACTACCGGGTAGAACCAGTAGCGCAGCGCTATAGCCAGATAGGCGGCGGAGACGGCAATCGTGAGCGGCCGGATCGCGCCGATGCGGTCGACCAGCTCGAAGTCGTGGGCGGCAATCAGAAGCGAAAACAGCCCAAAGGTAAAGGCGCCGAGGCCGTGGCTGACGTTGAAGCCGAGCCAGAATCTCCACATCGACTGCCTGGCCGCATCGCCCGGGAACAGCCGCCGAAACCGCATGCCTGTGCCTTCCATCTCCGCTTTCACCGGATCCTCGATCGGAGCGAAGAACGTGGGACGCACAGTGTCGAGCAGCGCCCCGAGCGCGTGCAGGCCGCCAGCGAGCATGAACACGACCGCGCCAGCAATGAACCACGCTTGCGCGGCCCCCGAGTTCACGACTGGCCCTCGGCGTCCTGGTCGGCAGAGCGCCCGGCTTCCGCCCGATGTAGAGATCGTGAGGACGAGGGTAGGGTGCACACGCGAGGGTACTCCATGTTCGCGCCAAAACAGTATACCTACTGACTGGTCGGTAGGTATACTACACAGGCGAGATGGCGACCGCAACCCATAACCGACGACGACTGGACCGGCGTACCCGAACGGCGCGCGCGGAAGGGCGCGACGGGCGTGCCGCGCTGCTGCAAGCGGCAATGGAAGTCTTCGCCCAGCATGGATACCGGGACGCGTCGGTGGATGAGATCGCTTCTCGCGCCGGCTACTCGAAGGGCGCCATCTACTTTTACTTCGCAGGCAAGGACGACCTCTTCTTTGCCCTACTCGAGGAGCGCATCGACCGTCCGATGCGCGAAGCGATCAAGCTGCTGGAGTCCGCACCACCGCAGAACGACATGGCCGCCGAGGCGAACCGGAATTTCCTCGCGCTGGTGTCCGGGCAGCGCGAGCTGCTGCTCCTGGACAACGAGTATCGCTCCCAGGCGATCCACGATGCAAGGCTTCGCGCCCGCTACGTCAGCCGAGAAGCGCAGTTGCGCTCCGTGCTCGCAAGAGGACTTCAAGCGCGCCTGCAGCGCTTGGGCGCACCACCTCTCGCCGCGCCCGAGCAGATCGCTACTGCCCTCTTGAGCCTGGCCTTTGGCCTAGCTCAGGAGAAGCTGATCGAACCCGACGCCGTTCCCGATGATCTGCTCGGGAACATGTTCGCCCTCATCTACGCGGGCCACGTGGCGCGAGCGCAGCGCTAGCCAACGGCGACCGGAGAAGCCACACGATCAAAATGCCCGCGCTCATGATGTCGTGGTGATGGGCTCCCGGGCGCGGCGCGGTGCGCTCAGTGCTGCTCGGCAGTGTGAACCACTACGTGCTGCACCACAGCCCCGTCCCCGCGCTGATCGTACACGCCGATCTCGAGCGAAGACTGCAGCGTTGCGCCACAGCCTCGCGTTCTGAGACGGTCAGAGACACGGGCTATTCATTAGACGGTCAGTCCCGCGATTAGCGGCCGTACCGAGGCCTTGATCGTTTCGAGGCTTACACCCTCCTCCCGGCGTAGATAGCTGATGAGGTTCACGTTCAGTGCATTGAGCAGGAGTTGTGCGGTGATCGGCGCGTCGAGTCTCGGGGAGATCTGTTTGATAAGGGTCTCGACGTGCATCGAGAGGGTTAGGTAGCCCTCGATGGGTGCTTTCCAGCGGTCCTTCTCCAGGGCGAGGGTCAGCTCGAGATGGCTGTCGTAGAGATCCAGCAGCCCATCGAGGAAGGCGCCGAGCCGTTCGTCGGGAGGCGCCCCGGGTCCCAGCGGCGGTGGACCGAGTATGAAGGCGTCCTGGAACGTTCGAAGGTGCTCGTCGGAGAGTGCCTGGAACAAGCCCGAGCGGTCACCAAAACGACGAAAGACCGTTCCCTTGCCGACCCCCGCCTCACAGGCGACCGCATCGATCGACGTCCCCGCAGCGCCCCGCTCGGCTAGAACCCGGCGTGCCGCCTGCAGAATCCGCACACGATTGGCCGCCGCATCGGCACGCTCGCGGGGCGCACCTGCCATCGGCAGTTGCTGCGCTGCGGCTATGTCGGACCTATCGTCGAGGCTCATACGGCTATCGGCGTTGATCCTACGGTCCGGCGCGCGACAGGCCCGCCCAAGCGGGGCGTCTACGCACAGGAGGTCCCGCCCCGTAAAGCCATTGAATAGCTCATCAATCGCGGACCGTCTTAATCGCGCTCGTCCACGCCTCGAGTTGGTCGAACAGTACGCCGGACGCCTCGTCATGTTGGGGACCGGGCACGAACCTGGAGAAGTTCTCGAAGTCGGTGAACATCGAGAAGCTCAACTGTTGGCGTACGTGGGCGATCTGAAGCTCGCTGCAAATGGCGCGAAGGTGCTCGATCGCGCGGGCGCCTCCGACCGATCCGTAGCTGACGAACGCGGCTGCCTTGTTGTTCCACTCGGCGTAGAGGTAGTCGATCGCGTTCTTGAGTACGCCCGAGGTCGAGTGGTTGTACTCGGGGGTTACGAAGATGAAGCCGTCGTAGGCAGAGATCGTCTCCGCCCAAGCCCTTGTGTGCTCGCCTGCGTACTGGCCCATCGTGGGCGGCAGAGCCTCGTCCATGTGCGGGAGCGGATGATCGGCCAGGTCGACCAACTCGTACTGCGCGGCGGTGCGCGCCGTTGCCTTCTCGAGCACCCAATCGGCGACGGCCTTGCCGTTTCGCCCGGGACGAGTGCTGCCAAGGATGATCGCGATCTTCAGATCAGACACAGGGAGATCCTTTCGGTCTAGACATGAACCGGACTAACGGTCCGATTCGCGGGAACCTAGCACATCCATGCCAGAGAAGGACCGCCGGTCCGCTTACGGGTTACTGCCCGCGTGCCTGAGCCCGAAGCCGGCCGCACTTGATATGGCGCGAGCGAACGCGAGATAACTCTGATCGCCCGCCCAGAGGCGCAGGCCCTTGCTCGAAACTGCACCCCGCTCGTACCCTCACGAGACGTATGGGCGCTTTGGGACTTGGCTGCCAAGCACTGGATCCGCGAACGAATCTGCCGACGGATGACCTCGTGCGCGCGGCGATCTCATAGACATTGACGAATCCGTACGATGTCCGTACGATGATCCTCATGCGCACCCGGCGGCTTGAGCTTCGTTTGACCGACGACGAGCGGCAACTCGACAGCGCCGCGGCAACAGCGGTCGGCGAGACGCTAAGCGACTTCTTTCGTCGCGCGGCGAGCGTGCGTGCTCAAGAGGTTCTTGCCGAGCAGCAACAGATCGTGCTCAGCGAGGACGAGGCGGCGCGCTTCCTGGACGCGCTGGACGCGGTTGATCGGGATTCGGTCGCGCGCCTGCGCGAACTGCGCGAGCGCGCGTGACCACCGGCTTCGCCGGCACCGAACGCTTCGACGCCACCAACCACGACGTCACGGGCTTTAGCTGTGGCAACGAGCCACTCGACCGATGGCCCGTTCGTTATGCGGGGCAGAACCAGCGTCGAGACGCAGCACGAACCTTCGTAGCCACAACCAGGGACCAGCACGTGTATGGCTACTACACGCTCCTCGCCGGGCAACTCGATCATCACGAAGCGACACCCGAACCCATCCGAGGGCTCTCGCAGCAATTTCCGATCCCGGTCGCGATCCTCGCTCGCCTTGCCGTCGATGCCGGCCAGCAGGGTCACGGGATAGGCGCAGCCCTTCTCAACGACGCGCTCGTGCGCGTGATCCGCGCATCCGAGCAAGTCGCGGTCCGCACAATGGTCGTTCATGCAGTCGATGACGGTGCGGCAACGTTTTACGAACGGTTCGGTTTTCGCGCGCTTAGCGCGACCCCACGCACGCTGATGGCGCCGCTCGTGGCCCTTCGTGCAGCCGGGTACAAATGACGACGCTGCTGCAACCAGATTTTCAGCTTCCGCTGAGCCATGGACGGGATCGGCCCAAGACGGATCACGGCGCGTCCGCCAGCCGGCGCATTTGCAGGGCTTTTGGCATAGCGGGGAGCGATTCGCTCCTATGGGCGACCTTTCAGCGCCGATCAAGCGGGGTCGTTCCGTGGCCGTGAAGCTAGCGCGAGTTCAATCCTAACCCAACTGTATCGTTGTGTTATGATACCGGAGTTCGACGAGCGCGGGAACCTCCCGCCGGGAATTCACTACGCCACCTGGAGCGAGATCGTGACTCGTTACGCAACCAGCGTTCGACGTCGAGAGCTTCTCGACGGGCTCCTGGATGCGCTGCGATCGTCGAAGGGCGCCGGGTGCGCCACCGCCTATCTCGATGGCAGCCTCGTCACGAGCAAGGACCATCCGGGCGACTTCGACGCCTGCTGGAAGTCGGGCGGCGTCATCCTCAACCGTCTCGACCCCGAGCTTCTGATCTTCGGAGACGGTCGCGCTGCACAGAAGGCGCGCTACGGAGGCGAGCTCTACCCTGCAGAGTGGCCCGCAGATGCAGACGACACGACCTATCTCGACTTCTTCCAGCGCGATCGCTTGAAGCAGCAGAAGGGCATCATCGCCATCGACCTGACAGGACTGCCATGATCAAGAACGAGCGCGAATACCGCATCACTAAGGCACACCTAGCTGGCTTCGAAGGCGGCCTAGTCGCCAACGATGGGCGGGAGTTTCCCACAAACGTCGATCCGGGCATGAAGCAGGTGATGCACGACGCCATTGCCAGCCAGATCGAGACGTTCCGTCACGAAGTCGACCACTACGAGAAGCTGCGCGACGGACACATCACCAGCCGCGAGATCACGTCCCTGCACGAGCTGCCGATCGCACTGATCGAAGCCCGCATCGCAGCCAGGCTTACCCAGCGCCAGCTCGCCGACCGCCTCGGCGTCGCTGAGCAGCAGGTTCAGCGCTGGGAGGCCAACGACTACAGCGGCGTAGGGCTCGACCGACTACAGAGCATCGCCGACGCACTCGGCGTGCAGATCCACGAGACGATCACATACAGCAGCGCCGCGTAGATTTGCATACCAGCGCTCGACCAAGCGGACCCAAAGCGCGGACAAGCCTGTTTATCCAACCCGCCGATAGCTATATACGTCCTTTACGTGGTGGGCTAGATATTGACCGACCGAGCCCACGCCACTTGTAAGAGCGACTTAGTGATGCTCGGGAACGCCGAAGTACTGATACACCCCGCCACCGTGAAACGCGACCTCAAGAGTAGAAGACGATGCGTCGTACCCGACGCTAGCGACGTTCGACGATTGAACCGCGACTCGGTTCATCTAGACCAGCTCCTTGACTTTAGACACAATCCGAGTGAAGAACTCCGGCGGAGAAGCCACCACGGCTACGGCCTGTCGATATGCCTCATCTGACTTCGCTGGAATCCCAGTCTCCTGACTCACTGCATCGCGAGCTTTGGCGAGCTCCGGCCAGAGTTCGTCGAGGTCATCCTCAAGGCGATCGCGGAAGTTAGCACTACCATTGCGAATGGCCCGATCGGGCCATTCCTCCTCTGGGTCTCCGCAGAGGCGAAGTAGTCGCCTATTCTTGTCAGCTGTTGCTTTCACTTGGGCTACGCGTTGAGAGTCGCTAATCCGATCCTTTATCTTCAAGCGATCCTCGATGCCCGCGTCTCCGTCGAAGAGAATAAACGTTGGAATTTCGAGCTGACGCAGGATCGCGAATGCTAGCGGAATGATTTCCTTTCCCCAGCAGGTTGCAACGGCGACCCCCGGATGGTCGAAGCCACCGTCCAGCTCCGCCACCGCTTCAATGAGAGCAGTGTCCGTCTTGCCCTCGCAGAGGAGCACAGCACGCGCAAAGACCGCCTCACCAAGACTCGATGCCAAAGTCTTCCGTACCTTGCTCGACGGATCTCCGTCGAATCCAGCCTCAGCGACAATCTGCGCAACCCGCCTGGAGTCCGCCGAAACCTGAACGGTAGCCAGCTTCGCGCTGCGTCGAAGGATTCGTAGATTCTCGAACAGGGCAGGATGCACAAAATATGGCGAATGAGTGCTGTATGAGATCTGAAGTGAGCGTGGCTTCTTCTCAGTTGGAGCATTCGCCAACGACCGCAGAGACGCAGCCAGTGCCCGAGCCTGCAAAGGGTGTTGGTAGAGCTCTGGCTCCTCCACAGCGAGCATCAACGCTCGAGGGGACGCCGCTTCCCCTTCCTGGAGATGAAGACCAGCCTCGGTATCGGCAAGAACTTGGAGAACCGCAATCATCAGCGCGCGCTGCAACCCGTGCCCTTGCCGATCGACTGGGGTGGGATGTCCATCTCCCTCACTGATGCGAGCGGTTACCCGGGGCTGCGGCCGTCCTGGGGTCGTGATCGTGTCGGCGAGTTCGACCTTTGCACCAGGCACGTAGGCCTGAATTCGCTCGGTTATGCTATGTCCAACTCGGACTAGGTCTGGCTCACGGGCTGCGGAGATCAACGCCGCCATTTTCGTCGCAGCCTCAGCCTGAAGCTCGTCCACCGCGCACTCGGTGTCCTCATCAAGATCTCCAATACCCGAGAGCAGACGGGACAAAGCGGAGTTACGACCCGTTCCCATCGCCTCGGAGACCTCAAGGGTTGCTCCCACAAGGACGTAATCGAAGCGATCTCGGAGCTTGGGTCCACCACCCCAGCCAAATAGATGGCTTGCATCTGCCTCTTCAAACTCACAACGGGTTGGATTGGCTCGCTCAAACTGCTCCATCATGAGATCCGCATCAGCGACACGCGTAGGTGCCGGCATTGTAAAGCCGAACTCATCTCCTCGTGTCTCCACGAGTTGCGCAAATAGGACGCGGCGCTTACGACCGTCGGACTCTGCGCGAATATCGTCAAAGTCACGGCAAACGAGTGCTGTACCAGATAGCTTCGAGTTCTCTCCGGGTCGCCCAGTTCGTGTGAAAGTCGTGGTCTCGTCGCCGCCATAGCGTCCAAGCACCCCTCTATCAGCAGCACTGAGGGAGTCGAAACTGACGGTGACAGTCAGCTGATCTGCGTGATGCCCCTCACTATCTTGAGGTAGGTGCATATCCTCCCCATCAAGCGGAGTATCGTCGAAGAACCACTCCATAGCTCGAAGGAATGCAGACTTGCCTACACCGCCAGCCCCTACAAGCGCCGTGAGATCGTCGAAGTCAATAGTGACATCCTGGACGCACCGGTATCCCTCCACTCGAACCTTGGAAATTCTCATTCTTGCCCCAACGCGACCAGCTTAACCCAGCGATTTACACGCTCAGCTGAAATCGCCCCAATCGCGGGGGTAGAACCAATCGTAAGGCGGACCCACGTGACGAACTCGGCAGGATCAAAGCGCTCATCCGTCTTGTCAATCGAGATCACCTGTACCGGGAGCAAGCTAAGGGTATGGCGCCCACCAGGACTATCACTGTCGTAATCCCAGAAGTGGTAGCGCTCTGATTGGCCCTTGGTGCGGCGACTCGGACCGTAATCCATTGGCGCACATTCGCGAACTAGCTGACGACCTGAGTCATCCTTGCTGACGAATGCCAGCATGACCTTCGTCAAATTTCCCACTCCCGCGATAAATGCCTCATGGTCCTGGTGCACGAGAGACGCATCCTATTCCATATCAGCGAACTAGGTCTGTAGCCAGGCGATATCCGGTTGCGCGGCCCGTAAGCAAGCGCTCTGCGACTCGTCCAAGCCGGACGGGCCGTGTGGCGCTTTGGAAAGGACTCGCGGCTCCAAGCAAGCTGCGTCCCGCGGAGCTCTGGCGACTTGGCCTTGCGATCCATCCCGAGTTCTGCTCTGATCGCTGACGCACTAGAGCGCCGGCTGTGTCGAGCGAGCGCTCACAATGCCTCTGGACGGGATTATGATGAAGGGGACATCACCAAGACGATGGCCAGAAAGCCCTCCGGACAACGGATTGGGCCGCCGCCCAGATCGTCACCGACATCGAATACACCAAGTCAGGAACCCCGCTCGACGCGCTTCTCAGGAAGCAGCAGACGGCGGTGCTACTCGAACTGCTCGGCATGGAACAGCAGACCGAGCCCAAGCTGGAGGGCGACCCAAGCTAGATAGTTCGCCCAAGCACGTACCGCAAACGATCCCAAGAGGACCTTTCTTGAGGCGTAGCTGCTTCATAGCGGGGGCAGGATTCGAACCTGCGACCTTCGGGTTATGAGCCCATTTTGGGGGTGTCGTGGGGTGTCGTAGAGTCCGCCGATCCGGCTTAGATGCGGGAGATTCGGGTCAGGTGCGACGGTGCATGGCGCCGAATGGCGTGGGGCATGTTTGCACTTTGTTTGCACCTTGATCCCGCTTGAAAGCGGGCCTTCCCGCTACGGCACACAGACTACGTGCGAGCCGCGCAGCACCCCGCCTACGCTCCTCCTCTGCAATCACTGCATCTGCTGCGTTAGCGGCATCTAGCGCTACACTATCCCCATGTCTGCAATCGCTGCCCATACGCGCGCCGAGCGAGTCCGCTCCCTCCCAACGCTCTCCCAGGCAGCCCGGTTCATAGGGCTGGACACGGGCGGCATGAGCCGCACCGTCCGGGCGCTCGGCGTCGAGCCGCAGCTGTGGGGCCGACGGGACAAGCATTTGGAGATCGCCCAGGTGCTTCAAATCGCCAGGGTCGCGCAGCGCGCGTCGCTGGAGGAGGTCGCCGGCAGCATCCTCGAATGGACCGAGCAGAACCACCCGGAGACACTGGAGCAGGCGACCGCCGAGATCGACGCGTTCTTCGCCGAGCTTCCGCCGCCGATCGCGACACCGGCCGATGAGTTCGTCGCCGAGATCCGCGCAGCGCTGCCCCCGCAATGGGCCGACAAGGCCGAGGAGATCTGGCGCGCTCACGCAGGCAGTGTGTAGTAGGCGCCGCGATAGCCCTCGCGCTTGCGGCCACGCTTGAAGCCGAAGCTGGCCAGCTCCTGCGCGCTCAGGCCGATGCCGCCGTCGAGGGCGAGGCCGACCCGCCCGGCTCGGATTGTCCGGCGATCGATCGCGGCTATGGCGCACACGAGCAGCCAGAGGGCGACGAGGTACTCCGCCCGAACCGCAGGGTCGTCGTCGACGTCCTTGCGCACCGCCGCTGCCGTGACCAGATGGGGCCGCTGCGCACCACCGCTTGACACGGGCTCGAAGTGCCATGCCAGGATGGCGGCCACGCGGTTGTCTTCGCGAAGATCGCCGGCGAGCAGTCGTCGGCCCTTCTGTCCCTCGGCTATATGCCAAGCCTTCAGCGGCCCA
This sequence comes from uncultured Actinomycetota bacterium, assembly GCA_963757925.1. GTDB lineage: Bacteria > Actinomycetota > Thermoleophilia > Solirubrobacterales > Solirubrobacteraceae > Palsa-744. Next base: position 416,150 of record CAVWTE010000009.1, read on the forward strand.
CTCGGCACCGGCGGCGGATAGAGGCGCGCTGCGGTCGTCGCCAGGCGCCATCGCGCCGGCACGTTGCTTCCGCCGCCCGGAGGCGGCAGCAGATGATCCAGCTCGATTCGCGTCTCGGGCTCCCCGCCGCGCCTTCCGCGGTGCACGGTCAGCGCACGCTCCAAGCGCCCGATCAGATCGTCTCGGTTTTCGGCAGGGATCAAGACGCCGATGTCCTCGATGCGAGGCTCACAACGCCCCACCCGTAAGCGGCGCAACTGCTTGAAGCGGCTCGCCGAGATCGTTGTCGAGCAGATGGACGTAGGTGTCGAGCGTGAAGCTCGCCGTGGGGTGACCGAGCCAGCGCTGCACCTGCACGACGTTCCGTCCCTCCGCCATACAGCCGCGACGCGACGGTATGGCGGAAGGTGTGAAAGCCAGCCCACTCGACGCCCGCCGCCTTGCACGCCGGCGCGAGCACCCGTGTAGCGAGGTTGTCGGGATCGAGTACCAAGCCGGCGGCCGAGCGGAACACCAGCTCGCCCTCCCCAGCGCCATCGGCAGCCAAGCGCTCGGCCAGCGTGCACAGGATGGGCACGTCGCGCTTGGAGTAGCGGGACTTGAGCGGGCCGATCATAAGGCCGTCGCAGCGACGGCGGCGCACGCGCTGGCGGATCTTCACGTGTGGCCGCTCACCGTCCAGCACGAGATGCCGTCCTTCAAGCACCAACAGCTCCGAACGCCGCAGCCCGGTCGCAGCAAGCAGCTCGAACATCAGCCGGTGCGACTGGTGGACCTGCTCGACAACCAACTCCATCGTCTCGACCGCCTCGCCGTCGTCACTCTCGACACGAGGAAAGGGCCGGGGCCGGTCATCGTCGTCATCCATGCGAGCCCTGTGAGGTAGCGCCACGTCGGTCGCCGGGTTGTGGCGGATCAGGCCCTCGCGACGAGCGGTTGCAAGACACGCCTTGAGCGGCCCGAGTGCGTTGTGGACGGTCTTGTCCGACAACGGGAGTCGCCTGTCCGGCTCGTCCTTCGTCGCGGCCGGCTTGGTCTGCTCGCAGAGCCAGCCCACGAAGGGCGCGACGTGCCTGGGCGTGATCTCGGTCAGCTTCGTCTGCGCCGAGAAGTAGCTCAGCGCGTACTTGTCGAGCAGCGCCCGGTACTCCGAGCGCGTCTCCTCGCGAAAACCCCTGCGGCCCGTGCCCTGGTAGCGCTCGACCCACTCACGGGCGTACTCGTGCAGCGTGATCCGCGAACGCTCCTCAAACTCGCCTCGCCCGATGTCGGTTGCACGCGCCGCCTTGGCCCGGCGCGCCTCATCGAGGGTGCGACATGACTCCCAGCGCTGCTTGCCATCCACGCGGTAGGCGAACACGTATCGGCTGCCGCGCTTGTAGATCCCGGGCGTGCGGGTCTTCTCCATCTTCGCCGCCATCACCCAGCTCCATACAGCGGCAGAAGGCGGATCACTTCAAAGCGATCATGCCCGTTGCCCTCGGGCGTTGCTGGACCGATGCCACGATGGCTTGGCAGCAGCAAGGATCGCCTCGGCTCGCATGAAGATCTCCGAGGTGGGCACGTCGAGCGCATCGGCGATCTTGGCGACGTTGGCGAGTGCGGCATTGCGGACACCGCGCTCGATTCCGCTGTAGTAGCCACGATTGAGACCGGCCTCGAGCGCGACGGCTTCCTGTGACATGGCGCGCTCGCCGCGCAGTTCGCGGAGCGCCTCGCCGAAGGCGGCGTGAAGGGGAGAGATGGCGGGCAAGGCGAGCAGTCTTGCCGGTTGTCTACTATAAGTCTATACACTATGAGTCGCACTATACAAAAAGCGGGCCCGGCACGGGTGGTAGCCCGCACCGGGGCCTAGACAAAGGAGCGTGTACCTCCAATGCCTGATGAGAAGCCTACTCAGCACCCTGCCGAGCGGCTCGACGCGATGGAGCGCGAAGTCGTCTACCTGCTCACCGGCGACGACCTGCCGATCTGGAGCATCGAGGACATCGGCCGGGACCTCGAAGACCCCGCTGGCGTCGAAGACACCATACGAGGACTCCGCAATGCCGGCCTCATCAACCGGACCAACCAGGACTACGTGTTCGCCACCCGTGCGGTGTGGCGGATGGTGCAGATCGTCGGCCAAGTGATCTGACAACGAAGGAGAAGGGTCGCGCCGCTCGAGGGCGCGACATTCTCCTAGTAGTAGAGCCAGAACTGGGACTGCCTCTTTTCTTGCGGATGACTATTGACGCACCCGAGAGTCGCAAGCCATACGGCATTACCGACACCTTGCTCGGTCTCCGTGCGGCAATAGATGCGTTCAAGGCAAACGACATTGACGTCGTGTTGCCTCAGATTGGCCTCTGCGTTGGCTGATGCTGCCTTTTGGCGTCCAGAGCTTTGGCGCGGGAACAAAGTCGTCAATGGACCGAAACCTCCGACCAGTGGCCACAAACCGCGGAGGCGGTGGCGCTCAGCCACTGCACTGGTATTTCTCGCCAGACCTCTTGGACCTGTACTCGCCGAGGAGCTGGCGGGCCTGAGATCGGCGGGCATACAAAGTTGCTCCTGTCCTTACTGCACCGCTGTTCCGCCGCAAGGTGGAGCCGCATTCGATCAGCGGGCCGCCGATCCGCACTACCTTTGGTGGTGCGCTGCACTCGTTGACGAAGTCAAACGAGCGAACGATCCGGCGGCGAGTGCAGTGCGGACCCGCGTAGAAGCGGCCGAACAGCTATGGCAGCAGGTCCGAGCAGCACGGGTGCCCCTGGACCCCCGTTCAAGCGAGACGCACCTGGCAGCCCGGTCTGCGCATCGAGTGCAACGCTCGTAGCTCAGATTGATTTAGCGCGCGACTCCATCCGCCACCGATTCGCGCCTCCAAGCAATCGACGTCGATACGTCCCACAACAAGGTCAGGGATTCGCGAGTGGACCTGGTGCTCATCAAGCATCACCCACGGCTCGTCGGTGGGACAGAAGAGTGCGGTGATGGCGTCCTTCAGGGGGTCGTGCATCGCCGCCTCGCTGGCGATGGTCGCGCATTCGGAGATGACCACGAACACATGATATGCCGCTACCGCGACGCTTACGAGGCGACGAGCACATGACGCAAAGTCGCCGGGCCAGGAAGCTCTCGCTGCTTCCACCAGAGTCTCCATTCAGCGAAGGTGTTTGCACTTTTGTTCACACCCAGGCCTACGCCGCCGATCCCGTCAGACCCTGGAAAGCACGAAACCCGCTCAATCGAGCGGGTTTCGACGTATAGCGGGGGCGGGGTCGCGACGAGTACCCGCGACCGACTTCCGCATCAGCGGACGGTGGGATTTGACAGCCAAACGCTGGATCACTTGATGCCGCTTACGATGATCGATATGCATTTGACACCCAGATCCGTAAACCCAATCATCCGAATGCGCCCAGTCATCGCCTCGCCCATTGGCTATATCGAAGAAAGCAACTCGCAGTGCTCCGCCAGCAGCTCGGTTCCCACCCTTGTCGCAAGGGGCGGGCATAGCTGGCACTCAAGCCTCGATTGCGGCGATGAGTGCGGTCAGGGCTGCTACTGCTTCGTCGATGCTCTCGGGTGTGAAGCTGTTCTCTCGAGCTAGCTCAGCGAAGGGAATGCGCCAGCTGTCGTACACGGTCACGGTCGGGGGCCAAATGTGCTTGTCGCGCACCGTGAAGATGTCCACGCAGGCTTCGCGCACATGGGCAAGGCCGACGTCGTACAGCAAATCTTCAACCAAGAGGATGTCCATGACGTCGCGGAACCTGTCGTTCTCGCGCCCTTCGTCGAAGACCTCGGTGCAGGCGTGAAGCTTTTGCGCAACTTGGTAGCGCAGGGAGACGCAGTCGGCCGTCTCGGGCAACGGTACCTGCAGCGAGTCCAACGACATGGCCTTTACGCGGTCGAGCTCTAGGCCCATCCCGCCCTCCACCGGCGCCATCTCCAGCTGCACACTGCCCACGTGCGGCCCTTGTAGCTCAGTCGCAGCCGGACCCGTACAGCTTTCGTGTTGGTGATGGTCTCGGGGACGTCGCGGGTCAGGCTGAAGTTGTTCCAGGGTCGTGCCAACGCCTCGTCGAGATGGTCGATGACCTCCTCGGTCCGTGCGCGGAACGCTGCGTCGTAGTCACCGGTGGCACGTGCTTGCAGTTGCAAGCGCAGCTCCATTGCCAGACGGCCCTTGAGCAGGAGATGGGCTCGCCGTCTTCATCGCGCACCCTGTCGAGTACGGCGGTGACGATCATGGCGTTGAGCCACCGCTGCAACCGCGCTGGCGGCATGCGTCGGTCGGCGGCGTGGTTGCCGATGAGCCGCTGCAGGCGACTGACGTTGCCTGGCAGCTTCTTGACGTTGTCACCCATTGCGGACAGCCCGAGGCCGGTGACGCAGAGCGGCCAACCGCTTTGCGGTCGGCCTGGTGATGAGCCCGCGCGCACGTGCAGTCGCGATGGCTTGGTCGACGAGATGCCACCCGAGCGCTTGTTCGATACCACCAAGGATGGCTTGTTCCGGGGTTACGATGGGGATGCCCTCGTGCCAGCCGGTCTCGGCCGGGTCCAGATCGAAGGAGTGCAGCCGGTAGATCTCCGGAACCGTCTTGCGGGTACGAAAGCCACGGGGCACCGTGAGGTGGATCGCGTTCGGATTCACGTCGCAGAGCTCGTATAGGTCCAGGGCGGTCTCGTGGCTGAGCACGCCTCGTCGGCCAGTCCACAAGACCGCCTCCATATAGGCATCCAGCGACGTGACTGGCACCATCGGCATCCGGTACAGGCCGTGGCCGAGATGCTCAAGCGTCTGACGAGCTGCCATCAGACGCAGCTGGGTCGGATCGATGTCCAGCTCGCGCGCGTCGTCCGGCGTCAGATAGCCGTACTGCCGCTGAGCGTGGTCGAGCAGCGCCGTGAATGCTCTACCTGGCATGATGTACAAAACGTATCATAATGATACGCATCGCACAACCGAGCGCGATAGTCTGCTAAGCGGACCTGATCCCTCGACCCGAAGAGGAACCCGTGAACGATCGGCCAGTCAGACTACGCGCCGCATGGCGCCAATGCTTATAGCGCCCCCCCCCGCTATCACCAGCTTCGTGAAAGATGCCCGTTTGCAGGCACCCTTAGAGCGGTCGCAGATTCATAGCGGGGGCAGGATTCGAACCTGCGACCTTCGGGTTATGAGTTCGCCCAAGGGGGGTCAGGTGGGGCCAGATGACCCGTTTGCCGGGGTTAGCTCGGGTTCGGTGGGGTCGGATTTGCTCAAAACGGAACCTTGAATGGAACCCTGGCGCGCCTCCGCGCGCGGACCAAAGACTAATGCTCTATCCATGCTCCGCGCTCGTGGTCCCACGTGCCCCGCGCCGCCCCGACGAGCACGGGGTCAACAAACGGACGCACGACTGCGAGCGCCTCGTCGAGGGTGTGCGCGGTGGCAAGCAGCGAACGTCTCGCCTCGGCGGCGTAGCCCGACTCCCAAAGCGCACGGTCCGGAACGTCGAACGTCTCTGGCAAGACAATGCCGCGCCGCTCTGCCTCCGACGTGAGCGCCCGGATCTGTTCCTGCGCGTCAATGGACGCGCCCTGGGATATCGCAACAAGATCTACCAAGTCGCGGAATCGAGTCGACGGTCGTTGCGCCGTGCCGTAGCGCTGCACGGTCGCGGCGACCTTGTCAGCGACGTGATCGACCAACGGATAGGCGCGATACCCGCGCTGTGAGACGTCGGGCATGTCGACCTCCGCGAGAGCCGAGACCTCGTCTGGCTCACCGACCATCGTCAGATCGGAGCCGACGAGGTCGACATGGAACTGAGCCCAAGCCGTTGTCCCAACGTACGCCGTAACTGGCAGGCGAACGCCGACAGCCCCATCGGCCACTGTGCCACGCGGGCCGATCTCGAACCGAAACCAATCACCGGCATCGCGCCCTGCCGCCTCGCGAAGGTCGGCCTCTGCGGCGTCCGCACTCTTCGCTCGGTAGACATCGATATCGATGGATGCCCTAACACCCAAGTCTCTCGCCAGCAAAGCGACAGCACCCTTGACGATCCACCCCTCATCCATCAGATAGAGACGCTCGAGCAGCCGGTCGTAGGCAAACTGACGCTGCAGCTGCGAGAGCTCCCAACGGCTGCTCTTCGCAAGAGCCTTCAGCCTGTCCGTCAACGCTCGCCGGAACGCGACCGGGGTCGCGTAAGCGCTCATCGCAGCGGGCTTCCGCCAACCAGCGCGGGTGCACGCTTGGTATCTGTCGTGCGCTCCATGTGCGAGCGTGCCTCAGACATCCAAAGATCGGTGTCGGGGTCGCCCAGCAGATCGAGCAGCCAGTGGAGGAGGGCCAGACCATCGCCGCGTCGGAGGCCGAAGCGCGCAGCGTGCGGACTTAGCGCATCGGAAACCGTACCCGGATACTCGTTGATGCCACGCAGCGCGTCGCCGACGATGTGGGCAACCGCAGTCGGGTCCTCTCTGTCGTACAGAAGATCCGACGCGATGCGCGCCGGACGGGTGACCGGCAGGCCGCGAAGGACGATCCATTCCCGGTCGCTGAGGCTCCGGTTATGGAGGCGCACGTCGGGACGCCTCGACTGGTGCCTTTGGGCGACCGTGAACTCGTGGCGGTCTTCGCCCAGGTGCCCAAGGCCGTACATGTCAGCAGCCGAGCGATGTGAGACGACCCCGTCCCGCGGATCACGTTCCCATGCCGGGACCGCCGGCGCGAGCTGGAGCCATGCCGCACGGAGATCCTGGTGCTCAGGCTCGGGCGCTCCGGTCAGGCGAAAGACGCCGTGGGCAACCCTTTTTAGGATCGAGCCGTCTGCGACGAGCCGGTTGAGAGTCGCCACTGGGATGCCTGCGTCCCTGGCCTGTCGACGCGTGACGAGACCCCATTGGTCTTCCGCAATATCGGTCAGACGCGCTAGTGTCGCTACCCGAGCCATAGCTGCATTATAGATCATTATTGATATAGATTGCAGTATGTCGCAAGATCTCTTGCTGCAAAGACTATCGTAATTGATATACTTTGCAGTAGGTTGCTTGCCCTGACTGGACTCTGCGCTCCAGCCCGATCTGTTGCGTCCGTATGATCCTTCGGCCATGGAGATCATTCCTGACAAGCGCAAAGTCGTCGGACTGATCGAGCACGCTCACGAAGGCAAGATCTGCCTTCCCAACTTTCAGCGCGACTTCGTTTGGACGCGCGAGGAGGTCGCCGACCTGGTCCGCTCGATCATCCGCGGATACTTCATCGGCTCGCTGCTCCTGCTCCGATGCGATCCGAACAACCCGCCTTTCGCGCCCGAGTTCCTGCGCGGCGCCAACCCGCCGTACAAAGACGGCCGGCCCGAGCTGCTTGTTCTCGACGGCCAGCAACGACTCTCGTCGCTCATGTACGCGCTCACAGAACCTGACCTGTCGCTCAAGGACTCGAGTCAGCGCCGTTGGTTCTTCGTGGACCTAGACGTCCTGTTGTCCGAACCAGACAGCGACGAAGTCGTCTTCGATCGCGCAAAACGTGAGCTGCGCGGTCTCGACCAGGCCGAGAGCCAATACGAGCAGCGGATTCTGCCCTGCACCGTGCTCCTCACGCAAGACGCCTTCTACAAGTGGCGCGACGGCTTCGAAGATTGGCAGCGGAAAACGAAACCTGAGGACGAGGACCGCTATCGCTCGGAGTGGAGGAATGGCTGGACCGCCGCTGTGAGCGCATTCCAAACCTTCGAGGTGCCGCTCGTCGAGCTGCCACGCGTCGACGACGCCGACAGCGAGTCAATCGGCCGAGTCTGCGCAATCTTCGAGAAGCTCAACTCGACCGGGGTCGACCTCTCGGTGTACGACCTCCTGACCGCTCGCCTCTACCGCTCAGGCATCCGCCTCCACGATCTCTGGAACGAGGCCGTCCAAGCCCACCCTCGCCTAAAGGCATGGTCGAACGGCGAGGCGGATGAACACAAGTTCGGCGTGCTCGTCCTACGCACCCTTGCCTTGCTGCGCGGACTCGACCCGAAGCCCCGCATCCTCATAGACCTCAAGCCCGCAGGATTTGAGGACGACTGGCGGCGAGCCGCCGCAGCGATGGAGCGCGCGTTGCAGCTCATCGAGCATGTCGGGCCCGACGGCTTCGGCGTTTTTGCCGAGAAGTGGCTCCCCGGGTACGGGCTGGTCCCGATCCTGGCTGCGCTTCGAGCCAAAATCGAGGACCACAAATTAGGTGAGAAAGAGCGCGACGAGCTACGACGCTGGTACTGGTGCAACGTCTTCATGGAGCGCTACTCGAGCGCCGTTGAGAGCAAGTCGCGCAAGGACTACCAAGAGATGACGCGCCACTGGGTCGACAACGGAGCGGAGCCCGAAGTCTTTCGAGAAGCGCAGAACTGGATCGGAGCTCCCGGCTTCCGTGTACGCGACAGCGCAAGCTACGCCAGCGCCGTCTACAGCGGCATCTTCTGCCTCCTCGCCCTGCGCAACGCTCGCGACTGGCGCCGCGGCGAGGACATCCGACTTCAAGAGCTCCAGGACCACCACATCTTCCCGCAGGCGTACCTCAAGCGACACGGCATCGAGAAACGAGTCGACGTCAACACAATCGCCAACCGCACCCTCATCTCCAACGAGACAAACGGCAAGATCAAGGACAAAGCTCCGGCCTCATATCTCAACGACACCGACATCTTCCCATCCGGCCCACGACCGGACCTCCTGCAAGCCCACTTCATCGACGACAGCATCGCCGCGCGCCTCGGCGAGGCGGTCGAGGACCTTCCCAACGACCAAGCGAGCCAGCTGAGCCATCCTGGGGGGAGTGTCCGGTCTTCTGTGTAGGCATGAGTCGAAAGGAGACTCATGTCGATCACAATCTCTGGCAGGTTGGATGAGAACCGAGAGGACCCGGCTGAGAGCGCCGGCGTGGCGCGGAGCGAGCCCGTAGGGCGAGCGCAGCGGCGCGGCGGCACTGCACGCCGCTTGGAGGACGCCGAGGTCGGCGAGCGGCTGCGGGAGCTGCTCCCCGACGGGGTGCTCGACGAGCTGCTAGCTGGCGCGCGCAGTGAGGAGGAGATCGTTGGGGCGGGCGGGCTGCTGTCGCAGTTGACGAAGCGTTTGGTGGAGCGCGCGATGGAGGTCGAGCTGACCGGCCATCTCGGCTATGAGCCGCATCAGGAGCCGCCGGGTGGCGCTGGGAATGCGCGCAACGGCACGACTCCGAAGATGCTTCTGACTGAGCACGGGCCGGTGCAGATTGATGCTCCCAGGGATCGCAACGGGAGCTTTGAGCCGCAGATCGTCAGGAAGCGGCAGCGGCGGTTTGAGGGGTTCGACGAGAAGATCCTCGCGCTCTACAGCCGCGGCCTCTCCACGCGGGATATCGAAGCGCACCTTCAGGAGATCTATGGCGTGAAGGTCGGCCGTGACCTGATCAGCCGCGTGACTGACGCGGTGATGGAAGACGCCCGCGCGTGGCAGACCCGGCCGCTGGATGACGTCTACCCAGTCGTGTTTCTCGACGCGCTGGTGCTGAAGATCCGCGAGGGCGGCAGCGTTCAGCGCAAGGCGTGCTACCTCGCCTTGGCGATCGGACTCGACGGGCAGCGCGAAGTGCTGGGCATGTGGTTTCAGGCCAGCGAGGGCGCGAAGTTCTGGATGCAGGTGCTGACCGACCTGAAGCAGCGCGGCGTGGCTGACATCCTGATCTGCTGCGTCGACGGGCTCAAGGGCTTCCCAGAGGCAATCGAGGCGGTCTTCCCAGCCACGACGGTGCAGACCTGCATCGTTCACCTCATCCGCCACTCCTTGAAGTATGTGCCGCGTCGGCAATACGAGCAGGTCGCCAAGGATCTGCGGCCGATCTACACCGCGCTCGACGCCGACGCAGCGCTGCACGCACTGGAGATCTTCGAGGAGAAGTGGGGTCAGCAGCTGCCGGTGATCGGCCAGGCATGGCGAACGGCCTGGGAGCACGTGACGCCGTTCATGGCGTTCCCGCCGGAGGTCCGCCGGGTGATCTACACGACCAACGCAATCGAGGCGCTCAACCGGCAGCTACGCAAGGCGATCAAGACCAAGGGACACTTCCCCAACGAGGACGCCGCGCGCAAGCTCGTCTACCTCGCGATCCAAAACGCCGTCCCGCAATGGACACGAACACGCGGCTGGACAAAGGCACTCCTAGCGTTCAAGATTCACTTCGGAGACCGACTACCCAACTAACCATCAACCACCGCCTACACAATTAGACGGACACCCTCATCCTGGGTTTGGCGGAGTCTTTGATGCCAGTTCGTCTGGCGGAGGGAGAAGGCTTACGTCATGTCGAGATCGAGGAGGTACCTCGAGGAGTTGTTGGAGCGTGGCATGCGGCTGGTGTTCGAGTCTGGGAGGCCGATCGCGCATGTCGCTCACGATCTCGGTGTCCCGTCTGAGACGTTGCGCAAGTACGTGCGTCAGGTCGAAGCGAACGAGGGTGTCCGCAAGGATCAGCTGAGCGATGAGGAGCGCGAGGAGATCAAAAAGCTGCGGCGTGAGAACTTCGAGCTGCGTCGCGCGAATGAGATCTTGAAGGCCGCGAGTGTGTTTTTCGCGGGCGAGCTCGATCCACACCGTCCGAAGTGAGCGCGTTCATCGAGGAGCATCGTGAGCGCTTCGGGGTCGAGCCGATCTGCGAGATCTTGGGCGTGCCGGCGTCCGCTTATTACCAGCGCGCGACCGGCCAACGCTTGGACAGGGTCGTGGAGGACGAGCGGCTGCTCGGCATCATCACCGGGCTACACGCCGCCAACTACTACGCCTACGGGTCCAGGCGAATGTGGAAGGCACTCATCAGATCCGGGGAGCGGGTCGGCCGCAGCCGGGTGGAGCGCTTGATGCGCCAGAACGGTATCCAGGGCGCCAAGCGGCGCGGCAAGCCGTGGCGGACCACCCGGGCCGACCCGGCGGCGCTGCGCAGCCCTGGACCGCGTCAAGCGTGACTTCACCGCGGCCAGGCCGGATGAGAAGTGGTTCGCGGACTTCACCTACCTGCGCTGCTGGGAGGGGCTGGTGTTCTTCAGCTTCGTGATCGACGCATACAGCCGGATGATCGTCGGCTGGCAGTTCGCCAGCCACATGCGCACCACGCTCGTACTCGACGCGCTCAGGATGGCTTTGCATCAACGGGCCCCCCGGAGCAGACGTCTCGCTCGTGGCACACTCCGACGCCGGCAGTCAATACACATCGTTTGACTACACCCAGCTCCTCGACGACCACGACGTGCTGGGATCGATCGGAACCGTCGGCGATGCCTACGACAACGCAGCCGCCGAGAGCTTCGTTGACACCTACAAGACCGAGCTCATCGCTGACCGCAGCTGGCAGACCCGCTCCCAGCTCGAACTCGCTGTCCTGGAGTACGTCGCGTGGTTCAACAACGAGCGCATCCACGAAAGCCTTGACGACCGGCCACCCCGAGAAGTCGAGGAACTCTACGCTGTGAAAAGAGAGCCAACCATCCCCATCAAATGAAAGATGGGAACCAAACAAAACGCTCTCCGCCAAACCCAGGATGGCTCAGACGACACGCGAGGGGCGCCAGTGAGTAGCCGCCTCACAGCCGCCGACGTCATGTCGCTTTCCGAGGTCGCAGCGCTCCTGCACGTCCCAGCCTCGACCGTCTCCGACTGGGCCAGACGCGGCATCATCCCAAGCGTCAAGATCGGACGCCGCCGCCTCTACATACGCCGACGCGGGGGCAATCGGCTGCACGCTGCGCCTGCTGCCTACCTCCTGCGGATCATTTGGGCAGTTCGACCGTCGTGTGCTGGCCGCTAGCGTCGATCACTTCGGCCGATACCGCGCCTGGGTGGCGGATGATGTAGACATTGTTTTCGACGGGCACGTCTTCGGTCGTGCCGTCGGCGTCATGCACCACCACCTGTGAGTTGCCGTTAGGGACAAGGCCATAGACAACGGCGCCGGTGCTGCCGGGGGGGGGGTAACGCCGACTGCGATGCTGCCTTCGAGGGCCTCGGCGATCGAGCCACAGCTACCCCCGCCTCAGCTTCATAGTCCATGAGGCACAGGCCCGCGCTGCCGGGCTCGACCCACAGGTGCGCGTCGCCGTAGGCCACCCGCCTGGCGAGACTCGGGTTCAGCCCGAACTGTGCGCTGAGCCCTTCGGCGCTACTTTCCAGATGGCTCTGTGTTTCGCTGCTGGCACTGGCGATGCCGGCGCTGTCCGCACCGGCGCCCGTGTTGAGCGCCGCGAAGTGGGCCAAGAGCTGTGACGACACTGTGGCCGCCTTCGGGGCTGGCGGCGGTTCCGGCTGCGCCGACATGCTCGTGCCCAAGGCCACGCCGCCGCCTATCACAGCCACGAGTGCTGTCATGCCAAGAAGCAGGGCAATAAATCTGCGTCTAGCCATTATACCATCCCCAGATTTCGTTGTTGAATTCCCTTGCGTTCCAGACTCGGCCATAGGCTTCTGACTCGTTGACCGGATCATGTGCCACCCTGTTTTTGGTAGCGCAGACCGCCCCACTGTAAGTGCCAAAATTGACCTGATAGGTGTCAACGCACGATTCGTACTGAAAGCCCTCACCTTGGACTTCAAAGATGACTTCGGTAGGGGTATGTTTACCTTCCACATAGGGGCCCACAATTGTGCGTTCCTGGAACACGAAGCTGGCTGCCAGGGCGCTCGCGGTGAAGATGGCGGCGAGCACCGCTACCACGGCGAACGTTGCTGCCAGCTTATGGCGCAACTTCAACAAGTGTGGCATGGACGCCCCAGGTCGCGCTCGGACGTATGGACCCACTTGTGCCTCCTTTGCTCTCCATTTGTGACTGGTCGGGTCCCTGCCAGCCCGATCCACAGGGGCGGCATGATCTTCCAAAGAGGCGACTCTAGCACGCTCACCCGGATCGTGCAGTAAAGAACCGCGGGCCCGTGATGAGCACGGTCTGGGCGGCTTGCCGGCCCTGGCCAGGCTGGCGTGTGCAGCCTGGCCAGGGCCAGCTCATCGACGCGCATGTGGAGGGAGGACTTCTGCGCGTCAGACGCTCATCAGCTCATCGAGGCGCAGCGCGAGAGCGGAGGCGATCGCGCGACCGCCACGACGCTCGATCAGCCCGGCGGCCTCCAGGCGATCCAGCGCATCGCTGACCTGCAGCCACTGCTTGCGCTTGCGCGCGGAGTGCGCCTCGAAGATCTGCTCCTCGCTGCGCGGCCCATCGCCATTGCGGGCTCGCGCGAGCAGATTTCAAGGACGGCCTTCTCGTGCTGGCGCTCATCGCCGTCGCTTGGGTGCTCGCCGTGGCCGTGGGTGATCTCGCAGTAGCGCACGGCTGTGTGCGCGGTGACGGCGAGGTCGTTCCAGCGGTGGATCAGCTTGCGCCGCCTAGGCGGCGCAAGCTCTCGCGAACGTCGCCGGGGACGTTCAGCGCGCGAGCGATCTCGTCTTCGGCGAGGGGACACTGGCCGCTCGGCGTCCAGCATGAGGTTCAGGACGGCGCGGTCGAGCAGGGCGTGCCCGGCCGACCCTTCTGAGGTACGTTCTGTGAGCATGGGGAGTTCGGGCTCCTTGTGCCACGGCGTCGGGCGCAGTTACCGCTGTCCGCCGCGCCGCATTTGCAGTTGTGGAGCGACCGTACACGCCTCACGACGGCCCGCGAGCCATGACGCAAAGCTGACACAGAACCGAAGATGTAACCTCTCTGTGATTTGTCAGCTGCGGGGTTCGCTAACTTTCGCAGGTCCGGCAATCTCGCCGCGGCGGCACCCCGAGACGAGAGCCTAAAGTCCTATCCGCCACCGGAATGGGCCTGCAACCGTTCCGCCGGCCCCTTCAGCACTGCGTACATTATCGCGAACACGGCGAGGTCTAGGAAGACGACGCCGAGTAGGATCGCGACTATCGTCAACGGCGCCTGGTGGGGTAGCAGATCTCGGATCGGATAGAGGTCGGCGAAGCTGAAGACGAGCATCGCGGCCCATGCCGCTGTGACGATTCGCGGCACATGCGGGTGTGCGAACAGATATGCCACCGCGACGTAGATCGCCGGCATTATGATGAGCATGTAGTACAGATAGCTGATCCGGTTTAGCGCATAGCTCTCAAACACCGCTGGAGCGAACGTGCCTACGAACCAGGCAACAGCTAGCAGCGCCAACCGGTCGCCGGTGCGCCACCACCGTGACACGCACGCGATCATGGCCGGGACCGCCAGGAAAATGATGAACGGGTTCATGAGCCCCTGGAAGAAATATGGCGTGTGCGACGAAATCACCTTGTCGCCCGCCTTGACTTCCACCACTGTTTTCGCGTATGGGATCGCCTTCTCATTCAGAAGCCACTCGAACGGCGTGGAGGCGATCCCAGGTTCGCCGGGGTGAGCCCTGAGTTCACTGGCGTAATTGACGATGTGGAAGAAATGCGTGAAGGGACTTCCCGCGTATGTGATCTTGGTACCCGTATCGTAGCCCGGCACGATGAGGTCCAGAATCCACAGCAGCAGCAGGAACGTGACAGCCGTGCTAAAGATGGCGACCCCAGAAGGGAGCAGGTTGTCGCGCACCCATGCACCAGCGTCTTCATCGACCCACCACGCGCGCAGGAATCGGAGCGCCTCAAAGAGGGCGAAGACGAGGAGCATGTAGATGCCGGCTTCCTTCATGCACATCCCCACGCCCATCGCGACTCCCGCGGCCAGCGGGCGTCCCCGTACGTACAGGCCGCCGGCGATGAGCATCATCGCCAGCAGGAAGATGTCGAGCGTGCCAATGCGGCTCTGCACCAGCATCAGATTGTCCAGCGACGCAACCCCCGTGACGCCAACCGCCAGCCAGCGAGAGCCGCCAGCTCCTCTCACTAGCCAGTAGAGCGCCGCCAGGGCGATCATCCCGAACAGCACGCTCGGCAGCCGCCAGCCCAGCGGGTTGTCACCGAAGATCTCGATCGCCACCGCGATGATCGCGGTGGCAAGCTGAGGGTGCTCGGCGTTTGGGTCCTTGCCGAACGGCGCGTCGTGGTAATCGTGCCTAGCGGGCGGGTTGATGTGGTCGATGATCTGCGCGGCGCTCACGTAGTACGCCTCATCGCCTATCAAGGTGTGCTGCGCGGGCGTGGCGCACTGGCTTTCGCACGGCTTTTCGAGTGCCCACACACGCAGAAACAGAGACCCGGCCAGGATCAGACAGAGAACGACCATCGGAGCCGCCGGGCTTGCCAACGCTCGACGCAGTGGTCGGAAGCGAACATGGACAGCGGCTTGGAACGCCTTGAGCGCCGGGCGTACCTCGGCCAGCGCCCCGGTCGAGGCAGGCCCCCGGCCTGGGCTCCTGGGATTAACGCGGATCGTCGGCGCACGCTGACGCTTCTGCTGGCTCACAGTGGACCCCTCACGCCACAAACCTAACGCTCGCTCACCCGGATCGTGCAGTAAAGAACCGCGGCGCCGTGATGAGCGGGGGTGGGCAGTCGCCGCTTGCGGCGCTTGGCGCGCGGCGTCGCGGCAGCCGGAACGAACAGCTCATTGAGCAGCGCTCTGACGGCCTTGCGTAGCCCACCATGTCCGCGTGCCAGCGCGAGCGGCTGACCCCGCCGCTTCAAGCGCTGCACAGGGGCGTCTGATGCCCGTTGCGCACGCGCCGGGCGCGGCGTCGCCTCGGCGAACCTGCTCCGAAGGCGCAGAGCCCATTTGGTACCCACGGGTGGTACCCACGAGAAAATCCGGCGAAGTCAACGGACCCAAGAAACGCCGAAACCCGCTTGTCCAAGCGGGTTTCGGGGAGTAGCGGGGGCGGGATTCGAACCTGCGACCTTCGGGTTATGAGCTAGCTCAAGCTGGTAGCGGTAGGACGCATATGCCCTGTATTCAAGCCATTTCGGTGCAGTAGATCGAGTTAGGCAAGGCTGTTTGGGGAGGAATCTCGGGAGGAAATTTCCGTCCGCACGACGCGCTACGGTTCTTGAGTCTGCACCGCTCTCTCGCGGCCTCAGCCGCCCCCACGGAAGGAGCCCGTCATGCCACCCACGACCCTCGATCCGCACGCCTCGATCAGCGGCCACGTGTGGCTGTACGAAGGCAAGCGCCGCAACACATGGTGCGCTAAGTGGCGCGACCAGCACGGACAGCACGAGAAGCGCCTCGGCCCGGCATGGGCCGGCAAGGGAGCGCCGCCTACGGGCTTCCTGCGCCAGCGCGACGCGCAGGCGCTGCTCGATGCGCTGCTCGTCGACTCGCGCCGAGGCCAACTGCGCCAAGAGCGCACCGGCGTCACGTTCGCCGATGTCGCCGAGGAGTGGTTCGAGCGCGGGCGCTTCGAGCGCGACTGGTCGGCGAGCACGCAGGTGGACTACCGCTCGGTGCTCGACGCACATCTGCTGCCCGAGTTCGCAGCAAAGCGCATCGAGACGATCACCACCGAGCAGATCGAGCGCTGGCGCAACCGTCTCGCCGAGGACGGCACACGGGTCCGGCACACGGTCAACAAGATCGTCACCCAGCTTCACGCGATCTTCCAGCACGCCGTCGATCACCACGGCCTGATCCTCAATCCTGTCGCCAAGGTCAAGCGGCTGCGCGAGTCCTACGACGCCGCGCGCTTTGACTTCTACTCCCCCGAGGAGATCGAGAAGCTTGTCGCGACCGCCGCCGCAGGTGCCCACCGCGACCCCAGCCGCCCGGCCGTGAGCGACACCGAGCGCGCCCTACGAGCCGCCGAGGATCGCCAGGACGCCGCGATCTACCTCACGGCGGCGCTCAGCGGCCTACGCCGCGGCGAGCTGCTCGCGCTGCGCTGGGAAGATGTCGACTTCGAGCAGTCCTCGATCCGCGTGTTCGAGGGCTACAGCGCCAACCGCGCCGGCAAGCCGAAGTCACGCAAGTCGCGCACGCTCCCGATGGTCGACAAGGTCGCCGACACGTTGGGCGCCCTCAAGGATCGCGGCGCCCACACCGCCAAGGGCGACCTCGTATTCGTCGGCCGTGAGGGCACTCACGTCGACGGCTCCGCACTGCGCCGGCGCTACCACGCCACGCTCGACGCCGCGGGCCTGCGACGGCTGCGCTTCCACGACCTGCGCCACACCTTCGGATCGCTGAGCATCAACGTCGCCAGCATCGTCCAGGTACAGGCATGGATGGGTCACGCCGACATCCAGACCACGATGCGCTACCTGCATCACAAGAGCCGCGACGACGACGCGCAACTGCTCTCCGCGGCCTTCCGACCCAAGACGCCTAAGCCGGCCGCCGAGCGCTGGACAGCCGCCACGAAGCGCGGTCCTCGCGTGGGCGCTGCGGCGTGACCGAGCAGACTCGCATCGGCCTGACCTTCGAGTTGCTCAACTAATCCAGCTTGAACTTCGGGCCCCCAAGGCCCACCATGCCGGACAGCCCGCCCGTTCCGAGGAACAGCGCCTTGCGCATGAATCCCATCCCTCAATAGTATGTTTTCATTGACCCGTTCCAGGATGCTCCAAGCCGTCCTCGGGGAGAGTGATGCGGGCCTTGCAGCGTGCAATCTCGTGGTGTTTCAGCCTCTCCTCGGCTGCATAGAAGCGAGCCTTATAGGCGCCCCGTTCCCGTGGCACGTCCACGAAGCGAAAAGTCCACCCCTGGGGGTTGAGGCGCGGATTTACGTCTTGGCCACTGAACGTCGCCCCGGATGGAGTCTTGACGAAGCACTCCATGTCACCCAAGGGCTGGCGCTCAAACTTGGCCTTTGATTGCAGACTGACTCGTAGCACTCCCTTCCCGTCGAAGCCCGGAAAGACCAGCTTCCAAGCTCTGTCGCCACGGATGCGATAACACGCCCAAGCCCACGCAAAACCCAACAGGAATACGGCGAGAACGCCAAATGCGCTCCCTCCGGCTACATAGGCAAGCGTGGCTACCAATGAGGGAGCAGGGACCATCCAGTGGCCGCCGTGCATTACGACCCGCGCGGGTTTGTCAGCTCCCACCACGATACCCGCGAGTGCGCCCACAAACAATCCGGCAATCGTGAACAGGGGATGGCTCACCGTGCGGACGGCCGCCTCCTCGGACGGCCAAAACAGGCGCCATCTTGGGAACCGCTTGACCCGCTCAGCCACCGTGTCGTGCTCGCCGGTATGGGCTTCTACTTCGCGCTGGCCCCGCTCCTACGCTGGCCGCCGTGGCGGTCACTGAGCGACGAGGCGACGTGGTTTCGGGGTCTCGGTGAACCTGGACCTCGCCACGAGTATGGGGCGAGTCAGAGGAAGTTCTCGAGCGGACCAAATGCCTCCCGTAGGGTCGGTACCTGCGCGGTGCAATCCCACCAGACGCCGCCGATGTTCCGGGGGTGATCGCTGTGCTCTTTAGGCACCCGAAGTCCCGAACGATCTGGGCCGAAGAGGTCGTAGCAGGGCTTCTTAGGATCGCTGTCCATTGCGAACTCGAAATCGATAAGCAGGGGTGCGTCACCGTCGAGAACCACGTTACAAACGTGGACATCTCGGTGGCAGATGCCATGGCTATGGACGCTCACTAGCAGTTCGCACAGGCGCCGTCCCATCTCCTGCCTCGTCTCAGAGGCCGGATCGGCTGCTAGCCAACGGAAAAGCGGCAAGCACATGCGCGTGACGATCGTGTCCTCGGTGCGCTGGATGATCTGCGGCGCGAGCCCCAGATCGCTCAGACGCGGGTAGTACTCGACGAGCCGTTCGCCGCGTTCACCGCCGGGAATGGATCGGGAATGAGTAGTCGGGGCGTGGCCGCTCATGTCGGTAGCCGGCGGAACGGTCGGAGTCATGCATCGACGTTATCTACGACGCCGGATCGATCGCGAACATTGGCGGCAAGGGTTTGGGGAGCGCTCACGCGCTCGACGGGGGAGGGATGCGCTGGGGATGATCGCCGCATGGTCTGTTTGTCGCTACAGGCTCCGCATTCGCGTCCGTGTCTCGGCTGCAGATTGGCGATGTGTCTGCACGCTGCATCGCTCGTGTGCTGTTGGTGAGCGCCGCATGTAGCCGGTCCTCCTTGGTGTGCATCCCCGCTCACCTCCCTACCAGCACCGCAAAAGCCAAACAGACCAGATGCACGGGGGTGCGATCGCTGTGTGATCGCTGTGCAACTCGTTGGATGCTTCTATGTTGTCAAGGGCGTGTTGGAGAGCTTGTTGTAGAGGTCGCGGGAGAGGTAGCGCTTGAGGGATCTGATGGCCTCTCGCTTGGTCTTTCCTTCCTGGATTCGGCGTTGGATGTAGGCGCGGCTGGGTGGGTGGTGGACGGAGCGTGAGAGCGCGATTGTGTAGATCGCGGTGTTGATTTGGCGGTCGCCTCCGCGGCTGAGGCGGTGGCGGATGGTTTTCCCGGATGACGCTGGTTGTGGGGCGGTGCCGTTGGCGCGTGCGAACGCGGCCTCGCTCTTGAACCGGGCGGGGTTGAACGCTATGAGCTTGCCGGCGGTGATCGGCCCGACGCCGGGCTCGTCCATCAGCGCTGGGGCGAGCTCGCGTGCGAGCTCCTCGATCTGGCGCGTGTAGGCGGCTGCTTGGACGTCAAGGGCACGGGTGCGGTTGGCGATGTCACGTAGCACCTGCAGCGTGGTGTTCTCTTGCAGGCTGCCGGTTGGGCGTGTACGCATCCCGGTGAGCCGCCGGGCGAGCGCGGCGCCATTTCTCGTCTTTCCGATGCGTTCGCGGAGTGTTGCTGGTGCGGTGACGTTGATGGCCTGCAGCTGGTTGTAGAGGCGTGCTCGCTCATTGATGACGGAGCGATAGGCAACGAGCAGCGTCTGCAGCGCCATACGCTTGCCGTGCCCTCTCGGGGTCGAGAGCCCATCACCGGCGAGCACCTTCTTGGCGGCCAGGAGCGCGTCGAGGCGGTCTGACTTCCCGGTGCGTCGCTCGCGGCGTTTAGGGCGTTCGACCTCGAACACAGTGATGCCCTCACCCTGGAGGTATTCGCACAGGCCAGCGCCGAAGCTGCCGGCGCCCTCGATCCCGACACGAACCTCGCCCTCGAGCCCACCGATCCATGTGAGGAGTTCGCTGTAGCCAGCGAGCGTTGTGGTGATCGTGATCTCGCCCAGGAGCTGTCCGAGGGCGTCTATGGCGACGGCGAGGTGCTGGTGCTTGTGGGTGTCCACGCCCACTGCGATCATCAATTCTGGCCTCCTTGGTTACTGGTTGGCGCTGGTGATTTGGAGGCCGCCAGACAAAGCCATGTCGAGCACAAGCAGCACGCTTCTATGAAGTCATGGTGGCGTCCGTGGCAGGCGACGGGAGACATATCCAACGTAGGGCACCCGCAAGGGGCCAGCCGGTTTAATCGAGTCATCCCGTCGTCTGCCACACCCTCGACGGGGCACCGGACGCCACTGCATCGCCACCGCTTCGCTACGCCCTACGGGCTCCGCTACGCGGCGGCGAGCCCGCTTTCCACAGGGCCCCAACAGGCACTCAGAAAATTACATGGCCGGTTCGGCGCGCTGAGGGTCATCACCCATGTGATGACCGCATCGAGCATCCCTGCGTCCGGAGGCGGCGGGTACGCGCGCTACCTGGAGAGCAAGACGGTCACGCCCGAGCGCGGGGATTACTACCTGACCCCGGATGGCGAGATGGCGCAGGCTCCCGGCCGCTGGCTCGCTGAGGAGGAGACGCTGGCGGCGCTGGGGGTGCAGGCGGGCGAGCCGGTCGATGGCGCGGACTTCATCGCGCTGATGGATGGCCGGAACCCGGGCACCGGGCGCTGGCTGCGACCCGAGGGTGCAGGCGGCGGTAGGGGCGGCGGGATCGACGTGACGTTGAGCGCTCCGAAGTCCGTCTCGGCGGTGTGGGCGCTGGGGGACCCGTGGCAGCGTGAGCAGATCGAGGCCGCGCACGCCCGCGCGGTCGAGCAGACGATCCTCTACCTACGTGAGCAGGTCCCCGTCGTGCGGCGGCGCTACGGCGGACAGGTCGTCGAGGAGCACGCCAGGGACGTGATCGCCGCGGAGTACCGGCACACCACCGCCCGAGGCGTCGCCGGCTCCCAGGCACCGGACCCGCAGCTGCACAGCCACGTCGTCATCACCGCCGCTGTCCGTGAGGACGAGCGGATCGTCGCGGTCGCTTCCCGGCCGATCTTTCGTAGCGCGCGGGAGCTGGGTGCGTTCTACCGCTCCCAGCTCGCGCACGAGCTGACAAGCGACGGCTACCAGATCAGCTATGGGACGGGGAAGGATGGCCGTTACTTCGAGCTGGCCGGGGTACCGCGGACGCTGCTGGAGGAGTTCTCCGGGCGCAGTCGCGAGGTTGCCAGGGCCGCCGAGCGTTTCCGTGCGCGCAACGGCCGCGCGCCGGAGCGTGGGGAGCTGCGCGACCTGGCGCTCGAGAACCGACGCGCCAAGCAGCCCGCGACCCGGGCGGACCTCCAGCAGACATGGGCCGAGGCCGGGCGCCGCCACGGGTTCGGTCCCGACGAGACGCTGCGGCTGCTGGAGGGATCCGAGCGCGTCGGTCGCAGCGGGTCAGTGGAGAACCGCATCGAGGCGCACCTGACCGAGCATCACGCGATCTTCGACGCGCGTGAGCTGCGAGCGATCGCGCTTGAGCAGACCGCCGGGGAGATGCCCCCGGACGTGGCGCTCGGGATCGCCCGGGAAATGGTCCGCGACCGGCGCATCCTCACCCTGGAGGGCGGACGGATGACGACGCTCGCTATTCGCGCCCAAGAGCAGGCGATCGAGCAGCGCGTAGCCGAGCTCGCCCAACCCGCAGGCCGCGACGCCGGCGAGCGCGCGCGTCAGGGCGCGGTGCGGGAGGTCGCCGAGCGGATCGCCGCACCCCTCAGCCCCGAGCAGCACCATGCGCTGGAGGCGGTCACCGGCCCCGAGCGGCTCGCCGTGCTCATCGGCCCCGCCGGCACCGGGAAGGGAGTCGTGATCGACGCTGCCGCTCGTGCCGAGCAGCACACCGGCAGGACGGTCCTCGGGATCGCGGTATCCGGCAGCACCGCGGAGCGTCTCGGTGCCGACAGCCCAGCGCTCGCCAGGCGAACACTCACCCTCGACTCGCTCGTGGCGCGCTCTCGCACCGGGAGCATCGAGGTCGACCGCGCCACGACGATCTTCCTCGACGAGGCGGGAATGACCGACCACCACCGCCTCGACGCGCTCACCAGGCTCGTGGAGCACTCCGGGGCGAAGCTCATCGCTGTCGGCGACGGCAAGCAGCTCCCGTCGATCGGTCCCGGTGGCATGTTCGACCGGCTCAGCGGACACGCCCCCACCGCCGAGCTGCAAGACGTCTACAGGACTCGGGACCCAGCGGAGCAGCGCGCCTGGCAGGCGCTGCGCGCCGGCGAACCCGAGCGGGCGATGGCGCACTACGTCCTTCGTAACCAGCTGCACTTCCAGGACACCCGCGACGAGGCCGGCGAGGCCGCGGTGCAACGCTGGCACACCCTCACCCAGCAGCACGGCGTCCGCGAGGTCGCGTTGATCGCCGACGCGTCAAACCAGGAGATCGACCGGCTCAACGCCCGCGCGCAACACCTCCGCGCCCAACACGGTGAACTCGGACACCACGAGGTCCAACACGCCGACGTCCACTACCCGATCCGCGAAGGCGACCTGATCGCGTTCACCAGCCAGCACCGGCTACGGGCCAGCCCAGGGTCGAGAACGGCACCCGCGGCGAGATCACCGCCATCCACCCCCGCGGCGTACGGATTGCACTCGACGGCTCGGACCGCCACGTCAACCTCCCCGCAGAGGCTCTCGGCTCGATCCGGCTCGGCTACGCCCAACACGTCTATCGCCAGCAGGGCGCGACCGTGCAGCGCTCGGTGGTCCTCACCGGCGGCTGGCAGACCAGTAAGGAGAGCGCCTACGTGCAGGCCACGCGCGCACGCCGCGGCACCGACTGGTTCCTCGCACGTGACCAGCTCGGCCTCGAAGGACAAGACCCCGACCGCGTCCGGCGCCTCGCCGAACACCTCCGCCACAGCCGCTCACCGATACCGTCGCTGGCGCACCCAGTGCGCGCCGAGCCTGACCGGAGCCCCAGCCGCGACCCGCTACGCATTAACCGCATCCTCTCACCGACCCGCTGGCTCACGCGAGCGCTCCGGCGCGACACCCCCGAGCGCAGCGCCAGCCGCGGCCGCTGAGGATCCACCAGGCCCGACGCGGCCCTGTCCCTGATCCCCTGCAGAAATCGCTACCCCTCGCGCTCAACCGCAGTGCCATTCGGCCTCTCCGCCAAGCTCGCCAACAGCGCCGCCTGGGTGCTGCGCCTGAACGGACTCGCGTTCGCGCGGGGCGTGGCGGCCGCTGGCGCGTACGCACGCCCAGCCGCAGGCGGGCGCGCCAGCTGCACAACCAGCCAGTCTTCGAGCATCACCCGCGTGAAGCGCAGATGACGCCCTACACGCACACACGGCAAATGCCCAAGCCGTGCCGCGTCACGCACCCAAGAGACCCGCACGTTCAACAGCGCCGCCGCGGCAACGCAGTCGAGCAGCGGCTCGTCCAACGACACCACCTCACCGCCGCCAGCCTGGGCCTGTGTCTTGTTGAGCCTCGCCATCTTCCTTCCCTCCTGTTCGCTCGCCGGAAAGCGGGACGCCGCGCCCCATGCGAATCGGCGCAGTCGTGTCCCATCTACGTGTACTGACCACAACCGCCCTCAACCAGCCAAGCAATTTGCGGCGAGCGCCAACAGAGACACGCCGGCCGCGTCTGCGACGAGCCCAACGCCGCACCCGCACCAGTTGCCGGGGACCGTCCCATGCCGGGGCGGCAACGCCGCGCACGCACCCGAACCACCAACGCCGTCAACGGCTGCATCGAGGGGCGATAGATCGCCAACCGGCAAACTCGGCACTCGTGGCAGCCCGAGCTGCAACCGCGACCCTCACACAACGCTACGGATTGCGGCGCGGTGGCCGCCGCTACCTGCACCCGAGGCGTCGGGCTACGCCCTCCTTGTTACGACTACCAGCCAGGCGTGCGAGGACGAGGCCGAACGCTGCGGCCGCTGGGACGCCTCCTACACGTGCGCGAGGTCGCGCTTCTCGCGCGGGACTACCCCGACGCGGGCACCCAACGGCGCCAGTAGTGCCGCAAGCGTACTGGCGGTCGGGTTCGTCTGGCCGCGCTCGATCCGCGAAATCTCGGCCTGGTTGATACCGGACGCAGCGGCGAGCTGCTTCTGCGTGAGATTGCGCTCCTTGCGCAGCTCGCGCACCTCACGAGCCATCGCGTAGTGAGCGTTGAAGGCATCCCAGCGGGCGATGGCCTCCGGGCCGCCGGCCTTCGCCCTCTCCTCAACCTCGCTGATGTAGTCGTCGAACTTCGTAGCCATCACAGAACTCCGGTAGTCGGATCGTCCAACAGTACTTATGCAGCATACCGCATATTTTGTCAAGACCTTCGCTTGCCGCGAGACTGGCCCCGGCCGCCCGCCTGCTTGGCGCTGGCCCGCTGCTGAGCCTTCCAGCGCGTCAGGCGCTGCCTGGCCCGCTTGATCTCCGCGTTCTGGCGCTTGGCGCTCGGCTCCTTGCCCTTGTCATACCCAGCCAGCAACAGGACCACCTTCTTGCCGTGGGCATGGCAGAACACGCGCAGCAGGACGTCGGCACTGGTCTCCTTCAGATGCTCGGGGACCGGCAAGCCGCGCTCGCGCAGGATCGTCGCCGCGTCATGGCGCACCCGAAACTCGAAGATGCCCGGAGCATCAGGCACCCACTTGCCCCACGAGGAGCCGCAGACCCCGATGCCCTCATAGGCGAGAACGTTGCGCAGCGCAGCGGCCAACGCCTGCTCCTTCAGCTCATCCAGCCCGCGCAGGAAGTCAAGCACCGGCTCCCGGCCGTCCTCCTCGTAGAACTCAAGCGTCCACGCAGCGCTGCTCATGAGGACGTGGGGACGTTCACCGACACAGCCATCTCCGAGTCAGCCTCATTCGCCATCGCGCGGACATCGCCGCATGATGCCAGCAGGCCCCGATACCCCGATAGGCTCGATCCATCCCGGGAGGAAATCTCGGGAGGAAGCTCCACTAGCGTCCGAGCCCTAGAACCACGAAAGCCCTGGCTTTCCAGGGCTTTCGCTTCATAGCGGGGGCAGGATTCGAACCTGCGACCTTCGGGTTATGAGCCCGACGAGCTACCAGACTGCTCCACCCCGCGGCGGAGATCCCATTGTAGCAATGGCGAGGCCCTCGCTCTCCCGTACGATGCCGACCATGCGCGTCGCCGTTGTGGACATCGGCAGCAACTCGATCAGGCTGCTGATCGCCGACGTGCGGAGCGCCCGGAGCGTCGCCGAGCTCGAGCGTCGTTCGGTCGTCACGCGCCTCGGACACGGCGTCGACGCGCAGGGTAGCCTCTCCCAGGAGGCTACGGACCGGACCTTCGAGGTGCTCGCCGGCTACCGCAAAGCGATCGAGTCCCTCGCCTGCGAGCGCAACCTCGCGGTGCTCACCTCGGCCGTCCGCGACGCTTCCAACGGCCCCGAATTCAGCGAGCGCGTGCGCTCCCTCGGGCTGGACGCGAAAGTGCTCACCGGCGATGAAGAGGCGAAGCTAACCTTCCTCGGGGCGATGAGCGACCGGGAGGCAACGGGAGCGCCCGGCGTGGTGATCGATATCGGCGGTGGTTCGACGGAGTTCGTCGTCGGCCACGACCACACCCCCACGTTCCACACCTCGCTGCAGGCCGGTGTGGTGCGGATGAGCGAGCGCCACATCCACGCGGACCCGCCGCTCGCAGAGGAGCTACGGGCGCTGCGCGCCGACGTCCAACAGACCTTCACCACCGGCCTGCCGGCGCCGATCACGGCCTCCGTGAGCCGCGGCATCGCGGTTGCCGGCACCGCCACCTCAGCCGCCGCGATCGACCAGCAGCTGGACCCCTACGACCCAGCGAAGGTCCACGGCTACCCTCTGCAACGAAGCACCGTCGAAGACACCCTCACCCGACTCGCAAGCATGACCGAAGATCAGCGCAGGCAGGTACGGGGGCTCCATCCCGACCGTGCCCCCACGATCGTCGCGGGCATGATCCTGCTCTCCGAGGCGATGGGTGCCTTCGGCCTGGGCGCAGTCGAGGTCTCAGAGCACGACATCCTGCGCGGCGGCGCGCTGCGCCTGGCCGGCTTGGAGTAAGCCCCGCCCGGCGCCGGCCCGGCCGCCCGCGCCTACCCCGGCTCAGGCGAGGTTCGATTTGCGCGGGTAGACGACGTCCGGGTCGGTGAGCACGTTGACGAGTGCCGGCTTTCCCGATTCGAACGCCTTTGCGATCGCGGGCTTCAGATCGGCTGGCCGCTCCACGAGCTCTCCGTGACAACCGAGCGCCTGCACCATCTGGTCGTAGCGCGTGGCCGGGCGCAGCTCGGCGGCCACGGAATACCCGTAGAGGAACTCCATCGGGTGCTTCTCCAGCGCCCAGATGCCGTTGTTGCCCATTACCGCGACGACGTTCACGCCGTGCCTTGCCAGCGTGTCGAACTCCATGCCGGCAAAGCCGAAGGCGCCATCGCCGAGAAGCAGCACTACCTGGCGGTCGGGCCGCGCAAGCTTCGCGGCGAGCGCGTAGCCGGGACCGGAGCCAAGGCAGCCAAAGGGACCGGGATCGAGCCAGCAGCCAGGCTCGTAGCTGTCGATCGCCTTGCCGGCGTAGGAGACGAAGTCCCCACCGTCGCCGATCACGATCGCGTTCCTGTCGATGACCTCTCCAAGCTCCTTGTAGAGACGCATCGGATGCAGCGGAGCGCGGTCGTCCTCCAGCTCGACGCGCTCGGCCTCTCGGCGCTCTGACTCGATCTCACGCAGCCCTCTCACCCACTCCTCGCTCGGGAGCGATACGCCGCCGGCGGCACCCACCAGATCGCGCAGGGTCTTCTCGATCTCGCCGTAGAGCTCGACCGCGACCGGCCTTGGATGGGCGCGCTCCGGCTCGGCCGCCTCGATCGAGACGATCTCGGTGTCCGCTCCGAAGGCCGCCCCGAAGGCGAGCCTGAAGTCCATCGGCACGCCGATCACCAGCGCGACGTCGGCGCCCTGCAGCCCGGCGCTACGCGCCCTGGAGAAGAACAGCTCGTGATCGGCGGGCACGCAGCCGCGTGCGAGGCCGTTCAGGAAGACCGGGACGCGCAGCGTCTGCGCCAGCTCGAGCAGAGCCTGCTCGCCTCCTCCCCAGTAGAGGTCGGTGCCGGCCATTACAACCGGGCGCTTGGCCTTTGCCAGCAGCGCGCCGGCCCGCTCGATCAGCGCCCCGTCGGCCTCCCGCGCCGCGGGCCGCGGGACATCGAGCTCGCCTTCCGGCGCCTCGGTGAAGACATGGTCGAGCGGGAAGTCGACGAAGGCCGCTCCGCTGTGGGGCGCAAGCGCCGTGATGATCGCCTGCTCGACCAGGCGGGGGATCTCCGCGGCACTATGCGCGGTGGCCGCCGACTTGCATAGCGGCGTTGCGAAGGGCACGTGGTCGATCTCCTGCAGCGAGCCCTGCCCCCAGCGAAGCGCGGGGGCACGCCCGCCGAGCACGAGCAGGGGGGAGTGGTTTGCCTGCGCGCCCGCCATCGCGCTCATGCCGTTGGTGATGCCAGGGCCGGCGGTGAGCGCGCAAACGCCGAGCTCTCTGGTCACCTTCGCCCAGCCCTCGGCCGCGAAGGCCGCGGTCTGCTCGTGACGCACGTCGACGATGTCGATCCCCTCCGACCTGCAGCCGTCGTAGATGGAGAAGAGGTGGCCGCCGGAGAGCGTGAAGAGCTTGCTCACGCCGTTTGCTTTGAGTCGCCGCGCAACCAGGCGCCCGCCGTGGAAGCTTGCCGTCGCGGCGACGCTCTCAGGACCCGTAGTAGAGGACATCGCGGTCCGCGACTCTAGCGAAGCAGCACGTTTGCCGCGCCTCACGATGTGAGTCGGTGTCAGAAGGTCTTTCAAACCAGGCGGGTCGGTCGGGGGCGTGCATGGACCAAGCTGGGGCGTGCCGATCTTTTGAAAGACCTTTTGAATGCCCAGGGTGGGAGTCGAACCCACAAGCCCTCGCAGGGCGGCAGATTTTAAGTCTGCTGACTTTGCCTGTTTGTCCACCTGGGCGAGCGGATGCTATGACGAAACCGAAGATAGAAACATCCAAGCGGACATGATGACGTGCAATCGGGCCCTTCCTGGTCGCAATTTGCGGCACCGCGCACCGCGACGTACGCAACTTGGCCACTGCTACGGTGTCTAGAGGGCTGGGACGGCCCACCAGCTCGAAAGGGCGTATATGGAGGTCTCAGCACTAAAGTCGACAGCCCTGCCCGCACTGCGCGGGCCTTCCGCCTTGCTGCGGCTGCAGTCAGACGAGCGTCTGATTGCGATGATTCGGCGGGGTCAGCATGCTGCCTTCGAAGCGCTCTTCTCCCGCTACCAAGCGCGGCTGCTCGCATTCTGCAAGCACATGCTTGGCTCCAAGGAGGACGCCGAAGACGTCCTGCAGGAAGTCTTCACCGCGGCCTTCAACGCGATCCTCGCCGACGAGCGCGAGATCAACGTGCGACCGTGGCTCTACCGGATCGCGCGCAATCGCTCGCTGAACCACCTGCGCAAGGCCTCGGCGATCGGGGTCGACTCCATGGACGTCCACTATGCCGAGGGCGGGATCTCGACTGGCGAGAAGGTGCTGCGGCGCGAGAGCTTCCGCCAGCTGATCGAAGACGTGCAGGAGCTGCCCGAGACCCAGCGCACCGCGCTGCTGTTGCGTGAGATCGACGCGCTCTCCTATGACCAGATCGCGGAGGCGATGGAGACGACGATCCCATCCGTGAAGTCGCTGCTGGTGAGAGCGAGGATCTCACTCGCCGAGGCGGCGCAGGCACGGCAGCTGACCTGCGAGCAGGTGCGTCTGGAGCTGGGGCAGGCCGCCGAGGGCCTGCTGAAGGTCGGCGCCCCGGTGAGGCGTCACGTGCGCTCCTGTGAGCGCTGCAGGAGCTTCCGAAAGCAGCTCAAGAGCAACAACGCCGCACTTGCGGCCGTGATGCCGGTGGGGGCGACTCTGATCCTGAGGAAACTGCTCTCGAGCAAGATCGGCGCAGGCGCAAGCCACGTCGCGGGCGGCGCGGGGGCAAGCGCAGCGGCGGGTGGCACGAGCGCAGCCGGGGGGCTTGCCACCGCGGGCGTGGGCACGCTTGCCACCAAGGCCGTGGCAGGGCTCGCAGCGGCGGCACTCGTCACCGCTGGCGCGGTCGCCGCCGGTCATGGCGGCCCTGGGCGCCGCCACCACGCCCCCGCCATCGCCTCTCGCGCGCCGGCCGCCGCGGCAATCACGCCGGCCGCCCCCGTCGTGGTGCGAGCGCTCGCACAGCCCAAGAGCTCGCTTGCCCCAGTGCCGGCACATGCGCAAGCGGCCCGCAGCCACGGCGAGGGCCCACACAACACGGGCAAGGCCCCTGCCCAGCTGACGAGCTCCACCTCGACGACGTCCGCCGCCTCGACCACGGCCAGCGACACCTCATCCTCCTCTTCGGAGACCGAAACGGCGGCCACGACGCACAGCGAAACCCCGGCGACCGAGGTCGTCACCGAAACCACCCAGCTGCCGAGTAGCACGACGACTTCCGCCAGCAGCACCACGAGCACCTCGACGAGCTCCACCACGACCGCCGCCGAACCGGCGCCCACCACGCCGCCTGCGCTCACCACGCAGCAGCAGGTGGGCGCTACAAGCGCGCCCTCAGAAGTCGAACACGAATAACGACCCGGCTCTCAGCCGAGGCCGATGACCTTCAGGCGCCGCTGCAGCGCGCTGGCTGCGAAGGCCCGCGTCTCGGTGATCCGCACACCGAAGATCTCGGCGTCCTCTTCGGACTCTGCGATCCACTTCGGCCGCAGCACCCCCTGCGCAGCCGGAGCGATCTCGGCCAGCGTGCGCTGGATCGCCGTGCGGTAGCGCTCGTCGCGAGCGACCATGTCCTTCAGGAAGCGCGCACCGAAGGCGACGTGGCGGTGCTCGTCACGAGCGACATTCGTGAATCCCTGCACGAACGCAGGCAACGTGCCTACCCTTTCGTTGTACTCGATGATGAAGTGCTGGCCGGTGAGCGCGAGCATGCCCTCGATCACCATGTGGTAGATCGTGACTGCCTCCACGAGGGCCTCCGTGTCCTGAGGCTCGTGTGCAAGACGCTCCACGCGCCGGTGCAGCATTTCGTCGAAGAGCACCGCGAACTCGGGGTTCAGGTGCTCGCTGGTCTCACTCAGGCGCCCCCGTAGATCGTCGGCTGCAAGCACGCCAACCTCGGAGTAGAAGCGATCGAAGAACGCGACGTGGCGGGCCTCGTCGGCAATCTGGGTGCAGAGAAAGATGCGCATGTCCTCCTCTGGGCAAGCCCACATCATCGGCCCAAGCTCGGCCGCGACCCGCTGCTCGCCGACGAAGAAGGAGCTGAGGCCGTACATCCGCGCGTAGCGCTCCTCGGAGTCGATGCGCTCGTGCCAGTCGATGCGATCCTGGCTGAAGTCGAGCGCACCCACCGACCACTGCTGGCGCTCCCATAGTGAGTAGAGCTCGCGATAGCCGAGCAGCTCGGCACTGCCGCGCTCGGTCGACTCCTGCAGCGCAGGGTCGCTGGTGGCGCGGAAGTCCGCGCGCGCATTCAGCGACGGGCGCCGCTCCTCCTGCGTGATCTCAGAGACCTCGCCATCGGACACCCGGCCCACATTACAGCAATCCTGGCCAGCTGGCCAGTGCCTGGCCTGCGGCTACACCAAAGGCGTTCGGTGCAGCCCTCACTCTCCAACCGAGAAGAGTGCCTCCAGGTCGTGCCTCGAGAAGGCCGCGAACGCGACCATCGTCTGCGTGCGCGCGACCCCGGGCAGCTTGCTGATACCGG
Organism: uncultured Actinomycetota bacterium; assembly: GCA_963757925.1. GTDB lineage: Bacteria > Actinomycetota > Thermoleophilia > Solirubrobacterales > Solirubrobacteraceae > Palsa-744. The sequence goes on from CAVWTE010000009.1 coordinate 446,952, forward strand.
CGGTCACGACGTCTGCGAGCTGCTCGTGGTCTGGCACGCGCACCAGCGCGACGAAGTCCCAGGAGCCGGTCACCGAGTAGGCCTCGGCCACACCCTCCAGGTCGGCCAGTTCAGCGCCCAAGCGGCTGAGCGCGTTTCGCTCGGCCTCGATCAGAACGACGGCGTGGGTCATGGGCAATGACTCTCGCCGGGCGCGAGCACGACGACCTGGGTGTCTGTCGCAGACTCGACATCCGTCTTGAACGCCTGCGCGTCGGTCTCTATTGGCGGAAAGGTGTCGTAGTGGCAGGGGATCACCTGGCTTGCGCCAAGGAGCTTTGCTGCCTCCACCGCATCGTGGCGATCCATCGTGTAATGGCCACCGATGCACATGAGCGCAAGGTCGATTGGCTCCCGCCTGCCCACCAGCGCGAGATCGGAGAACGAGAGCCGTGTCGCCGAGGTGGTAGATCACCTTGCCGCCGAACTTCACGAGCAGCGAAGCGGGAGTGTTGGAGGTACCGCCCGGCGTGGTCGAGGTATGCCAGGCGGGTAGGAGCTTGGCCCATCCCCAGTCAAATTCGACGGTGCCGCCGAGGTTCGGGTCGTGGACCGCCTCCAGGCCTCCGCCCCTCAGCTCGTTGGCTATCTCGACGATCGCGAGCACCTCCGCGCCCGTGCGCTTGGCGATCGAGACAGTGTCTCCAATGTGATCGCCATGGCCATGCGTTAGCAGGATCGCATCGGCGGCAAGATCCTCGGCCGCAGCGGCGGCCTTCGGGTTGCCGGTGAGGAAAGGATCGATGAGAATCGTCTTGCCGCCGTCGGTGAGCTCGAACGCGGCATGTCCAAGGAAGCGGACGTTCATGCAGGCTGCTCCTCTCGCGCTGGTTGACCGCCACTGATCATAGGCGGCGAATGCCGCCCAGAGCGCCGGAGCCGGGCTCTGGGATGCGCCTATATCTCCGACGTGGAACGGATTCGCGCAAGCCCAAGCCCGAGCACGAGCCCAAACGCCGCCCCGACGACGCCCGCGAGCCAGTTGACCTCCGAGCGCGCGAATGGCATCGCAAGCAACGCCGCCGCGATCGCTGCGGCGCCGAGCAGGTCACCCTCGTACCATTCGCGCGCTCGCGCAGCGCGCAGGTCTGGTGCAGCCCAGGCCGCGATCAGGCACAGCGCGCCCGCATTGCCGCCGGTGATCAAGGGGAATGCGAAGGTCGCCTCTGCTGCAAGCGCCCCGGTCACCCCGGCGCCCAGGAACAGCGCGAGCACGACGAGCGGGCCGTGACGGCGCTCCAGCAACCAGCCGAAGACCCCCACGGCAAGCAGCGCGACGAAGGCGTAGATGCCGCTCTCGTAGAGGAATTGGCTGCTGAGCAGCCGCCACCACTGACCTTCCACCGGGCCTTCCAGGCTGAACTGGTGGGGTGCCACGAACCCCCCGGTGGTCAGTACCCACATTGCGCCGGCGACCAGCACGAGGGCGATCGTCGCATAGGGCCGTGAGCCCGCGCCCGCGCCGATGAACACTTTGGGCAGCCGCAGGCGGGCGAGCCTCGCGTCCCCCGGCCGCTGCCGCGAAGGTCGCTCCTTCGGAAGCTTCGGGGCCCGTCTGCGCAACCTATGCCCGCAGTAGGGGCACTCGGTTATGTATGGGCTGACCTCAGACCCGCACTGGCGGCAGACGATGAAGAGATCGGCGCCTGGGGACATACTCCAGCCATTCTAGGCGCGGCATCTGCTTACCAAGCGCGCTCGACCGGTAGAGTCTTTGGGACCGTCATCGCCAACACGCCGCGCCGGCGGCGACCATGAGCTCCAGGCAGCGGCAGCGACCGTCAAAGGATATCGATCGATGCAACGCGGCTACGACCAAAAGCTCTACATTCTGGCCTTCGACCATCGCGGCTCGTTCCAGAAGAAGTTCTTCGGGATAGAGGGCGCTCCCGACCCTGAGCAGACGGCGATGATCGCCGATGCCAAGCACCTCATCTTCGAGGGCATGATGCAGGCGGTCGCCTCCGGTGCCAAGCCAGAGCGCACCGGTGTGCTCGTCGATGAGCAGTTCGGCGGAAGCGTGCCTCAGGAGGCACGCGCCAAGGGGCTGAAGGTGGCGATGCCGGTGGAGCGCTCGGGACAGAACCTCTTCGATTTCGAGTATGGCGAGGATTTCGGCGAGCACGTCGAGCGTTATGACCCCGACTTCTCCAAGGTGCTCGTGCGCTACAACCCCGCGGGCGATCGCGCCGAGAACGACGAGCAACTGGTCAAGCTCAAGCGGCTCTCCGACTGGCTGACCCAGCGCGAGCGCAAGTTCCTCTTCGAGCTGCTCGTGCCCGCCGAGGCGGCACAGCTTGCACAGGTCGACGGCGACACTGAGCGCTATGACGCCGAGCTGCGACCAGAGCTGATGCGTCGGGCGATCGCCGAGATACAGGACGCCGGCATCGAGGTGGACATCTGGAAGATCGAGGGCGTGGAAGAGCGCGCCGACTGCGAGATGCTGGTGGCGCAGTCCCGCGCCGGAGGCCGCGACGGCGTCTCCTGCGTGGTGCTCGGACGCGGCGCAGACGACGAGAAGGTCGACCACTGGCTCGGCCAGGCCGCCCCCGTCGATGGATTCATCGGGTTTGCGATCGGCCGCTCGATCTGGTGGAACCCGCTGAAGGCATACGTCGACGGCAAGATCGAACGGATCGCCGGAGCACGGCAGATAGCCGAGAACTACCTGCGCTTCGTCGAGGTCTACGAGCGAGCCGAGGGCAAGGCCCCTGTGGGCTGATACCCGGGTACTGCAATGGTTTGGAGAAGCAGATGAGTTCGAGGCTTAGGCGCAGCGCGGCCGAGCTCGAGCGGGCGTTTGCCGCGGAGATATCGCGAGAGCGCAACCTCCGCGACTCGCGCCTTCGCACGGCCGAGCGGCGAATGCGCAAGCGCGAGCGCGAGCGCGTACACAAACGCGGATCGGTGCGCTTCGCGCTGCTGGTGCTCACCCTGATCGCGACCGCCGTGATCGTGACGGTCGCGATGTTCGCTTCGCTCTACGTGCTGCTGGACTAGCGTCGGCGCGTTACGGGGCCGATCCGCCTCCGCCCAGCTCGCGCAGCGCGTCATCCACTTCGGCGCTGGTGTCCTTGTGGTCGCGATCGGCCTCCTCGCGTTGTCCGCGCCGGATCTCGAGGTAGATCTCAGTCCTGAACACGGGCACATCACCCGGTGCCTGAATGCCGATTCGGACCTTGTCGCCCATCACCGAGAGCACAGTGACCTCGACATCGTCGCCGATCATGATGCTCTGGTTGGACTTGCGCGTGAGGACCAGCATGGATGGGCCCTGCCTTTCGGGATCGGCGACGCGCAGGCGGCGAGGATGTGCCTGCTGGGCCAAGCATAATCCGAACGGCTCCTCCGCGCACATGCAGACACCACGTACGAGCGCCCTGCGGATCAGACTCATACCGCCATTCGCCCACGTATGCATTGGCCATCGCAAGGGCCTCCGCGGTCGCCCACAGACGACCGGCGGCACACGAAGCTCCCTATGCGCTAGTCTCCCGGGCCGTCCATGGCTCGCAAGTCGCTGCGCCCGCACCTAAACCAGATTCGGAGCTGGGTCCGCCAAGGCCGCACCGATGCCTGGATCGCTCACCAGCTCGAGGTCTCGGGTCAGGATATCGCCGAGTTCAAGCGCCAGAACGCGCTGGATGAGAGCGAGGCTGGCGAGAGCAGCGCAGAGCCGATAGATGACTTCGACATGCGTGCCGAGGATGACGCGCTGATCGCTGCGGAGCTGGAGGCGGCGGCGCTGGAGGCTGAGCGCGAGAAGGCGGCCAAGGAGGCAAAGGCAAAGGCCGCCGCGGAGAAGCGCGCAAAGGCGGCCGCGGAGAAGCGCGCGAAGGCCGCTGAAGAGGAGCAGGAGGCGCCTGAGGAGGACGAGGAGGACGAAGAGGCCCCCGCCAGGCGTCGGCGCGGACGTCGCGGAGGACGTGGCCGCAAGTCCACCTCTCGTGAGGGCCAAGCTCTCGAAGGCACCTTCGACCACGGCGAAGAGGGCTATGGCCTGTGGCTCGATCCGGCGATCCAGGACGACCCGATCTACGCGGAGCATTGGGCGGGGCATCGACCGATCGAGGTCAAGGTGGAAGAGGACCAGATCGTGATCCGCCGGATCCGCGAAGACTCCTAGGCTACTCCTGCGGCGTGTGGCGGCCGCCAGCGTAGTCCGCCGCCTCGCGCAGATAGCGGCCAAAGGCGGCGTCAACGACCACACCAGAGTCCCATGCCCACGGCTCCTCAGGGGCGATCCGCATCGCGTTCTGCAAGCACCAAGCGGTGCCGCGATCGTAGAGGTCGGCAAGTTCGATGGCGGTGAAGCGCCCGCCGAGACGCTTGCGCAGATCGCTCACGATCATCGCCGATATCCGCTCCAGTGTCGGCTTGCGATCCGGACTGGCCGCCTGCAGGCGACGCTCCCCCTCACGCCATTGTTCGATCGCGCGCCTGAGATCCACTGCCGCGCGAGGCTAGCAGCCGGCCGATCTGACGCCCTCAGTTGCTCGGGAGCCCACGAACCACGTAGGCCTTCTCGCCGTCGTGTGCCATGCCAAGGCGCCTGGCCGCCGCTTCGGTGCTCCACCGTTCGTGCAGCTGCGTGCGCTGATGCTTCAGGTCGGCATTCTGGGCCTCCAGCGAGAGCACGGTGCTACTGTCGGCCCGCGAGGCGTGCCAGGCGCTCCACAGGGAGACGCCAGAGCGCACGTAGAGCCCGAGCAGGACGATGACGACCGCAAGCATCGCCAGGCGCCCCACCCTGTCCCAGTGAACACCGGTGGCGCGGCGATCTCTTCTGGCTCGTGCCATCCTCACGCATTCGCGCCCCGGCACGAAGGTCCTTCACGATCCCGCCCCTGCAAGCGCGGCCGCAGATCAGAGCGCTGGCTGTAGTACCTCAGCCGCGAAACGCCGAACGACCTGGGAACTGCGCCTCGGCGCCAAGCTGCTCCTCAATCCGGAGCAGCTGGTTGTACTTGGCCACTCGATCGGAGCGCGAAGGCGCACCGGTCTTTATCTGGCCGCACCCGGTCGCGACGGCAAGGTCTGCGATCGTCACGTCCTCGGTCTCACCGGAGCGGTGGCTCATCACCGCCGTGTAGCCGGCCTCCTGCGCCATCCTGATCGCAGCGAACGTCTCAGAGAGCGTCCCGATCTGGTTGACCTTGATCAGGATCGAGTTCGCGACGCCAAGCTCTATGCCCCTGTGCAGCCGGCTGGTGTTGGTGACAAACAGATCGTCGCCGACCAGCTGCACGCGATCGCCGAGCCGCCGCGTGAGCTCGCCCCACCCATCCCAATCATCCTCTGCCATGCCATCCTCGATCGAGAGCACCGGGTAGCCTGTGGCTATCTGCTCCCAATAGCCGGCGAGCTCGGACGCGGAGAGCGTGCGATTCTCGTGCTCGAGCACATAGGCGCCGTCGTGGTAGAGCTCGCTGGTGGCAGGGTCAAGCGCGATCGAGACATCCTGGCCGGGCACATAGCCGGCCGCTTGGATGCCCGCGATCAGGACCTGCAGGGCCTCCTCATTGGAACCGAGGTCCGGCGCGAAGCCGCCCTCGTCGCCCACGGAGGTCGCAAGCCCGTGATCGTGAAGCGTGCGCTTGAGCGCGTGGAACACCTCGACCCCGACGCGCAGGCACTCCGAGAAGCTCTCGGCACCGCAGGGGACGATCATGAACTCCTGGAAGTCCACCTTGTTGTCGGCATGTGCCCCGCCGTTCAAGACGTTCATCATCGGCACCGGCAGCGTCCGAGCCGCATCGCCTCCGAGGTAGCGCCACAGGGGCAGGCCCTCCTCGGCGGCCTGCGCATGGGCCGCAGCAAGTGAGACACCGAGGATCGCGTTCGCGCCCAGGCGAGACTTGCCTGGGGTTCCATCGAGCGCGACCAGAGCGTCATCGAGGGCCTGTTGATCGGAGGCGTCGAGACCGGCGACCGCGGCTGCGATCTCCCCGTTGACGTTCGCAACGGCGCGCGCGACTCCCCTGCCCTGCCAGCGATCTCCGCCGTCCCGCAACTCGGTCGCCTCGAACTCTCCCGTCGAGGCACCTGACGGCACCGCGGCGTGACCCTGGGCACCCGAACGAAGCGCCATCTCGACCTCGACCGTCGGATTGCCTCGGCTGTCGAGGATCTGGCGCGCGTGAACTTTGTCGATGCTGCTCATCGGCGCCAGAAGACTATCGTCCGCAACGGTGCGGGCGCTATTTGATCTTGCTGGTGCTCGTAGAGGGGGTGGTGCTCGACGTGCCGCCGGCGCCCGTGGTGGCCTTCGGCGCCACGTAGCCCTTGCAGAATTCGACCATGTAGGAAGACCTGCATTCGGTCTTCGCCTGCCAGCGCTTCTTGAATTCCTTCACGAACGCGGCGAGCTTCTTCTGCTCGCGTTCGGCGCCAAGCTGCTGCTTGATCGATGATTCGACCTTGGAGAATGCCTCCTGGGAGCCCGGCAGCACCTTCTTGACTTCGAAGACGTAGTAGCCAAAGGGTGTCTTTACAGGTCCGGTCAGCGTGTTCGGCTTGGCGGAGAAGACAGCTTCGCTCAGCGCCTTCTCCTGCTGTCCCTTCTCGACGTCGGCCAGTTCCCCGCCTTTGGCCTTGCTGACCGGGTCGATCGAATGGGCCTTTGCGACGCTCGCGAAGCTCTTGCCGGATTCGATTTCGGCCTTCGCGCTCTTGGCCTGCGCTTCGGTCTTCGTCAGCACCAGCAGCAAGTTCCTGTGTTCGGGCTGACCGTAGAGCGATTTGTGCGCGGCGTAGTACTTTTCGGCTTCGGCCTTGGAGACGCTCTTCTTGGCTTCCTTTGCGATCTTCTGCTCGATCTTCGGCGAGAGCACGCTCTGCACCTTGACCCGCAACAGCAGGTCCGAGACGGTCTGGCCGGTGTCTGCCAGGAACTTCTGGAATTCAGATTCCTTCGGGAACTGCTGCTTCTTGAGCTTGACGAACACCTTCTCGACTTCCTGGTTGGTCGCCGAAATGCCCATTTCTTTTGCTTGCCCGATGATCCATTCAGACTGAATCAGAAAGCTGAGCGCGCCCTTCTTGAGCGTCGCGTATTGTTCTTCGCACTGCGTCTTCAGCTGCGCTTCGCTCGGAGCCGACTGGCCCTTGGCGGGCTTTGGCTGCGTGGCCCGCAGGTGCGCGATGCATGCCGAGTAGCTGGGCGGATCCGGAATCACCGGTTTGGAAGTGCTCGCACCGGCAGCCGACGCCGCAGCGATTTTCACCCAGTGTTCGAAGGTGGTCTTGGTCACCGGATTTCCGTTGATCTGCACCACGGCATCACTTGGAATTCCCCCGCCACCGCACGCGGCGATGCCGACGGCGGCAAAGAAAACGGCGCCTAGCGCCGAGATGGACCTTGCTGGACTCCTCATCGAGTGGGGCATAGTAGCGGAAACTCCGACAGGCGTGGTGCGGTTCTCCGCGGAGGCATCAATCCGAGTCCTCGCGCGTGATCGCGAGCACGGCGTCGGCGGTCGCGACCACGGTCGCGAACCGGCGCGAGTCATCGCGCGGCACCCGCACAGAGACCTGCGAGCGCCCCGACTCATACAGCGCATCCGGCAGCTGCTCGCGTAGGCGTCGTGCGCGAACAGAGTCGAGCTCGATCGGCGTGACGGCGAGCCGCTCTCCTCTGAAGCTCACGGTTCGTGCGCCCGCCTGGCCAAACTTGATGCGTGCCCGCTGCAGATCCAGCAGGTTCGCGAGGGGCTCGGGCATCGTTCCGAACCGATCCTCGAGGTCGGCCCGCAGACGTTCTACCTCGGCGACCTCGACGGCGCCCGCAATCCGTCTGTGGACCTCGATCTTCGCCTGCTCGTAGGGGATGTAGTCGGAGGGCACGTAGGCATCGACGTTCACGTCGAGCCGGACGGGCTCCGGTGTCTCTATCTCCCCAGAGCCCTCGCGCGCGTCGGCCTCGCGGACGGCTTCGTCGAGCATCTGCATGTAGAGCTCGAAGCCGAGCGCGGCTACGTGACCGGACTGCTCGTCGCCGAGCAGGTTCCCCGCGCCTCTGATCTCCAGATCGCGCATCGCGATCCGAAAGCCAGCACCGAGCTCCGTATGGTCGGAGAGTGCCGCCAGACGCTGGGCGGCCTCGACGGTCAGGGCTTGAGCGGAGTCGTAGAGCAGGTAGGCGTAGGCGCGCTCACGACTGCGCCCCACCCTGCCCCTGATCTGGTAGAGCTGCGCCAGCCCAAAGGCATCCGCATGCTCGACGATCAGCGTGTTGGCCTGCGGGATGTCGATGCCCGACTCGATGATCGAGGTACAGACCAGCACGTCCGCCTCGCCGCGCAGGTAGCCCATCATCACCGTCTCGAGCTCTCCCTCTGCCATCTGGCCGTGGGCGACGACGAAGCGCACGCCGCGGGCAGAGGGCGCGCAACCGCTCGGCGGTCTCGTCGATCGACTCGACTCTGTTGTGAAGGAAGAAGGCCTGGCCTTCGCGGCTGTTCTCGCGCTCGATCGCCCGCTTGAGGAGATCCTCGTCGTACTCACCGACGTAGGTCCGCACCGGGCGCCTGCCTTCCGGCGGTGTCTCTATCACCGAGATGTCACGCAGCCCTGCAAGCGACATCTGCAGGGTGCGAGGGATCGGCGTCGCGGACATCGACATCACGTCGACCCGGAGCTTCAGCTGCCGCAGCAGCTCCTTCTGCTTGACCCCGAAGCGTTGCTCCTCATCGACGATCACGAGACCGAGATCCTTTGCGCGCACGTCGCGGGAGAGCACCCTGTGGGTGCCGACCAGGATGTCCACCTTGCCGGCGGCAAAGCCCGCGATCGCCTCGCGCTGCTCCGCGGCGCTGCGAAAGCGCGATACGTGCTCGATCGTGATCGGATAGTCGGCCATCCGCTCGGTGAAGGTGCCGTAGTGCTGCTGGGCAAGGATGGTCGTTGGCACGAGCATCAGCACCTGCTTGCCCTGGCTTGCCGACTTGAAGGCCGCGCGCAACGCGACCTCGGTCTTGCCGTAGCCCACGTCCCCGCACACCAGCCGGTCCATCGGCCGCGGCGACTCCATGTCGGCCTTGACCAGCTCGATCGCCTCCAGTTGGTCCGGCGTCTCGGTGAACGCGAAGCTCTGCTCAAACTCGCGCTGCCAATCGGAGTCGGGCTCGAAGGCGAAGCCGGTGCGCCGGCGGCGCTCGGCGTAGAGGTTCAGCAGCTCGCCCGCGAGCTCCTGAGCGGCGCGGCGCGCACGCGCCTTCATCGTCTCCCAGCGCGAGCCCCCGAGCTTCGAGAGCACCGGATTATCACCCCCGGCACCGAGATAGCGGGAGATCTTCGCCAGCTGATCGGTGGGCACATAGACCCGGTCGTCGCCCTGGTATTCGAGGTAGAGGTAGTCGCGTGTCACGCCCGCGACGGTGCGGGTCTCAAAGCCGGCGAAGCGTGCGACGCCGTGGTCTTCGTGTACGACGATGTCTCCCGTGCGCAGGTCAGTGAAGGAGCGCAGCACTCCGCGGCGTGAGCCCTCGGGGCGCGTGCTGCGCTCCGCCCGTCCTCGCCGCAGCAGCCGGTGCTCGGGAAAGACCGCGAGCTTCAGCTGTGGCGCGATGAACCCCTCTCGCAGCGAGGCGACGGCGAATCTGAGCGTGGCCTCCGCTGGAGCATGAGCGGTGTCCGTACCCTCACCCATCCATTGCGCTTTGACGCGACCAAGGTTGTAGGCAACGCGCTCGCCCTCGCCACGGCGTGGGAAGGCGACCACGGTGCGGTAGCCCGAGCGCAGCAGCCGCTCGAGCTCGGGCTCGGCCTCCGCCAGCGAGCGCGCGGCGGTGTCCGAGCTCTGCGCCCGTAGCTGGAGCTCCTGATCGCCCGCGATCGTCGAGAGTCGCACGCGCGCACGCTCGGCCAGGGTCGCCTCCAGCTCCTGCGGCCTGACGTAGAGGTGGTGGGCATCATTGTCATGGAAGGCCGCGCACACGTCTCCCCAGTGGTCGCCGAGGGCGGGCGCAAGCTCCTCCTCGGAGGCGAGGATCACCAGCGTGCCCTGCCCGGCGAGGTCGAGTAGCGCCCTGAATCGGTCGACCGGCAGCAGCTCCGCGATATCGAGCCTTGCCTCCCCCTCGCCAATGGGGTCGAGCGCACCCGATGCCGCCGCGACGTCCGCGAGCTCACGGTGCTCGGGTGCCAGCTCGGCGGCGGGCGCGATCTCCACCTGCTCGACCTCGCCGAGCGAACGCTGCGTGAAGGTCGAGAACCAGCGCAGCGATTCGATCTCGATATCGAACATGTCAACGCGCACCGCACGGTCCTCGGTGGCGGGAAAGACGTCGAGGATCCCTCCCCGCAGCGCAAACTGGCCACGCTCCTCCACCTGATCGACGCGCTCATAGCCGGCGGCGGTCAGATCGCTCGCGCACTCGTGCAGATCGAGCAGATCGCCGACGCGCAGGGTGAAGGAGTGTGGACGCAACTCCGGGTCGGGGACCTTCTCCGAGAGAGCGGCGGCACTGATCACGACGACCGGCGGCTCCTGCGCGCGCTCTGGCTCCATCAGCAGGTCGAGCGCCGCGACCCGCAATCCAACCAGATGCGGCGGCGGGCGTAGGTGCGACTCGTAGGCAACCCCCCTGGAGGGATACCAGCGCACCGGCCGGGGCGAAAGCCACGCGCGCAGGTCTGCCGCAAGGTCGCGGGCAGCGCGGTCGTCGCCGACCACGACGAGCGTCGGCTCCTTGCTTGCGTCCGCGAGCGCGGCGATCGTGAACGGACGCAGCGCGGTGGAGACAAAGGCGCGCCCGCCGTCTGCAAGCAGCCGCGAAGCGGCCGGGTCGCGCTCGATCAGGGCCAGCAGCTCTCGCAAAGCCATTGCTAAGAGTCCCTATCAAAATGCGTGTGCGGCTGGGGCGGTCGAGGGTCGAGTGGAGCAAGGACGCAGGACCGAAGGCTTGGCGGAGCCAGGTCGAGGTCCGAGGGCGCCGCTCCGCGAAGGTCATCGGCCGTATCCAGGTGTGCAGGCATTTTGATAGGGGCCTCTAAGGCTGTGCTCCTGCGAGCACGACCGCTTCGGCGGCGTCACTCGCGTGCTGCAGGAGTGCACCCACCTCCGCATCGCCCTCGCGAAACCGCGAAAGCACATAGGAGGCGACGATCTCCGGGTCGCTCGAGTCTGGCCGCCCCACGCCGACGCGCACCCGCCAGAAGCCCGGTCCACCGATCTCGCGGCTCAATGACTTCAGGCCGTTGTGTCCCGCAAGACCGCCGCCCTCGCGAGCGCGGATCTCGCCGAAGGGGAGGTCGATCTCGTCGTGGAGCACGAGCACGCGGTCGATCGGAAGCTTGTATGAGCCGCGTGCCGGGCCCGCCGAGCGGCCCGCCTCGTTCATGTATGTAAGCGGCCAGAGCACCGCAACGCGAGGGGCGCTCCGCGAAGGCTCGCCAGGCGTCCACGCGCCCGGCGCGCCTGTCGCCTTGCCCTCGGCGATCCTGCCTCTGAAGCGATCCTTCGGCTTGGAGAGCTTCCACCGACGCGCGAGCTCGTCCGCCACCATGAATCCCACGTTGTGGCGTGTGCCCTCGTGCTCGCGGCCCGGGTTGCCCAGGCCGACGATCAGCCAATCGACGGCTGCGGGGCGGGGCGGCCCCGAGAAAGGGCGCAGCGGCTACTCCTGCCCGGAGGCGTCGCCTCCGTCCGGCTCCCCCGCGGTCTGCTCGCCCACCAAGCCCGTCTCGGACTCGATCTCGGGCTCGGCTTCGGTCTGCAGTCGCGGTGGCGAGAGGATGGCCACGACCGTTTCGAGATCATCGAGCAGGCTGACGCCCTGCGGAGCCTGCACCGACTTCAGTGTCACGGTCTCGCCGATCTCCATCGCGCTTACGTCGTAGACGATCGACTCTGGGATCGCAGTGGGCAGCGCCTCGATGTTCAACTCGCGCGTGACGTGCTCGAGCACGCCCCCCTGCTTGGCGCCGGGAGCCTCCTCCACGCCTTGCAGCTCGAGGGCGACCACTGCATGGATCGCGGTATTGAGATTTACACGCAGCAGATCCACGTGCGTCGTGTCTCCGCGCACCGGGTCGCGCTGAGCCTCCTTGAGCACGACTGGACTCGCCTTGGCACCGTCGATGCTGAGGTCGAGCACCGCGCCGCTGGCAGCAAGCGCCATCCTCAGCTCGCGCGCGTCCACGTCGAAGCCGAGCGACTCGCCATCCCCGCCGTAGAGCACGCCCGGCACGCGACCGGTGCGACGCAGGCGGCGCGCAGCACGCGAGCCATCCGGCTCGCGACTGTTGACGGTTAGGGTCGATTTATCGGCAGCCATTTCGGGGCGGGGACTCTAGCAGCAGTAGCTGAGAACCGGTTTCAAATAGGCAGTGCGTTCGGGCGTGCCTGGAGCCGCGCTCAGAAGAGCTGGTTCTCCCCACCGAACACTTCGCTCACCGAATCGTCGATGAAGATGCGCCTGATCGAGTCGGTCAATAGCTCGGCGCAGGGCAGCACCCTGACATTGCTTGGATGGTGGGGGCCGATCGGAATCGTGTCGGTGACCACGATCTCCTCGAAACCGGCGTCGGCGAGATTCTCAAAGGCGTTGCCGGAGAGCACCGCGTGTGTGGCAGCCGCATATACGCGCGAGGCGCCGCCTTCGAGCACTGTCTGCGCAGCCGCCTTCAGGGTGCCCGCGGTGTCGATCATGTCATCGACGATCACGGCCGTCTTGCCCTTCACCTCGCCGATCACGTAGCCGATCTCGGCGACCTGCTGGGCGGGCCTCGACTTGGAGAGGATCGCCAGCTCGGCGCCGATCTTCGAGGCGAAGTTCTTGTTCAGCTTCACCCTGCCCGCATCGGGGGCCACCACGACTAGATCGGAGAGCCCGAGGTCGGCGAAGTATTGGGTGAGCATGAACAGCGCCGTCATGTGATCGACGGGCTTTGAGAAGAAGCCCTGGATCTGGCCTGCGTGCAGGTCCATGGTCAGCACCCTGTCGGCGCCGGCCGACTCGAGCATGCGCGCCACCAGGCGCGCGGAGATCGGCTCGCGCGGGGCGGACTTCTTGTCCTGGCGCGAGTAGCCGAACCAGGGTGTGACGGCGATCACGCGGTGCGCGGAGGCACCGACCGCCGCGTCGATCATCAAGAGCAACTCCATCAGCGAGTCGTTCGCGGTCACGCCCGTCTGGGGGTTGCCGCAGATCGACTGCACGATGAAGACGTCCGCCCCCCTGATCGACTCCTCATAACGGCAGTAGACCTCGCCGTTGGAGAAGGTCTTCAGCGTCACCGGGCCAAGATCGACGTTCAGCTTGCCCGCGATGTCAACCGCAAGCTGCCGGCTCGAACGACCCGCGAAGAGCATCAGCCGCTTGTTGTAATCGATCGGCAGGCTCGTGGCGGGCGTGTCGCGCGTGTCGATCACGCTGCTCATCTCAGAGGATTGTAAAGACGATTGCAGCGGAGGGCTGCACGGTGGGATGCGCGGCACCCACCGACCGGCCGGCTTGGGCGCAAAGGGACCCGCTCAGGCGTCCCGTTCGCTCTGCTTGCGCTCGGCGTAGCCCTCGAGGTTGTGCTGCCTTGCTCGCGCGAGAGCCAGGGCGCCGGCGGGTACGTCCTCGGTGATCACCGAGCCCGCGGCGGTGTAGGCGCCGTCGCCGACGCTCACCGGGGCGACGAAGGAGGTGTCGACCCCTCCGCGCACGCCGCGCCCGATCGTTGTCCGGTGCTTTTCGCGCCCGTCATAGTTGGCGGTGATCGTGCCCGCGCCGAGGTTGGTGCCCTCGCCGACGTCCGCGTCGCCTATGTAGGAGAGATGGGGCACCTTCGCCCCGTCTGCGATCTGTGAGTTCTTGACCTCGACGAAGGTGCCCACCTTCGCCGCGCGCCCGAGCTCCGCGGCGGGTCGCAGATAGGCGAAGGGACCAACGCTCGCGTCCTCGCCGACCTTGGCCTGCTCGAGCCATGCGAATCGCACCCGCGCGCGAGCGCCGATCTGCGAATCGATTGCGTTGGTGTGCGGCCCCACGATCGCCTCCTCACCAACACTGGTGCGCCCGCGCAGGTGGGTGCCGGGCTCGATCACGGCGTCCTCGCCGATCTCGACGTCGACGTCGATCAGCGTCGAGGCGGGGTCGACGATCGTGACACCCGCGCGCATGTGCGCCTCGCAGATCGCGCGCTGGGCGATGGTGCGAGCGGCAACGAGCGCGACGCGATCGTTGACGCCAAGCACGAGGCGCTCGTCCTCGACGACGTGGACTGCGACGCTGCGACCATCCTCGCGCAGGATGCTGAGGGTCTCGGGCAGGTAGAGCTCGCCCTGCGCGTTGTTCGCCCGCAGCCGCGGTAGCGCATCCAGCAGCGCACGGCCATCGAAGGCGTAGATACCCGTGTTGACCTCCTTGAGCTGCAGCTCATCGGGCGTGGCGTCGCCCTGCGCCTTCGTCTCTACGACCTTCAGCAGCATTCCCGCCTCATCGCGCACGACCCGCCCGTAGCCGGCAGGGTCGCTGAGGGTGGTGCTCAGAAGCGTCGCCACCGCGGTGCTCTGCTCGTGCGCGACGAGCAGGCCCGCGATCGCCTCCGGGCTCACCAGCGGGACGTCGCCGCTCAGCACTACGACCGTCTGCGAAGGATCGACGTGGGAGGCCGCCGCCGCCACGGCTCCTCCGGTGCCATCTGGCCGGGGTTGGACGGCGAGCTCTACGCCGTCGGGCAGCACCGTCGCAAGCGGCCGCTGCAGCGAGTCGACGACCACGATCCGCGCAGCGCCTGCCCGCTGCGCAGCGATCACCGGCCACAGCGCCATCGCCCGCCCACAGAGCTCGTGCAGCGCCTTCGGGGTCCGCGAACGCATCCGCGTCCCCCGACCTGCGGCCAGCACGATGACCGTGAACCCACTCACTGGCCAGACTGTAGCCGCCGGTGGACGTTCGCCGCACTCGAGAGCTGGGGGGCAGGGATTCGAACCCCGATTCTCAGGACCAAAACCTGATGTCCTGCCATTGGACGACCCCCCAATGGGGACCGACATCCTCCCACCAGCGCAGGTTTCATGCGGCCAGAGGCAAAGCCGCCGCATCCGTGGGACCCGTATGCAAGTATCCGCGACTTCGATCCGACGATGGGGAGCATGCGATGAAGAGGCGCACGAGCCTCGCCGCGCTTGCAGCGCTGCTGCTGGCGATGCTGACGTCGATGACCGGAGCGACAGGCGCAATCGCGGCGAAAGCCTGTCGTGGCTCCTCTCTGCTCCCGGGCAGATCGGACGTCCCAGCGGCGGTGGGTGCGACTCTATGCGTCATCAACGGGGTGCGCCGCGCCCATCACCTCAGGCAGCTGCGGATGAACCCGGTGCTGCGAGCGATCGCGGCCGGCCAGAGCCACGAAATGCTCGTGGGCGGCTACTTCGGCGATGACAGCCTCTCGGGGCTCACGCCGATGCAGAGGGTGGAATCCTCGGCGTATGCCCGCGGCAGCACCCGCCTCTCCGTGGGCCAGAACATCGCGTGGGCCGAAGCGGCGGAGGCGACGCCGGCAGCGATCGTCACAGCCTGGCTTGAATCGAGCCCTCACCGGGAAATCCTGCTCTCTCCCGCGTTTCGCGACGTAGGGGTCGGCATCAGCCTGGGCGTGCCGCAGCCGGCGGCTCACAGCTCGGGAGCCATCTACACGCTCGATCTCGCGACGAGAGCGTCCTGACTGACCTCAGGAGCGCCCGGAGGGACCGGCGCCGCGCGGCACCCGCCCCGCGGCGGCGCCGGCCTCGCTGGCCGGGCCGGCCGAGGAGGAGAGACCAAGCACCCGCATCGCCTTCAGGCCAAGGCTCAGCTTCTCGCGCCCGTCGGTGGAGCTCACGTCGAGGCCCGTGAGCTCGCGGACACGCTCGAGGCGGTAGTAGATCGTGTGCCTGTGCGTGAACAGCCGTTGGGCGGTCCTTGCGACGTTGCCATCCAGCTCCAGGAAGGTCTCGAGCGTTTGCAGCAGGTCGGTCTCGTACTGGTCGTCGTATGAGACGAGCGGCTCGACGGTCTCTGCATAGAAGCGCTGCAGCTCGCCGGGGTTCTCGCTCATCGTGGAGAGCAGCAGGCGATAGGCCCCGGTCTCCTCGAAGGCCAGCGGCTGCTCTCCATCGGAGCCCTCGGCGACGTTTGCGGCCAGCAGCGCCTCGGAGGCGGCACGGGGAAGATCGGCGGGATCGGCCGCGATACGACTGCGCCCGAGCGCGAACGTGAAGCTGCCGAGCGCGGCCTGCAGCTCTCTGGAGACCGCTTCGGCCGCGCGCGCACCGGTCTGCTCGTCTGCGCCGGGGACGAGCAGGATCACCTCTGCGGCCGACATTCCCTCGCGCTCTGAGAGCGCCGCAATGGAGCGGCTGGACACCGCGCGGGCGCCGCGCTCGGCGATCGCGCGCACCCGGCCACGCCAGCCCTCCTCAGTCGGAGCCTGAGGTCTCGCGCGGGCGACGATCATGCTCGCCCCGTCGGCGATCTCGAGCGAGAGGTCTCGCGCCGCCGCGATCAGCTGATCGCGGTCCACCAACTCGCGCAGCAGCACTGCGCGCAGGAAATCGCCCGCTGCGGACTCTGATGCGCGCTCGGGGGCTCTCACCCGCTCCACCTCGGAGGCAATCATGGTCGTGATCAGCCGCAGCATCGAAGCCGGCGGCTCGCTGCGGGTGCGCATGTGCAGGGTTCCCACCACGGTGTCGGCGAGGCGCAATGGCAGGCCTTGCACGCCCTCGGTCTTGGCCAAGAGAGCGCGCTCCTCGGACTGAGAGCGCGCGGCAACGGCCAGCGCGGCACCCCAGGCATCGGTGACCGCGAGACTCGCGTCGAGCGCCCGCGCTGCCGCCCGTACGACCTCGGGCAGACCGGCGCCGCTCGCCACAGCCTCTGTGACCGCGTCGAGCGCGTCAAGGTTTGACACTCGGATCTATCCCCAGAAGTAGACGACGGCCAGCGCCCCGAGCACACCGATGCCCACGAACACGACGAGCACGTACAGCGACATGAACGCCGCGGCGAGGCGCTCCCAGATGCGGGTGTAGGAGGTCCAGGCGGGTACGAGGATCAGGCCGGCGTAGAGCGCAAGCCCGAACACGGCCGCACAGATCGTCACGAGATCGGTGATTGCTGTTCTGCTCATGGTGATCGGCACCATTGTTGCGTAACGAACCGCATTTTGGCTCCGGCGCCGTAGCCACTC
The DNA here is from genome assembly GCA_963757925.1 of uncultured Actinomycetota bacterium. GTDB lineage: Bacteria > Actinomycetota > Thermoleophilia > Solirubrobacterales > Solirubrobacteraceae > Palsa-744. Next base: position 464,157 of record CAVWTE010000009.1, read on the forward strand.
AGCTCGCGGCGGTGCGTGCGGCGCCAAAGGCGGCGTCGACCGGCGTCGCGGCATGCGCGAAGATCCCCCGCTCTGCTAGCGCCTGCGCCGCGCGCCTGGCCCTGAGCGGACCATCAGGACCGTCGTAGAGTCCAAGCACGGTCGGTCCCGACCCGCTCAGCATCGCCGTCGTGGCGCCTGCTTGCCTGGCACGCGAGAGCGAGGCGGCGATCGAAGGGCAGAGCGCGAGCGCCGCGGCCTCCAGGTCGTTGGCGATCAGATGCGCCGCGGGCAGTGGCTCGCCGCCGCGAAGGCACCCTTCGAGCTGGCGGGAGAGCCCTTGGAGCTCCTGTGCCGATCTCAGCACACCGCGGCGATCGAGCTCGCCGTAGACGGCGCCGGTCGACAGGGGCTCTGAGTCGGGCAGCACCAGTACGCCAAACGCAGGGCTCGGGCTCGCAAGCGCCTTCAAAAACTCGCCCGCCCCCTCCGCAAGCCAGCGCCCGGGACGCACCTGGGCAGGCACGTCGGCGCCGAGCTCCACGGCGAGGCCGAGCATCATCTCCTGGTCGTGTAGGCCGGAGGCTGCCGCCGCAAGCCGCAGGGCCGCAGCGGCATCGCCGGAGCCGCCGCCAAGCCCTGCGGCGACCGGGACGCGCTTGTCCACCAACAGACGCACCGACCCGGCATCCCATCCGCTGCGCTCGCGAAAGGCATTCAGCGCCCGCATCGCGAGGTTCTGCTCTGCGGGCACCGCAAGGCCGGGGCAGACGAGCTCGTCGCCCCGGGCCTCGGGCGCCGGCACAAGTGTGAGCTGGTCGGCAAGCGAGATCGACTGCATCACGCTGACCAGCTCGTGTCTGCCATCCCGCTCGCGCTGTGGGCCGACGAAGAGGCCGAGGTTGATCTTGGCTGGCGCAAGCGCCGTTAGCGGCGCGAAGCTGCTCACGACTCGAGCAGCCTTCCCAGCTCGCGGAACTGCTCCGCGGAGAGCCGCTCGGCTCGGATGTCCTGCGGCAGGCCCATCGCAGCGAGCGCCGCCAGAGCGCGCCCACGGCTCACCGGAGCCAGATCTCGCGCGCTTGCGATCGAAACCGAACGCGCGAGCGCCTTGCGTCTGTGCGCAAACGCGGCCCGCACGAGCGCCGCGAGCTGTGGCGATGCGGCCTCGCGCCGGCGCACCATCTCCACGAGCGCCGAATCGACGTTGGGCACCGGATGAAAGACGGTCCTTGGTATGCCGCGCAGCACCCGCACGTCACAGGCAAGCTGCGCGATCGCGGAGCTGACCCCGTACTGCCGGCTCCCAGGGCCGGCCGCCAGCCGGTCTGCGACCTCGCGCTGCACCATCGCCACCCAGAGGCCGACCGTAGGCAGCTCTTCGATCGTTCGCAGCAGCACCCCCGCCGCGATCCCGTAGGGAAGGTTCGCGACCACCTTGGTCGGCATCGGCCTCATGCTGGCGATGTCGATCCGCATCGCATCGCCCCAATGCAGGGTGAGGTTCGCAAGCGGCCCTGCCGCATCGCTCAGCGCCGGCTCCAGGCGCCGGTCGACCTCGATCACGTGGACGTGGCCCACCCGGTGCGCCAGATGCTCGGAGAGCACTCCAAGGCCGCCACCTATCTCGAGCACGACATCGGACGAATCCAGGGCGGCCGCCCTTGCGATCACCTCGAGGATGTTCGAGTCGACCAGGAAGTTCTGGCCAAGATCGCGATCGGGCGTGACGCCAAAGCGTCGCAGCCGCATCAGGCTCGGTTGCACGGGATCGGCCATCGCCGCGACCCGGCTCACCACCCGAACAGCCGTGCCGCATTGTCCTGCACGAGCTCGCCGATGTGCTCCACGCTCACGCCGCGAATCTGCGCGATGAACTCCGCGGTGTGCACGACGAACGCTGGCCTGTTGCGCTGCTTGCGTACGGCCTGAGGCGTGAGGTAGGGAGCGTCGGTCTCCACGAGCAGGCTCTCCTGCGGCACGAGCCGAGCGGCCTGCGCCAGATCGGCTGCGGTCTTGTAGGTCACATTGCCCGCGAAGGAGATCGTGTACCCACGCTCCAGACATTCACTCAGGCGATCGGGCATCGAGAAGCAGTGCAGCACGACCCTGACCCCATCCGCTTCGACTCCAAGCTGATCGAGCACCTGCTGATCCGCAGCCCTGCAGTGGATCACGAGCGGCTTGTCGGTCTGGCGAGCGAGCGCGATTTGCGCGGCGAAGGCCCTTGCCTGGTCGGCCGCAGGCGCAGGCGGGTGGGACCCGGTATGGAAGTCCAGCCCGCTCTCGCCGATCGCCACGCAGCGCGCGTGGCCCGCGAGCGCCTGTAGCTCGGCCAGGTCGGCCTCGTCGAAGCCGCGGGACTCGCTTGGATGGCGCCCGATCGCGGCGTAGACCTGCGGATAGGCCTCCGCGGCCGCGAGCGCCGCCCGGCAGGAGGCGCCGTCCGTGCCGACCGTGAGCATCCGCCGCACTCCGGCAGCGACGGCCTCCGCGACGAGCTGTGAGTCAGGCTCATCGCAGAGATGCAGGTGGGTGTGGCTGTCGATCACGATCGACTGGCGCCGCTCACTGCGCCTTGGGGAACAGCGGCTCGAGCGCACCGATGCCGCGGCCGGCCAGATCGGCCCCGCCCGCCGCCGCGATCGAGACGTCGCTCACGCCGAGCGCGTCGAAGCAGACGCCCAGTTGCCGCGGGCAGGTAGGGGTGCAGCATGATGCTCACGCGATGCAGTCCGGCAACCAGCGAGCCGAGGACGGCGTCGAGCTCGGCGGCCGAGCCCTGCTTGGCCAGCCGCCAGGGCGCGTGCTCCTCGACGTAGCGGTTCAGTCTCCGCACACGGGCCGCAGATCGCGTCGAGCGCCTGAGAGAGCTCCACCCGGTCGATCAGCTCCTGCACCTCGCCGACCATTCCCTCGAGATCTCCGCACAGCTCGGGGTCGAGCGCTGAGCCCGGGACGACGCCATCCCTGTAGCGGTGGACCATCGCCACGACGCGGCTTGCGAGGTTGCCGTACTCGTTGGCAAGCTCGCTCTCGTAGCGCTGCTCGAAGGCGGTCGTGGAGACCGAGCCATCCTGACCAAAGGAGACGTCGCGCATCAGGTAGAAGCGCAGCGCGTCGCTGCCGAAACGATCGATCACGGCAAAGGGGTCGAGTACGTTCCCAAGCGACTTGCTCATCTTCTCGCCCTCCATCAGCAGATAGCCGTGCACGAATACGCGCTTGGGCAACTCGATGTCGGCGGCCATCAGCAGGGCGGGCCAGTAGACCGTGTGAAAGCGCAGGATGTCCTTGGCGATCAGATGACAGTCTGCGGGCCAGAAGCGCCCCGTCAGATCCTCGCCGGGCCTTGCATATGAGAGCGCGGAGACGTAGTTGAGCAGCGCGTCGAACCAGACGTAGAAGACGTGCTCGGAGTCCCAGGGCACGGGCACGCCCCAGCGCAGTCGCTTGCGGGTCAGCGGCACGTCCCGCAATCCTCCGCGAATGAAGGAGAGCGCCTCGTTTGCCCGCGTGCGCGGGCAAACGAAGTCCGGGTGCTGCGCATAGAGTTCTTCCAAGCGCTCTTGGAAGGCGGAGAGCGCGAAGAAGTAGTTCTCCTCCTGCTCGCGCGTGAGCTCGATGTGGTGGATCGGGCAGCGGTTGCCCGCATCGATCTCGTTCTCGGCCTTGAAGTCAGCACACCGCGGGCAGTACCAGCCCTCGTAGATGCCCTTGTGCACGTAGCCGTTCTCGCGTACAGCGCCAAGCACCTCCTGAACCTTTGCGATGTGCTGCGGGTCGGTGGTCCTGATGAAGAAGTCGTTGGTCGCGTCGATCCGCGGAGCGAGGTCCCTGAAGCGCTTGGAGTTGCGGTCTGCGAGCTCCTGAGGCTGCACCCCCAGGGCGTGGGCGGCGTCGGCCACCGGCTCGCCGTGCTCGTCGGTGCCGGTCAGAAAGAAGACCTCCTCGCCGCGCTGACGGTGGTGGCGGGCAATCACGTCGGCGGCAATCGTCGTGTAGGCGTGCCCGAGGTGCGGAGCCGCGTTTACGTAGTAGATCGGCGTTGTGACGTAGTAGCTCACTGGCGCCGAAGGCTACCGGCGCCACCGCGATAGAGCGCGTTCGCGCTCACCCCGGTGAGGTTCGCGACCACGCGCGCTGCCGGCCGGCGCCTGGCTCCGGCTTCAAGAAGCGCATCCATCGCCTCCTGTGCGGCTCCCCAATCCCCCTGCTTGGTTGCGGCGCCGATCACGAGCACGATCTCGCCGCGCGCCTGATGCGCGGCGTAGCGTAGAGCCAGCTCCGCCGCCTCCCCGCGTACCACCTCCTCATGCAGCTTGCTGAGCTCGCGGCATACAGCCACCGGTCGCTCGGAGTCGATCTCGGCAAGCGCGGCCAGCGTCACCGCGAGCCGCCTCGGAGACTCGAAGGCCACGATCGTCTCTGAGGCGCCGGTAAGGAGCCGCGTGAGCTCGCCTCGCCCGCGTGGCAGGAATCCCTCGAATCGGAAGCTGCTCGCCGGCAAGCCAGAGGCCACCAAACCGCTGAGCAGGGCGCTTGGGCCGGGCAGCGCCTCCACCTCGATGCCCTCCGCGATCGCGGCGTGCACCAACGGGAAGCCTGGATCGGAGATCAGGGGCATGCCCGCATCGCTGACGAGCGCCACACTCGCACCCTCACGCATCCGCCGCAGCAGATCGGGGACCCGATCCCGCTCGTTGTGCTCGTGCAGACTGAGGAGCACGCGAGTGCCCCGGCCAAGGCCGTGATGGTCGAGCAGCAGGCCGGTGCGGCGGGTGTCCTCGCAGGCGATCACGTCCGCTTCGCGAAGAACGTCGAGGGTGCGAAGCGTGATATCCCTCATATTCCCGATCGGCGTAGGACAGACCGTCAGCCGTCCGACCTTCGCGCCATTGCCGCTCATCTCGCAGAATATAGGTGCCGCCGTCCCGCTCTTCGCGGGGCGTAAGGCCAGCAGAGATGTCAGATCAAGGCCCTGAAAGCCCCGACGAGGGCTCTGCCGGGCGGGACCGATACCCACCCCGTCCCGCGGGAGCCCGACAGCGAACCCCGCGCGTGCCCGCCCAGCCGCCTGCGTCCGCGGGAGCGCCGGCGGGCGAGCCGAGCTACAAGCGCTATCGCGCCAGCCGCGGCCTGCCCGGGGGATCCGGCGCGGACACGATCCCGCCGTCATCGCCGCCCGACGCGCGGCACGGGCCGGGCGGTGGCGGGCGTCTGCCGCGGATCACGCCCAAGCGAGCAATCCTCGGCGTACTCTGCTTGGTCCTCGGATGGGTGCTGCTCTCGCTCGTCCTCTTCCTGATCAGCTCGCACTTCAATCGCGTCTCCCCGCCCGCCAACGTGGCAGGCGCACTCGAAGGAGCCGGCTTCCCGCTCACCTCGGCAACCAACATCCTCGTGCTCGGCTCCGACCGACGGGAAAGGAACAGCAGGGAACCCGGCGCGGAAACCACAGGGTTCGGGCGCTCGGACACGATCATGCTGATCCGCACCGGCGGCGGCCACTCCGCGCGCCTGTCGATCCCGCGCGACACCGTGGTCGAAATTCCCGGGCACGGCCTACAGAAGATCAATGCCGCCCACATCTACGGCGGCCCGAAGGAGTCGATCGAAGTGATCAAACACTTCCTCGGGGTGCCGATCAACCACCTCGTGGAAGTCGACTTCGAAAACTTCCCCGCATTGATCGATTCGATGGGCGGAATCACTTACACGGGCGGTTGCATCGACTCCGAAATCTCAGGTGGCGCCCAAAACGGCGGATACACGCTCAAGTTGCCGGCAGGCACTCACCACATCGACGGCCGTGAAGCGCTCATCATCGCGCGCACACGCCACAACCTTTGTGCGCAAGCACAGGACGACCTCAACCGCGAGGAACACCAGCAAGCGCTCTTCACCGACATGCAATCGCAGCTCAAGTCGCTGACCGCGTTCGTGCGGCTGCCACTGATCGGCTGGAACGCTCCGCCCGCGATCATCTCGGACATGAGCGGCGAGAGCTTGCTCGCCCTCTTCGCTTCGCTTGCGATCGAAGGCAGCCCGCCCACGAAGGTGCTGCGGCCGACCGGCGCGATCACACTCCCTTCCGGCGAAGAAGGCCTGACCATCAGCGAAGCCGCCAAGAGGCGTCAGGTGACTGAATTCATGAGCCGTTGAGCGACGCTAGCTCGCGGCGACGGCGCTCTTTGCCTTCGAGTCGGTTTTCGACTCCGGCTTGGCCGCCGCCTTCTCGGAGCCTGACTCCGACTTGGCCTTGGCCGAGCTCTCGGTGGAGTCGCTCTTCTGAGCACCCGAGGCGCCATCCTTCTCGCCAGAGGAGCCCTCGCCGGATGTCGCGTTCTCACGCTGGCGGCGGCGCGTGCCGTAGTCGGTGTTGTAGAAGCCCGACCCCTTGAAGTGGACTGCCGGCGCGTGCAGCACACGCTGCACCTCCACGCCGGTATCGGGATCGTGCGTGAGCGGATCCTCCGAGAAGGACTGCATCACATCGAAGGTGCTGCCATCCGGACGCTTGTACTCATAGATCGGCATTGGCACTCGCATTATAGGAGTGCCAACCTCCCGGCACAGGCCTAGGTACGCTCAACCGGCCAGCAGCGCCTTCGCACAGGCGATGCCCGCGAGGATGGTCTGCGAGAAGTCTCGGTCCGGCTCGGCGAGCATCCGCAGCGCGAACCCGTCGGCGAGTGAGAAGAGGATCTCTGCCACCGCCTCGGGCTCCGCATGCAGCGCGAGCACACCTTCGTCTTGGGCGCAGGAGAGCATGCCTGCCAGGTGCTCGCGCATGCGGCGCTGCAGCCCGGCGAACTCGACCGCGATGTCGGCGTTGCGGCGCGAGAGCGTAAACAGCTCGAATACCAGCGTCACGAAGTCCGGTTCCTTGCGGATGGTCTCCTCGAGGCTCTGCGCCATCAGCGCGACGAACGCCTCGGCCGTGCTCGCACCCGCGAGCTGGTGTTCTAGGCGCTCCAGCCGCAGCTCGCAGTCGTGGCGCACAGCCTCCACGAGCAGCTTCTCCTTCGTGCCGAAGTAGTAGTGCAGCAGACCTCTGGAGACGCCCGCCTCGCGCGAGACGCGCTCGAAGGTCGAGCCCGCGGTGCCGCGGCTTGCGACGCTGTGTCGCATCGCCGCCACGATCCTCTGCGCCTTCTCGCTGGTCAGCGGCCGCGACGGCGCCCGCCCACGTGGCGCCGTCGCGCTCATGGTCGTGCCCTCGGACGCCGCATTGCGTGCGATCGCAAACCGGTCCCGGCTTCGCTTTCAGGACGCGGGCGTCGATGCGCTCTGTGGCGCAGCCGGCGCGGGCTCCGAGGGCGTGGTCGTGGAGCTGTAGTCGAATTCTTCCTCCGCGCCGAAGAGCATGTCGAGCAGCTTGGAGCGCAGCCCCTCGCTGAGCACCAGAGCCAGCACGCCCGCCACGAGGAGAAGCGTCACAGTCCGGCCCGCCCCACCTTTGCGCCGCCGCCGCTTCTTCGGCTTCTCGGTCAAGGTCGCCGAGGCATCGCGCAGCGCCTTGGCCGCTTCCGAGAGCTCACGCTGGAGCTTGCGATCCTCGAAGAGCGCCTTGGCCGCCGGCTTGCCGTTGTGCATCCGCCCGTAGGCGCTGCGTGCCGCCGCGTAGGCCGCCAAAATGTTCTGCCGTAGATCGTCGTCTTCGATCAGCCGCTGCACATAGCGGTTCTGCCGCGCGGCTCTCGCCGCGTCCGAGGCCTTGCCGATACCTTCCTTGCCTGCCATCTGACCACCACCTCTGCTCGCGCTTTCCCGGTCAGCCCAATAGTAGACATGAGAATCTAGACCCGTGCCAAGCTTCCAGGCAACCGCCGCGGTGCTCGGCGTGGTCCTGGTCGCCGGCGCGCTTGTCTCGGGGCTGGCTGAGCGCTCCTTTCTGTCGCTCGCGTCGCTGTTCGTGCTCGTTGGCCTGCTGCTCGGCGACGGTGGCCTGAAATGGCTCGACTTCAGGTCGCACTCGGGTTTCGTGACCGACCTCGCCTTCGCGGCGCTGATCGTGATCCTGTTTCGCGACGGCCTGGAGGTGGATGGCGAGATGCTGCAGCGAGAGTGGCGCCTGCCTGCCCGAAAGCTCGTGCTCGCGATGCCGATCACCGCCGGCGTCATGGCCGTCGCCGCCCGGCTGCTCTTCGGGCTCTCATGGATCGAGTCGCTGCTGCTCGGGGCGCTGCTCTCCCCGACAGACCCAGTGCTGACCTCGAGCATAGTCACCAACCCCCGTGTGCCGCGGCTGCTGCGCCACTCGCTGAACCTCGAGTCAGGGCTCAACGACGGGCTCGCGCTGCCGGCGGTGCTGGCCTTCGCCGCGGCGCTGGAAGTAGGCGCGCACGGGTTCGTGTGGTGGCACTTCGTGCTGCAAGACGTCGGGCTTGGCCTGCTGTTCGGTCTGGCCTGCGGGCTGCTCGCCTCTGTATTGCTGCCGATCGCAGCCGTCTCTGAGCTTCCCGCACATGGTGAGCAGGCCACCGGGCATGGACGAATCTCGATAGCAGATACGGAGCACGACCTCGCCACCACCACCCTCCCACAACGCGCACGCAATCTGGCACGCCGGCTCGACCCGCCACCGCTCTTCGCACACTCGATCCCGGGGCCCCAGAGGTCGCTGTTCGCGCTCGGCGCGGCATTTGCCACCTACGGCCTGACCGTGCTCTCCCCACACGGCAACGGCTTCATAGCAGTCTTCGTGGCCGCGATCGTGCTCGGCATACGCAGGCCCGACCTGCGCATCCACTTCGAGGATCGGTCAGCGGAGCTTGTGGAGATCGTCAAGCTCGGTATATTCCTCATCTTCGGTTCGCTGCTCACCATCCACGCATTCACAGTCGAGGGCTTCGCGATCCTCGGCTTCGTGGCAATCGCGTTCCTGATCGCGCGTCCCCTTGCTGTCTGGCTTGCGCTGATCGGCACGGCCACCGACTCGCCGACGCGCCTCTTCCTAGGTTGGTTTGGGCCCAAGGGAGTGGCGAGCATGACCTTCTCGCTGTTGATTCTCGACCGCCGGATCGCCAGCGGGCAGAGGATCTTCGACATCACAGCATTCGTAGTGCTCTGCTCGATCGTGATCCACGGAGCCAGCGACACGCCTGGAGCGAACTGGATCGCACGCCGAGCCCGCCAGGTGGACCCCCTGCACAGCAGCTAGGGGCGGCGGCTACGCATGCAGGGAGGCCTGTTCCTGGGCAGTCGGGAACGCCCACGCGGTGCGGGCTCGACGCTCCTGGCGAAACACAAGACGCAGCTGGGGAGGAGGCTTCAGCTTCGCCGCCGCTGGACGAAATGTCGCACAGGGCTCATCCAGGCTCAGCGCGCAGAGCATGTTCGCGGCAAAGAAGCAGTCCTCGCAACTGATCTTCGGTGCCTTCCGCTTTACCGGCTGTCTTGCCTGCAAAGTCATTCCCCCTTTTTACTCACGGCGCATCTGCGCGCGGAGAGCCGGCGTCGATATCACAGCATGGACAGGCCTGGCCCAGAGAGCCCGTATCCCTGACTCCAGGACTCCACAGGAGCCCGGATGAGGCGCCAACTCTCCTCCGGCGGGAGGAGCATGAGGCGATGCGGAGTATCAAATCATCCCCGAGCCGCAGGCTCAAGGCAGAGCCGGTGAGGTTCTCGCAAATCGCAAGGAAAAAACTTCCGGACGGCCCACGATCGCTCGGCTGCCGGTCCGCAGCACCGATCAGGCGGAGAGCTCCAGCCCCGGCTCCGCGGCATCGACCACGTGCCGTGCGATCGCTAGCGAGGAGGTGGCGCCCGGCGATGGCGCGTTGCGCACGTGCAGCGCCCTTGGCGTGCGGGAGAACACGAAGTCGTCGACTAGCAATCCATCCCTGCTCAGGGCCTGCGCGCGAACGCCGGCGAATGCCGGCTCGACGTCCTCGGGGGTGAGGCCGGGAACGTAGCGAGCGGCTGCGCGAGTGATCGCGTCCCGGTCGATCGCCTGGCGAAGCTCGCTCGCGGCCGTGCGCCACCATCGGGCGAGCATGCGCCAGGAGCCCGGCCAGGTGGCCGTGTCGATCAGATCCCGACTCCGCAGTCGCCGCAGCCGGTAGGCGTCGCGTGCACCGGCAAGCAGCGCGGTGGGGCCGACGAGCACATCGCCACTCACCGTCCTTGTCAGGTGAACGCCGAGAAACGGCAGCCGCAGATCTGGGACAGGGTAGATCAGGCCCCGCACCAGATCGCTTCGCTGCTCTCGCAGACGTAGGTAGGCACCTCTGAACGGGATGATCCGAGGATCGGCGTCGGCCCCGGATGCGACCGCAAGGCGGTCCGACCAGGCGCCGGCGCAGAAGATCGCGTAGCGCGCCTCGGTCTCACCGTGGGAGTGCTCGATCAGAACGCTCTTGCGCCCATCGCCGGCTCTGTTCACCTCACAGCCTGTGACCAGATCGCCGCCCGCGCTCGCAACGTCCTCGGCGTATGAGCGCGCCACGGCAGCGAAGTCGACGATGCCCGTCACGGGCGAGTGCAGCGCCGCGACGCCGACTGCATGCGGCTCAATCTCGGCTATCTCTGGCCCCTGAAGCATCCGCAAGCCGCTGACTCCGTTCGCGCTCGCCCGCCTGTGCAGCTCCTGCAGCCCCGGCAGTTCTGAGCGCTCGAGCGCGACGATCAGCTTGCCACAGCGCTCGAAGGCGATTCCCCGCTCGGAGCAGTGGCGGTAGAGCTCGGCCGCGCCCTCCACGCACAGCTTCGCCTTTAGCGACCCCGGCGTGTAGTAGATGCCGGCGTGGATGACGCCGGAGTTGTGGCCGGTCTGATGGCTTGCCAGCACAGGCTCCCGCTCCAGCACGCAGACCGAGACCTGCGGATGGCGCATCGAGATCTCGCGGGCCACCGCGAGGCCCACGATCCCGCCGCCCACGACCGCGACATCGCAGCGCGCGGGGGCAGACACTGGCGTTTGCTGAATTGGCTCTGCAGATCTCATCGGGCCATCATCATGAACTAGCATGCGAATACTCATAACGGGCGCAAGCGGCTTTGTCGGTGCCGCGCTGATACCGAAGCTCACAGAGCAGGGACACGAACTGCGCGCGCTAAGCCGCGATCCGGCACGCATCACGGTGCAAGGCGCGGCGCCCGTGAAGGGCGACGTGCTGAGCGGTGCCGGCCTGGTCGAGGCGCTGCATGGCGTCGAGGTGGCCTACTACCTGGTCCATTCCATGGAGCCCGCTCACCCCAACTCACGGGATGAGAGCCGGGCACCAAATGCTTTCCCGGCGCGCGAGCGTCTTGGCGCAGAGCACTTTGCCGCGGCGGCGAGCACCGCCGGCGTGCGGCGAATCGTCTATCTCGGCGGGCCGCTGCCCGTGGAAGGGGCATCCTCCCGCCACCTGGCAAGCCGCGTCGAGGTGGAGCGCATTCTGATGGCACACGTCCCAGATTCCGTCGCGCTGCGCGCATCGATCGTGATCGGAGCCACCTCGCGCTCCTTCAGGCTGCTCGTGCGCTTGGTGGAGCGCCTGCCGGTGCTGGCGCTGCCCACATGGCATGCCAAATTGGTGCAGCCGATCGATGCTAGAGACGTGACCGCGATGCTTGCTGCCGCCGCGAGCGTGCGTGAGGTCGGGGGACTATCACTGGAGATCGGCGGGCCGCAGAGGCTTACCTACGAGCAGGTTCTCGCTCAGATCGCCGAGGCGATGCTCCTCGCGAGGCCCGCGGTGAAGCTCGGCCTCGAGCTCACCCCGATAATCGCCCGCCTGGCGGCCGCGATCGCCGCCGAGGACCCAGATCTGGTGCTGCCGCTGATGGAGAGCCTCGCCTGCGAGATGCCCCCCGCCGATGAGCGGGCGCCTGTCATGCTCGGCGTGCGCCTGCACTCCTTCGGAGCGGCAATCGAGCACGCGCTTGGCGAATGGGAGCAGGTCGAGCCGCTCGCCGCTCGGTGAGCGCCCGAGGAGCGGACTGCGGCGATCACCGCAAGCTACGGTTTGAGGCAGCATGAGCACGGTCAACGCCTCAGTTCACATAGACGCGCCACCTGAGCAGGTATGGGAGGTCGTGATGGACCCGACCCGGCTCGCGGAGTGGGTCACGATTCACCGTCGCCTCAAGCACGCCGACGGGGGAGAGCCCCGAATCGGCTATCAAATGGAGCAGCAGGTCCATCTCCGCGGCGTCAGTCTCGATGTCCACTGGGAGCTCGTGGAGTGCGCCCCCAACAGCCGCGCCGTCTGGGAGGGCAGAGGCCCGGCGCGGTCCCACGCAAGAACCGAGTACGTGCTCGTCCCTGAGGACGGGGGGGCAAGGACGCGCTTTAGCTATCACAACCAGTTTCATGCACCACTTGGCCCGATCGGCGCGATTGCCTCACGCGCGCTGGTCGGAGGGATGCCGGAACGAGAGGCACACCGCACTCTCGAGCGGCTGAGCGAGTTGATGAAGCAGCGATCCTGACGGTGCTCCCAGGTCGCCGTCGTGGCCTGGGAGTCACATTGCAAATCGTCCGCATTCCACATCGGTAGTGTGACGTGATTGAACATGTGTAACAATGCCACCCAACATACCCTTCAAATGAGGTTTCCAACGTGACTGATTTCCTTGACGAGAAGCGCCGCGAGATCAACGAGCGACTTGCCGAGCTGAAGCCGCTCGTCGATGAGTTCCGTCGACTCGAGGCTGCCGCTGCCGCGCTGCTGGGCGTTGGCGGCAACGCTGCCTCGGCCCCCGCCAAGCCAGTGACTGCGCCGACTGAGTCGACGCCGTCAACTCCGACCAAGCGCCGTGGACCGGGCCGGCCCCGCCGCACCGCCACCGTGAGCTCCGCTCCCGCAGCCGCCACTCCTCGCCGTCGCGCCGGCAGGCGCAAGGGCAGCGGCACCCGGTCGGCACAAGCGCTCACACTCGTGCAGGAGCAGCCTGGGATCACGATCCCAGAGCTCGCTGCGCGCATGGGCATAAAGCAGAACTACCTCTACCGAGTCCTGCCCTCGCTCGAGCAGGAAGGCAAGGTCGCCAAGCAGGGTCGCGGCTGGCAGCCCAAGTCCTAAGTCCTAGTCTCGTCGTTCCTGGCAGCGTCCTCGGTCGCTCGCGTGCCATACGCACGCCACGCTCCCTGCGTCCTTGCCAGGAACGACGATCCGTCGGACTTACACGCAGTCCCTGGCAGCGTCCTCGGTCGCTCGCGTGCCATACGCACGCCACGCTCCCTGCGTCCTTGCCAGGAACGACGATCCGCCGGACTTACACGCAGTCCCTGGCAGCGAGCTTGATCGCTCGTCGCAGCAATGGAATGAAAAGGGGCGCGACCCACGCGGGTCGCGCCCCTTTTTTCAGGAAGTCCGCGAAGCTCAGATCAATCCGAGATCGGCGACCGCTTTACGCTCTTCCTCCAGCTCCGCGACGCTTGCCTGCACCCTGGCACTGGAGAAATCGTCCAGCTCGAGGCCTTGGACGATCTCATAGGCGCCTCCGGCGCAGGTGCAGGGGAATCCGGTGATCAGGCCCTCTGGCACACCGTAGGAGCCATCTGAGGGCACGCCCATCGAAACCCAGTCTCCCGACGGGGTACCGAGCACCCAGTCGTGGACGTGCTCGATTGCCGCATTTGCCGCCGAGGCAGCCGAGGATGCACCGCGCGCCTCGATGATCGCTGCGCCGCGCTTCTGAACCGTGGGGATGAAATCGTCGGTCAACCAGGCCCTGTCGGCGAGGACCTCAGCGGCGGGGCTGCCTGACACCTTGGCGTGAAAGATATCCGGGTACTGGGTGGCGGAGTGGTTCCCCCAGACACTGATGTTTGTCACATCGGCAACTTTCACGCCCGCCTTGGCGGCGACTGGGCGATCGCCCTGTTGTGATCCAGGCGCATCATCGAAGTAAAGCGCCCGCGCGGGATATCGGGTGCGTTCATCATCGCGATCAGAGAGTTCGTGTTGGCGGGGTTGCCAACGACGAGGATCTTTACGTCGGAGGCCGCGTGAGCGTTTAGCGCCTGGCCCTGTGGCTTGAAGATGCCGCCGTTTGCCTGCAGCAGGTCGCCGCGTTCCATGCCCTTGCCACGTGGGCGCGCGCCCACGAGCAGCGCAACGTTTACGCCGTCGAAGGCGACATTGGGGTCATCTGTGATCTGTATCCCCGCAAGCAGCGGGAACGCGCAGTCGTCGAGCTCCATCGCCGTACCCTCGGCCGCCTTCACTGCCTGTGGTATCTCCAGCAGCCGCAGCTCCACCTCCGTGTCAGGGCCGAGCATCTGCCCGCTGGCGATGCGAAAGAGGATGCTGTAGCCGATCTGCCCGGCGGCGCCTGTGACGGCGACTCTCACTGGATTGCTCACTTCTTCTCAGCTCCTGGCTGTAGGGATTGGTGTTGCCATCGCACGCTGCAGGCCCTCATCGATGCAGGCGAGAAACTCCTCGGTGGTCTGCCACGCCTGATCGGGACCGATCAGCAGCGCAAGGTCCTTGGTCATGCTGCCGTTTTCGACTGTTTGTACACAGACACGCTCCAGGGTCTGCGCGAACTCTCCCACGGCAGGCGTCCGATCCATCCGCGCCCGCGCCGCGAGCCCCCGCGTCCACGCGAAGATCGAGGCGATCGGATTGGTGGAGGTCGGCTTGCCCTGCTGATGTTGACGGTAGTGGCGGGTGACGGTGCCGTGCGCCGCCTCGGCCTCGACCGTCTTGCCATCGGGCGTCATCAGCACGCTGGTCATCAGGCCGAGCGAGCCGAAGCCCTGGGCGACAGTGTCCGATTGAACGTCGCCGTCGTAGTTCTTGCAGGCCCATACATAGCCGCCCTCCCACTTCAGCGCGGCGGCCACCATGTCGTCGATCAGGCGATGTTCATATGAGAGACCCGCGGCCTCGAAGTCGGCCTTGAACTCGCTCTCGTAGATCTCGGCGAAGAGGTCCTTGAAGCGCCCGTCGTAACGCTTGAGGATCGTGTTCTTGGTGGAGAGGTAGACGGGATATCCACGCTCTAGCCCATAGCGCATCGAAGCGCGGGCGAAGTCGCGAATCGACTCGTCGAGGTTGTACATCGCCATCGCCACGCCGCCACCGGGGAAGTCGTAGACCTCGAGCTCCATCGGCTCGCTGCCATCCGCGGGCGTGAATGTGAGCGTCAGCGCGCCTGGCCCCGGCACCACCAGATCGGTGGCGCGGTACTGGTCTCCGAACGCGTGGCGGCCGATCACGATCGGCTTGGTCCAGCTCGGTACGAGTCGCGGGACATTTGCGATCACGATCGGCTCGCGGAAGATCACGCCGCCGAGGATGTTGCGGATCGTCCCGTTTGGCGAGCGCCACATCTCCCTCAGCCCGAACTCCTCCACGCGTGCCTCATCGGGAGTGATCGTCGCGCACTTCACCCCCACCCCATGGCGCTTGATCGCCTCCGCTGCTTCGATCGTGATCTGATCCCCGCTCGCGTCGCGGCTCTCGATGCCAAGGTCGTAGTAATCGAGCTGCACGTCGAGATAGGGCAGGATCAGCCTCTCCCTGATCATCGACCAGATGATCCGGGTCATCTCGTCTCCGTCGAGCTCGACGATTGGCTTTTGCACCTTGATCTTGGCCATGTGTCGTCCTTAGGTCCGTGAGGCTTTCCTGGCCCGGGCGGGCCGCTGGGTGCTCGGGCGCTCGTCTGCTGCGGCGGACCCGCCGGGCCAGCAGTCGCGCTCGCCCCGCCTGCGCAAACCTGCATGAGCGCAGAGGCGGATGCTATCGCGAGGGACTAAGCTCTGTTGCCATGGCTGTCGTGCCTCGAACCGAGGATCGAGCACCGGCCGGGGAGGGCCCCCCCTGGAAGACGCACGCGGTGCTCAACCAGGTCCCGCCCCTGGCGGGGGTCAATCTGTTCTCGAGCAATCTGCCGCTTGTCGAGGCAAGCATGCGGGAGGGCGCCGCCTGGGTAGACGAGCGCGCCGGAGAGCTCGGCAAGCTCCTCGGCGGAGAGCCGATGGAGTGGGGACGCCTGGCGAATGAGAACAGGCCCATCCTGAAGACCCACGATCGTTACGGGCACCGGATCGACGAGGTCGAATTCCATCCTGCCTGGCACAGCCTGATGAAGCTTGGCGTGGAGCATGAACTGCACGCGCTCCCGTGGCGCCATCCCGACACAGACGGCGCGCACGTGGCAAGAGCCGCTCTCTACATGACGGCGATGCAGGCCGAGGCGGGCTTCGCATGCCCGATAACGATGACCTTCGCCGTCATACCGGCGCTGCGCGCCCAGCCAGACTTGCTGGCCGAGTGGGAGACGCCGATCACGGCGAGCGTCTACGACCCGAGATCCATCCCGGCCGCCCAGAAGGGATGCGCGATTGCCGGCATGGCCATGACGGA
This sequence comes from uncultured Actinomycetota bacterium, assembly GCA_963757925.1. Classification (GTDB taxonomy): domain Bacteria; phylum Actinomycetota; class Thermoleophilia; order Solirubrobacterales; family Solirubrobacteraceae; genus Palsa-744. The sequence goes on from CAVWTE010000009.1 coordinate 480,455, forward strand.
GAAGCAGGGAGGCTCAGATGTCAAAGCGAACACCACCGTGGCCGAGCCGATCGGCGCCGGCGGGCCTGGCGGTGAGTACCTCCTCACAGGCCACAAGTGGTTCTGCTCTGCGCCCATGAGCGACCTGTTCCTGGTGCTTGCGCAGGCCAGGGACGGAGGACTCTCCGCTTCTTGCTTCCGCGGATCCTGCCCGACGGCACCCGCAACGCTTTTCACATCCAGCGTTTGAAGGACAAGCTCGGCAACCACTCAAACGCCTCCAGCGAGATCGAGCTGCACGGCGCATGGGCGAGGATGGTCGGCGAGCCAGGCCGCGGAGTACAACGATCATCGAGATGGTCGGCCACACCCGCCTCGATTGCGTGATCGGCGCGGCGGCGGGGATGAGGTCGGGCGTGATGAACGCCACCCATCACGCGGCGCATCGCTCCGCGTTCGGCAAGCTACTGATCGATCAGCCGCTGATGAGCAATGTGCTCGCCGATCTGTGCGTGGAGGCGGAGGCCACGACGGCGCTTGCGATGCGCCTGGCCCGCGCCTACGACGAGGCCGACGCCGATGCGAGGTCCGAAGAGAGCTCCACGGACGCACAGCTGTTCAAGCGGCTGGCGACCGCGGTCGGTAAGTACTGGGCCTGCAAGCGCGCCCCAAACCACGCCTTCGAGTCGCTCGAGTGCCTCGGCGGCAACGGCTACGTCGAGGAGTCGGGGATGCCGCGCCTCTATCGCGAGGCGCCGCTTGCATCGATCTGGGAGGGCTCTGGCAACGTGATGAGCCTCGACGTGCTCAGAGCGCTGGTGCGCGAGCCGCGCTCGAAGGAGGTCTTCCTCGCCGAGGTGGAGCTCGCGGCCGGAGGTGATGCGCGTCTGGACGCCCACGTGCAACGGCTCAAGGACGAGCTCTGCGACTTCGAGCAGATGGAGGCTCGGGCCAGGCGCGTAGTGGAAGCGATGGCGCTCGCGCTGCAGGGCTCGCTGCTCGTTCGGCATGCGCCGGCGGAGCTCGCCGACGCATTCTGCGGCTCCCGCCTCTCGCCAGATGGCGGCCTTGAGTACGGAACGCTGCCGCCGGGTACAGACACGGCGGCGATCGTCGAGCGGCACCGACCCAAGCTCTAAAGGGCGAGCCTCGCCACGCGAGGCCGCCGCGGCATACCATTCAGAGTATGAATCCCAGGCGAACGAGCTTCCAGCTAGCCCGCGTGTTCGGCATCAGGATCACCGCGGGCCTCAGCTGGTTCGTCGTGCTCTTCGTCTACATCTTCCTGCTGCACGAACTGCTCGGCGGCCAGATCCCGGACGCGTTCGCTGTGACGGTCCTCACCGCGCTCTCGTTCTTCATATCGCTTGTGATCCACGAGCTCGGGCACGCACTGACCGCCAAGCGCAACGGCCTCGAAGTGGCAGAGATCCAGCTCTGGGCGCTCGGCGGGATCACGCGGACCACCGGGACCACCGAGACGGCCGGCGCGCAGTTCGCCGTCGCGGCCGCTGGCCCGCTTGCCACCGTGGGAGTGATCGTGCTGTGCGGGCTTCTCAGCAGCCTCGCGGCGTCACATCAGCCGCTGCTCAGCCTCGCCGTCGAAGCGGGACCCCATGCGAGCCCGCTCGGCGTCTGGCTGAAGGTGCTCGCGATTCTCAACCTCTTCGTGCTCGCGCTCAATCTGATTCCAGCGTTCCCCCTCGACGGCGGGCAGATCGCCCAGGCAGCGATCTGGAAGCTGACCGGGGACCGCAACCTCGCAGTCCGCGTCACCGGCCGCATGGGCCAGGCCTTTGCGGCCGCCCTCGGTGTCGCCGGCCTCTACCTGCTGACCGAGCGCTACACCTCCGGCGTCTGGCTTACGCTGATCGCGCTGTTCGTGTACCAAGGCGCAGGCGCTGCGGTGGCGCAGGGCTCGCTCGGCCAGCGGATCCAGAAGCTTACGGTCGCCGACGTGATGGACCGCGAGCCGATCACGATCCCAATGGAGACGACACTGCTCGACGCACAGGAGCAGTTCTTCGCCCGCTACAAATGGCCCTGGTTCGCCGTGATCGACTCGGCGAGGCACTTCATGGGCGTTCTGCGCCAGGAGCGAGTGGATGCGGAGCTGGCTGCAGGCAGGCCGGCGCTGAGCGTGCTCGAAGCGCTGGAGGACGACATACCTGTGCGGATTGGAGAGACCCAGCCACTGGAGTCACTGCTGCGCTCAGAAGCGCTCGGGAGACTCGGCGGCATGGTCGCGGTCGACGGCGAGGGGACGCTGCAGGGGGTCGTGACGCTGGCGCAGGTGCGCCAGGCGCTGCGGCCGGCCTCCTAGCGGCGCGCAGGCATGGCTGTGCAGGCTGCCGCCTCGCGCGGACGGGGACCAGGGGCGCTTGCCACCACGGCCGTGCTCGGCACACGGCTGATCGAGAACCGGTGGGCGCCGCGAATCGCGCTCTGCCTCGTGCTGATCTTCTCCTTTGCCGGCAAAGCCATCGACCTCAACCAGCCCTGCCAGTCCCCCTGCGGCGCCCACAGCAGGTACACGCTGATCTTCGACGAGTCCTATTACGTAAACGCAGCGCGGGTGATAGCCGGGATCGAGCCGCCCGCCGGCTCGCCCTATCACGGCGCCCCGCTCGGCGATGACCCAAACGCCGAGCACCCGCAGCTTGCCAAGCTTGGGATCGCGGCCGGGATCGAGATCTTCGGGGACAACACGACCGGCTGGCGGGCGGGCAGCATCCTGTTCGGCCTGATCGCGCTGGTCGCGCTCTACGCGCTCGTGCTCGCATGCGGAGGAGGACCGTGGCTTGCGGTCGGCGCGAGCGCCGTGATGGCGCTCGACAACCTGATGCTCGTCCACTCGAGGATCGGGACGCTCGACATCTACGCGATGGCGATGATGCTCGTCTCGGCGACCTTCTACATGCGCAGAGCGCCGCTGCTCGCCGGGCTTGCGCTCGGCGTGGCCGTCTGCATGAAGGAAGTCGCGCTCTCGCTCGCGCTCGTGTTCATCCTGATGGAGGCGCTGCAGCTCGCGCGCGTGTGGCGGGGCGGCGAAGGGCTCACCGCGAGCGCCGGAGTTGGCCGCCCGGGATCACAGGCCCCTGAGCATGAACCGTCAACGGACGCCATCGATCCTCGCAGCGCCCGCCGCCAGGTCCTCGCTCGCGCCGCGCGTACGCGCGGGCGCCAGCTCGGGCTCTTCCTGATCGCGGGCACACTTGGAACGCTCGGCCTGCTCTGGCTCCTGGATGTGCTCGTGCCCGCGTATGACCCAGGCACCCACACGCTCTATGCGGGCAACCCGTTCAGTCACCTGGCGCACATGTACGAATACGCGCAGTTGCTGAAGTCCAAGCCTGGCGAAACCGGGATCGCCTCCGACCCGCTGGCTTGGCTGCTGAACGAAAAGGCGATCAACTACGCGCGCGTGGCCGTCAGCACCTCGGTGGGCGGCAAAGTCGTCGCGACCCACGACACGTTCCGCTTCGAGGGAGTGATGAACCCGTTCATCATCTTCCTTGCGATCCCGGCCCTCTGCGCGGCGCTTGCCGCGGCCTGGAAGACGGGGGAGCGGGTTGCAGCTCTTGGCGCCTGTTGGTGCCTTGGCACATACCTGCCGTTCTTGTTCGGAAGCGCCGTCGCGGGCCGCATCTCGTACCTGTATTACATGGTCACGGTGATGCCCGGCGTCTATCTGGTCACGACGCGCTTCTTTGCCTCCCGACGAATGCCACGCGCCGCGACCGTGGGTTGGGCGATCGCCTTGATCTACGGCTTCGTGCACCTCTATCCGATCCGGACGCTGCTCTAAACGCGGCCGCGATCGCCCGGCGCCCGAGCACAAGCCGCTACGCAGCGCCCCGCGGCGGAGTTATAGAGTCCCGGCCATGCCAGAGCACGACGTACTCATCATCGGCGCCGGCCTTGCGGGCCAGCGCGCGGCCCTTGCAGCGGCGCAGGCCGGCTCCTCCGTGGCGATCATGAGCAAGGTTCACCCTGTGCGCTCGCACTCGGTGGCGGCCGCCGGGGGCATCAATGCGGCGATCAGCCTCGATGACGATTGGCGCTCGCACGCCTATGACACCGTCAAGGGCTCCGACTACCTCGGCGACCAGGACGCGATCGAGATCATGTGCAGCGAGGCGCCCGGCGAGGTGATGCACCTCGAGCACATGGGCGTCACCTTCCACCGCAACGAGAAGGGCGAGATGGACCTGCGCGCCTTCGGCGGCGCCTCGATGAAGCGCACCGCATACGTCGCAGACATCACTGGGCAGGCGCTCCTGCACGTGCTCTACGAGCAGCTGATGAAGCATCACGAACAGGTCGAGCGCTACGAGGAGTGGTTCACCACCTCGCTGCTGCTCGATGAGGTGGGACGCTGCGCCGGCGTGATCGCGCGTGATGTTCGCAGCGGCAGGATGGAGGCCTTCACAGCAAAGAACGTGATCCTCGCCTGCGGCGGTGCGGGCCAGGCGTACAAGCCGACGACCAACGGACTGATCGTGACCGGCGACGGGATTGCTCTCGCTTACAGGGCAGGAGCGCCGCTGATGGACATGGAGATGGTCCAATACCACCCCACCTGTCTGGTGGACACGGGCATCCTGATCACCGAGGGCGCCCGCGGCGAGGGCGCGCATCTGCTCAACGCAAACGGCGAACGCTTCATGGAGAAGACGGCGCCGAACAAGATGGAGCTGGCCTCGCGCGACGTGGTCTCCAGAGCCGAGCAGATCGAGATCAACGAGGGGCGGGGCGTTGGCCCGAATGGCTCCGGCATCTACCTCGACGTCACGGTCGTGCCCCGCAAGCGCACGCTGGAGGCGCTGCGCGAGATCGTCAACCTCGGACGCGACTTCGCCGGCGTTGACATCACCCGCGAACCGATCATGATCCGCCCCGGTCAGCACTACATCATGGGCGGCGTGAAGACCGACGTGGACGGGCGCACGCCGATCGAGGGCCTGTACGCCGCCGGCGAGGTCGCCTGCGTATCGGTCCACGGCGGCAACCGCCTCGGTGCCAACTCGCTGCTGGACACGCTGATATTCGGCCGCCGCGCGGGCGAACACGCGGCCGCGCGCAGCGCCTCGATGCCGATGCCAGACGTTGACGTTCGCCCTCGCATCAAAGCGGACGAGGACAGGCTCCAGACGATCATCCGCCGGGAGAAGGGCGGCAGGCGCGTCTCGGAGATCAAGGACGAGCTCGGCGAGACGATGAACCGCTACGCCGCCGTCTTCCGCGACGAGCAAGGGCTCCAGAGCGCCCGCGAGGTGGTCGCACGTCTGAAACAGGAGTGTCAGAGCGCCTGGATCGACGACCGTGGCACGGTCTTCAACCAGGATGTGCTCGGCGCGCTCGAGCTCTCCTACATGATCGACTGCGCCGAGGCGATCGTGCTCGGCGCAGTCGAGCGCAAGGAGTCACGCGGCGCCCAGTTCAGGACCGACTACCCCAAGCGCGACGACGAGAGCTGGCTCAAGCACATCGACATCACCGCCAAGCAGGACGGGGCGGGCGAGGCTCAGATCACATACTCGCCGGTGAAGATCACACAGTGGCAGCCCGAAGAGCGCAAATATTGATGCCAGGCGGCCGATCCCAGGAGACGAGCATCTGATGTCAAGCACCCATGCCGCGCCCCGGACCAGCGAGCAGCAGGTATTCAAGCTGCGGCTGCGCCGCTATGACCCAGAGTCTGGGCAGGCCCCATACTGGGAGGATCACGAGATCGAGCTGGAGGGGTACCGCTCGGTGCTGGAGGGCATCCTTCAGGCCAGAAACCGCTTCGATGGCTCAATCGGAATCCGCTGCTCCTGTCGCCAGGCGATCTGCGGCTCCTGTGGGATCCGCGTCAACGGCGAACCGGCCCTGGCCTGCCACACGCACCTCGACGAGGCGCTCGCGAGCGCCAAGGATGGCGTGATCGAGATCGAGCCGATGGGCAACATGCCCGTGATCAAGGACCTGATCGTCGACATGGATGCCGTCCACTGGAAGAAGGTTCGACGCGTCACACCGTGGCTGATCGGCAAGCAGCCGGTACCTGAGCGTGAGTACATCGTCGATCGCGAGAGTATGGTCGACGTCACCCAGACGATGGCCTGCATCCAGTGCGGTGCCTGCGTCTCGGACTGCCTGGCGATGGAGGTCGATCCCGGCTTCATCGGGCCGGCCGCGCTCGCCAAGGCATATCGCTTCGTTGGCGATCCGAGGGACGACGCACGTCACATGCGCCTGAACGACCTCTCACAGGACCCGCAGGGCATCTATGACTGCACACACTGCTTCAAGTGCGTGGAGGCCTGCCCCAAGGACGTCAACCCTATGGGCCAGATCATGCGCCTGCGTCGCATCGCCGGCGCAGACGAGCACATCGTCGACCAGAACAACGGCCACCGCCACGAGGAAGCGCTCACGACGCTCGTGCGCGACTACGGGTTGCTGCACGAGGCCGAGATCATCCCGCGCTCCTACGGCGGCAACTCCTGGTTTGGCAAGTTCCACCCTGCTGCCGGCAAGGAGCTGCTCAGCTCGCTGCCCGTGGCGATCGGGGCATCCTGCGCGGCAAGATGAGCCCCAAGATCGCGCTCTTCGGTCACAAGATCGGGCAAACGTGACCTCGACTCCGTCAAGCGCATCTACGAGCGAGTCGAGAGCAAGCCACAGCGCTTCGAGCTCAACCTCTACATCGTGGAGGAGGAGAGGATGGAATGATGAAGGTCGCCTATTGGCCTGGCTGCGTCAGCCGGGGATTCACGCCTGAGCTGCACGGCTCGATGGCCAAGGTCGCGCCTCTGCTCGACATCGAGCTCGTCGAACTCGACAGGGGCAACTGCTGCGGCGCCGGCGTGATCGCCGAGCACAACCAGGAGCTCGCGGACACCCTGAACGCACGAACCTTCGCGCTGGCCCAGCAGGTGCAGGGCAGCAGAGCTGATGATGAACATCTGCTCCACCTGCCAGGGCGCCCAGACCGAGGGCCAGGAACGCCTCGACGCCAACGCGGAGTACAGGGCGCACGTCAACGAGACGCTTTCCTCCGACGGCCTGACATATGAGAAGGGCCTGGACCAATAAGAACTTCCTCTGGCTGCTGGTCGAGGAGATCGGGCTCGACACGCTCGCGAGCAAGGTCAGGCGGCCGCTCAGGAAACCTGAAGGTGGGCCCCTTCTACGGCTGCTACATAGTCCGCCCCCGCAATCGCCTGGGGATCGATGAGGAGCATCCTCGCGACCACTACCTCGAGCACCTGATCGAGGCGCTCGGCGGCACCGTGATCGAGTACGCCGGCATGCGCAAGTGCTGCGGCTTCCCGATCATCACGATGAACAAGGAGGCCTCGCTCAAGCAGGCCGGCACGCGTCTGAGCGACGGCGACCGACGCGAACGCGGACTGCCTTGTCACGCCCTGTCCGCTCTGCCACCTGAACCTGGACCTTCAGCAGCCGCTTGCCGCCAAAGTCGTGGCGCGCAAACTCGGAGATGCCGGTGCTGCACCTGCCCCAGCTCGTCGGTCTCGCGCTCGGCCTCGAACCCAAGGAGCTCGGCCTCGGCCGCCACGTCGTCAAGCCAACCTCTGTGATCGACTGGTCGACATCGGTGGTCGCCGCGGCTGCCTGACCCTACGCCTGGCGTCTTGGCTACTGCGGTTCGCAGTGGGGTGCTCGGCGAGGCACGCAGCGAGTCCGGCAGAACCTGAGTGCCCAGCCCTGACATGGGCTACAGAACCGTCCGTTTTCAGCACCGTGAAAACCGCACGGGCGCACCATCGTGCATGAAGATGGGTTTGTTGCCTTTGAGGCTCGCCGAGCCGACGTGCCGCCGTCGAGCGCCGGCCTTATCGCCGTAGGAGCCGAGGCCCAGTGCTCGCCGCTCGCGCAACCGCAACAGACCGACTGGAGGACCGGAAGATGCGAATGCCAAGCCGCACCCCGCTCACCGCCGCCGCCGCGCTCGCCGCCACCGCAGTCCTGGCCGTTCCTGCTCTGGCGCTCACGGCCGGCAAAACCACCCGGGTAAGACACTGCAAGGCGGTGACCGTCGTAAGCCATGGCCGCTATGTCCGCGCCTGCCTGCTGAGAGGCCCGCGCGGGCTCACCGGAGTGCAGGGTCCAGCGGGACCACATGGGCTCACCGGCCCGCGTGGGCTGACCGGGGCCAAGGGCGCCACAGGATCGCGTGGTCCCACAGGGCTCACCGGGCTCAGCGGCCCGGCTGGGACAGCCCGCGCCTACGCTGTCGTGCAGCCGACCTCCCCCAGCGCGGCGAACCTGATCGCCGCGGAGACCTCGCACATCACGAGCGTCAGCGAGCCGTCGGCCGGCATCTACTGTCTCGCCCCAGCCGCCGGCATCAACCCCGCCGCCGATACCGCGACGGTCTCACCCGAGGTCAGCTACAGCTCGAGTGGAGGACCTGGCGTGATCGCGCTCAACGCGCAGGGCAAGGACTGCCCGACCGGAGACTTCGAGGTGCAGACCTACGCGCCGCCGGGCGCCACGACGCTCACGAGCGGCTACGCGTTCACGATCCTGATCGCCTGAGCGCAGATCGCGGTCCCCAGCGCGTTTGGGGCCGGTTGCGTGTTTGTGAGATAGAAGGTGCGCGTTTCCCGGCGCCGAGACGCTGCGATTCGGGCACCGACTCTGGGCGGCAGCCCGCAACGGCGCTCTGGTCCTGAGAGTGCCTTCGCATAGGCTGCGTCCATGCGGATCGTGACGATCGTCGGCAACAGGCCGCAGTTCATCAAGGCCGCGGCCGTCTCCGGGCGGCTGCGGCAAGCTCACGAGGAGATTCTCCTCCACACCGGCCAGCACCACGACGAGGAGCTCTCGCGCGTGTTCTTCACCGAGCTTGGGCTCGCCGAGCCGGATCGCCAGCTCGGGATAGCAGGCGGCAGCAACACCTCCCAGACGGCCCGCATGCTCGGCGCGCTGGAGCCGCTCCTTGCAGATCTCTCCCCGGATGCGAGCCTGCTCTACGGCGACACCAACTCCACGCTGGCGGGCGCACTCGCCTGCGCCCAAGCCGGAGTACCCGTGATCCACGTAGAGGCCGGGATGCGCTCCTTCGATCGCAGCATGCCGGAGGAGATCAATCGCGTGCTGAGCGACCACCTCTCCGAGCTGCTGCTCTGCTCCTCCGAGAATGCCGCCAAGAACCTCGCCGCCGAGTCGGTGCACGGCTCGGTGGAGGTGGTAGGCGACGTGATGGTCGATGTGGCGCTCCGATGGCAGCCGGCCGCAAGAGCGGACGGCTCGACCACCCGCACGCTATGGCCTTGATCCCGGCTCCTACCTGCTGCTGAGTGCCCACAGAGCCGGCAACGTCGATGTGCCGCAGAGGCTGCTCCGCGCTCGTCGAGCTGATCGAGGCGCTGCCGCTGCCGGTGATCTTCCCGGTGCACCCCCGTACGCTCTCTCCCGCCTTCGCGCCGCCGGCCTTCATTCACGGCTTGCCGCCAACGAGCGCGTCATGCTCACCCAACCGCTCGGCTATGCCGAGTTCGCCGCGCTGCTTTGCCAGGCAAGCGCGGTCCTCACAGACTCTGGCGGCGTCCAGAAGGAGGCCTACCTCGCCGGGGTGCGCTGCATAACGCTTCGCCCGAACACCGAGTGGGTCGAGACGGTGCAGGCGGGCTGGAACACGCTCGTGGACCTGGACCTGCATGCGGCACTGACGGCGCTCGAGGTGTCGCCGCCGGCACAGCGCCCGCCGCTCTACGGCGAGGGCAACGCGGCGGAGCGGTGTGGCGGCCATCGGGGAGTGGCAGAGCAGCAGATAAGATGATTTTCTGGCGATGCTTATCCATAAAGTATATGTTTTTTGGATATATACCCCCGAGATAGCTATGATTTAAAATATGAAGGACACGGGAGATCGCCGATCTTCTGCGCACTCGCAATCCGTGGTGGCGGGAGTCCTCAGCGGTGGCAATCAGCCGATGAAGACCTGCGAGATGCTGCTGAGGCGCCCTTCGACTACCAGCCTGAGGTGCTCGGTGACATCCAGCCGGGCGGCCTATACACCCTCAGCGGCCCAAGGCGCGTAGGCAAGAGCCTCGAATTGCGGCGCACGATCGCAAGGCTGATCGCAAGCGGAGTGCCGGCGAGGAAAATCATCTACTGCTCCTGCGATGGATTCTCCTCGCAGGACTTGCGCCGCCTGTTCCGAGTGGGCGAGAGCCTCATCAGACAAGTCGAGGGGCACAGGTGGTGGCTGATCGACGAGATCACGGCCGTGGAGCGCGGCTGGTCGAGCATCATCAAGGACTGCGTGACGGCACGGCGTTGCGCCGCGACTGTTTGTCTTGTCCTCACGGGCTTCCAGACTCGCGGGAGCTGCGCGAAGCTCGCGAGCGCCTCGCAGGCGAGACGCGGATGTCCTGCCGTCGAGGGATGCAGGATCGACTGCTGCTGCCGATCTTCCTTTCCGCGACTTCGGCCCGCTGATCGGCGGCCTCGGCGATCTCCCCGATCTGCCGAGTTTCGCGCCGCACGAGATGATCGACGCGGAGCCCGCGAGGCGATGAGCGAGCACGTACTGGTCCAACGAGCTCGTGGATGCCCTGGGAGCTGTACCTGCGCATCGGCAGCTTCCCGCAAGCGATCCAGGGACTTGCTCCAGCCGCGACATCACGGACGCATTCCGCCCGAGATCTGTGGGATGTCGCACGCGGTGAGCGGTCTCCGAGTTCGGCAGCCTGAACGATGTCCAGCTGCTCAACCTCCTCGCACGCTTGGCGAGAGCTATCTGCAGTCCGATGACGCGAGCAAGCTCGCCGTGGATGTCGGCCTTGGCAGCCACCATTCGGGTCAACGACAGGATCAACGACCTAGCGTTCGCCTCTTTTGCTGTCGGGCTGCCACCGCATGGCCGACAACGGAGCACCCAATACGAGATGCGCGACGGAAGATCTACTTCATCGATCCGGTCGTCGCACGTCGGCGAGCATGCTCCACGCCGCCTATGCGCCACCAGATATCAGCCAGTTGAGCGAGCAGCAGATCGGCCTGTCGCTCCGCGCGCGCCGCGGCGATGGGCGATGCCGACGCTTTCCTTGCAGCCAATCGAGTGATGTTCAGCGCACCACGACGGCGGATCGACTTGCCCGTCGACCTCAATCGAGGATGCCATTCGAGAGCAAGTACGTGGAGCGCAGCTGGAAGGGTCAATCACGGGCACTGAGCGCACGCTATGGCCGCGGCATCGTTGCCACGCGCGATGTGCCTCGACCTTCAGATGGAACTGTCTGGGCAGTACCCGCCGCGATCGTCGCGTGGTTGCTCGCCACTTGATGGATACCGTGTGCGACAAGCGCCTGAAGCACCCACTCAACCGCCTCCTCCATGCCTTCCTGACCTGAGCGCAACACGAGGTCCGGATGCGAGGGCGCCTCATACGGGGCGTCCACGCCGGTCATGCCGTTGATCTCGCCCGCACGCGCACGGGCGTAGCCCCTCGGGTCGCGCATCTCACACAGCGTGAGCGAAGCGTCGACGAACACTTCCAGGAAGGGCAACGCGGCCTCGGTGTGCAATGCCGCCGCCTGCTCGCGATCGTGCGCATATGGGCTCACGAGGCTCACGATCGCGATCGTGCCCGACTCGGCGAGCAGGCGCGCGACATGAGCCGTGCGCCTCACGTTCTCACGGCGTGCATGCTCATCGAAGCCGAGATCGCCGTTGAGGCCGTGGCGCAGATTGTCCCCGTCGAGCACGAACGCCGGCAGACCGGACGCGATCAGCCGCTGCTCCACGGCGCCGGCGATCGTCGACTTGCCGGCCGCGGGCAGGCCGGTCAACCAGACCGTCGCTCCCGCGTGGCCGAGCGCCAGCCAGCGCTGCTCGCGAGAGACCACGCCCTGCTGCCAGACGACGTTGGGGCTGTGCTCCGAAGGGGTCGAGCCCATCGCACCATCAACGTGCGGATCGCTCGCAGACTTCCACTCGCTAGCTGCGCCGCAGATCAGAGGACGGGGCGCGTCCCCGGCCCGCCAAGGGCGAAAGAACCGGACCTTCGGACCAGTTACTCGTGGAAGCCCGCCTTGAACCAGGGGCATGCTTTCCCAACGAGAACCAGTACTCGCTATCAGAACCAGGGTGTGACCATGCGAAGACCGCCGTTCCGTAGATGCCCCCGCGCGGCGCTCCGAGTTCCCGCCGCCTTCGTGCCTTGCGTGATCGCGCTCTGCCTCGGCACGGCCTCGGCGCAGGCCCACTCCGAAATCGAAAGAGTGTGGTCCTTCAACGGTGGCGCGGTCGACGTGGTTGCACAGCCCAACGGCACCCTGGCCGGGATAGTGACGGCGCCGACGAAGTTCGCCTCCTGCGTTCACCCTGTCGGCGAACAGATGTGGACCGAAATGCGTTTGCAGTCGGACGGCTCCTACTGGGGCCTGCACCACTGGTTCTTCGAAGCGCCCACCTGCGTGTCCAATCCGACCGCCGGACCGACAGCATGGCGCGTGCTGCAGAATCCCAAAGGCGAAGCGTACCTGCGTGTGTGCTTCAGCGAACCGGGCAGCACCGAACAGCCGACCATCGCCTCCGACGGCTCCTCTGCGCATTTCACCTACGGCTGCGCGAACTCCGCCGCGATCGCGCAGCTACCGACCGCGCCACCCAAAGAAGGCAAAGGGGCGCCGTTTGAAAAAGCCGTCGTGCTGCCACCCACCAAGGCCTGCATCCAGAGTCGCACGCTGAAGATCCATCTGCATGACCCCAAATACGATCCGCTGCGGCGTGTGATCGTTTGGGTAGATGGCCACAAGGCAGTGGACATCCACATCCACAGCACAAAGCAACTGAACGGCGGGATCACGCTACGCAAACTCCCGTCCGGCGCCTACAGGATCAAGGTGACGGCGATCACCGTTCTTGGGCACCGCCTTTCCGGCAGCCACTCATACAGCGGTTGCGCAGGCACCGGCAAAATCGAGCTCCACGGCAAAAAACACCACCAGGGCAAACACCGCTGAGCGCAAGCCCGCAAGCGCGCGCCCGTAAGAATCGAGCAGGGCAAAGAGTTTGTCCGAGGATGCCGAACTACCACGCCCACGGCCTGCGCCTGGAGTCGACTTTCCCGCTCCCGGGCATGGCCGGCCAGGACGCAGAGGGCCTGCCGTCGCTGTCGCTTCGGCTGCTGCGCCCCGAGGCGCTCACTCGCCGCTGGCGCGCCCCGAACTGGCCTGTGGCCTGGCGAGGAAGGCTTGGCGATGGCCTGGAGCTCTCGATCCAGTTCGGAGAGGACGGGGACACGCTCTTTCGCTACGACGAGCGCGCCCACTTTCTGCTCGACGCGTCCAAGAGAGAGCTGATCTGCGCGCCCAGCGAAACCGGCCTTCACTGGCAGCGGACATTGATCGGCAAGGTGCTGCCGAGCGTCAGCCTGCTGCGCGGACATGAGGCCCTGCACGCCGCCGCACTGCAGTGCCCCGAGGGCGTGGTCGCGATCGCGGCGCCGAGCGGCACAGGCAAGTCGACGCTCGCGCTCGAGCTGCTGCTGCGCGGATGGCAGCTGTTCACCGACGACCTGCTCACCCTCCAGAGCGAACAGGGCACAGTCCTGGGCCAGCCCGGTTCGCCGCACATGAACATCGCCCCCGAGCTACCCGACGCACTCGACCCGCAGCTGCTCGGGCAGACGCTCGGCTTTCTATCCGGCGAGCGATGGCTGGCCGCGCACAACAGCGCCCGCGAGCCCCGCCCGATACGCATGATCTGCCTGATGGAGCGCCGACCCGGACTCGCGCTGCAGGCACGCACGCTGCCCTCGAGCCCGCTGCCGCTGGCGCCTTACATGCTCTCGCTTCCAAGCAACGCCGACCGCGAACGCAGCCGTTTTTGCCTCTATGCCGACCTGATGCAGTCCACGACGCTCGTGCACCTGACCGCAGGAGCCGAGCACCGACCGGCGCAAATCGCCGAGACGCTGCAGCAGGCGCTCACGCGCAGCGATCGGCCGCTTGCCGGAGTGACGAGATGACCTCACGCTCGCTGCAGCTGAGCACCTCCAAACCGGGCCAGCTCTCCGAGCAGAGCGCAGCGGAGCTGACGGAGCCCGCATACGCAAAGGCCGGCCACGAACCCGATGCCGGTGCCGCGCACCAGATCGCCGCGCCGCTCACCCTCCGCGGCCTGACCAAGCGCTGGCGCAAGGATCTGCCACTTGTGCTCGACGATCTGCACCTCACCCTCGACCCCGGGAGCATCACGTGGGTCGGAGGCCGAAACGGGGTGGGCAAGACGACGATGCTGCGAATCGCTGCAGGGATGATCTCCCCCGATCAGGGCCGTGCCGAGGTGTGGGGCGTAAGCGCCTTCGAGAACCGCGCCCGCTACCAGGAGCTGGTCTCCTTCCTGCCCGCCGGGGATCGCGGCCTCTACGCGCGCCTGACCGTGCGCCGCCAGCTCGAATTCTGGGCGCGCATCGCGATGGTGCCGCGCAAGCGCTTCGATCGGGCGGTGCAGGAGGCGATCGAGACCTTTGACCTCTCAGCGCTCGCCGATCGCCGCGTGGACCGCATGTCGATGGGTCAGCGCCAGCGACTGCGAATCGCGATGACGTTCCTACCCGAGCCGGAGGTCGTGCTGCTCGATGAGCCATTGACGAGCCTGGACGACGAGGGCGCAGAGCTTTTGCAGGCGGCGATGGGGCGGCTGCTCACGCGCGAAGGCTGCGTCCTGTGGTGCTCGCCGAGCGGTGAACACATGGACATGAGCTTCGACGCACGCTTCGTGCTCGAGCACGGAAGGCTCCTGCCGGCATGAGCACGCAGGCGCATCCTGGAAGGCGTTCATGGCCGTGCTGCGGCGCGACCTGCACGTCTACGTCTCCTACCGCACCCGCCTGATCAGCCAGCTGCTGACAGCGCTCTTCAGCCTCACGCTCTTCTACTACGTCTCGCGGCTCGTCCATGTCAAGGGCTTCAGCTCGCACAACGCCTACTTCGGCTTTGTCGTCGTCGGAATCTCGCTGATCGGAGTCATGTACTCCTGCTTCTCGATCCCGGAACTAGTGCGCCAGGAGCTGATCGCCGGCACCTTCGACCGGCTGATGCTCTCACCGTTTGGCGCGATCCGGAGCGTGCTCGCGATGAGTCTCTTTCCGATGGTGCTCGCGTTCGTGCTCGCCGCCCTGACACTCGGCCTCGGCTGCGCGATCTTTGGCCTGCAGCTGCACTGGTCCACGGTGCCGCTCAGCGTCCCGGTGATGATGCTCGCGCTGCTTGCGTTCCTGCCGTTTGGGGTCCTGTTCGCCGCGCTCACCGTGCTCGTCAAGCAGGGCAGCGTGGGCACCAGCTGGGTGATCGCGCTGCTCTCGATAGTCGGCGGCCTCTACTTCCCGGTCACGCTGCTGCCCCACTGGCTGCAGACCGCCACCAAGCTGCAGCCGTTCACACCCGCGACCGACGTGCTGCGGCACCTGCTCGTGGGCGGCTCCTTCGGCGGATCGCCCACAAGCGCGCTGCTGAAGCTGATGGGCTTCGCAGCGGTCCTGCTGCCGGCCTCCATGGTCGTGCTCGCAGGCGCGATCCGGATCGGCCAGCGACGCGGAACGATCATCGAGTACTGAAAAAAGGAGCCGCTGAGAACCGGTCATGACCCAGGACGCGAGCACCCCCGAGAGCGCAGAGACCGTATGGCTGGAGGATGCCGAGCTGCTGCGCGCGAGCGCCAAAGTGCCCCAGCACGTCGTCTATCGCAACTTCCCAGCCGAGACCGTCGTTCTCAACCTCCAGACCGGCAAGTACCACGGGTTGAACGCGACCGCCGGCCATATGCTGAAGGAGATCGAGCGCTCGCCGAGCCTCGCCGACGCGGCGAGGGCGTTGGCCGAGCTCTACGAGCAGCCGGGCGAGGTGCTCGAGCACGACGTCTGCGAGCTCTGCCGCTCCCTGCTGACGCGAGGGCTGATCGAGGTTGATGGTGAGCGCGTCGGCTGAGCAGCGCTTGGCCGGAGGCAAAGCGAGCCTACCTGGAGAACGGGCCTCACATCCTCGGCAGCGTCGGCGCATGGGCCGACGCTGCGGCAAGCCACCGACGCGAATGCCGATCGGGGGACGCCTTGGCCCGATCGAGCGCATCACCCTGATCGTCGAGATCCTCATCTGCTACCGCCGAGCGCGCCAGGCGCTGGCAACAAAGCCGATCGCCGATGCCCTGCAGGCGCTGCGTGCGACCGCGCCGGCTGACGCACAGGAGCGCAGCGCGCAGCAGGCACTCCACGAAGCCCTTCGGCTGGGTCGCGCCGTGCGGCTCACGCTGCGGTTCGCGCCCGGCGACACGCGCTGCTTGACGCGCTCGCTCGTGCTCACGCAGCTCTTGGCAAGACGCGGAATCGAGTCGAAGCTCGCAATCGGCGCGCGCGCGCGGCCGAGCTTCCTGGCCCACGCCTGGGTCGAGCACGCAGGGCATCCCGTCCTTCCCGCCGGCGAGGACTCGTTCGGCAGGCTGGTCGAGCTGTAGCGGTGCTCGGCAACGCGGACCGCAACCTCCCAGGTGCCCGCCAGCAATACGCGGCGGCAACGACGCTCACCGCCTTCGGCCTGGACCTGCAACTCGAGGGGTCGGTACCGCTGCTTGGCAGCTCGCGGGCTGCCCGCACCGGACGCGAGGTGTCCCTGCGAGTGCTCCAAAGCGAGGAACAGCTCCGATGGCCGGAGGGTGCTCAGATCATCTGCGACGAACGAAAGCCGGACGAGTCGGTCAATTTTCGCATCGAACGAGATCCTGCCGCCGGGTACCTGCTCGGCGGCCCTGACTATGGCCACCACCTCGTCTGCCCCGAAGGCCGCCGGATCTGCTGCTCGAGCACGGCGAATGGCAGCGATTCCTGATCGCCCAAGTCCTGCCCTTCGCCGCGCTGCTGCACGGAATCGAGGTGTTCCACGCAAGCGCAGTCGTGCTGGAGGGCCGCGCGGTCGCCCTGCTTGGGCCCTCGGGTGCAGGCAAGACTTCCGTTGCGCTGGCGCTCTGCCGCCAGAAGGGCCTGTTCCTGGCAGACGACGTGATCGCGCTTGAACCTGCCGGGGAGCAGCTTCTGGTCCATCCCGGCACTCCACTCGCCGGGCTCGACCGCGCCGAGGCCAACCGGCTGCGCGGCACCGGCCAGCCGCCCGGAGAGCAGGTGCTGGCGCTCAACGAGCGCGAGCACCTGCTGCGCATGAACGGCGCCGAGGGCCCCGTGCCGCTGGTAGCGCTGTTCTGCATCGACAGGCGCATCGACGGTCCGACGCACCCACGCTTTGAGCCTGTGGCCGATGCGGGCCAGCTGCTCGGCTGCACCTTCAACTTCGTGTTGCGCACGCCGCAGCGCCTACGCGGCCTACTCGAGGTGTGCGCGCTTGCAGCACGGTGCCGAGTCGAGCGGATCATCGCCGGCCCTGATGCCAACGCGGACGAGCTCGCCGCCGCCCTCCTCCAGCGGATCGAGTACTCGCGGTGAGCCGGCGGCTTGCGGGCGTGTTCGACCCCCACGGTCGCATCGACGCCACCCGGCTGACAACAGCGATTGACGGGCAGGCGCGAGTCCTCACAGCAGGGCCGCTCCAGGTCGCACTCAGCGGGCCGGCGCCTGCCCGCACACAGCCGCTCTGCCTGCTCGATGGATTCTCTCGACAATGCCGAGGAGCTCGCCGCGGCTCTCGATGCGCCCGCCGACGCCCCGCCGGAGTCGCTGCTGGCATCGGGCTGGCAGGCATTTGGACCAGGGCTACCGGCCAGGATGCGCGGCGACTTCGCGCTGCTGATCTGGGACGCGGAGCGCGAGCAGGGGCTACTCGCGCGCGACCAGCTCGGCGTGCGATCCATCTTCCTGCACGGCTCCGGCGCGGCGGTGTGCTTCGCGGGGGAGATGCGCGACCTGCTCAGGCTGCTCCCCCGCACGCCCGCCCCCGACCCGATGAGCGTCGCGCACTGGCTTTCGATGAGCAGCCGACCGGGATCGGCGACGCTCTATGAAGGGGTTCGCCGTCTGGTCCCGGCTCGATGCTCCTGCTGGACGCCGACGGCATCCGCGAGCAGGCGTATTGGACGCCGCGCTTCAGCGAGCCGGAGAGCGAGTCACATGAGCAGCTCGCCGAACGGGTGCAGGCGCAGCTGCAGCGCGCCGTCAGCCGGCGCATAGCCGCCTCAGAGCCCACGGGCGTGCTGATGAGCGGTGGTCTCGACTCGGCCTCCGTGGCAGCGCTGGCCACAGCACAGGCACCAGGACGCATCACGGCCTACTCTGGCGTGTTCCCCGATCATCCGAGGGTCGATGAGGCCGAGCTCATCGCCGAGCTCAGGGGGGCCCTGCAGCTGCCGGGACTCACAGCGCAGGTGCGCCCGGGCGGGCTGCTCGCCAGCGCGGCGCACGCAGCGAGACTCTGGAGGTTGCCATTGCTCAGCTGGGATCAGTTCTGGACGCTGCCGCTGCTGCACGCCGCGCGCTCTGAGGGCGTACGCACATTGCTCGGCGGCGACGGCGGGGACGAGCTCTTCGGCCCGCGCTCGTACCTGCTCGCCGACCGCCTGCTCGCCGGACGCCCGCTGCAGACACTGCGGCTGGCCATGGAGCTACCCGGCGCCGCCTACCGGCCACCGCGACGGGAGGTGGCCAGAAATGGTGCTGGACAGCGCGCTGCTCGGCGCGCTTCCCCACCGCATGCACGAGCTGCTGCGCAAGCCGTCTGCCGCATCCGGCGCACCCACCTGGCTGCTACGCAAGACCAGGCAGGACCTGCTGGCCTCCGCGGATCCGCTGGCCTGGAAGCGCCTCGACGGTCCCCGCTGGTGGACGAGCATCGCACACGGCCTTAGCCGTGGCATCGACGAGATCGGCATCTTCGAGCAGCAGCGCCAGACCGCGGCCTTGGCCGACATGCAGGCGCGCCACCCGCTCTTGGACTTCGACCTCGTGGAGCTCTGCCTGCGCCTGCCGCCACAGGCCAGCTTCGACCCAGAGCGCAGCCGCCCGGTGCTGCGCGCAGCGATGTCTGGCCTGCTGCCGGATGCCGTGCGGCTCCGTCCCCAGAAGGCGCTCTTCGACGATCTGATCGTCGACTGCCTCGCCGGCCCGGACGCCGACGTCCTGCGTGCGCTGCTCACCGATCCAGCGGCCGAGCTTCGCGCCTACGTCGACCTCGATGCCGTCGTGCGCGGGCTGCTCGACTCAGACAGCGTTCGGCGTCGACAGCCGTTTCGGTGGATGTGGCAGCTCTGGCGGCTCGCAACGGCGGAGTGCTGGTTGCGCGCGCAAGCCGATCCAGCGACACTGCCGCTGCCTGCCGCCGTGCGGGCGAGCGAGACAAACGTCGTGCTGCAGGGCTGGGAGAGTGCGCAGCCCGCCTCCACGCCGCCGTACGTTTTTCCACCTTGACGAACTTTGTCCGTGCCCTAACCTCTCAATTCGTTGGTCGGCCGTTCCGTGACAAGCGGACCGGACAGCACTGAAAAAAGGAAGGAATGCTCTCATGGATGACCAGAGGACTCGCAGCGCCTACGAGACACCCCGCGTGGTGGACTATGGCGATCTGCAGGATCTGACGGCAGCCTGCCTCGGCGGCTCCGGTGGCGACAAGGGCTTCCCCAGCCATGTCGGCGGCTACTCGGTTGGACCGAGCAACCCGGCGTCTGGCTGCAAGTCAACACCCTGACTCGCACCCATTCAAGCGGCGAAAGCCGCTGACTACAGTGCCTGCAGCCGCCCCGAGGGGCGGCTGTCTGGTTTCGGCGCTGCGGCACCGCCCGTAAGTCCGGGCGTTTCTCCCTCGTTAGTCCGGCATGCCAACCACTGCGCCCAGCTCGCGGGTCGCCACCCGGCTGCAGCACGCCGCACTGCTAGCGGTCCCAGCCGAGCACCGACCGAAGGTCGCCGAGTTGCTGCGCGGGGAGGGGCTCGAACCGATCGCGGTTGAGGACGCCGAGCACATCGATGGCGGCCATCCCGGGCTCGTAGTGGCGATCATGTGGCTACAAGAAGACGGCTCCTCCCCAGTTGGCACCCTGCGCGCGCTTGCGCACCGGCTCGAGGCGACCCCGATCGTGGCCGTCGGCGCAAACCTCGAGCGCTGGGAGATAAGAGCACTGCTCAGCGCCGGCGCCCGCGGCGTGGTGGCAATCGAGTCTCTGCAGAGAGCACTGTGCCCCTGCGTGCGCGCCGTCAGCGCCGGCATGAGTTGCGTGCCCCAGGCGCATCGCCAGCAGATCGAGCCGCCGGCGCTTTCGGCTCGCGAGAAGCAGATCCTGGGCCTCGTCGTGATGGGCTACATGAACAGTCAGATCGCCGAACAGCTGTTCCTGGCGGAAAGTACTGTCAAGAGCCACCTCTCCTCTGCGTTTGCGAAGCTCGGCGTGCGCTCACGCAACGAGGCGGTCAGCTTGATCCTCGACCCCGAGAATGGACTTGGACTTGGCATTCTCGGTTTGGGCGGGGAGCCCGTCGGGTCGACTCCAACCCCATGCCCATGAGCGTTGCCGGACGTTTGGTGGCCGGAGAATCCCACGCCGTGCGCGCAGATGCACATGGGCCCTCGCCGCAGCTCAATTCGACTGAAGCCGCGCTGCGACAGGGTCAATCCTTCAAGAAGCGCCCCACCGAGCATGTGCACATACGCCTGATGGACGCAAAGATCGCTGCCATCACTGAAGCCCATGCGGTGCAGCTGATCCTCGCCGCCGCCGAAACCGGCAAGGGGTCGTGGACGATCACTGCGAACCTCGACCATATCCGCCGTTACCATCGTAACTCTGCAGAGAAAGCCTTGATCGACGAGGCCGATCTCGTCGTGGCGGACGGCATGCCGCTGATCTGGGCAAGCCGCATCTCCAAACAGCGACTGCCCGAACGCGTCTCCGGATCGAGCATGGTCTGGTCGATATGCCAGGCCGCACGAACGCACGGTCAATCGATCTTTCTGCTCGGTGGAGATCCCGGAGTGGCCGAGCGTGCCGCGAGCGTATTCACCGACCGCTATCCAGGCCTTCACATTGCGGGCACCGCCTGCCCGCCTGTTGGCTTTGAGCACGACGCTACGGAGCTCGACCGGATTCGTGCGCAACTCACAAACGCGCGGCCCGACATAGTGTTCGTGGCGCTGGGCTTTCCCAAGCAGGACCTGCTCATCCGCCTGCTCCGCAACGTGCTGCCACACGCGTCGTTGCTGGGTGTGGGCATCAGCCTCAGCTATGCGACCGGCGAACTGTCGCGCGCACCCGATTGGCTCTGCCGCATCGGGTTGGAGTGGGCATTTCGATTCCTGCAGGAACCCACGCCCCGGCTGGCACGGCGCTACCTCATCGACGGCCTGCCCTTTGGCGTTCAGCTGCTGGCCCATTCGGCTCGCCACCGCACGCGGGCTGGAGACCCAGCCCCTCGGACCTGAACCGCACCATGCCCAGCCGCCTTTCCGAGAAGCTCCTCATTCTAGTGGCGCTCTTTGCCGTGGTGCTCGTGCAGGCGCCGAAGCTATTTTACTCCACGACCGACTCAAAGGTCGTGATGTTGGTGCCATTTTTGTTCGCGATTGGCGCGACAAGCACATACGTCGTGCGGCCCTCCTACTCACCGCCCAGAGCCGTCATGTTCGCTCTATGGCTGTATCTAGGAGTCTTCACCATCATGATCATGCGCGGCGTCGGCTTGGCCCCGCCCGTCGCGACCACCCACAGCGCCGTGCTGCTCTGCATTCAGTTTGTGGTTCTCGCCTGGTTCTCCTACCGGCTGCTCGCAAGTGCACGCACCGAGGATGAGCTCTGGTGGCGCCTGATCGCCATCGCGCTCTCTCCCGCGGTGTTCGTCGCCTTCAATCTCCTGATCATGAAGGTCAAACTGCCGCTCATAACCGTGCCACCGCAGGCCAGGGGATCGGCCAATGGGACACCAGCCACTGTTCTGGGGGCGCTCGGGCTACACACAACACGATCGAACCTACCGCTGGCGAGCGGCGTAAACGGAAGCGGAGCGATCTCAGCCGCAGGCTTCGCCGCGGCAGCCATACTCGCTTTGCGCGTCCGGCGGCCGCCTCGACTCATCACGATTCCCGCCGCCGGGCTCTGCGCCTACGCCACGCTGATGTCCGACTCGCACGCTGCGCTGCTCATCGCCATAGCTGTCGTCGCACTGTTCGCGGTGCTGCCACGTACCCGTCGCCTTTCTGGCATTGCCGTCCTCGCGGCGATCGCCCCAGCCCTCCTACTCGCGGGCCTGGGGCTCATATCCTCGCTCGGCATCACCTTCATCGGTCGCGGCGGCAGCGCGGACGTGGCGACAGCCGACAACCGCGCCTATATCTGGCGAGCCGCGTGGAACGCGATCAAGCAATCTGATTTCACACATCTTCTCGTCGGATACGGCGCATACGGTCAGGTCACGTCTGGCGCGTCGCGCAATTACGCGTCCCTTTTCGAAGGGACGACCTCCGAACCGCTGCTGAACACCGTGCACGATCTTCCTTTGCAGACCCTGCTCGACGGCGGGTTGGTCGCACTCGCCGCCCTGGTACTGCTCGGCGTCGCGGTACTCTCTTCATTGGGCAAAGCATCCGCCAAGGCCCCAAGCCCTCCGATCCAGGCGCTTTCGGCGATCTTCATCGTGCTCCTCCTAAATGGGACGACTGAGGCTCTGCCCTCGTATCAGTTTCCAGAGAGCCTGGGGGCGATCCTGCTGGTCGCAGGCGCAGCGTTGGCCCTTGCGCCGCGTCCCCTCGTGGAGCCACTACGCAAGCTGGTGCAACCGGCACACCTGTTGCCCAGGACCGCCCCGGGCTTGCGATCGGGGTAGTTGTGGTTAGACGGGCCACCAGCCGCGACGGCGACCACCTGGTAGACGCTGAGCAGGCGACAGCATCACTAACACTATAGAAGCAGCAAGGAAGGCAACGCGATGGATACCGAGCATACACCAACCACCTACCAGAGCCTTGGACACATTCTCCGCCGTCGCGCAGTGTGGATATTTCTGTGCTGTGTGATAAGCGCCGCCGCGGTCTATGCCTACTCGAAGACCGAGACGAAGAAGTACACAGCGACCGCAGCGTTGTCCTTCAATGACAACCCTCTCTACGCCCAGATCGCCGGACTTTCGAACAGCAGCACCGGGGGCCAACTGGCCCAGCAGAATGACAATGTCGAACTCGTCAAGCTCGGCGTCGTGGCAGCGAAGACCGCGAGCCTCATAGGTCGTGGCCTGACGGCAGCGAAAGTGAGTGCAAGCGTGGCCGTACGGGCGCAGGGTGAAACGAACATAGTAGATGTGTCAGCCACCGTAGCCTCCAAAGCGCTTGCCGCGTCCATCGCCAATACCTACGTCAATCAGTTCGTCCAAGAACAGCAGCGCACCAACCGTGAGTTCTTCAAGTCCGCACTGGCACTCGTGGACAAGCAGCTGGCTGCGCTCTCTCCGGCCCAGCGAGTTGGCTCGGACGGGCTGGATCTCCAGGATCGCGCGCATACGCTCGCGCTTCTGGCGGAACTGGGTTACAACAACGTCGTGATCGCCCAAGAAGCCGCAATTCCCACGAGCCCCTCATCGCCGAAAACCAAGACGAACGTGGCATTGGGGGCGATGGTAGGCCTGCTGCTTGGCGTCGGGATCGCGTTCCTGCTCGAGCGCCTCGATGACAGGATCAGAGAGCCAATGGAGCTGGAGCACATCTACGGCCTACCCGCCCTAGGCGCTGTCCCGGCAAGCGCCACCCTCGCCCGATCGGGCAATGGGCAGCGTGCCTCGATACCGCCGGGCGAGGCAGAGACGTTCAGCCTGATTCGCGCCCACATGCGATTCTTTCACGGCGATCGCGATCTGCGTTTGATCCTCGTTGCCTCGCCTGCCGCCGATGACGGCAAGACCACCATCGCACTGCATCTGGCCAACGCAGCCGCCAGGTCAGGGGCACGCGCGCTACTCATCGAGGCCAATATGCGGCATCCGACACTCGCCGAGCATCTCGGCCTGCAGCCTCAGCCTGGCTTGGCCGACGTGCTGAGCCGCGCCGTCCCGCTGGACGAGGCCACCCAGTCGGTCACCTTGCAAGAGCCGACAGGCGATGCGACCGTCGGCAATCCGCTCGACGTACTCACCGCGGGCGGCACGACACGCCTGAGCCCAGCTGGCCTGCTCGACAGCAGCGATATGGAAGCAGCGTGTCAACGAGCCAGGTCGGCATACGACTTCGTCGTCATCGACACGCCGCCGCTCACCACAGCCTCCGACGCGTTCCCACTGCTCACCCAGGTCGATGGTGTCGTGATCGTTGGCCGCATTGGCCATAGCCGCCGCGCGTCCGCAGAGCAGCTCCACCATATCCTCACCAACAGCGCCGCCCCTCTGCTCGGCGTCATCGTCAACAGCTCTAAATCCTCCACTCGGGCACCTTATGGCGGCAGCAGCCATTCGCCGTCCGCCACTGCACCATCCAACACTTCACCTTCCTCGTCCGCGCTGGCTCCCTCTGGAAGCATCTGAGCCGAGTACTGCCGATGTCTGGGCACGTTCTAGGTGCCGGCCCGCAGATGCCGGCGCCACACTCGCACCTTCTCACCGTTGTCCGTGACAGCTAACACTCCGGAGGTCACACCAGAGCGCGAGATTGCAAGCGCCCAAGTGGAGAAGGACGCCGTTCACCGGGCCAGGGGCGCGCGGGCGGAAACCTCAGCTCTGCGATCGGGCCTCGTCTACACGATCGCCTCGGCGGCACCACGAGCGGTCGGCTTCGCGCTTCTGCCCGTCTTCACGCGGGTGCTCTCGCCATCTGAATACGGACAGCTATCTGTTGCCCTCTCGGTGACTGCGGTCGCGTCGATCCTCTTCGCCCTCGGCTTCGACGTAGCAACCTTTCGCAACGTCATCCGCCTGGAGCACGATCCACCGGCCCGCAGGCAGTTCATCAGCTCCACCTGGACCTTCTCGCTCCTCGCGCCATGGTTCATGGCGATCGCATGTGCTGCCGTGCTCATACCAGTATTCGCAGCCGCCCACATACTCGCCTCGGCGCAGCTGCTTCTCGCCCTCGCTGCCGCCGTCATCGCTACGGGTGCCATCACGATACCCCTGGTCGTGCTTCGTGCTGACAATCGCTTCCGCGACTACATGCTCATCACGGTCACCAACCTCGCCGTATCGAACAGCCTTAGCCTGCTGATGGTCGTTTGGCTTCACGCCGGCGTCTTTGGCTACCTGCTCTCGGTAGTCATCGGGACCGCCGCCACTCTCCTCGTCGCATTGCGCGTGGTTCCATACTCTCTGCCGAAGCCCTTCGATCTTTCGTTGGTTCGCGACGCGCTCAAACTCAGTCTGCCGCTCGTTCCACATTTCCTCCTGCTGTGGGCGCTGCAGCTGGCCGATCGCTTTCTCGTGGCTGTCATCTTGGGTACCGCGGCCGCCGGCCTCTACAGCGTGGCTTCCAACCTCGCACTGCCAATGTTCGTGATCGTCCTGGGCTTCGGCCAGGCCTTCATGCCCGCGTATGCGCGAGCTGGCAGGACCAAAGAAGCGACTTCCTCACTACACGACACCATCGCCTCCCAGGTAGCGATAATGTCGTGGCTGTGCTTGGCTTGCGCGGCCCTCGCGCCACCCGCCATCCACCTTCTCACCAGCAATCGGTATGCGTCCGCGGCCAACCTCGCACCGTGGATCGTCCTGGGATACGGCTTTCAAGGGTTCTACGCGATTCCCATGAACGGCATAACCTTGTTCCACGGCAACACCAAAGGCCTTCCCTTCGTCAGTGGCGCTGGCGCGGCCACCAACATCGGGCTCATCGTCTGGCTGGCTCCCAAGTATGGCTTGGAAGCCGTAGCGATTGCGTCGGCGATCGGCTATGCGGCGCTGCTCGCCGGCGTATGCCTGTTTGCGACCTACAGGCGCGCCACGCTGTCATATCCATGGCCTCGCATATTGCTCATCGTGAGCACCGCCGCGCTGGGATACCTCGGCTGCGTCTTGACATCTGACCTTGCGAGCATACTCAGCATCGCGATCCGCTTGGCCTGGCTAGTGACCGCGGCACTGATCATCATGCTCGCGGCCGTCGGCCCGGCCAAACTCCCGGCCATGTACCGCCAGCTGCGCAGAGCTCGATATCTGACATGACGCGGGCCGAGGTCCGACGCTAGGCAAGCCGCCACGTGCTGGCGCTCGGCGCCTGCCTGTGCGCCCGACACCTCCAGCGGTCACCGCGAGCGCCGCGGCGGCCGTGCCGTGCTCAACGTGACCACGACGGCGCTGGTCGGCGGGAGCTTCAGATGGAAGTTGCCATCTGTGCGGTGGACCTCCACGTCGCTCGGTGCTCGAGCCGTAGATCCGTCGAATGCCACCCGGCCGAAGGTCACACCGCCGGTGGAGCTGACGGCCGGTGCAACCAGCCACTTTCCGGTCGCATTTGCATACCCGGCAACGCTCCGAATCCACAACGCCGCCGCGCTAGCGCCCAGGTTGTCGATCGCCAGGCTCACCAAACCGTGGGCGTGCATGGTGGCATACGCCGATATTTCCCCCGGCGCGCCTCCTCCGCCTACCTTGACCGGGATGAAGCGCCCTCCCTCAAGCTGCGCAGCAGCCAAGAGACCGTAATACTCTGGACGCGCCGTCACCTGCCCGCGAGCCTCTGCGGCACTACTTGGGGCACACACAGGGCTTCCGGCGTGTGGCGCACATTGCCCAAAATACCCGTGGAAGTCGATTCCGGAGACCCCGGCGCTTGCAGCACGCAGTGACCAGTCGAGAGCCCACAATGCGCTTGCAAAGACCGGACTCGTAGCGGGCCCACCGACAGTATCGCACGACGACGTCGCATTGGTCTCGCTGATTAGCGTCTTGTGATGCGCCGCCGCACCAGCCCCAGCGATCGCCTCGAGCGCCGTGTCCTCTCCTTCGCGGACCGCCTTGGAGAGCAGTTCGCTTGCGCTCGGCACCGGCGTGCCCTTGCAGCTGCTCTCGGGAAGGCTGTATGTGGTCGGATAGTAATGCTGGGTTATCATGGCAAATGGCATATTTGTCGCGGTCGCGATCGTTGAAAGCCACCCAGGCGTCGGTGGCGATCCCAGATCGGGCCCGTACAGCTGAACCCCAGGTGCCGCGGTTTGCAGAGCAGCGCTGTAGGCAGCTAGGTCTTTGAGGTAGTCGCTGGCGCTGTAGGACGCTGGCCGCAGTTTCAGTGCTGGTGATCCGTAGTCGTTTGGCTCATTGCCGATCTCTACACCCATCAGACCACCGCCAAGGACGCGCTGGGCGGCCTGTGTCTCATTCGCGGCACGCGTTGGATCGAAGTGCCCGAGATCGACGCCGAGGATGGCCCGCCAGCCGGTCGCAGTCAGCAAACCATGAAGCATGGTCAGATCCGCCGGGGTGATCACACTTGTCGCCCAGGCCGGCGCCGATTCGCCACCGCCTGTCCACCAGGACTCGTCGACCGAGTTTCCACCGATGCGAATGACCGCCGGACCCAGCAGTCTCATCAATCTTACGAGAGATCTGTGGCTTGCGCTCAAGTCTTGGGTTGCCAACTCGTCTGCTTCGATCGATAGCCCAATCGTGCCACGTTCAAATCGCGCCCCCGGACGGGCTGGAGCCACTGTCAGGACAAGTCCGTGCGTCAAATCGGGTTTGGCCGATCCAGTGGGTTGATCGGCAAATACGCCTCCGATAGCCGAGAGTAGAATGGCCAGCAATAGGGCGGCCACCGACCATACCAGCAGCGCAATCCTTCGGGAACCGGCTGAGTTGCCGCTGCTCGACGCGTCTGACATGCCAGATCAGCCAGCCAGCCAGGAGGGAAGCACAAGCGAGGGGCTCCACTCCAGCAACTGCTCTCGAAATACCTGGAGACTGCGGGCATAGCCCATGCTCACAGCATGCTCATCGTGCAATGGCTGCACGATCTCCCGCGGAGCGCCGTTTACACGATAATAGCCTTTGCGTAGCGTGGCCTTCAGCGCCGGATGACGGCGAAAGAAAGGCTCGAGACGATCGTTGACTGCCAGGGCGCGTCGCTGTACGGAAGCCGCCCGGAAGGACCGTCCCATGTTTTGTATCTCCGTCGTTGGTAGCGCGATCGACTGCAAGTCCAACCACATGGTGATGTCGGCGAGAACGCGCTGTGGATCGGTCGCGAGATCGTCGTGAAAGACGACCTTGAGCCGGTCGCCGAATCGGCTGCTCCAATGCGGAAAGCATCGATCGTAGTAGCCGTTCCTCACGCCAAGGAGATGCATGTTGCTCCGCTTGCGATAGTCAATATCGGTGAGTTTCAAGCATTGCGCGACATAGTGCTCCAAGCTCGTTTCAGCGTCGATGAGGAAGCGTGTCTTGAGATACTTGAGCTCTGAAACGAGCCTCGCGTGTGGCTCACGAAAAATGAGAATTATTCGGGCGTCAGGGAGGGTGCTCGCAATCAGATCAGGCACCTCGGGAACCGCGTAGAAATAGGCTGCCGTAGCCTCCAGCCGCAGGCTTGCTCCAGGCAGCAGCGAGAATATGTTGCTGTACTCAGATTGCGGCGGGCCTTGCTCTCGATAGTAGCTTCCCAGGAAGAACCCGGGCTCCTTGAGCTTGGACTGGGCGATCTGGGTGCTCGCGGCAAGCATCTGGAACAGGGAAGTGCTGCCAGAACGGCTGCAACCCGCGAGTATGGCCGTTGGCGTCTCCGTGGTTTGATCGGTCATCTGCACCCTATGCGAGACCCGTCTGGAGCAGGGCGGCTACCCTCTCCTTGAAGCTGCGCTCCAGGAACAGCGCATCTACGACGTCCCTGTCGATCGTCGGCTCTCGCCAATTCGTAAGCAAAGGCGGCTCGCCGTCATCGGCAACGGCCATCGCCTGCACGGCTGGGGAAAAGCCCTCGAGCGCAAACGTCGTTCCGACGACCGGCCTGTTGTACGCGAGCGACTCGATCACCTTGACCTTTACGCCACCGCCCAGACGGATCGGCGCCAGGGTGAGGTCGATCTGCTCGTAGAACGACCTGACGCCGTCAAGCGTGCCAAGGCATTCGGTATCCTCGGGCAACCTCAACCGTTCGCTTCCCCGCCCAGCGACAACCAGATGCCAGCCGAGTTGGCGTATCCGAGGAAGCCAGGCATGGAGCAAATGGTCGAGTGCATCCCGATTCGGGCGGTACTCGAAGTTGGCTAGAAAGCCGGCGCGTACAGGCTGGCCCTCGCGCGCCGGCAAGGGCGCCGAACCCGCGATTGCCGTTGGAAGCCAATGTACATCACAGCCTATCCGGCTCGCCAGTCTCTGGCCCTCCGCCCAGCCTGCTGCGGTGACCAGAGAGCAATCACGGGCGAGCGAAGCCTCGTATCTGGCAAGAACCGCCTTCTGGGCCGCCGCTGTGAGTCGAGGCAGACCCCTCCAATCCCTCGTCTCCCGCGTCAGAACCTCGGTCCACACGTCAGGAAGGTCCTGCCACACGCAGCGCGCGCGTGCCATTCTTCGATAGTCGCGAAAATTGACTTGCGGAAGGACCAGGAGGTCGGTGGGCCCAAGACGTTCGACGCTACGCGCCAAGAAGCCATGTCGTGCTCCGGCCACCGTTGGCCTGGGAACATATCGCCGCTTCAGCCGATGCAGACGTCCTTTGCCCGCCTGTTCGCGTCGTGTGTCGTTGCGCGTCTCCTCAACGGTCTGGCCACGACGGTCGATCCGCACGCAGCCCGACGGAAATACACAGGTGGTATCCAGTCCAGCCAGGGCGACCGCCTCTGCGATCAATCGCGCACGCAGCGTGCCCCCGTCTTCAGCACCCCAGGGGTCCCTCAGCGCGATCACAGTCGCGCGCCGCGTTCTAGCGTTCCTCATCGCGAGAGCTCCATCGGGGCATCACGTACCGCATCACCGCGCGGCGCATCTCTGCGCCGCATAAGCAACCAAGCAAGGTGCAGATGAAATCTGGCAAGCACCCAATGACGAGGCGAGCTGACGGCAAGGCCTAGATGGAACAGGCCCTTCAAGGTCTCCGACACCTTGGAGCTGCGAAAATATGGCACGACGTCGTGGTTGAAATGGCACCTCCACTTCTCGTTCACGCGCTCGGCGCCGTCGAGCGACCCAACCGCGAGTCGGCTGAGGTAGCCGCGTTCAAGCCGCCTACCTGGGATCAGGTGGGTAAGGCGCAACTGACCGCTGACCCCAACCAGGTACCTTTGATCTATGGCAAACAGCGCCATGTCCCAGTCCTCCCCCCCGCTGAGCTTCTCGCCCTGACGCCCCTCAACACGAGTGTTCTCGGTCAACGAGTCGAAGTACTCGGTGAGCACGCAGCGACGTACGCAGCTGCCAGCACCGCTTGGGAAATAGAGACCGGTCTCTGGGACGCTTGAAAGATACAGCTTCTCGTTCGGCAGTCGGCGAATCACGAGGCTGCTTTCCATGCGTGGATCCAAGAACCACTGCGGTGGCTGCACCTCATACTCTGGCTCGATATGGGGCCCTACCACACCAACGCGAGCGTCATCGAATAGCTCGGCCGCCCTCCGCAAATAGTCCGCCGCGAGTACGTTGTCGTCATCGACAAATATGACCACGTCGCCATGCACCTCCTGGGCGGCTCGTTCCTTTGCCGCCGTCAAACCAATGCGCTCCTCGCGCACCACCCTCAGGCCGTAATGGCCGACCAGCGGGAGCATACTTACGTCGGAGGTGCTTGCATTGTCCACGATCAGCAGCTCCCAGCCCTCACGCTCGAGATCTTGAGCAAGTACGCTCTCCACTGCGCGTTCGAAATAGTCGAGGCGTGGATTTGCCGTGCAGATCACCGCTGAAATCATCTGTAGCCGACCTCATGCAGCCAGCGCGACACCGCAAGCCAGGAAGCCTCCCCGTCAACCGGTGGCGCCCATTCGTCATTGCGCACAGGCACCAAGGGCGTCTCGCAGCATAGGACGGTAAGCAACTGGTCTTCAGTCGCTGCCGGCGCGCTTGCTGGTCCTTTGGCCCATCTATTCCTGAGACTCCGAGTGGTTTGTGCGGGCAACCGGTGCATGACAGAGCGTACCGTCGATCCGCTGAACCGCGCGTCCTTGAATTCTCGTGCCATCGTCCTTGGCGGCGCACGTAGAATGCCCATCACCTCGTCTCTCCCACTCGTGGGATATGGCGGTCGCGGCGCGCGGGTCGGAGTGACTTCGAGCTGCTCGCTCATGTGCTTGATCCAATACGACCATCGAAGCCCCCCGAGCTCGGCGAGATGATGAAACTCGACCTGCTTTTCACCAACGCCACGACGCGCTAGAAACGATAGATAGCTAATGACATTCGCCACGTCGGTTACGTTGCTATAGCCGTCGTGGTCATCCACCGCTACCGGCTCGCCAAACAACAAACGCTGAGCCATCGCGCCCGTCCATGTGGCTGAGCCTGGGCCCCACACATTGCCGAGCCGCACCACGTGAAGCTTGGTGGCGCCAAGGTTGGCGATCAATAGGTTCTCGAGTTCGATCTTGGACTCGACATAGAGAAAATCCCTACGCGTGCTTACCGGCGCGGCTTTTTGCGGATACTCGAGCGCCATCCCGAACACCGCTTGCGTGCTCACTTGGACCACCATGCCGCCGGACGCTACAAGCCGCTGCGCGGTGCTGAAAATGTCGGCGTTCCTCCGGGGATAGTCATATACCGAGCCGCTCGTCGGATACGCAAGGTTGACGACGACATCGAACCGACGCTGCGCTGCCTGCTCGGCGGTGATCCAGCTGATCCCGGCATGGTCGAGCAGGAATCCACTTGCGGGGCGCACGACACCGGTAACGGCAGCGCCATCTTGGGCCAGCTGAGCGCAGAGCCGACGCCCGACATAGCCGGCGGCGCCGATGACGGCCACCTCAGGCATCTCGGCACCCGTGTTCATGCAGGCTCTCGAGCACGCGGGTCACCGCGATGAAGCGGCTACCGGCCAGATCCTCGCAAAGCTCACCCGCGACGATCCGCTCCAACTGTGCCACGAACGCGCGGTTGAATCTCTGCTCACCATCGTGCGTCTCCAGCGTGAGCTCACCGGCCGGACCTCTGAGTCGCAACCTCGGGCCGCCGGCTACAGGCAGTTCGAGCGTGCCCCGCTCACAACAGATCCGAATGACGTTCGCCAGAAGCTCAAAGCGGCTCAAGCGCACGGTCAACTCGATTGCACGCCGATCACCGCTGAGTTGCATCTCGGCCTGCACGTCGTGCGACGGCTCTACGGCAGGTATCGTGTGCATCTTCTGCACACTCACATCGAAATCACGCTCGTCAAAGCCGATCGCGAACATGACCATGTCGATCAGATGTGAGCCGGTGTCGTAGAGCACTCCTCCAAGTGGGTCGTTGAGCGTATAGGCGGACCTCGCCTGCCAGCTGAAGCGGCCGCCCTCCGTAGCCTCCACTGTCCGCGGCTCGCCCAGCAGGCCAGATCCAAGCAGTTGGCGCGCGGTCCGTAGCGACGCACCAAGCCGCCGGAAATGCCCCACGAACAGGTCACGGCGATGCTCTGCCGCGATATCGACCAGCGCTTGCGCCTCGCTCGTTCGTGGCACGAATGGCTTCTCACAGAGCACGTTGCAACCCGCGGCGAGCGCCCGAGAGGTGAGCTCGAAATGGGCAGCGGGCGGCACCGCAATCACCGCAAGGTCGGCCGCAGCGATGGCGTCCTCGAACGACCTCACCGGCGCGCCCAACTCGCGCCCCACGATCTCGGCGCGCTGGTAATCCAAATCGCACACCGCGACCGCCCGCGCGCCGCGGAGCTTCTTGAGTGCAGGCCCGTACATTTCTTGTACTACGGCTCCGCATCCGACGAGCGCAATGGTCGAGCGGCTACGGTTCATGGCCTTCACCCACAACGTTCTCGTAGGCGACACGCTCAAATATCTCGAGCTTGCCCCCAGCCGTAGCGTTATAGACATTAACTCCGCGCGCAGCCATGGCGAGTTGACACGCACGAAATCCGTTCTCCATTCGATCGATCTGGGGATCGTGCCAGCGATAGCCCTTGCCGAAATAGTCCGGGTGGAAGTGATTGGGATCGTCAGCCTCTGACGTGATAATCGGCGAGGTCTCGGCGCTGGCAGGCACTGCATACGAGTGGTCGAAACCGATGAGGTATACAGGGTTGCATCCCAGGTGATAGGCAAGTTGCAGATTGAGAACGCTGACCGTGCCGCCCCAGTAAGCGATGCGGTCGAACGCCTCGGAAAACTTGGGAAAACCCTCATACTGGCGTGCAAAATTTAGGTAGAGCGTCCACGCGTCAGGCCTTAGGCAGTACTTCAGGTCGCGGGGGAAGATCTTCTGCGTGCCCGTTATGCCATTCAACTCCGTCATACGATCCTCTGCTACAAGCCTATCCTCGACAGTGAGGAAAGTCGGCTTGTAACCCATCTCGTCGAACAACAGAAAGATGCCGTTGCTGGCGATCGTCACCTCACTATGCAGCAGGCTGACGTCGGTCTTCCGCAGGCTAGGCCCATTGCCCATCACGAAGCAGCGCTTTCCGTGGTATCGATGCCGTAGTTCCTTGAGCCGACGCCTGTTTTGCAGTCCATCCAGCGTCCACCACCACGTCGCTTCGCTTGCTCTTTGGCAACGATAGCCGAGGGCCTGCCCGAGCCGTCGGTTGGTCGGTGCTGGCGTCATCCGCATCCTTGACCCGGCAGGCGCGTGGACAGGGAAAAAGGCACAGCAGTGTCAACCTCTGCGCGTTTGCGAGAAATAACCGCGCCCACGCATCGGACGCACCGTCCTTCCGGTCTAAGTTTGCGATCAGGCATGTGCGGCCAAGGCCTGCTGACGGTTTTGGTGTCGGTGTTCTGCAAGCCTTACAAGCACGCCCAGATATGCCTTGCAGATGTGATTCCAATCGTAGCGATCGCGCACGACCGCTCGACCGCGCTGCGCCATCTGTTCTCTGATGTCAGCCGAGAGCATGACGGACCGAATGCGGTCCGCAAGCGCCCCGGCGTCGCGCGGAAACCGCTGATCGGAGAAGGGCAACACCTCGGCATTGAAGGGCGTGTCCAACGCAATGGTGGGCGCCCCAGCGCCGAGCGCCTGCAACAGGGCTGGATTGGTGCCGCCGACCGAGTGACCATGGACATAGATTCCGCAATGTGCCCACAATTGAGTGAGCAAGCGTTGGTTGTCGACGTGCCCCAGCCACGACACAGCGCCCCGTGCCTCCATTGCGCGGAGGCGGCCCTCAATAGGCGAGTCAAAATTGGCGCTGCCCGCTATCACCGCGTGAGGCGCTTCTTTCCCAAGCAGATCGAGCGCGTCGAGTGTCAATTCCACGTTGTTCTCTGGTGCCAAGCGCGCAACCACCAGCAGATAGGGCCTACCGCCGAGGCCCAGGGCATCCAGCTGGTCACGCTCGACATCCTCCAGCACCGGCGCACCATAGGGAATAAAGGTCGAGTGGCTCCCGAAACGCTCATGCCAGATATCGCCGATAACCTTGGAGTCACAAATCAGCTCGTTTGCATTGCGCGCGGTCATCCAGGCCCCCGCCTGAAATACGGTGCGGCCAAACCGACCCCACTTGCCCCGCTTCCACTCGATGCCATCTGTGTTGACCGCAAATGGCGTTCGTGCTGCACGGAGAGCCGGAAGCCAGAACCCGTTTGCGATGTTGAGGACGAGGATCGAGTCGAAGCGACGAAGGCTGGCGTCGGACACGGCCGTCATCCCGAAGCTCAAAGTCGACAGAGACTTGGTGTCGCGTCCTCGCGTGGCGATACACCGGACACCTTCGGCGAGCCAGATCCGTCGGCCTTCGTCGCGGGCGCGGCAGTAGACCGTTACGTCGTGCCCACCATGCACCAGATAGGGCGCGAGGTGTCGTACGAGGGTCTCGTATCCGCCGTAGGTGCTGGGAAAGCCCCTACTGCCAAGGATCGCGAGCTTCATGGATGCGGTTTGCACGACCATCAACGTGCAAACGAGGGGCGGGCTTACGCGCTCGAGGGGCAAGATATGCGATGTCGCTCGCCCGACCGCCGTGCCGCGCCGTGCTCGATTGCTGACGCGCGAAGTGGCCTGGTCTACGTCTCGCGAGCTGGCGCCTATTGGTAGGATGCGCGCCGATGCTCGGAGCGATCTTTCCGGCCGCGACACCAAGCACGGCGGCGGTCGGTGTTCTTGAGCTCGCGCCGCCTCCTGCACGCAGCGCCGTGGTCCGGTCGGCATGAGGATCTTGTTGCAAGGTCGCTCTGCTCGAAGCATCGCGGCGAGCCCTGGCGGAGATCAGGTCCAGCTCGAGGCTACTGCGAGCGGGCTTCGCGCCGTGGGTGTCGAGGCGCATATATCCGCAGAGGCCACACCCCACCTGGCCGGATTTGACGCAGTGCATCTTTTTGGGCTGGTTAGACCGCAGGAGACATGGGTGCAGGCCAGGAATGCTCGTCGTCAGGGCAAGCCGATCTTTCTCTCCACTGTTTACTGCGACGTGTGGGAGTTCGAGCGCTTTGCACGAGAAGGACCGGTTGGCTGGATAGCCCGACATTCGAATCGTGAGGTGATCGAGGCCTTGAAGGCAGCCGGCCGTGGCGTCAACAGCCGTGAGTGGGGACACGGGTCGCTTGCGCTGTTTCTGCGAGGGTTCTCGCGCATGCAGCGGGACGTGCTCAGGATGTCGACGTCGCTACTGCCCAATTCGCACTCGGAGTGGCTCCGCGTCGCCAATGATTTCAGCCTCGATCCAGCCGACGATCGAGTGACCGTCGTGCCGAATGGCTTCGACGCCGATACAGCAAGCACCGCGGACTTGGAGGACCCTTCCCCACCTGCCCACATTGGCGATCTGGAGGGATGCGTGCTGTGCGTCGCCCGCTTGGAGGGCCGCAAGAACCAGGCAAACCTCATTCAAGCCATCGAGGGCACCGGCTTGACCCTCGTTCTCGCCGGACCAGACACGGCAAATCAAGGCCGCTACGTCGGGCGCCTCAAGGAGGCCGCGGCGGCGCTCGATAACGTTCACGTGCTGGGGGCAGTGACGCCGCAGGAAAAGGCGTGGCTATACTCGGTTGCGCGCGTTCACGCGCTGCCAAGTTGGATGGAGACGTGTGGACTCTCATCGCTGGAAGCGGCTGTAGCGGGATGTTCCCTGGTGCTCTCACCAAACGGCGATACGCGGGACTACTTCGGTGACGACGCCGAGTACTGCGATCCCGCCAGCCCCTCTTCGATTCGCGATGCGATTCTCCGCTCCTACGGACGCGAGCCCAGCGCTGCGCTAAACCGTCGTATCCGCACCGATTACACCTGGATGCGCGCTGCGGAAGCAACATACGGCGCCTATCGCAAGGTTCTCACCTGATTTCTCGTATAGCCACGTGACGGGCCAGCTTCTCAAACAGCACATCGGTGGCGGCCGATCAGCCGCCGGCGATGCAGGCAAGTAGCCGATCTGCGACCGTGCCCGTGCGCGCCGCGCACAACGCAGTTCGCTGATCCAGCTCCAGCAACACCTCCTCGCCAGCGCTGAAGCGCACGACCCCGCCACTCTCGCGTACGATCAACGCGCCCGCCGCCGCATCGAGCACCCGGCAGTGGGTGACGTTGACCATCGCATCGACGCGTGGCGTTGCAACGTGGCACAAAGCCGACGCAATCGTGCCCATGATCCGCCAGCGGAACGCCATCGCCGCCAGCGGCGCCGCCAACTCAGCCGTGCGCTGCGCGTCGCTTGTCTCGACGCAGAGCAGCTCCAAACGCCCGTCTTTGATCATGCGCTCCTGCGCCAACGGCTCGACTGGTCGCCCATCCACGAATGCTCCGCCGCCACGAACAGCATGAAATACCTCGCCCGCGCCGAAGTCCCAAACGAACGCAACGGCCAGATCCTCGACGGTCGGCCCGTCCGCAACGGCAACCGACATCGCGTAGTGACCGACGCCTCGCTTGGCATTGAGCGAGCCATCGATTGGGTCGATGACCACTCGCATATCGCCGTCGCCGTATCGAACCACGCCCCGCTCCTCAGAGACAGCGGTAAACGACGCCCCCCTCTCTGCGAGCGCCTCGAGCTCGCGAAATACGGCCTCCTCTGCCAGGGCATCTATCTCCAGCGTTCTGTCTCCTCCGGCGCCGATAGTCCCAACCTCGCGCAGACGCGAATCGATGTCCGTACGACATTCGAGCTCTTGCGCGACTCGCGCCGCGGCACCGTGAAAGGCCGCGAGCCAACTGTCGGCGCTCCGAATCGGATCATTGAGGTTCACATGGGTGCGCCCTCTGCGAGAGCGAGCGCCGCCTCCGCGATCTGCCAATCCAGCTCGGTGTCGATATCGATCGCCTCCGCCGGATCCATGACGAACATCAGCGGTCGTGCTCCGATGCGATTGCGCCTGACTTCCAGCGTCTTGCGCCTAAAGATGTAGATACAGGAGTTCTCTTCCATGACCGGCTCGAGATCCTGAGTGCGAATCAAGTTATCTGGATCGTGATTGAGCGCGCGTCCGCCTGCCATCCACAATCGGGTGTGGAGCGGCGTCACCGAGAACAGCGAATCGTAACTATCGCACGTATCGAGGAACGCCTCGATCGCCCGGCCGATCGTCTCGGGCCTGAGCAGCGGGTTGGTGCTGTGCGTCTGCAGATAATATTCCGCGTCCACCTGCGCAACTGTGTTGAGCAGAATGTCGTTCATCACGTGCATCTCGCTGCGCAGGTGCTCGGGACGGCGCACGACACGCACCTCGGGAAGGGTCTGCTCAACTTCCTGCGTGATCAGGTCGCTGTCTGTATCGATCACCACCTCGCTGATCGTGGGGACCGCCAGCAGCGTGTCTAGGACGTAGCGATAAAGAGGCCTGTCGCCCAAAAGCCGGAAGTTCTTGCCACGTACGCGACGGCTGAAGTGGCGCATCGGCACGATCGCCGCGATCCTGGGCCTGGTCTCGGAATTCATCAGCCACCTATGAGCAAACAGCCGTTCTCGCCGCACCGAGGCCGTCGATCGCAGCACGACCCATTGCCAGCACTGCCTCCGCGGTGCTCCCGCCTATATGAGGAGTAACGATCACCTGATCGAGTTGCAGCAAGGGATGATCCAAGGGCGGTTCCTCGGCGAAGACATCCAGCGCAGCACCGGCAATCTCGCCCGCCGCTATCGCATCAAGGAGTGCCTGCTCGTCGACCAGCCCTCCTCTTGAGGTGTTGATCAGCAATGCTCCCTTGCGCATGGCGGCGATCCTACGCCGATCCATGAGATCCCGCGTTTGCTCGTTCAGTGCGACATGCAAAGTCACGATCTCGCTCTCGGCCAGCAGCGCCTCCAAAGACGCCTCGTGCACGTGTGGTTCGCGACTGGCCAGCGGCATGACGTCGTAAGCGAGCACCCGACACGAAAAAGCCGACAGCAGCCTCGCCAGATCGCGGCCGACATGACCAAAGCCGACTATGCCGACGGTCCGCTCTGTCAATGTCCGACCCTGCAACTGGCGCCAGTCTCCTTCTCTGGCCAGCCTCGTGACCACCGGCAGGTGACGTAGCAGTGCGAGCATGAACGCCATCGTCAGCTCGGCGACCGATCTGGAGTTCGTGCCCTGCGACCATGCAAGTCGCACGCCATGGCGTCTCATCGCGTCCAGGTCGAGCATATCGATTCCCACTCCGACCTTGGAAATCGCTCGCAGCTCGGGTAGACGCGACAGGATACCGCTCATCTATTTGCTCCAAGGCGGTGATTGCGAGCGTATGTCCCGCAAGGAACGCGACCAATTCCTCGCCCGCGAGAGATCTACCTCCGTCGTTGAAGCTCACATTCTTGTATCGCGCCAAGAGCTCATCACGCAGCACCTCGTTGCGCGAGAACGAGCGGGAGGCGACCGCGACCGGGGTAGGGTCGCGGTCGTTCACGCTTCAGCCTGTACTGCGCGGGCCCACTTCTCCCACAGGTACGACATCACCAGATGATCGAGAACCATGTGTGCATCCTCGACTGGCCCATACTCGCCCCGGGCGGATGGCACATGCACGTGTATCTCGCACAGCTCGCCAAGTCTCCCTCCATCGAATCCCGTCAACCCGATGGTCACGGCGTTACGTTCATTGGCAAATTCAATGGCCTGTACTACGTTTGGTGAGTTACCAGACGCAGAGATCGCCACAACAACATCGCCCTCGGCGAGCAACGGCTCCAGCTGCATCACAAAGATCCTGTCGTATCCGTAGTCATTGCCCAGAGCGGTAATCACAGCGACGTTGTCGGTGAGACTCACGACCCGCATGGGATCGGTCCGCCATCGTGTGAGGTCGTTCTGAAAATGGCTCGCCGTTGCGGCCGAACCTCCGTTACCACAGAAGAAGACCGTCGCGCCGTCGGCTCTTGCACGCTCCAGCGCATCGACGAACAGGGCTATCGCCTCACGGTCGATACGCTTGAACACCTGCGAGAGATAGTAGAGATAGCCATCGGCGAAGTCAGCTGCATTCGAGTGGTCCCTGAACAAACGCTCGACGTTGTTCATACGCTGACCTCCTCGAGCTCATCGGTGGGCGTCAGCCAGCGCCCGGCCCATTCTTGATCTGCGCCATAGATGTCATATACCAGCTGCATCGTCTTCAACGCCTCCAACGATGAGCCATGCCTGATCTCGCGGTTGGCGATAATCGCTCTGGCAAACTCCTCGATCTCGTCTCGCCATGAATGATCGTCGTTGTAGCGGGTGGTAACTTCGCGCGGATCACCCAGATCGTCCTCGCCCCTGTATACGACGGTGAGCGTCTCTGCGCCATAGCTTCTCGACGACGACAAAATGCCTGACAATGACAGGGCACCGTCCCTGAGCGTGATGTCGAGAGCAAAGCGATGACGCCACTGCGTGGCCGAGGAGTGGAGCATGGCGACGGTTCCGTCTGCCGTCCGCATGAGGGCGTAGGCGTTGTCCTCGACATCATGGCACCAGAAGCCATTGGACACGTAGGAATGTATGTCGACGAACTCGCCAGCGAAGAGACGCATCATGTCCACCATGTGTATTCCCTGGTCGAGCAGTATTCCCCCGCCGGCGACCTCGCGCTTGGTGCGCCAATCTTGGTCGAAGCGGACCATCTTCGACTTCCCGTACACACCGCGCAGGTCGACGACGGGGCCGAGCTCGCCACCCTGAATGATCTTCAGCGCATCGCGGACCGAATCGTGATAGCGATGGTTGAACCCATACTTCAGCGTGAGATGAGGATACGTCTGCTCGACCTGGCGAACCCTTACGACGTCCTGCACCGATCGTCCCGGTGGCTTCTCGCAAAACACGTGCAAGCCATGCCGCAGTCCTTCCATCACCACGGTGGGCGCGACGTCGTTCCACAGGCACACGAACAGGACATCCAACTCCTCCTCCAGGAGCTGGCGCCAGTTACTCCACATGCGGACCCCGTCTCTCCTTTCGCCCGGGCGTGAGACGGTTTGATCGCACACCGCCACGGCTTGCATCCTGGGATGGGCATCTATGTACTTTCGCCGGATCTGACCGGTGCTGCCGTAGCCGGCGACGCCGACGCGCAGGATTTCGCTTTGCTCAGGTGGCATGGAGGGCGGCAACCCGCTCGAAGTCGCCCCTGACGGCACGTGCCCGTTGCGCGATCAGGGCCGTATCACAGAGGTAGGAGATGTAGCGAAACCCAGTGCTCAAAAGCCACTCGAGGTGCTCAGCATCGCGAGCAACCGCGCCGGCGGCCTTGCCGGCCGCATTGATGCTCCTCACCGCCGAGGAGACCGTCTCCAGCACCGCGCCGTGTTCCAACTGACCCGGAAACCCGATCGCCTGCGAAAGATCATAGATACCGAGATAGACAAGGTCGAGACCCGGCACCTCCAGAATGTCATCGAGGTTCTGTAGTCCAAGGCCATCCTCGACCAGGACGCCGGCTAGTTGCCAACGATTGGCGTCGAGCAGCTTTTGGCCGAGATCATCGGAGGACCAATCGTGCAGGCGCGTGAACGGCGCCATGCCGCGTTCCCCGTCGGGGTGGAAGCGCATCGCAGCGAGGATGCTCTCGACCTCCAGCGTGCTCTGCACGTGGCGACCAGGATGCCCTGACATCCGACATCGCATGCCTTCAAGACGTTCGGTGCGCTGCCGTCGCCGAGGCGGATCATGGGCGTCGCCCCGCCAGCCTCCACCGCGTACATGATCGCCTCGGCCTCCGAGAAGCTCGCAGGCCCGTGCTCCATGTCGACGGTCACGAAGTCCATGCCGCTGCGCGCCAGAATGTTCGCCACAGTCGGCGATGCCGTCTGCAGCCAGGTGCCGAACACGGTGGCGCCTGCCTCGAGCTGTTCCTTGACGCGGTTGACCGGAGCCATCGACCACTAACGGACGGGCTGCGCGTCATCTTACGGGCGATTTCTTTCGCGTCCCGAAAAAAGCGCGCCATGCCCGGCGTTTGTCGTGCGCGTCCTTCTCGCCGCACGAGACTGCAGCCACGGGACCTCGACAATGAGCGCACGGTCATCACAGCCCCGCGGCTTTCTGGCGCCAGTGCGCTTCTCTGCGCTCGCGCGCAGTCTGAAGCTGACCCTCGTGGTCTTTCTGGGCGCCACGCTGCTCGTTCGCGTGTTGACCGACGACCTGTCGGCGCCGGACAGCCGCCAGTCAGGCAGCCTCAACCTGTCGGCGGTGATCGCCATCGCGTTCATCCTCGTGGCCACCGGGCTCCTGATTCGCAGGCGCCGCAGAGGCCTGGTGCCATCCGTTCTGGCTGTACTTTGGCTTTGCGCGTGGACGGCCGTGGCCCTCAATAGTCGCGGCGTGTCGGCTGAGACTCTTCGCGAGGGAGTGCGCGAGACATCCGTGGTCGCGCTCTTTGTGATCGTCTACAACGCACGCGGTGCCGTGACCGTTCCAATCGCGGCACGCGTAGTGCAGCTCATGGGTTTTGTGCCGGCGCTCGTTGCCCTCTATCAACTCGCGACGTTCACGGGTATCAGCCGCCCATATGGCACCTTCGCCCATCCCGACAGCGCGGCGATGTTCTTCGCGATCGCGACCACGGCCTCGCTCTGGCTGTACCTCGACAACGGGCGGCGCAGAGCGGACGCGCTGCTCGTGACGCTCTTCGCCGCGGCGCTGGTCGCAACATCGAGCATTGACGGCATGATCACCCTGGTTGCCATGCTGATAGCGCTTGGTCTGCTGCGCCCTGGCTCCTTGCGCGACAAGCTCGGCCCTTGCGCGATTGGAGGACTTGTCATCTTGGCTTTCTTCGCGACGCCGCTCGGTTCGCACCGCGTCGCCAGAGAGGCTGCGACCAACGTCGAAGCCGGGGCCGAACCGAATAGCTCCCTCGCCTGGCGCCTGCACAAGTGGAAAATTCTCATCCCAGAATGGGAAGCATCCCCTGTCTTC
The DNA here is from genome assembly GCA_963757925.1 of uncultured Actinomycetota bacterium. GTDB lineage: Bacteria > Actinomycetota > Thermoleophilia > Solirubrobacterales > Solirubrobacteraceae > Palsa-744. The sequence goes on from CAVWTE010000009.1 coordinate 522,743, forward strand.
GGTCAAGGCATTGGTACGACCACCACGGGCGAAGGCCCACCCGGAAACATGTACGCCGACAAGCCGCCGCACAATGAGTACATACGCTATCTCGTGGAGACCGGCGTCCTTGGCGCCGCCATTCTCCTCATCGCGATCACGATGCTCATTCGCAGCCTACTTCGCAGGCGGCGAGCCCCCGACAGGTTGAAGGCGGCCCCCCTGAATGCGCCGACACTTGCGCTGACGATCGTGATCGGCTGCCTGGTCAACTCACTCGCAGATAACACGCTACTCAACAGCCCGACCTGTTACGCAGCCGCGCTGATCATCGCCGCGGTCCTCAGCCTGCCCGCACCTCCAAGACGCTCCTGGCGCAATGCTCGGGCAGGCCGCGACAGCACCGTGAGAGGACGAGCCGTCAGATGGGCCCGTTGAGCGTTCATCACTTCGGCCCCGACCCCAACACCGTCGGCGGTATCGCGACGGTGATCGGCCTCTTGCGCGACCATAAAATCGGCGCCGAGCGCGTTTACGCCGACCCCACGTGGAGGCCGGACGCGCCGCTTGCAGGCATCCCTCTTGCCGCCGCTTCAGCTCGGGCGATCCACAGGCTCCCGCCGGGGCACCTCGCCCATCTGCACCTCTCCGAGCGTGGCTCCTTCGTGCGCGAGGGCACGCTGCTTGCCCTTGCACGAAGACGCGGCCTTCCCGTCGTGGCGACACTGCACGGCGCGACCTTTCTGCGCTTTGCGCAAGCGCGCCCCCGGCTCGTGGAAGCCGTGTTGCGCCGCGCGCACCTGATCAGCTGCCTCGACAGCGAGGCGCACGCCGTCGTCAGGCGCATCGCTCCCAGCGTGCGCTGCGAGATCGTCCCCAACCCGGTGCCGCTCGACGAGCTTCCTACGACAGCCGACCAGACGCAGGAGATCGTCGTGTTCGCTGGCGAGATCGGCTTCCGAAAGGGAGCCGACGTGCTGCACCGCGCCTGGCAGACGGTCGCGGCGAAACGCCCGACGGCACGCTGCTTGATGATCGGGCCTTTGAACGGCTCCGCGCCGCCCTCGTGTGACCGCCTGCACATCTTTCCGCCCGCGGATCCCGCCACGACGAAGCAGATCCTGCGAAGCGCCCGCGTGATCGCGTTGCCCACGCGCGCCGAGGGCATGCCGATGGTGCTGGCGGAGGCGATGAGCCTCGGGCGACCCTTCATAAGCACTCCCGTGGGCGCAATCCCCGAACTCGCGGCCCACGGTGGCATCCTCGTTCCCGTCGAGGATCACAGCCAGCTGGCCGAGCGCCTGACAGAGCTGCTCGCCAACCCGCACCTCGCGCGCGGGATCGGCGAGCGCGGCCGTCGATTCTGCGAGCAGACACGAAGCATCGAGCTGCTTCACGGTCGCTGGCGAGGACTCTATGAGGCCGCGAGCCAATGCGCACAAGCTCCGCGGGACCGCCGAACAACCCACGACGGGATGTAGGCTCTGCGCATGGATGCAGATCTACCGCGCGAAGTCGCAAAGCCATGGGGCAGCGAGCTCTGGTATGCCCACACCGACCGGTATGCAGGAAAGATCCTGCGGGTAAACGCGGGGCACAAGCTGTCAGTCCAGTACCACCTGGAGAAGGACGAGACCAGCTACCTGCTCTCAGGACGTCTACTGCTCGAACAGGGCAAGACTCCTGAGACGATGCGACGCAGCGAGCTTGCGCCCGGCGCGGCGTGGCGAAACGAGCCAAAGGTGGTGCACACGATCGAGGCGCTGGAAGATGCTGTGATCCTCGAGGTCTCAACGCCAGAGCTGCACGACGTGGTCCGTATCGAGGACCGCTACGGGCGCTCGGTCGAGCCAGCTCACGGCTCCTCGGAGGCGCGCAGCGCGCAGCGCGCCAGCGCCAGCCCGTAGCGGCCGAGCACGCCCAGGGCACGCCCAAGGCGTGTCCTTGCTCGCAGTCGCGAGCCGTGCTCAGCCTGCTGATCGAGCACCTCGGGCGGAGGCAGCAGTTGGCGACGCACGAAGGCGCCGAAGCCGCCCGGCGGGGCAAGGAGTCCATCGATCAGCCCCATATCAGCGTACGCCTGGGGCGCGCTGCCGCGAGAGCTCGGGTTGACCAGCCGCACGGCCAGTCGCTGGCGAGCGTCGAGCTTCCCGGCCCTGGCCAGCACCTCGCCCGCCGGTAGGCCCACCACCCTCTCGGCGGCCTGCAGCGCGGCGGGGATCACGCGCGCGAACGCGGGGTATCTATCCAGCGCCTCCTGTAGCGCACCGGGCGAGAGCTCAGCGCCGTATGCGTCCCACCAGGCGCTCAGATCGCTGGCAAGACGCAGATCGACGAAGCCGTCTCGCGCGTAGAAGAGCAATAGCTCCACGAGCTCGTCGACTGGCGCGGGACGCCACTGCCCCGAGGGATCTGGAGTGGGGGGCAGCAGTCGCTCGCGTGCAAAGCTGCGCTCATACCAGTGCACCCGCCAATGCAGCTCGATCGATGGCAGTTGCCTCTGCTCGTGCAGGAGGACGAAGTGCAGCAGGGGTAGACCATCGCTCTGCACGTGATCGACCGGGGCGCCGTAGCCCATCCCACGCACCACCTCTACGGCTGCATGCAGGTTATCGGGGGAGACGAGCAGATCGATATCGCTGGAGAGGCGTCGACCGGGATCGCCATAGATCGCCTCGCCGAGCAGCGGCCCCTTCAATGCACTGGCCGGTATACCGGCCTCGCCGAGCTGCGCGATCACCCGCAGGCAGACCAGCACCGAGAAAGCGCCCTGCTCACGTCCCACCTGCAGCGCCTGCTCGGCTGCATCCGCGAAGCCGCTGTCGGCCTGCCCCTCGGCGAGCTCCAGGATGCGTGGACCAAGGACGGTGAGCAGCCTGCGCGATTCGAGCGTCTTGGCGAGCTGCGGCCAGTCCACGTCGACGATCAGCGCACGAGCCTGTTCACGCGTGGCGAGCCGGCGAGCCGCGGTGCCAGCACAGAGCAGAATCAGCTGCCTTTCAGTGGGCAAGGATGAGGCCGACACGGCGAGTGAATCTACAAGGCCGGCTGATCGGCCTCATCCGTGGTCGGTCTATGCGGCCTCGACGATCCCGCCGAGCTCGCGGGCAAGCGCGGGGAGGTCGGGCGCGGCGCGCTTCAGCTGCCCGGCGCCTGCCTTCTCCTACCCACCACGATCAAGACCTCCCATCACCTCTTGATCCGACCCTTGAGTCTCACCCGGGACAGATTGCGCAGCGCCGCTGCTCTCTATCCGTGCAGTTCCATCTTCAACAGTTCGAGGTAACTCCAGGGGAAGGCGGCGAGCATCTTCTGCGGCCCCTTGCCTTCGAAGTAGCCGTGCGTCCCAGAATAGGGATTGGAGCCATTGGGGGTGGGGTCCTGCGCATAGAACGCTACGTTCGCAGCCCTGTCCCTCACGAAGATGCCATACCGCTGCGCCGCTTGCGCCAGCATCAATGTGAAATGAGGAAGTTTCAGCGCGGCGAGATCGAGGCTCGGATCGAGCCGCAGATGCGCGCCCTCAGGAATCGCCTCCGGCGAAGTCGAAAACCCATCCTCGCGCTGTGCCGGAGCCGCATAGACTTCGGCGCGCGGCTCCGGGATCGCAATCGCCAACGCATGGTTGATCTGCCCCTCTTCGAGGTCTTCCAAAGTGATGAGACCACCTGCGATCGAAAGCGACGTCGAGCTCGCACCCCAGCTCGTCGTCGCACCCGACCATGCTTGCGGACCATAGACGCCAGGGTTGGAAGACACCTTTTCCATTGCGCCGCCCCACGCCGCCCGCCACCCTGCCTCCACCTTTTCTAGTCCCCAAAACTCCCACAACTCATTGCTCGAGGGCTGCCAAACCACGAGGTGTTTGTCGCTGCCTTCCGCCGGGTGGGCTTCTGCGGGCAGTGGCACCGCCTGCCAGGCCGCCTGCAGCGCCGGTGAGCTCGATGCGCTCTCGAGTGTGACTTTCAACTTCGGCTCAGAGGCCGACACCGTGTAGATCGGCACAGACCATGAGGTCGTGTTGACCGTGGGTCCTGTCTTTTCTTCCTGCTCGGTTGTGATTTCACCGAGGAGGGCCGACATCACCGAGGCCGAGCTTGGATCGACCGTCGCCGCCGCAGGCACCGGCTCGTTCCAAAAGCTCGTCGGCGAGAAGAACCGAAACGGATCAGCAGGCGAAGCGGTCGTGGAGCTCGATGTGGCTGCCGTGGTGGTCGTCGTGGCGGTTGCGGGGGCCGTCGTCGTAGTCGTGGTGGTCGTCGTAGTGGTAGCAGGGGCCGTCGTCGCAGTCATGGTGGCTGTGGAGGAGGTCGTGGTTGGCGAGCTGACGGTGCTCGTAACACTCGTCGCGGTGGCCGAAGAGGAGAAGCCGCTGGTTGTTGTTGTCGACGTGGACTTCGCAGCCGTCGAACTCGACTGGCTCGTGCTGATACTGGTCACAGTAGTCTTGGTGGTGGTCTCGACGGCAGCCGTCGTGGAACTACTCGAGCTGGTCGTTGTGGCCGATTCGGTTATGTTCGAACTCGCCTGCTCAGGGGCAGGCGCGGACTGCAACAGTGACACTGCCCCTACAGGTGCGCTCAGGATCTGGTCACTGGAGGATCCCGTGAGGGGCGGCTGCACCACAAATGGCCCCCACGCACTCACCACGGCCGTCTGTTGCAGCCCCCTGCGCTTGCGGCTCGCCGCACCACAACGGCTGCCCTTGCGCTTTACCAGTCGTGTCGTCGGTCGACACGACTGGTGTCTTGCGGAATGCGCCCTCCTCCTGAGGGCAACCACGCGCGCGGCAGCATCCGCGTGGACCGGCGCCGCGAGACATGGAGTGATGTTCACTGCGATGGTCGCGAGCAGCACGATGCCGAGGCACTGCAAACGACATCGTTGCGCCCGACCGTGCCGGCAAGGCGACAAGGAGAGTTCCCTTCGGTATCAGAGGTAATCAGCAGTGTGACCGCGGGGTGCGATTGCCGAGTTACAGTGGCGTTATCGGGGACCGCGCAGGTTTCTTTGCATCTTCACCGGGCGGTTTGGACATATTGACGCCGATCTCGTTGGACATCTGGTCCAGCTCCTGACCCGATCCCAGTCGAATGCTCATCACGGCGCGCCGTGCGCTTGCGCTGCCTGCTCGCCTGCCGAGCAGCACACGTCCGTCCCGACGCTCGAGAGCTCATCGGTGCCGCGCTCGGAAAGCTGCCGCTCCAGCACCCGATGTCGACCTTTGTCTTTGTCCAGCGCCGCAGGTCTGATAGCTTATGCGGCTGCTCACGAGGAGAGACCAATGGCAGGTGGTCCGCAGGCCAACGGGGACATGGGGCGTTTGGAGAACGGCATCGCAGGAGGGAGAGGAGGGCTCGAGCGCGCAGCCTTCCAGGGCTTCCCCTACGGCATCGTGATCATCGATCACGATGGCCGAATCGTCTCGCGCAACATCCAGGCGGCACGCCTGATCGAAGCAAAGGGTCTCGACGATGGCGAGGCGAGCTGCTGCAGCTTGCTTGGATGCCGCGACCCGCAGACGGTGCTCGCTGGTGTGTGCATCACCGAGCTTGCACTCAGTAGAGGAGAGCCTCTGCCCGAGATACGGGTAGACGTGGAGACACGCGATGGTGCGGTCAAGGCGCTCTGGGTCGCTGCCGCACCGCTTCAGGAGAGCTCCCACTTCGTTCTGCAGTTGCGGCCCGGGCCGGCCCGAGACCGGCGCAGGCGGACCGACCCCCACTGGATGACCGGGCCGAGCCTGCACATACGGACGCTCGGGCGGATGCTGGTCCAATCCGCCGAGGGGCCTCTGGAGGGCGGCTGGCTCGACCAGCGCACCGGGCAGCTTCTGCGATACCTGCTGACAGAACGCAACCGCTTCGTCCAGACCGATGAGATCGGAGAGAACCTCTGGTCCAATGCGGACTTCGCGATCGCGGGCAGCGTGCGCTACTACGTCCACGCGCTGCGGCGGAAGATCGAGCCCCAGCGCGGGCATCGGGAGCCTTCGTCCTTCATCCTCTCGCGGGCAGGCGGCTACCGTCTCAACCTCGAGCTCGTCAAAGTCGACGCCGATGACTTCGAGCGCCGCATCTCGGCCGGACTGGCGTCGGCCAGAAGCAATCCAGATGCTGCCGTGGAGGACCTGGAGAGCGGGCTGGCGCTCTATGAAGGCGACTTCCTCGCCGACGTTCCATATGCCGAATGGGCTATGGCCGAGCGTGATCGCCTGCACAACCTGGCGTGCACCGGTCTGCGTCGCTTGACAGACATCCACCTGGGTCGCGATGCGCCCTCAAACGCAGTCCGAGCCCTGGAAAGGCTCGCGGCGATGACGCCCTACGACGAAGGCGTCCTGCGCCAGTTGATGGAGCTGGACATCGCCGCCGGACGGCGCAGCGACGCGATCCGTCGTTATAATGTGCTAAGAAGTCGAATTCGTCACATGTTTGGCCACGACCCTTCATTCACGCCCGCCGACTTGACGAGCACGCCGGCGGGTCCTGCCGGCCGGGCCGGTGAAGCCACAGCGCGACGTCAGCCCACGCGTGAGATCTAGGCATCGCACCTTCCGCTCAGCTTCTGTGCGCGAGACTGCGACATCGCCTCGCGGCGCCGGCGAGCTCGCGTCAGATCCCGAAGGGACCGACGATGGGTGAGGGCGGCAGGATCCAGAAGCAGCCGTCCCGGCAACTCACGCTCAGCTTCGACGACTTCGCTTGGAGTGCGATCACCGAGGAAGCTCTGAAGCTCGGCGTCTCCGTCGAGGATCTCGCCCGCTTTGCCGTGCTCTACTACCTCGCGGATCTGGACAGTGGCCGCATCGCGCGTCGCATCGACGGCGCGCTCTCGCTTCAGGACGCCTGAGCGTCTGCTCAGGTCGGGAGATCGAGTGGGCCGGGGCGCCAGGATCAGGCGCGAGCCTGTGTGACGCCGCGAACCGTCGGCGCCGCACCCGATCGACCAGCTCGCTCTGAAGCGCGCGGCGTCCGCGGTGGTGCAACCCGTGGATCGACCCCTCGGTCTTGCCCGTGCGCTTGGCGATCTCCGTCGGGGAGAGGCCAACCACGTGACGCATCACGAGCACGTCGCGCTGATCTTTGGGCAACGTGGCAAGCGCATCGATCAGATCGTGGCTCGCTCCCGGCTCCGCAATCGAGGCACGCCCATCGCAGCCGGTCGCCCGGACCTCCTCGACCGGCACGAGGCGATTTTGGCGCACGTGATCGACGGCGACGTTGCGAGCGACACGCAGCAGCCATGCAAGGAATGGCACGTTTCTCTCCTGATACTTGCCAATCACCGACATCAGCTTGGCAAAGACCTGGTGCGTGACGTCCTCGGCCTCGTGGTGGTCTTGAACGATGCTGCGCACGTATCCATGAACGTTGTCGGCATAGCGAGCGTAGAGAAAGCCGAACGCATCACGATCCCCGGCCTGAGCACGTCTGACCGCGCGCGCCACCAGCCGCATGTCAGCGCCATCCGTCGGGGCAGGCTGTGCCGTCCCTGGCCCCCCGGTCAACTTGACCTCTGCTTTGTCCCCTGCAACAGCCATGGCTGCCTCCGATTCAAAAGAGACTTCCTTGCTCGTGATGATTCGGCGCAAGCAAACCGAAGCGCTGTTGTGCTGTCGTTTAAAATCCAGTTTGAAATTTGTTAGAGACCCGCATTACAACATCTTGGACAAATGAACATTCGATTTGGAAACGCTAATGCAGGTCAGGCGCTCGGCCGATAAGAGGGCTGCAGGCCGAATCGACGAATCGTTACGACACATGCTGCTACTTGTCTTCCTATTGATAACATGGTTGATCGTCATTGTTGTTTGTCTCTCTGTTTTCGCGATCGCCGCTCGCGGAGATCGCGCGTCTGAGTCCGCCCCAGAGAGCACGCCACTCCCCGCATACAGGTTGGCCTCCCCCGGAGGCACAGCAAGGGGCGGGCTGCGCCTCCTACGGGCGGAGCGCAGCTAGAGTTAGACTGCTCAGAGCCCGCGCCGCCCGATGACGTGCGGAACCGTGCGCAGAAGGATCTTCACGTCGGTCCACAGGGACCAGTTGGCGACATAGAGGTAGTCGATCGCGACCATCTCGCGCAGCGGGACCCTGGCTGGGCCGAGAATCTGCCAATGACCCGTCATTCCCGGCAGTAGTTCCAGACGCTGACGATCCCAGCCTTCGATGCGCTCGTCCTCGTCGACTACGAGCGGTCGGGGACCGACCAAGCTCATCTCGCCGCGAAGGATGTTCAACAGCTGCGGCAGCTCGTCCAGCGCGGTTTTGCGCAAGATCCTGCCAACATGCGTGATGCGCGGATCGTCGACGATCTTGAAGAGCCCCTCCTCCGCTTCGTTGCGGTCGCGCAGCGAGTCCTTCATCCGGTCCGCGTCGCGTACCATGGTGCGGAACTTGAGCATGCGGAATCGCTCGCCACGGCGCCCGACCCGCAGCTGGGCAAAGAAGATCGGCCCGTCGCTGTCGAGCTTGATCGCGACTGCGATCGCAATCATCAGGGGGCAGCACCGCCAACAGGCCAATGAATGCTCCGCCCAGATCGAAGGCTCGCTTGACGGCAGCAGAGGAGCGGGTCAGGTCAAAGCGCGTCACCCCCATCAGCATCACGCCGTGCAGGTCGTCGAACTCAACCGAGGAGCCCAGCACCTCGAGCAGACGCGGCAGCACGCTCACGCGCACGCCAACGGCCTTCAGGGTACGCACCAGATCGAGCACCATCGCTCCGTCGAGGCTCTCCGGAGCAAGGATCGCGCGGTGCACGTCGAGTGCCTGTGCCATCGTGCGGATCTCCGCAAGGCGCTGCTGCGAGCAGCCCTCCGTCGACCAGTGGGCGACTTCATCGCCGTCGACGAAGCCGACGAGCTCTGCCTTGACGCCGCGGCTGCCGCTGAGCTTGGAGCGCACCAGGCTCGCCGAGGCCTGGTCGCCGATGAAAAGGCAGCGCTCCGCGGGCGCGATCCGCAGCGCCACCGCGCGGGCTGCCGCGCGAGCCAGTATGAGCAGCACGCTGAGCGCGAGCCAGAGGAATATCGCCTCCCTGCGGTCGAGCGCGCCGGCAACGATCAGACCACCCGAGAGCCAGGTGACAAAAGCGCACAGCGTCGCCACCTGAAAGAGGACAGGCGCCTCCTCCAGCGTGGTCTTGTGCAACAGTGCCTCGTCGCGGTCGTATAGACCCGAAACCTTCGCGCCCAGCACCATGATCGGCAGCGCGGCCGCGATCGCCCATGTCAAGCCCAGAGATCGCGACGGCAGCTCGACCGTCAGCAGGAACGCGCTCATCACCGCGACCACGTCGGCAGCCAGCAGCATCCGCCGCAGCATGGAGTTGCGGCGCATCAGAGCTGGCGAGGGCGTGCTCTCGGCGAGCGCACCCAGCGGCGGACGAGAGCGCCAGCCGATCCGCAGCGTCCCCACCCGCGCGGCGTCCACCACCGCCCGCGCTTCTGCCGACAGGTCACGCGAGGGGTCCACCACAGGCGCCCCTTCGATCTCGCGGACCTTGCTGCTCACCGTGTTCTCGTCTCCTCGGTCACTCCAACCCGCATGTGCGGTTTTGGCGGACGACGTCTTTTGAAAAAAGTGAACGCGACCTGCGCTTTCGGTTTCCAATTGCCGACTGTCGACCAACGTGACCTAGCCGCTGCGCCTTACGCGTGGAGCAGCGAGCGGCGGTCGGAAAAACGTATGGTCATGAGCGCTGGAGAGCGTTTTCGCCTGGCCTGCAGGCTGCCGGCGACTCGCCTGCAGAGCTCTTAAAGACACTTCTTGGATCCGCCGTGCTACGCAGCTCGACCGCTTTGGTCCTTTCTTCCGCCCTGCCAGGCGTCAACTACGGTCGACCTCACGCGTTGAACCGGTTGTTTTCCAATGCGGGGAGGCGAATGCTGAGAAAGCACCTCAACATGCCGGAGTCGATCGAGCGCACCGGGATCGTGCTCGATCTCGATCGCTTCGCCGGCGAGGCGCTCGCCGAGGAGGCAGATCGCCTTGGAGCATCCGTCGAGCAGCTCGCGACGTTCGCTGTGCTCTACTACCTCGCCGACCTCGACAGCGGCCGGATCGCGCGCGCGACACAGAGCGCGCCGCGGGCGTCAGGATCCAGCGGAGACCCGGAGAGCTCTCTGGTGGCTGAGCTGCGCCCTCAGGGCCTCTCGCCCGCTGCGATGCAGGCCGCGGACCCCGCGCTCGCTCCTGCCCGTGAGCCTTGCGATATCGGTGGGCGAGAGCCCGCCGAAGTGGCGCAGCACAAGCACCTCGTGCTCGTCGAAGGGCAACTTTGCAAGCGCCTCTCGCAGGGCATCGACCCCTCGGCCGCTCCCATTCTCCGCGAGCACCCCAAAGCCGAGTCGTGACCTGCCCTCCATCGCGCCCCGTTCACGGACGTGGTCGACGACGATCTGGCGAGCGAGACGCAGCAACCACGTCTGAAACGGAGCGTCTCTCTCGCTATGGTCGCCGATCGCAAGCGGCAGCTCGGCAAAGACGCGCAGGGTGAGCTCCTCTGCCTCCCTGGCCTCCCCGAGGACGTCTTGCGCGTAGCGGCAGACATCGTCGGCGCAGCGCGCATACAGGAATGCGATCGCCTCAGGATCGCCAGCCCTGGCGTGCTCGACCGCGCGGGTGAGCAGGGGCGTAACGCCATCCTCACACTCCGCCTCTTGACCCTGGAAGCTGGACCCGCTTCCTGCTGCTGCATACCCCATACGCGCCATCGGCGCACCTCCCCACCATTCTCCTCGCCTGGCCCATCCTTAGGTTCAGGTTCCCCACAGGGAAGCGGATCGCTGTTTTCTTGGCCTTTGCATCCGCGTTAGAAGGCCGTTAGACGCAGCCCTTCTAACCCGGCGCTCATCGGCCTGCCAGTGGCAGTAGCAGCAACGCAGCGTTTATCTTCCGGCGCGGCCGCCCGGAGTGTGACTGCTGAGCAGGGCCGCTTCAGCGACCCACGGGCGAGGTCTGACCGGCCTCGACCGCGTCTGGCCCGGCGAGATCGAAGGCGCGGTGCAGCGCGCGCACGGCCTGCGGCACCCGATCGCGAGATATCACGCAGGAGATCTTGATCGGGGAGGTAGAGATCATCTGGATGTTTATCTCCTCCTGCGCCAGCACCCGGAACACCTTCGCCGCGACTCCCGGGTGCGAACGCATCCCCGCGCCCACGATCGAGACCTTGCCCATCTCGGCCCCCTCATGCAGCTCTGTGAAGGCCTCTCCGAGGAGCGGCGTAAGCGCCTCGCGCGCGATCCGCAGGTCTTCGTCTGGGACCGTGAAGGAGATCTCCGCCCGCCCGCCGGCGGAGCTCGGCTCGTTCTGGACGATCATGTCCACGTTCACGTTCGCCTCGGAGAGAGCATCAAAGATCCGCGCCGCCGCGCCGGGTTCGTCGGGCACGCCGGCGAGCGTGACGCGCGCTTCCGCGGTCAGGTGGGTGACGGCTGTGATCAGCGGCTGCTCCATCGTCTGCGACTCGTCGAGCACAACGGTACCGGGCGCGTCGCCGAAAGACGAGCGACAGTGGATCTTCACGCCATGGTTGCGGGCGTACTCGACAGACCGCAGCTGCAGCACGCCGGCACCCGAGGCGGCCATGTCGAGCATCTCCTCGAAGGAGACGTGGTCAAGCTTGCGCGCGTCGGAGACGATCCGAGGATCGGCGCTAAAGACTCCGTCCACGTCGGTGTAGATCTCGCATTCCTGCGCATCGAGGGCCGCCGCGACCGCGACTGCCGTAGTGTCCGATCCCCCCCGCCCGAGCGTCGTCACGTCCTTGTTGGTCGAGACTCCCTGGAACCCGGCGACCAACACGATGTGGTCCTCTTCTAGCGCAGCCCTGATCCGGTCGGCCCTGACGTCGAGTATCCGCGCCTTGGTGTGGGAGGCGTCGGTTACGATCCCCGCCTGGGATCCTGTGAAGGAGATCGCGCTGTGGCCAAGATCGTGGATCGCCATCGCACATAGCGCGCAGGAGATTCGCTCGCCGGTTGAGAGCAGCATGTCCATCTCGCGCGGATCGGGCGCTTTGGAGACCTCGCCGGCCATCGCGATCAGCTCGTCTGTCGTCTTGCCGCGGGCAGAGAGGACCGCCACCACGCGCTTGTCTTCTTCGCGCCTTGCCACGATCCGCTGGGCGGCATTCTTGATGCGCTTGGCGTCGGCGACGGAGGTGCCACCGAACTTCATGACGACGATCTCAGACACGCCGTGAGGATAGCTTCGCGCCGGCGTGGGGCAAGCCCGGGCTACAACGCACGCCGGCCGGCGAGCGCCTTGCCGAGCGTCACCTCGTCGGCATACTCGAGGTCGGACCCGACTGGCAGGCCGCTGGCAAGGCGCGTTACGTTCAGGTCGCAAACGCGCTCACGCAGGCCCTGCGCGATATGCAGCGCCGTCGCCTCGCCGGTCGTCGTCGGGTTGGTCGCAAGCACCACCTCGCGGAGCTGCCCGCCGCCTGCGCTGACACGGGCGTAGAGCTCCTCGATTCGCAGGTCCTCGGGGTCTACGCCGTCGATCGGCGAGAGCGCGCCGCCGAGGACGTGATAGACGCCACGGTACTCGTGGGTGCGCTCGATCGGGATCACATCGCCGGGCTCCTCGACGACGCAGATCAAGGCCTGGTCGCGGCGCTGGTCCTGGCAGATCCGGCATCGTGGTTCATCGGCGAGGTTGAAGCAGACCTCGCAGAAGCCGATCCGCTCCTTGACCTCCCTGATCGCATCCGCGAGCGCGAGTGCCTCCTCCGGCGGCGTGCGTAGAATGTGGAAGGCGAGCCGCTGGGCGGTCCTACTGCCCACGCCGGGCAGCTTGCTGAGCTCGGTGATCAGCCGCTGAACGGGCGGCGCGAAGCTGTTCACAGGCCGGGCATCCCCAGGCCGCCGAGGCCAGCCGGCCCTCCAAGTCCACCGAGCGGGCCGCCGGGACCGCCGAGGCCCCCAGTCGCACGCTCCATCTTGCTGGACTGCAGCTCCTGCGCCGCTCGCAACGCCTCGTTGACGGCCGCAAGGACGAGGTCGCCGAGCATCTCGACGTCTTCGGGATCAACCGCCTCCGGGTCGATCGCGACCGACTTGAGCACCAAGTCACCCGAGACTACGACCTTCACCACGCCTCCGCCGGCACTCGCGGACACCTGCTCGTCCTTCAGCGACTCCTGTGCCTCCTGGATCTCGCGCTGCATCTTCTCGACCTGCTTGAGCATCTGCTGCATGTTCGGCATCCGTGGCTGCTTTGCCATGTCTCCTACTCCTCTTGCTCGTCTTGCGCCGCTGAGGACGCCTTCTCCGCGGGTAGCTCCTCGGCGTCGAATTCGGCGATCAGCCTGCGCAACATCTCATCCTCGGCGCCCTCCTTCACCGAGGTGGCGCCGTCCTGCCCCGACTCCTCGCGCAGCTCGCAGCGCACGCGCAGCCGCTGGCCCGTGAGCGCCATGATCGCCTCGCTGACAGCGGCCCGGTTGGCAGCGTCTTCGGCCTTCTTCTTCTTGAACGAGGAGCTCGGCGCAAACGCAAGCGTCAGCTCACCGTCCTGCAGCGCGACAGGCGTCGCGTCCTCGATCACCGCCCCGAGCAATGCATGGCTCGAGCGCACGAAATCGACGATCGCGGGCCATAGATCCCGCATCGTCTCGGTGGTGGTGGCGGTCGCGGTCGCGACCGCCGATTCCACGCCTCCCGGCTCCGGCTCTGGGGATGGGCGGGTCTCGGCGCCCGTGCCGTTGGTGGGTGCTTCCCGCTCGGCGAGGGAGCCGCCGCCGGGCGGCTCTGTAGCTCGGTTGGCGGAGCCAGCCTCAACGGAAGGCTCCACAGCTCGATCGGCGGGCTCAGGCTCGGCGAGGGGAGGCGCGGCTGGAGGCGGCTCGGGGACGGGGCCTGCCGCCGCGGGAGCCTGCGGCCGCGGCGCCGGCGTGGCGATCGACGTCGGCGTGGCGTCGGGGCGTCCCGCCTCCAGGCGCTCGATCCGGGCAAGCAGCGCCTTCGTGGAGGGGTCAACCTCCGGCCTTGCGGCCTTCAGCAGCGCGAGCTCGACCTGGGTGCGGGTGTCGCCGCCCGCCCTCATCGCCTCGGTCGCGGCGGCGAGCAGGTCGAGCAGCCTGACAAGACTCGTCTGGGCGATGCGCGAAGCCTGCTCGGCAAGCCGGGAATCTGCCTCCTGCGTCAGCGAGAGCTCGGAGGGCACCTCGCCAAGCACCTGGACCACGAGCAGTTCCCGCGCGCGAGCCTCCAGGTCGGAGGCGAAGGCGCCGGGCTCCCGGCCGGTGCTCACACAGCTCTCGACGCAGAGCAGCGTCTGCCGCGCATCGCCGGCATCGACCGCGTCCAGCGTAGATGCGAGCAGCTCGACATCTGTGACCCCGAGCACCGCGAGCACATCGGCGAGTGCGATCTCCTGACCGCTGTAGGTGACCAGCTGCTCGAGCGTCCCAAGCGCATCGCGAAAGCTGCCGCTCGCTGCACGGGCAAGCGCGGCCACTGCCTCGGGCGGGATCACGATCGACTCTGCCTGCGCGGCGCGACGAAGCACAGTGGAGACCTGCTCGACACTAGGCATCTGGAAGTCAAAGCGGTGGCAGCGGTCGATCACGGTGGCCGGCACCTTCTGCGCCTCGGTGGTCGCGAGCACGAACACGGTGTTCGCGGGCGGCTCCTCCAGCGTCTTCAGGAACGCATTCCAGGCGGCGGTGGAGAGCATGTGCGCCTCGTCGAGGATGTAGACCTTCGTGCGGCCCGAGAGCGGCGCGAAGGCGACGCTGTCGCGTAGATCCCTGATGTCCTCGACCGAGTTATTGGAGGCCGCGTCCATCTCGATCACGTCAAGCGATCGAGCCTCGGCGATGGAGAGGCACGACTCGCACACGCCACACGGCTCGATGCTCGCGCCGCGCTCGCAGTTCAAGCATGCGGCGAGGATCTTCGCCATCGAGGTCTTGCCGGTGCCACGCGAGCCCACGAAGAGGTAGGCGTGGTGGACCTTGCCGCGCAGCACCGCGTTGCGCAGGGTCCTGACCACCGGCTCCTGTCCCACGACGTGCTCGAAGGTCCGCGGCCTGTGCCGGCGGTAAAGCGATCGCGGCTGGGAGGGGGACTGCGAGGCGCTCGACACCGAGACCTGAGTCTACCCCGGTGTGAGCCGCCGCCGGATCGGGCAGGGCGAGCAACCCAGCCCGCGAGGCCTCCGGGGTCAAGCGACCTGGAGACACCGCGGAGGAATGGACCGTGCACCTCACCTCGAGATCTCTGTTCCGGTTGCTGCTCGCCACCTCGCACTCCGGATCGGGAGCTCCCGTTGCGCCTGCCAGTGATCGCTTAAGGCTGCTTCCTTCCGGACCTGACCTGGTTCACGAGCCAACACCGCACGGGACCCGAGCCATCGACGCGCCAAGACGGCGGGGCGACCGGAGCAGGACCCCTCAGAGAGGAGTTCAGCCCCGCTTCAGCGGATTGCGGGTTACAGGGCACCGCTACCTCCCCGCCTAGCACGGTCCGCCTCGATCGTAGCGCGCGCCCAGCCTGTCCGGTACCCTGCCTCGCCGTGAACACCCTGACAACCGCAAGCGAGAGACTTCCTTAGACAATGCTCACCAACTCAAACCGAAGAGGCGCCCTCGCGCTCGCGGCCCTTGTAGCGGCCACAGCGATCGCAGGGTGTGGGTCCTCGAGCAACTCGAACGAAATCGCACCTGGCAACGAGAACGCGAACGCGAACGCCGAAGCGGCCAAGATCGAAGCCTCGGAATCAAAGACGAGCACCGCGGCGGCGGGGTCGGTGAAGACGCCGACCAGCGGCCCGCTCTCCAAAGAGCCGACCGTGAAGCCTCCCTCCGGGCCGGCGCCGAGCAAACTCGTCACGAAGGAACTGATCCAGGGCAAAGGCGCCCGGGCCAAGGCAGGCGAGTCCGTCACCGTCAACTACGTCGGCGTGCTCTACAAGAATGGCAAGGTCTTCAACGCCTCCTGGGAATCCAAACAGCCGTTCACGTTCGTGCTCGGCAGGGGCCAGGTCATCCCCGGCTGGGACAAAGGCGTCGCGGGCATGCGCGTTGGCTCTCGCCGCGAGCTCATCATCCCCGCAGCCGAAGCCTATGGCGCGCGGGGACGACCACCAGCGATCCCGCCGAACTCGCCGCTTGTGTTCGTCGTCGACCTGCTTGGGGTCTAGGAAGGGCTGGGGCGGCTGCGCGTCAGCCGGCCGCCCCTCGCCCGCCGCACCAGGGCAATCGCATCTCGATCCCAGGCCGGCCGGTGTCGCAGACTTCGCCTAGCACCGGCCGAAGACGAAGGCCACTCGCGTTCGCCGCAGCGCTCGCGGTGACCGCGACGCTCGCCGTGGCGATCACGCTCGCGATCGCGGGCGGCGAGTCACATACCATGGTCGAACTGGCCCTGCAGCGCTCCCAGCTTGGCTTGGTCGGCCGCCAGCTCTCTACGCTCGAGCGCCCGTTTCGCCGCGAGGTCGCGGCCGCCCAAGCTGTCTGGCCTGAGCTGGCCAGAGGACTGCCGAGGCACCCAAGCGCTCGCCTGGAACAGCAGGTCTTTGCCGCCGACGCCGCCGCGCAGGCACTCCCGGCACCCGCATTCCTGGAAGTGCGCCACGAACTGATCGGCCCGGCAGAACGGATAGCCGGCCTCTTCCATAGTTTTGAGCTGCTCGTCCAGCACGGATTCGCTCACCTCGACCAGACGGTGAGAGCGATCCGGCACGGCCAAGTGGCGGTCGCTCGCTTTGAACGCGCGAGCTCCGGCCTCTACATCGACAGCGTCTACGACGGACATTTCGACGCCTCGCTGATCGGCGAACACTTCGTGAACAGCTATGAACGCCTCGAGGAAGAACACGCCTCCGGTCCAACGCTTGCGCCTGCGGTGCTGAAGTCGATTCTCGCGGCCTTCTCGCCGCAACTCGCGCGCCTGACCCCCCATCTGTGGCGAGGGCTGCTCGCGCAGCGCTGAACCTCAGGCTTCCGGCCGCGGCCCGGGAATTCCTCGGAACCGGAACGGTTCGCTGCTCCTGCCCGCCTGCACGTACCAGCACTCCCCTGACATCTCTCCCTCGAAGAGCTCGATCACGGTCTGGGCCACGCGCTGCGCCGGGATTATCGGCAGACCTTCGGCGAGCAGCGCATCGCGGATCGGCTCGATGATCTTCGACTCGGCAAAGCCCGGGCAGACCGCATTGATGCGGATGCCCTCGCCCACGAGCGCAGGGCCCATCGCGCGCACCAGTCCGACTACGCCGTGCTTGTTGGCGCCATAGATGGGGTCGAACGGCATGCCTGTCAGCCCCGCAAGCGATGCGGTCGCGACTATCGCGCCGCCTCCGCGTACTCGGAGCGCCGGCAGCGCGGCGTGCACACCGAAGACCACGCCGTCGAGGTTCACCCCCATCGCACGCCTGTAGGCCTCCAGGTCGAAGTCCTCGCCGAGACCACAGCCAGTCGAGACGCCAGCATTGAGGTGCGCGAGGTCCAGGCCCCCAAAGCGCTCGCTGACCACCTCCACCGCCCGCAGGCACTGATGCAGATCGCTCACGTCGGCGCAGATGAACTCGGCGTCGAGCTGCGCGGCGAGATCGGCGCCGCCCTCCTGGTCGAGGTCGACGATCGCTACGAGCGCGCCCCTTTCGGCAAGCGCGGTGGCGACCGCGCGTCCGATACCGCTCGCGCCGCCGGTCACAAGCGCCACCCTGTCCCGCACCTCCACGATCCCTCCTCGGCTCGCTTACAGGTGCTCGCACCCTACCTCAGCGAGCGCCCGGGCCGCCCCGCCGGCGGGCGACCCGGGCGCTTCTCCCCCGCCGAGCCGCGCTCAGCCTCCCACCACCGGAGCAACGTACGTACACGCCGGATGCTGCGGATGTTCAGGATCGAGCGCGGTGAGCACGTCGGCGTCGGCGATGTGATCGTAGGGCATCGAGAGATGCTCGCCGTAGTCGAGGCTGCACTGTTCCTGGAGCAGGATGTTGGTGACGTTCGAGCCGCTGAGAAACGCCGAGGTGTAGGGCGTCACGACCTCGTCGTACTTGGACTCGATCACCGTGTAGTCGACGCCGGGCACCGTTTCGCCCCCGGCGTTGAGTTTTTCGATGAACGTGGAGCCGCTCAGCTGCTGAGTGCACGCCGGGCACAGGATGCCGAGGAATGCGTCCGCTCCGGGGAAGTAGCCGGCAAGGGTAGCCAGCCCGTCGAGCGTAGTGCCGTGGTTTGAAGGTGCGAGCCCTACGAGCGTGTGCACCTTGGAGGCTCCGCCCAGGTACTTCAGGTAGTAGCGAGGCATCATGCCACCCTGAGAGTGCCCGACGAGATCGACCTGGCTTGCGCCCGTCGCCGTGAGCACACGGTTGACGAAGCTCGAGAGTTCTTCGGCAGACTTTTCGATTTCGCCGATCGCGTCCACGCCGATCAGGTTGCTGCCAGCGTAGGCGCCGTAGTTCAGCGCGAACACGCAGTAACCGTTGTTGTAGAGCAGCGGAGACAGCGCCTGCCAGCTGTCGGACATGTCCGCGAAGGTGCCGTGCACCAGCACGACCGGACGCGGATGGGCAGCGCTCGGTTTGCAGGACCAGTTGTTGGCGCCCGGCGGGCTGGCGGTCTGGCTTACATGGGCATAGCCCGCCAGGCCGTTGTATTCGACAGGCAGTTCTGAGGCATTGGCCGAGCCCGTCAGACCAAGCGCGATCGCGGCCGCGAGCAGCGTTGCGACCAGCTGGGGACGATGCTGCATCTCTTCCTCCTCGTGTTGTCTGCAGTGGACCCGGGCCGCGGGGCGCGGCGCGACGAGGCATCCCTTACCCGGCACGCACGGAGGGCAAGCGGGCGGCGCAGCGATGTTTTCGGCTGGGGCAGGTGTGCGGGGGCCGAACCGCAATAGAATCGGCGTCCGAGGGCGCGTAGCTCAGTGGGAGAGCGCTCGCTTCACACGTGAGCCTAGGCAGCTCGGCGTGCTGCTGTGTCCCCGGAAACCGGGGCATCGTCGGTGCTCGTGGGGTCCGTCTGCTTCGCTCTGTTGCGGTCTGGCGTTTCCATGAGGTTTCCATAGAGCACAGTCAACTTCGCTCGACGGTCATCACTCCGGTTGGCGGCGTCGAACTCGTGGACGTAGATGCGCTGCGTGGTTGTGATGTCCGCGTGCCCGAGTCGAGCGCTGACGCTCTCGATGTCCCAACCCTGCGCGATGAGCGCGCTTGCGTGCGTGTGCCGTAGATCGTGAAACGTAGGAGCTGGCGCACTGAGCTTGGCGCGCACAACGGCCCTCGCCAGCCGCGCCCTCCAATGTTTCGGTGGTCGTGACCGCAGCCGGTCGAGCGGACGAACACAAGCGCACTAGGAGACGTGTTCTCGGAGGCGAGCTTGTGCATGCGCAGCTCGCCAGCCAGTCCAGGCGTTATCTCCAGCACCCGGCGAGAGCGGGCCGTCTTGAGCGGGACACGCTTGCCGTGACGGTCGAGTTGGTAGGCGAAGGTGATCGCCTGGCCTGACACATCAACGTCCCCCCAGGCGAGTCCCAATGCCTCCGCGAGTCGGCACCCCGTCTCGCCGCAACGCGGAACAAGAGACGATGGCGCGGACTGACCGAATCAATGAGCTGGGCCAGCTCAGCGCCGGTAAGGATGCGCTTCGGTTTCGCGTCGTCCGTCCTCGGGCGCTCAACACTGTCCAAGGTCGCTACGGGGTTGGGTGTTGTCACGGCAAGGTGTCGATTGGCGTAGCGGAAGATCGCCGAGATGACGGTCAGGTGTCCCTTGATCGTCCAGCCCTTGAGGCTGTCCTTGCTGGTCACGTAGGCCGCCACGTCGCCGGCCGTGATCGTTGCTAGCCGCTGCCGCCCGAAGTGCTGTCGTAGGTGCTTGAGCGCCGCCCTGTAAGCACTCTGCGTCATTGGTCGCAGACGCCTCGCGCGAGCCTCCCACCACGCATCGGCGGCGGCGTCGAAGGTGAGTCTTGGATCGGCTGCTACAGCCTCTCCACGTGCTCGTTTGGAGTGCTCTTGGGCCAGTGCTGCCCGTGCAGCCGTGATCCCTCCGTCTACGGCTCGCCAGCGGAGTTTGCCTTGTGCGTCACGCCATCCGATTTCGAGCCGTCCATCGGGGCGCCGGTAGATGCCGCGCTCGACGCGCGTCCTGCGTGCAGTAGCGTTGCTCATGTCAACCTCCTAGTCAGGTTGGCCGGCCCCCGGACGTTCGCAGCGTCGCGGGGGCGCCTCTTTGCATCTTGATGGTAGAGCACTCGGGCGTGGGGCGCCACCGCCTCCCTGGCGTCGCCATGCGTCGAGGTCCGAGCGCTTGAAATAGAGCTTGCAGCCGGCGCCCTCTTGCTCAAACGGGATTGCGCGCGCGGCGGTCAGCTTGTGGAGAGCCGTCTTCGGAATCCCGAGATAGCGGGCCGCGCCTGCGGCGTCGAGCCAGCCGTCTGACGGCTCCTGCCGCTCCTCACGCATCAGATCTAGGACGCGGCAAGCGATCGTCTCCACGACCTCGCGTGGAACGTCAACAGTGAGGATCATGCGTCACCCTTCATCCGCGACCGCGGCTTGGCGGCTGTCGCAGGATTCGCAGAGTAGGCCGGGCGCCTGCCGTGGCTCGTCGGTCGCGCGGTTTCCGGCGCGGTCGTAGCCTCCCCACCGGCACCAACGCAGGCCCATCGCCTCGGCTTCGGCCTCAAGTTCCTCGATCTCGGCAAAGAAGTCAGGGTAGAGCGCCTTGAGCATCGCGCGCTCCCGCTCGGCGGATGCGAACGCGCCACAGTTGCACTCCCCGCTCCTGTGCAGAAGCGCGGCGGCGTCGGACTCCGGTATGCGGTGCGCCTGCCGGTAGCGCGCCATGTCCGCTGCTGACCAGTTGAGCAGCGGGTTTGCGAACACTGCCGACGAGCGCGCTTCGCGGTTGGTTGGTTGACGGTTTGCACGGCGTTGGCTCTCCGCGCAGCGCAAGCCGGTGAGAAACAGCACACGGGAGCGGCGTGGGTGTCCGGTCTTGCTTTCGCGCAGCAGCGTTCGTATCGGTCGCTCCTTCAGCGCGCCGTAAGCGCGTCCGTGCATCGCTGGGCCGGGGAACCCGAGCCCGGTCCTGACTGTGCCGTCGCGGAGTACGTCGCCGCCGAGCACTATTCGTCGGTAGGCGTTGCCTGCGTGCATGATGCGCAGTGGCTTGTCCAGCCGGTGTGCGTATTCGCGGACGAACTCGGCGACGCCGGGAACTGCTGTGCCGGTGTCGATGAATGCGAGCCCGTCGTAGTGGTCGCGGCAACGGTGTGCGAGTACGGTTGAGTCGTTGCCGCCGCTGAACAGGCACCATACCGTGACGGGTTTGTGTTCGTGTCGTGCGCGACTGATTATCTCCTCGGGCTCGTGTTCAACGGATCGTGATGTGTGTTCGTGTGTCAGCTTGAGCGGTGCCGGCGGGCGACCTGGGCATTACAGAAAGGCTGCTGTCGGGATCAGTCGGGACAAGAGTTTGTTAATTGTTTTGATGCGCTCGGCACTGTCCGGTTTATGTCGGCATCTCCCATCGGAGCTTTTTGCCGAGCGGGTGTGTGTCGTGGGCGGGTCGGCCGGGCCGGTTCCATGTTCCGCCTCCTGCGTTGGCGTCGGCGAGCGTGAAGCCGCTGGCGCGTAGGGAGGCGCCGCCCTCCTCGGGGAGCGTGTAGGTGATGAGCTTGCGGTAGCCGAGTGCCTTTGCGGAGCGCCATGCGGCGCGGTAGAGCATGGAGCAGGCGTTCGGAGCGCCGTCTGTGCAGCAGCGGCGGACTTCGGCGGTGTAGCCATCATCGAGTGCTCGCGCGATCGGGCGCCCGACGACGGCGACGCCTCGCAACTGCGTGCCGTCCGTGACGCCGACGACGCTTATGCAGCCGGGCACGGGCCGGTTGTGGCGGTGGTAGCGCGCGATGAATGCGTTAGCGACCTTGAGGGTTGTCGGAATGAGTGACAGGCGAGCAGCGCTCTGCTGGCCTCGTTTGCTTTCGGTGCGTGGTGCTTTCTTGGTCAGTGCTCACGGTGCCGGCGGTTGACTCTGGCAACCTGGAAAGGTCATGCCGGACCCGAAACGGGACAGGACATTCAGGAGAGGTCAGTCGAGCGAGGGCTGCGGGCCGGTGCGCGGCTGCGGCTCAGTCGTCTTCGGTGGCGAGCCAGCCGCGGTCGCGTGCGGCGTCGAATTGTGCTGTGCTGAGCGTTCTTAGCTCCGCGAGCGCGATCGTGCTTCCCCACTCGCCATCGGGGACGCGCGTCGAGAACGCGGTGCCCCAAACCTGCCCGTTGGCGTATGTGTCCCGTACATGCCGCAGTTGACCGACGAGGTAGTCATCGAAGGCATCGCCCATAATTTCCCGGTCGCTCTCGCAGGCATCCTGCTCGCTGGCGAGGGCTTCATCGAGCGAGAGCAGCTCGTAGAAGATGGCGAGCCCGTACCTGGCAGGCGCGATCGTCGATTCGGCGTAGGTCGGCATGAACGCGGCCATTATGACGCGGCCCGGCACGTCCGCCGCGGCACGGCGCTCTACCGGATCGGCACCTGCGCGGCGCTGGCATCTGCGTGTCGAGGTCGCAGACGCCAGCCCCGGCCATGCGGGTTTAGAACGGCACGTTGGACTCGGCGAGGCAGGTTGGGCAGTACCGCTCGCCGTAGGCGCGGAACCTGCTGCACCCGTCGTTTGAGCATTGAGGCTGCCTTGTGCGTCGTGGCGGTGAGCGTTTCTCGATCGCGTCGGTGTAGCCGAGCTCTCGCATCACCTGGGTGTGTGCGCTACGGCTGAGCATGGCGAGAAGCTGCTCGAACCCGTCCGGGTCGATGACCTCAAGGTCGCGCAGCAGCGGCACTGTGAAGGCGCCGCCGCACGCGCACTGCGGCAGTCCTGCGGTGCGCAGCGCGGCTGCGGACCCGTAGAGGATGCAGCCGCAGTCTGCGCACTGGATCTTGCGCAGCCGGCACGTTGACTTGTGTCGGCTGCGCTTGAGTGTTGCGGGCATCACGCGACTGCGCTTTCCAGCGTGCGGGCGATCGTGTCCACGGTCTCGGCATAGCGGCGGATCGCTTGCACGTCGTTATCCTCTCCCCAGCCTGCGATGTAGGGGATGCGCTCGCCGGAGGTGTCGAGTCCGATCGAGCCGCAGACGATCACGGCTGCCGTCTCCACGATGACCTCGGCGTCCGCGCGCCCGTGCTCCTTATAGGTCGGGACGCCGACCGCGTGCGCTAGCTCATGGACGAGCACTTTTACTCGACCGTTTGCGCTTGTGGTGTTGGTCGAGACGCAGATCAGTCGCTCAGACGAGTCACAGAATCCGCCGCTGTGCTCTAGCGGCTTGTATTCGACGTGGTAGCCGATGCTTTGCGCGAAGCGCTCCAGCTTGGCGATGTAGGGCGCGTGCGAGTCGCCAGTGACCGACTCGCACGGCGGCTGCGGCAGCGGCTCCCCATCGGTCTGCGATATGTCGAAAACGGAGACGGCACGGAACAGCGTCACTGTCTCGTCGGTCTCCTCGCCGTGCTCGTCGCGCTGCTTGACGGTCATCGGCGCCATGATCGTGATTTTGTGCTCGCCCTTGCGGACGTAACGGCCAAGTTCCTTCCACGCCTTGAATCCTGCGACCTGCGTAGCCTCGGGGCACTGCATGGCGATCAACATGCAGTTGTTCGCGCTGTAGGCGTGGAAGGTGGCGCGAGTTTCGGCCCATCTGCGCCAGCCGTCTGAGGTGAGCAGGGCGCGCGCTGCGCGCTCGATTGCGTCCCGTGCCTCAGCGCGCTTTGTCTCGTGGTATGCCGCGCGCTCGGAGTCCGAGAAGGTGCGTCGGCGCGCTACAGTGTTAGCTGACATCGAAACTTACCCTTTCGTTGTCATGGAGCCCGTGGCGTTACAGCGCCGCGGGCTCACTTATTTCTTATTGACGTTTATACATTACCATGCCTGCATTGTCGTTTCAACCAGGTGTCACACATTTTTTCGTATAAACGTCGGCACGGTCAGCAGTGTGTGTCATGGCGGCTCACGTATAAACATTTTCGCGTTGCGCGACTCCTCTTCTATTTGCCTCTCTGCGCGGCGAGAACTGCCGCGAGAGGCGATGCGTCGCTTTGCGCGGCCCATACCACTACCGTGATCGGCGCGGCCGTGCAGGCGAGGGCAGCAGCAGCGCTTTCGGCGCGTGCGAGGCTAGGGACGGCGAGCAGCACGAGCGGGTGTGAGTGTCGCAGGGCGCCGCGTGGGATTGCGCGCGTGTAGCGTTCGCCCTTCTCGCGTAGGCGGTCGATCGTCTCGGTGCCGCGGTCAAGCTCTAGCAGTATGTGTATCGGCGCGCGGCCGTGGAGTGTGAGCACGCCGTAGCTGTCGGGCTTGGCGATGCCGTCGAGCATGGTGTGCGTTGTGCGCTCGCCGTACCACTCGCTCAGCGTCCCGCCTTGGCTCGTGGCGTCGTGGGCGAGGCGGGTGAAGAACTCGTTGACTTCGACGCGGTGCGGCAGCGTGGAGGAGGAGGCTATGCCGAGCGCGGTCGCGTGTCGCCACCGTAGCTTTTGGCGGTTGATGCGCTGCTCGGCGGCGATGATGTGGGCGCCTGCCTCATCGAGGGTCCAGTGGTACGGGGTGCTGCCCTTGCCGTACTTCCAGAAGGGCCGGAAGCGGTCGAGTACGCGCATCGCGTAGAGAGCTTCGAGCCGGTACATAGTCGCTCGGTAGCTGGGGAAGTGCAGGCGGCGGAGCTGTTCGGTCGTCAGCACTTGATGCTCGTAGCAGTCGAGCGCGATCTGCCGGTCGCGGCCGGTGAGCCTTCCGCCGAGCGCGGCGATCTGCGCGTCGCTGACCTTGCGGGGACGCATCCCTTCTACCTTTTTGGTCATCCTCCACCTTTGTCGGGCGCCGGACCCGCACCGGAATTACGGTGATTTGCAGGGCTTTCGACGGCGGGCGGGGGTTCACTTCTTAAATCTGAAGGTAGAGATGAAGGCAGAACTGAAGGTAGAGTTGAAGGTAGAAGTGAACCCGCCTCATCGGGTTGCTCGCGGGTGCGACGCCAAGCAGGCGTGCCGGACGGGCTCTGCCGGTCGCTGAGCCATTTATCGGTTTGCTCACGCGGGACGCCGATGCGCTGGCGGGTCGCTGCGCGCACTTTCTCTGCTTGGCCGGGTATCTCGCGGGGCAGCGCCTCGGTGGTGATCGTGAATGCTCTGCTTGTCTGTCCGTTGTGGCAGAGCCGCACTGCGGCGGTGTAGAGGGGCAGGTGGGCGAGGTCGTGCGCTGCAAGCTCGGGGCGGACCTCGCGCTCAAGTGCTTGCGCGTCCTCTCGGCTGACTTGGAAGAACACCTTTGTGCGGGCGTTCGCGGCGATTCCCTCGCGTAGCTCGCGCGTCAACTGGCCGAGGTGTTGGTGTGCCATGACCAGGGAGAGCCGGTAGCCGCGGGCCTCCGCGAGCACGTCAGGGATCGGCGTGGGCAAGTTCAGGAAGTTTTGGACCTCATCGACGTACAGTGCGGCGTCGGCGCGCTGCTCCTGCGCGAGCGCGGCGCGGGCGAGCGCGGCCTGCCACACGCGCGCCACGATCATCGACCCCAGCAGGCGGGAGGTGTCCTCGCCCAGGGTGCCCTTTGGCAGCCTGGCGAGCAGCAGCCGTCCGTCGTTGAGCACGCGGGGAATGTCGAGTGTCGTGCGGGGCTGGCCGACAATCGCGCGCACCGGGCCTCGCAGCAGGAACGCGCGGAGCTTGTTCAGCAGCGGCCCGATTGCCTGCGCGCGCAGCGACTCGCTGAGCCCCTGATACCAAGTCCAAAACGGTTCGAGGCCAACCGGGTCTTCAAGCTGCCCGACACCAACGAGCGCGGCCCTGAACTCGTCATCGCTGAGCAGCCGGGGAACGTCCGCAAGCGTCGCGTCTGCGTCCTTTGAGAGCGTCAGCAGCGTCGCCCTGAAGATGTCGTCGGTGCGTGGACCCCAGAAGCGCTCGAACACCCTGCGGAAGATCCCGACGAGCTGGTCGACGCCGAGGTCGCGGTCAGGGCTATCGAGCACGTTCAGACCGGGCGGCGCCGCGTCCATCGGATCGAGGAGATCGACCTCGCCCTCACGGCCAGGTGGGATACGCGCAAGCAGATCCTCGACTAGATCGCCCTTCGGGTCAATCACGACCGCGCCCAGGCCGGCGTCGAAGTCGGCGAGCACCAAGCGCGCGATCAGCGTTGACTTCCCAACGCCTGTCGGGCCGAGAAGATGCAGGTGGTGACGCGCGTCGGCTACGGTGAGGTTCACCTGCTTGCCGTTGGTGCTGCGGCCAAGCGGCTTGCCTTCCTTGGGCAGACCGGGTGGTGCCGCGACCTCTCGCGCACCGGCCATCAGCACTCCAGGGATCGCTTGCTGTGTCGGCAGGTGCGCAAGCGCGGCAAGCTCGGGCACTCCGAGCAGGAACGCACGCCAGCTTGGCCGGCGCTGATCGAGCTTACGCGCGGCACCGAAGGCGTGGCGGCGGCGCAGAAACACCCGCGTGCCGTTGTACGGTGCGAACGCTCCGAGCACGGCGTGAATCCGTCCTCGTGCCTGCTTGCGTGATGCTGCGGTGACGGTGACGCGCACTGTGCAGCGGTACAGCGACCCGGCGCTCTTGACCATCGCCTCACGCACATCGGGCGCGATCGTCGGGTCAAGCCGCGGCGGCGCAGGCGGCTGTATCTGGAATAGCTGGATGAGGCGAAGCAGGCGGCCTGCGGCTTGGCCGCGGCGGATGCGCCTTGCGGCGGCGCGTAGCCGGTGTTGCTCGCGGCTTGTCGCGGGCCGGGCGATTATCTGAATCAGCGCGCGCTCTGGCCCATCGAGCCCCGAAAGCTGACCGAGGATCAACGGCAGCGGGTCGGGCTTCATCGAGGTATCGAGCGAGAACCATCCCGGCCCTGACAGCGCAAGCTCAGAAGTCACTTGCACGGTTCCCGGCGCGGCCGTCTGAGTGGTGTCGGCGGGTTCGATCGTCGCGCTTGCGCCGGGCCACGCGGCGCTAACGGCACGCTCGATCAGGCCAGGGGGGATCACCTTCGGCACCCACACGCTGAAAGTCGTGCCGGCCTCGCTGGCGGCTACCTCCCAGGAGAGATGCGGCTGCCCCAACAGCCATCGCCGCCAGGATGGACGCAGCAGGTCGTGCAGCGCGCCCCATAGAAGCTGCCCGCCCAACTCGTTCACTTCGGGCGGCACGCCGATCCGCACGAGACGCGCCTCCCGCGCAAACCCACACCTATGCGCCACGCGAATGAGCAGCACGCCAACGATCGCGGCCAGCACGCACAGCACGACCGGCACGACTATTTGCGTGCCGCCTGCGAGCATGTGAGCGGCGAAGCGGCCCGCGGCCTTGACCGGCCAGTCCGGTTCAAGCAAGAGGTGTTCGACGGCTCGGCTCGGCCGCGGCGGCGGATAGTAGGGACGAGCAGCCTTCACGCTTCACCTGCCGCTGGGCGTGTTGCGCCTACATAGACCTGTTCGCCGAACTTGGCGCCGGGCGTGGTGGGGAACGGCTCGGTTCGCACGAATGCTCCGGTGTGGGGCGCGTCCACCATCTCGCTAGCCGCCACGACGATGCCGACGTGTTCCACGTCGCCGGGGCTCTGCCCGAAGAAAACGAGGTCGCCCGGCTCAAGCTGCGCGCTGGCGGGCAGGTGTGGGCCGGCGTCGAATTGCTGCTGCGCGGTGCGCGGGAGGCTGATGCCGGCGGCGCGGTAGGCGGCCTGCACGAGCCCTGAGCAATCCCATCCGGCGGGGCTCTCACCGCCGTAGAGGTAGGGCACGCCGCGCTGTGCCAGCGCGAACGCGAGTGCCCGCCCGGCCGCGGGACTCGCTGCCGGCGCCACGGTGAGGGCCTTCGCTTCGTGTTCGTAGTGCTCGGCCCACCGCAGGACTTCTGTGACGTATTCCTGCGAGTGGTTGTACGCAAAGATCGCGCGCTGAAGTTCCTGCGGGGCGCCGTTGGCACGCAGATATCGCGCCGCGGCGAAAATCGCGTCAGCCGCGTTCCAGCGGTCGGGCGGCCCGCCGTTGACGCTGACCCCGTACTCCTGCCAGGTTGAGGCGAGGAACTGCATCGGCCCGCCCGCCCCGGCGGAGTTGGTCGCGCCCTCCTGGGTGCAGGCCGGGGCGGGGTCTTGGCCGTCGTCGCACTCCACCTTCCCGATCCCTGCGAGCACCGTCCACTGCACGCCGTAGGCAGAACCGGCAGCCACGAAAAGCCGCAGGTATTCGGGCGGGATGCCAGCGGCAGATTCGACGTTCGCCGCCGGCTCGCCTAGGCTGGCGTTGGCGCCGCCGCCGAGCATTCCCGCTGCCGCGCCGATCGTCAGGACGGGCAGCAGCAGCACGAGAGCGCACGAACTGAGTAGCGCGCGTTTCATGCGGTCTGCGCTAGCTCGGCGGGGTCGCTCGTGACGAGCTCGTGCTCGGCCGGGCTTGCCTTCACCGCGAGCGGGATGCGCTGCTCGGCAGCGATCAGCAGGCCGCTACCGACCGGGCAGGTAAGCAGATAGCGCCGCTCGCCCTCGGTGAGCCCGAACGCCTGCCCGACGCGCTCGATCGCCTGCGGCGACTGGCGCAGGAGAAAGTGCTCGCAGGCGTTGTTCACAACGGCCTGTCCGAGCGGCGAATCGAGCAGGTCGCCGGGGTCTTGCGTGATCGTTGAAAGTCCGGTCCAGCGCTTGCGGGCCTTCTTGGCGAGCCTGTAGAGGAACCTTGCGCCCGGCGCCTCGCGTGCCGCGCTCGGCGTCTCGCGCATGAGATCCCATGCCTCATCGACCAGCACGACTCTGCGCCGCAGCGGCCCCTCAAGCGAGCGCCAGATCGCGTCGAGCGCGAGCATCAACGCGGGTGCGCGCATCCGCTCTGGCAGCCCCCGCAAGCTGAAGCAGACAAGGTGACTATCAGGCCGCACCGAAGTGGGACGGTCAAACAAAGACGAATGGGAGCCGGCCGCATAGGGCGATAGGCGCTCGGCGAGCCGCCGGCCAGTCTCGCTCTCCGCTTCCAACGCGCGCACAAGGTCAGCGAGCAGCGGCGCGGGCTGGCGGTGCGTGGCGGGGTCGCTCGTGATCCCCGCAGCCTGGTATGCCGCGCGCGCTGAACGGTCGAGCACGGCAAGCTCACCGCCATCGAGCCCACCGACCAGCAATTCGATCAAGTCGGCCAAGAACAAGATGCGCTCGTCCAGCGCCCGCCCTTCGTCCTCGTCTGCGGCTTCGGGGAGGTCGAGCGCGTTGATCGCGACCGCGTGCCTGCCGGTGAGGGGGAGGTATGCGCCGCCGACTGCTTGGCAGAGTGCGTGGTACTCGTCCTCGGGGTCGATGATCCACACCTGCACGCCGCGGTAGAGCAGCCGCAGCGCTTCGAGCTTCGCCTTATACGACTTGCCGGCGCCTGAGTAGGCGAGCGTCACCGAGTTGAAGTTGGTCCGCGCGAAGCGGTCCATCAGCACCGGGGCGCCACTGTCGGCCAGGCCGTAGAGCACGCCATCCTCCAAAGGCGGGTCAGCGGACGCGAACGGGAAGCCTGCGGCCAGCGCCGGGGTATCGAACGTGCGGCGCAACCCGAGCCGGTCGCTGCCGAGCGGCAGCGTCGAGAGCCATCCGTCCAGCGGCCGAAACGTCGCCGGAACCGTGTGCAGCAGCATCGAGGCACACAGCGACCGGGTGCGCTCGGTGCGGTGCTCAAGCTCCTCGCGGCTGCCGGCGGACACCGATAGGTACAGCGCCGAGCGAAACAGGCGGCTCTCGCCACGCGCCAGCGCGCCGGCCAACTCGTCGGCGTCCTGCACCGCGGCAGCGAGCGTGGGGTCGCTCAGACGGCCGCGGTCGGCGTCGATGCGGCGGCTGGACTCAAGCCGGGCGCGCTGGCGACGCAGACGGTCAGCGGCGAGCGCGAGCGCTATCGGCCCGACGTGCAGCGCAAGATCAAGCTCGCCCGCCGCCCGCAGCAGCGGCGCGAGCCAGCCGTGACCGACCTCGCGCGGGTAGCCCACGACGGCGAGCGTGCGCTGCCACACATCCCCGGTGCGCAGCCAGTCCCGCTCAACCTCCACAGCGCTCGGCGCCGGCACCACAGACTCCTGCGGCGGCACGACCGGCGCCCTCATGCCTACACGCACACGCGGGGGGATGCTCACGCGCGGCGCGATGCGCGGCGGGCTGCTCAGCATCGGTGGATCACCCCGTCCATGTGTGAGCCGGCCGGGGGGCCAGGCGGTTCGAGCGCTCCGAGCAGCAGCCTGGCGGCGCGCTGCCCATCGAGTGCTTCAACCTCGACGCCGGCCGCGGCCAGCAATCCGGTTGTCTCGCTTGCGCGCCGCTGGAGTTCGCTCTTGGCGGTCTCACGCTTGCGACTGCGAGTGCTCAAGACCACGACGATTTGCCGGCGTCGCAGCCCATCGCCCTCGCACGCAAGCTCGGCGAGAAACTGCGCGTAGGTGTGCGCGCACCGCCGCAGCGCAGGGTGCGGCAGTCCCCGGCTGGCGTCCTCGACCGCGTCCGCGTGCCCGGTCAGATCGACGGGCTCCGAGCGCACGGTGATCGTCACCGGCTCGACAAGGCTGTTCAGCCACTTCGCGTAGGCGTCGGCCAACGCCGCCTGCTCCTCCTGCGAGCGCAGCGCCCAATCTGTCCCGGCGGCTGCGAGCAGCAATGCGCTCGTGCCGTCCACCAACTCCACGACGCCGTCCTGCAGGATGGTCTTCACTGGCATTCGCAGCAGCGAGATCGCAGGCTGCTCGGGTGCGTCCGCGAGCGGGCCGGGCAGCTTCTCGCCAGCAACACGCCGCGTGGCCTGAGTGAGATGCCGCGCGGCGGCCACGGCGATGCGGTCCCCGGAGAGTCCCGCGAGGCGTCCAAGCGCCAGCGCGACACCCGCGATAGCTGTTGGGGCGGCGAGCGCGACCGCGATCGGCAACGGCAACACCGAGCCGGCGACCGCGTAGACGCCGTATGAGATGAGTGCCGCTACGCCGAGAATCACAAGCTGGCGGGCGGTGAGCCCGAACGCCAGCCTGTCCTCCATCTCGATATCTGCCGGCAGACGTACCCGCGGAGCGCTCACAGCACACCTCCAAGCGCCCCAAGCGCAGCGCGAATGACCCGGAAGCTGACGTAGCTCTTGACCATCCCCGCGGAGCGCGAGTGGTGGCGGCCAGAGAGCGCCAAGTCCTTCGCCCAAAACGGAATCCGAAACAGCACAAACAGCAGGCACAACGCGACCAGCACGTCAACCAGATCGCCGTTACCTGCGATCCCGAGCGTCGCGTGCCCGTCCTGGGAAAAGAAGACGTGAACCGCTCCCGCGAGCACGACTGCCTGCGCGACCTGGATGCCGAGCACGGCGAGCATCAGCCGCCACCAAAGCCGCGCAAGCCCCTCGGTTTGTGGCAGCCCGTGCGCAAGCAGACAGACGGGCGCCGCACCGATCAAGAACGCGATGCACATCGACTTCACGAGGCACACGACGATCAAGGCGACGGCCACCACCGCGCAGACACCCCCAACCAGCACCATGAAGATGCCGCCACTTTCGATTGCGTTCAAGACAAGCGTCTGGAGCGTGTGGCCCACCTGCTCCGGGCTCACGCCCCCGCCCAACAGGCCGGAAGTAAGCGCGTTGGCGACGCTCACCATCTGTTCGCAGACGATCAGGCTCAGGTTCGCCGCGACGGCAGCAACCCCGATCCGCGGCAGCACGTCCTTAAGCGCGTAGCGGCTTTGCAGCGTCTCGTGACTCATCACCAGCACGCCGCCCGCGATCACAACGAGCACGAGCAGCGCGTCTGCGACTCCGAGCGACGCCTGCCAGTAGGAGCGCACGCTTGCCTGCCCGGCGATCTGCGGCGTCGAAAGCAGCGTCCGTCCGACGAGCACCATCGCGGGGTCCAGCGCGGACTTGACCAGCCCGGCGAACCATTCGTTGATTGCACCTCCGATCAGCCCGCCGAGATCAAACGGGCTCGACTGACCACCGCCCAGCCCACCACCCTGACCGCCCGGCAGCGGCAGCGGGGTGGGGAGGCCAGGTAGCGACAGCGAGAGCCCGACCGGCAGGCGATGCCCATAGTCGAGCGTGGGCTGCGTGCCGCTCACCAAAGCCGGCGTAACAGGCACGGCGTGGCGGGGATTTGTCGCTGCCGCACCTGCCGGTGCGGTCGTGAGCGCCGGCATGGCGAGGAGTGCGACGATCGCCGCGGCGATTGCGTGGCGTCGTCTCATCCGACGATGTGCTGCAAAACGGCGATAATCGCGGGCGCGAGCGCGGCCAGCGCGAAGCCGCAGAGCGCGGCCTTGAACGCTGACTTGGCGCGCTCGATCTGCCCCGGATCACCGCTTGAGATGACGTAGCGAAAGCCGGCGACCGTCAGCAGGCAGATTCCTACTGCGACCATCAGCCCGCTGATCCAGTTGCGTAGGTTTTCGACTACGTGGTTCAGGCTCGTTGCGGCGGTCGCTGCCTCGGGGGCGAGCATTGCCGCCACGAGCGCGATAACGACTGCGATGGCGAGTCTGCGTGGCATGAATGGCTCGGGGCCGGTGTCGGGCAACAGGCCCCTTTCACCTCCCTTCAGGGGTTGGTTGGTCATTACCGCCGGCAAGACCTGAAGGCCCGATCACCGGCGACCCGAGCAACCCAGGAAGGTGATTTGCCCCCTCTCCAGGGGACACGAGCTTCCAAGAAAGAATCGAAGGCGCCGCTCAGCCCGGCTACGTCGATGCTTGAGCGTGTCGCTACTCACGCCACAAGAGCAAGCGAGGACGCTCAACCGTATGCCGTCAACCCTTGTGGCGAGAATCAGCTCCGCCTCCTCCTGGGTGATTGCGCCCGCTTTGACCGCGGCGTCAAGGAGAGCGTCAACCCCGGCCGGCTCTGGCGGCGCCTGAAGGCGACCCGGCAAGCGGAGGGCTCGCGCGGCAGGGTCACTGCGCGCACCTTGGAAGGCGGCAAGCGTGCCTCGCATCGAATCGAGCAGAACGTTCGCGGCGACTTTGTGTGGGCGACGCTGCACGGGGTAGGTGCATATGCGCTCCCACGCAGATGCCAGCAGCGCCGACCAAAGCTCCTCGCGGTCGCGCGCATCGGTCAGCAACCGGCCGGCCAGATTCTTCAGTCCGGGCATCATCGCCTCCAGCACGACGCGCGCAGCGGCAGGCTCCCGCCGCGCCCGACGCAACAGCGCGCACAGAACCTCGTCCTTCCCCGCGTTCGACCTGCCTTGGCGTAGGAACCGCAGCACTGCTTGCGGATCGCGAAATGGCGACAGCGCGGGCTCAGCGTCCCGCCAGCTAGCAAACTGGCTGCGCAGCCGTGAGCTGTTCAGTTCGCGCTGCCAGTCACGGTCCAGAATGTCTACGGGCAGAGTCGGCATCGAGACGGCTCCCTTCGGTCGGTTGCCAACCGACCTTGCCCCCCAGCGCTTGCAGCGCGCCGGCACTCACCTGGCAGGCAACTGGCAGGCCCGTATAGCGGTGACGTTCCGAAGTACGGAGCAGCGGGTATGCAAGACGGTTAGGTGAGTTAGGAGAGACCAACCTTTGTGTCGTGCTGCCACAGCCTCAGTAGGCAGACACGCCGCCGCAGCCCGCGACGACGCACGGGATCGCTGCGCGCTACGCGCCGGCTCGCGGCCCTCGACACGTCCGGCCCGCCCTTGGCGGCCCAGCACCGTGCGGCGGCTGCCAGGTGATTGCAAGTGCATTGCCAGTGATTTGCCTGCTGGCTGCAAGCTGGCAATGGAAGGAATCAGCCCATGAACTCGCCACGCATCCGCCTCTCTCGCCTCACCAACGACCAGTCCGCGCAGGACGCCAACGGTTCGCCGCCGAGGGTGCGTCTACGCGAGCCCGCCGCGGCTGCGACTGGCGGCTCCAAAGCGAAGCGCGGACGGCGGCGGTGGCTCTCGCCGCTGCCGGTCGCGGGGATCGTGCTCGTGCTGATCGCGCTGGCGGGCTACTGGGGTGTCTACGCGGCGAGCGGCAAGCGCACGCAGATTTTGCTTGCCACCCGCGCGCTGCCGGCTGGCACGGTGCTCAGCGTGAGCGACCTGCGCACTGCTGGGATCGCTGGAGAAGCATCGCTCGTGGGCACGCTGCTGCCGGCTCGTGAGGCTTCGCGGGTGATTGGGCAGCGGCTCTCCGCGGCGGTGCCTGCTGGGGCTCCAGTGCCGGCGGGAGCGCTAGCGGGCGCTCAACCGCAGGCCGCGGCGTTCACGCTGGCCGCCCCTGAGTTCGACGTGATTGGCGAGCGCTTGCAGCCGGGGGACCGCGTGAGCGTGCTGGCGACGTTCGGCGCCGGCAGCGGCAGCGCTTCCACACGCCCGATCGCACGCAACCTGGAAGTGCTGTCGGTCGGCGAAGCCCCGGTGAATGCTGATCCGAGCACCGCGACGGTGCCGGTCACGCTCGCGCTTGGTGAACCAGCAAACGCGAGCGAGCTTGCGCTTGCCAACGAGGACGGCAAGATCGACGTGCTGCTCGAAGGCTCGGGCGGGTCGAGCGCCGCGATCCCACAGGCCAGCCAAGGCGGCACGCCATGAGCGAGCGTCCAAGAGTCGTGCTCGCGCTCAGCCCGATCGCCGAGCGGCAAGTCGAGCCTCTGATCTTCGACCACGACCAGCCACTTGAGATCCTGAGTAGCGTCGCGGTGGCAGACGAACTCGCCCGCGAGGTTCAGGAGCACAGGCCCGACGCGGTGTTGCTTTCCCCGGCGCTGTCCGGGCTCACCCAGAGTCACTGCGAGCGGGTGCGCGCAGCCGGGACAAGACTTGTCGGCCTCGCGCTCGACCAGCACGAGCACGGCCTGCTGGACACGCTCGGGATCGATGAGACGATCGACAGCGAGGTCTCACGCGAGGAGCTGATTGCTGCCGTCAAGGCAAGAGAAGGGGAGCGTCACGATCAGAGTGGTGCCATGCCGGTCACGTCACCGCCGCGGGCTCAGCGGGAGCGCCGTGAGGATCGTGGGAGCGTACTCGCGGTGCTTGGCGTGCGGGGTGCGCCGGGAGCGAGTGAGCTTGCGGCGTCTCTGGCGGCGTTGGCCGCGCGACGATGGGCGACGGTGCTTGTTGAGGCCGACGCGCTCGGCGGCGGCCTTGCCGCGCGCCTTGGCGTTGACCCTGGCGACGGGTCGCTTGCAGGGTTGATCCGCGCGATCGACGCCGGGGAGAGCGGAGTGCGTGAGCTTGTCGAACGCTGGCTTGTGCAGCCCGAGGGGTGGCCCGCTGTGCTGCTTGGCCCCTCTGACCCTCAGATCGCGAGTGAGCTTGCAAGGCCCGGCGTGATGAGCGCGGCGCTGGCCACGCTGGCGGCGCTCTACCCGGTCGTGGTCTGCGATGTGGCGTTCCTGCTCACTGACGGCCAGCAGCAGCCGGTGCATCTGCACCGCGAAGCGCTCATCAATGCCGACGCGGTGCTGTTGTTGCTCGGCTCCAGGGAGTCGCAGCTGCACGCCGGGCTGCGCCAACTCGACCTGCTGACTGACGGGCTCGCGATCCCCGCCGAGCGGGTGCGGATCGTCGTCGGCCAGGCCGGCGGCCCCTCAAGCGCGCACAAGGCCGCGATCACGAACACGGTCACGGCGCGTCTTGCCGAGCGTGGCCTGTCGGTCGATGCGTGGCTGCCGTGGGACGCGCGTGGCGCCAGGCGCGCTGAGCAGCAGGGCAGGCCGATCGCGCTCGCGCGGCAACGCGGCCCCTACGCCCGCGCCGCCGGCCGTTTGCTCGATGAGATGTTCGTTCCCACTGCCGGCGCTCCGAAGGCCAAGCGCCGCAAGCGGCGCCTGGCGGCGCCTGTCCAGGCAGCGGGCGAGCGCGATGAGGTGGTCTGGCAACCATGAGCAGCACCGAGCGCGAAAACGGCGGCGCGGCGGCCGAGGCGGTCAGGCAGGACGTCAGGCGGATGCTGGCGGCCGAGGAGGTCGATCTCACGCGCGAGCAGGGCCGTGAGCGCACCCTGCAAATCATCGAGCAGACGATCGCCGAGCATCACGCGCACGCGCTGACCAACGGCAACGATCAGCTCACAGAGCAGGAGCGCACAGAGCTAGCGCGCTCGCTGCGTGACGACCTGATCGGACTCGGCGCGATCGCCGAGCGAATGCTCTCCGACCCGATCGCGCAGGAGTGGATGGTCAACAGCCCCAGGCGCGTCTTCCGCGACACGGGCGAGCGGATCGAGCGCGTCCCCGACCTGCCTTCGCACGACGACCGCCAGGTCCGCGCATTCCTCGACCGGCTACTCGAGCGTGTCGAGGGCAACGCCTCGACCGGCATCACCCCCAGGATCGAGGCACGGCTCCCCGACGGCTCCCGACTGACTGCCGCGATCCCGCCGATCTCCAGCAACGGGCATGTGATCTGCTCGATCCGCCGCTTCCGCCTCGCCGCGAGCACGCTCGCACGAGCTGCCGGCCTCCAATTCCTCAGCCTCGAGGCCGCCGAGTTCCTGGCCGCCGCGGTCCGCGCCGGCAAGAACATCGTCGTCGCCGGCCGCGTCTCCGCCGGCAAGACCACACTGCTAAACGCGCTCGGCCGCGCGATCCCCGGCAGCCGAGCGCGTCGTCGTCTGCGAGTCCTCCGCCGAGCTCAACTCCCGCAGATGCTCCCCAACTGCGTCGGCTACGAGGCAAGCCCCGCCAGCGCCGAAGGGCTCCCGGCGGTCACGCTCGAGGACCTTGTCGCCGACGCGCTGCGGATGAACCCCGATCGCATCATCGTCGGCGAGTGCCGCGGCCCGGAGACGATGGCGATGCTCTGGGCGCTTCGCGACAGGCCACGCCGGCATGACCTCAGTCCACGGTGAGTCCGCCGAGCACGCGCTGAGCAACCTCGCCCGCTTCGCGCTGACCTCCAACGCCAACGTCCAAGCCGACCAGGCGCTTGAGTGGCTACGCGAGATCGACCTCGTAATCCATTGCGACCGGCCCCGCAGCTACCAGACAGGCGAACGACGCTTCCTTCCCCGCCGCATCGACCAGATAGTCGAGGTCGCCGGCATCGAGGGCAAACGCATGACCCTAAACCCACTATTCAACGGCACAGGCGCTGAGCTGCAATGGGCCAACACCGGCCCGGCCTTCCTCACGGACCTTCAAGCAGCCGGGTTCCAAGCGCCATGACACGCCGGACGGTATCCGCGCTCGTCCTGCTCGCGCTTGCCGTCCCCGTGAGCGGATGCGGCGCCGGCAGAACCACACCGCCGACAGCCGCACCCCGTCGAAGACCACGACGACCACTCAGCAGACGGCATCCTCATCGGCTCTGGAAGACGCGGTGCGGCGCGCGCTCGACGCGAACGGCCATTTGTCCGCGTATGTCCTCTGGAGCGACGAGGTTCCATCGTGGGCGTCACAGTCAACGGAGGGCCTGCGCTTGCAGGACTGAGAGCGTCCGCGGAAACCCGTCGCAAGCAGGCGCTCCGCGTGAGATCGCTCTCCAGCAAGTTTCGGGTTCTCGCGGTTCAGCTTGACCCGTCCTACACGTCCGCCACGACGACGGTTGACGATCACGAACTCGTCAGGCTCTACCAGCACGGGCGCCGAGGACGCACGGTGACGCTCGATGAACACGACCGGATCGTGCTGCGCCGGCTCGGCCAAACGATGCGGTTCGTCGTCTGGGAAGTGGGGCCGCAGAAATGAGTACGAGCGCCGCCGCCACGATCGGCAGCGTGACCGCAGCTCTGGCGTTGGTCGCCTTCTCCTCAACCGCGAGGGCCAGTATCGCCATCGGTCGCTACTCACAGCAGGTCACGTCCAGCCGAGCGGAAGCCGGCGCCTCCGTCCACGTCTCATCCCAGCGGCCCGGCGCTCCAGGCGACAGTGAAGCGATGACGCCTGCTGCGCCGGCCGCGTATTCCTATTCTCCGTCAGCGCCGGCCAGCGGTGAATCTAGCTCGGGGACCACTGCGCCGGGCGCCTTGACGTGCGCCACGTGGAATAGGCCGCCGTGCATGTTGCCGCCTGCGGCGGCGCCAGCTCGGCCGGCGGTGGGCGCATCGCAGCCGCCTGTGAGCCCGGCGGCGCTTGCGACAGCAGCGGCGGGCCGGATCTCGCTCTCGACGGGTGGCATCCAGGCCAGCCCTTCGGTGAAAGCGGATGGTCTGACGGGCGCGGCGTCTTGGTTCTGGCTTTCGCCTGCTCCCGCTGCTCGCTCGGTGTCGGTATCTGCGCGCGGCGAGCAGGTGACGGTCAGCGCGAGCGTTGCGTCGGTGCGATGGAGCTTCGGCGATGGAGCGTCGCTGCTGGCAGGGTCAGGCGTTCCCTACCGACCGGGGAGCGTTCCCGCGGGCGCTGTGCGGCACGTCTACCAGACGCGGTGCCTGCCGGGCGACCAGGGGCATGACCCGAACGTGCTCTCAAGCTGCGGCCCTGACGGGTACATGGTGGAAGCGGTGGTGCAGTGGGCGATCGGCTACACCGCCAGCGGCCCGGTAACGGGCGGCGGTTCTTTGCCGTCCCGCTCTACAACGACGTCGATCGCCTACCCGGTCAGCGAGGCACGCGCCTTCCTGACCACAGAAAAGAGTGACGGCTGATGGGGTTCCTGCTCGGGCTGATCTTCGCCACTGGCGTCGGCCTTGTTTGGTTCGGCGTGGTCGCGGACGTGGAGGTCTCGCGGCCGGTGATCCCGGCGCGCGTGACCGCGTTGCTGGCCGGCGCGGGCCTCGACGCCTCTCCGTACACGTTTCTGGCAGTGGTCGCCGGCTGCGGCCTGATGCTAGGTCTGGTGGCGTGGTGGATCGTGGACGTTCCCGCCGTCGTGGTCGCGGGCGTGATTGGCGGGGTGTGCGCGCCGATCGGATGGGTGCGCTCGCGACGGGAGCGCAAAGCGGTCGAGCGTGAGCGGGCATGGCCGGCGGTGCTCGCCCAGCTCGCCGATGCGCTTGAGGCAGGGCTGGCATGGCCCGCCGCGGTAGCGCTCGTGGCAGAGTCCGGGCCGGTAGCGCTGCGCTCGGATTGGACGGAGTTCACCGCGAGGCTGCGCAGCAGCGACCTGGACATGGCGCTGACCGGCCTGCAGGATGCCGGCGAACACACGGCCGACTCGGTGGTACTGCTGTTGCGCGCAGCGCTTGTGGAGCTGCCGGCTGGGGGTTTGGCCCCGGTGCTGCGTGAGCTTTCGCAGGTGCTCGGGGAACGTCTTGAGGCGCGCGAGA
This sequence comes from uncultured Actinomycetota bacterium, assembly GCA_963757925.1. GTDB lineage: Bacteria > Actinomycetota > Thermoleophilia > Solirubrobacterales > Solirubrobacteraceae > Palsa-744. The sequence goes on from CAVWTE010000009.1 coordinate 561,854, forward strand.
AGGCGCGCTCACGCGCGAGCACGATGCACCTCGAAGCGGCGATCCTTGCCTTGAGCCCCATCGTGATTCTGCTGCTGATCGGTGCCGTCTCGCCGGGCTATCTGAACGCTTACCGCAGCACTGGCGGCACGCTCGTGGCGCTTCTCGGCGGCGGGCTGATCTTCGGCTGCTACCTGCTGATGCGCAAGCTCGGAAGGGTGCCGCAGCCACGCCGAACCGGGACGGGAGGCCGCTCGTGAATGGCACGCTGATCGTCTGCTCGCTGTGTCTTGTGGTCGGCGGGCTGCTGCTGTGCGTCCACGTCCTCTCGGGTCGCCGGCCTTCGCTTGAGGTGCGGCTTGCTCGCGCCCGCGGAGAACTGCCCACCGTCCAAGAGAGCCCGCTCGCAGCAGCGGCCCCCGAACGGGTGCGCGTATGGGCGCAGCAGATCGGCGCTTTCTATGAGGAGCGGCTGCGACGCGCTGGCCGCCGCGAAACGAGCAGCCAATTCCTGCTCAAGAAGCTGCTGCTGTGCTTCGCCGTGCCGTTCGTGCCGCTACTGCCCTATGCGGTTGCTGTGCAGCACGCGCCATCGGCCGCGATCGTGCTGCTGCTCGCTGTCGTGGGATTCTTCCTGCCTGATCTGGTGCTGCGCTCAGAGGCGCAGCAGCGGCGCGAGGCGATCTTTCTCGAATTGCCCGAAGCGGTGTCGGTGATGGCGCTCTCGCTGAGGGCCGGCCAGTCGCTACGGCAGGCGCTTGAGCTGGCCGCCCGCGATTGCGGCGGCCCGCTCGGGGAGGAGCTTGTACGTGCGCTCTCGCTCGCTAGAAGGGACCGCACGCTCGGGGAGCGGGAAGCGCTGACCGTGATCGCGAGGGACGCGGGGGAGCCGGCACTGCTGCGCTTCAGCGAATTGTTGGCTGCGAAGGAGAGCCCGTATGTGGAGTTTCTGCGTGCTCAGGCGCGGGAGATGCGCTCCGAGCAGAACCGCTACCTCGAGCGCGCCGCCGACCGCGCCTACCTGGCGATGCACGCACCATTGATCCCGCTGCTGGCGGTACTCGTGCTTCTGGTGTCTTACGGCTTTTTCCACTTCCTAACCCAAACCGTCTAAGCAAGTAGAAGGGAGGACTGACATGGGCATTCTTGACGCGATCTGGTTCCGTCTTCTTGAGGTGGCGCTCAGGGTGCGTGATGAGGAGCGCGGCGACAGCATGGTCAACTGGCTTGTGCTCGCGATCGGGCTTGCCGTTGCTGCCGCTGCGATCGTGGCGATACTCCGCGGGCCGCTCGAAGACGCCGCGAACAGGATCGTCAGCGTCCTATCCGGCTAACCGCCACAGGGACTCGTGGTGAAGCGTCTACGTAAGCGCCTGGCATGTGAGCGTGGCGACGCGCTGATCTCCGGGCTGCTCACGCTCGGCCTGCTGCTGCTCGTGATCGCGCTGGCGATCCAAGCGCTTGCCTACGCGCACGCTCGCAACGTCGCGCAGGCAGCGGCGCAAGAAGGCGCAGAGACCGCCGCATCTCAGGGCACCGGGGCAGGCGTCGCCAGAGCAAACACAGTCCTCAGCGCCGCCGGGGGAGCCGGCTCAGGTCTTCACCCCTCCGCGAGCAGCAGCGCAAGCGTCATCACGGTCGTGGTCAGCGGGCAGGCGCCGCACCTGTTTCCCGTCGTGGACCTGATGCTCCCAGGGATCACTGCCCAGGCGAGTGTCCCCACCGAACGCTACCCAGCCGACGAACAATGAGCCTGCGCACCCTGACACGCAGGCTCAACGGCGAGCGCGGGGAAGCGGCGATGGTCAGCGGCGTGCTGCTACTGGCCGGAGTGCTGATCCCGCTCATGTTCCTGATCGCACTCTACGCAAGGATCGAGCTTGCCCAGGTGGACGCGCAGCAGGCGGCCCGCGACGCGGTGCGCTCAGCAGTGCAGGCACCTGACGCGACGGCCGCGAGCGCCGCTGCTGCGGAAGCGGTGGCACGCGAACAGACAGCCGCGAAAACACCGCTGTCGCTGAGCCTGACCGGCACATACGGCCGCGGACAGGTAATGAGCGCACAAGTCACCAGCACCGTCCCGATCGGCAGCCTGCCATTCCTCGGGCACATCGGTACGATCACCATTCGCGGCCGCGCAAGCGCGCCCGTGGACCGCTACCGAAGCCTCCTCGAACCGGGATCACCATGACCCCTCGTGCGAGGCTGCGAGCGCGCCTGGCGGACGAGCACGGCTCCGTGCTCATCACCGGCCTGCTGCTCTCTGTGGCGCTGATAATGGTCATCGGCTTCGCGGTCGATGTCGGTCACGCCTTCTTGGTCAAGCGTCAGCTCGCTTCGATCGCCGACGACGCTGCGCTCTCAGGCAGCCAAGCGATCAGCCTCCATGAAGGCCACCTGCAACTCAACCCGGCCCAGGCCCGCGCAGAAGCGCAGAGCACGATCGCTGCCAACCCGTCCATTACCGGCCAGGTGACCGCGAGCGCCGGCAGCGTGACCGTGACCGTCACCCGGCGCGTGCCCACGATCCTGCTCGGCCTCGTCGGCCTGCACACGCTGACGATCAGCGCGCACGCGACCGCTGCGCCCCGCGCGCCATGAAACGGGGCGCTGTCATTGCCACGATCGCGGGCGCGTGCATCCTGCTCGCAGCGGGCGCGAGGGTCACGATTGGCCCGCTCGCGTTCGCGCGTCTTGCGATCCTCGGCGGTGCGCTCGGCCTGCTCGCGTTGCACGACATACACGAGCACCGCATCCCCAACCGGATCGTGCTCCCCGCCGCCGTCACATGCGCCGCGCTCTCGCTCGCCGAAGGCATCCACCCCAGCGCCGGCCTCTATGCCGGCGCCGTGCTCGTCGCAGTGCTGCTCGCCGTCAGTCTCGCCGTCCCCGCGATGCTCGGCATGGGCGACGTCAAGCTCGCATTGCTGATCCTCTGCGCGCTCGACGGCTTCGCCACGCTCGCGCTGCTGATTGCCCTGGAGCTGTACGCGCTCACCGCCGCCGCACTGCTGATCCGGCACGGCCGCTCAGCGCTCGGAACCTCACTGCCTCTCGCACCAATCATCGCCGCAAGCTGCCTCATCACCGTGCTGCTATGAGACGACGCCGACACCCGCTACTCGTGCGGACCGCCGGCATCATCGGCGCGAGCATCGCGCTCGCCGCGCTCACCACCCTCGGGCTGCTCAGGCCGCCGCTGCCACACATAGCCTCGCTCACCGCGTCGCTGACATCGGCTGTGATACGCGATGGCGCGCTCTGCCTGGCATGGTTGCTCGCCGTCTACCTCGCAATCGTTCTGCTCATCCACGCCGCCCGCATCGCGATCCAGGGGCCGGCGTGGCAACGCGACGCGATCCTGCCAGGCGTCATCCCCAACCCACCGCCGCCACGACTATCCACGCCACTCTCAGAGCGCTTCCAGCCGGCATTTCCGCTCACACTTGCCCCAGAGATCGCGACGCCGCAGAAGCCCGACGAGGCGCAGCCAAGCACGCCGGCCACGAAGCTCACAGCCGAGCAGCCGCGCCGGCAGCCCGAGCTTTCGATCTCGCTACTTGGCCCACTGCGGATCGACGGCGCACGCCGACCACCAAAGCGCGTACCGACACGCGAGCTGATCGCCTACCTCGCGCTGCACCCAAACGGCGCAAGCCGTGACGAACTGATCGAGGCGATCTGGCCCGCACAAGACCCAAAGAAAACCCGCCCCCGGCTGTGGGAATCAGCCTCCGACGCCAAGGCCGCACTCGGAGACGCCTGGATCGTAGAAGGCAAGCGCTACCGCATCGACCGCGGCAAGGTCAACATCGACCTCGACAAGCTCGACAAGCTGCTCGCCACCGCCAAGCCTGATGATGACAGCGAACCGCAAACCCTCGAAACGGCACTCGCGCTCTGGCGCGGCGAACCCCTCCAAGGCAGCGACTACGCTTGGGCAGACGGACACATACACCGCCTCCAAGCCACCCTCATCGGCCTCTTGGAGCGCGCCGGCCATGCCCGCCTTGTCTACGGCGATGCTCGCGGCGCCCTCCAATTCGCCGAGCAAGCCATCGCCCTCGACCAATTCCACGAGGCGTCATGGCGACTGGCGCTGCAAGCCGACCACGCACTCGGACTGCGCGAGTCGATCACCCGGCGCTATGACCAGCTTGCCCGCAGCCTTGACCAGCAGCTAGGACTCCAACCCACACGCGAAACAAAGCTGCTCTACAGGCAGCTACTCGGGCAGGCGTAGACGCGCGTGCGACCATCCAAGGAGCGGCATCTTGGGCGCGCGGCCCTGGCTCTCAGTGGCGTGGGCAAGTAGCTCGGCTGGGAACGCTTTTGCGCTCAGTGTCAAGAGAGCGATTTGCGGCGCAGCTCTTGCTACGAGCAGCGAGCTAAAGAGCGGAGAATGCCTGATAGGCTACGCGAGACGGCGGGTGCTGGCAGACGGGGCTCGATCGTCAGCGCTTGGTGGTGGCCAAGTGGAGATCGAACGCGACGCGGTGGCACCGTCGTTCCAGACCCGCCACTGACGACCCGGCCTACCCACGGATAGGTAGGCGATGCAGCTCACCCAGGTACGCAGGTCCGCGCGAAAGGCTGTAACGCTGGCGAGCTTGCCGGCAATAGAGAGAGCGATGCGGAGATCAGTGGACGGCGGGCGGCATACGGTTGACGCTGCCGAACGGATGGAAGATCTGTTTCGGTCGCACTATTCTGCGGTCGCTTCCTACGTTCGCCGACGTGTGCCCGCTGAGAGCGCCGATGATGTCGTGGCAGAGACGTGGATGGTGGCTTGGCGTCGTTTGGAGCATGTGCCCGCTGAGCCGTTGCCGTGGCTGATCGCAGTCGCACGCAACGTCATTGCTACTCAGCGGCGGGGAGCGTTACGACGTAGCGCCCTACAGGTGCGTTTGCGCAGTGCTACGACGTTGAAGGTTGAGCAGCCAAGTGTCGAGGAGTGCGGACCAGTCGCTGCGGCATTGGCGAAGCTCTCGGAGAGGGATCACGAGGCGCTGATGTTGACCGCATGGGAAGGGCTGCGTCCTGCCGAGGCGGCGGCAGTGCTCGGTGAGTCCCAGGGCGCCTTCAGGGTTCGTCTTCATCGGGCTAGGCGCCGCCTGCGCTCGCTATGTGAGCGCCAAGAGATAGATGAGCCGGCAGATCCACGCCCAAAGGCTAAGGAGAGCATCTCATGAGAAGAGCTAAACCGATGACGGATGAGCAGTTCAACGAGCTGCTTCGCGCGTCCGATCCACTCGCTGACGGTGGACCCGCCGCCCCGGACAGGGAGGCGGAGCGTCTGTTGCAGCGGATTCTCTCAAGCGAGCGGGTCATCTCTACAGCACCAATCGGGACGCGCGGTTGGCGATGGTCACGTGTGATTCTCGGCACAGCGTCTGCCGCTGGCGCGATCGGCGTCGCAGTGGCCGCTGTGCTGGTCTTTACGGCTAGTGATGGGCCAAGTGTTGCGTTTGCGGGCTGGCGCGCGGAGCCCACCGTACCGGGCAACGGGCAGGTCCAAGCCGCAGAAGCGGAATGCGGGCGCAACTCCACTCTGGCATCGCTCATTCCAGTGCTCGCCGACACCCGTGGCCCATATACGTTGCTCGTGTATGGCCAAGATGGCGGCGGCTTGTGCATGACCGGACCCTCGATCCACGCGCCCGCGCCGTTCTTCTTCGGTGAAGTTGTCACACGAGCCCACGCTGCCATGCGACATTCTGCGCCCCGCCATCCAGCGGCGCGCAAGCCGACTGAAACGCCAGCGCAGATACGCGCCCGCTTTCGGGTGATCGCCAAACAGGTGGAGGAAGGCTCAACCAATCAGTCTGAGACGCCACCCCAGCCGTCCGTTGCGGCAAACGCGATCCAGCCAGTCGTCAAAGCGGTGGTCGGTATCCCGAGCAGTACCTCAAACGCTAGGTACAGTGTCGGTCGAGTCGGCGAACACGTCACTTCAGTCACGGTTGTGCTCAAGGACGGCGAGCGCATCGTCGCAACGACCGCCGGTGGCTGGTATGCCGCCTGGTGGCCAGAAGGAGGAGAAGCCCAGACCGCTCAAATCACTACGACAAGCGGCGTTACGACACAGAAGCTCGTACCTTGACCTCTCGCCGCCAAAGAAGTGCCGCGCCGCAAGGTACGCGCGGCGCGGCACTCAGCTTAGTCGCGGCTTGGATTTACTACGGCGTGATAGGTTCAGTCAGGACAGGCGGCTGCAAGAACGTCGGTAGCTGACGTGTCGTTTGGCTGCCGGCCGCTGCTTTTAGTGTCACGGCGCTTGGGCTACCACCTTCGATCTCGTACACGTCATTGGTGACAGACACGTTCTCGGTCGTACCACCAGCGCTCGTTACCTTGACAGAGCTGTTTCCGCCAGGTGTGAGGCCAATGACCACCGGCACGCCCGAGGCATTTTCGGTAGCGAGAGCAAGTCCGCGGCGTTCCACGTCTGAGTTGGAACCACATACGCCGACCCTAGCACCGCCGATGCCTTCTTCGGCATCCGTAAGACACGTGTAGGTCGTGCCACGCATAATCGAGGCTGGGCCTGCATCTACTGCCGCACCGTTGTGCGTGGCTTCCTCGATTTGACTGGTAACAGCACTGGATGCGCCACCGCTCGTCGCAGTAGTTGTCGATGCGTTTGCCGGTTTGATTGGCGCCGCGGTTTTGGTATGGCCGTACTCAAGTGCGTAGACGAAATGTGTCACTTTACCGCCATTCCACGCTCGCGGATAACCCGCTGGTTCGGATGGCGTGGATATCTCAGCCCATTCACCATAGTAGTACATACAGGCAGCGGACGTGTAGCCGCTCGCCAGCAGGTAGTCGTCATCGCATGTCTCACGCGATTCACCCGTACCTGAAGTAGCCAAGTTCAATCCGAGATAGATGGCTTCACTGCTGCCGTTGGGTGGGCATGTGCCGTCTACGGCCATACTCTGATCGCAGTAGAGGTGTTCATATTCATATGCAAACGCTACCGTAGGCGTAGTCGCTAGCGCAGCTATTGCCGCTGCGGATATGAGCACGGCGGAGATGCCAGCCGCTACAATGCGGCACGCCCCGCGGGATCTCGATTTTTTGACTCCCATCACGATTCTCCTTTATATCGAACTGCGTGGTGCTTACCGCTCCCGCTACTTTGGGGCGGCGAACACGCACCGTAGCAAGCCAAAACGGGCGCCCCAAGACGCTCCGCTCCACGCCAAAACGCTTCTTCTTGATCGCCCACAAGCGAGAAGGCGTTTGCATACAAGGAACGAGGCACATCGGTTAGCGTCGTGTTAGTAGCTAAATCAGTTCTGACAAAATTGTCAGAACTGACAACCTCGATATTCCTCTATGGCAAGGACACCTAACTCAGGCCGTATATCAAGCCATTTCATACCTGACTGCAATGTTCAGAACTGAAGGCGGCGTCAGACCTGACAATTTTGTCAGAACTAACTAGAAACATACAGGACGATGATTCGACCAATTAGCGTGCCAAACGACACGGGCAGATTGACACGGGACGCAGCAACGGGCACAATGCCAACCGTCAAAGGCAGCGATCGCGCTCCTTGCCGTGGGGGAATGGACACCGCATGAACATCGAATGTGCAGCAATCGGCGTCGGGGCCAGCATCGCGATGTGCTTGGCGAAGCGCTCTGGACTGCTTTACCGCGCCAACGCGCACCTACCTGCTCGCAAGATGCTCGCAGTCTCAACCGTCTTGCCCGTCTCCTGGCTGGCGCCGGCTACGAATCCTAGCCCACTGGTATCCCCCAGCCCTCCTCCAACGATCAGAACATTGATCCCGATAGCGAGTGGAGCCGACGAGGATGTCAGCCTGCAAGTTGGTTTTACACCTTACCGGCTCGGGCACTCCACGACCCTAGCGTTCGGGTTTCGGATTAAAAGCCCAGCGAATACTGTGCCTCAACCGCTCATAGGTATTAACCTTGCGCTGCCCAAGGACGTAGGCAGCGGCACTACAAAGCTCGGCCTAGCCACATGTAATGCAACGGTCATATACGAACTAGGCATCGACCAATGTCCAGCGGACTCGTTCGTCGGCCGTGGTACGGCGACGGCAGTCGTACCTATCGGTCCAGCACTCATTCACGAGCGAGTGCAAATGGGCCTATTCGCCACTCCGTCGGCGAGCGGGCGACTTGAACTTCTCTATGGCGCCGAAGGCGTTACGCCCGTTTATAGCGTACTTGTCTTCCGTGGCGAAATCCTTGAAGGACGGGCACCTTACGGCGAGGAGATCGCCACATTTATCCCTCCGATCGAAACGCTCCCTGAAGCGCCTTACGCTGCGGTGATCGGTATGAACTCCACGATCGGCCCTAAGCATCTCACCTATTATCGGCGAGTCCACGGCAGTCGCGTTCCATATCATCCCGAAGGCATAGAATTGCCGCAACGCTGCCCGCGCGGAGGGTTTAAGTTTGCGGCAGTGTTCACATTTCTCGACGGCGCAACCAAGACAATCAAGACCGCGACTAAGTGTCCGCGAGCAAAGCAAGGATGACTATGCGCAACATCAACCGCCGCCGCTACGTCTCCGCATCGCAGGGCGTGCTACAGGTGCAGCCTGCCAATCAATTGTACTGTGAGCGAGTCACCTTCCCTGTCAAACGCTCCATAAAATCCTGCTGTACCCGAGGCGCTACGGTAGCGGCCGGTTCCACGCTTGACGGTGAGCGTGCCCTTGAATGTCACATATCGACCCGAGTAGTGCGGAGTAGCAGAGGCTTGCCCGCTAATGGTGCCGCCTTTCAATTCGATCAGCACCGATCCACTGACTTGCGAGACTTTGATCGATATTTCGGTCTTAAGCGATGCGTGGAACGTGCCGGTCGCAGAACCTTGCTCCGCTATCGCCGACCCGCTTGTCTTGTGTTCAAGATGCAAGCGGCCTTCCTCTTTGACGTAAGTATCGAAGGCGGCGGCTCGGGGGTAGCTTGCCCCGTTTGCGGACGCCGCGAGGATACCCGCGGACAGCGCGGGTATCCAGGCCGTGGATCGAAAGTGGCGCCGTATCGGCATTGCTCCTCCTCCTTGTGTCATTGCATTGGCGACTGGCCGAAATATAGCGACGGTTCCAACAAGGTCAAGCGAGCACGGGAGAGGAAGAAATGAGCGAGATTGGTCTAGCACAGGCGCAGATGCGCGGTTGGTGGCGCACGCAGGAGGCGTTGCTTGGCTTCATAGTGCGCGAACAGGAACCCTTACATTCTGCGGCGCTTTGGGAGTTGCTTTCTCGACGGCTCCGGGGCGTCGATCTTCCCATTGGACGGCTGCGCTGGATGCTCGCGCGAATGCAAAGTGCTGGTCTGATAGAGCCGGTGCCGCGGGGTGGACACGAGCCGCACGCATCCGTCACTTATATGGGAACGGTGAGAGGGGTGCGGCATTTGCAGCGCTGGATGCGGTCGCCGATCGATCCAGCGCATTTTCGCGAAGAAATACTCGTTAGGATGGCCGTATGCAGCGAGAGTGACGTTCCGAGATTGGTTGAAGTCGTGCGCGAGCAGGAGAAGACCTGTATACAGGACGCGCTATCGGCTTCGTTTGTTTCGGACGAGATAGCGCTTCGGAGGATCAACGGTCTTCCTATAGACGAGTGGACGACAAAGCTCATGGTGCTTTCACGAGACGCCGAGCTGGAGCTTGTTGACGCAGACCTGCGCTGGTTGCAATCAGTACGGGAAAGCCTTGAAGGCGTTCGGTAGACGCGAGCCAGGGGTTGAGATGCCATTGCTGTCGCTAAAGAATGTGTATGTGCGTAGCACGCGCGACGCCAGAGAACATCGTGATGTGCTTACAGATATTAGTTTCGATCTCGATGCTGGGGAGACTCTTGGAATCTGGGGTGCGCTTAGGTCTGGAAAGTCGACGCTGCTTTTAGTGGCTGGAGGCTTCGTGGTGCCAGAGGCCGGCACGGTTACGTTTGCTGGTCGTGACTTCGAGGAGATGTCCGACAAGGAGTTGGCGCTGGTGCGTCGCAATGAAGTCGGATGGGTGCAGCGCGAGCCGCCGCGTCTACAGCTTTCTGCGGGTGAGTGGATTGCGCTTGCCGCAAGCGATGACCACGGCTATAAGCATGCGTTGAGCGAAGCGGCGCAGACGCTGGAGCGAGTTGGCATACCGGACTGTCTAAAGGTGCCGTGGGTGGCTTTGAGCGACGGTGAGCGCGCGCTAGTGGGCATAGCGGCTGCGCTTGTCCGCAAACCGCGCCTGCTGATTGCTGACGATCTGACTCAGGCGCTCGATCTCGATGAACGGGAGCGCGTAACGCTGATGTTGCGGTCTCTTGTGATGGAGCGAGGGATGGCGATGCTTATTAGTGCGCCCGATCTGCCCGCACTGGCTTACACGCGGAGGATTGCCAGCCTCGACGGTGGCCGACTCATCATGGGTTCGAGCGATTTGCCGACGAGCGGCGATGTGATCGACATTCGTGACCGACGACACGGCAGCTGAAGGGGGAGCCGGCGGATGCTGCACTTTGAGAAAGTAAGTTTGAGCTATCGGCTACCTGATGAGGACGAGCCAGTTGTTGCCGTAGATGCGGTGAGCACTCGTGTAGACGAAGGCGAGCTTGTGATGATCTACGGGCCTAGTGGCTCGGGCAAGTCAACGCTGCTGATGCTTGCAGCCGGTCTGCTTACGCCCGATCAGGGCAGCGTGACGGTGGACGGACGTGATATTGCGCATATGAGCCCACGAGACGCGGCGCGCTATCGAATGAATGAGCTGGGTTATGTGACGCAAGCCTTCAACAGCATGTTGCCCGCCCCGGCTGTCGAGAACGCAGCTATGAAGTTGATGGGCACACGCATGTCGTGGGGACGCGCGCAGGAGGAGGTCGCACCGATTCTGGAGCGCTTGGGTCTCGGGCAGAAGCTCACGCGCGACACCGGGCGGCTATCGATGGGAGAGCGGCAGCGCGTGATGATCGCTCGTGCTCTGTCCAATAAGCCAAAATTGTTGTTGGCTGACGAGCCGACTAGCAACTTGGACAGCCAATGCAGCAACGATGTGCTGGCTGTGCTCAGAGAGCTTTGCCACGATACGGGTCTCGCTGCGCTCGTGGTTACGCACGACACCGATGCGGTGGCCTTCGCCGATCGGGCGCACATGCTACGGGATGGGCAACTCCACGACTATGAAGCGACGGCCCAGCGTGTCGGCGATGACCACGGGGCGGGAGCCGCTTAATGCGATGGCGAAGCATCCCGCGGCTTTATAGGCGCCGACTAAAAGCCACCCTCGTACCCGAAGTGCTTGCGACGTTGGGAATCGCGATTGGCGTAGCGTTGCTGTTTGCATCGCAGGTCGCCGGCACGACTCTTTCCGGCTCTGCCTCCAAGCTGGCTAGCGCCGTGCTCGGTTCAGTTCGTCTTGAGGTGGAGGCACGATCGCTCCAAGGCTTCGATGCGAGCACGGTAGCCCGTGTGCGGGCAATACCGGGCGTGCGAGCGGCGATTCCTGTGCTTGAGGAGCCGGCGAACGCGATCGGGCCGCACGGAGAGACTTCGATCGAACTCGTCGGCGTGGAACCATCGGCCGCAAAGCTAGGTGGCGCCGCAGTGCGTCGGTTCAGCGGCTCGCAGCTTGCGCACTCGGAAGCGCTAGCAGTCCCAGAACGGATAATCTCGGCTATAGGCGATGCTCGCGAGGCGCCGATCACGCTGCAAATCGCTGGACGCAATAGACAGCCAGCCTTTGTCGGCTTGGAGGTGAAGACGAAAGAAAGCGCTCTGATTGCGAGCAGTCCTCTAGTTGTGGCCCCTCTATCTTTCGCGCAGCAGCTCGCGGGCGTCGGTAATCGCGTCACACGAATCTTCGTCACTCCTGCGGCCGGCAGAGAAGCCGCAGTCAAGCGCGCGCTCTTGGCACTCGCTGGCGATCGTCTCAACGTGCGCCCGGCAGGATTCGACGCGACCTTGTTTGAACAGGCTGCGGCACCAATCAACCAATCCACCACGCTCTTTTCGGCGATCAGCGCGCTCGTTGGGTTGATTTTCGCTATCTACGCAATGCTACTGACGGTGCCTCATCGGCGTAATCTTGTATACGAATTGCGATTCATTGGCTATACGCGCGGCGAGGTCATCAAGATCCTCGCCTTCGACGCGATCGTATTGGGGACATGCGCCTCGATACTTGGCTACGTATTCGGCGAAATACTGTCGTCGCTGTATCTGCATGCGAACCCCGGATATTTGGTATACGCCTTTGCGATTTCTACGCAGCGACAGGTCACGGTAGCTGACATTGGTTTCACCGTTTGCGCAGCGATGCTGACGGCGTTCGTTGGCGTGTTTGCGCCAGGGCGCCAAATCTTTAGTCGCTTTCAACAACAGGAGCGCGCTAGCCACGATCTAAGTCGGCAATACCGCGACGGCATGGCTATCGGCGGTGTCGTATGTCTTGGATTGACGACCGCCGTTCTCTATTTCGCACCGCGGCTTGCGCTACTAGGAATGGCAAGCCTCACGTTGTCGGTGGTTCTATTGCTGCCGATTATCCTTGATGGAGTAGTGGCCTTCGGAACTTGGGTGCGTGGGCGGATTATTGGCTCGACGCCACGCATCGCAGTTACGGACTTGCGATACCCAAGCTATCGCCTGCGGTCAATAGCCATCGCTGCGACGGGCGCGGTAGCAGTTTTTGGATCGGTAGCGATCGGCGGCGCGCGGCAGAACCTACAGAGAGGGCTCAATAACTCAAGCCAAGCATTCAATTCCTATGGGCAGCTTTGGGTTGCGCCAGTCGGTAACTACGATCTGTTCACAACGACTCCGATATCCTCTGACGTAGCGGTTAGGACAGGAAGGAGCCTGCGCCAGTTGCCGGGTGTGCAGCGTGTGGAACGCTACGGCGGCGCCTATCTAGATATTGGTTCTAGGCGTACATGGGTGCTCGCGCCTCCGGTGAGCGCTTCCGTGCCCATCTCTCCTACTCAACTTGTAGAAGGATCGCTTGCGAAGGCGACTCGACGGTTCCGCGCAGGAGGCGTCGTGGCCGTATCGCAATCGCTCGCATCGGAACATGGTCTGCGGATCGGCAGTGTCTTTCGCCTACCGACGCCTGTGCCGACTACCTTGCGCGTCGCAGCAATAGGCACGAATCTCGGGTGGCCGTCCGGTGCGCTGATCCTGAACGCGGCGGACTATGCCCGCGCATGGGGATCGTCAGCGCCGAGCGCATTCTTGCTCACTCTGCAACCCGGCGCGAGCCTTGCAGAAGTCAAGGCCGAGGTGACGCATGCACTTGGTTCTGAGACGGGCCTCGCGGTTGAAAGCACTCAATACCGCATCGATCGCGGACATGCAGCGAGCCACGCTGGCCTTTCTCAACTAGGCCAGATATCAGACATGGTCTTGATTACGGCCGTAATCGCAATGGCTATTGCAATGACGACGCTGATTTGGCAGCGGCGGCCGATGCTCGCGCAGCAGCAGACCGAAGGCTTCTACAGGGTCACGCTATGGGGCGCGCTCGTGATGGAGACAGCGGTGCTGCTTGGGACGGGCTGCCTGGTTGGCGCGCTGGCCGGGATCTACGGCCAGCTACTTCTCAGTCATGCTCTCGCGTCGGTCACGGGCTTTCCAGTTGTGGTTTCGATCGGCGCGCTGATCGCCATGACGAGCTTTGCGCTTGTGACGGCGGTCGCAGTCGCAGTGGTCGCGATTCCCGGCTACTTTGCGGCGCGTGTGCGTCCAGCCATTCTCATCTCCGAGTAGGGCGGATATCGTCGTGGTCCGGGCGCTACCGTGCGGCCGGACAATCGATGATCTGGACATTGCTGCTGGCAGCTACGCGACAGCTCGTATGGGGGCTGCCGACAGCAGCCAAGGAGATGCGGAAGTGGAGAGCCAGAGCCCAGGCAGGCAGTTCGGCTCCGCTCCGCGAAGACGCGCTACAGGTGCTCAATCGCAAGCGGACTCACGTTGACGGCGCTGGCCTATTCTGGATTCTGAGCAAGCGGCGGCAGCCTCGTCTCCTCCGACTGCTGGTTGCCTACGAGCTCATGCTCGACTTCCTCGATTACGCCAGCGAGCGCGGAGCAAGCTCTATGCACGACCTGGAAGCAGGGCAGGCCGATGGCGAAATGCTGCACCTAGCACTACTTTAACGCGCTGGACTCGGACACCCCGATTGCTGACTGCTACGCACTGCATCCGTGGAATGACGACGCCGGCTATCTTCGCGCTCTAATCGCGGCATGTCGCGAAGGCACCCGAGCCCTGCCGTCCTACGCGGCAGTTCAGGCACACGCGAGCAACGAAGCCGCCCGCGCAACGGAAGTGCTCGCCATCAACCATATCCCCGATCGCTGGCGTCGCGATCTCCGCCTGCGGATATGGGCATCGCGTCACTTTCCAGACGAGCAGCAGCTTCCGTGGTTCGAGGTCGCCGCCGCCGTAAGCGGGTCGCTCGCGGTGCATGGGCTACTGGCGCAGGCCGCGGACGCCTTGGCGACTCAGGCGCCCGTAGAGAGCATCTACGCTGTGTATCTGCGTTCTGTAGCGCTCGCGACAGCGATGCTCGATAGCTACGCCGACCAGTTGGAGGACCGCGCGAGCGGAGGCCATAGCTACATCGCGCACTACGCGGACTCGGACGCGACCCAGGCTCGACTGCAAGCGATCGTGAAAGAAACAATGTGCGCCACACGGGCGCTCCCGCATGGCCGACGCCACACGATCATCGCTGGCTGCATGATCGCGATGTACCTCAGCAAGGACGATGCCCGATCGGCTGAACTCGCAGCGAGCAGCCGATCGCTGATCGTGTCGGGCGGGCCGCTCGTGCGCTGCCTCTTGCCGGTGCTTCGCGGCTGGCGGATCGCCTTCTCCCATCGATCTGCATGAGTGCTATTCAGAACTGAACAAAAGGGTCAGAACTGACAAAGAGACAACAGTTGCAAGGCGATCCACCGACTGATATGCGTTCAGCCAAGATCAACATCATGCCGCGCGAACGCGACGGATAATCCGAAAAGCGGAGCGGCCAACCCGAGGGGGAGGACGAAGTTGGAGCGAGACGCTGCGGCGGCATCCCAACGCGCACAAATAGACAGGCCGCGCATCAAGGAAGCGGTACTCGGACTACTCGTTGCAAGCAAGGGACCGAAGACCCCATCCGAACTGCGAGTGGAGCTTCATAAGCGGCTACGCAGCGCAGACCTCAGACACAATTATGTGTATTGGGTACTTAAAACACTGGCAGAGCAGGGCCTTGTGATTGAAGGCCCAAAGGTCGAGGACACGATCGCCCAGGTCGCAACCGACCGACGACGCTCAACCACTCGCAAGCGCCTCAGTCAGTCATGGGAAGTAGCCCCTGCCGGCGTCGCCCATTTCCAAAATTGGATGCAATCGCGGATTCCAGAGCCGGGGCTACGTGATGAGGTGTTGATTCGCGTTGAGTTCTGCCAACGGCACGAAATACCACAACTCGTAGCGCGCATTGACGAACTAGAAAAGCCCTGTCTCGACCAGATCGACATATTGCAAGCCGACGATATCGGATCGCAGGCATACGCTTCGGACGATGAGATCGCGTGGCAGCACAAGAAACGTGTGATCCGGCGAGACGCTGAACTTGAACATTGGCGTGGCCGCGTTGAATGGCTACGAGGCATTAAGAAAAATCTCAGTGGGTGCTGAGGGCAGGGCTGCGCCTGTCAAACGCAGCCCCGCGGAGAGACCGGCTCAGGCGCAGTCTTTGTTGTAGATGCTTGCCACGAGTAGGGCGACAGCGGTCTCACGGCGCTGCTCGCCGGTTAGTGCGTCTGCGTCGAGTCTGATTCCTGATGACGTGCGGTTTACATACATGCTGCTCACGGTTTGGGCACGCCAATGCGCAGCACATTGGTCAGTCGCTTCTTGGTAGATGACTCGTCCGATCGGCGCGCGAAGTTGAACCTCAATGCACGTCTCATTCTCGGTTGGGACGAGCCGGCATCCTTCGTTCGAGCGCTCGAAGCGTGCTGCGCTTGCCTGCTCTGGCGTTTCGGCGCGGCGGGCAGGCATCGGCGGATCATCAAGCGGTCTGGTGGCACGATGAAATGCCGCTGCGGCCGAGGGGTTTGGCGATGGTATGCCGAGCTTGTTGCAGTCGTCCTCGATCGCCCAAACGATCTCGTTGTCCCACGTCTCTGCGCCTGGCAGGTACTCGTCCATGTGCATACAGATCGTGTAATCATCGACGTAGACGACCGTGCCGGTGGCTCCCGCGGACGCGGCGAAGTGCGGGTAGCGCTCGACAGGCTCAGAGAGGGCGAACCGTGTGCCCGGTGCCGGCGCGAGTCTTGATCCGGTAGGGGTGTCCCTCATTGCTCGACCTCCTCCTCCTCGTCGTCGGCATCATCGTGCTCGGTGAGGCGGGCCAGGATTGCGGGGCAGACCGTGGTGGTGCTGCGCAGCACAGCGGCCTCGGTCTCGTCTATCTCCTGCGCTTCCCCGGCCAGCATTGCCACGGTGTTCCAGTAGATGCGTTCGAGGATTGGCCGCAGTTCTGTCGGCGGCATCGTCAACTCGAAGTGCCTGGACTGCTGCTCGCGGTCCCATCCCAGATCATTGAGCAGGCGAAGCTCAGCCTCAAAACGCCGCCAAAGGCGTATCGCCGCGTCGGTATCGTCGTGCTGCAAGCTCGTGTGGATATCGCCGATCGCTGACAGGTCGATGACGAGGCTGTGGTAGAGCGTGTCGCGCTCGGTGCGAATGATGGTCAGGCTCATGTCCGTGCTCCCTTTCGGTCTTGGAGCGCCGAAGGCCGCGCGATCGAGCATGGACCCGCTGTAGACAGCTACCGTTGGTCCTGGGGCATCGAAGGCCGTTTCTTCGGTGCTCAAGGCCGGGCGGTGCGCGCCAACGCTCCGCTCGGCCGCTGAATATGTGTCGCGCACCCAGATAGCAAGACCCCGCCCGGAACACAACTCCAATGCGTCCGGCTCCGCGGGGCTCGCAAGTAGGCTGCGAAACCAATGGGGTCATCGAGTGCGCGTGGAGTGCTTGAGTCCGACGCGGCGAGGAGTGTGATCGCTCGTTTGCGCGAGAGCGGGATCTCGCGCGATCGGGAGGCCAAGCGTCGTATCGCCGATCGCGAGACGGACGCTGGTGGCCGGCGCCTGGGTGCGGTCGAACGCGCTGAACTCTGCCGAGACGCGCCACTCGCGGTCACTGAAGAGGTCGCGGCGCTCCTGTACGTGCTCGCCCGACGCGGGGGCGGGCGCATCGTGGAGTTCGGCGGCTCGCTTGGCATCTCCACGATTCATCTCGCCGCCGGCCTGATGGATCACGGGCAAGGGTCGCTCATCACGACCGCATGGGATCGTGAGCAGGTGATTGAGGCGTTGCAGCGCTTCGCGCGTGAGCTTGGCCGCGCTCCCACCAAGGAAGAGTGCGACGCCTCACCGGACGGATATCCCTCGGCATCGCACGGTCAAGCGGCGATTCGGCTCGTTTAGCGCCGGCATCATCGCCGCTGGCCTGGAGCCCGTGGGACGCAACCGGCGCATTAGGGCGGGCGAGATGAACTCGATCTTGGCCGGCGCCACGGCTACACGAGGACGGCCGGGTCTCGCGCGACCGGGAGGCGAAGCGTCGTATCGCTGAGCGCGAGGCGGACGCTGGCGGGGCATCAGACCCGGCTGACGAGAGAGACTTTGCCGCCGAGATGAGCCAGCTTCGCCGAGAGCCGCGCGACCGAGATCCCCACTGCTCGTGAGCACGGTCCGCAAGCGCGCCCTAATCCTGCTCGGAATCGCCACCGTCGCGTTCACGGTGATCCTGAAAGTGATCGACCCCTCGCACGTCTCAAAGTGGCCAACCATCCTCGACTTCGAGTTCGCCGGCAGCCACGCTCGCGCGGCGCAGATCATCGCCGAATGGGGACCGAAAAGCCGTAGCGCCGCGCGCCTCTCGCTCGTACCCGACTACGGCCACATCCTCTCCTACGGCCTGAGCACCCGCCGGAGAGCGTGGCGGCGAGCAGACTATCAGGGCTCCTGAAGCCTGTCGGCCGACGAAGGGTGGCCGTCCTCTCGGTATTGACGGATGGCGTAAGCCAGCGCCACGACCTTCAGGCCCCAGTCAGGAGCCTTCCAGACGGCACGCAGGCCGACTGGCAAGAGGATCACGACAAGCGTCAGGTGAGGGGCCAAGGCATCTCCTCGAAGGGCATAGCGAATGTCTACACCCTGAGGGCGGGCAGCGGATTGCCTTATGCGCCTGTGGCGTTGGTTTAGGTCGTCACGGGGTTGTTTTAAGGAATATAAACATTGTCTTTAGGACGCAAAACCGTTTTGCAACTCGCTTGGGTGGGACAAGGTTGGTCGTTCAGGCGAGTTCCGCGTCTGCGTCTCGCACAGGCATCCCAGCCCAGGGCAGGCGCCTGGCGCCAGACGTTTCCATAGCGTTTCCATAGCCTCGCCGGCCGACACCGTGGACATGCCTCAGAGCCCGTAGAATCAGTCGTTCAGGGCGCGTAGCTCAGTGGGAGAGCGCTCGCTTCACACGCGAGAGGTCGCAGGTTCGAAACCCGCCGCGCCCATAAAAAGGCCTGCAAATGGGCTGTTTTTTGGGTGGTGCAGTTATCCAGAGAGCGGTCGCTGCACATGCAAAAGGTCGCTGAGTTCGAGCCTGGCTACGAGGAGCCAACCGAAGTCAACGCGAACCGCTCGGCTCGGGTTCCAAGTAGGCGAATGTCGCTCGTCGAGCCGCATAGAGCCGATCACGATGCCGGCAATGAGTAGCCTGTTTCAGCTCGCGGGCGCGTCCTCAGGCCTGCAGGCAGTGCGTCCTAGAGACTCTCCTCCGCGCGCTCTTACTTGCCTTCCTGGACGCTTGCAGGCATGAAGTCAGCCACCGCCAACCTGCCGAGATTCGGAACTTTTGGGACATCCGGAATCCGATTACTAGGTAGAGAGGGCTACAGGGCTGCGTACCGGTCCGAAAGGGCTATCTACTATGTCGGCCGCGATGTGCAGACCGTCGTGTACCTTGGCTCTCTCCTTGTAACAGCAGAAACGAGAGAAGATGGCAGACGACACGACTCAACTCGACGGTCTTCTCGGTCGGATGCCGGCGATCGCCAAGGCCGTCTCGGCTTTCCCAGAGGCCGTGCAGCAAAGCGCATTCGATGCGCTGATGGCCGCCGCGGCTGGTAACGCCGCGCCCGCGTCGGTACCCGATGGCGGCGACGGCAAGGTCGCACCGAAGAAGCGACGCTCGGGCACCCGGCCACGGAGGGCGAAGCCAAGCGCTGAGAACGGCAACGCGAAGCCACGCCGCGCGGCGGGTGCATCCCAGCCCAAGATCGTCAAGGAGCTCGACCTGCGGCCGAAGGGCAAGATGTCGTTCGCGGACTTCGTGAAAGCGAAGAATCCCCGGAGTAACCACGACAAGCACGCCGTGACGATCTACTACCTATCGAACGAGGCCGGGCTCAGCACCGTGTCGAGCGACGACGTGTTTACGGCGTGGCGCGACGCAGGATGGAAGCTCCCGCCCGATTTCCTGAACTCGCTGCGCCTGACGGCGTCGAAGAAGCGCTTTCTCGACACGAGCAACAGCGAAGCTCTGCAGCTCCTTAACACCGGCGTCAATCGGGTCGAGCACGACCTCCCGGTCCAGAAGAAGACCTAAAGCGATGGCGACGACAGCGGCTGGCGGCTCACTCACGAGCGTCCTCGGCACCCTTCATGACGGGCTGCGGAAGGAGTTGCTCGACGCCTTCAACCAGATCGTTAAGAACTTCCGCGAGCGGCGGTGGGAGCCCTCCGAGTTGAACGGCGGCAAGCTCTGCGAGGTCGTCTACACGATCCTCAAGGCATACGCCGACGGCAAGTACCCGACGAAGGCCGCAAAGCCGAAGAACATGGCGCTGGCGTGCCAGAAGCTCGAGACCGACGCCGCTGGGGCGCCGCGCTCAATCCGCATCCAGATCCCGCGGATGCTGATCGCGCTCTACGAGATCCGAAACAACCGGAACGTAGGGCACGTGGGCGGCGACGTCGACCCGAACCACATGGACGCCGTCTGCGTGCTCCAGATGGCGAAGTGGATCATGGCCGAGCTCGTTCGAGTGCTGCACAATGTATCCACGGAAGAGGCTACCGCGATCGTGGACGGCCTTGCCGACCGCGAGACCCCGCTGATTTGGGAGGTCAACGGGAAGAAGCGGGTCATGAGCACGGGGCTGAGCATGCGCGCCAAGGCGCTGCTCCTTCTCCACGCCTCGAACGGGCCAGTGGCGGAGGCCGACCTCGTGTCCTGGATCGAGCACTCAAACGGCAGTGTGTTTCGGCGCGACGTGCTCCGACCAGCGCACAAGGAGCGCATGGTTGAGTACGAGGCTGACGCCCGGACCGTGCAGATCTCCCCACTCGGCATCGCGCATGTCGAGGAGGATCTGCTCCCGGGCCTGGGCGGCTAGATGATTGTCACGCGCCAGGTGGTACTGCGAAGTGGTACTGCAGGAGCACCGAGCCGCTGGCATCCGAACTGCTGCGACGCCTCAGAGCAACCGATGCCGCGCCTCGCCCGCGCTGCGCCCGTTCGGCTTCGGCGAGCGGAACCTAGAGATTCCCGACGGTGAGGTCGTCCTTGATCCAGGTGCGCACGACCTGCGCGACCGTCTCTTCAACCGACAGGTCCACCGACTTATAGATCATCCCGACGAAGTCGGTGGGCAACTTCTCGATGGACCCGTCCTTCAGCAGCGCGCACCGGCGGCCGCTCATGATCATCGCGCCGACCTCGATTAGGAGGTTGTGGTTGAGCCCGCGGTCAACCCGGTCCTCGAAGAAGGCGACGCCGTAGCGGCAGGCCCACATGTGCGCTGTGACGTTGTCCCACAGGTCGTCGACGATCGCCCGGTCGGAGGCTAGGTGGAACTCCAGCCCTGACTCGGCGCAGACCTCCCGGACGATGGCCAGGGCCCGCCCCACTGGGTCGGCCGTCCCAGCCTTCGCGTCGGGGAACCTGGTCATGCCGAATACGTTGGTGTCGAACGGGTGGTCCGCTTGGAACGATTGGAGGGGCCGGACCAGGGCGGGCGGGGCGAGGTGAACGGGCACCAGCGCGTGCTCTGTCCGTCCGAACACGGGGGCGTTCTTGTGTGCCGACTCGGCCACGAGCGCGACGAGGTCGAGATCCGCCATCTGCTCGCGGACCTTGGCTTGCCCGGCGGGCGTCACCTTGTAGGCCGCCCGCTGCGGCTGCTTGGCGAGCCACTTCTTCTTCGTCAAGGCCGTGAAAACATTCCCGACCTTGGCCGGCGCAGGCAGCGCGAAGTCGTGGAACGACTGCAAGACGGCGCCCGGAGAGAATGAGCCGTCGTCGGAGCGGCTGGCGGCTAGTTGGCCGAGGACGAGGGCTTGCAACTGCAGATCAAGTCGCTGCAACCGCAGCGCTACCGGGTCGTGCACGCCCCCGGTCACGACTCAGCCGTGCCGACCGACTTGAGGTAGATCTCCCCGTCCTCCGTGATGCGGAGAGTCTGGTCCACCGTCGAGCGGTTGAGGGACCCGGCGGACTTGGCGCTCCGCGCGGCTCCGGCGATGTGCCCGCTGGGCACGCCCGCGCCGAGGTGGTCGGTCAGCCATGCAAGGTCCTTGTTGACGAGCCCCTTGATGCCCCGGTCCTTCGCGAAGTGGAGGGCCCAGAGCAACCGGTCCTTCTCGGATTTCATCTTGGAGTAGCTGGCGAGCCCTTCCATGCGGGTCGGGAACTCGTCGATTCCCGCGAAGACGTCGGGCTTCGCCTTGCCTGCCTTCGTGATGGCGCGGCTGCGGCCACTCCCGCTGGACGTGGACTTTGGGAACTTGAAGTCACCGTCAAAGATGCCTTTGATCTTGTTCGTGATGTAATACTCGCCGCCGTCTCCCTCGGCGAGCCAACCCTCCCGCAACGCGGTCCCGAGGTCCCGGCTGAAGTTGCCGGGCGCGGACTCTCGGGCGCGTCGAAACTGCGCCTTGACGTCCTCTGCCTTGAAGGTGTCGCCGCCGTCCTGAAGTACGTATTGCCCAAGGGCGACGATCTTCTCGGGGTTCGTCTTCGCGCCTGAGAGGTCCAGCGCCTCCCGAGCGCTGGCGACGCCGTTCCCTGACTTCTTTGAATCTGGGGCTTCGGGTTCGCCGAGACCCTGGCCGGGGGCCGACTTCAGGGAGGCGTTGTCCTCTCCTTCGGCGTTGAGGAAGGTGATGATCCGGGCGGCCTGGGCGACTGTGATCTCGTCCTCGTAGCTCACCTTGCCTTTGATGCTGATGGTGATCGGCTTCTCGCTCATATTGGTTAGTGTAGTACATGACGACACTGATGTCGTCATGTCGGACTTTAAGACCATGCGGTACCTGTTCGGGTTGCCGCTCGCGTAGACGAGTTCTGACCTGTCGTTCCCCTAGCGCCGCCCCGTCAGTCTGAGCCTTGACGGTGGTCCCATTTCGATGTTGGTGCTACCTCAGCCGTCTGCTGAGGGTAGCGCACTGACTGTGGATTCCTGATGACTTCGACGTCTGGCAATTGCGCAAGCACCGCACCGATGAATGCCGTGTCGGAGTGCCCCAAGGTTGCCTTGTTGATGCGCAGCGAGCGGTTCTCGTAGAGCGCGTCGAGGGCCTGCTGAACGTGTGCGATGGGGACAGTTCCGCGCTGTTCGCGCATCACTTCAATCACAGAGCCACGAATCGCGAGCACACGGTTTGGCTTATTGCGCGTGATCGTTGGAATGTCGCGGTCCTTCAGCGTTTCGAGGTGCTCACGGCAGTCCACGTATCAATCCTAGTGCTGATCGGCTGCGCTGCCTAGGACCAGCGGCTTTGCCGGAGCGTGTCTCTGGGCCTCGTTCCGAATGCGAACCCGACGAGTGCTATCTGCACGTCGTCACCGCGGCACATGTAGTGCGTCCCCTTGCTTGCTCCTTTGTGAGATTGAGTCGTCACGACGGGGCGTGACCAGCCTCGCTATCCCAGCGACAGACTGGATATTCCACCTAGCGCCCCTCGACCGCCGCCTGCAGCAGGTCTCCGCAAAGCCCCGCTGGGTGTGCGAGCCGCCGAGACCAGGACGTTGACGTCGGCGACCGCCCTCGGAGCGCTCACTCCGCCGTGCGCTCTCGACGCTTGGCGGCGCGTGCTTGTCTGACCGCGCGAGTCTCACGGACTGCCAGCGCGATCGACTCCTCATCGTCGAGGTCGCCGAGCTCTGGGCGGGCCCGCAACTCGTCGAGAAGCCTGCGCATGTTCTCGCTCGCGGCCTCGCCACGCCCCTGTTCGACGACATAGGCGCGCAGCGCATCCTCCACTAGCTGGCTCTCACTGCGGTGAGTTGCCACTGCAGTCATCTTCGCCGCGGTCAGCACACCTTCATCTATGTAGTACGTCGTCTTGCGGCGAGCCATGCAGCCCCACGATAGCTCAATGGCGTCAAACCGTCAAGACGCCAGAATAGACGCAAATGACTCGGCGCCTACGCACGACTAACGACGCGCCTTAGCCTCGAGGTTTGGCCCTGCCGCGACGCGAGCCCAGATGCGCGGAGCCACTCGTCGCGCTTCGCCTTCCATTGCCATTGCCGGAGCCGCGTGTCCGCCCAGCCGCGGGGCTACTATTGATCCATGGCAACTGCCGCGAAGAGACTCGATGTGAAGGTCGGTGAGCTCGTGGAGATCGCGGGGCGCCGCTATGAGGTCGTCCCAGATCGCGAGGGCGGCGTGACGATCGAGCCGTCGATCACCACCGCGACGGACCTGCATGCCCAGCGGGGAACCAAGCCCGCCTCCGCAGAGGACTTCGAGCGTCTCTCAGCCGACGTGCCCTACGACGACGAGGGCTAACGGTGCCAGATACCCCGGCGGACGGCCCGCCACCCGTTCCGATCGAGTTCGGATCGATCGAGTGGGAAGAGGAGACCGAGCGCTACGGTCCCCACTCGCCTGCTCGAGCGCAGGCAAGGAGCGCTCGCAGAACAATCGAGACTGGAACAGCTAGGCTCGATTGGAAGCGTTGCAAGGCGGATGGGCCTGGTGGGACCAAGCTGCCAGGTTGTCGCAAGCTCTATGTCCCACTCGGCAAGCAGGGCGCCGCAGAGGCACCCTACGGATTCGTGTTCCAGCTAATCCAGAAGCCTGACAACAGCCTCGCTTGGAACATGATCGCCTTCGGGGAGCGTCACCCTGCCAATCCAAGAACCCGCAACGTCTACGAGCGGGCTCACAAGCGTCTGCGTGGCCGCTATCCGTAGTTTGAGCCTGCGAGACGCGCATAGTTGGTCTGCCCGAGCCACGACGGATTGCACGCGCAAGCGCTACGAGGGCGAGGACACAGCCGGGCCAATGAATCCCTTCGTTGGCCCAAACCCAGCCTAATCGGACCCAAAAGAACCGAATATGACGCCTGGACCCAAAGCGGCATTTGGCTCCAGCACAGGCGAAACGGCCAATCTACGGGGTGCGGCAGTATCGCTTCACACGCGAGAGGTCGCAGGTTCGAAACCCGCCGCGCCCATGAAAAGGCCTGCAAATGAGGGTTTTTTTGCGAGCCGCTCGACTAGGGAGCGCTCGCTTGCGGCAATTTTAGGTCTTTTTTTGCTTTTCCTTTCGCTGCGTCGTTCCTAGGCAAGATCTGATGGCTGCAAGGTACAACGCTGAAACAGCGCCTTCAGCCGGTCGTGCTTGGGCGGGTCCATGCCGATGAACATCGCCTGCTGCATCTCCAACGACAGGCCTGCGTTGGACGCGGTGAAGCCGCCGACTTCCGAGGAGTAGGTCTGCCAGTCACGGCTGACCTCGAACACGTCCTCGGCGGTCGTCACCGACCAGAAGCCGTCTTCGTCGGGAAACTCGGCGATGCCGCGGGACCAGTGGACCGGGCACTCAGAGCGCAATCGCCGAAAGAGCTCAAGCGGCGGCCCTTGCTGGAAGTTGGCGCGGTCGGCGACGCCCAGCTCGTCAAGCGGCGTCTCCTCCTGGCTGGCAGTGCTCAAGTGTCCTCCCGTCTTGACTTGGCTTGGTCTACAGACGCAGCCTACTCTTCGGGCTGGCCGCCGCCGTCAGGTTTCGGCGCGCTCCCAGTCGCTCGGATCGACCGAGAGGACGATCCTGGTTCTTAGGCGTCTTTTGAGGTGCTTGGGTTGTTTGTAGGATTCGAACGGCTAGTAACGATTGATACCCGCTCCGGTGGGAGTGTGCGTCGCCGAGAGCACGAGATACGGGAGGTCGTGTCGTGAGTCTGCTCGGCGATTTCAAGAAGTTCCTGCTCCGTGGGAACGTGGTCAGTGGCGGTTGTGATCGGGACCGCGTTTGGGCTGGTCGTCAAAGCCCTCGTCGCGGACCTGCTGACCCCGATAATCGCATTGATCTTCGGGCAGCCCGATTTCGGCACGTGGTCGTTTACGATCAACTCGAGCCACTTCTTTTACGGCGACTTCATCAACAGCCTGATCACGTTCGTGTCGGTCGCCGCGGCGGTGTTCTTCTTCGTCATCAAGCCGATGAACTACCTGCAGTCCCGTCGCGTACAGGAGGATCCGGACACCAAGGAATGTCCTGAGTGCACGAGCGCGATCCCGGTCAAGGCTCGTCGCTGCCCGCTATGCACCACACAGATCGTAAGCGCCGAGGGTGGGGAGATCGAAAGCAGCGCCCCAGCGGGGCTTGACAGGCCCCGGTCAGAGCGCGCTCGGCGAACAGGTCGCTATGCAGTCTTGGTCGGCGCCCGGCGCGGACAGACGGCGCTGACCGGCGCTACGTTGCTCTTCGTCAAGGGAGTCGATCTGTTAGCGGTGCGGCAAGCAGGGGCTGTCGTTGAACGGGAACTCTCCTACACGCCAGGCACTCGCTTAGCCCGGCGGTAGCAGTGGTCTGAGGTCGGGCGATGTGCGCCGTCGGTCGTCGTCCATCTCAGGAGCCTGGTGAGCGATCGCCCTCGCTCCCGCTCACCGAAGCAAAGCAGTCATCGCCCCTGCCTTGGCGCAGGCTGTCGGGTCAAGCTGGCCCTTTACCCGACAGCCTCGGCGATTTGCAGGGCCGCGACCATCCCCAAGCGGCCAAGCACCGGGCGCTTCGATGAGAGTCGAATCCGTCACCCGCTGTCGCGATCGGCTAGCGCTATGCCACGGTACCGATGACGCCTCCGATTTGGCAGCGGTGATCGCTTCCGTGGAGCGCGCTCGTCCCGCCGGGCTGCCGCTGCGGCGATCCCTACGGCGACTGACCCTGCTCCGTCATTAGCCTGCGGCATGATCACGACATGGCCCTCACGGCGCTCCTCGACGTCAAGCAGTCCCCGGTTCGGCGATTCATGGAGCGCGAGCTTCCGGCTACCGCACCCGTCTGCAAAGAGGCAAACGCGTCTGTGCGCGCCGGGCGTAGCGGGGACCCTCCGCTCGCTCCCGGTCCAGGCGTGGATAGCGGTCTGGTTGGCACAGCGGTCGAGTACGTGCTGCCGATCCCGCACGGCTCTGTCCGCAAGCCCCTCATAGCCGCCGCGCCTGACCCCGGGCTTGATTATCTTCGGAGGGAAGCGGGCTGAGCTTGCCGTCGCCGAACTCCGTCGGCTCGGCGGCCTGGCGCAGCCGCTCTCCGGACCGGCACTAGAGCGAGCGGCCGATTGCGCACTGGTCTGCGCGCGCCTAGAGCAGCGCCGTCGAATCGGCGAGAATAGGGCACACGAGCGACTTCCCGACCCCGCGTTCGGCGTCGGCGTGGTGGGAGGCCTAGATGGTGCGATCGAAGCGGCCTTGGCAAGCGCGGAGACACGCGCCGATCTGGTTGCGTTGCTCGAAGCAGGCCTGATCGATACGGCTGACCTGTATTCGGCCGATGCTTTGGCCATCGGCCCGACCTTCGCGCTAAGCGGAGCCGTTGACGGAGCCGATGCGGATGTCATCGCCGACGGGATCTTGATCGACTTCAAGACTGGCAAGGGGAGATCACTGGTCAGCGCCAAGGAGATCTACCAGCTGATCGGTTACGCGCTGCTGGATATCGACGATCGCTACAAGATCACCGGCGTCGGGATTCACGCGTTGCGTTGGCGATCTCGCTGGACGGTAGCGCTCGACGATCTCCTTCTCCGGCTTTCAGGAGTGCAGCGGAATCTGGACGACTGGCGGGCCATCTTCGCCGAGGCCCTGTGTGTAGGCGAGCAGCAGCTGGCGAGAACGGCGTCGGCGCGCTCTCCTGTGGCCCGGGCTGCGCCCGCGGGCCCTTTGGTGGCGTGAACCGAAGCACCAAGAGCCCCGTCGCGCTCTCGGCGGCTTCCCCATTGCTAGACAAAGCGAGCGCCGTACCTCGACACCGGGACGTGCCTCCTCCGGACGATTTGCGAGAGCACGGCCAGATCGTTCGTGTGCCGCCGCATTCGCCCGCTATGCGGGAGTGAACAGCGCGTCGTTGTCGCCCGGCACCGGCCGGGTTGCGCTCCTTCGAAGAGTGACCGCTCAGTGAGCGCCTATCGAGGCTGATGCTCGGTGCCGGCACACAGTTGTCTCGAATACGTCAAGGCCGCGGCAGCCTAGACATGGACGACCTCAACGGATGAGTAGACGGAGAAATCTTGGTCTTGGGTGACCACTGCGGCGCCGTGTCGCATTGCCGATGCGGCGATCCAGGCGTCGTGGCGGCGTAGCTTGCGGCCTGTCTCAAGCTCTTCGGCGGCGATCCGCGCGAAACAGGAGGCGGTCTTGGCGTCTATCGGCAGCAGTCTGTAGGCGCTGCGTACTCGCGAGAGCGTCGCTAGTCGTCGCGCGCGCGTATCGGTGTCACGGGCCCTGAGCACGCCAAGCTCAAGCTCGGCAGCGGTTATGACAGACACCGCGATTCTCTCGGGCAGATCGCCCAACTCCCGGCCGGTCTCCTGCGCGACGAAGACCGACGTATCAGCGATCGCGCGCTTCACGGCTCCTCTACGAGCATGCCACGCACATCGGCGAGGTCGGCGAGCAGATCCTGGTCGGCGCTGGCCTCGCGCACGATCTCCCGCAGCACTCCCGAGGAGACCCACGGATCGCGCTGCTCCACGTGCGGCACAATGTCCGCGACCGCATCGTGGTTGACGGTGAGCGTAACCTGCTCACCAGAACGCACCGCCTCCACAACTGCGGCGGTGCGGTTGCGCAGATCACGCACAGAAACCATCAGACTCATGTGCACAAGCGTAGCGCATAAGTGCTACGCCGGTCTCGCGTGTCGCCCCGCCGGCTACCTAGAAGCCACCGTCAGGCGCCATCGAGCCGTGATGAGCGCCGGCTTGATGACGAGTCGTGATTCGCGCGACGCCTAAGGTGGTGAACGAGTGAGCCGTCGAGGAACTCTGCGATGGATGGCCGGTGAGGAGTGTCTTGAGCCGTGCGCGCTCGCCGTCGCGCCGGTTCATCTCGCGGGCGTAGAGCGCGAGCGTGAGCACCGGAGTCGTGTGGCCCATCTGGCTCATCACGTAGGTCGGTCGGTTCGCCAAGCGCGAATAGCAGCGAAGCAAACGTGCGGCGTAGCGGAGTGCGGGCGTGAGGCCGTCAGGAAGGGGCGGCTGTCCTCTGGACCGGAGATCGCTGTTGGCTCGCTGAACCGCGCGGCCAGGATGCGGATACGGATGTTCGAGGCACCAAGCAGGACATGCGGAGGCCGTTGCAAAGACGAGTTGCGTTCGATCTGCGGGACGTTGCTGCGATATTCACCGAGCTCGCGACGCAGAACCGGCAGCATATGCACGATTCGCACCCCAGCGTCGGTCTTGGCCTGCCGCACGCGAATCGTGCCGCGCATGAGGTCGACGTCGCTCCAACGCAGCGCCTGCAACTCACCGATCCGCAACCCGCAAACAGGAGCGTGGCGATCAGTGGTCGTCGCATGCCGACCGCGGCGCGACCGGTACGGTCGAATTTCACCTGCGGCGTCAAGCAAGGCGCTGATGTGTTCGGCTCGATCCAGCCACGAACGTCGGGGCTTGACGGCCGGCAGCCGTCTCTTGCTTCCCCTTCGCCGGGTTGCGATGGATCAGCTCGTGTTCTACCGCCGTCTCAAGGATGGCTGCGAGGGCCGCAATCATCTTGTTGATCGATGTCGCCCCGAGCTTGCCCTCGCGGACCTTCGCTAGACGAAAACCATCGACGTCCGCGATCGTGATCTCGTCGATCGACGTCCCGGTGAAATACGCGAGTAGATGCTCAAAACGCCATTGCAAGTCGGCCTAACCGGAGCGAGACAAGCCAGTTCGGAGTCGACCACCCTCGGCCTTTTGGCGCGCAACCCACGCCCCAGCGAACCTGTCGAAGCTCACCATAAGACCTCGAGCGTGCACCGAGCGTCGCGGCGGAGGTGGCATCCACCTGCCCAGACGCACTTCTTCCATCACTACAGCCATTTCGCGGAGCGCCTGATCGCGCGTCCTAGCAGGCAGCGTCAGGTATCGGCGCCGCCCAGCAAACGAGAACGCCATTCCCCAAGAGGTGATCCTACCCGTCGCACGGGAGCGGTTCTCGCAAAGATGTCCTGTCGCTGGCCTACCCATCGATCCCGCCTGCGATCGACAGCAGGCACGAAGAAACATATATTGACTATGAGGTCAAGTAGCCCGTTTATGAGGGCCCGGGTCCGCATATTGGGGCGAAAAGCACAGCTTGATGACGCGCAAGCCGGCCTTGCGGGCCTGCCCCTCAGAAGCTGGGACACGCGTTGCGCAGATCCCTCAAATGCCATGCCCTCCTCTGGATAGACCGATCCTCAGATCGCTGATGGCTGTTTCCGCTTTTCTGGGACTATTCGGCAGCGACCGCAGCTCCACCGAGCCCCAGGAGCTCAATCTCGGCCTCCACGCTCAATGGTTCCTGACGCTCAGGTGTGGCAACGATCACGGTGCAATGATCTCTGTCGCGCTGGCAGCGAATACGGCGTGCACCTATCGGCCATTCATCGACGGGGGCCAGCTCGTCGGCCATCAGCGCGGCAACCATCTCATCATGCGTACTGACGACGAGTTGCTCAGGGCGCGTCAGCCGCACGAACGCGCGCAGCGTGCTGATAAGACCAGCTTGGTTTGGGGCGTCAAATACGGAGGTCGGATCGTCAAGGACCAGAACGCGCCGGCGCTCTCGAGGCTGCAGGAGATGAAGGGCCAGAAACCAGGCGATTCCCAGCGCTGTGCGCTCCGCTGAGTTAAGCAGGAGCCGAGCATCGAGATCGGGCTGGGTGGTCGCGAGACCACCCAGCACAATCTTGCGCCCCTTGTCTGGCACTAGCAGAGGCTCGAAGTACCACCCGAAGCGCACGATCGACGCCACCAGCTCTCTCACGATCGGCGCCAGACGAGTCTGGAGCAACTCAGATACGAGTTGTTCGCTGGCAGTCACGATGGGGCCGGCATTGCGCATTCTGCGAGCCAATTCGAAGCGGCATAGCGCGCTGCGGACGACATCGGCATGCTCCACGAAGCTTCGCGCTGGATGAGTCGCGAGATCGCTAGCCAGGCGATCAAGCTCCTGAACCTGCGCCTCAAGAACCGCGACCAACTCCCCCATTGCACCTGTGATCGCGTCAGGATCGGCTGGTGGATGTACGAAACCAGCCGGCATGTAGATGTCCTTGTCCCTTGGTATAGACGCTGCGGGTAGCGTTGCGCGCCGAGACGAACGGCGTGCCAGCTTCTCAAGCTCCGCAGTCGGCACTCCTGCAGCCGCATCATCGAGCCTCTCGGCGTACGTGCGCAGTTGCGCCGCCCAAGCATCGTCTGTGAGCGACTCGGCATCGCCACGGAAGCGGCGTGCAGCATCGCTCAATCCACCCGCATGCCCTAGCCAGCGCGCGACAAGCTCCTGAGACAGCGACACCGACGTTGGCTGAGGCACAGGCTCAAGCTGAACACGCGGCGCTCCTGCTCGTGGTCGACGGATCTGCTCAAGCAACCGCCGCAAGGGTTGAAGGATCTCGCGCCTCTCCGCAGCCAGACTACTGACCTGAACTCGCGCTTCATCGAGCGCATATGCAATCGCACTGTCGCGGGCGTTGTTGTCGATCAACCGATCGATCAGAGTGTCAACCTGGATAAGCGCCGCGCGCGTGTCATCGTCGTTGGGCCACCTGCGCGGTGTGTAGGCATCAGCTGACGCGGAGTTAAGTGCCTGCTCAGCCCCCACAAGTGCATGGGCGTCCGGCAGCCGCTTGGCGCAGGAGTACGCCAGCTATATCGCCGCGCGCATCCATCTACGCCACTACCCCGCGCTCATAGAGCGGGCAATGGCTGTCGCTGTCAAGCTCCAGGCGATGGGGCTCCCGCGGCGGGCCTTCTCGGCGCTCGATGAACCACTGCTTACGGCGATCATTGAAGGTATGGCCGAGGAGACAAACCCCGACCTACAAGAGGCATGGGAGAATCTGCTTGCCAACACGCTCACTGAGGGGGCGGCCGATGTGGCGCGGGTTCCCGGACATCCTGCGACAGCTCGACCCGAAAGACGTCCGCCTGCTCGATCACTGGACAAAGGGCGCGACGGCGGAAAAAGTCTACGTAGAACTCCACACGACGATGCCTGGTGAACGTGACGGGCCGGCGCTTGACACCCTCACCGCCCTCGGACTGGTGCGTCCACACCGCCGGTTGCCGACCACAGTGGGCAGCATTGATGACGACGGCTCCACCACGATCACTGGATATTCGATCAACGAGCTGGGATGGGCGTTCGTGCAAGCCTGTCGGATACCGAACCGCTCGCGATGAGCTAGCGGCCGGTTGAGGCTGTTCCACCTTCGGCCCGCACCCAGCGCATCTGGTTAGCCGGCGTCTGTTCCTCGACCATCTTGTCGATGAGGCTATCTGTGGCATGGCGGCGACGCGACGCAGCAGCGCTCTCGACTGTGTATCCGGGCAACAGGTCAGACGAGATAGGCAATGTCCGCTCCTGAAGTATGGGGGGCGAGAGAAACGGGGGAGCGGTGCCGGGTCGGCAGAACCATTCCTGAAACGTTTGCGCCTTGAGTGCGCAGTTGATGCTGCACGCATGCGCGCGAGCGCCATTCAGCCAGGGCTCGTCCCATTCCTCGCGCCAGGTCAGCAGGAGCGCACGGCGCGGGTCCATAGCGCAACTCAGCGGCTGCCTGAAACGAGATGAACGCGGGCCGACCAGCAATCAACAGCGCATAGCGCTCAACTAGCCGTGATCCCGGAACCAGATCGGCGCTGAGCTGGCGGTCTGCGCGAGTGAACCCACGGCGCGCAGTAGATGGGCCTACCTTGCCGCGGCGAAGATGGCCTGCGCTGACGGTGACCGTTGCAATGGGGGAGACTGTGTCGCGTGGATCTGGATGCGATTCAGGATCGCCCTGTTGAGCTTCTTCAGCGATTGCTGCGTTTCGATACGAGCAATCCTCCGGGCAATGAGCGTGAGTGCATCGACTGGGTCAGGGGGCTGTTGGAGGGTCTTGGCTGTGAGGTGCGCATCCTGGCGAGTGAGGCTGAGCGTCCGAACCTGATTGCGCGGCTGGCTGGTCGTGGCGAGTGTGCTCCACTACTGCTGCAGGGCCACGTCGATGTTGTCGCTGCGCGTGGGCAATGGCGGCATGAGCCGTTTGCGGGTGAGTTGCATGATGGCTATGTGTGGGGTCGTGGCGCCCTGGACATGAAGGGCGGCGTGGCGATGATGCTCGCCGCGTTCATGCGCGCGAAGGCCAGCGGAACGCCGCCGCCGGGCGATGTGATCCTGTGCTTGATGGCAGATGAGGAGGCCGGTAGCGACCTCGGCGCCGAATTCCTCGTGAGTGAGCACCCGGAGCTGTTTGCGGGGGTGCGCTATGCGATCGGCGAGTTCGGCGGGTTCACGATGGACGTCGCGGGACGTCGCTTCTATCCGATCATGGTCGCCGAGAAGCAGGTCTGCTGGTCGCGCGCGATTCTGCGTGGCCCGGCGGGGCATGGCTCGATGCCGATCCGGGACGGGGCGATGGGCCGGCTCGGCAGGCTGTTGGAGCGGCTTGACCGTCGTCGGCTGCCTGTGCATGTGACGACGGTCGCGCGCGCGATGATCGAGGCGACCGCCGCTGATGTGCCGTGGGCGCTCGTGCTGCCGCTCAAGGGCCTGCTCGTGCCTGGCCTCACCGATCGCCTGCTCGATGTTATGGGCGAGCGCGGACGGGTGTTCGATCCGCTGCTGCACAACACCGTCAGCGCGACGATCGTGGGGGGTGGGGAGAAGGTCAACGTGATCCCGGATGCGATCTCGCTGACGCTCGATGGCCGTCTGCTGCCGGGGTTCGCTCCAGAGCAGCTGTTCGCTGAGCTGCGTGCGCTTACGGGCCTGGAGATGGAGTTCGAGGTCCTGCGCCACGATCCCGTCGCGGCCGAGCCCGACCTGGGGCTGTTCGACATGCTCGCCGGGGTGCTGGCGGAGCTCGACCCTCGGGCCAAAGCGATACCGATGCTGCTCCCCGGCATCACCGATGGGCGCTTCTTCTCCCGGCTCGGGATCCAAACGTACGGGTTCCTGCCGATGCAACTGCCGGCAGATCTGCCCTTCATGCAGCTGATCCACGCCGAGAACGAGCGCCTACCAGCCGACGCCGTCGAGTTCGGCACCACCGCGATCAGACGCATGCTCGAACGCATCGGCTAGCCACAACAGGAAGTGGCCAGTTTCGAGACCGGCTACGAGGAGCCAGTCGAGCACCGGCCAAGCGCCACAGCACGGCGCTACCGGAGCAGTGGGTCGATGCCGCACTCTCAGGCAACACAAACGGCATCGACACCGGTAGTGACACCGAACTCGCGCACACGCTCCCTGGCGCCGCAGGAGTCGTCATGGCCTCCTGCCCACGGCCGTAATAACTTCTTGGCAGGCGCCGCGGATGCCTGTGCGTGACCGCTGATAGGGTGGAGATCGTTCGATGGCTCGGCACTTTTTACCTCGCAGGGCCCGCGGCGGGCGCATGCTCGTTACGGTGTTCGTCGCCTGCTTCTGCCTCGTTGGCGCCACTCCCACCGCGGCCTCCGCCGATGCCACTGCCAAGATGATGAAACTCTGCGCCGACGGGCAGTCGTTGGCGGGTTTCACCGTCAAGCAGTATCAGCGCGTGCTCGAACACCTGCCCACGGAAGTGATCGAGTACAAATACGAATGCGTCGAAGAGATCCAGGAGGCCGAGCTTGCTGCCGCGAGCCACAAAGGCGCTTGGGGTTCCAGCGGGAGCTCTGACGACGGCAGCTCCTCGGGAGGCATATCGCCACGCGCTGGCCAGCCCGTCGAACCGACCCCGACCCAGGAACGAATCCTGGAAGCAGCCCGGACGGGCCACGCGCCTGCCGTGCGCTTGGGTAGGGGCGTCGGAGAATCGCTGTCCCCTGGTGTTGTGCAGCCCGATCTCGCATCGGCTGCAAGCGATCTGCCCGCAGCGGTGCTGGCGGTGGTCGCGGCGGTGATCTGCGGCATCTTGCTGCTGGCCGGTCACGAGATCCACGAGCGCATGCGCCGCTCGCGGCATAGCTGAGCCGATCCGATGTTCGGACCTACGCACCGGCGCCCCCATCTCAGGAGCCGATGCCAGCAAGGGACCTGAACCAAGAGGACACGCAGCGCCATGGCGCCGGAGTAGATGTTTGGGGCAGATCGCTGCACACTGCGACCGCAACCTGGCGCGAGGTCAAGTGTTCTCTTGGGGCAAGAACGCGCGGCGTGCGTTTCGCGATGTGGGGCGGGGGACTGCAGTCGCCCGCCTTGGCTGCGCACGAGCTTCGGCTTCTCGCTGACTTGCGCGGCCCGGCACTCTGGTACCGCAAACCATCCGAATGGGAGACTCAATGCCTCGCATCCGTACGTTCGTGCTGGCCCTGCTCGCCGTGATGCTTTCAGCAAGCACAGGCGCACTAGACGCCGGTCCAGCGCTCGCCTCACATGGGCAGACTCTGTTCTTCGAGGCGCCAAGCGAGCTGCTGAACCCGGCCTCGCGCGGGGAAGCGATCGAACAGATGCAGCACCTGGGCGTCAAAGGCGTGCGGATCGAGCTCTCCTGGAATGCGGTTGCGCCGGGGCGCGAAAACGCCAAGCGCCCCAACTTCAACGCGACCGAACCGGGCGCCTACGAATGGGGCGCGTATGACACTCTGATCGAAGAAATCCATGCCCTGCACTGGCAGATCCTGCTGACGATCTCGCCGCCGGCGCCGCGGTGGGCAACGGCCAACGGCATCGCGCCCTATGTCACGCGTCCAGATGACCGCGACTTCAGGGAATTCATGACGGCCGTCGGCCGCCACTATGGCGCGGAGGTTACCGACTACGCGATCTGGAACGAGCCCAACGAGTACAACTCGCTGCGACCGCAGTTCGGCGCAGGCGGTGCTCCTGTGGCGGGGACGATCTACAGGGGGCTCTTCGAGGAAGGCTATGCCGGCCTGCAGGCCGCGGGTATCAAATCGCCGCGGGTGCTGATGGGCGAAACAGCGCCGGGCGGCGCGGTAAAGATGACCAAGAGCGTATTGCCCTATTCGGGCGTGGCGCCGCTGGCTTTCCTGCGCGGCGCGCTGTGCCTGAACGCCAGCTATCGCAAGGCGTCGACCTGCACCAGGTTGCCGGCCTACGGCTACGCGCAGCACCCCTACGCCTCCAGCATCAAGGGGCCTTTTGAGAAGCCGGCAAACCCCGAAGATGTGGTGATCGGCACGCTCGGCCGGCTCGTGAACGCGCTCAACATGGCAGGCAAAGCGGGCGCGATCAATCGTGGACTGCCGATCTTTCTCACCGAGTTCGGCGTGATGAGCAAGCCCAACCTCTACTTTGGGGTCTCCGTCGCACAGCAGGCCGAATACGACGCGATCGCCGAGAGGATCGCCTGGGAAAACCCGCGTGTGGCGTCCTTCTCGCAGTACCTGTTGCGCGACGACCCGCTCTCCAGCGAAGCGAATGTGGTCACTTTCCAAACAGGGCTGGAGTCCGCGAGTGGTGCCAAGAAGCCGCTGTACTACGGCTTCCCGGTGCCGCTGACCGTCACCTACGCGCGGCGCGGCTACAATCTGTGGGGCTACGTGCGGCCGGCCGCCGGCAAAGCCACATCGGTAACCGTGCTGATCCAGCGCCCGCACTCCAGCGGCTACCAGGTACTTACAAAAGTCCGCACCGGCCCGCTCGGCTACTGGACCCTGAAATCAAACGTGCGCGGCACGTGCTGGCGCGTGCGCTGGACAGACCCCGCCGGCACGACCTACGAAGGCCCGCCGATCGGGCCGTACAGGTCGCCCTGAATGCGCTGACTACGACGGAGAGCATGATTAGAAGCACGATCAACTTTGCGCGTAGACATGCGGCAGCCAGGCGTCCGGCAAATGCCGAACGGCCCAGGTCAAGCAACTAATAACGTCGTCGTAATGCGTGGCGGGGAGACTTGACTCGCGAGCAGGTCCGTTTAAACGAAAGCCAGCAGCATGTCGTACGACTTTTCGGTGTCTCGTCGGACTTGTTGGTAGGATGCCTTCATGCTGCACACGGAGATCCCGGCCAACGACGCCCGCCTCTCCCGTCAGCCTGGGCCGGGTGAGGCGGTCGTGATCACCCGCTACGGCAGGCCTGAGCTGGTGGTGCTGCGCTGGGACGATTTCACACCATTTGAGAATCTCATCGACGAGTACCTCGCAGAGCCGCCGTACGAGCTGAGCGCCTCCGATCTCGCCGTTCGCGCCCAGGCCGTCGATGAGCAGCCCGAAGGCGCCGACTTCGACTATGCCAGCCTCGCTAACGCGCTTGGCGAGTGAGAACGCCTTCGGTCCGCAAGGGCGCAATCGTCTGGGCCGTTAGCGCATTCGAGGTCAAGCAGCCATTCCGCGTCCTAGAGCACGACGGCACCGAGACACGGATACCTGACGCGCAGACCCTTGCACGTAAGGTACTCAAGAAGGAAATCAGAGGAGACTTCGAGATCGCCATCGGCGCGAAGCTGCGCCCCGTGGTGCTGCTCCAAAACCGGCCCGCGGGCCGTTTCGAGGACTTTGCTGCCCTACGCCTGATGCGTCTGGAGAAGTTCGGGCCAACGGACCAACAGGCGATCCGCAACGGAGAGGAGGAAACCCTCTTCTATCTCGGCCACGACAAGCGCAAGTACGGGATGGACAAGGAGTACGCCGTGCTCTTGACATCGCTGCACCGCGTGCATCGAAGCGCGATCGCCACCGATCCCGTCGGCGCCATCGACCAAGCCGAGTTCCGAACCATCTGCGAGCGACTGGTCAAGATCTCGGACCTCGACCTCTCAAACCTCATCGCCCGCAAGGCAGGCGATCTCGTCGCACACCTTGCACGGCGAGAAAGTCCTCGCTAGAGGTTGGCGTGCTACTTCTGCCAGGGATCGACAAGGCGGATGCCGAGACCCTCGAAGTGGCGCATGTTGCGTGTGGCGAGCGTCGCCTTGCGGGCACTCGCGACGCCGGCGATCTGAAGGTCGCGGATCTCCACGCTACGCCCGGCTCGCTGCCGTGCGGCCGCGATCGTGCCGTCGGCGTCGGCGTCGGCGTCGGCGGCCGCACGGTCAAAGAACTGCACGCGGCCGTCGAGATCCTCGGCTAGCAGCCTGTCGAACTCCTGCTCCAAGTAACGGGGCGACGCCCCTTTTCAAGCAGCTCCAGCCCCATCCAGCGCGCCGGCCGGCAGCACGAAGCGGGCCGGTGTGCGGGGCTCTGTTCCGCTTCCGCCGCTCAGCCGCGAGCCGTGCAGGCCATATCTGGCGGTCGGCGCAACCTGCGTGTCGGCCGCGCCGGCGTGGTCGGCGATCCATGCCATGACCGCCGCGAAATCGGCGCCCGCGGCAAGGATCGCGGCGCGCTCGACGACCTCGCCACCCGAGGCGTGAGGACGCGCCAACCGCGTCAGAAGAGCACGAATCGCATCGTCGTCCATTGCACCCACACTAGTCTCTCTGCCAGCGCAGCGCGAGGTGGCCGATACCGCACGGGACCTCGACGTCTGCGTCTGCACGCCCGGGGTGGAGGTCGAGCAGTGTGCTGAGCAGCAGCAGCGGGGTTCCCGCGGCCCATGCCTGTGGACGCGAGGCAGTCGGGAACGCTACGGGGACCGACGTCACCGACGCGGGGTAGCCGGCGAATACCTCGGGCAGGCGGTGCTCGAAGTACGGCGCCGCCAGAAGGATCGTGGAGGCGATGGTGCTCGCCGCCTCGCGGTGGCCGTAGCGCCCAAGGCCAGCGGCGATGAGCGAATTCTCGTGGGGCCACGGTCCCGGTTGTGGTAGCCGAGCGGGTTGTAGCCGGCCTCCTGCGTGCCGAGGGTGCGCACGCCCCAGCCTGAGTAGAGTTGCTCGTCGAGCAGCCGCTCAGCGAACAGGTCGGCGAAGTCGGCGTCCACATCGAGCGCCAGGCGCACCTCGCTGTGCTCGTGGCGATGGTTGGTCACCGTGACCTCCTCCACCCAAACATGGTCGATCAGCCAGCGGCGCATGACCGAGCACGGCGCCTCCTCGTCGGGTCCCACGCGGGGCGCGATGGACCTCTCCACCGTAACAGCGACAGGCGGCGCCCCCGGCGTGCGGGCGAGCAGCGCGGCACCGCGACCTCCAGGGCAGGCGTGAGCGGCGCCAAGATTTTCGAGCCCGCAAACCCGAACGCGGTACAGTTGCTGGTGCGTCCGGTGAGCCTCAGCTCTTCTCGCTCTCCGGGCAACATCCTCGTTCAGAAGGGTAGAGAGGCGGTTGGCCATGGCCACCGCAACAAGGAAGGCTCGCGCCCCACGTGGCGCGTCAGATCCAGCCTCGCTGGCGTTTCGCACCTATCGAGACAACGGCGAGCGCTACCACTGGGAGATGGTCGGCAGCGGTGGCGAAATCATCGCGCAGTCGATGGGCTTTGCCTCTCAGGATGACGCGGAACGCGCTGCACGCGACGTGCACGAGCGCGCCCGCTCGGCGCCCTTTGAGTCACAGATGGCCAAAGAGCGCCGCACCGTGGTCGCGTGATGTCCTGCCAACACCTCAGCTGTGCGGCGTGTCGCATCCGCGTGCGCGCAAACGATCCGGAGATCGCTCTCCTGGAGGATTGTTGCCCGATCTGTGGAGCCACGCTGATACCGGTCTCGTCCGCCTCGGACGTGATGGGGTTCCGTTCCTTCGACTTGGATGCGCTCTCAGAACAACCGTGCCACGGCCGGCTGGGGCCGCCAAGGAATCCCGCTGACGTCGTCCCTCGCCGCGAAGCTGCATCGGCGCGCGATCACGTGGATGCGCACCGCTGGTCAGATGACGGCGGCAACATGATCAGCGAAGCCGTGGCGCGATGGTCGCGAACGCGCTGATTGCTGCGCGCGAGCCATCCACGCACTAGTTTGCCTTGTCCTTGGGGAGACAGGCCGAACGTTCGGCAAACGGCTTTGCAGGTCGGACTGCACCCAATGCTTAGGGCTGAAGTTCGGGCCAGCAGTCCTCGAGCCGCCTCACGCGACGAGAAGCCCTTCGTCAGCTCAACGCCTCCCGGCGAGAGTTGCCCGCCCAGGTCGTGGCGACGATCAGTGCAGCGATGCCGATCCCGACCGCCAGGCAGTCGCCGGCCACAAGCAGGTATCCGCCGCCGCGGTGCGGATTGACGAAGAAGTACGGATACCAGCCCACGATCGCACCGCGTGCCATCGTGTAAAGGACATACAGCAGCGGAAAGACCATCCATGACACGACCGTCCGCGGCGGATCGAGGCGCACGCGCGGCGGGTCGAGCAGCCAGTCAAGCGCCACCGCCACCGGCATCAGATAGTGCAGGATCGCGTTGACCCACGGGTATGCCGGGGCGTGCCCGGAGAGCAACAACAGGTACACGATCCCCGTCGTCAGGATGTAGATGACCGCCGCGCCTCTGAGCAGCTCCACCGTGCGGGAGCGCTCGCGCGCTGAGCAGAGCGCTCCGTGCAGGAGCATCGCGGCTGCGAACAGGTTGCTGAGTACGGTGAAGTAGCTGAAGTAATCGGCGTCGCTGACCCCAGGGCCTGCCGCCACGTCGTAGCCGATCGCCGCAAGCGCTGCCAGTGCGAGCGCCGCGCGGCAGATGCGCAGCGCCGGCTCGCTCAGCGCCCCGCGCTGCCGGCGTGTGCCAAGGTCACCCATCTAACGCGGCCGAGGCATCGGTGGGCCCGAGCCGACGAGTCGGTCGATCAGCACATCCACGGCGGCGCGCGCCATCTCCAGGGCGGCGGTTTCGCCGTCCGCACCAGTGATGAACAGCGCAGCCTCATTCAAAGCGGACAGCAGCATCCGAGCGAGGATCTCCTCCTGCTCTGCGGGCAGCCGGCGTTCGCGCGCCAGCAGCCGAACGCTCGCGCGCAGGTCCCCCAGGGAGTGCTGCTCGTCGAGCTCGCGCCAGCGCGCCCAACCCAGGATCCTCGGCGAGTCGAACAGGACGATCCGCTGCACCGTGGCCTCGCAGGCCATCTCGAGCCATGCATGCGCACCCGCGCGAAGGCGCGCGGGTGGCGTCGCCTCGCCGCTCGCCGCGGCGTTCGTGACGCTCGCGATCTCCACAAAGACGGCCTCAGCGACCGCGTCGAACAGCTCGGCCTTGCTCTGAAAATGGTGGTAGAGCGCGCCGCGGGCGACACCCGAGGCCACGAGTACGTCCTCGATCGAGGTGTGCTCGTAACCGCGCCGGCCGAACAGATCGCGCGCAACCTCAACCAGACGCCGTCGCGTCGCTTCTCCCCGCACTCTGCGGCCATCAGCCATGTCCTTGATAATAAACCGACCATCGGTCTGATATATTCTCGACGCCACACCCTCGCGCCATCCGCGACTCAGGCGTCCGGAGCCGGGCAAGGACCGCACGTGAAGATCGAAATGCTCAACGTCGGCTGGATCTCATCCTCGGCCGCCATCTGGCGCCAGGGCGAGGATCCCGAGGAGCGAATTCGCTTTCCCGTCCCCGCATATCTGCTGGAGACAGACGGCGAGCGGATCCTCATCGACACAGGCCTTCATCCCTCCGCGGCGCGGGACCCACAGGGTTACTACGAGCGGCCCGAAGCGGGGCTCTTCGAGCTCGAGCTGGAGGCCGACATCTCCGCGCAGGTGGACATGAGCACACTCACCCGCGTGGTGCTCACGCATCTGCACTTCGACCATGCGGGCGCAATCGCGCTGCTGCCGAGCACGGTGCCCATGTATCTACAGGCAAGCGAGTGGGCGGGAGCTCACGACGCGGCGACGGTGCGACGCAACTTCTTCTACCCCCGCGACTACCAGGTGCTCGAGGACCGCGATCTCGTGCTCGTGGACGGCGAGCACGATCTGCTCGGCGACGGCTCGATCACGCTGCTACTGACACCCGGGCACACCCCTGGGCACCAATCGGTGATGGTGGGCGAGCGCCTCGTCCTCGGCGCAGACGTCGCCCACTTCAGCGCCACCCTGGAGGACAAGCGGTTCCCGGCCTTCGGCGACGACTTCTCCGCGCAGGCCCGCTCGGCCGACCGCCTTCGCCAGCTCCGAGACTCCGGCGTGACGGTCATCCCCGGCCACGACCCGGATGTGCTCCGGCCAGGCCCGCTCACGCCTTAGGCATCGCCGCCTCAAATGGCGCGCAGAAGGCCCATCCTACGCACACCGGGGCGATCCAGCTAACCACGAAGATCAAAGACCTGCGCGCCGAGGACGCATGCGGGCAGCTCACGATCGCGGCCGAAGTCACCCACGCCTCCAGGCAGGCGAGCCCCGTCCGGGTGGCGGTCCTGCGCAAACTTCCAGGGCACGAGCGCCACCGCGCACACGCCGGCGAGCTGCCCGGCAAGGTGCGGCGCCGCGCGCGCTCCTGGCCCATAATGGGCTCGGTGGCAGCCCGGCCCAAGGACACAGCCCTCGCGCCATCCGCGGATTGGAGCGCACCGGAGCCCCCCAGGCGGATCGGCCGCGGCATCCTGCGGATGCTGGCGGGAGCCCTGCTTGTCGCGCTGCTTGCGGGAGGCGCCACAGCCGCCGTGGCCCTCAACGAGGTCAAAAAGCTCGTCGAAGCGGTCGGCCAGAAGCACGTCGTGGTGGCGCCCAAAGTGCTCGCGCCGACCTACGAAGGCGGCCCGGAGACGCTGCTGCTCGTCGGCAACGACGAACGCCGCCGCACGACGACCTCGCCCGTCCTGCCGCACTCGAACGAGATGCTGCTCGTGCGGATCGACCCGAGCAGGCCGACCATCTCGATGCTCTCGATCCCGCGCGAGCTGCAGGTGCCGATCCCTCGGCCCAACGGAGAAGTGGTCGAAACCCGCATCAACGCCGCCTACCAGTTCGGCTGGGAAGGCGGCGGAGGCACTGCGGGAGGAATCAAGCTGATGGTCGAAACGATCAAAAAGATCCTCGGCCTCGAAGTCAACCACGTGTTCGTGATCAATTTCAAAAAATTCGAACATGCGGTCGAGGAAGTCGGGTGCGTCTACTTCCCGGTCGACAAGCGCTACTACCACAAGAACGAACCGGGCGGGGAACAGTACTTCGAAGTCAACCTGAAGCCCGGTTACCAGAGGCTGTGCGGCAAAGAAGCCCTTGAATTCGTCGCCAACCGCCACGAAAGCACATCGCTCGTGCGAGACGCGAGGGACCAGCGCTTCATGCTCGAAGTCAAGAAGGAGCTGGGGGAAAACCTCTTCGAAGAACGCGCCAGGTTCGAGCACATATTCGCGAAGAACGTGGAAACCGACCTCCACGGCGAAGAACAGATCTACAACCTGCTCAAGCTGCTGATCGAGGCGCAGGGCAAGCCGGTGCGCCAGGCCCACTTCAACGTCACGTTGCTGCCCACCTACGACACGGCGACCCCGGAACAGATCCATGAAGCCGTGCGCCAGTTCATGGGCGGCACCGCAGCGATCAACGGCGGCCGGCTGAGCCAAGCGCTGAGCAACGCCAAGCAGGCGCGAGCAAAGTCCAGGCGCACGCACAAGGCCCCGCCGCCGCAGCCCTCGATGATGCCAACCAGTGGCGAAGCGCTCACCCACGCCCGCTCAATGGCCCCTGACCTGCCATTCCCGCTGGAGTACCCGCGCGTCCGCAACACCTATGCCGAAGCCGAACCGGACCAGCTGCGCCTCTATCAGCTCCACGGCCCCCACGGCGCCCCACACGCAAGCTACGTGATCGTGATCGATAGGGGACTCTTGGGTCAGTACTACGACGTACAGGGCACCACCTGGCAGGACCCACCGCTGCTTAGCAAACCAAGCCAGACCGTACAGATCGGCCCACGCGAGTATTCGCTCTACTACGACGGCGAACACGTCACGACCGTCGCCTGGCACGAAGCAGGCGCCGTCTACTGGGTACAGAACACGCTCGTCAACAGCGTCTCGCCGCGCGAGATGATCGAAATCGCCGAGGAAACCCAGCCCGTCTACCGAGCGGTCACGCGGGCGCCTCTACGCCGGGCCAAATCGGCAGAAGCCGCGCTGAAGCTGCCCTCGGCCTCCTCGACCGCGTCCTCCACCAACAGGAAGATCGCGGCGGCGCTTGCCATCCTCAGCCTCGCCCTGCTCGCGCTGCTCTCGGTACTGGTGCTGCGAAGGCGTCGCGAGATGAGGCTGCTGCGCGAGCAGATGGGCGCGCAGGTGGGCGCGCTCGAAGTACACGCCCGACGAGCGCGGACGCTCTTCTAATCGGCTCGCTCGCTGCCGGCAGAGCCGCCCGGAGGCCCGCCCCGACAGGCGCCATCAGGGCCGATCTCCTCCGCGAGGGCACTGTGGGCGTGTGTGGCCTGGCCCTCGGAATGCAGCCCGAGCTGCTCGCCGACACGCTGCAGAAGATCGAGCAGCAGGTCACGCTCCTTTGGGTTGAAAGCGGCGCAGAGCTCCTGCTCGAGCCCGATCGCAGCATTCATGGCGCTGCTAAGCAGCTGGTGCCCATCGGGGGTCAGGTGCAACGCCCGCGCGCGCCGGTCCTGCGAGTTTGTGCGACGTTCGAGCAGATGCCTG
This sequence comes from uncultured Actinomycetota bacterium, assembly GCA_963757925.1. Taxonomy (GTDB): domain Bacteria; phylum Actinomycetota; class Thermoleophilia; order Solirubrobacterales; family Solirubrobacteraceae; genus Palsa-744. The sequence continues at coordinate 605,753 of CAVWTE010000009.1, forward strand.
GCCTCCAGCGCGTCCACGAAGGCGACCATGCGACTCGCCGGGATCTGCAGCGCCTCCCCGATCGCCTGCTGGGACTGACCCTCGGCCGCGGCGACCGCGCGCAGCAGCGAGAACTCGCGAGGCTCGAGGTCAAGCGGTGCAAGCGTCTGGCGAAACCGGCGCGAGACCGCGTAGCCGAGACTGGAGAGGTTGAACCCGACCGTTCTGAAGGGGGCAGCCCCCGCGAGCGATGAGCTTTGCGGCGTATCGGCGTCCCCACCTGCGCGGGAGTTGCTCGTCTCTTGGATCGCCATGAGAGAGATCATATCCTTCCAAAAAGATTTTTGATATAAACCATTTTTGTCAGGCATGATTCCGCACGAAATCAAGGAGGCAGAGAAGATGGCCAGCCCCACCTCAACCGCGTCTCTGCAACCCCCAAAGCCCGCCCCCGCTCGGCCTGCCGGCGGAGCTGTGCCCGAGGGCGCGATCGCGCGGCTCGCGCGTGCGGTGCTCGCGCATCGCCGGCTGGTCATCTCACTGTGGGCGATCGTCTTCGTCGCGGGTGCGATCGGCGCCGGACAGGTCTCAAAACGCCTCTCCTTCGATTTCTCGCTGCCTGGTCAACCTGGCTATCAGACCGCGCAGAAGATGTCGCGCATATATGGCAACGGCGGCGACACTCCCCCATCGCTCATCGTGCTCACCGTGCCGGCGGGGCAGAGCATCGCCTCTGAGCAGCGCCAGATCGGAGCCGCATTCGCCGACGCCCGCCTGGCAGTCCCGCACGCGCGGATCGTCGACTATGAGGCAACCCACGACCCGCGCTTCATCACCGACGACGGCCGCACCACCTACGCCTTCGTCTTCAGCGCGCTGGAAAAGACCTTCGGGGCGCCCAAGGTGCCAGCGCAGGTGGCGCGCACGGTGGCCGCGAGGATGCCCGGCGCGCAGGTCCGGATCACTGGCCTAAATCAGCTGTCCAACGGCAGCTCGCCCAAAGGCCCGGGAGTCTTCGTCGAGACGCTGATCGGCGCGGCCGGAGCGCTCGCGGTGCTCGCATTCGTGTTCGCCTCGATGCTCGCGCTCGTGCCGCTGCTGATCGCGGCGGTCTCGATCCTCTCGACGCTGCTGGTGGTGCTCGGCCTCACCTACATCGCCAACGTGTCCTTCATCGTCGAGTTCCTGGTCTCACTGGTAGGGCTCGGCGTGGCGATCGACTACTCGCTGCTGATCGTCACGCGCTGGCGCGAGGAGCGAGCGCACGGACGCGAGAACGGCGAGGCCGTGGTCGCGGCGATGGCCACGGCCGGCCGCGCCGTGCTGCTCTCCGGCCTCACGGTCGCGATCGGCCTGATCTCGCTGATCGTGCTGCCGGTGCCGGGGCTGCAGAGCGTCGGCTACGGCGGCATGCTGATTCCGCTGCTCTCAACCGCCGTGGCGCTGACGCTGCTTCCCGCCCTGCTTGGAGGAATCGGCCCGCGCGTCGACTGGCCCCGGGTCCGCCACGAGTCCCGCGCAAGCCGCGCCTGGACCGCCTGGGCGCGCACCGTGGTCAACCATCGCGGCATCGCCGCGGGAGTCGCGGTGATCGTGCTCGGTGTGCTGATCGTGCCCGTATTCAGCCTCACCACCGGCGAAACCAGCGCGAGCGCGCTTGCCAAGAGCGGCACCGCGCATAACGCCTACGCCCGCCTGTCCGCCGGAGGCGTGCCGGGCGGCGTGCTCACCCCGATCGAAGTGCTCGCGCGCTCCTCCGATGCGGCCGCGGTGCGCAGCCGCCTTGCATCGGTCCCAGGGATCGCGACCGTCGCACGGTCAAGCGCGCCGGACAGCTCGCGCGATGGTACGACCATCCTGCTCGGCATTCCGCGCAAGGAGACGGTTAACGCCAGCTCGCTCGCGCCGGTGCGCGCCGCCCGCGCAGCGCTGCACGGAGTTCCCGGCGCAATCGGCATCACCGGCGAGGGGGCGATCGAGCTCGACTACCAGCACGCGGTCTTCGGCAACTTCCCGCTGATGTTCGCGATCATCGCGCTGCTCACGATCGCGCTGCTTGCGCGCGCCTTCCGCTCACTCGTGCTCGCGGTCAAGGCGGTGCTGCTCAACATCGTCTCGATGGGAGCCGCGTTTGGCTTCATGACATGGTTCTGGCAGCAGGGACATGGATCGAATGCGCTCTTTGGAGTGCCGGCGACAGGCGCGATCACGTTCTGGATCCCGCTGATGGTGTTCGCGTTCCTGTTCGGCCTCTCGATGGACTACGAGGTCTTCATCCTCGCGCGCGTGCGCGAGGAGTACGAGCGCACAGGTTCAACCGACGAGGCCGTGGTGCAGGGGCTCGGACGCACCGGCCGGCTGGTCACAAGCGCGGCGCTCATCCTCTTCCTCGCGTTCGCCTCGCTCGCATCCGCGCCCAACACCGACATCAAGGTGCTCGCGACCGGCCTCGGCGTCGGCATCCTGCTGGACGCCACGATCGTGCGGGCCCTGCTGCTGCCTGCGCTCGTTTCGCTGCTCGGCCCGCTGAACTGGTGGATGCCGGCGCCGCTCGCGCGCCTTTTGCGGATCCCGCCGCCGCCCGCTGTCTCGCAGGTCGCGCGCTAGCGCGCCGCGGGGCCTGCGCAGGCCCGCAGGAAGAGTGCCTCGGCCAGCGCGATCCTTTCGATCTCGCGCGGGTCCACGCTCTCGTTGGGCGCGTGGATCAGGCACTGCGGCTCCTCCACACCCATCAGGATGATCTCCGCGTCTGGGAAGGTGTCCTGAAGGACGTTGCACAGCGGGATGGAGCCACCCTGCCCCTGCCTGGTCATCCTGGCGCCGAAGGCGAGCTCCATCGCCTGCGCCATCCGTTCATAGGCGGGACCATCGGTGCGCGCCTGGAATGGCGCGGCCACCGCTTCGCGCTCGATCTGAACCCTGGCCCTCCACGGCGCGACGGATTCCAGGTGGGCCACCAGCGCATCCTGCGCCCTGACGGGGTCCATGCCGGGCGGGACGCGCAGGCTCACGCGCGCTCGCGCATGAGGCGCAAGCGCGGCGGTCGAGCCGAGCGCCGGCGGGCAGTCGATGCCCAGCACGCTCACCGACGGCCGTGCCCACAGCATCTCCGATATCGAGCCATCGCCGATCACGCTCACGCCGTCGAGCAGGTGCGCGTCGGCACGAAACTGCTGCTCGGGGTACTCGATCCCACCGAAGCCCTGGTTGCTCGCAAGGCCCCTGATCGCCGTGTTGCCGCGCTCGTCGTGCAGGCTTGCGAGCATCCGCGTGAGCGCGATCAGGGCGTCCGGCGCCGGGCCGCCGAACATGCCCGAATGCATCGCGCTGTCGAGCGTGCTGACGCTCACCGTCACGTTCGCGATTCCGCGCAGCGAGGTCGTGACGGTCGGCACGCCGGCCGCGAAGTTGCCGGCGTCGGCGATGATCACCACATCGGCGGCAAGCATCTCCCTGGCCCTGGGCACGAGCTGCTCGAGCGCGCCGCTGCCCTGCTCCTCGGCTCCCTCGGCGATCAGCTTGATTCCTATTGGGAACCCGCCCTTCCCCCGCCTTCCCCAGCGCCGCCGCCGAGCGCCCGCAGCGCGCTCAGGTGAGCGACGACGTTGCCCTTGCAGTCGGCCGCCCCGCGGCCGTACCAGCGCCCGTCGCGCTCGGTCAACGCGAAGGGAGGCGAGATCCACTCCTCCTCCCCCAGTGACGGTTGCACGTCGTAGTGGCAGTAGAGCAGCACCGTCGGGGCGCCGGGCGGCGCGGGGGTGTGACCGAAGACCGCCGGGTAGCCGTCTGGCATCTCGAGCAGGCGACACTCCTCGATGCCGGCCGCGGCCATCGCGTCGCGCACGTACTGCGCCGCCTCGACACACCGCTCTCGTGGGAAATGCTGCGGGTCGGCCACGCTCGGAATCGCGACCAGCCGCCGCAGATCCTCCCTCGCCCGCGGCATCAGCCCGGCGACCGCCTCACGCAATGCCTCCTGCGACATCTCCGCTCCTCTCTCGTTTTCAGGGGCCGGCGAGATTCTGCACGCTCGCACGCGATGCGAGTAGGCTCACAGTATGGGAGTAGCAGAGGGTGGAGGATGATGGAGCTCGTCTTCCTTTCGGTGGTCGTGGGGATTCCGCTTCTGATCTGCCTGATCGCGGTGATCGGCTCCCACTTCCACGAGGGCGACAACGCGACGCTCATCGACTGGAAGCCCACGCGCTCAGCGGAGGCTGAAGCGCGGATGAAGCGCAGCGAGGTCGACCAGATGCTCGCGGCGGTCAACCGCTATCGCCGCGCACGCGGAGCCGGGGAGCGCTCGCTGGATGAGATCACCGCCCCCGGATCTCCCGGTGAGAAGAAGAGTTCTCGCTGAGGGGATTGAGCCAGCCGCCTTGCGGGTAGTGCTTCCAGACGCGATGAAAGGGGTTGCCGATGGGGCTCGCCGGAGAGGCAGGTAGCGCGTCCAACGGAGTGCGTCGCATGCGCGTCGTCGGCTCGGCCGCGGATCTGGCCCGGGCGCAGCCGGGCGTGGATGGGCGCGGCGGGGTGCAGAGGGTGAGCGTGCTCGAGATCGAGCCTGCGCTCTGCGACGGGCTCGATCCGCGCACGCTGCCGGCCGCCGCGCGCTCGGCCGCCGCGACCACCTGGTCGCTCTCGCGGGGACGGTGGCAGAGCGAGCCGTGGATGTTCGATCGCCGGGGAAGCCTTGGCCTGATGGTGATCGACGGCCTGATCGCGCGGCAGGTCCTGGTCGGCGAGATGGAGGCCGTCGAGCTCGTAGGCCCCGGCGATGTGCTGCGGCCCTGGGCCGAAGTGGACCGCGAGATGGCTCAGCAGATTCGCGAGAGTTGGATCGTCACGCGGCGCGCGCGCCTTGCGCTCTTGGATCGCGCCTTCGCCGTGTCGGTCAGCGCCTGGCCGGAGATCGCTGCCAACATCAGCGACCGTGTCGCCATGCGGGTCGGATGGATGGCCCTCTGCTCGGCGATCCAGGGGATCAGACGGATCGACGATCGCCTGTTGGCGATCCTGTGGTCCTACGCCGACCGCTGGGGCCGGGTCACGCCCGGCGGAGTGCTGCTCGAGCTCGAACTCACGCACCGCCTGCTGGCCGGGGTGGTCGGGGCACGGCGGCCGTCGGTGACCACGGCGCTGAAGGCACTCGAGGCCGGCGGAGCGCTCACCAGACGTAGAGATCGCAGCTGGTTGCTGCACGGCGAGCGCCCCGCGATCCTCGCCGAGCCATCGAGCGCGCCGGAGTTGCGCGGCGACTCAGGCCGCAACGGCGGCATGCTGAAGATCGCCGGCTAGAGCAGTCGCGGCCGGCGCCATCGCCTATCCACGCGCGCGGTTGCTGCGGCGAATTTGCCACCCCAGCCACAGCAGCGTCAGCAGTACCAACCCGAGCGGGATGATCAGCGTCACCTCGCCGGCGACGGTCTGGTCAGCCAGGGGCAGCAGAGCTTCAGGCATGAATCCTCCTGTCGTTGAAGACGGCGCGATCCCTCTCATCGGCGACCGTCGCGGTTTGCGCAGGCGCGGCGGCTGCCGCCACTCGGCCCTCTGGCAACGGCCCAAGCGCTGGCCGCGCAGGTCCGGAACGTCCGTTACGCGGTCGTCCATCTCCGCTGAGGGGCCGCACCGGCTGGGGCGGCGGCCGGCGCTCACCCTCACCGTCAGCGAGCCAGCGGTAGATCAAGATGAAGATCAGCAGCGACCAGGGCAGCGAGGCCGGCACCCACATCACGCCGGCGGCGAGGTGCTGGTCTGTGAGCGCGGAGATCCCACCGTCGCGGCGGCGAACGTCGGCATAGAACGAGTACCAGGGATCCGAGGCGAATGCGAGCAGCATCGCAAGCACCCAGCCCACTGCCATCTGCCCCACCGAGAAGGCAATCCGCCGCGGCGCGTCCAGCCGGCTGTGAAACGGCGGCGAGTCGATCACCTGTCCCCACGCGATCAGCCCGAAGAAGAGGAAGGTGACGTGCTCGGTGTAGTGCACCGCCACGTTGCTGCAGCGTGAGGTCGTACGCGGCCGGGATGTGCCACGCGATCAGGTCGATGGACATCGCCGTCCAGGCGACCCACGGGTTGCCGAGCGTACGCGCCAGAGCGCGCACAGCGGCCGGCGCTCGGACTCCCCACCACCCATCTGGCTGCCGGACGGCGAAAGCCGAGGGGGAAACCGCGCCAGAGCCGCATCCATGGCGCCGCCAGCAACATCAGCGGTGGCACGACGACAAGCAGCAGCACGTGTTGGCACATGTGCGCCCAGAAGTACCTGTCGGCCAGGGCGTCGATCGGCTGCTGCAGCGCGAGTACGAGGACGGCCAGCGCGCTAGAAAACAGAAGGTGCGCCAGCGCTCCAGCCTGCGGCGCTGTACGTCGATCGCTCCGCGCCTGCAGGCCGCTCGGAAGCGCGCACCACCGAGCCAGTACATCGCCCCCGCAAGCAGCGCGAGCATCAGCGGCACGTTGCCCGCCGCGCTGCTTTCCAGCACGAAGCTCGCTAGCGGGCCAGGGCTCATCGCCGTCCTCCCAGCCGCCGCTCAGGCAACGATGTAGAGGAGCACGAAGGTGAGCACCTGGACACCAGCCAGGAAGTACAGGTAGAAGGCGAAGGACTGCGCCTCGGCGTCGATGCGGCCGCTGATCGCGCCCTCTCCACCGGGCGCGCCGGCCACCGATACGACCGGCCCCGGCGGCGCCGCTCGGTGACGCGCTGAGCCTGCCACCATCGTCTGCAGCCAGTAGATCGAGCTGAGCAGCGCGACCCCGGCATAGAAGCCCGTCCATGCGATGAAGACGCTCGCGTAGGGGCCGCTGCCGGGACCGAACTTCAGCACCGCCCACTGGTAGCACTGGACGCCAAGCGCCGCGTATATGAGCAGCAGGCTGAGCGCCGTCGGCAAGCGCCAGCTGGCCTCGCCGCGGCTGCGCAGCGCGCGATCGCCACCGCGGTGAGCGCGGCGCTCGACGAGCACACACGCCGTGACCGCCACTCCGGTGCCGACCGGGACCTTGACCGCGGCCGGCCGCCAGACGGCTTCCTGGTCGCGCTCCTTGAGGTAGACGTAGGCGAACAGGAACGCGCCGAAGAAGGAGACCAGCGCGGCACAGAGCAGGCGCACCCCCACGGTGATGTTGCGGCCCATCACCTCCGGCGGCTCGGCCTCATAGCCGGCCGTCTGGAAGACGATGTCCTGGCCCGAGTCAGCCACCGGCTGCCACCACCTCGGCGCTGGTCGGATCGAGGTTGGCCACCAGCGGCGCCTCGGGGACGCCGTATTCATAGGGCGCAGCGTTGATCACCGGGACGCGCTTGAAGTTGTCGACCGGGATCGGGGTGGGGAGCTGCCACTCGATTCCCTTCGAGTGCCACGGGTCGGGCTCGGGCCTGCGGCGCTCGAAGAAATACGAGTAGATCACGTTCACGACGAACACGACGAAGGAGAACCCCAGCACGTACGCCGCGGCGCTCACCCAATCGTTGAGCCACTGCAGGCTCGGCGAATATGCGGAGACGCGCCGGGGCTGCCCCAGCATCCCGACCGCGAACAGCGGGAAGAAGGTGAGGTTGAAGAAGATGAAGAACATCCAGAACTGGATCTTGCCCAGGCGTTCGTTGAGCATCACGCCGAACATCTTCGGGAACCAGTAGTAGAGACCGGCGAAGAAGGCGAAGACCAGACCGCCCATGATCGTGTAGTGGAAGTGAGCCATGACGAAGAATGTTCCGTGGGTGCTCACGTCGCTCGGAGCGTCGGAGAGAAAGACACCGGAGGCGCCGCCGATGAAGAAGTTGAAGAACAGCGCCAGCGCGAAGAGCATCGGCACCGTGAAACGGATTTTCCCTCGCCATATAGTGCCCATCGCGTTCAGGAACACGAGCGCGGTCGGGATCGAGATCAGCTCGGTGGTGAACATGAAGAAGGGCCGCAGATCGGGGTTGATGCCGCTGATGAAGAGGTGGTGCTGCCAGACGAAGAAGCTCATGAGCGCAACGCCCATGAGGCCCGCGACCGCGAGGCGATAGCCCCACAGCGGCTTGCGCGAGAACACCGGGAGGACTTCGAGCACGATCCCGAACCCCGGCAGCGCGAGGATGTAGACCTCGGGGTGCCCGAAGAACCAGAACAGGTTCTCGTACAGGAACGGCGAGCCGCCCGAGAAGGGCAGGAAGAAGGTCGTACCCACACACGGTCCATCAGCACCAGCGACATCCCCGCGACCAGGATCGGTGCTGCGAGCAGTTGCAGGAACGAGGTCGCGATCACCGCCCAGACGAAGATCGGCAGCCGGGTCCAGGTCATCCCGGGCGCGCGCATCGTGTAGACGGTCACCAGCATGTTGAAGCCCACGAGAGCCATCGAGATGCCGATCAGCGCGAAGGAGACCAGGTAGCAGTCGATCCCGAGCTTGGCCTGCACGGCGAGCGGCGCGTATCCGGTCCAGCCGGTCGGGAAGCCCCTCGCGCCGCACAGCCGCCAGCAGCACGACGCCGGCAACCGCACGAGCCAGAAGCTCAGCGCCTCGATGCGCGGGAAGGCCATCCGCTTCGCGCCGATCATCACGGGCACGAAGTAGTTGCCGAACGGCCCCAGCACCATCGAGGTCGTCATCATCATCATCATCGTGCCATGGAGGCCGACGAGCGTGATGTAGTTGTCGGCCGACCAGAAGTGCTCGGTCGGCTAGAGCAGCTGCGTGCGGATCAGCATCGCGTTCAGGCCCGCGACCAGGAAGAAGAACAGGACCCCCACGAGGTACTGAATCGCCACGACCTTGTGATCGGTGCAGAGCGTGAAGTAGCGCGCACGCCGTGCTCCTCCTTCTCGCGCAGCGTCGGCGCCGCGCCACGCAGGCGCGCGATCGGGTAGTGAGGAAGCCCATCCCGATCGGGAAGCCCGCGACGCCGAACAGAAGCCCCAGCACGAACTCCATGTCGTCCTGGTCGGTTTCGATCTGGGCGTGGAATCCCTTTGCTGAGCGCGTGCCCGACCAGGAGAGCGCCGATCAGGTAGCCGGCGATGCCGAGCGCGATCGCCCTGATGACGTTGTAGGGGCCAAGCTCCCGCCACCAGGGCTCGCGCACCTGGCGGCGCAGGGATCGCGGCTGCGCTCATCTTCGACGCCTCCCTTCATCCTCTGTATGTCGGTTCGGGGGCGTAGGTCGGCGAGTACGCGCGGCAGGTAGCGCTGGATCGGCGCCCACCTGAGGCGCTGCTGGGCGATCCAGGCGCGAACGCCGCGGCGAGACCACGGCAGGCGCGAGGTCATGTGACCGTGCCAGAGGCCACAGAGCTCCGCGCAGCGGACGTCGAGGATTCTTCCGCACGGGCTTGACGAACGCGACGTTGGATGTGCCGGGAACGGCGTCGGCCTTGACCGCCAGCTTGTACGCCCAGAAGGAGTGGACGACATCGATCGAGGTGACGCTGAACCTCACCTCACGGCCACCGGCAGCACCAGTTCTGTCGTCTCCAGGCCGCCGTAGGCGGATAGCGGTAGGTCCAGGTCCACTGCTGCCCGATCACCTGGACCGGCAGCGCGCTCGCCGCGTCGGCGGGCAGCGCGACGGAGACGGGCGCCGGGCCCTGCCCGCCGCCGGCGCCCGCCTCGCCGGGGAACAGCTCATAGGCGCCCCAGGCGCCAGGAACAGCACGATCACGAAGGTGGAGATCATCCATATAGCATGCATGCGCGCGTCGCCCGTGATCGGCGGCCCGTCGACGAGCGCATCCGCCGTCCTGGCTGGGAAGTTGGTAAGCGTCGTAGCCGAAGTAGAGCAGCAGGCAAGGGATCGGCACCACGATCGCGACCATCACGTGTTGTCCGTGCTGGCCGTGCGCCGCGTCGCTCGCTGAGCCGGGCGGCAGCTGGGGCCCCACGAAGATCACGACCAGCGGAGTCGCGATCGCGGTCAGGATCAGCCAAATCCGAGATAGAGCCGCCTGAGCTCCGCGGGCACGCTCATGCGCTGCCCACCTCCAGCTCGCCGTCCATGTAGCCGATCGACTGCATGGGCCCGCCGAAGCCGAAGATGAAGCCGGCGCGCAGGGCACGAAGCACTGCCACCGGTACTTGCCGGGACCCTTCGTGCGGAAGGTGAAGGTGATCGTGTTGTGCGCCTTGGCCAGACTGCACGGCGCGTAGGAGCACTGGTTGGGCGCTTCTTCGGCGACGCCCGGCAACGGCACGTTACGCCGAGCTCAGGGACCGCGAAGGTGTGCGAGGCAAGCGCCGGGTTGAGGACCTTCAGCGGCTTTCCGTTGACATACATCACGTTGCCCACAAGGCCGCGCGGCTGGCCCCAGAGCGGGTTGCGCAGACCCGTGGCGGTGTCGTACTGGTAGACGGTGACGTGGATGAGCGAATAGGCGGGCACGCGCAGGATCGTCGAGTGCACCCATTTGCGGCCCGGCGTCCTGGAGTAGTAGGAGACCCAGTTCTGGGTTTCGCCATGCCCGACTTCAGCGACCGTCTGCAGTTCCAGCGCCGCCTGGCGCGGCCCCACGACCGCCGCGTTCACCGGTGGAGGGGAGACCTCGAGGAAGAGCGCCACATAGAGGCCGATCGCCGTGCCCCCCAGCACCACGAGTGTGACCGCGATGATCGCGCCTGCCCGCCTGGCTGACATCCGCCGTGCGCCTCCTTACCTCGGTTGTCTGACACCCACCCGAAGCCGGCTCAAGCGAGCCGTTGCTGTCGCTTCACTAGCTACCACTGCGCGAAAGCGGCGTCAACCAATAGATAGGTGATCACCGCACGCTCGTCGTTGCTATGACCGTTAGCACCGCAATTCGGTTAGCAGACGAACTCTACTGTGGAGATTTCCCGTAGCGATGAACCCAGCCCGTGCCTGCGCGGGATCAGCGCAGCCAGCGAGCCTGCGGCACACCGCCTGAGGCGACCCGCAGCACCACCCACATCCCGGCGACCGCCGACCATTCGCCGGCGTGCTGGCTCAGCGCCAGCATTCGGTAGCGACCGGGGCTCCTGGGCAGGAAGGAGAAGGCGGCGGCTTGCCCTGTTGCGAGCCCATCCGACGGGTGAACGACATATACGACACCGCGCTGCACCACGGCAGCGCCCGGAGCGGGCGCGAGCGCGCACGCGTAGCGCGTGCCAGGCGCCCTGTTGGCGCACTGGATGCTGGCTCTCCAGCCCACGGGCACCGAGAACAGCAGCGCGCCCTTGGTCGCGCCGTCGAGGTTCTGGAAGGAGGCGTCGCTGTCATATCCGAGGGCGAGCGTGAGGCGCACCGTGCGGGCGGGCGCATCGACGCTCAGGAAGCGGCGCGGATCGGGATGGCCAGGCCGCCTCGACGAAGCGGAGCTGCCGCAGCCCGCAAGCAGCACCGTCATTACGGTCAGCCCCGCCGCGACTGCGAACTTCAGCTTTTGCGCTCTTGGCATCCTGGCACCGCATGGTCGCGGCGCCCACGGCGAGAGCCGCTACAGCTCCTGTGCCCCGATCGGCATCGGAGCGCCCATCGCATGGTAGCCCCCGTCGACATGCAAGAGCTCACCGGTGATCCTGCGCGCGAGGGGGAGAGCAGGAAGCAGCAGGCGTCAGCGACCGGGCCCGGGTCGTCTGATCCCAGGCCATCGGCGCGGACTGCGACCAGGCCTTGGCCAGATCCTCGAAGCCGGGGATGCCCCCGGCGGCAAGCGTCCGAATGGGCCCCGCGGAGACGAGGTTCACTCTGATCTCAGTGCGCCCGAGGTCACGCGCGAGGTAGCGCGCGACCGCCTCGAGCGCCGCCTTGGCCACCCCCATCCAGTCATACGCCGGCCAGGCCACGCTCGCATCGAAGCCGAGGCCGACCACTCCGGCGCCTCCGTCTGCCGCCTCGAGCAGGGGAAGCAGCGCCTGCACGAGCGCCTTCAGCGAGTAGGCGCTCGTCTGCATACGCCGAGAGAGCGCTCTCGCGCGGTGCCTGCAGGAAGCCTCCGCCGAGCGCATCCAGCGGCGCGTAGGCGATCGCGTGCAGCACGCCGTCGAGGCCTCCCAGGCGCTCACCCACCGGGCCGGCGAGCGCCCGCAGATCCTCCTCGCGGTTGACGTCGAGCTCAGTACGTCCGCGGCTTCGGGAGCTGTCCCGCTGCACGTTCTGTCATTTCCGGGCGCGCGGCCAAAGCCGGTCAGGATACCTCGGCGCCTTCGAGCTCCGCGTGCGGGCGCATCGAAGGCGATCGAGTGACGGGTGACGACGCCCGGTAACCAGAAGTCGCGCCCGTTCAGCATCGGCACCGGACTCCGCCTGGCGCACGCGTCAGCTCAGGGCGCCGCTCCTTTGCCGTCGGCGGCATCCTCGGCGGCTCCGATCGTGCTCCAGAGCACCTGCACGCCGCCGCGGCGATACAGAGCATCCTCACCATTTCTGACCGAAAGCCGAACGTCGACGAGACAACGGACTCGTCTACCGGCGAGAGCCCCTGCAGCTCGCAGGTAACGCGGATGTCGCCGAAGCGCACGGGCCGCTTGAACACCGTCTCTGAGACCCTGCGAAGCGCCCTCACGCGCGCCGGGATCGAATGGGACGAGGCCCACCGCGAGGGAGAGAACCAGCATGCCATGGGCGATCCGCTGCCCGAAAGAGCTGCTCGCCGCCCAGTCGCATCCAGTGCTGGGGATGCCAGTCGCCGTTAGCGCGGAGAAGGCCACGAGGTCGGCCTCGTGACCTCCCGCATCGCGCTGCGGAAGCTTTGCCCGTCCTGAGGCCCTGGAAGGGCGCCGAGCACTCGAGCTGCTTCTCACTCATCTGTCAGCTCCTCACAGCGGTATGTTGCGGATCGCTGCCGCGGGCGGCTGCACGTCGCGCAGCACGAAGGTCGAGGCCACGCGTTCGCGGTCTGCTCGGGGGCGATCACTTCGTCGATGAACCCCTCGGCGCCCGCACGATCGACGTGAGGTGCTCGGCCGCGTATGCCTCCGCCAACCGGCTGCGTTCTCCAGGGCCATCCTCGGCCGCCTCGATCTGCCTGCGGTTCAGGGTCCCGACCGCCTGCCCGGCGCCCATCACGCCGAGTTCTGCGCCGTGCCAGGCAAAGACGTGATCGGAGCCAAGCGCCTTCGAGTTCATCGCGATGAACGCGCCACCAAATGCCTTGCGCAGCACCACGGTCACACTCGGCACCGTGCACTCGGCGAAGGCGTGGACGAGCTTTGCGCCATGCCTGATCACGCCCTCGCGCTCCTGGCCAGAGCCCGGCAGGAACCCGGGCGTGTCCACCAGCACCACCAGCGGCAGCCCGAAGGAGTTGCAGGTGCGCACGAAGCGCGCGGCCTTCTGGGCGGAATCAACGTCGAGCACCCCGCCGAGGTGGCGCGGCTGGTTGGCGAGCACCCCGACCGGCCGTCCCTCGATGTGGGCAAGCGCACAGACGACGTTGCGCGCGAACTTCGGCGAGACCTCGAGCATCTTCCCGGAGTCGACGATTGAGGAGATCACAGATCGAACGTCATAGACCTTGCGTTGCTCGGATGGCACGTTCGCGCCGGGCGAGCCCGGGGGTGGGGGCGCGGCGGCGCGTACGGGCGCCGGGCGGGCGTGGTGCTGGGGCAGGTGGTCGAGCAGATCGCGCGCGAGCGCCGCGGCCGCGCGCGTGCTCGGCGCCGTCATGTGGCAGACGCCATTTCGCTCGTGCACGCGCTGTCCGCCGAGTGAGAAGGTGTCGATCTGCTCGCCGGTCACCTCGGCCACGACGGCCGGACCGGTGAGGAACATGGCGGCCTCGGCAGTCATGATCACGAAGTCGGTCAGCGCCGGGCCGTAGCAGGCCCCGCCGGCCGAGGGGCCGCAGAGGATCGATATCTGAGGGACCTTGCCGGAGAGCATCACGTGCTCACGGAAGATGCTGCCGTAGCCCGAGAGCGCCGCGAGGCCCTCCTGCATCCGCGCACCGGCCGACTCGATGAACCCGATCACCGGCACGCGGGCGCGGCCCGCGAGGCGCAGCACTTCCACGATCGACTCGGCGTGAGCCTCGCCGAGCGATCCGCCGGCAAAGCTGCCGTCCTGGGCGTAGCAGTAGACAGGGCGGCCCGCGATGCGGCCGTGCGCGGTCAGAACGCCATCGCCGGGCCGCGCCTTCTCGCCCATCCGCCGCGAGCGCACGCGCGTGCGCAGCGGCTGCAGCGTGCCCTCGTCGAGCAGAGCCTCCAGTCGCTCCCTGGGACCAAGGCGCTCATCGCGTGCGGCGCTCTCGCGCTGCGCTGGAACAGGCAGGGTCCTATCGCTTGCGATGCTCATGCGGCCTCCAGGCACAGCACGGCGTTGTGACCGCCGAAGCCGAAGGAGTTTGAGAGCGCAACCGCCGGGCGGTGCTCTCCGAGGGCAAGCGGACGCGCGGCGGCGCCCGCGACGTAGTCGAGGTCGAGCCCCTCCTCGGCCTCTTCGAAGCCGAGCGTCGGCGGGGCGATCCGGTCGCGCAGCGCAAGCAGTGTCGCGACCGCCTCCACCGCACCCGCCGCGCCAAGCAGATGCCCGATCGCCGACTTGGTCGAGGAGACTGGGATCTGTGTGGCGTGATCGCCAAGGGCGCGCTTTATCGCAAGCGTCTCGGCGCGGTCGTTCAGCGGCGTGGAGGTGCCGTGGGCATTTACGTAGTCGATCTGCTCGGCGGAGAGCCCCGCGTCGGCCATCGCCACGAGCATCGCCTGGGCCTGCCCTGCGCCGTCCTCGCGCGGAGCGGTTATGTGGTGGGCGTCGGAGGTCGCCCCGTAGCCCCTGATTGCTCCAAGCACGCGGGCTCCGCGCTCCCGTGCTTCGCTCTCGCGCTCCATCACGAGCACCCCGGCGCCCTCACCCATCACGAAGCCGTCGCGGCGCGCGTCGAAGGGGCGCGAGACGCCGCTTCTGGAGAGCGCGTCAAGGGCACCGAACGCGGCCCTTGCAAGCGGCGTGAGGCCGGCCTCGGAGCCGCCCGCGATCACCGCGTCGGCTTCGCCTGCCTGCAGCATCCGCATCGCCGTCCCGATCGCATGAGCACCGGAGGCGCACGCGGTGCTGACCGCGAATGAGGGGCCGCACAGGCCGTGGCGCAGGGAGAGCGCGGCGGCACCCGCGTTGCTCATCATCAGCGGCACCGAGAGCGGCGGAACCCGCTCCGGGCCCTTTTCGCGCAGCATGTCCTGGCCGTCCACGAGCGTCTGGATGCCACCGATGCCGGTCCCGAGGACGCAGCCGACCCGGCTTGGATCGAGCGGGAGCCCGTCCTTGCCACCGGGACGCCAGCCCGCGTCGAGCAGCGCCTCCTCGCAGGCGGCTATCGCCAGCTGGGTGAAGCGGTCGGCGCGGCGCGCCTCCTTGGCCGAGAGCAGCTCGCGCGGATCGAATTCCGCGCACGGCGCCTCGCCGTCCACGATCCCGCAGACGCCCGCGCTCCAGCGCTCGTGCAGCGCCCGCGCGCCCACGCCAAGCGGCGTCACGGCGCCGACTCCGGTGACGACGATCCGGTCCTCAGATGAGCTCTTTTGGGTCACGCCTTCAGGAGATCCGGTCGGCGATCAGGCTCACCGCATCGCCGACCGTCTTGACGTTGGCTACGTCGGAGCCACGCAGCTCCACGCCGAAGCGCTCTTCAACGATCTGGGCAAGCTCGGCCAGGTCGAGCGAGTCGACGTCCAGCGCCTCGAAGGTCGCCTCGCGATCGATATCGGCACGCTCGGCGCCGAAGCTCGCGAGCGCCTCGATCACCACCTGCTCGACCTGCTCCTCTGTTGCGACTGTGCTCATCGCTGCTCCTTTGCTTGGTTTTGAGATTGCTCTGGCCGCCGCCGGCGCTGCGGTTCGGTGCGCGCTCATGCGCCAAGACCACCGTCGACGTAGAGCACGCTTCCCGTCACATAGCCGGCCTGCTCGGAGGCCAGGAAGCGCGCGCAGGCGGCGACCTCCGCGGGCGTGCCAGCCCGCCGCGCCGGCACGTTTGCCAGCAGGCTGCCCTCGAGGCCGGCGGTCATGTCCGTCTCGATCAGGCCCGGTGCGATCGCGTTGACCGTCA
Source organism: uncultured Actinomycetota bacterium (assembly GCA_963757925.1). Lineage (GTDB taxonomy): Bacteria > Actinomycetota > Thermoleophilia > Solirubrobacterales > Solirubrobacteraceae > Palsa-744. The sequence continues at coordinate 621,727 of CAVWTE010000009.1, forward strand.
CCCCGCGGCGCGCGACCTCTACCGCGATCGTCTTGGTCATCCCGATCAGCCCCGCCTTGGCCGCGGCGTAGTTGCTCTGGCCCGGGTTGGCCCTCGGACCGACGACCGAGGCAAGGTTGATCACACGCCCAAAGCGCGCCCTGATCATGGCGCGCAGCGACATGCGCGTAAGCCGGAAGGCGGCGGTCAGGTTGGTCTCGATCACGCGCGACCACTCGGCGTCCTGCATGCTGAGCGCCAGGTCATCCGCGCGCACGCCCGCGTTGTTGACCAGCACGAGCACCGGGCCGAGCTGCGACTCCAGGCGCTCGAAGGCGCTTCGCACCTGCTCGGGGTCGGTCACGTCGGCCTGCAGCGCGAGCGCCGCTCCACCCGCCTGCTCGATCGCGGCGACGCTCGCCGCGGCAGCCGCCTCGTCGCTCCTGTAGTTGACGGCGACCGGCCAGCCCTCGGCCGCAAGCGCAGCGCTTATCGCCGCTCCGATCCCACGCGAGCCGCCCGTGACGAGCGCACATCCGCTTTGCGAGCGGCTCATGAGCCCCACTCCACGACCGCCGCTCCCCATGTCAAGCCGGCGCCGACGGCACCAAGCACGACCTTTGCGCCCGGCTTCAGGAGGCCCTGCTCGCGCGCGCTTGCAAGCGCAAGCGGCACGCTCGCGGCGCTCGTGTTGCCGGTCTGCTCGATGCAGTCGTACACGCGGTCGCGCCCGAGGCCGAGCCGGTCGGCCACCGAGGCGAGTATCCGCGAGTTGGCCTGGTGGTAGACGAACAGGTCGATCTCCTGCAGGCTGAGATCGGCGATCTCGAGAACGCGCCGCGTTGCGGTGTGAAGCAGATGGACCGCGCGCAGGAAGGTCTCGTGTCCTTCCATCTCCAGGACTCCCCGCTCGCGCGTGGCCTGGATCGTCTGCGCGGCGGCGCCATCGCTGCCGAGCAGCACCGGGCCAATGCTCCCCGTGGCCTCAGCGACGAGCACGAGCGCACCGGCCGCATCGCCGAACAGCGGCGCGGTGCGGCGATCGTCCGGGTCCACGAAGCGCGAGAGGATCTCCGCGCCGATCACGAGCGCGTTCCGGGCGCGGCCCGCCTCGATCCATGCGGTCGCAAACGCGAGCGCCGCGATCGTGCCCGAGCAGGCGGCGCCGATGTCGACAGCCGCTGCCTGTTCGGTGCCGAGGGCGTGCGCCACGATCGGGGCGACGGGCGGCGTGATCTCGTCGGGCGCAAGCGTCGCCACGAGCACGAGGTCGATCTCACTCGCCTCGATGCCGGCGTCCAGGAGCGCGGCGCGCCCAGCGGCGCTCGCAAGGTCGCTCACACGCTCGCCGGGCGCCGCATAGCGGCGCTCGCGGATCCCGGTACGCCGCTCGATCCAGCCGTCTGCAAGCCCGAGGCGGCCTGCGATCTCGGCGTTTGTCACGCGCGTCTGCGGAAGTGCGGTGCCAAGCCCGACGATGCCAGCGGTGCGGGTCATCGCGCCGCGCGCCGCGACTCCGCGCAGACCCTGCTCGAGCATGCCGCCATCAGGCCGCAACTTCCACGCTCCCGGGGGCGGCCACCAGCTCGGCGGCCTGGATGCCAGCGGCCTGCGGCAGGTTGCGACCCACGAGGCCAGCGAGCACCTTGCCTGGTCCCATGTCGAGGAACTCGAGCGCCCCGTCGTCTGCGAGCCGGAGCATCGTCTCGCGCCAGCGCACGGGAGCAACGATCCCCTGCGCAAGCTCTGTGCGCACGTCGGCGATCGGCTTTGCGCTCGCACAGGAGATCACCGGCACGCGGGGAGTCGAGACCTCCACCCCGTCGAGCAGATCCCGGAACGGCTCCACAGCGCTCGCCATCGCCTGCGAGTGAAATGCTCCCGCAACGTCGAGTGCGATCGCGCGCAGACCGCTGGCGCGGGCCACAGAGACGAGCTCACGCAGACGCTCGCGAGAGCCGGCCAGCACGAGCTGTCCGGGCGCGTTGTCATTGGCAAGGCTCGCCTCGTGCTGCACGGCAAGCTCATCGCACTGCTCCCGGCTTGCGCCGAGCAGGGCGATGAGGCCACCCCCGCCGTCGTGCTCGCCCGCCCGGGCCATCAGCTCCCCGCGGCGCACCGCGAGCGCAAGCCCCGTCTGCGCAGTGATCGATTCGGACGCTACGAGCGCCGCGATCTCGCCCAGCGAGTGGCCCGCGAAGACACTCGGAAGCCAGGCGGCGTCGAGCTCTCCGGCCTCGACCGCCTGTTGCACGGCGATCCACGAGGCCACGCTCGCACAGAAGATCGCGGGCTGCGCGAAGCGGGTGCTCTGCGAGGCCCGCGGGAACGGGTCCTCTCCCACGAGCTCCAGGCATTGCGCAAGCAGCTCGGGAGCCAGCCGCGCGACCGCCTCGCGCATGTCCGGGACCTGGCTGCCCTGGCCCGGGAAGAGGCCGGCGACGGGGCCGCATGGGTGAGAGTGCACTGTGGGCGCAGCGTTCGGCACGAGATCACGATCCAGGGCGGGCGGACAACCGGCAAGCGCGTAAGCGAAAGCGCCCCCCATTCGGGGGGTGATCCGGTGCCTTCGGGGGAAGCAAGGAGGTGCTCGCTCGCCCGCAGCGAGCGGACTGTGCTCGCGCGGCGTAAAAAACAGGTGGTGGGGTGGTCCGAAGACCACCCCACCACCCCGAGGAGGAGAGACCGGGGGGTCTCTCTCTGACGGTCCGGGTCCAGGACCGACAGAGCTTGGCGCATCCATGCGCGGCGTCAGTGCGACGCCCCGTGGCTTTGCTCGGACCGCTGCCTTGCGAGGTTCGCCGGCGCGGCTCCGGTGCAGGCCCGGATGCCAAATCTCGGTGCCTGGGCAGCTTGCGCGATCGCAGCGGCGTCGGCAAGGTCAAGTCATCTAATGCCCCCCAAATGGGGGGGTGATCCGTTCGATCGGGGGTGAGCGCAGTCTGCGGCTAGCTGCGCAGGCCCAGGCGCTGGCTGCGCTGGACCGCCTGCGCCCGGTTGCGGACGCCGAGCTTGCGATAGAGCGCGCTGGTGTGCTCCTTGACGGTGTGAGGCGAGAGGAACAGCGTGCTTGCGATCTCGCGGTTGGTCGCACCGCCTGCGATCAGCGCAAGGATCTCGCTCTCGCGCTCGGTAAGCGCAGGTACCTCCGGGTTGGACGGCGCCTCGCTGAAGACCGTCCTGCCCGCGCCGACCAGCTTGACCACGCGTGCAATCTCGCTGGCGGGAGAGTCCTTGGAGATGAAGCCCGCAGCGCCGGCGGCACGCGCCGCCCGCGGAGAGATCCGGCCGGCCCCGGAGAGCAGCAGCACCCGCGGAGCAGGGGCCTGGGCGCGCAGCCGCTCGCACACCTCAGGACCCGACTCGCCGCCGAGGAAGAGGTCGACCAGCGCGACGTGCGGCTCATAGCGGCGGCACATCTCGATCGCCTCGGTGCCCGTGTGCGCGCTCAGGCAGCGCTCGACCCATGGTTGCTGGCCGAGCATCAACCGAAAGCCCCAGTGCACGACATCGTGGTCGTCCACGACCAGCACGCGCAGGCGCCGAGCGCCGAGGACCTCGTCCTCCTCGTCCTTCGATCGGTGCGGGGCCTGCGCGCTCATGCGCTCGACGCCACGAGCCGAACCTGCCATATGCCCGGACTGCACTGCCCGTACTCGAGCACCGCGCCGTGCTGGAGCGCCTCGAGCGTTGCCAGGCGCAGGCCGATGCCGCTGCGGGAGGGCCCGTTGCCCGCGCCATGACACTCGTTGCGTATGTCCAGCGTGAAGGCATCCGGGTCGGCGCCCAGGCGCACGTCGATGCGCCGGGCGGCGGCATGCTTGACCGCGTTTCGCACCGCCTCCACCAGGATCGACTGCGCAAGCGCCTCGAGCTCCGCGGGCACCTCCTGCGGCTCCCCCAGCAGTTCGATCTGCAGATCTGGATGAAGGCCCCGGAGACGATGGAGCTCTTCAAAGAAGGTGACAGCGGTTGGCGGGGAGGAGCGACCGAGCGGCCGCTGCAGCGCAGCGCGCAGCTCGCCGAGGGCCGCGTGGACCTCCTCGGCGCAGCGCTGCTGGGTCTCGCGATCGAGCGGCTCCTCGCCCGAGAGCACGAGCGAGACCCCGAACAGGCGCTGCACGACGCCCTCGTGGATCTCGCGCGCGAGGTCGATGCGATGCTGCAGCTGGCGGTTGCGCTCGTCGTAAGCGGTCGCACGCCGAGCGACCGAGGCCATCGCGATCGCCTTGCCGAGCGTCCAGAGCAGGTGGCGCTCTTCGTCGCTCATCTCCGGGTAGGCGGGGTCGCGCTCGCTGAAGACCACGCCGACGTAGCGTCCCGCGGCCGCCATCGGGGTGCAGACGATCAGCAGCCCGTCGAGCAGCTCCCGCAGCGACTGCGGGATGTCGAAGTCCTCTGCGCCCACGACCTCGAGGACGCGATCTTGGGCGAGTGCCTGGCGCGCGATCGGAACCGAGTCGACGGTCACGAACAGGTCGGTGAAGCGATCGATGTCGAGGTTGTGCGCGCCCACGGCACGCACTCGACGCCGAACGGGGTCGTAGCGAAACAGGATCGCGCGCCGCATCGAGGCCAGGCGGCAGATCGCCTCGCAGAGGCTGCTGAAGAATGCGTCCGGCGGCGAACCCTCGCCGATGCCAAGCAGGAGATCCGAGACGACCTCCAGTGCCTCCACGTGATGACGCTGGTCAGCCAGCGGACTCATCCGCTTCACCCATGAGGCGGAAGCCCATCGCGCAACCTGCGGCTCCTCGATCCCAGCATCCTCCATGCGGCACCTCTCTGTCGGCGCGCCCAGGTATCGCGACCTTGACAAGTTGACAATACAACGGTTCGCGAAGGTCCTCCGTGGTCGAGTGCGTGCCGCCGTAGTTACTAAAGCAGCTGCTGTGCCAGTAGGAACATGTTCAAGGCAACGATCAAGCCGCCGAACGCGAACGCCGCGACGGTCGTCGCAAGGCCGTTGACGTGGACGCCCATCACCTCGCGGTTGCTTGTCAGCAGCACGAGCGGGATCAGTGCGAAGGGGATCCCGAACGACAGCACGACCTGGCTGAGTACCAGCGCGCTCGTCGGGTTGACGCCGATCGCGAGGATCACGATCGCAGGCGCCATCGTGAGCGCCCGGCGCACAAGCAGCGGGATCCGCAGACCCACGAAGCCAGACATCACGACCTGGCCCGCATATGTGCCGACACTCGAAGAGGAGGCGCCGGAGGCCAGCAGCGCGATCGCGAAGGCGAGCGCCGCCCCACCGCCGATGAGGCTGCCGAAGGCGGCGTGTGCCTGGCTGATCGAGCTCACCCCGTCGTGCCCGCTGCCGTGCAGCATCTTGGCTGCGACGGCAAGCATCGCGATGTTCACGACGCCGGGCGAGCCCGAGAGCGATGAAGACGTCCAGGCGCTCGAAGCGCAACACCCGGCTGCGCTCCTCATCGTCGCGGCACGGCATGCGCCCGTTGGTGAGCGCGGAATGCAGGTAGATCACGTGTGGCATCACGGTCGCGCCGATGATCCCGATCGCCAGGTAGACGGCGTCGCCACCGCCGAGCGAGGGCACGAGCCCTTCGGCCGCACCACGGGCCGAGGGGCCGATCCGTAGCGCCTCATAGAGGAAACCGAGGAAGATGATGCCGAGCAGAGCCACGATCGCGAGCTCGAAGCGGCGAACGCCGTGCACCTGCAGCGCCAGGATCGCGAACACGATCGCGCCTGCCATCAGCCCCGCGGGCAGCAGCGGCACCCCGAAGAGCAGGTTCAGACCGAGCGCGGCGCCGAGGAACTCGGCGATGTCGGTCGCCATCGCGATCACCTCGGCCTGGATCCAGAGCGCGAGCGACAGCGTCTTCGGGTAGCGCTCGCGGCAGAGCTCCGGCAGGTTGCGGTCGGTGACGATCCCGAGCTTCGCGGAGAGATACTGGATCAGCATTGCGATCAGGTTCGCTGCCAGCACGACCCACAGAAGGCCGTAGCCGAACCTCGCGCCGCCTTCGACGTTCGTGGCGAAGTTGCCGGGGTCCACGTAGGCGACGGCGGCCACGAACGCCGGGCCGAGCATCGCAAGCGTCGCGCGCAACCTGCCGCGCTGCAGGAGCGCTTCCAGCCGGCTCGGAACGAGCGCCTCCGCCGTCGGGGCGGAAAGCGCCCCAGGCGGCAGCGCGACCGCCGCCTCGGCGCCGCCGCTGCTCGGAGCCGGCGGCGGGGTCACCGGGCCTCCTGCAGATGCTCGGCGTCCGAACCGACGGCCGGGTGCAGCGGCGGCTGCACCTCGACCCTCATGGCCTTTGCCAAGAGGCCGCCAATCGCCTGCTCGACGCCTTCGAAGCTGACCAGCAACGGGCCGCCGAAGGGCTGACGCTCCAGTACCCGCAGTCGCACCCCGGGCAATATCCCCTGCGCGCTCAGGTAGCGGAGCATCTCTGGATCGGAGTCCGAGACGCGCACGAAGGTGCCCTCCTGGCCATCCCTCAAGCTGTCAAGCGCCTGCGTGGGGTGCTCCTCCAGCTCGAGCTCCGCGCTCGGGATCGGGTCTCCGTGGGGGTCGAGCGTCGGTTCGCCGAGCTTGGCGGCGATCAGCTGCTCGAGCTCCTCGGAGATCACATGCTCGAGCACCTCGGCCTCGTCGTGGACCCTGTCCCATGGCATATCGAGCGTCTTGGCCAGGAACAGCTCGATCAGGCGGTGGTGCCTGATCACCTCCAGAGCGACCCTTCTGCCGCGCTTCGTCAGCTCCACGCCCTTGTAGGGCACGTGCTCGGTGAGGCCGAGCTCGCCCAGGCGACGAACCATCGCCGACACCGATCCGGGGGTGATTGCCAGGCGCTCGGCGAGCGCATTGGTGGAGACCGGCGCCCCGGTGCGGGATTGCAGCGTGTAGATCGCCTTGCAGTAGTCCTCGACAGCGGGCGAGCGAGTGATGTCTGTGGCGGCCATGAATTGATGTTATGGCATGCCAAAACTTATTTCAAGGCATGGTCCGGCGACGGGCGGGCGCGGCCCCTCGCGCGCCGAGCTGCTACCGCGTGGGAGCAGCCGAAGCCGGCTGCTCGGAGAGGTGCATCCGGAAGGTCCAGGTCCGGTTCACGAAGAAGGTCGCTCCCACGACCAGCACGATCGCAAACGCCTGGCCCACGAGCTTTGGCAGCCCCGCGCCGGTGACGAATAGGTAGATGAGGCCGAGGTCGGCAAGCAGCCCGCAGCCCTGGACCACCGTCCAGCGCAGCGCGGCGCTCGAGCCCCCGCTGTGCCCGCGGAAGGTCCAGCTGCGATTGAGCAGGAAGCCGTTGCAGGCACCCACCACGAAGCCGACCGCGGAGGCAGCGACGTACCACAACCCGACCACCTTTACGAGGATCGTGAACACCACGAAGGTCAGCAGCGTGTTGCTCACGCCAACGATCCCGAACTTCAAGAATTGCTCAACAATGGGCATGCGCAGCGCAAGAGTTGCCATGTCCCCTAGTCTTCTCATGGTCCCAACTTAACCAGCTTCGAGGTCTGGCATGTCGAACGCGCCTCTGCAACGCACACCCACACTGCTAAGTGTCGTCGCTCCCGTGTACAACGAGGAGGAGCTGATCGACGCCTTCGTGGAGCGTGCGACCGCCGCGATCGCAGACCACGACTTCGAGCTGATCCTCGTAAACGACGGCAGCGCGGACTCCACTCCGCAGCGGCTTGACCGCATCGCCGAGCGCGACCCGCGCATCCGCGTTGTTCACCTCTCGCGCAACTTCGGCCACCAGGCGGCGCTCACGGCCGGCCTGGAGCACGCGATCGGCGACGTCGTGGCGATGATCGACGCCGATCTGCAGGATCCGCCGGAGCTGATCCCGGAGATGCTCGCCCGTTGGCGCGAAGGCGCCGACGTCGTCTACGCAGTGCGCAGGGAGCGCGACGGAGAGACCGCCTTCAAGCTCGCCACCGCCTCGCTGTTCTACAGACTGTTCGGCAAGCTCGCCCAGGTCGACCTCGAGCCCAACTCGGGCGACTTCAGGCTGCTCGACCGCAAGGCGCTCGATGCGCTGCTGTCGATGACCGAGCGCTCACGCTTCCTGCGCGGCATGACCGTGTGGGTCGGCTTCTCACAGACGGCGATCTCCTACGAGCGCGACGCCAGGGCAGCAGGCGAGACCAAGTACACGCTGCGCAAGATGCTGCGCTTCTCGCTGGATGCGATCGCCTCCTTCTCGCACCTGCCGCTGCAGCTTGCGACCTACATCGGCCTCATCTCCGCCACGATCGCCTTCATCGCGATACCGGTCGTGGTCGCGCTGCACTTCGCCGGCTCCTACCTGCCCGGCTTCGGCTCGCTCACGATCGCGATCCTGCTGCTCGGCGGCATCCAGCTGATTGCGCTCGGCGTGATTGGCGAGTACGTCGGCCGCATCTACGACGAGGTCAAGCACCGTCCCCTGTATATCGTTCGCGAGGAGCGAAACCGCCCCACCAACGGCCGGGGCGGCAGGGGACCGCTCGTACGCGCGGGGCTCGCGCTGCAGGCCAGCTCCTCTGAGGAGCGCCTGCACGAGCACGCCGAGCGGGTGGGCTAGCCCCATGACGCTGACCCCACCAGATCCGCCAGAGCCGCTGCTCCCCGGTCAGCCGGTCGTCGACTCCCCTCCGTGGAGCGCCGCGGCGCTTGCGCCGGCCGCCGCAAGCGACAACGTGCCGGCCTCGACCGAGCGGGAGGACCAGAGCTCGATCGACCACCGCCGCGAACGCATCAGGGTGGAGACCGCCAAGCACAGGATCGAGGGCTACGTCACTCTGGCCAGAGACGGTTTCAGGAGCCGCGTGTCGGACATGCTGAACGCCTCCGAGCGCGATTTCCTCACGCTCACCGAAGCCACCGTGGCACCCCTGGACGGTGGCCCGATCGAGAACCACCGCTTCCTTGCCGTGGCCCGCAGCCACATCGTCTTCGCGGTGCTGGCAGACAGCGGCGAGTCGCCGCGCTGACCAACTGGCTGAACGCTGTGTTCAAGCTGTTACCGCGGCTTGAAGACACTCCGCTTCGTGCCGATGCGAGCTTTGGCCCATCAAGGGCAGGCACGGATGCCAAAGCTCTTCGACAACACCAGGCCGCCAGCCACCGTCTTCGACGCTCGCACGCAGGCATGCGCGCAGCTTGGCCTCGTCGCGCTGATGGCCACGTATGTGCTCCTGCGCTTCTCGACCCTCCCGCACCCGGCGGCGGCGTTGCTCGGCACGCTCGTGCTGTTCGCACTCGTCGCAGTGCTCACACTCGCGCCAACCCATGCCGGCACATGGCGACTCGGCTTGGCCTGCGGCAGCGCCCTTGCCGGTGCGCTCGTAATCGGCCTCGGTGGCGGGATGGCCTGCCCGCTGAGCGCACCGTTCCTGCTCGTCCTGCTGCTCGCCACGCTGACCAAGGGGTCTCATGAGGTCGATCTCGGACTCGGCGCAGCGCTCGGCGTCACGCTCGCAATCCCGCTCGGTCACGAGCGCGGCTTCTCCTGCCTGCAGTTCGCGCTCGCCGCACTCGCACTGAGCACGCTCGTGCGCGTTCTCGAGCGGCTGCTTGCCAGATCGCGCGAGGAGGCGAACATCGACCCGCTGACCAGGGCGCTCAACAGCGCCGCCTTCACCCGCGCAGCGACCTCGCGCCTGCAGGGCGCCAGGCGGGGGTGTCTGTGGGGTGTCGTGATGATCGATCTCGACGACTTCGGCCTGCTCAACAAGCGCCGCGGACACCTTGCGGGAGACCAGCTGCTCTGCAGCGCCGTGGAGCGCCTTGGGCGGGCGGTGAGCCCAGATGGAATCGTCGGCAGGCTCGGGGGCGATGAGTTCGCCGCGCTCGTGCCGGCCGAGAGAGCGCAGTCGCTTGGACGGAACGTGCTGCAGGTGCTGCTCGCTCAACCGGCGCCGATCAGCGCCTCGATCGGCGTCGCCTGCAGCCATCGGGAGCGCGAGGACTGGGTCACCTTGCTGCGCGAGGCGGACGTGGCGCTGCGCGCCGCCAAGCGCGGAGGCAAGGGTCAGGTGGTGGTGTTCGCGGAGGGCATCGACAACGAGGAGCAGATCAAGCGCAGACACGTGCGAGAGGCGATCGACGCAGAGGCGATCGAGATCGTCGTGCAGCCGATCGTCGATCTTGCGGCCGGCCGCATTCACGCCTTCGAGGCACTCTCGCGGTTCATCGGGCCGGGGCCCTCGAGCCCGGCGACATGGCTTGCCAGAGCTGAGCCTTTCGGGATGCGGGTCGAGCTCGAACTTGCGTGCCTGCGCCGCTCGCTGGCGCTGCTCGGCGAGCTTCCCGAGGGCACTCGCCTCAGCGTCAACCTCTCGGCGCTTGCGCTGCACGATCCCCGCACGCGCCGCCTGCTGCGCGACGGGCACCCCGAGCGGCTGATCGTCGAGCTGACCGAGGAGAGCCTCATCACCGACATGGGCACCCTGCGTGCCGACCTCGACCCCCTGCTTGGCTGCGGCATCACGCTGGCCGTCGATGACATGGGCGCCGGCTACTCCAATCTGCGCCAGGTGATCGCGCTGGCGCCGAGCCTGCTCAAGCTCGACCGCACGCTCGTCCGCGGCATCGATCGCGACCCTTCCCAGCGCCTGCTGATAGACGCACTCACAGGCTATGCACAGCGAACCGGCGCGGAGATCGTCGCCGAGGGCATAGAGACAGAGCCCGAGCTCGAGGTGATCAGAGCCCTCGGCATCTCATACGGCCAGGGCTACCTCCTGGCCCGCCCTGCCCCGCCGTGGCCCACGGTGGACCTGTCCGCCAGCGAGCAGGTACCGCGTCGCGACCTCACACATGGATCGCGGCCGGTCACGATCCCGCCGCAGACGACCGCCGACGAGGCACGCAAGCGGTTCATGGCTCTGCCAGAGCTCGAGAGCCTGACGATCGTCGACGGCGAGCACCGGCCGCTCGCGCTCATCACCCGCTACAGGCTGCTCACGGTCCTCGGCCACCGCTTCGGCTACGCCCTCTGGGGCGAGCGGCCGGTGACGCGGATCGCCGATCGCTACTGCCTGCGCCTGCCAGCGGGGACCCCGATGGAAGAGCTTGCGCGCAAGTCGCTCGCGCGCCCGCTCGAACACCGCCACGACCCCATCCTGCTGATCGACGAGCGCGGGCGGCTGGTCGGGCAGGTCACCATGAGCGACATGCTGATGGCAAGCAGCCCCGGGTGCGAGGCGGCAGGGCCTGCGGCCGCGGCGCCGGTGCTCTCGACCCTCCTCTAGCGTCGAGCGCGCATTTCAGGCCGGGGGGACCGCAAAGACCTCGGGCAACGGGGAGCGAGGGACGATCCTCGAAAACGTACCTTGTGTGGAAGCGCATTCGAGAGCTGCACACCCAGCGCTTCGGCGAAAGGCGCGATACATAGAACTTTTGCCGCCGCGAGCGATGCAAACATATGTTCCTGTACTCGCGAGGCCGGGGGCATCAACTGTGGACATCAAGCAGTTCATTGCATCGCTTGTCGGCTCACTCGCTTGGCCGGCGGCCGTCGTCTGCATCGCGGTCGTCTTCCGTGATCAGCTCAAGACCTTGTTGACCGACCGCCTGCGTCATATCGAGGCTGGCCCCATCAAGGCCGACTTCGACCGCGCTGCGTCGAAGGTCGAGGCCACGCTCGGCGAGGCAGGCATCCCGGTACCCGCCCACGCCGAAGCACCCGACCTCACAAGCCTCGCATCGCAAGTCCCTGAGATGGTCATTGCCGAGGCGTTCGGTCTCGTTGAACAGGAGCTACGAGGCGCCCTCGAAGCGACCGGCGACGCGCCGCCCGACGATGCCGGGGCCGCTCAGCTGATGCAACTCGCAGCCGATCGGGGCCTCATAAACCGGCTGACGGTCAATGCGATCGAGGGCGTCATCGTCATGCGTAATCTCGCAGTTCACGGGCCTCGCCGTGACATCACCCCCAAGCAGGTAGACGAGTACCTAGCGCTGATCGAAAGCGTCATCTTCGCGATCCATCAGAACGTCAAGCGCTATGAAGCCCATCAACGACCCGCACCGCCGGAAGCGGTGCTGTAAAGGGCCGCTCTCAGTCGCACCAGGCGCCTGTGCAGCGCTTCGGCGGCTCGGCACGTCGGCCCGCGCATCCATAATCCGCCAGATGGATGCCAGCACCGCCGCGATAGTCGGGCTCGTCGGCGTTGTTCTTGGAGCGACGCTCACGGCGCTATTGACCCGTCGCAATGAGCGACGCTCGCACTCGGATGAGCTACTTGCGCAGGCAGTCAATGACGCCATCGACGCTATTGCCGACGTTGCGGCGGGCACAGCTTCCGATGCCCCTGGCCCGCTATGCCTCAGCGGTCTCGCGGATAGCGCTGCATGGCAGTCCACAGGTTGTGGCAGCCTGGCGACGCTTCCAGGATGACGCGACAACCGAGACATATGACGGGCGCGATCGACTCGTCGCCGCTGTCCAGTCAGTCAGGGAGCAATTGGGGCATGGCGATGCGGCCGATGCTGATCTTCCCGTCCTGCTGTTCGGCCCTGGCGGACCTCGGCCTCCCGCAGATCACCTTGCAATACGTCACCACCGAGCAAGTGGCCCTTAGAGCGCCTAACAAAAAGAGGTTTTGGGATGCTGTTGTCGTAGACGGTGTCTATGGCGAAACCTTTGGTCAGTGATGGGTTGTGGGCTCGTATCGAGCCGTTGTTGCCGCACGTGGAGCGGCGGTTTCGATATCCGGGGCGTAAGCGTGTGCCCGACCGGCAGGCCCTGACAGGCATCCTGTTCGTGCTGAAAACGGGCATTCCGTGGGAGGATCTACCGCAGGAGATGGGCTGCGGGTCGGGGATGACGTGTTGGCGTCGGCTGCGGGACTGGAATGAAGCGGGGGTCTGGGAGCGCCTGCACCACGTGCTCTTGGATGAATTGCAAGACGCTGGCCAGCTGGACTGGTCCCGTGCGGTGGTGGACAGCTCGCATGTGCGGGCCAAAGGGGGGGCGCCAAGACCGGCCCCTCGCCCGTCGATCGGCGCCGGCCGGGCTCAAAGCACCACGTGATCTGCGACGGCCGGGGCACGCCCCTGGCCGTGACCCTGACGGCCGCGAACCGCAACGACATCACCGAGCTCCTGCCGCTCGTCGATCGCGTCCCGCCGACTGGTCGCCACGGCAAGTTCAGGCCCAAAGCTCTGCTCGCCGACCGTGCCTACGACAGCCGCAAACACCGCGAAGCGCTCCGCGAGCGCGGCATCACGCCGCGTATCGCAAAGCGCAAGACCTCTCACGGCTCAGGACTCGGCAAAGAAAGATGGGTCATCGAGCGCACAATCTCCTGGCTGCACCAGCACCGCCGCCTCGATCGACGCTACGACCGCCGAGACGACATCCACGAAGCCTTCCTCACAATCGGCTGCGCCCTCATCTGCCACCAAAAACTCCAAAACTCATTCTGTTAGGCGCTCTTAGGAAACGCCCGCTCGCAGCGGCGGCACCGGACCCCGCATCCTAGCGCTGTCGCCGCGAGCGGTTGGCTTTGGCGGACAGGCGGCGGACCGTGGCGGACGGATGGTCCTGTAGGCGGGTGAGCAACCGGTGTCCATCCGCCGAGTTCTGCTGGCTGTCGGCGAGTGCCGCCGCGATGCTTGCTGGGACCTGTGTCCCGGGGTCCTCGAGGCACCGTTCTAGAGCACGAACGGTCATCGTCCCTCCGATGGAGCGCGCGACGAGCCAGGCGAGCGCCATCGCGGCGGCACCGCGAGTCAATGGGTCTCGATCTGTGGTCATGCCGCACAGGAGACCCAGGTCTGCCGCGTTGTGTCTGCGACGGGCGAGTTCGGCTGCCCACCTGCGGTGACGTGGACTGCTGGCGAGTAGGTCGAGCACGAAGCCTGCCGCCTGCCCTTTGTCTACCGCGTCGGTCGCCACCGCGATGCAGCTCGCGGGACCACGCGATCCTTTTCGGCGTCGAAGGGGTCGGCCCAGGCATCTCTTGTTGCCGATGCGAGGGAGGCAGCTATTGGCCTCAACCGAACCAGTATCTCCGCGGGAATTCGCTCAACCGCCCCCAATATCGCCTCTAGCGCTGAGCGCTTTGTTCTTGGCCACACCGTGTCGTCAGCCAACATCCTGAGCAGCGGATCCCACTGAGCAGCATAGGGATGCCAAATATTCAGCAGCGTGAGCGGATGGCTGGGCTCATATCCGCCGAAGGACCTTGCCCCGGCATGTGCTTCATCGATCTCTTGCGTCACTTCACCAGCGAGCCGCTGGATGATTGCGGCTGCTGCGTCAGGTGAGAGTTCGGAAAGGTCGCTGATCGCTGAAAGTGCGTTGACCGAGCCGTCCTTCGCTTCCTGCTCGATGCGCCTTCGGATCTCGGAGTCATATCGAGCGGCAACTTTGAAGATCACGCTCCGAAGCGCTGGAGGTTGCTCCTTGGCAGCCTCGGCTGCTTGGAGCGCCGTATCGCTTGTCCATGCGCCGTCAGCGAGCGCGCGGACGATTCGTGCCCACGCTTCGGCGAAAGGCTGGCCTTGCTGGCCAGGCAACCGCATGAGACGGTCGATAACAGCGCGCTGTCCTTGGAGCTCAAGCGCGGGTACCACAGCGGCCAGTGTCTCAAGGAGCCGCAGCTCGACGATATACGACGGCGTCGTACGTTTGATAAAGGCCGTGGGGCGATGAAGCGTCGCCAGCAGCCAAGTGGCCGCTCGTTCAGCCGTCTCATGGTCGAGCAGATCTCCACCATGTTGCAGCAAACTCAGATCGGCGGACCCGGTGGTACGGGTCGCCTGATCGAGGTCAACCTCGGCAGCAGCAAGTGTGACGGCAGAAGCTGGACCATCGAGCGAAAGCTGTCGGGCGGCGATCCTAAGAGTCCCTATCAAAATGCGTGTGCGGCTGGGGCGGTCAAGGGTCGAGTGGAGCAAGGACGCAGGACCGAAGGGGCTTGGCGGAGCCAAGTCGAGGTCCGAGGACGCCGCTCCGCGAAGGCCATCGGCCGTGTCCAGGGGTGCAGGCATTTTGATAGGGACTCTTAGCAGTGGTGACGGCGCACAAGGTGCCTTGTGCGCCGCTTCGGCAGCAAAGTCAGGCCGCTTGGGGCCAGGGCATCGGCAGCCCCATCCGTATCGCAATATCGCTTTCGATTTTCCGGTGCTCGGCCGGATCATCGGAGAGCGGCAGCTTGATCGAGCAGTTGTGAACCCCGTCCGTTGGATGTTCAATGCGGATTGAGCCATACAGGTCGCCGTGCGGCTCCCGTGAGTAGCTGACTCGGCAACCCTGAGCGCGAACCCCATCAATGACCCGATATATCGCGTTGGGCATGGCGTGTATCAGCGCTAGCTCGATCAGGTCATCGTGGACGGCGAGCTGCTCGGCGGTCTCTCGCCGCAGCGCCTGCATCTCAGCTTCGAGGCGTTCGAGCCGATCAAGAAGGATGTTGGGCTGGTCGGATGATGCTCGACGGCGAAACATGCCGTGACCCTACGGAACACGTCGGTCGGAACCCGGCCATCCGGCGTCAGCCGATCGACCTACCAGCCGCGTCTTTGCCGCCGCCGATCGGAGGATGAACGTTCCCCCACTGCATCATGCGGTTGCTCTCTTGGCACCTCGTGAGCGACAAGGGATGCTGGATGGACTATGCCGACGCTGCCTCAGGCCACAGCCTGCATCGTCATCTCGATCGTCGTCCTGGCCCCTAAATGGGGTCTTGAAGTAATCGCCCTGGCGGAAGCCATCCGCCGCTACCGGAAGCGTCGGCGCAAGCGACGGAAGAAACGGCAAAAGGCGCCGTGCCCCTGATCCGAGCGGCGCCTGCCCGCCTGTCGTGTACGGCAGACGCTACCGACTCGTCGCAACCCCCACTCTGGACGGCTTTCCCCGTGCCAGTGCCCAGGGCGCTTCTCACCAGATGACCGGCACGATCTGCGCGTCGTGGATGGCTTCGTCTCTGGTGACCAGCGGCAGGGCCAGCGCACTGGCGGTCCCGACGATGAAGCGGTCCCAGGGGTCGGCGAGCAGGTATCGTGCGATCGAGGTCGTGGCGTCCACGACGGCTAGGTCGATCGGCTGAAGGGTGAACACCGTCGAGGACAGCAGTGCGCTTCGCACCACGGCCAGGTGTGCGTCAGTCAGCTTGCGTGTCGTCTGGGTCACGTACCACAGATCGACCAGAGTGGCGATGGAGACCACGATGCCGTCTGTCTCCTCGCACTCCGCGAATGCCTGTGCGGCGCGAGCCGACAGGCGATCTGAGCCCTGCAAGTACCAGACGACGGCGTGCGAGTCAGCGAGAACCCTCACGTAGCGGTGAGGTCATGCGTTGTGAGCGCGCTCGCCTGCTCGAACTCCTCCCACGTCAGATCCGGGAGTTGCGGCAGCGATCCTGCGAGCGTCCCAGGCGGACTCGTCTGAACCACGCGCAAATGGGTGCCAGGCGAGACGCCAAGGCGCTCAAGCTGATCGGCAGGAATGCTCCCGTCAGGAGCGACAACCAGATCGTGGTCCGCAGGCTTGCTCGCTCTCGCTGTACTCACGGCTTCAGTCTACCGAGCAGAGAGGGCGTTGAAGGCCGTGAACGTTGTGCTCTTACCCGGGCATCGCGTGGGGCATCTCTCGGTCTCCTATCTCCTTCAGTTGGGGTAGAGATGGGGTAGCCAGCACCACGTAGGAGCCCTCGCCAGCCGTTCTCAGCGGACGCCAAGACGAGCGCGCCTCAACTTGGCCAGCCACACACCGGCTTCCCAGAGCCAAATCTGGCGAAAACGGAGGGGGAGGGATTCGAACCCTCGAGACGGGGGTCGCCCGTCTAACGGTTTTCAAGACCGCCGCATTCAACCGCTCTGCCACCCCTCCAGGGGGACCTCTGAAGGCTACCGGCTCAGTTCGCGTGGGTCCTGCGGCGCCCGAGCAGGAAGTAGCCAAGTGGGCCGAATGTGTTGACCAGCAGCGCAAGACGCCAGAGCCACTTCGTTCCGCGGATCTCCCAGGCCGGTCGTCGCTGGATGTCGCGAGCCGCAGCGATCTTGAGGCCGAACTCGGATAGGGCAAGCGAGACGATCACGGCGCGCTGCCGCGGCGTGAACCGGCGCTTGAAGTCCTCGAAGAAACGGGCCACATCCGCATCCTAAGCCGGCGGCCGCACCGGCGCTTGGGCGCGAGGTCGCTGAGCGTGGTGCGCTGCGTGTTTTCGCCGCGGCCGCTCAGGGTCTAAACTGGCTGCCGACCTCCGGGAGAGGTGGCCGAGTGGCTGAAGGCACTCGCCTGCTAAGCGAGTATGGGGATAAAACTCCATCGCGGGTTCGAATCCCGCCCTCTCCGTACACCCCTGTTGGGCTCTATGGCTTCGCCCGCTTGGCCGATCGCCGCATAGCGGCGGCCGACCTGAACATGTCTTTGTCTTCCTGAAGGTTGATCTCGTGGCGTCTGTGCGCGGCGGGGCGTGACCGTTCCGACCGGCGGAGGCGGCGACTTCCAGCGAGCGGGGAGACCGGCCGCCGCCACGCCGAATGCCGCCGACTCCCAATGGACGTACTGTTCGCGTAGTTTGTACGGAGTGGCACTAGCGACTTCCCCCGATGCGCCGCTTTGCCCACGGACGTACGATCACAACAGCCTCCAATCCGACACACCGGTCCCCGCTTTGCCATCCATGAACGGGGACCGGCCGTGCGCATATGAGCGCTCCCTCTGACCATTGTCCCGCCGGCGCACCGGCAAGCTCGCCAAATCTGGCCACCGAGCACACATCGACGGCCGGCGCATTCATGCGCCTCATCCGCAAAGGCGCGCGAGAACGAGAACGCGCCGACCTTCTCCGCTTCGAACAAGCGACGATCGAGATGGACGTGATCGGCGTGCTCTATGGAAGCTCACAGGCAAGGCGGCTTGCACGCGGCACGCAGCCCTGCCATAGACGAGAGACCGGCCCCACAGCGGCCGCACCACAGAGCAACGAGTAGCACTCGATCGCGTACGCGATCGTCCCTGCGAGAGCCCGCATCGCAGCGGCCGGAGAACGCTCGCCGGCGGCCGATGAGCCGGCTCGAGCGACCGGAAACAGTCGCCTATAGGCAAAGTAGCCAGATCGCAGTAGTCTTGTTGTGAATATTCCACAAGGTGGATCGAGGAGAGACAGGAGGATTACCAATGGACGACCCCCGCGCTTCAACGCAGCGAGCGATGGTAGCCGCGCTGCGGCGCTACGCCGCAGCGGTGCTCTTCGTGTTCGCCCTGAACCTCTGCGCCGCGGCCGCACCGCCCGCGACGTCGGCCGCAACGGCGCCGCGTGCAAGATCCTCGCTTTCGGAGACTTATGTCAAAGAGCAAGGACACCTCCACTTCTCCAGCAAGAGCGGCGGAGCCGCGATATCCGAGCAGGGCAGCGCCACCGGGACATTCGACGCGGGCCTGGCCATCAACCTCACAGTCAAGCTCTCCAAGGTCACGGGATCCTTTCGTGGCCTACCTCAAAGGCGGCTCGATCAGCGGGTACACATCAGCCACACCGCATATCTCGGGGCAGTGGGTGAGCTTCAAGGGCTCGCTGACGATCAATCACGGGACGGGCAGCTACTCGGGCGCCAACGGCACGGCAAGCCTCTACGGCTCGCTCAACCGGGTGCAGCTGAAGCTCAACGTCCAGGTGATAGGGCGGCTGCGGCTGTAGGGCGCGCCACGATCTCGGCAACCAGCTCGTTGAAACTCATGCCCGCGGCGTCGGCCGCGGCCGGGGTGATGCCCGTCTCGGTCAGCCCGGGGATCGTGTTGATCTCGAGCACCTGCGGCTGCCCGTCCTCTTCGAGGATCACGTCGACCCGCGCGAAGTCCCTGCAGCCCATCAGCGAGTAGCTGCGCAACGCGACCTGCTCAACGCGCTCTGCCACGGCGTCGGGCAGCGCCGCCGGCACCTCCAGGCGCACGCCGCCGATCGTGTAGTGGGCCTCATAGCTGTAGAAGCCTCCCGGCGTGTGCAGCTCTACGATCGGCAGCGCAGTCGGGACTCTGCGCCGGCCCCATCACCGAGACCGCAAGCTCCCTGCCGGGGATCCGGCGCTCCACGAGGACCCTGTCGCCATAGCCGAAGGCGCCGAGGATCGCCGCCGGAAACTGCTCGGCTGACTCCACGAACCTGATCCCGATCGCCGATCCCTGCGCGACGGGCTTGACCACGACCGGCATCCCGAGCTGGTCCAGCAGACGCGGAAAGGTGCCCGCTCCGCCCATCTCGCGAAACGCCATTTCGCTGAACGAATGAAAGTCGGGCGTGGGAATTCCATGTTGGACCAGCATCCGCTTGAAGAGGACCTTGTCCATGCACAACGCCGAGGCGAGCACGTCGGAGCCCGTGTATGGAATCGAGAGGGTCTGGAGCAGCTCCTGCAGCGTGCCGTCCTCGCCACCGCGGCCGTGCATCGCGATGAACACGAAGCCCGGATCCAGCTCCAGCATGGTCTCGATGAAGCGCGCGTCGACGTCGAGCCCGTGCACCTCGTAGCCGAGCTCGCGCAGCGCCCGCTCGACGCGGTGGCCTCCACGCAGACTGATCTCGCGCTCGAGCGAGGAACCTCCCATCGCAACCACGACAGACTTCCCAGCCATAGCTGCTCCTTCAGCCCTTCGCGCCGCCGGCTCGTTCGGCGAGCAGGCTGGTTTGAAAGACGGTGGTCGTTCTCGACTTCTCCGCCTGCTCGGCGAAGGCAATGTCGATCAGTTCGTCCATCAGGTCGATGAATGGCAGGCCCGCCGGCTCCCACAGGTAGAAGGAGAAGGACCCGGGGATCGTGTTGCACTCGTTGATGAAGACCTCGCCATTGGCGTCGATCAGGAAGTCCACCCGGCTCACGCCCGCGCAGCCGAACGCTTCGAAGGCCTGCCGGGCGAGCTGCTGCACGCGCGCGGTGCTCTGCTCGGGGATCGGCGCGGGAATCAGCCGGCGGGCGCTCTGCATTCCCGGTCCCTTGGCGCCCTCGGCAGCCTTCGCGCCTCTCGACCCGGCCGCGTGGCCACGCTGCTCCTTATCCGCGGCAGGCGAGCTCCCCGGCTCCTGCTTGGCCTTGCCGCCGCCCATGTACTTGTCCTGGAAGGAGAGGAAGCGCTCGGCCGCGATCGGCTGCTCGCAGACCGATACGCGCGAGCTCGCTCCAGGTCGGCCAAGCACCGCGCAGTTGACCTCGACGCCTCCCTCGATCGCAGGCTCCACCATGCAGGCCCGATCCAGCTCGAAGCAGAGCTCGAGCGCGCCCAACAGCTGCGATGACTCGGTGCAGCGGCTCACGCCCACGCTCGATCCAAGGCTTGCGGGCTTGACGTATACAGGCAGAGGGAAGCGCGCACAGATCGCCGCACAGATCGCGTCCGGATCGCGCTCGAACTCCTCGCGCCGCACCGCGAGGTGATCCACCACGGGCAGACCGGCGGCCGCGAGGACCGCCTTGGTGAGAATCTTGTCCATCGCCGCGGCGGCAGCGCCCACAGACGGGCCCACGTAGGGCAGGCCGGCAAGCTCCAGTGCCCCGGTGAAGCATCCATCCTCGCCCTGGGTGCCGTGGGTGGCCAGCACGATCACGTCGAGCTCGATCGGCGCCGGCCTGCGCGCGGAGCGCAGCAGCGACCCGCCGCCTCCGAGGGGCATGAGCCTGCCGCGGTGCAGGTCGAAGCTCACCTCCGGGGCCTCCGGCGCCTCCCCGGTGCGGTAGGCGGCCATGTCGCGCAGCTCCTCACCGGCATACCAGCTGCCCGAGCGCGAGATGTAGATCGGCAGCGGGCGGTGGCGCTCGCTCAGCACCTCGACGGCCTGCAGGCCCGTGATGATGGAGACATCGTGCTCGACCGACCTGCCGCCGAACGCGACGCCGACGCGAAGTCCGCTGCCTGGCATGTGCGTAAGCCTATTGATGGCCGTTTGCGGCGTAGGTGTCGGGGAGATCGTTCTCGAAGAGGACCACATCTCCAGCGCGCGTGATCCGGCCGAGAAGACCTGTCGCCTCTGCGAGATCGGCGACCACGTGGACGTCCTTACTCGCCATGCCGGCGGAGATGAGACCCTCGTGGATTGGCTGCGTACGGCTGCCTCCAACGAGCACGACGAGGTCGCAGACGGCCGCGGCCTGCTCCCCGAAGCGGCGGTTCAGCTGCTCTTCGAGCTCCCCGAGCTCGACCATCCCGGGGGTGACGAGCAATCGCCGCGTGGCCGCGTGATCGCGCAGCACCTCGAGCGCAGCGGCGGCGCCATCCGGATTGGAGTTGTAGGCGTCGTCGATCACGACCACTCCGGCGGCGGGATTCTGGATCGGCGCCAGGCGATGCTCTGGCGCGCTGACCGAGCCGATCGCGCGCGCGATCGTGGAAGGCGCGACGCCGAGCGCATGCCCGACCGCCGCCGCCGCGAGCATGTTGTAGACGTTGTGGCGGCCGAGCAGCTGCGCGGAGACGCGTACTTGCTCAGCGCCATCGAGCTGGATGGTGAGCTCGGTGCGTCCGCCGAGGAGGCCGACGTCGGTGGCACGCACCTGCGCGTCGGGGTTATCGACCCCGAACAGGGTCACGGGCACGTGCGCCCTGCCGGCGATCGCAAGGCAGCGCGGATCGTCCGCGTTGGTGATCAGGCGTCCGTCGGCGGGCAGCGCTTCCATCAGCTCGGCCTTGGCAGCCTCGATCGCCTCGATCGATCCGAGTCGCTCGAGGTGCATCGGCCCGATCGCGGTGATCACGCCGATCCGCGGATGCGTCAGCTCGCACAGCTCTTCGATGTCGCCGCGCCGGAACATGCCCATCTCCGCCACGAACGCCCTGTGTTCGGGATGCAGATGCTCGTTGATCGCGCGCACCACCCCGAGGTAGCTGTTGAAGCTCGCGGGCGTGACGAGCGTGGGACGGTCGGCGGCGAGCACCGCTCCGACGCAGAACTTCGTGCTCGTCTTGCCGTAGCTGCCGGTGATCCCGACCACCAGCGGGTCCACGCGCGCAAGCGTCTGCCGGGCGTTCCTCACAAAACGACGGTTCACCGCTGCCTCGACCGGTGCCAGGGCGAAGTTGGCGGCGGTCAGGACGAAGGGCGCAAGCGCCGCCAGCAGCAGCCCGCATCCCAACAGGATCGAGATCCCAAGAGCTCCCATCCGCAGTGCCGCGCCCACGATCGCCGCTACGGCGACCGCCGCCGAGGGCGCAAGCGCAAGCGTGAGCAGTCGCTTCGCGCGTGGGGTGAAGACAAGCGGCTTTGCCGCCGGACGCCGCCAGTCCAGCGGTCCCAGAGCCGCGACCGGAGTGCTGACCAGCAGCAGCGCCCCTGCCACCCAACCGTTGCCGGCCCATACGCTCGCCGCCGCCGCGGCGTAGAGCGTGCCAACAGCGACGAGCTCCCGCGCGGCCACCAGCTCGCGGCGGCGGCGCAGCCAGAGGATCAGGCGCGCCGACTCGTAGTGCTCGATCTGCAGCAGGTGCAGCAGGCGGTGCTGGGCGCCCCCAAGGCGGATCGCGAGCGCGACGAGCGCAAGCACGGCGGCCGCCGCGGCAAAGACGTTCACTGCCCGCGACCCTCGCCGATGAAGTGCTGGGCGATCCGCGCAAACCGCGCCGGCTCCTCCAGATAGCTGTAGTGGCCCGCGCCCTCGAAGACCACGAGTCCGGCATCCGGGATCGCTTGCTCCATCAGATGCGCGTCGGCCAGCGGCGTGGCCGTATCCTGATCGCCCCAGATCAGCAGCGTGGGCGCCATCACCTGCGGCATCAGCTCACGCAGATCGGAGTTCACGAGCTTCACGAACGTCGGTCGCATCTGCGGCGAGGCGGCGGCGTAGTCAGCCGATGCGGCCCGGCCGAGCAGCAGGTCGCGCAACTTGCTTCCGGGGGCGCCGAGCCGGCGCGCGGCGTGCTTTCCCACCTTGGCCATCGCGACCTTACGATGGTAGGTGAAGGTGCGCTTGGGCCTGATGCCGGCGCTGTCGATCAGGATCATCCGCGAAACGCGCTGCGGCTCCGCCGCGGCCATCGCGATCGCCACGCGGCCCCCGTTGGAGTGGCCGATCAGCGCCGCAGGCGAGCTCACGCCCACCGCGTCCATGAAGCGCGCCAGGAAGCTGCGGTAGTCATCCACTCCCCACGGCGCGCGCGGCGGCTGACTCTCACCGAACCCCGGCAGGTCCAGCGCATGCACCTCGGCGATCCCGCGCAACGACTGCACGATCGAGGCGACGGTCTCGATGCTTGCGCCCCAGCCGTGCAGCACCACGACGGGGGCGCCGGAGCCCTCGCGCACGTGCCTTATGCGCAGGCCGTCGATCTCGGTGAAGCTCGCCTGGAGCTCGGTCGCGTGCATCGGCCAAGGGTATAGTCGGCGGTGCATGAGGGCGATGACCGCGCCGCAGGGCACGGACGAGGCGACTTACCGCTACGGGGTCGTCCTGGTACTCCTCCTCGCGCTCGTCGCGTTCTCGATCGTGGCGCCGACGGCGACCTGGTCGCGCGCGATCGCCTTCGCGGTGGAGGTCAGCGCGCTCGTGGTCACGGTCGCCACCTCCCGCGCCGCAAGGGCAATCCGCGGGCGGCGAGCGCTGATCGTCGCCGTCATTGGCGCCGTGCTGGTCGCAGCGATCGCCCTGCGCACTATCCCCGTCGCGCTCACAGTCGCAATCAGCGGCCTGATCTCCGCGGCGATCCCGGTGGCACTCGCGGGCGGCGTGGTGCGCCTGCTGCGCGACCGCGGCGTCACGCTCCAGGCGGTCGCCGGAGCGCTCAGCGTCTACCTGTTGGTCGGCCTGCTGTTCGCGTGGATGATCGGCTTCATCGCCAAGGTTCAGGGAAGCCCGTACTTCGTCCAACAGCACGGCGTGGACACGAGCAGCGCCACCTACTACAGCTTCACGGTGATGACGACGACCGGCCTCGGCGATCTCACCGCGGCCACCCGGATCGGTCGCGCCCTGGCGGTGCTCGAGATGCTCATCGGCCAGATCTACGTAGTGGTCGTGATCGGGCTGCTGGTGGGCAACGTGACTGGCAGGCGGCGCGCTGCCACGGGCAACGAAGCCCAGCCGCCGATCAACGGGTGAGCGAGCCTGAACCGCGTCGTGCGAGCGGCCAACCTCCGGCTGGGACGAAGTGCAGGTCGGTGGAGCGCTACCTCACTCCTCGCTCGAGCGTGCCCAGATGTTGATCCCACTCTCCACGGCGTAACGGTCGATCTCCTCCAGTTCCTGTGCGCTGAAGTCAAGGTGGTCCAGAGCAGCGACGTTCTGCTCCAGCTGATCGATGCTGCTCGCGCCGATCAGCGCGGAGCTGACGCACGGGTCGCGCAGCACCCAGGCGATCGCCATCTGCGCGAGCGACTGGCCTCGGCGCGCGGCGATCTCGTTCAGGGCGCGCACGCGGGCAAGGCTCTCCTCCCTCAGCAGATCCTGATCGAAATACTCGCCGCGGCGCACGCGCGAGTCCGCTGGACACCCTGCAGGTAGCGGTCGGTCAGAAGGCCTTGGCCGAGCGGCGAGAAGACGATCGTGCCGACGCCCTCACGCTGCAGGGTCTCGAGCAGTTCCTCCTCGATCCAGCGGTTCAGCAGCGAGTAGGAGGGCTGGTGGATCAGCAGCGGGGTGCCCAGGGAGCGGAGGATCTCGACCGCCTCCGTCGCTCGCCTCACCGAATAGGAGCTGATCCCCACGTAGAGCGCCTTGCCCTGCTGCACGGCGGTGTGCAGGGCGCCCATCGTCTCTGTGAGCGGCGTATCCGGGTCGTAGCGGTGGGAGTAGAAGACGTCCACATAGTCGAGGCCCATGCGCACAAGGCTCTGATCGAGGCTAGCGAGCAGGTACTTGCGGGAGCCCCACTCCCCGTATGGCCCTGGCCACTGGTCATAGCCGGCCTTGGTGGAGATGATCAGCTCGTCGCGATAGGGCCGGAGATCCTCGTGCGAGGAGCCGGCCGAAGTTGGTCTCCGCGGCGCCGTAGGGCGGACCGTAGTTGTTGGCCAAGTCGAAGTGCGTAATGCCGAGATCGAACGCCTTCGCAGGATCGCACGGCTGATGGCCAGCGGGCGATCGTCGCCGAAGTTCTGCCAGAGCCCCAGCGAGATCGCCGGCAGCTTGATGCCGCTGCGCCCGACGCGCCGATAGGGCATCCGCTCGATAGCGCCCGGCAGAGGCCACATAGGCCGGGTTCGCGCGTCCGGGGTCGAAGGGCATGCGCTAAGCCGAGAGCGCCCTGCCCGCCGCCCGCCTGCTCCTGAGCCTCCGCTCGCGCGCGCCGGTACTCGTTGACGACGATCTCGGTCAGCTCCTCGACCGAGGTCTCCGCGGTCGGCTTGTCGAGCGCGATCGCGCCGTCCTGGATCATGCTGACGCGATCGCACGCCTCCAGCACGTGGACGTAGTTGTGCAGGATCATGATGATCGAGACGTTGCCCTCGGCCTTCAGGCGCGCGACGAGGTCGAGGATCTTCGCTCCCTCCTTGGCGCCCATCGCCGCCAGCGGCTCGTCCAGCAGGATGATGTCCGCGTCGGAGTTGACGGTGCGCGCGACCGCGATCGCCTGGCGCTGGCCGCCGGAGAGGCGCGCGACCGCGACATCGATGCGCGGGATGTTGATGCCGATCTCATCCAGCGCCGTGCGTGCTTCGCGCTTCATCTGCGCGTTGGCCAGCAGCGGCAGCGGGCTGGTGCACTCGCTCGCGGCGCAGGAACAGGTTGTGGTAGACGGAGAGTTCGTCGATCAGCGCGAGGTCCTGGTAGACGGTGTCGATCCCCTTCGCGCGCGCGTCGTCGACGCTCTTTGGCTGGTAGGGCTCGCCGTGCAGGAACATCCGTCCGGAGTCCTGCTTCTGGAAGCCGCAGATGATCTTGATCAGCGTCGACTTGCCCGCGCCGTTGTCGCCGAGCAGGCCAAGCACCTCGCCCTTGCGCAGGTGCAGGTTGACGTCGCGCAGCGCGGTCACCGGGCCGAAGCGCTTGGCGATGTGCTCGACGCGCAGCACGTCATCCGGCGCCGAGCTGTCGGCGGCACGACTGCGGCTCGATCGGCTCGGGCGTCAGCCACTGGCTGTACCCCCTGCGCGCGCGCTGGACGTACACGTGACGGTCATCGCGACGAGGATCGCCAGGCCGAGGTAGAAGCAGCAGGTAGTTGGCGTTGACGCCCTTGAGGATCAGGCCGTCCTTGAGGATGCCCAGGAACAGCGCGCCGATCAGCGCGCCGACGACGGTGCCCGAGCCGCCGGCCAGCAGCGTGCCGCCGATCACCGCGGCGGCGATCGCGAGCAGCAGGATTTCGTTGGCGCCCGCCGGGTCGGGCTGCACCGGTCTCCGAGCGGACGGCCTCGAGGATCCCGACCAGGCCCGCGGTCAGGGCGCACAGCACGAAGTTGCGAATCGTCACGAGCTTGACTCCGACGCCGGCCTCCGCCGCGCCGAGCTTGTTGGAGCCGATCGCGACCGTGTAGAGCCCCCAGCGCGTGAACGTCAGCACGACCTGCAGTATCACCACGATCACCAGCGCCCAGATCAGCTCCGAGTAGGTGCCGTGCGCCGAAGATCTGAGCGAAGGTGCCGATTTGGTTGACTGTTTCGGTGAGCACGATGTGGTGACCGTTGACGACGTGGTCCACCTTCACGGTCGTCTGAGTGACCGGCGCCCGGCGTTTCGACCGGCGCGCCGTGGGAGACGATCAGGCTCAGCCCCTCGAAGGTGAACAGCGTCCCCAGCGTGGTGACGAACGAGTTGATGCCGACGATCGCCACGAAGAAGCCGTTGATCGACGCCGATCGCCATGCAGCACGAGCAGCGCGATCACCACGCTCGGCACGAGCCCGAGGCCCGCCGTGAAGACCTTGTAGAGAGGATCGGCGCGAACAGATAGACGGCGCCGATCGAGAGGTCGATCTCGCCCAGGATCATCACGAACACCTCGCCCGCGGCGAGGATCGCGCACGGCGCGAAGTAGGGCAGCAGCGTCTTGAAGTTCGCGCCGGTGAGGAAGGTGCTCGTGTTCAGCCGAGAAGTAGATCGCCATGATGAGAGTGACGATGATGATGCTGCCCTCGCGCAGCGCCAGGACCCGCGCGAACAGACTGTCGGATTCCGCCGGGAGGGCCTGGCGCTTGTGCGCAGAGCCCTCCCCGCCCGTATCGCCGCTCCCAGCTGGTGCCGGGCCGCCCGCCCCTCGCGGTCCCGCCTGCCACGCTCGACACGACCTGTGCCTTCCTTTAGGCCGCCGTGCCCGCCTTGATCGGCACCACCTTGGCTTCAGTCGAGGTGCCCTCGTAGCGCGTCTTGGATTCCACATACGGCACGACGGTTTCCTTGTCCAGGAACTTCAGGCCGGTGTCGACTTCCGCGGGACCCGACAGCGAGCCTGAAGCCAACCAGAAGAACAGTTGCAGGATCGGCAGGAACCCCTGCTGGTAGGGCTGCTGATCGATCGTGAATTCGATGTTGCCTTCCTTGAGCAGCTTCTGGGTGCCTTCGGTCAGATCGAAGCCACCGGCCTTCACACCCTTGGCGGGCAAGCCGAACTTCTGCATCACGCGCGCGAGGCTTTCGGTACTGCCACCGTCGACCGCGTACATGCCCTTCGTGCTCGTGTGGCCGACCCAATAGGCTTCGATCGCCGAGAGCTCGCCCGGGACCACCGCGCCGGTGGCCACGAGTGTGAATGTTGATCGCCACGCCCGAGGCTTTGATCGCCGCTTCGGCGCCTTCGATGCGGGGCTGCAGGTTGGCCGAGCCAGGGGTGGCAATGAACAGTGCCACGTCGCCCGATTTCACCGCGGCCACGATTCGCTGTCCCATCTTTTCGCCGGCCAGCCTCAGATCCTGCCCGATGTAGGAGAGCCGCTTGTTGGTGGGCGCGTCGGCGTTATAGGCCACGACGGGAATGCCAGCCTTCAGCGCCGATTCCACCGGCCCGTTGAACGCGTGCAGGTCGATCAGCGAGAGCGCGATCCCGTCAGCGCCACTGCTGATCGCGGTGTTGACCGCGTTGATCATCTGGTTGACGTTGCTACTTTCAGAACCCGTCCACGTGTAGGAGCAGCCGAGCAGTTTGCACGCGTCCGCGATCCCGTACTGGGTGGGTACAAAGAACGTGTTGGTGGTGACATGGTTGACCACCACGAATTTGTATTTCGGGTGTTTGCCGAACACTTCGTTGGATCCGCCGGACGAGCCGCTGGAGGCGCTCGACCCGCAGGCGGCGAGCAGTGAGCTCGCGCCCCCGACCGCTGCGCCCGTGATCGCCGTCCGGCGCAGGAACGCCCGCCGGTCAAACCCCGGACTGAGCGCCTGGGCTTGATCTGACTGATCGAAGCGTTCTGTTTGCACAAACCACTTCTCGATCTCTGTCATGTCTCCCTCCTCGTGTCCGCAGCCCGCGGGCCAGGGAACTGCCCGCTGCCTCTTGCCTGCGGCATAGCGTTGCGCTTGGCGAGACGCCAGTCAACCCAATGCCTGCGGATATCCCGCAAACCGCGTCAGGGAAACTACCCTCTTCACGTCAATCCAAATCCATCGAATCCGGTCTGACGCCACCCAACCGGCAGGTGTACCCTCATGCGATGGCCGCCGACCAGATGCCCACCTCTGCCGCGGGCACCCCGCCGGGCGCCGTCGAGCGGGGCGCCGCGGCACAGCAGCTCGGCGAGGGCGAGCAGCGCTGCGGCGCGGTCCTCATCACTCGCTATCTCAAGCGCGACGGACGAGCGCTGCTGCTCTATCGCCATGCTGGCGAGTACCCAGGTTGAGTGAGCTGCGCTTCAACGAGCTGCGCGGCGAGCAGGTCGACTACGCGATCCACCGCCAGGACCGCACCTTCCTGCCGGCACGCGAGCACTGTCCGCTGTGCCCTACCCGTCCCGGAGGAGAGCCGACGGAGATCCCGTTCCCCGCCTTCGAGATTGCGGTCTTCGATAACCGCTTTCCCGCCTTCGAGGCGCCCCATGGCGCCGCGGAGGTCGTCGTCTACACCGACGAGCACGACGCCGGCTTCGGCTCTCTGTCCGCTCAGCGAGCGGAGGACCTGATGTGGGTTTGGCGCCATCGTTACCGTGAGCTCGGCGAGCGAGGAGACGTCGCCTACGTGTTCATCTTCGAGAACCGCGGCGTCGAGGTCGGTGTCACCCTGCACCATCCGCACGGCCAGATCTATGCCTTCCCGTTCCTGCCGCCGGTGCCGGCGCTGGAGCTCGCCGCCGACCGCCGCCTGGGAGGATGCGCTCCGTGTGCCCTGCTGGCCCGCGAGCTCGAGGACGGGCGGCGAATCGTGGACAGTAACGAGGCGCTCGTCAGCTATGTGCCCTACGCAGCGCGCTGGCCCTATGAGGTGCATGTCGTGATGCGCGAGCACCGACCCAGCCTGCTCGACTGCGACGCACAGGAGCTGAAGCTGCTGGCCGGTTGCCTGCAAAGGTTGGCCAGAGGCTATGACGCACTCTTTGAGAGGCCATTTCCTTACATGATGGTCGTCCACCAGGCCCCTACCGACGGCATGAGGCGGGGCCATCTCCACGTCGAGTTCTACACGCCGCTTCGCTCCGCAACCAAGTTCAAGTACCTGGCAGGCTCAGAGCAGGGCGCCGGCACCTTCATCTCCGACACGCTGCCGGAGGAGTCAGCCGCCGCTCTGCGTGAGGCGATCGCCCGTGCCGCGTGAGAGGAGTGCCGCATTCGCACCGGGGCGGGTCAATCTGATCGGCGAGCACACCGACTACAACCAGGGCCTTGCGCTGCCGTTCGCAATCTGCGAGGGCGTCACGGTCAGGGCGCAGGCGATCGAGCGATCGCCTGCGCGCATCTTCGTGCAGGCCCTCGATCTTGGCGAGGACGACGAGTTTCCGCTGCCGGACCCGCCGCGCGCCGGCGGCTGGCGTGCGTTCGTGCGGGGAGCGGTCGCCGAGCTCCTGCGCGTAGGCTTGCCCCTGCACAGCGCGCGCCTGCAGATCGCCGGCGACGTGCCCCGCGGCGCCGGCCTCTCCTCCTCGGCCGCGATGGAGGTCGCGCTCTGCCTCGCGCTGATTGGGCTCTGCTCGCAGGAGCCGGATGCCGCGCTCGATCGCATCGAGATCGCGCGGCTCTGCGCGCGCGTGGAGAATGACTGGGTTGGCGCTCAGACCGGGCTGCTGGACCAGCTCGCCTGCCTCTACGGCGCGCCCGACACCGCGCTGCTGATCGACTTCAGATCGCTCTCGGTCGAGCCCGTGCCGCTGAAGCTGTATGGCTGGCGTCTGGTCGTGCTCGACTCCGGCGAGCGCCATTCACATGCCGGCTCCGGGTACAACGAGCGGCGCCAAGAGTGCGGCAGGCGTGCCGGCTGCTCGGCGTCGAGTCGCTGCGCGACGTCGATCGCGAGGCGGTAGAGACCCTGCGCGAACCGCTGCGGCGTCGCGCGATCCATGTGCTGGAGGAGAACCTGCGCGTCGGGGCGGCCGTCGCAGCGCTCTCCGCGGGCGACCTGCCAGCGCTTGGCGCGCTGCTGAGCGCTTCGCATGCGAGTCTGCGTGACTGCTATGAGGTCTCCACCCCCGCGGTCGAGGCCGCAGCAGGGCGCCTGCGCGACGCCGGCGCGACCGGAGCCCGGCTCATCGGCGGCGGCTTTGGCGGCAGCGTGCTGGGGCTGTTCGCGCCGGGGACCCAGCCGCCGGCGCAGGCGCGAGAGGTGCGCCCTGGGACCGGCGCGCATATGCTGCACTGAGGCGTTGCGGGGCTGCTCTGAAGCCTGCCGCCCAGGTCGTGCAGCCACCCGCACGCCGGGGAGCGTCGAAGTGCTCCTCGACCCCGCGCACAGCTTCCACGAAGCGCCTGAACCTACGCCAGTTCGAGCGCTTCTGCGAGCGCGCTCAGCAGCCTGCGTCGCGCCGATCCACTTTGTCGTCGCGCATCTGATTCATGCAGTACGAGAAGCCGACGCGCGCGGCGGACCAAGCTCCATGCACCGAGCCTCCGGCCCCGCAGTGACCGAACGCATCAGGCGGCGGCCCGAACATCATCAGCTCGGTCTGGAGCTCGAAACCGGCGCCGAATGCGATCGGCTCCCCGTCGAAGGCATCGTTGCTCCTGGAGAGCTCGCGCCGGGCCAGGGCGACACTGTCAGGCGCACATATCCACACGCCCTCCAGCGCGCCGCCGCACGCCAGGCAGGAGTAATACCTGGCCATCGCCCTCGCGGTCGCAATCCCCCTCGCCGCAGGGATCTCGGCGGCGTGCCAGTCGGCGCGGTTCCAGGGCAGCCCGCAACCTGCTGAGCGGCCGCCGGCGCGTCGGCGGCGATCTGGCATGAGGCAGGCAAACTCACCTCGCGGGTGCCGCACGCATGACCGCCATCGACAAGCCGACGGCGGGCAGGTCCAGTCAGCTTGGTCGGGCGGGTGGGGCTATTGCACACCCATTACGTGCGCCGGCGCGTCTGAGGTTCTGATCCCAGCTCACGAGCGTGATGGCCTCCCCGGTCGATAGCGCGCTGGCAAGATGAACGGCGTCGTAGCCTCGCAGGGCGAACTTCTCTGCGAGATTGCCGGCCTCACGTGCGAGCTGTGCGTCGATGCCGATCAGCGCTAGTTCGCTTTGCAGCGACTCAAAATCATCCAGTGCGCGCTGGTAGGCGGAAGGGGTCAGACGTGCGCCGCGGTGCGCCGCCGCAAGCGCCGCTCGACCCTCCGGGTAGTTGAGGATGCTGGAGATCGCAGGATGCGGGGTCGCCCAGAGCTCGGCGGCCACCTCAGAGCCTTCCTCAGTGATGAGGAGCTTGATAAGCGCTGAAGTGTCGAAGTAGAGGATCAGCGGCGCTGCTCTGCGACTAGCTCGGACACCGGCCCGCGCGCCTTGACCCGGGCCTGTCGTGCAGCGCGCCGTCGGCTCGGCGGCGTCAGCAGGCCGCGACGTGCGAGATCCTGCAAAGGATCGGCCTCGTCGACCGCGGACAGGCGCGCGATCGGACGCCCACGGCGCGTCACCAGCACCTCCGCACCGTCCTGCACCTGCGCCAAGTGCTCACTCAGGCGATCGTGCAGCGCACGCACGCCAACTTCGTAGGTTCGTGGTGAATGTAGCGTCATAAAGCAAATTTAGCAGCTACATGGTGCTAGGACCCGGTGTGTGCGACACACGTTTTGGTGCAGCTCTCACGCTGCGGAGCCCCATGCTCCTACCGATGCCTAACGCTCACGACGCTAAGTTAGCCGCAGCATGTGGCGGGATGCCCTCGTTGAAGGCTGGCGATACGATGGCCTAGGCATCGCCGACGTAGCTCAGTTGGCCAGAGCACCGCTCTCGTAAAGCGGGGGTCCGGGGTTCGAATCCCCGCGTCGGCTTCGCGGCTCAGCCCATTCGCAGCGCCGTCCCGTCGAAGCGCTCGAGGAACGCGAGCTCCTCGACGGGACGGCGGCGCAGGTGGCGCGGAAACGACCCGGCGGGATAACCGACTGCGATGTGGCAGGCGGTTGCGTACTCCTCCGGGATCGCAAGCAGCTCCCTGACCTCTCTCTCACGCGCGCACAGCAGCGTGGTCAGCGCGGAGGCGACTCCCTGGTCGCGCAGGGCGAGCATGAAGTTCTGGACGATCGGATAGACGGAGGCCCCGCCGACGATGCTGAGGCGCTCAAGCTCGGCGTCGGTCGCGAGCAGGCTCTGGAGGTGCGCGCAGACGACGACGATCGCGGGGTGGCGGCCGAAGGCTCGCGCAAAGGCGTCGGCGCTCTGGCCGCGGCGACGGGCAGGCGGCTCCTGAGCGCCAGGCTGCTCCCGCTCGGCAGCGCCGGCGGCTTGCGCCGCGAGGCGGCGCACGTATGGCTCCCATTGCTCGAGGTAGAGCTCGCCGAGACGCCGCTTGATCTCCTCGTCCCTGACGATCACGAGCCGCACCGGCTGGCGATTGCCGCCCTGAGGGCCAAAGCGGGCCGCATCCACCGCTCTCCAGAGCACCGCCTCCGGCACCGGCTCGGCGCGGAAGCTGCGGCAGGTGCCAACGCTCTTCATGGCCTCGATCAACTCCATGCGCTCACATCTTTGCAAGCTCGTGGAGCAGCGAGTCGCCGTGCTTGGCACAGAAGGCAGGCCCGACGCCCTTTATCGAGAGCAGCTCCTGCTCTGCCGAGGGGCGCCTGCGCAACACCTCTTCGAGCACTGCGTTGGTGGCCACGGTATAGGCGGGCTTGCCCTCGGCGCGAGCGGCACGCCACTGGCGCAGATGCTCGAACGCCTGCTCGTCCACCGGCTCCACGTCGACGGGTGCGAAGGACGCCCCCGTGCCAGCTGCGCCTGCGATGCCGTCCAGCGAGTCGAGCCGTCCGGACGGGCGCCGGGACCGCGAACGTGCCGCGGGCGCCGTCTCGATTGCCACCGCAAGCTCGGGGTCGGGGTCACAGACATCGCAGCAGCGCTGCAGCGGCGGCACGCGCTGGGAGTCGCCAAAGTGCCGAAGCAGCTGGCGCCGGCGGCAGACCTCCGTGTTGGAGACGAAGCGCTCTATCGACCTGTACGCCTCCCATCCGCGATCCTGGGCTGCCTTGATCGCAAGGTGCGCGGCCCGCGGCGAGCCACGGCCGGTGAGCTCCACGAGCAGGCTGCCGCCGGCGCCAGGCTCCAACACCGCGGCGCCGGCGCGCTCGGCGATCGAGAGCAGCAGGCGCCCACGGTCGTCCAGCTCGCCGCGCTCGATCCGGGCCATGCGACCCTCGGTGCCCTCGCCTGCGGCACCGGCGCGCAGCCTGGCCACGAATGCGCGCACCTCGGAGACCGTGATGTCGCGCTCGGTGTTGAAGCGGATCAGCCGGCCGAGATCCATCCTGGCCGCGAGCAGCAGCGCCCGCGCGGGCCGCTCGTCGCGGCCGCCCCTGCCGGCCTCCTGGTAGTAGGCCTCAAGGCTTGTCGGGATCGCCCAGTGGGCGACTGTCCGCACGTCCGCCTTGTCGACGCCCATACCGAAGGCGTTGGTGGCGACGATCACCTCGACCTGAGCGCCCATGAACTCATCCTGCGCGCGCCTTCGCGCCTGGGCGGACATTCCCGCGTGGTAGGCGACGACCGAGAGGCCCCATCTTGCGATCTCCGCCGCGAGCGCGTCGGTGTCCTTGCGCGTGCCGCAGTAGATGATCGCGGGCCTGGCCCCCGGGTCGGCCAGCACGTGCGCAAGCGCCGCCCGCTTGCGTGCAAGGGCGCCCTTACCCTCGACGCTTACGACGTCGAAGCAGATGTTGGGGCGGTCGAAGCCGCCGCTGACCTGGACCCAGTCGCGCAGCCCAAGGCGGGTGGCGATCTCCGCCGCGACCCGTGGCGTCGCAGTTGCCGTGCTTGCCATCACCGCCGGGCGCCCCAGTGCCTCGATCGCGCTGTGCAGGCGCAGGTAGTCGGGCCTGAAGTCGTGGCCCCACTCGGCCACGCAGTGGGCCTCGTCGACCACGAAGAGGCTCACTCTGCGCTTGGAGATGGCCTCGCGAAAGGCGCGCGAGCCGAAGCGCTCGGGCGCGAGCAGCACGATCTGGGCCTCACCGGTCACGATTCGCTCCAGTTCGGCCGCGTTGCGCGAGGGCTCGATGCTGGAGGCGATCATCGCAGTCCTCACCCCCGCCGCCAGCAGCCGACTGCGCTGGTCGTCCATCAGTGCGATCAGTGGGCTGACGACGAGCACGAGCGGGTGGGTGGGATCCGAGTCATCGAGCGCTGGCAGCTGGTAGCAGAGCGACTTCCCGGCGCCGGTCGGCATCACGACGAGGCTGTCGCGGCCGTCGAGCGCCGCCTGGACGGCCTCCCTCTGGCCGGGCCGAAACGAGCTCAGCCCGAACCGGGCGAGCAGCTGCTCAGGTGTGCTGGGAGCGGTTACGGGCACCGGCGATGACGCTACCCCCAACCCCGGTCGGCGTACGTGGACGACCGGAGCACTCCTGGCCGGCGCGACGCTGCGGATCGCGCGTCTCGATCCTCCCCAGCATCCGCGTGTACGCCAAGGACACCTCCGCCTCACCGAACTTGGCCTGGCGTTGACGGAGGTATCCGAGCAGCATTCGCGCGGGCAGGACCCGGACGCCCTTGCGTCGTGCGAGCGGCCTGTCCACCCATGCCCTGCTGTAGACGATGAGCGGCTCCACCGGCAGCTCGATCGCTCTTTCCAGCAGCTCTCGCTGGGCGTTTGCCTGCCGCAGCAGCGCGCCGTGGATACGCGAGACCGCGACCGGTCCTGGATGGCTCTTGGTCTCCACTGTGAAGGCTCCGGCCGGCCCAATCAGGATGTGGTCGATATCACCCCGTCCAAGGCTTGCGTCATGGATAACCTGCCAACCCTCGCGGGCGAGGTCATCGAGCAGGCCGCCCACGTGCTCCTCTCCCTTGGCTCCCCGATCGTGGCGATCGAGCAGGGGCAGCACCACCCGCAGGATCACAAGGATGCAGAGCAGCAACAGCAGCTCCGAGCCGATGAACAGAGGGCTGCGCAGGCCGAATGCGCGGCCGGCGAAGGTGGTCTGGATCGCGAGCGCGCCGAGCGCGATCAGCGTGCGCATCCGCATGCGCAGCACGATCGTGCGAGCACGACTGCCGGGCGAACCGGGCGCCGGTCGTTGAATGCTGACTATCGACATCTTCGCCTCCGCTCCACGCTGACTCCGGCCGGTCGAGGGGGCCCAACGACAGCTCGTGACACCGCCGCCGCCTGGCTCGCCTATCGGTCCGGCACCACCTCTGCTTTAGGCAAACCGGAGATACCGCACGCTCGTAGGAGCGATCTCGCAAATAGGGTCATAGAGCCGACACGGGCAGCCGACAAGGGGTGGACTTGCGGGGGCTTTTCTAAAGCGCCGCAGAGCCTCCGCCGAATCGAGACGTGGGCGCAGCGCGCTTGCCGGCGTCCCAAAGGTCGTCAACATGTCAGAACACATCAACAAAATCGAGGGGTCACACTCCCCACCTTGCGACGTCAGCCTGATGTTGCGCGCCCACGCCGAGCTGCGTTGCCTGAGTCGCGAGGTGGTCCCCGTGCTGCGCCAGCTCGAGACCGGCGAGGGCCTACCGGAGGAGCAGTACGGCGCCGCGATGGCCTATCTCGAGGTCACGTGGCTTCAGGCACGCAACCGAGCACAGGAGACCGACGCTGCCCGCCGCAGACTCTGTGGGGCCGCAGGCCAGGAGCACGAGGCGGATGCCGACCTCTACGGAGGCGCCTGTCGCTATCACGACGCCGTCAGGGAGTTGCGCAGCGTCGTGCGTGCCCGCCTGATGTCGCTGATGAGCGCGGCCGAGCATGCGGCGCTCTGCTGCGCACACGACATCGCACCGCGCGCAGGCGCCTGAACCTAGGCCGCGCCGCGACGGCCAGCGCGTTGCAGCGGATGCCAACGCGAGGCATGCGAGTCTGCGGGAATCGCCGCGATCGCTTGAAGAACTTCGGCCCGACCCTGGACGTCGAGCTGTTGCGGCCTGTGCGAGAGCCAGTCGAGTAGGTCGCGCCCGCGCACGAAAGCGATACGGCTCGATTCGGCAACCGCCTGCGGAAACTCGCACCAGAGCACCACGACCGGGATGACCTGTGGCCCACGACCGGTTCGGGTGCGAATCTCCTTGTGCAGCCCTTTGGCGGCTTCGAGCACCTGCCGGTTGATCGCGCCGCCGGGTTTGTCGGCGCGGGGATCGCCCCCCTTGCGCAGCCAGAGCATGCCGTCCTTCACACGAGCTACGCCCACACCGTCCGGCATCCGTGAGGCGATCGCAAAGACGCCCCCCGGGCCAACGAGGACATGGTCGACCCCGTGGCGGGGATCCACTCCAGAGACCACGTCCCAATCGCGGCCGGCCAGCCGGCCAAGCAGCCGATCGGTACGCTCCGCGGCGTCGCCGTCGGGGTATTGAGGGCGCGAGGCGCCTCTGCGCCTGCGCAATTCGATGCGTCGCTGCATGGCTCCCATTACATAGGCTGCGCCGGATGCCCTCAAGCCTCTCCCCGTGGCAATGCGCCCGGCGTCTGTCTCCAAACCTATCGTACTTGCCGACCGAGCCCAGGAACACATGACCTCCATCCCCCGCTTCGACCTCCAATCCCATTCCACGCGCTCCGACGGGGCACTGGAGCCAAGCGACGTCGTCGCGGCCGCGGCCGCGGCCGGCGTCGAGCTGATGGCCCTCAGCGACCATGACACCGTCGCCGGTGTCTCCGAAGCGCTTGCCGCGGGAGCGGCCAAGGGCATCCGAGTCGTCCCCGCGGTGGAGATCTCAGCCCTGGACGACGGTGCCACCCAGCCGCGGGAACTGCACATCCTCGGGTATCTGATCGACCATCAGAACGAGACGTTTGCCCGCACGCTCGAGGACTTCCTCGGTGACCGGGAGCGCCGCACCCTGCGGATGCGCGACGCGCTCAAAGACGTCGGGTTCGAGCTCGATGAAACGGAGATCGAGCAGCGCATCGCACAGGGACGGCCGATCGGGCGCCCCCACCTGGCTGCCGCGGTGCTCGGCGCGAAGGCCAACGCGAGCCGTCTCGCAGACGAGGGGATCGACGACATCGGCGGCTTGATCCGCGCCTATCTGATCGATGGCAAGCCGGCCTTCCGTCTGCGGGAGACGCCGACCGTCGCCGAGTCGATCGAGGCGATTCACGGAGCCGGGGGCGTCGCGGTCTGGGCGCACCCGTTCTGGGACATCTCCGACCCGGAGGAGACGCTTGTGAGCGTGAGGCGCTTTCGGGCGCATGGGATCGACGGCGTCGAGGCTTTCTACGTCACGCATACACGCGAGCAGACCGCGCTGCTCTTTGAGCATTGCGAGCAGCATGGCCTGCTGAGCACGGGCTCCGCCGACTTCCACGGCCCGGAGAACCGGCTGTTCTCGAAGTTCCTGGCGTTTGAGACCTATGGCATGACGCCTGCCCTCGGGCCGATCGCAGGCTAGCGTCGCGACGGCCCGAGCCGGCTCTGCAGCCGGTGGCAGAGCGCCTCCAGCGCAAGCTCCTCGGTGACGTTCTGGGCGAGACTCAGCCGCGCCTCGCAGACCAGCTCGATCGCGGCCGGGAGCCTGGCCGGATCTCCGCCGCGCTCGCGCAGCCGGAGAAGGTCGGACTTCAGGGACTCCAGGGCATCGAGCGCGTGGACGAGCTCGGAGGCATCCTGCGCGAGGCAGAGCATGTCGCGCAGCCACAGCTCGATCAGCCGCAGCCCGCTGTCAAGCGCCCGTGTGCGCTGCCTGCGCTCGGCCCTGCGCGCGGCATCGACGCCTTCGCGCTCGCGCTTGCGGCGCTCCTTGGCAGGCAGCAGCTCGAGCTCGGCGGCCACTGCGGCGCTGACCTGCTCACCCGCCTCTGCGCCTGCCGCCGCAGCGGCGTCCAGCAGCGCGCCCCAGGGGCGAAGCACCGGTGCCTCTGGGTCTGCGAGCGCAGCCTGAACCAGTTCGTGGGCAGCCGATCGCAGATCCGCCCCTCCGGGCCCGGCCAGCCGGCGAGCGAGCTCGGCGTCGCCGAGTGCAAGCCGCGCGCAAGCAGCAGCCACCTGCGGTGCCAGGTTGCCCGGCGAAGGCCCATCCTCGCCGGCCCCATCTAGCAGCAGACGTTCGATCGCGGCTGGCGTGAGCGGGTCGAAGCGAACCAGCTGGCAGCGGGAGAGGATCGTGGGCAGGACGTCCTCGCACCGGTCGGCGAGCAGGATCAGGTGGGCATACGGCGGCGGCTCCTCGAGCGTCTTCAGCAGCCTATTGGCGGCGCGGTCGTTCATCGTGTCCGCGCCCTCGATCACGAAGATCCTGCGGCTGGCCTCAAACGGCGTTCTGCTCGCCGCGGCCACCACCGGCTCCTCGATGTCGGCCACGAGCATCTCTGCCGCGCCCGTCGGGCGCACCCAGGTCAGATCGGGGTGCGTCTCACGCGCGACGCGATCGGCAACATGTGCCTCCCCGACATCGCCGCCTGCCGGGGCAGCAAGCAGCCTGGCGGCAAACGAACGCGCGGCCGCTCGCTTGCCGCTGCCGGACGGTCCGTGGAAGAGATAGGCGTGCGAGGGCTGACCGACGGGCGGCAGCGCAGGACCGAGCACCGCGGCTGCGTGCGGCTGGGACTCGGTGCCCGGCAGGTTGGCATCCACCTTCACGCGGCCAATCGTAGACGCGCGGAGCGAGCATCCCCGTTAGCGTGCCGTGGCCGATGGCAAGCGGGCGGCTGATAACGATCGAGGGTCTCGACGGTGCGGGAAAGACCACGCTTGCCGCAGCGCTTGCCGCCGAGATCGAGCGCCGCGGCACGAGCGTGCTGCTGCTGCGCGAGCCGGGCGGCGTCATGCTCTCCGAGCGGATCAGAGCGCTCGTCAAGGACCCCGCGACGCACGTGAGTCCGCGTGCGGAGGCGCTGCTCTACGCGGCGGCGCGCGCGCAGCTGATCGCCGAGCGGCTGCTGCCGGCGCTGGAGCGGGGGGAGCTCGTGCTGCTCGACCGCTTCCTCGATTCCTCGCTTGCCTATCAGGGCGCCGGCCGGGGGCTCGGGGTGGAGCAGGTGCGCGAGATCAACCTCTTCGCGACCGGTGGCCTGACGCCAGATCGAACCCTGCTCTTGAGGATCACCCCGCAGGCCGGGCGCTTGCGCCAGGACGGCCGCGGCCAGGAGCCCGACCGGCTCGAGCGCGAGGACGGCGACTTCTTCGCAGCCATAGCGCTCGCCTACGACGCGCTTGCCGAGCAGGAGCCGCAGCGCATCAGGACGATCGACGCCACCCAGGATGCCGCGCAGGTCCTCGGCCAGGCGCTTGCCGCCCTGGCCGACCTCATTCCGCCGGGCTGATGGGTTTTGAGTTGCCGATCACTTCGCCGGTGGTGTCGAGGGCTTGGACTGCGAGGTAGGGCTCTGCCTGGCCGTGGAGCGTGGTCTCAAACCCGTTGTTTGTGGCGCTCCCGATCGGGGTCAGTTGCTCTGGGGAGCTTCCGCCGAGTAGCCGCCAGGACGCGACTTCGGTCGCGCCATTCCAAGACGCCCACGCTTCCACTGCGCTACCAGCCTTCTGTGCCGCGATCGAGGGCGGCCAGTACGGCGCTGCTTTCCATTCAAAGCGGTAGGCCCGGTAGGACTCGGTTTCGAATTCTTTGGGGACCGCCCACATGTGCGCGTCATAGATCAACTGGCCAGAGGAGGTGTATTCGCTGAAATACGGTTCCTGACCCCAACCCACGAACCAGTTGCCGTTCGGTAGCTGCTGCACATCTCCCTGGCTACCCGCCTTCATCGACGTGGGATGCTTGAGTTCCTGCACCACACTGTCCGTATTCCCACTACCCCCCACAGCAACCACCAGCCCACGCGATTCCTGATGGGAATAGGATTCCCCGAACGGCGAGCCACCATTATCGAAGATGCTGATATCGCCATCCGGCAACGTCATCGCATCATGCTGAAACGCGGTCTGCGCACCCGGTTCCATCTTCACACTCGATTTCTTACCACCAATTTTCTCGAGCACCCGCCCCGTCTGATCATCGATCACCCACAACGCCGAGGTATTACGCGAAGACAGAAGCATCGTGCCATCTTCACGCGGATCAACCGTATTGATATGAAAGAAATCAAACGGCCACTCCGTCGAAGACTGCAACGCCGAAGAATACGATTCACCAAGCGACACATGATCAACACTCGTCCACTCCCTCCGCACAAGCCCCGTCCTCACATCCACTTCCTGGAATGACGTGTCGGTCACGGCGGCGTCCTTCGGGCCCTCTACCGATGTGAGGTTGCAGTGGATCGTGCGAAAGACGGTCAAGAGTGCTGTGTGATCGGGCTCCAGATGAAAGTCGTGCAGATCAGCGAGATTGCCATTACCCGCCTTGATGTGCAGGATCTGCTTGTAGGAGGCGTTGGCCACGACCTCTTCGCCAAGGCCAAATCCCTGCGGGGGTATGTATCCCTGCCACCACGTGAGCACGGGCTGGCCTTCATAGCTCTGCACCTGCAGATTCGTCGCCTTCATTTCACCCGGCAATGGGTCCATCCACACAAGCTGCCCCTGCGGCGTGAAGATCGCCGGCCCATCCGGCCCCGGACCCGAATACGGCGCCATGAAGATATCCCCGAGAAGAAACACCGGCATCATCGGTGTCCACATCGATCGTAGGAGGCTCAAGGCCCGGCGCCGAACGAAAGCTGCTGCACACTCCCCGCCGGCGGCACAGCCCGCGGCTTGGAAAGCTGCGTGGCATAGGGAATCGGATCCGGATAGGCGACACTGAA
This sequence comes from uncultured Actinomycetota bacterium, assembly GCA_963757925.1. GTDB lineage: Bacteria > Actinomycetota > Thermoleophilia > Solirubrobacterales > Solirubrobacteraceae > Palsa-744. The sequence goes on from CAVWTE010000009.1 coordinate 662,824, forward strand.
GCTATAGGTGAAGGGCACCGTCCCTTGCGTGGAGCGCACCTCACCGCTCACAGTCACCGTCTCGCCAGCCTTGAACGGCCGTTCTGGCAGGAAGCTCGCCCCATCGCCCTGCGAATAGGCCTCAAGCCGCCCAGGATGCGAACCCGTCAGCGAGCCATCGGCGCTCACGTCGCTGATATCGCCAGCGGGCACCCCAAGAAAGCTGATCTGCGTTTCAGGCATCGCATCCAAAGACCCCGGAAGCGGCGAGACCTCCAAACTCGTACGCGGCAACACATCCGAGACATCCAACCGCGCAGGCACACACTGCGCCGCAGAAGGACCACTATAAGCCGCCTGCTCACCAGCGATATGCCGCCCAGCAAACGCAAGCGCACCACCACTCAGCACCGCTATCACGAGCACACTCCAGATCAGGGCACGACGCAGGCGGCGCTTTGGCGCGCTCACGTGCGCCCTGCCGAGATCACCTTGGATTCGCCGATCACTTCGCCCGCAGCGTTCAGCGCCTGTGCCAGCACATCGCCCACTGCCGGGCTGGAGATCGTGGTCTCAAAGCCGCTCGCTGGTACGGTGGCGAGCGGTTCGAGCGTCTGCGCCGAGGAGCCTCCGTACAGGCGCCAGCTGGCGACGTCCGTGGCGCCATTCCAGCTCACGTAGGTGGTCGTGCCGCTCCCGTTGGTGTTGGCAACCAGGTTCGGGGGGGCCGAGGGCTGGCCCTGCCAGGGCTCGCGGAACATGCGGTAGCCGACCTCGCTGGCCGGAAGCTGGGCGTCGTAGATCACGTTTCCTTCGCTGTTGAATTCGGTGAAGTTCGGCAGGCCTCCAAAGCCCACCAGCCAGTTGCCGCCGGGCAGCGGGGCGAGGTTGCCCTGGCCGGCGCCGCGCGGCGAGCCGACCGAGCGCTGTAGCTGGCCGTCGGTGGCAAGACTCGCTGTCTTCTTCGACCATTCGAGGTCCAGTACCTCCCCGCGAGGTGAAGAGGTCGACTTCGCGCCGCCGTCGTAGAGCGCGAGCTGGCCGCCCGGCAGCATCTGTGCCTCTTCAGGCCAGCCAAAGCGGGCACTGGAGCCCACCTGCAGACTGCTCCTGCGCGTTCCAAGCCGCCAGGCGATCTGACCCGTGTGCCGCGCGATCGCATAGATACCCCAAACGTTGCGCGCGCAGATCATGAGGCTCCCGCTGGAGAGCGGCTGCAGCGAGTCGACGTGGAAGTAGTCGTATGGTGCTCCCGCGCTTCTTCGGCGCACCCAGGCGCGATTCGGCAAACGGCACGTGGCCAAGGCTCTGCCATTCCCACATCGCAAGGCCTGTTCTGATGTCGATCTCCTGGACCACGGAGTCGAGCACCACCGCCGTGCGGAGGACCCCCCCGCCGCCAGGAGTGGGCACGGCAGTCCTCACCGGGTAGTAGGCAGTGATGTAGGCGGCGCCCGAGGGGGTGAGCTGAACGTCGTGCAGATCGGCCTGCAGCCCGTTCGCCCCCTTTATCCGCGCAACCGGTTCGTAGGCGCTGTTGGCGACCACGTCTTCCCCGTGCCGAATCCGAAGGTGTTGATGAGCCCCTGCCACCAGATCAGATCCTCGTGGCCGCCGAAGCTCTGCAGCTGGAGGTCGGCGGTGCCCCAATCGGGATTCGGCGGCCGGTGGAACCAGATCAGCTGGCCCGAGCTTTCGAAGATCATCGCCCCGTGTTCGGCCGGCCCCGCGTACGGGCGTGGCAAAGAGGTCGCCCGGCGCAGACTGCACGCCCGCCCGATGGCTGATCGTGATCAGCGGCGGTTTGAGATCGACCGAATGGTAGGCCTGGGCTTCTCCGCGCGTGCCCGCGACTTCGAAGGGCGTCTGATATCGCAGATGCGCCTCTGTTGCGACCTGGAAGCTCGTGGAGACGCGGCGCTTGCCACTGCCGGTCAGCACCGTCGCGCAGACGCTCACGCGCTCGCCTTCCTGGAAGGGAGCGTTCGGCAGAAAGCTCGCGCCGGCTTCTGAGTCATAGGAGCGAAGCCTGCCCGCGTGGACTCCGGTCAGCGAGCCGATCACGTGAATCGAGCGAAGCTTCGAGGCTTCCACGCCGAGGAAGCTGATCTGCGTCTGCGGAGAGGCCTCCGGAGTGCCTGGCAGCGGCGAGACGGTCACCTGCGGCAGGCGCGCACCCGGACATGTGGGTGAGGAGTGCTGCTTGACGCGCACGTGAGAACGCCTGGCCGCCGCTCCAGCTGTGCCGGCGAAGGTGGGCAGGCCAAGCGCGCACGCGAGCAGGACCGCGATCCCCGCAGACCGCGGAGGTGTGATGCCTGCAAGACGCATCCGTGGGCTCATTGCTCTCCTTCTGGACTCGCAGACGCCGCCCCACGGGCGCTCCGACGCGCTGCATCAGCTGATGATCCTAACGGGGGCATAACGTGAAAGGCTGGCGCAAGTTGCGGCGCCTGCGCCCGGCGGTCGTTATTCTCACGCCGCTTGCGCGCATCCAGGTATCCCCTCTCATCGTCATCCTCGCTGTGCTCTGCGCAGCGCTCCTCTGCGGCTGCGGATCGGCCTCCGACACCAAGGGCGGCGGGACGACGACCGCGGCCGACGGGTTGAAGGGCCAGCCGAGCACAACCATCTCGCCGCTGCCAGCGCCGCTCACGCACCGCGTGAAGGCGACTCTGATTCTCGACTTCGTGCCAAACGCGGTCCACGCCGGTATCTATAGAGCCCTTGCCGAAGGGCTCTATCAGCGCGAGGGCATCGCACTGAACGTGATCGAGCCCTCCGAAACGCAGGACACGCTCGGCCTGATCGACGCCGGGAAGGCCGACTTCGGCCTCGCCGACGGCAGCGACGTGGAGACGCTGATCGCAAAAGGCGGGGACGCACAGGCGGTCATGGCGATCGCGGAGCGCCCGCTCGGCGGGCTCATCACCAGGGCATCGGAGCACCTCTCCTCGCCTGCGCAACTGCAGGGCAAGGAGGTCGGAATCACGGGTGTGCCCTCCGACAGTGCGGTCCTCGACACGGAGGTGCGCGCCGCCGGCGGGACGCCGAGCAGGGTGCACGTGGTCACGGTCGGCTTCAACGGCGCGCAGGCGCTGCGCGCGGGCAGGATTGCGGCATTCACGGGCTTCTGGCCTGCCGACGGCGTCCAGCTCCAGGTAACCGGCGAGCCGGTGAGGTCCTTCAAGCTGGACCAGTGGGGTGGCCCTCCCTATCCCGGACTTGTCGCTTTCACCACCCGCCGCCTGATCGCGGCCGACCCAGCACTTGTCAGGAACTTCGTCGCTGCCACGGTGCGGGGCTACCAGCAGACGCTGCGTGACCCGCAGGCAAGTCTCGCCGACCTGTTGAAGATGAATCCGGAAGTGCAGGGCAATGTCGCGCGCGCCTCGCTTGCCGCCTACCTGCCGCTGTTCACCGAAGAAGGCAGAGTGCCGTTCGGGACGCTGCAGGAGACCCATGTGCAGGCACTCTCGCGCTGGATGGTCGCCCACGGGCTGATCGATGCGCCGATCTCCTTCGCCCGGTACGGCACCGATCGCTTCCTGCCGCCGGGCGGCTGAGCACACCCCCGGTTCCGGCTGGAGGCGAGCCGACCTCTGGTCCGGGCGCCGCGGTCGGCGGCGGATACGCTTGAGAGGATGGGCCAGACGATCGTTCGCATGAACCCAGCAGACGAGCGCGAGGAGGTCAGCCGCTATGAGGAATGCTCGCCCGCACAGGTGGCGGCAGCCTGCGAGCGGGCCGCCGCAGCCCAGCCCGCATGGGCAGCGACGCCTGGCCCAAAGCGCGGCGAGATCCTGCACCGAGCCGCCGCCCTGATCGAAGGCCGCGCGGAGCGCCTGGCGATCGAGATCGTGCGCGAGGAGGGAAAGGTGCTCGCCGAAGCCGCCGCCGAGATCGCAAGAGCGATCGGAGTCCTCCGCTTTCACGCCGGTGAGGCAGAACGCCTCGGCGGCGAGCTCACCGATGCGCTTCAGGCGCGAACGGCCGCCTTCACTCGCGTGCGGCCGCTCGGCGTAGTCGGGCTGATCACACCGTGGAACTTCCCGATCGCGATCCCCGCCTGGAAGCTCGCGCCGGCGATCGCATGCGGCAACACGGCCGTGATCAAGCCGTCCTCGCTTGCACCAGGCGGCACGCTGGCGCTCCTTGCCGCATTGAGCGATGCGGGCCTGCCCGAGTCGGTCGCCGAGGTCGTGATCGGCGAGGAGCAGATCGGACAGGCGCTCATCGAAGACCCGCGTATCAAAGCAGTCTCCTTCACGGGGTCCACCGCTGTTGGCCAGATGCTCTCCCGGCAGCTCGCCGAGCGCGGCGTCCGCTTCCAGGGCGAGCTCGGCGGCAACAATCCCTTGGTCGTGCTCGCCGACGCAGAGATCGAGCGCGCCGCGGAGATGGCCTGCCAGGGCGCCTTCGGCGCCGCCGGCCAGCGATGCACCGCCACCAGCCGGGTGATCGTGCAGGAGGCGGCGTATGAGCAGGTGCTGGCTGCGCTTGTGAGACGCACGAAGTCGATGCGCCTCGGTGACGGCTTGAGCGAGGGCGTCAAGGTGCCGCCGCTGATCGACCGCGCGGCGGCTGGGGAGGTGCTGGCCGCCGTCGAGCAGGCGCGCGGGCTCGGCGCTCATGTCGCCGCCGGCGGCATCGCCCCCGATGGGCCGTTGCGGCACGGCAGCTTCGTCGAGCCGACCGTGCTCACCGACGCTCGGCCGGGGATGGAGGTGATCGACCAGGAGGTGTTCGGCCCGGTGTGCTCGATCACGCCGGCGCGCGACCCGCGCGAGGCGATCGAGCTCGCAAACGCGGTGCCCTTTGGTCTCTCGGCCTCGATCTGCACCTCGAGCCTGCGGAGCGCCTTCGAGTTCATAGCAAGCGCGCAAGCGGGCATCGTGCAGGTCAACAGGCCCACGCCGGGAGGCGACCCCCACATGCCTTTTGGAGGCATGAAGGCATCTTCGGCCTCGGGCTGGCGCGAGCAGGGCCAGGCAGCGGCGCTGTTCTTCACGGAGCAGCAGACGGTCTACCTGCACCACGGCGCAGAGGACCTGAGCGCGCCCACACCCGCGCGAACGCTGCAGTGAGCGAGCTGCGGCGAGCACTCGCGGGGATCCTTGGCGAGCAGCACGTGCTCGAGGTGCCCGCGGGCTCCCCCTACAACCACGACGCCACGATCGCGGCCGGCCTTCGGGGTGCGGCGCAGCTTGCGGTCAAGCCGGGGAGCACCGCCGAGGTTGCCGAGGTGGTCCGGATCCTCTATGAGCTCGAGGTGCCGATCGTGCCGCGCGGCGGCGGCAGCGGCCTGGCGGGCGGCGCGGTCCCATCTCCGGGGTCGGTGGTCTGCTCGCTCGAGCGCATGAAGGCCGTCAGGGCGATCGAGCCGCGGCTGTGGCGCATGCATGTCGAGGCCGGCCTTACGACCGCGCATGTCCACCGGCTCGCCCGAGAGAGCGGCCTGCTCTTCCCACCGGACCCCGGGGCTTCCGAGCAGTCGCAGATCGGCGGCAACGTCGCCACCAACGCGGGCGGCCCACACGCCTTCAAGTACGGGGCCACACGCGACTGGGTCACCGGCATCGAGGCGGTGCTCGCCGACGGCGAGATCGTGCGAGTCGGCGGCGCATGCCGCAAGGACGTCGGCGGCTATGACCTGCGGGGCCTGTTGATCGGGTCGGAGGGCACGCTGGGAGTGATCACGGCAGTTCATCTGCGCCTCATACCGGCGCCGGAGGAGGCGATCGTACTCGTCGCATTCGCCGAGCAGCAGGAGCAGGGCTGCGATGCGATCCTCGATGTGCTCGGCGGCGGCATCGTGCCCTCGGCACTCGACTTCCTGGACGGTGCCACCCTGCGCACCGCAGCCGCCGGCTATCCGGGTGAGGTCCCGCAAGGAGCGGAGTTCGCTCTGCTTCTCGAGGTGGACGGCAGTGTCGGGGAGGTGAGGAGGCAGTGCGAGGAGCTGCTGGAGGTGCTCACCTCGAGTTGCCTGCAAGTCGATCGACCGGGCCCACGGGAGCTTTGGCGCTGGAGAGACGGCATCAACGGGGTGGTGGCCGCCGTGCAAGGCGGCAAGGTGGGCGAGGACGTCGTCGTGCCGGTCGAGCGCCTGCACGATCTGCTCAGGGGCTTTGAGCGGATCGCATCCGAGGAGGGCTTGAAATCCTGCGCCTGGGGCCACGGCGCCGATGGCAACGTGCACGCCAATGTCCTGATTGACCCTGTGAGCGAGCACGATCGAGAGGCCGTGGCCGTGGTCGGCGATCGGCTGCTGGACCTGGTGGTCCAGATGGGCGGAGCGATCAGCGGCGAGCACGGACTCGGCCTGATCAAGAGCGGTCAACTTTCAAAGCAGTGGAATCGCACAGCGCTTCGTCTGCACACAAAGGCCAAGCAGGCTTTCGACCCCAAGGGTCTCTTCAACCCCGGCAAGAAGTTGCCGTAAAGGTCAGATATCGCGCAGGCAAGCCATTCTTCCGCCCGGAGCGCTACTCTCCGCGCTCGCTGTTCCCACACGTACATCACCCGAAAGGAAGTCCCTGCAATGAACAAGACCCAGCTCGTCGACGCGGTCTCCGCCGACAGCGGCCTTACCAAGGCGGACGCCCAGCGGGCGATCGAGTCGTTCGTCGGCACTGTCAACAAGACCCTCAAGAAGGGCGACGAGGTCGCGATCACCGGCTTCGGCAAGTTCTCTGTCGTAAAGCGCGCCGCGCGCCAGGGCGTCAACCCGAGGACGGGCGAGAAGGTGAAGATCAAAGCCACCAAGGCGCCGAAGTTCACCGCCGGCGCTGGCCTCAAGCAGGCGGTGAGCGGCAAGAAGTAGGGGGACACAGACTGCTCGCCGCGCGCCCCACGCGGGGTGCGCGGCCAGAGCAAGGCTGGTAGCGTCGGGGCGGCGATGACGCGCGTGGAGGAGCTCGAGGGTCTCGCCAGCTTCGACTACACCGACCCCGCGATGCGCGGGCCGGCGTTCCACGCCGCACTGGCCCGCCTGTGCGCGCAGGGCTGGCTCGCCAAGGGGCCCTACGGATACATCGTGCTCGACCGGGAAGCCGGCGAGCACTTCCTGCGCAGCCGCGACGCGAGCTTTCCCGGCGCTGCGATCGCCGAGCTCTTCCAGGTGAAGGAGGGCCCGCTGCTCGAGGAGATGCGTCGCAACATCCTCCATCTCAGCGGCGCCGACCACAGCAGGCTGCGCAATCTGCTCAACCCCTCGCTCTCGCCGCGAGCGGTGCAGCGCCATCGCCCGGCGATGAGAAGTTTGCTGCAGGCGCTCTTCGACCAGATGATCGAGGACGCTCCCGTGGAAGGGACGATCTCCCGTGAGCTCGTGGAGGCGCTGACCAAGCCCTACCCCGCCCAGGTGATCGCGCAGGTGATGGGTGCGCCGCTCAGCGACGCGTCGAGGCTGAACCACTGGTCGCAGTGGATCCAGCGCCAGTTCGACGCCCAGAGCATGCTCGAGCAGCGCGATCGGATCGAAGCCGCGGTCGCCGAGTTCTACGAGTACGCCGACCGGCTGCTCGCCGATCGCCGCGCCCATCCCGGCGAGGACCTGATCTCGATGCTGCTGGCCGCCGAGGAGGAGGGCGAGCGCCTCTCCGAGGTGGAGTGCGTGAACCTCGTGCTGAATGTCCTGATCGGGGGCGTGGACACGACCCAGAGCCAGCTCGCCCATGCGCTGCGACTCTTCGCGGAGCACCCCGAGCAGTGGGAGACGCTTGCGAGGAAACCCGATCTCGCCGGCCAGGCGGTGCAGGAGACGCTGCGCTTTGAGCCGGTCACACCCTTCAGCGCGAGGATCGTCGAGCGGGAGATGGTCTTCCGGGAGATCACCTTCCCGCCCGGCACGATCGTGATGGTATGCGCCTTCACCGGCAACCGAGACATCGACGCCGAGGTCACACCCGAGTCCTTCGACATCGCCGCGAAGCGCCCGAGGGCCAGAAATCTCACCTTCGGCGCCGGCATCCATTACTGCGTGGGCGCGAACCTCGCCCAGGCGGAGCTCGAGGAGGCGCTCGCCTTCCTCGCGCCCAGGATGCGCAACCTCCGCCTCGACGGCGAGCCGGCGTACGGCAGCATCACAGGCATTTACGGGCTCTCATCGCTGCTCGTGAGCTTCGAGCTCGCGCCGGCGTAGCAGCGCCGCGGGCAGCGGCGCAGACAAGAGGCCGCGGACGAACATCTGGTCTGACGCCGATAGGTCGAAAGACGGCCCGTCCATCGTCCGATGGGCCGACGTGCCGATAGATCGAAGATCGCGGTTATACGGAGCCTGGCGCTCGCACGCATTCGCCGCTCGGCGCCCCAAACCACGGGCAGGGCAAATCCGTGGGGGGTCTGGAGCGCGGTTCGAACGACATGGAGTCGAAGGCCCGTGCGCCCGGGAGGCGCCACATCACGAAAGGACTCGAACGATGACCTCGAATGGGAGGACTAGTCTATGCCGGCTCTTGCTCGCAGGGACGATCGCGGCGCTTGCTGCGTCATTGGCCTTTGCTGCCAGCAGCAGTGCTGGTGTCTACCACGTGTTCTCTTGCCGCATTCCATATGGGCCGCTGGCGGGGGAAGCGGCGCCGGTGCAGACGGCTAGCGAAAGCCGCGAATCTCCCGGCATTTGGAGTCATATCTGGAGCGGCGCGGTGCTTTACGGCGACGACTGTGCCTCCGGGGGCTCACTGTCCGCGGCTCTTACGGCCAATAGTTCTCATTCAGATGCCGACCTAGTGACTTGGGAGTTCGCAGCGCCCGCAGGCGAGCTGATTCGCGATGCGACGCTGTGGCGTAGCGGCAATGCTGACGGAGGATCGGGATATTTGTTTTGGTTCGCGACGCCGAGCAACCCACCCAGTCGTGAAGCAATCACGAGCGAAAGTGAGTTTGACGGATGTGCGTACATCGCAGGATGTACTACGGGACTGGGTACCGTTGCCGAACCGCTCGCCAAAGAGAACAAGGTCGAAGTCCCCGCACCCAATCTCGGCGGATCCCACCTCTACATCAACGCCTCCTGTTCCTCGGCCTCCTGCCCCAGCAGCAGCGGCGACGAGCAAGGCCACGCGGTCGTCGTCTACGTCTATGCCACAGACATCGCCCTGGAAGAGCAGACCGCTCCGAGTGTCAGCAACCTCAGTGGCGAACTCGCCGGCGGTGAACCGCTCAGCGGCACCGCGTCGCTCTTCTTTCAGGCCTCGGACCCGGGCTCCGGCATCTACCGCCAGATTGTGAGCGTCGACGGCAAAATCCTGGAAAGCCAGGTCGTGGAGGAAACGGGGCTCTGCAAAGAAGTGCCGGTTCCAGCCGAAGACGGGCCTGCGTTCCTCTCCGCACAGCCGTGCCCGGTCTCGGCGAACGGGCGCGTATCGCTTGATACGACGAAGCTCTCAAACGGCACACACCAGCTGCTCGTCGAAGTCACGGACGCCGCGGGCAACGCAACAACGGTCATCAGCAAGACGATCGACGTCGCAAACAGCGTCTCTTCCCCTGAAAGCCTGCCCACTGGGAGCACAATCGACCAAATCGGGCAAACCGACCAGGCTGCTCCGCCAAGCTCAGGCCAGGCCGCCGGCTCGCAGAGCAACGGCGCTCCGGCCTCTACGCACCCGACACTCGCCGCCGCGTGGCTCCCGGCGCGCGGCGCGCGGCTCGAAGGCGCCGGCAAGCTGCGCCTCACGGGCGACTTCGACGAGCGGGAGACCGTCGCAGGAAGGCTCACAGCCCCTGGCGGGACGGCAATCACGGATGCGCGCATCGAGGTGAGCGCTCGCGAGAGCTATGGCGGAGCGTCGCGCATCGCCCTCGGATACGCGACCACCGACTCGCAGGGCCGCTTCACCTTCCGCCTCGCCAGGCAGAGCCCATCGGAGCAACTCGAACTGAGCTATTCGCCGACGCTGGCTGGATCTCCGGTCGTATCGCAGGCTCTGCAGCTCGCGGTGCGAGCCGGCGTCGAGCTCCAGGTCTCGCCCGGATCGGTGAGCGCGGGCGGGAGCATCCGACTGCGGGGCAGGATCCTCGGCGCGCCGATTCCACCAGGGGGCAAGCAGATCGTGCTGGAGGCGCATTCGAAGGGCAGCCCCTGGTTGCAGTTCCTGGTGGTGCGCACCGGCTCGGGCGGTCACTTCGAGGGCACCCATCGCTTCCGTCTGCCGGGCCCGGTGCGCTATTGGTTCAGGGCTCTCTGCCCACAGGAAGCGGACTACCCGTTCGCCACTGGCAGCTCCGATCAAGTCACCGTGTGGGAGCGATGACTGGCGTGCTGTATGCACCCGTGGGCGGTAGCAGAACCGCTACCTTTGGGTCCATGGCGACCACGATCCCACAGAAGGAGCTCCGCAACAACGTCGGCGAGGTATTGCGACGCGCCGAGGCCGGCGAGCGGTTCACGATCACCGTATCTGGACGCCCTGTGGCGGAGCTCGGGCCCATGCGCACCCGCCAATGGGTGCCGAGCGCCGAATTGGCTGACTTGTGGAGGACGCCCCCAGACCCGACGCTTGACCAGGAGCTCCAGGCACTCGGCGGGGAGCTGGCCGATCCTTGGGCGACATAGGTCGTGGGGGTCCTGCTCGATACCTCGATCCTGATCGCTGCCGAGCAGGGTCCTGACGAGGACGCGGCGATCAGCGTCGTCTCATTGACTGAGCTTCATTTCGGGGTGCTCGTCGCACGCGACGACGAGATACGCGCACTCAGGATGCGCCGTCTCGGCGCCATCGAGGATCACTTCGATGCCCTGCCCTTCGACGCTGCCGCGGCGCGTGAGTGCGGCAGGCTGCACGCGATCGTCGCGCAACGTGGCGGTCAACCGCGGCGGCGGGCGCTGGACCTCGCGATCGCCGCCACCGCGAGCGTCCACGGCGTTCCGCTACTGACCTACAACGTCAACGACTTCGAGATCATCGCCGACAAGCTCGACGTCCGCGCACCCTAGCGACGGCCGCCGTCGCCGAAATCGGCGCACGCCGCTGGCCCTACCGAGCCTGAGCCGCAGCGCCAACCGCCGCCCCCGCCTCCCGCCGGGTGCGGTCGAGATCCTGCTGCAGCGCCGCAAGGACGCGCACGACGCGCAGGCCGCTCGCGCCGTCGGAGCGCGGGGCGCGGCCACTGCGAATCGACTCGACGAAGTGCTCACACTCGACTCGCAGGGGCTCGACGCTCGGGATCCGGGGCGAGAAGATGTCCCCGCTGCGGGTGATGTACTCGCCGTAGGAGCGGGTGTCCTCGTCGAAGCCCTTGTCGTAGAGGGTGAGCTTGCCCTCGATCGCCATGTCGTCGAAGGTCGCCATCCGCTTTGAGCCCACGATCGTAAAGCGCCGCTCCTTGTGCGGGTCAAGCCAGGAGAGGTGCAGGTGAGCGGAGATACCGGAGGGGAAGCGCAGGAAGCAGAACACGACGTCCTCCACCCCGGGGCGCAAGTAGGACTCTCCGCGGGCGGAAACCTCACATGGCTCTTCCTGAACCAGATGCAGCAGCACCGAGACGTCGTGGGCGCCGAGGCTCCAAAGCGCGTTCTCGTCCGCTCTTGCCTTGCCGAGGTTCAGGCGGTTGCCGTAGATGTAGAGGACGTCCCCAAGCTCGCCCTCCTCGGCCAGCTGCTTCAGGCGCTGCACGCCGGGGTGGTACTCGAGCAGATGACCGACCATCAGCGTGCGCCCGGAGCTGCTGGCTGCATGCAGCGCGCGTTCGGCATCGGCCACCGACTGGGCAAGCGGCTTCTCGACGAAGCAGTGCTTGCCCGCCTGCAGCACCTGCACGGCGAGATCGGCGTGCGTGGGCACAGGCGTTGCCAGCGCGATCGCGTCGAGGCTCTCATCCCAAGTAGGTCCGTGAGCTCGGCGGTCGTCCTTGCCTGCGGCGCGATCGCGGCGATCCGCTCGCGGGCGGCCTGCGAGGCGTCGCAGCACCAGGCCAGCTCCACTCCCGGCAACGCGTTGAAGTTGCGGGCGAGGTTCGGGCCCCAGTAGCCGAGCCCGACGATGCCCATGCGCAGCGGCTCGCTCAACGCGCCTCTCCCACGGCGGCGGCACCCTGTGCCTCTTCGAGCGCCTGCCTGACCGCCGCGGTCACCTCCTGCGCCTGCTCGGCACTGAGCACCGGGCTGATCGGCAGCGCCACGTTGGTGCGCGCGAGCTCGTCGGTAACGGGCAACACCGCGTCTTTGCCGTAGCGGAGCATCGCCGGCTGGCGGTGTATCGGGGTGCGGTAGTAGCTGCGCGCCTGCACCCCAGCGCTCGCCAGCGCATCGATCAGCCGATCGGGATCGGGGTGCCTTGCGACATAAAGATGCCAGGCGGGATCCACTCCCTGCACGCTCTGGGGAATCTCGAGCAGATCACCGAGGCCAGCCTGTTCGTAGGCGAGCGCCGCCGCGCGGCGCCCCGCTGTCCAATCGTCCAGGTGGGCGAGCAGCACGCGCAGCACGGCGGCCTGGATCGAGTCCAGGCGCGAGTTGAAGCCGACCTCCTCGAAGGTCTGCTTGTCGCGCGAGCCGTGGAAGCGCAGCATCCTCACGCGCTCGGCGATCTCCTCGTCGTCGGTGAGCACCGCACCGCCGTCGCCGAAGCAGCCGAGGTTCTTGGAGGGGAAGAACGAGAACGTCGAGACGGTCCCAAGCGAGCCAGCCATCCTCGCCTCGATGCAGGCGCCAGCCGCCTGCGCGGCATCCTCCACCACCGGCAGCCCGGTCTGCTCTGCAATCTCGCGCGCCGGCGCGGGGCGACCGAAGATGTCCACGGCGATCACCGCCTTGGTGCGCGCGGTGAGGGCTGCGCTGACCGTGTCGAGCGTCACGTTGCAGGTGTCCGGATCGACGTCGCAGAAGACGGGCGTCGCTCCGGTGGGCAGTATCGCCTCGGCGCTCGCGTAGAAGGTGAAGGACGGCACCACGACCTCGTCGCCCGGACCGATGCCGAGCGCGCGCAGCGCGATCGTCAGCGCATCGGTGCCATTTGCCACGCCGATCGCATGCCCGACGCCCACGTAGCGGGCGAACTCACGCTCGAACTCGAGCACTTCGGGCCCAAGGATGTAGCGGCCGTCGTCGATCACCGCCGCGACCCTGCGGTGCAGCTCCTCGCGCAGCGGCTCGATGGGGGTCGAGGTGTCAAAGAGAGGGATTGGCATCGGGCTGATGCTACGCGCAGACTCGGCGCGAGGGCGCCGAGGGCGCCGAACGATCTTCGCCGGAGGGCAGCGCACGACGCGGACGAAGATGCCCACTGTGCCGGCTCGGCTGCACGGATTGGTAGCCTGCGCGCCGATGAAGGCCGTGATTCTCGCCGGAGGGTTGGGCTCTCGCCTGAGCGAGGAGACCGCGACTCGACCGAAGCCGATGGTCGAGATCGGCGGCAGGCCGATTCTCTGGCACATCATGAAGATCTACGCCGCACACGGGATCGAGGACTTCGTGATCTGCCTCGGCTACAAGGGCTACATGATCAAGGAGTACTTCGCCAACTACTACCTGCACGCGTGCGACGTCTCCTTCGACCTCGCCAAGGGGGATATGGAGATCCACCGCTCCTCCACCGAGCCCTGGCGGGTGACGCTCGTCGACACGGGCGAGAGCACGATGACCGGTGGACGTCTTGAACGGGTCCTTCCCTACCTCGGCGAGGAGGAGTTTTGCTTCACCTACGGGGACGGGTTGGCCGATGTCGACATCGGCGCCTGCATCGAGCACCACCGCAGGCAGGGCACGCTTGCGACCGTAACCGCCGTGCAGCCCCCCGGGCGCTTCGGAGCCCTGGAGATCGACGGGGATCGCGTGAGCGAGTTCGAGGAGAAGCCGCGGGGCGACCGCGCCTGGATGAACGGCGGCTTCTTCGTGCTCTCGCCGCAGGTGGGAGGCTACCTCGACGGCGACCAGACGGTCTGGGAGCAGGAGCCGATGCGATCCCTGGCCCGCGAGGGTCAGCTCTCCTCCTACAGGCACGAGGGCTTCTGGCAGGCGATGGACACGCTGCGCGACCGCAACCACCTCGAGGAGCTCTGGGCGGGCGGGCAGGCTCCATGGCGGGTCTGGCAATGAGTGAGCAAGACCTCCCGAGAGCCGAAGCGGTGGACGCTTCCTTCTGGCGCGGGCGGCGCGTGATGCTGACGGGCCACACCGGCTTCAAGGGGTCCTGGCTCTCGCTCTGGCTGCAATCCCTTGGCGCGCAGGTGGTCGGGCTCTCAGACGGCGTGCCGACCAAGCCTTCGCTCTACGAGCTGGCCAACGTCGCCGACGGGATGGACAGCGTCAACGGCGATGTGCGCGACCCGCATGCCCTGGCCAGGGTGCTCGACTCGCATCGGCCCGAGGTCGTCATCCACATGGCCGCGCAGTCGCTCGTGCGCCGCTCCTTCCAGGAGCCGCGGCTGACCTATGAGACCAATGTGATGGGCACGGTCAACCTGCTCGATGCGATCCGCGGCCGGGAGCACGTGCGCGTGCTGCTCAACGTCACCTCTGACAAGTGCTATGAGAACCGCGAGTGGGAGTGGGGATACCGCGAGCACGAGCCAATGGGCGGCCATGATCCCTACTCCAACTCCAAGGGCTGCTCCGAGCTCATCACCGATGCGTTCCGGCGCTCGTTCTTCTCGGATCCCGCAGGGGCCTCGCATCGCCTCTGCACGAGCGGGCAACGTGATCGGCGGCGGCGACTGGGCGGCCGATCGGCTGATCCCGGACATGATGCGCGCGGCGCTCGTGGGCGAGGTGGTGCGCGTGCGCAACCCCCATGCGATCCGCCCGTGGCAGCACGTGCTGAACCCGCTGAGCGGCTACCTGAGGCTGATCGAAGCGCTCTTCGAGCAGCCCCGGCACGCGAGCGGATGGAACTTCGGGCCGGCCGATGAGGATGCGCGCCCGGTCGGGTGGATCGTCGCTCGCCTGGCCTCGATGTGGCCGCAGGAGCTGTCGGTCGCCTACGACGAGGGCGAGCACCCGCACGAGGCCACCTATCTGAAGCTCGACTCCTCGCGCGCCCGTGCCCATCTGCAGTGGCGGCCGAGATGGGATCTGGAGCAGGCGCTCGCCGCGGTGGTCGACTGGCACCTGCGGGCGCGCGATGGCAAGGACGTTCGAACAACGACGCTGAGCCAGATCGACGCCTTCCAATACGCTGCGGGGCCAGCATGAGCGTCACCACTTCCTGCAGATTCTGCGGCTCCCCGGTCGAGGTCGTCTTCGCCGACCTCGGGATGTCCCCTCTGGCCAACTCCTACCTGCCGCCCGAGCGCGCCAATGGAATGGAGCCCTTCTATCCGCTGCGCGCGCTGGTCTGCGGCAAATGCTTCCTCGTGCAGTTGGAGGAGTTCGAGAGCCCCGAGCAGATCTTCTCCGACTACGCCTACTTCTCCTCATACTCCTCCAGTTGGCTCGATCACTGCGCGGGCTACGCCGAGCTGATGACAGAGCGGCTTGGCCTCGGCGAGAGCAGCCACGTCGTCGAGATCGCTTCCAACGACGGCTATCTGCTGCAGTACTTTCACGAGCGCCAGATCCCGGTGCTCGGCATCGAGCCGGCAGCCAATGTCGCGAAGGTCGCGCTGCAGAAGGGCATCCCGACGCTCGTGGAGTTCTTCGGGCGAGAGACCGCCGGCTCCCTGGCCGGCGAATCCTCGGCCGACCTGCTGCTGGGCAATAACGTGCTCGCCCACGTACCAGACCTCAACGACTTCGTCGCAGGCATGAAGATCCTGCTGAAGCCCGGCGGCGCGATCACGATGGAGTTCCCGCACCTGATGCGCCTGATGCAGGAGAACCAGTGGGACACCATCTACCACGAGCACTTCTCCTACTTCTCCTTCCTCACGGTAAGCAGCGTCTTTGAGGCCCACGGCCTGCGCCTCTACGACGTCGAAGAGCTACCCACGCATGGCGGATCGCTGCGGATCTACGGCTGCCACGCCGACGATGCCGCCAAGCCCGAGACGGCCGCCGCAGCCGAGCTGCGGGAGCGTGAGCGCGCCGCCGGCTACGAGCAGCTCGATACCTACCTCCTCTACGGCAGGCGCGTCGAGGAAGACAAGCGGGAGATCCTGCAGTTCATGATCGAGCTGAAGCGGCAGGGCAAGCGAATCGCCGGGTACGGCGCACCGGCGAAGGGCAACACGCTGCTCAACTACTGTGGGATCGGCTGCGACTTCATCGACTACACCTGCGACCTGAACCCGCACAAGCAGGGGCACTTCCTGCCTGGCAGCCACATCCCGATCCGCTCTCCGGAGGCGATCATGCAGGACAAGCCCGACGTCGTGCTGATCCTGCCCTGGAACCTAAAGGACGAGATCATGCAGCAGCTAGGCGCGATCCGCGACTGGGGCGGGCGCTTCGCGGCAAGGACGCCAGAGCTCACGTTGCTGCCGTGAGCGAGTGCAGCCCAGCGCGCGCGAGCTTGACCCTCGCATTCGCAGGAAGCAGGTCGTGAGGTTCCACCAGACACCGCTCGCAGGCGCCTGGGTAATCGAGCCTGAGCGGTTGGGCGATGAGCGCGGCTGGTTTGCGCGCACCTTCGATGCAAGCGAGTTCGCCGCGCGTGGCATGAGCCCCCTGGTGGTGCAGTGCAATGCCTCCTTCAACGCCCGCCGCAGCACGCTGCGCGGCATGCACTACCAGGCCGCCCCGCACGGAGAGCCCAAGCTCGTGCGCTGCGTCAGAGGGGCGATCTTCGACGTCGCGATCGATCTGCAAACAGACTCCCAGACGTTTCGCCGCTGGCACGGAGTGGAGCTGAGCCAGGAGAACGGCCTGGCCTTCTACATCCCCGAGCAGATGGCCCACGGCTTCCTCACGCTCACAGACGACGCGGAAGTGCTCTACCAGATGGGCCACGACTACGTCCCGGACGCCGCGCGGGGAGTCCGTTTCGACGATCCCGCCTTCGGCATTCGATGGCCAGACGCAACGGGAGAGCGCATGATCTCTGAGCGGGATCGCAGCTATCCGGACTTCTCAGGGTGACCTCGAGAAGGCGTGCTATCCCTCGGTCTTCGTGAAGGCCTCGACAGATGACTGCTCAGGAAACCCCTGAGGACATCCTCGCCAGCTCGACGGCAGGCCCGACAGCAATACGCGGAGGCGCGATGCGCGTCAGTGGGTACATTGCCGGCGCGCTTGTCAGCGCGATTGCGGCGACGATGCTGCTGCATCACCTCGGACGGGATGCGATCGGTCGCTATGGCGTCGCTGTCGCGATGGTCGCGATCGTGGGAGCGCTGTCAGATCTCGGGTTGACAGCGGTAGGGGTGAGAGAGATCTCCTTGCGTCCAGCAGCCGAGCGCTGGCACGTCGCGCAGACTCTTCTCGGGCTACGAATCGTCTTGACGATGGTGGGTACGGTGCTGATCGTCCTCATCACTGGCTTTGTCTACTCGAAGACCCTTGCCGTCGGTGTCGCGCTCGCAAGCGTCGGTCTGCTCTTCCAGGTAACTCAAGACAACTTTGCGATGCCGCTCGTCGTGGAGCTGCGACTCGGATGGGTGTCGGTGCTGGAACTGCTCAGGCAACTGCTCAGCACGGCGACGATCGCGGTGCTCGTGGTCGTGGGTGCGCGTCTGGTCGCTTTCCTGTCGGTCTCGATCCCCGTAGGGGTGATCATGGTGATCTGCACGGTGATGGTGGTTCGCGGCCGGCGCGCGCTGCGGCCGGTCTTCGACCTCGATCAATGGCGCTCGATGATGTCCGCCGCGCTGCCGTACACGGCCGCTGTTGCCGCGGCGGCCCTATACCTGCGCGTCGCGATGCTGCTCGTGGCCGCCATCTCGAACCCTGGCCAAGCCGGAGACTTCACAGCCTCCTTTCGAATCATCGAAGTGCTGATGGTCGTGCCCGCCGTGCTTGCGAGCGCCGCGTTCCCGATCTTCGCCAGAGCCGCGCGCGATGACCACGAGCGTCTCGGTTATGCGCTCGGGCGCGTCTTCGAAGTCGCGCTGATAGTGGGGACGTGGGTGGCGATTTCGATCGCGATCGGCGCGCCGCTTGCGATCGAAATCATCGGCGGCGGAGAATTCCGCGGCGCCAGCAGCGTCCTCGCCGTCCAAGGCGTCGCCCTCGGGGCAATGTTCGTCAGCGCCGTGTGGGCCAATGGCTTGCTCGGGCTGGGAATGTATCGGCAGATCATGGTTCTGAACATCACTGCGCTCGCGGCCAATGCCTGCGTCGTCACCGCCCTCGTCCTGCTCGACGGCGCCCAGGGCGCAGCAATCGGGACCGCGATCGTGGAGATTGGTGCGGCAATCGCCAATGCAGCTCTCGTGATCCGCGGACGTCCGCAGCTCAGGCCCTCCTTGCGCGCGATGCCCAGAGTCGCGGTTGCCGGCCTGCTCGGGCTGGCGCCTCTGGCCCTCCCCGACACTCCCGTGATCGTGCGTCTCGCGCTGTCGAGCCTCATCTACGGCGCCTCGATCCTTGCTCTCGGTGTCTTGCCACGGGAGATCGACGTCTTCTTGCCATCTATCCTCAGGCGCCGAGACCTATGACAGACGTGTTCCCATCGAGAAGGCTGCATAAACGGGCACCAGGAGGCTGCCGACTCTGCGGCGAAGCGGCAAAGGTGTGCTTTGTGGTCGGGGACCGCAATCGCGAGCTGGGTCAAGGACGCTTCGAGTATCGGCGCTGCGAAGCTTGCGAAGCCGTCTCGATGGCAGCAGTGCCCGACGACCTCGACCGCTACTACCAAGCTGAGGGCTACGGGCTGGCCGAGCAGCCGATGATCCCTGAGCTCTCACGCCGGGAGCAAGCCAAGCTCGACCTCTTTGCGCACCTGATGCCTGGCCGCTCAATGCTCGAGATCGGTCCGGGACCAGGCCTATTCGCGCGCGTGGCAATGGATGCCGGCTTCTCCATGTACGGGATCGAGATGGATGCACAGTACTGTCGCCAACTCGAGACCTTCGGCGTGCACGCGATGCAATCGAGCTCGCCTGCGCAGGCCATGGCTGCGTTGCCGCCACTCGACGCAATCGTGATGTGGCATGTGATCGAGCACCTGCCCGACCCGTGGGGAGTGCTGGCGCAATGTGTGAAGTCGCTGCGTCCAGATGGCGTGCTGGCACTCTCGACACCCAACCCGCACTCGCTCCAGTTCAAACTCCTTCGGCGCCGTTGGGCCCACCTCGACGCCCCTCGCCATCTGCAGCTCATACCCCACCACACCTTGGAACAACGCTTGAGCAGCTTCGGCATGGCGCATGTGGGCACACTCACAGACGATCCGGTCGGCATCGAGCTCAATCGCCTCGCCTGGGAGATCGCCGTCCGCCGCCATCCCGCACGAAAACCACCCAACGGGGTGGCGGTGCACACTTCGCGACTTATGACCGCGGCGCTGCAACCGATCGAATCCCGCGGGCTCAACGCCAGCACGTACACCTCGGTGTTCAAGCGCAGCGATGGATCATGACAGTCATCTCTCCACCGTGAGCAGGGTTTTGGTCACGGGTGCGAGCGGATTCATCGGACGCCGAGTCGTCGAGCAGCTGCTTGCGAGCGGTCACGAGGTTCATGGCGTCCGTTCACGTGACGGCGCCGATCGCACAGCTGACATCGCCTGGCATCAGGCAGACCTTCTCGATCCCAAGGCGATTGATCTTCTCACCGCCGATGTGCAGGCAACGCAGCTTCTGCACCTTGCGTGGTATGCGGTCCCAGGGCAGTTCTGGACGGCTGTCGAGAACGTCGAGTGGATTGGCGCCACGCTCCACCTGCTACAGAGCTTTGCTGCCGCCGGAGGGCGACGAGCCGTCGTCACTGGCACGTGCGCAGAGTACGAATGGGGCCATCTCGTGTTGCGCGAGAACAGCACATCCCTTGCGCCAACAACTCTCTATGGGACATGCAAGCACGCCACTCATATTGCGGCGTCCGCGCTGTGTCAGCAGATCGGCGTCTCGTTGGCGTGGGGACGCATCTTCTTCCTGTACGGCCCTCATGAGGATTCTCGACGCCTCGTTTCCTCGATCGCACGCGGACTGTTGAGTGGAGAGCGCGTGCCGGCCAGCGATGGATCGCAAATCCGTGATTTTCTCCATGTCGACGATGTCGCAGGCGCGCTCGTCGCATTGCTCGGCAGCGATGTCATGGGTCCCGTGAACATCGCCTCGGGGAGACCGGTGGCGGTGCGTACGATCATCGAGGCCATCGCCGAAGCCAGCGGCGGTCTCGATTGCGTCGACTTCGGGGCTTTGCCGGCGCGGCAAAACGACCCTGAGCGCCTTGTAGCCGACGTCGCTCGGTTGCAAGACGAGGTAGGCTTCACCCCGAGGATCCCTCTTGCGCAGGGAATAGAAGACACCGTCACATGGTGGCGGGAGGAGATCGCTTGCCAGGGAGAGGAAGCGTGAGTCGAATAGCCCTCATTCACCTTGTAAGAAGGGCCAACGGCGAAGAGCCGTTGTTGCGCTTCCTGCAGTCCTACCGAGAACGCGACGCAGGCATCGGCCACGATCTCGTGCTGCTCATGAAGGGCTTTGCTTCAGAGCAAGAAGCCGCCCGTTATCGCGCGCTGGCTGAGGATGTCTGTGCTCGCTGGGTGACAGTCAGCGATGAGGGGTATGACCTCGGCGCCTATGTCTCGGCCGCTCACCGGCTCTCCGACGAGCGGCTGTGCTTTTTGAACTCCTACAGCGTGATCCTCGCAGACGGCTGGCTTGCCAAGCTCGACGCCGCGCTGAGTCAGCCAAATGTAGGAGTGGCGGGTGCGACGGGCTCCTGGGCCAGCTCGAACTCGATGGCGCTCAACATGCTCTTCCTCCCAAATCCGTATTGGGGAACGCTGCCCAGCAGACGCATCCTTCGCCACGAGTTCCGAGCAATGACGCTGGAAGGCGCGCGCGTTGCGGACAGAGTTGCCGGAGAGCCGGTAAACGGCCATCCAGAGGTGCCGCCGCGTACCGCCGGCGAAGCCGTTGTCGCAGCCATCAAGGCGCTTCGGACGGTCCCACGTCAAATCCTTGGCTTTCCCCCGTTCCCCGCCCACCACGTGCGGACCAACGCCTTCATCGTCGACCGAGAGCTGTTTGCCGGCCTGGACGCTAGGACGATCAAGAGCAAGACGGACGCATACGTGCTGGAGAGCGGCCGACATAGCTTCACGAGACAGGTGGCATCGCTCGGGCTGGACACGGTCATCGTGGATAGCGGCGGCGAGAGCTACGAGCCGCATCGCTGGGCAGACAGCGGTGTGTTCTGGCAGGAAAGTCAACAGCGACTCCTCGTCGCCGACAACCAGACACAGATGTATGCCTTCGGCACGATGGAGCGCCGCAGGATGCTCTCTAGCCTTGCGTGGGGCACACAGGCAAGGCCCGAGGCTCCGTGCGGCGCTGCCGATGAGCTTTGCGCCTAGATGCTCGCCCAGAAATATCGGGATGTGCCACCTTCGACGTCCTGGTGGTCCACTTCATAGGGGTCTCACGCACGTCAGCGGTCGGGCTGCTCTGCCCGCATGATGCGAGGCTCAACCCGCCGGCTCGCCTTCTATGTCGTGGTAGTTGGCCCAGGACGTTCCGTTCCAATAGTTCTCCCATATTTGTGAGTCAGCACCCACATAGTAGACGTAGTGCCGGCCAGTTTCATCAATGAGCGCGATGGGACTTCCCACATTGCCGGCAGGCTCACCATTGACGTCTTCGTGGTTGGTCCACTGGCTCCCGTTCCACGAGTTCTCCCAAATCTGGTGGTTTTCCCCGACGTAGTAAACCCACCGGTCACCAGCCCCATTCATCACTGCCGTAGGACTTGCGCCCGCCAACTCCGGATCACCTTCAATATCATGGTAATTACCCCATGAAGACCCGCTCCAATAGTTCTCGTAGACCTGGTGGTTTTCACCAACGTAATACACATAACGATGCCCCGCACCGTCGATCAAAGCCGTAGGACTCGTGCTGGTCAGCGCTGGCTCACCTTCGACATCATGGTAGTTGGCCCATGAAGACCCGTTCCAATAGTTCTCGTAGACCTGGTGGTTTTCCCCGACGTAATACACATAATGGTGCCCGGCCCCATCAATCAGAGACGTCGGGCTCGTACCAGCCAACACCGGCTCACCTTTGACGTCTTCGTGGTTGGTCCACTGGCTCCCGTTCCACGAGTTCTCCCAAATCTGGTGGTTTTCCCCGACGTAGTAAATCCATCGGTCACCAGCCCCATTGATCACCGCCGTCGGGCTCGTACCAGCCGCAACCGGCTCACCTTCGACGTCATGGTAGTTGGCCCACGAAAGCCCGCTCCAGTAATTCTCGTAAATCTGGTGATTTTCACCAACGTAATACACATAACGATGCCCCGCACCGTCGATCAAAGCCGTGGGACTCGTGCCGGTCAGCGCCGGCTCACCTTCGACGTCATGGTAGTTGGCCCACGAAAGCCCGCTCCAGTAATTCTCGTAAATCTGGTGATTTTCACCAACGTAATACACATAACGATGCCCCGCGCTATCGATCAGCCCGGGCTGACTGGCCGTGTCGGCAAGCGTTATGAACGTGTGGTCTTCCCCATAACTGGCTTCCTGAGCATCAGATGCGACGAGCCGGTAGTGGTACAGGGTGTCCGGCGCAAGGCTTGCTATCGATGCAGATGCGTGATGTGCCGCGTGCGACCATTCGGACGTCGTGGGCACTGCTTCCATGGCGGTGGCGTGTTCATATGCCGTCGTCAATCCATACTGGAAGTAATCCCCGGTCGTAGGCGTTTCCACGCCAGCGAGCACGCCGACCGGGTATGCAACCCCACTGAGATTGGCGGAGATCTGGGTGACTCCATTCGCTTCGGTCGTGAATGCCCACGGCGCTCGATTGTTCCTATAGATCAAGGACGCGCCCTCACGGGGCTTGAAAATCTGTTCCGATTCGCCACTTGGAACAAAAAGCGCGGTGTCGGCGTATTTGCCTTTTTGGCACGGCGGTGTCAGATTTTCTTTGTAGTCAAACTCGTAGTAGAATACGTGTTCTGGAGAAAAGCGTGGAATCAGGTCATCTACCAAAAACGACGCGTCCTTCATCTCTTCTTCTTCTGAATGTTCCTGTTCTGCCGCAGTACAATGGTAAGATCCAACCTCTGTGAAGACTATGCGTTTGCTTTCGCCGCGTTCTGTGAGTAGTTTGACGAATTCTTCGACGGAGCCATAAGAGCGCTGTTCAACCGCTTTATATGGATGCATACCCCAGAGCGTCGGCGTCCACCGGGTATCATTTTTGAGATCAGATATCATTTCTCCCTCATACGCCGACATACCACTGCCGTCGTCGAAGTTGCCGGCGATTATCGTGCATTTATACGTTTCGCAGGCCGAGTTTGCGACCACCGCGTAGCGGGCATCGGATTCTGCGGATATTTTGCCTTGGCCGTTGGGCTCGTTCCACGGCTCAACGTAGGTAACGGGATTTCCCATTTCCTTCGCCCGGCTCAAGAATCGTTCTAGTTCCCGCAGATATTCGCCCGTCGATTTGGGCGTAGGGTTGTTTTCGTATACAGTGAGAGAGGGGTCGAGACCTAGTTTCATGCGCGTTGCTTCACTGAATGCAGCATCGACCCAGCCTTCGTCGCCGTTGGTCATGGCGTTCCAAGGCAAGATGTAGCGGGCATATTTGATGTGACCATGTGCGACCCATGTATTGGCGAAGAAGCTGGAGAAACCCGTGCTCCAAGAGGGAAGGCTTTCGTCGGAGACGCCGTCCACATAGCCGGTTCCAGCGAAAGCAGATGCTTGGAAGAGCCCTACGCTGAATACACATACCAACAGGAGCGCGCACATGAACGCTTTGCAGGTCTTTACCTGGGACCTACCGTCGCTGCTGCGCCAGCAGCCGTCGAACTCACGCGGCTTGCTCGCAAGCATGACTCCACCCTTTGTCTCTATGTGGATTCGACGCGTGAACGCACAGTCGGCTGCGTCCCGCGTGGTACGTACTCCCGCTCATTCCTGCTCCCAGGGCTGATCTGTGAGCCCAGGGCGCCTCTTAGCGAGCGCTCGCCTTTTTGCGCGCGACGTTAGCGGCAGCACCGGACGCTAGGAGCGCCTAACGTTGCCAGCGGCGTGTATGGGTCGGCGCGACGGTCTTAGCAGCGCCCCAGACATCGCCCTGGTGCTGCGGACAGTGCGATCGATTAAGTATTATCGCCGCGCCGCGTCATCCATCGCAGCCGCCACGAGCGAATGAGCGATATTGAGGTGTCTATCGCCTCTCTTGGTGGGCTGCAATGCCGGGGCAGGCCGCTGGCAGCCCGCCATCCCGCGACGCGCTCACGCAGTGCCTGCAGGTCGCGGCTGAGCAGGGCGTCGCCCGCAACCACCGTCGCCTCGGTGAGTAGGGTGCGCGGAGCCTGGGCGCCCCGCAGCACCCCGTACCTGCGAAGCAGATAACCCCGGCTGAAGCCGGCCAGACGGCGCTGCTCGGGCGAGCGGTGCCCGAAGGTGCTCGAGCCGAGATGCACCCCGATCGCCTCGCCGGCCTCCGCTGCGCCCCAGCCGGCGGATCTCAGCCGCAGCGCCAGGTCGAGGATCTCCATGTAGGCACTGATCGTCTCATCCAGCCCGCCCACCTGCTCCCATGCGCTGCGACGATATGCCCCCGCGGTGCCCTCCGCGCCGGCGAGCACCGGCATCGGGCCGCTCGCGGCAGATGGCGGAAGGCCATGCAGGCGCGCAAAGCCGGCGAGCGTCGGGTCGGCGGTGACGCCGAAACTGTCGATCGCCTGCTCGCCTGGCATCAGCATGAGGCTCGCCACAGATCCGATCGAGGAGTCCTGCTGCAGCGGGCCGGTCAGGCGCTCCAGGAAGTCGGGTCGCAGGCGCACATCGTTGTTCAGCAGCACGACGTACTCGCTGCTGCCGGCGGCGATGCCCATGTTGACGGCTTCGGTGAAGCGGTGGTTGTAGTCGAGCTCCACGACCGACACATCGGGCCAGTCGCGGCGCAGCGCCTCCCGCGTCTGGTCCTCGGAGCCGTTCTCGACCACGATCACCCGGGCGGCCAGCGTCTGGGCCGCCAGATCGCCGAGGCAGGTGCAGGTCAGGTCCCAGCGGTTGTAGGCAGGGATCACGACGTCGACGGAGGCACTGCTCACCCAAGCCATCGTATTGAGCGGCGTAGCGTCTTTGCCGGCACGCGCCGGCGGGTGCTGCTTGGAGCGCTCGGATAGCGTCTTGGCTCATGCGCGTAGGGCTCAACCTCATCTTCCTGGTCCCCGAGGAGACGGGTGGCATGGAGGTCTACGCCCGGGAGCTGATCCCCGCGCTGCTCGAGGCCGCGCCGCAGGCCCGCTTCACCGCGTTCATCAACCGGGAGACGGCCTCCTACGGGCAGGGCCCCTGGACGGAGGCGATCCCGAGCGTGACCGTGCCCGTAAGCGCCCGGCAGCGCGTCCAATGGGTGCTCGGCGAGCAGGTGATGCTGCCGCGGCTCGCCGCCGCCAACGGGATCGAGGTGATGCACAGCCTGGCGAGCACCTCGCCGGCGTGGGGTGCCTGCAAGCGGGTCGTCACGGTCCACGACCTCATCTACGCGCGCTTTCCGGAGGCGCACGCCGGCATGCGCGCCCTGGGCATGCGTGCGCTCGTGCCGTTGGCCGCCCGCCGAAGCGACCGTGTGATCGCGATCTCCAAGAGCACCAAGGCGGACCTGATGGACCTCCTCGGCATCCCCGAGCGCAAGATCGACGTGATCCCACAGGGTCTTGGGTCGGTCCCCGGTACCCCGCTGGGTCTGGCCGAGCAGGCTCGCGCTCGCATGGAGATCGGGCAAAGGCAGGTGGTCCTCAGCCTCTCGGCCAAGCGCCCGCACAAGAACCTCACGGCGTTGATTGGCGCACTCGCGCAGATCGCGCCGGAGAAGCGACCGCTGCTCGTCCTCTGTGGCTATGGAACCTGGCATGAGGCGCAGCTGCGCGAGCAGGCCCACGATCTCGGTATGGACGGTGACGTGCGCTTCCTTGGATGGGTCGGCGAGCAGGAGCTCGAGGAGCTCTGGTCGGTGGCAGACGCGTTCGTCTACCCCTCGCTGTATGAGGGCTTCGGGCTGCCGGTGCTCGAGGCGATGGCCAGGGGCGTTCCCGTGGCCTGCTCCGATGCCTCCTCCCTGCCGGAGGTCGCAGGCGAGGCGGCGCTGCTGTTCGCGCCGGAGTCCCAGGCCCAGATCGCCGCCGCGATCGAACGGCTGCTCGGGGACCGCGCGCTCGCTGAGCGTCTGCGCGCCGCGGGCTTTGCGCGCGCGGCCACCTTCACGTGGGCGCGCACGGCCTCGATGACGCTCGAAAGCTACCGGCACGCCCTTGAGCTCAGCGCTCAGGCCAAGCGTATGCCTCGAGCACCTGGCTGAGCGAGGACTCGAGCGAGAGCCGGCTCGCGTTCTCGGTGAACCATTGCGCAGTGCTCAGCCGCATCGCCATGCCCGCTGCCTTCACGCGATCGATCGCGCCGGCGATCGCCTCGGGGTCCGGCTCGGCGATGATCACGCCGTTGACGCCGTCGGCGATCAGCTCCGTGGCGGCATTGTCCTCACCGGCGATCACGATGCTCGGAGTGCCGCGCGCGGAGGCCTCGACCACGACCATGCCGTAGCCCTCCCGCCGCGAGGGCAGCAGCATGCAGGTTGCCTCCCGCAGCGCATGATCGACGCGCTCGCTCTCCACGAACCCTGGTGCCGTGATGCGATCTGGGATGCCGCCGGCCTCGATCTGCGAGAGCACGGCTCCTCGATCCGGTCCATCGCCGAAGAACACCCCTTCGAGCTCCGGATCGCGCCTGCAGGCAAGCGCCACGCCGCGCACCCCGAGCGGCGCCTGCTTCTCGGGGATCATGCGCCCGGCGAAGACGACGATCGGCTTGGCGGCGACCACGACGGGCGGCTCGAGCGAGCCCGCGTACTCGCCCTCGAGGACCGTGACGCTCCCGCGCAGGCCCTCTTCCCGCAGCCGGCCCGCATGCAGGCGCGAGAAGCAGAAGGCCCGCTGGCGAAGGCGTGCGCACATCAGTTGCACCGCGTAGCCGATACCGCCGGCGATCGGGCCAAGATATTGCCGCCAGTAGGCGCGGCTCCACACCTCGTGCCAGTCGACGGTCAGCGAAAAGCCGCACAACGGCCTGCAGAGCCCTGCCGCCAGCAGCGAGAAGTACGGGAATGATGCGGTGTGCACCACGTCGTAGTCGCGGCGATGGCGCAGCAGATGGATCATCACCCCAAGTCCAAAGCGCAGGGGCGGCGCGATGCGGCGGCGGCCGCCGTCCGTGTAGAGCGCCATCTCGGGGCCGACGGCTACCACGCGCACGCCCTCGACCTTCGGCCCCTCCCCCCGCGGCCACTGGCAAAGCGTTAGATATGTCACCTGATGGCCGCCTGCGGCCAGCCGCTCGGCGAGGTTTCGATACCAGCGCTCGGCGCCCCCGACGGTGTGGGGGAACAGGCAGTCGTAGAGCAGGCAGATGCGCACGGCGGCATAGGATGGCAGCAGCAACCGCTACCCCGAGGCGACCCCGCGCGAGGGTGGCGCCCACGCGAGCCCTCAGGCGTGCTGCGCGCAACTATGAGCCGGGAGGCTGCCCGGAGTCCCTCAGTCTCGAGACGCGCAGCACCGTCGACTGCGGCTCGGCCGCATCCTGGACGGCCTTTGCGCCATCTCCAGGGTCTGGCTGCCGCGCCTCTTGCTCGATCTCCTCCTCGGCCTCCTCGCTTGCAGGAAAGCGCTCGGCCGCGAGATCCACGAGTTGCTCGAGCTCGGCCGCAAGCGATCTTGCGTCCTCGACGATCCTGCGCCGCTCGGCCCAGATCCGGTCGGTGTCCGCATCCAGGTCAAGCAGCCGGGCACGGGCGCTCACGGTGATCTCCTGCGCCTCCTGATGGGCCCGCTGCAGGCGATCCTCCGCCTTGCTGCGTGACTGCGCGGTTATCTGCTCCGCCGTCTCGTGAGCACGGCGCAGGATGCCGGCGACCTCCTCACCCACCTGCTCGAGCGCTCGCGCAACGGCGGCCTCGGGCGTCCTTTCGGCGTGCAGCTCGTCGATCAGATCCTCGGCCTGCCGCACGTAGCCCTCGACGGCCTGCTTGTCATAGCCGCGCAGCACCACCGGGAAGTCTGCGGCTGGAGCAGCGGTCTTCGGTTGCCTTGAATTGGCGCCGGGCAGCGCGGACAGATCCTGGGTGATCGAATGCTCTATTGCAGCTGTGCTTTCTTCTGGCATTCTCCCGGCTTACCCGTGCCCGGCCCGGCTCAAGCCCGCGGTGGCGATGTATGTAGGCCAGCGCCTTTGGCCGCGCGCGTCGCCGGAGCCGCCTCGGCGTCCACGAAGCACTGAGCAGCGTCCGCTGCCGATCGCTTCGGTAGGATCAGCGGATCGAATCTTGCGCGCCACTTTGGCCTAGCTGGCGCGTTGTTATTGCCATGAGCCGATCGCATCGCAGCTGCCGGTCCTCGACACGATGAGCACTGTCGCGCAGACAACGCCCACCGCTCCAAACGACTCGGAGCGGACGCCGACTCCGCTGGTCTCGGTTGTGATCCCCTGCCTCAACGAGGAGGAGAACATCGAGCGTTGCGTGATAGCGGCGCTCGACGCGATCAGAACCATGGACGCCCACGGAGAGGTGCTCGTGGTCGACAACGACTCCGACGACCGCTCTGCCGAGCTCGCCGCCGCCGCGGGCGCAAAGGTCATCCACGAGCCAAGGCGCGGCTACGGAAGCGCCTACCTCGCCGGCTTCGCCGCCGCGAAAGGCGCCTACATCGTGATGGCGGACGCAGATCTCACATACGACTTCGACGAGATCCCCCGGTTCGTCGCAGAGCTCGACGGCGGCGCCGAGCTCGTGATGGGCGACAGGATGGAGAACATCCATCCGGGCGCGATGCCCTGGCTGCATCGGTACATTGGCAATCCGATCCTCACCGGCCTGCTCAACTTCCTCTTCAAAACTGGCGTCAACGACGCCCACTGCGGCATGAGAGCGCTGCGCAAGGACGTTCTGCCGCGCCTTGACCTGCGCACCACCGGGATGGAGTTCGCCTCCGAGATGGTGATCCGGGCCTCCAAGGAGAAACTGAAGATCGCGGAGTTCCCGATCGAATATCACCCCCGCGGCGGCGAGAGCAAGCTCTCGAGCTTCCGCGACGGGTGGCGGCACCTGCGCTTCCTGCTCGTCCACAGCCCCACGCACCTGTTCATCATGCCCGGGGCGCTCATGGCGGTGTTCGGCACCCTGATCGTGGGGCTCGTCGGCGGCGGCCTCGATCTGTTCGGTCGCACATGGGGCATCCACGCGCTGATCGGCGGCGCGCTGCTGATGATCGTCGGCACGCAGGTGCTCGCGCTGGGGCTCTGCGCGCACGCCTACGGCACCTACTTCATGGGTGAGCGCGACCGCTGGTTCGACCGTGCCCGGGCACGATTCCGGCTCGAGCACGGGCTGATGCTCGGCGGGCTCTTCATCCTCATCGGCGTGGTCATCGGAGCGATCATCCTCGCAACCTGGATCTCGCGCGGCTTCGGGTCGCTTGCCGACGAACATCTTGCTGTCATCGCCGCCGCGCTGCTGATCGTAGGGATACAGATCTTCTTCTCGTCCTTCCTGCTCAGCATCCTCGGGCTGCGGCGCAGCTGAGACGTGAGCACCACCCCGCGTGATCGCAAGCGGCCAGCCCTAGCGCCGTCGATCAGCCGCCTGCGCGAAGTCGCCCTCTCGCCTCCATTCCTACTGCTCGCTGCGTGCACGCTCGTGGCAGTAGGAGCGGGCATCGTCGCCTTTCACGTGAGCACATTCGCGCTGGACGAGTCACTGATCGAGCAGTCGGCCCTCCACTACACGAGCAACCTCCCCCACTCCCTGCTGCACGACATCGACGCAAGGGCGACCGATCGCCTCTACTCACTCGTTCTCTCCGTGGCATTCCATTTCTTCGCGGCAGCCAACGCGATCCGCGCAGATCACGTCCTGAGCGTGGTGCTCTTCGTCAGTACCGCGGCGCCGGTCTACCTGCTGGCAGGGACGATCCTGAGGTCCCGCTCCGCCGCCGTCGGCGCCGGGGCACTCAGCGTGGCCGTGCCGTGGCTCACACTGACCTCGGCCCTATTCACGGAGAACCTCTCCTATCCGCTGTTCTGGTGGATGATGCTCGCCGCCTCACGCTCGATCTCGAGACCCTCACGCTCGCGCGACCTGGTCACGCTCGCAAGCATTGGGCTGCTCATCGTATGCCGCGTGCAATTCGCCGCGGTGTTCATCGGATACCTGATCGCGCTGCTTACGACATTCCTGTGGCGCACACCGGCCCGCTCCGGGACCGTGCATCGCTTGGCAGATGCGGGCCGGCAGCTCATCCGCCGCTGCACGTTCACTGCCGCCATCGTGATCGCCTGCATCGTTGTCCTTGCCTACGAGAGAGCAACGGGACAGTGGACCCAGCACATCCAGACGTTGCTCGGCTCCTACAGCAACGTCGTCGTCAACAAAGCGGTACCGCCGAACATGACGCTGGCGCTCGGGGTCGAGGTGATCGCGCTGGCGCTTGGCGTCGGCCTGATCTCGGCTCTGGTGTCGATCCTCTGGTATGTGAAATCGATCGCTTCACCGCTGACGCAGCAGCGGCAAATGACCCTGGTCGGCCTCGGCATCATCCTCGCTGTCTTCCTGGTGCTGACCGTCTTCTCCCAGCTCGGCTATCTGGG
Source organism: uncultured Actinomycetota bacterium (assembly GCA_963757925.1). GTDB lineage: Bacteria > Actinomycetota > Thermoleophilia > Solirubrobacterales > Solirubrobacteraceae > Palsa-744. Next base: position 693,459 of record CAVWTE010000009.1, read on the forward strand.
TGATGGGACAGAGGAGCGCTACTTCTTCTACGTGATCCCCGTGTTCTGGATCGGCGCGTTTGCCGCCGTCGAGGATGGCAACGTAGGAGCAGGGGAGATCCTGCTTTGCGGACTGGCTTTCAGCTTCCTCTACGGAGCAATTCCATTCCTCACCGGCCCGTTTGGCCAGGAAGTCGCATTCCTTGCGCCGGTCGAGTCGATCTCCGCGCACCTCTACTCCGAAAATGCGGCCTCGCTTGGGCTTGGGAGCCTGACCATGCAGGATGCGCTTGCGCTGCTCGCGCTGCTCGCCGCCACGCTCACGGCGCTCATCTGGCGGCGCTGGCCAGGGCTTCGCATCTGGTGGATCGCGGGCATCGCAGCCGCCATCCAGCTGCTCTTCACCGGCTATGCCTACGCGGTGATAAACGGGGATGTGGCGGGCGTGCCCGGCCGCACTGCGGGCAGTGTGAGCGCGCTCGGCTGGGTGGACGCGCACGCTCGGACTGGACAGGTGTGGTGGCTCGACAATCTCGAGCTGGCCGAGCCGCCGATCCTTGCGGCAGGAACCGAAGCCAAGCAGCGCACGACGCTCTTCTGGAACTCCAGCCTGACCAACTGGGTTGCGCTGCCCGCAACGGGCCTGCCCCTGCCGACCTGGCCTCTGGCCGCGCTGCCCAACGAGCCTGCAATGTCGATCGACACCTCGAGCGGACTACTCTCCTCGGCTGATGGCGCCGGGCAGATTCGCGAAGTGGTGAGTGCCACCGATTCCCCATTCGTCCAATTGGCCGGCACCCCGATCGCGGCATCCTCCGATCATGTCCTTACACTCATCTCGCTGACCCGACCGCCCCGCGCCACCTGGCTTGCAACCGGACTTCAACCCAATGGATCGGTGACTCCCGGCTCTCCCGTGCGCCTTTACTCATTCGTCTCGGCCGATCGCGTGCCGCAGGCGGTGAGGATCAACTTGGAATTCCTACCACCGCCGCCACCCGCGCCAGGCGCCGCGGTCCACACCGAAATACTGCTGCGACTGGGTGCCACACACCGACACATCCCCCTCAGCGGCCAGGCGCCCACTCAGGTACAGGTGAACAGCTGCCTACCGGCTGCTCAAAGCGTTACCACAGGCACCCTGACAGCAGGGCGCTCAATCTCATCCGGCGGCCAGTCGGTCGCGGGCGTTCTTGCGCGCGTCACGATCTCACCACTTGGCGCCGCGGGCTGCAGCCACGGTTGACGATGGAGAATGCGCACCTCCGGGCCGATCAGCTCGAAGGCGAGTTGATCGCCACCTCACCGCGCAGCGCGATATAGAACGCAGCGGCGATGCCCCCGGGCACACCAAAGGCCACGAGCATGGCAATCGCCCAGATCAGCCAGACGGGGATGAGGCCTTCTGTCAGATTGGACGCGTGGGAGAAGACTTCGCCGAGCTGCCGGAGAAGCGAACGCTCCGGAGAGTCGTAGAACGTGAGCGTGATGTCACCTGCGACCGCGTGACCACCCACACGCGTGCTCGAATGGGCAATCGTGCGCGGTTCGGTCGAGCCCTGCAGGTTGACCGGCGCGTGGCCTAGGTTAGTAAAGCAGGCGGAGGCGATCACGGTGCGGGCCGGAGGGCCAGGCGTGATCGGGAGCGTCGCCGCGCCCCCTGGATAGCCACCCGGCACGTTTACGCTCGCTTGGTAATCGTGCGCGCGCAATACCAGGCGCACGGGCGGGCCGCCGGCGGGGCCGGGGCGGGCCGGACGAAGCTCGAATTCGGCCAGCCGGCTATTGGACTCCACGGTCACATCGCTCATACATGCCTGCTCGTGTGCGGCCAAGGTGAATGCGCTCGCCGTAAAGAGAGGTGGGGGCGCTGGGACGCCGGCCACCACAGGCCGAGGCGCCCTCAGGTAGGGGATCACCCAGCCGAGGGCGCCAGCCAGCATCAGCGCAAGCATGAGAGCCGCCACCACGCCGGCTCTGGAGAAGGACGGCCGCTTGCGATGGCTAGGCATAGAACCTCGCGGCCGTGAGTCCCAAACCGGTGAGCGAGAGCAGCACCCCAAAGGCAAGTATCGCCGCACCGACGAATGGGCCGAACCTCCGCGGCAGCGCGCTGACGGTGAACGTGATCGCCAAGCCGAACAGAGATACGATCGGCAGCAGGTAGCGGCCGACGATCAGCGGATCGGTGCCGCCGTTTCCAAGTAGAGACTGATAGGAGACGTAGTGAAGAAACACGATCGTAGTCACCAGCAGCGCGAGCATGGTGATGACCAGTGGCCACGCAGCCCGCAGACTTCGCCAGCGCACTACGCATGCCGTGTACAGCGCCACGAGGCCAAGGGCCGAGAGCACCTCCAGCACGTCATAGAGCCGCGTGGGAAAGCGCACCTCCAGCGAGCCGAATGTGCCGTAGAAGGTTTCGATGAAAACCTGCCGGTATCCGTAGCTTGGTCCGATGCGTGGCTGCATCGACAGCAGGCGGGGAAAGTAGAACTGGTATATCGACGACAGGAACTGCCTGACGTTGAACGGCGAGCTGTTGAGTGCGCTGACCTGCCCCCCATACGCGGCGCCGGTGCTCGAGGACGTGCCAAAGAGCAGATATATGGCCAACACGCCCCCGAGCACGGCGATGGAGCTCGCGAGCTGGCGGGCAGCCCGCATGATCGCGGGTCGATGCGCGATCCACGCAACGGCTATGGCGCTCGCCAGCACAGGCAGCGTGAGCAGACCGCGCCCATGGGTGAGGGCCGCCGCCGCCGCGACCAAGCTGGCGAGAGCCACGCGAGGAACGGAGGGCCCTCGCTTGACGAGGATCAGCACGCTCAGCAGGAAACCGGTCGTAAGCGCGATCAGCAGGTTGTCGGCGTTTATCACCGCGCTCATGAACGCAAGCTGAGGCTCGAGCGCCACGACTCCGGCAGCGAGCGTCTGCTTCCACCTCACAGGGCCAAACAACTCTCCCGCGATCAGCCACACGAGGGCGACGGTCGCGAGGTAGAACATCGCATTGAAGAGGCGCAGGACGAATATGCGCTGCAGGAGCGGCAACCAGGCGAACACGCGGTAGGGGATGGCCATCACCGCGTAGTAGAGCGGCGGGTTCTTTGCGAGCGCGTTGGGGCCCGACCCGTCGGCCCCGGCCGAGGCGGGCAGCGTTCGCTCGATCGCACCCCAGCGCTCCAGATCGAGGGAGCTCCATGCGGGCCTGGCCGAGAGATCCCCGATCAGCGGCTCGAGGTTCAAGGAGACGAGGGCCGCGCCCTCTTCGCTCGAGTTTGGGCTTGCGCCGGTGCTGACGGAGGGCGTTTCGCCCGTTTCGGCGAGATGCTGAACGTAGGCGAAGTGACCCGATTCGTCTGGTCCCTGGAATGCAGGCAGCGCCACGTTCCAAGCCAGCGCCTGGATCGCCGCGACGATCAGCACGAGCAGGAGCGCCCGCGGCATTCCCCTCAATGCCGTAGCGGCACGCCTTGGCGCAGACCGGGTCGCTGCGAGCGCCCTGGGGGCGCGTGCCGTCGCTGTCGCCTGCGTCGCCACCGACCGCACGCTACCGGTTGGCCACCCGCGCCGGGCCTGGCGCGCTCATGAGAGCAGTCGCCTGGCCCGCCTCGCCAGCGGGCGCAGCGGTCGCACCGCGAGCTGCACGATTCGAAAGCGCCGCAACGCATTGATGCACCTAAAGAGCGGGGTCTCGCGCAACCTCTCCATCGCGCGTTCGAGGCGCATTCCAATCCGGGCAGAGCGACTGCGCGTGTGCATGTGCCCGCGATAGATCTCAAGGCCAGCACGCAGGTCGGCCAGCATCCTTGCGCTGGCCTTGGCGCCGTCGGGAGGTGGCGAATCGGCGATCTGCATCAGCGCCCCCGCCATGAACTGACTGGACTGATCCCAATCGGGCCAGGCCTTTGCGGTCGCAAGCGCGTTGCAGCGCAGGTAGTGCAGCAGCTCGCGATCTCGCGCAAGCAGGTCGAGCTGGCGAGCGGTGCCGCGCAGATCCTCCCAATCGGCCAACAGGGCATTGAAGCCGTGCTCCACGTATTCCTCGTGTCCCGTGACCGGCGTAACGACGCAAGTTGCGCCGCGGTGGAATCCCTCGAGCGGCGGCCCGAACATGCCCTCCACGCTCGAGAGCTTCAACAGGACGTCTGTACGCGCATAGACCTCAGCCATCTCGCGGTGGCTCATCGGCCCAAGAACCTCCTGCGCGGCGTCGGCGGGAAGGCCGTCGTGGCCGCCGCTTGCAATCATCAGGTGGCGTGGCTCCTGCATCGCGGCCGCGGCCTGCACCGCCGCTGGCACGTGCTTGAACCATGCTTGCGGAGAGCCCTCGATCAGCACCCGCAAAGGGCCATCCAGGCTCGGCATCACTTGGTCGATGGGAACGAAGACCTCCTTGTCGATCCCGTTGCGAACCAGGTAGCAGGGCGCGTCTGGACGGATCTGAGCCAGCGTCTGCGCGATCCATCGCGCCTCGGTGATGAAGGCAACTGGGAGATCGAGCGTGAGCCCGGCCCCGAGGCGCTCGGCTTCTTCATGGTGGTAGAAGCGATCCTCCAGGCTCTGCACGAAGTACGCGTATCGTCCCGCGTCGAGCTCGAAGAGGGTGAACGTGGTCTCCCACCAAGTCGCGATCGCGATGTCATAGCGCTGGAGAAGGGCCTGCTCGCGCGGGCATATGTGGAGATGGGAGAGGTGCTCGTAGCCCCGCCAGCTGGCCGCCTCCTGCTCCCTCGCGAGCACCAGGGTCACATCCCACCCATCGCGCATGCTCAGCCGGCGCGCATGCTCCAGGATCACGCTGACCCCGCCGGAGAGCTGGAGGTCGTAGACGACGAACGCGACCTTCATGCCGGCGGCGCGCCGCCGCGCGACTCATCGCCGAGATCCCGGGCAGCATCGCTCTCCTTGGGTTGCGAGCCCCCAGGGGGCCGCCGTCCAAGTTCACGCTCGAGCCGATGTATGTATGCCCTCCAATCTTCGAACTCGCGGGTGTTGGCCTGCAGTTGCTCATATTGCTCGCGCAGTGTCCGCTCGGCGATTGCAAGGTTGCTCTCGCGTTCTCGCTCCCACCGCCTCTGAGCAAGCGGGTCGGCCTGGACGGCACGCGCCGCGCGCAGGATATCGGCGTGACGGGGACCGAACGCGGCGATGAAATGAGTGGCAACAGAGCTCGGGCCGCCCGCCTCCACGGTGAGCTCGCGGCTCGTCGGGCCTGCCTCCCAGTCGAGCACGGTGGAGCCCGTGAGCGCCACCTGCCGCAGAAGCGTCCTCGAATCAGGAAGCAGCCGGCTCAGCTCCTCGAAGGCGCCCTCACCCCACGCAGTGAGGTGATAGGGGTTCTGAATCGACCAGAAGGCGTCGTTTGGCACGCTCAGCACGAATGTGACGCCGTGCTCGCGCGCGAGTCCCGTGGCGAAGCGGAGCAGCGGCAGGAAGCTCGGCAGATGCTCGACCACCTCGAAGCAGGTGACGACCCGCTCGCCGGGCACCGCGAGCAGCGCCTCGCCCACCTGCTCGAGGAAGCTCGGCTCGGCGAGGTCCCCGGAGAGTCGCGCCGCGTCAGGGAGCTCCAGCGTGGCGCAGGCGCGACTTACGGCCTCCGCGTCCAGGTCCACAAGGACGGCGTGTCCAGGGCGCGCACCCTCGAGCGCGGCGTCCGCCGCAAGCCCGTTGCCACAGCCGAGATCGGCCCACGCCGAGGCGGAGCCGATCAGTGGACAGACGACCCGATAGCGCAGCTCGTGCTCAGCGCGGATCGCGGGCGCAGTCTCGCGGGTGATTCGCTCTTGCCAGTCGGACATGCGCAGGGGGCTCGCCAGGAGCGTCAGTATCGTATCGATGCCATGAGCGTTCCCCTCGGTGGCGATACGGTCCTTGGCGAGACGCGAGCGTCCGGCAACGGCCAGGTACCCGCGTCCCGGCGGTCAACCTCCAGCCCCCACACAGCGCCTTGGCCCTCCCCGGCGGGCCTGCGCGTCGCGTTCCTGGGTCGGGTGGAGCTGCTCGAGAACTGGACACCGAGCGGACAGCAGCAACCGTTTCGCAGCGAGCGCTTTGCAATCGAGGCCGGCAAAGGCGATCGGGTGCTGAGCGAGCTCGAGGCATTCCAAGGCGACGTGGTCGTCGTCTTGGATCCGGCGGCCCTGGAGGCAGAGGCGCTCGATGGCTTGCCCGGCGCAACGCTCGGCGTGCTTCCCGAGATGCCCGAGCGGGCGCGCGCGGCAGGCTGCGCGAAGCTCGATCGACTCGTTTGCTTTGACCCAGCGCTCACGGGAGCGCCGGTGGGTGACCGTAGGATCTGGCGCGCGGTGCCGCCGCCCGTCAGCGATGGGTTCTTCCGGGAAGGCCAGGCACTGCACCGATCGCCCCGCGCGATGACGGTTGGAGCCTCGAGCTCCCACCGCGAGGCGATGCTCATGCCGGCAAAGCATCACCATGACGTGCTGCAGGCGGTCCATGGGCTCCGCGGCGAGACGCTGCTTGCGCTGCTCAATGAACACGATGTCGGCATACACGTGAGCCTCCGACCCGGAGGCGGCTTTGACTGGTCTGTCGGGCTGCACCTGGCCGCCGGCCAGCTGCTGCTCGCGGAGCCGCTTGCGCCCGCCCACGGCCTTGAGGCCAACATCGACTATCTGCGAATCGAGTCTGCCGAGGACATCGTTCTCACGCTCGACAGACTCGCGGTCTTCCCGGAGATGTACAGGCGCATCCAGATCCGCGGTCACATGAAGTCGCAGGCCTTCCGCGCGTCAAGGATCTTCGGCAGGATCCTCAACGACCTGCTGCTCGACCTCGCCGCCTTCGGGCGCGACTAGCGCCGGCCGCCGCTCACGCGCACGTCCTCCAGCGCCTCGCGCAGCATCGCGGGATATACGCACGATGCCCTGAAATGCTCCGCCCGCAGGCGACCTTCTGCCTGCACCGAGGCATGAGCAGCCCTGTCGCGGGCGAGCTCGTCCACGACCCCCAGCAGCTGCTCCGGCGTCTCGACCTCCAGATAGTCGACTCCCGGCCGCAGTCCGTGAGAAGGGCTGAGCGGCTCGGAGATCACGAGGTGCCCGGCCGCGAGCGCGATGCTGACTCGGTTCTCGAACGTCGGGTAGGCGTTGTTGTGCAGGTTCAACTGCACGTCGCAGGCGGCGAAGAGGCGCCTGAGCGGCGCGCCGAAGAGACCGTGACCGATGTGCGCGATCGAGTGCGCCCGCTTCACCTGCTCGAGCATGCGCTCGCGATGCTCGGTCGAGCGCCCGACGAACAGCAGAGCGGGAGGGTCGGATCGCTCGCGGAGATCCATGAACAGGCTGTCGGCGACCGGCAGCGGCAGCGAGCGCCAGACCGGAAGCACGGCGCCCGCGGTCTGCGCGATCAGCGGGTCAAAGGAGACGATACGGTCGAAGTTGCCCGGGTCGACCTCATTCAGCGCCTGCAGCCTTGCCTTCAGATCGGGGTGGTCGTTGCCGTTTGGTCGCGGCAGCGGCTCGGTCAGGTAGCCGATCGTGATCGCGCGCAGAGACTCCAGCAGGCGCGGAGGAACGATCTCGGGCCGGAAGACGAGGACGACGTCTGGGTCGAGCTCACCGAGAGCATCGATCAGTGGCATGGGGGCCGCCCCCGCCCGGAAGTCGATGAAGGACGGCTCCACACCCTCGGCGGGCTCCTCCAGCGCGCACTGCTCGAAGTAGACGCTCTGACCGACGAAGGCCACCCGCAGCGGGCTCGCAGAGGCGCTCTCCACTAGAGGAGCTCGGCGACCTTCGGCGCCTGACGGTCGAAGAACAAGAAGCCGGCGATCACGATCACGACCGTGATCCCCACCGGGATCATCAGCATCGCGGTACCGCCGATCGCAGTGGCGGCGCTTGGATAGCTCGGGTCGATGAACATGTGGCGCGCCTGCTCCAGCAGCGCCGCGAAAGGATTGGCCATCAGCACGTGGGCGAAATCCACCTTGACTCCGAGGATCGTGAGCGGTTTGACGCCGGTGATCACGATGAAGATGCCGGAGGCGTAGAAGGTCGCCTGCAGGACGACGTCCCAGATCGGACGAACGTCGCGGTAGCTCACATAGCCGACGGAAAGGATCATCGAAAGCCCCGTGGTGAACAGCGCGAGCAGGAAGATCAGCAGCGGCAGCTCAAGCCAGCTGAGCAGGACCGAGCCGCCTGCGGCGAGCAGGAAGATGAGGACGGGAATGAGGTTCAGCAGCATGTTCATCAGCGAGGTGAGCACGGCCGCCAGCGGCACCGCCAGCCGCGGGAACTCGATCTTCCGCACCAGGGTCTCCCGGTTGACCAGGGAGGTCACCGAACCGCCAGAGGCTTCGCTGAAGAAGGTGAACATCACTATCCCCAGGAGCAGCGCGGCGGGGAAGTAGTGCTCGGTTCCGTTCTGGTGCAGTTTCGCCGCCGTCAGGACGATGTAGATCACGCCGAAGATCAGCAGCGGGCGCATCAGCTGCCACAGGTATCCGAGCACCGACCCGAAGAAGGCGAGCTTGAACTCGGTCTTCGCGAGCGCCCAGGTCAGGTGCCAGAGACGGCTTGGATCGGAGCCGAGCGCCGAAGGGCCCTTGATCCGGTGGCCGTAGGAGACCTGCGAACCGCCCGCCTGCACGGCTTGGCTCTGCTCCTCGATCACGCTCTGCGTGCTCATCTGCCGACACCCGCATCGAGAAGGCGCTCGCTGTCGCGGTCGAGCAGCACCTCGTATGGAAGATCCACGACTGCGTCCGATGCTTTGGTCCCAGTCACCACGACGCTCACCATCCGCTCGCGACGGTCGATCCACATCCCGGCCTGACGGGCCACGGCAGGGGTGACGAAGTATCGGCCGGGCGTGAAGAGGTTCTCGAAGCGCACCCTGAAGACGACATGCTCGCCTGCCGCGAAGGTTCCGCTGCGTGGCTCGGTCCACAGGTTCGAGGCCGCAAGCACGTTGTGGCGGTGCGCGTTCTGCAGGTTGATGCCAAACAGCGGGTTCTCCACCTCGTCGTTGAAGCGCACCCTGGCCGCAAAGGCGCAGAGCCTGCCTGCGGGCAGCGCCTCGATGCGCTGGCCGTGCTCGTCCTCAAACCATGCCTCCAGTATCTCCGCCTGCCCGTCCCCGTCGCGCTTGCCCTCGGAGTCGACATGCTCGCCGCCGGCGCCCGATCCGCGCTGGCCGGGCAATGCGGCATCTGAGCCGCTTTCCTGCGCGGCCTCGGCCGCCTCAGCCTGACGTGCCTGCTCGGAGAAGTTCAGCTCCAGGTAGCGATTGCCCACATGCTCTGGATCGCCGAGCTCGACCTGGCGCCCGTGCTCGAGCAGCACCGCTCGATCGCAGAACCTCTGCACCGCCCCCATGTCGTGAGTCACGAACAGAACGGTCGCACCGCTTGCGTGGATGCGCTCGAACTCGTCGAAGCACTTCTGCTGGAAGGCGGCGTCGCCGACTGCGAGCACCTCATCGATCAGCAGGATCTCCGCGTCGACATGGACCATTACCGAGAAGGCAAGACGCACGAGCATTCCGGAGGAGTAGTTCTTGATCTTCATGTCGACGAAGTCCCCGAGCTCCGCGAAATCGATCACGCTGTCGAAGCGTCGACGCGCCTCGCGCGGGCTGAGCCCGAGCATCGTCGCGTTCAGCAGCGCGTTGTCGCGCGCGGGCAGGTCTGGATTGAAGCCCACGCCCAGCTCGATGAAGGTCGACATGCGCCCGTTTACGTAGATCGCGCCGCTGTCGATGCCGTAGATGCCTGCCAGGCACTTCAGCAGCGTGGACTTGCCGGAGCCGTTGCGACCCACGACGCCGAAGAACTCGCCCGGCACGACCTCGAAGGAGACTCCGCGCAACGCGTGCAGGATGTCCTTCGGGTGGGCCCTGAAGGGGTGCAGCGCGCGCTCCTTGAGCGTGCTGACCTTCTCACGCGGGATCGCGAAGCGCTTGTGGACATCTTGGACGACTACTGGCGGCAGTGTGGAGCGGACCATGTGCACACCAGAGGGTATCTGCGCCGGCTGGCGGGGAGCTCGCTCTGCTGCCCACGTTGTAGCCTGCGCTCCGTGCAGAGGATCCAGACGAGGTTGCAGGGCCCAGCCCTGCTCGAGCCCGCCGTGCACCCCGACGGCCGTGGATTCTTCTGCGAGACCTATCGCAAGGAGTGGCACGCGGCCGCCGGCATCCCAGCGCACGATGAGTTCGTGCAGGACAACCACTCCCGCTCGGCGCGGGGAGTCGTGCGAGGCATGCACTTCCAGATCGGCAGGGGGGTTGCCAAGCTCGTGCGCTGCAGCCGGGGCCGGACCTCGATGTACTCGTCGACCTGCGGCAGGGCTCGCCCACCTACGCGCAGTGGGAGGGCTTCGAGCTGGACGACGTCTCGATGCGGCTGCTCTACGTGCCGGTCGGTTTCGCGCACGGCTTCTGCGTGCTCTCGCAGACGGCCGACGTCGCATACAAGCAGACCGGCTACTACGACGCAAGCGTCGAACGCGGGATCGCCTGGGACGATCCAGAGGTCGCAGTCCAGTGGCCATCGGACATCGAACTCCTCGTCTCACCGCGCGACGCCGCCGCCCCGCGACTCAGCGAGATCGCCGGGGAGCTGCCGTTCCGCTATGCGCCAAGCGCCATCGCCTGACCTGCACCGCGGCCTCGCCGCCGTCGACCGCAAGCGCCGCAAGGGCATCGTCGCCGACATCGACCGGGATCACCCATGGGCGACGCTGGGCCGCCGGCTCTTGCTCCCCCGAAAGCCCGCGCCCTGAGCACTTCACGAGCGCCTCATTCATCACCCAGGCGCGCAGGAACTCGCGCGTGCGTTCCTGCGCGTGGAGCGTCTGGAGCTTCTCGGCGAGCGCCGCGCCGAGGAACCTCCTGGCGATGGCGACCTCGTCGCGATCGCGGGAGCGGCCGCGATCCATCACCTCTACGTCGACGCCGACCTCCCGATCCCAGCTGATCGCGTAGAGAGCAAGTGCGCCTGAATGGGACACGTTGAAATTCGGCGCGTCCTGGAAACACCGCAGCCGCGGCTTGCCATGCGGGCCGTATGCGAACTCGAGCGTCTCCGGACTCACGCCCGTGAGCTGCCCGAGCAGGTCGCGAAGCAGCGCCCTGGACGCGCCGAAGCGGCGGCGAGCCCGCTCGTCCAGCAGACGCGCCGCATGCTCGCGCTCTTGGCTCGAGAGCAGGTCGAGCAAGGGCTCGGGAACGTCTGCGAGGTCGGCGACCCAGACCTCTACGGAGCCGGTGGGCGGCATCGTCCGCACGATATCGCCGGCGGGCGGCGGATTGGCCGCAACCGGTGCACGTACGCGGCTTCGTGCGCCTTGGGAGGTTGCGTGGGCGTGGGCTCATTGTTTGAATCGTTTGGTCTTGGAAGTCTTATGTCTTCTATGTGGCTATTATGTCTGCCGACATAGGTCGAGGGATTGGAACTGAGTAAGGGAGCAGGTGCAGGGGATGCGCTCGATGGAGCACCTGGTTGGCATGTCATTGCCGCCGCTTCGTCTGCCCTCGACCACTGGCGTCGAGGTGGGACTCACACAACTGTCGCAGGGACGCGCGGTGGTCTACCTCTATCCAGGAGATGACTCCGCCAGCGAATCGCCTCCGGCCCAGCCAAGCAGCTGCGCGGTACAACGCGCCGCGTTTCGCGAGTACGCGCTGGACTTCGCGGCCGAGGGCACGCGGATCGCGGGCGTGAGCAGCGAGCCGCACGAGACCCAGATCGCGACCTCGCAGCGGGAGCACCTCCCCTTCCCGCTGATGAGCGACCGCGAATGCAGCCTCGCCGAGGCGCTCGAGCTGCCGACCTTCCTCGATCTGGGAGTCAGGCGCTTCCGCCGGCTGACACTGATCTGCGACGAAGGGCTCGTGGCGGCGGCGTTCTATCCGGTCTCTCCGCGACGAAGCGCGGCGCAGGCCCTCAGCTGGCTGCACGACTCCCAGTCCGCCTGAGCGGGGCCCCCGACAGAGACCTTGCGGGCGAGGCGTCCTGGAGTATCGCTAGCCTTCTTCGATCGACCACACCTTCAGGAGGGTGCGATGACGAAGAATGAGTTGGCTGACGAGGTTGCACAACGGACAGGTCTGAGCTCGGGACAGGCGCGGCAGGCGCTCGAGGCGGCGCTCGAGGTGGTCTCGAGCCAGCTTGCAACAGGCGCCGAGGTCTCGCTTGCCGGGTTCGGCAAGTTCAGCGTCAGCAGGCGCGCTGCGCGTGATGGGCGCAACCCCGCGACCGGTGAGACGATCGCGATCGCCGCGAGCAACAGCGCGAAATTCTCAGCGGCGAGCGCCCTCAAGAAGCGCTTGAACTGACGCAGGGCGCAAGGCAGCCATACCAGGCAGGCCCCGAGGAGCGCCTGCAGCGGCGAGAACGCCGGCGTCGTGCCACGCGGCGGCGCAGGCGTCTGGCCGCCGGCGGGGGTCTCATCATTGTCGTGGCTGTAGTCGCGGCAGTGGTCGCCGGCGGCGGTTCGAGCGGCCACGCCAAAAGCGGCGCGGGCAGGAAGACCGGCAGTGCGGAGCAGCACAGCCATCCAGGCGGCCATGGCGGCGGCGAAGGCGTTCTTCCCGCGGGGGTCGCCCGGGCTCCCCGCGACGTCTCTGCGCCCGTGTTGATGTACCACGTGATCAACCCGCCACCGGCGAGAGCGCCGTTCCCCGGCCTCTACGTGCCCGCGGCAGAGTTCTCAGAACAGATGCACGCGCTCGCGCGAGCGGGCTTCCACGCGGTCACCCTCCAGCGTCTCTTTGACCACTGGCACGACGGTGCGCCGCTGCCCATGAAGCCGGTGGTCATCACCTTCGATAACGGCTATCGGTCCCAGTACTCAAACGCGCTGCCGATCCTTAGCAGGCTCGGCTGGAAGGCGGTCGAGAACATGCAGCTGACCGGTCTGCCTCCATCGCAGGGCGGGCTCTCCGAAGCACAGGTCAGGGGCCTCATCGCGGCCGGCTGGGAACTGGACACCCAGGGCATGAGCCATGCCGATCTGATCACCTTGAGTCCCACCGAGCTGCACGAACAGGTCGCCCTCGCACGCCAGAGGATCCAGCGTCTCTATCACGTCCCGGTGAACTGGTTCTGCTACCCCTCGGGCCACTACGACCCGGCCGTGATCGCGGCCGTCAAGCAGGCAGGGTTCCTCGGCTCAACGACCGTCGTGCCCGGCTGGGCAGGTCCAGGCAGCGACCCCTATAGGCTGCCCCGGCTGCGGGTTCTCGGCGGCGCGAGCGGCGAAGCGCTCATCGAACTGATCGAAGGCACCGAGCAGGACCCGCCGCCGCCCGCCGCCTACTCCTGATAGGGGCTCTAAAGGAGGCTCCGCCGGCTCGCAACGCCTCCGGAGCCTCATGTATAGGATTGCCGCATGCACCTTGCGCACCATGCCGTATCTATGCTCGGCGCCAACCATGGCGCCGGCGCCACCGGTGGCAGCGGATCGGGCGGCAACCATCCCGGCTGGGGCTCATGGACCGTCGAACCGTGGGTCGTGGCGATGCTTCTCGCCGCCAGCGGCCTCTATGTGAACGCCTACAGGCGCGCGAGGCGCCGCTCTGACGCCGTCGGGATCGGGCACTGGATCTTCTATGCGGCCGGCATCCTCACGCTGGTCGTGGCACTGTGCTCGCCGCTCGACGCGATCGGCGACAGCTGGCTGCTCTCGGCGCACATGGCCCAGCACGTCCTGCTCGCAGACGTCGCCCCTGCGCTGCTTGTTCTCGGCCTGCGCGCGCCGCTGCTCCCGCTCGGCCTGCCGCGCAACGCGCTCGCGGCGATCGCTCCCGGCGGGCGCTATGGCCGCGTGATCTCCACGATCACCTCGCCCTGGGTGGCGCTGCCGGTATGGGCGGTGGCGACGCTCGGCTGGGCGGTCCCAAGCGTCTTCGACTACGCGGCGCAGCACCCGGTGGTCCACGCGATCGAGCACGCGACCCTCTTCTACAGCGGCCTTGCGGTCTGGTGGCTGATCGTCGACCCGCTGCCGCGGGCGCGGCTGCGCCCCGGCCCCCAGCGCCTTGCGCTGCTCGGCGTGACCCGACTGGTCTCGGCAGCCGTCTGCCTGCCCCTGACCTGGCTCGCAAAGCTCGAGTATCCGCTCTATGCCACCGCACCCCGCGCCTACGGGATCTCCGCGGCGACCGACCAGCATCTCGCCGGCGCCGGCATGTGCTTCATCGAGTTCCTGGTCTTCGGCATCGCCTTCGCGGCCGTCTTCATCAACATGCTCGGCCGCTCTGACGCCCACGACGCGCTGCTCGAGCGCGCCGCGGGCTGAAGAGGCTCTGGGCCCTCTAGGGCGAGAGCCTGAACGGCGGGTAGCGGTCGGTCACCAGGATCGCCGCGTAGGCGACCACCCGGTTGTACCAGCGTCCCACCCCGACGAGGTAGTCGAAGATGCCCCTGGGAAAGCGACCCGTGATCAGAATCGCAAACCACGCCACGATCACGGCGACCACGGCGCCGATCGAGAGCAGCCCCAGCACGATGTAGTGCGGTATCGCCAAGAACCACTTGACGATCGGCAGCCAGCGGTTCAGGTCGCTCCGGGCATCGGGGTGGTCGAACTCGAGGTGCACCGACTGGGTCTCATCGGTCGATGGGTATCGGTCATCCATCAAACCGGCGTATACAGCAACCCGGTTGTGGAAGCGCAGCAGTTCCCTGTTCCACTCAAACCACCACCGCGGGTACTTCTGACGAAAGACGATCATCAGCAGTGGCCCCGCGAACAGCAGCCCGCCAGCCGCGACCACGGTGTAGCGAGCGTCGGCGGCAAAGCTCGCACCGTCCACGGTCCCGAGCAGGATCGCGATCGGGATGATCGTAAAGATGCGCAGCAGCGTCGTAAGGCGATTCAGCGGCCGGTCTGGATAGTCGACGGAATACTGCACCGGGTAGGGCGGCTCTTCTGAGAGCGGCCGGTCTGCATATGGAGTTGACATGCCCCCAGCATCCTCGGGCTCGGCCCTCGCAGTCATGCGTATTTATTACTGAGACCGAGAACGAGCCGGCAGCTAGCGTGTAGCACCGCTCACGCGGTGCGCGAGCGCGGATGGCGCTCCAGGCCATCGTCTGGAACCGGCTCCCAGGGAGCCGCCGATTCGACGAACTGCCTGTAGTGCGGCCTGATTCCAGGATCCCGGTCAAATGCTCCAAGCCGGATCGCGACCTCCGCATCGGAGAACGGGTCACCGCTGAACAGAGCCGACCCGCATCGCGAGCAGAAGAGCTTCGGCACGCCGGTGGGCGGCTTGTAGGCGACAATGAGCTCGGCGCCGTCGAGCAGCCGGAAGCTCTCCCTCGCGACCCGGCAGTTCGCCGAGGACCCGGTACCAGTCCGCCTCTGACAGTGCGTGCAGTGGCAGTACCCGGCAGAGAGAATCGGCCCGCTCACCTCGTAGCGCACCGCTCCACACAGGCAGCCTCCGGTCAGCGGCTCACTGGGGCCTGTCACTATGTACGCCCCCGACGCGTGAGAGCCAAGCCAGACAAGGACGTAGGAAGCGTGGCGTACGAAGGTACGCGAGCGACCGAGGACGCCGACCAAATAGGGAGCTGCTCCCTGCCGAATGGGGAGACACCCGCTACGCCAGCAGCCCCGATTCGGCCAGCACCGGTCATCGAACTACGCCCCTGACGGTCGAGGACCAAGTAGGTCAAGGACGCAGGGAGCGTGGCGTACTCCGTACGCGAGCGACCGAGGACGCCGACATGCGCCGGTCATCGGCCGTCAGCCGCAGCCGGTGTTGTTGCCGCATGAACTACACGTGTAGCAGGACCCAGTGCGCTGCATCATGCCTCCGCACTGGCTGCACGCCGGGCCGAGATCGAGGCCCTGCAGCTTCGCGGGCACGACCGGCGGGGTGGCGGTCAGCGCGCTGGCGGCTGGAGCGCCGGCGGCGGGCGCTGTGGCCTTGGCGGCAGGCCCGGCGGTGTCGGAGGCGACGATCGCCTGACTGGTCTCCTGCGCCGCCTGCCGTGCCCTGACCTCGGGAGTGAGGATGCCAAGCTCCTCCTGGACCTCGGAGTCCAGGAAGCGGGAGGCGAGCCAGCGCATGATGTAGTCGGGCATGGACTTGGCGAATGGGATCTCCGGGTTGCCGGTGATGCCCTCTGGCTCGAAGCGCATGTAGCTGAACTTGCGCACAAGGGTCTCGAGCGGCACGCCGTACTGCAGCGCGATCGAGATCGCCGTCGCGAAGGAGTTCATCATCCCGCGCAGCGTGGAGCCCTCCTTGCCGATGTCGGTGAGGAATATCTCCCCGACCGTGCCGTCCTCGTACATGCCCGCGGTGATGTAGCCCTCGTGGCCGCCGATCGAGAACTTGTGCGTGATCGACTGGCGCTCGCGCGGCATCCGCTTGCGCATCGGCCCCGCCTCTGAGAGCGCCTTGCTGACGGCCTGCTCGACTATCTGGTCTACGTCGAGCGGCTGCTGCGCCTCCTCCTGGGCGTCGGTGCGCAGTGCCTGGGCGGTCTTCGAGCCGTCCCTGTAGATGGCGAGCGCCTTGATCCCAAGGTGCCAGGCCTGCATGTAGGCGTCGGCGATGTCCTCGGCGGTGGCGCTCTGAGGCAGGTTCACCGTCTTTGAGATCGCGCCGGAGATGAAGGGCTGGACCGCCCCCATCATCTTCAGGTGGCCCATGTGGGAGATCGCGCGCTCGCCGACGGCCACGTCGAATACCGGGAGGTGCTCATCCGCCAGGCCGGGCGCACCGAGGATGCTGCCGTGCTCGGCGATGTGGGCCTCGATCTGCTCGATCTGCTGCTCTGTGTAGCCAAGCGTCGCGAGCGCCAGCGGGATCGTCCTGTTGACGATCGTCATCTGGCCGCCGCCGACGAGCTCCTTGTACTTGACCAGGGAAAAGTCGGGCTCCACGCCCGTCGTGTCGCAGTCCATCAGGAATGAGATCGTGCCTGTGGGAGCGAGCACCGTGGCCTGCGCGTTGCGGTAGCCGAAGCGCTCGCCCAGCTCCACGGCCTCATCCCACGAGCGGCGGGCCGCGGCAAGCAGGTCCCCGTCGGCGCAGGCCTCATCCGCGATCGCATATGCGGCGTCGCGGTGCATGCGCATCACGGCGTTGTGCGGCTCCCTGTTCTCGGGATAGTGCTCATAGGGACCAAGGGCAGCCGCCACCGCGGCAGACCGTCGGTAGGCGCGCCCGGTCATGAGCGCGGTGACCGCGGCCGCGATCCCGCGACCTGCGTCGGAGTCGTAGGGCATGCCGTCGGCCATGAGATAGGCGCCGAGGTTGGCGTAGCCGAGACCGAGCTGGCGGAAGGCGCGGGCGTTGACACCGATCTCCTCCGTGGGATAGCTGGAGGGGCCGACGACGATCTCCTGCGCGAGCAGCATCACGTCGACGACGTGCTCGAAGCTCTGCACGTCGAAGCTGCCGTCGGCGCGGCGGAACTTCATCAGGTTCAGAGAGGCGAGGTTGCAGGCCGAGTCGTCGACGTGCATGTACTCGCTGCAGGGGTTGGAGGCATTGATCCGCCCGGACTCGGGGCAGGTGTGCCAACGGTTGATGGTCGTGTCGTACTGGACGCCCGGGTCGGCGCAGCGCCATGCGGCCTGCGCGATCTCGCCCATCAGCTCGCGGGCGGAGATCGGCTCTCCTACCGGCGCACCCGTGGCCCTTGCGGTCAGCCGCCACTGGCCGTCCTTCTCCACGGCCTCCATGAACTCGTCGGTGACCCGCACCGAGTTGTTGGCGTTCTGGTACTGGATCGAGAGGAAGCCCGGACCGTCGATCGACATGTCAAAGCCGGCGTCGCGCAACGCCTGCGCCTTGTCCTCCTCCATCGCCTTGCAGGAGATGAACTCTCTGATGTCTGGGTGGTCGACGTCGAGCACGACCATCTTGGCCGCCCTGCGCGTCTTGCCGCCCGACTTGATCGTGCCCGCCCAGGCATCCGCGCCGCGCATGAAGGAGACCGGCCCGGAGGCGGTGCCGCCCTTGGCAAGCGGCTCCATCGAGCCGCGGATGTTCGAGAGGTTGATCCCCGAGCCGGAGCCGCCACGGAAGATCATGCCCTCCTTGGTGTTCCACTCGAGGATCGACTCCATCGTGTCCTGGACGGAGAGGATGAAGCAGTTGTGCACGGCGAGGTTGTTGGAGAGATACTCGCCGGACTCGGTCTGAATGTCATACACGTCCATCTCGCCGAGATCCTCGATCACGACGATCTCCTCCTCGCGCAGGTCGGGGCAGCGCTTCGGGTTTCGCAGCTCCAGCGACTCGAGCAGCTTGCGCTGCTTGCGAGCGTCCACGAAGCCGATCAGCTCGGCGAAGCGAGCGCGCTCCGAGCCAATCGAGATCGCCACCTCGTGGAGGTCATGGCGATCCGTCCGCGACTCGCGCTTGTGCGTGCGGCGGGAGTAGATCCCGAGCATGCCGAGCAGCAGCTGGACGTCCTCGGTCCAACGCTCGCCGATCACAGAGAAGCCGATGCGCCCGTTCTCGCAACCGCGATCGCGGCGAACGCTCACGTAGCCGTCCGCCTGGAAGACGCTGCGCAGGTAGGCGACAACCTCGTCATGCGAGGCGCCGTACAGACGCTCCGGCACCCGCATGTCGACGCCGCGAGCGCGCAGTCCCCATGACTCGACGAACTCACGCAGGACCTCGCCATAGAGACGGATGCGCCGCACGCGGACCTGATCGGTATCCGCCTCACGCACCTTGCGATGCACCTCGGGGAAGGCGGTGTCGAGGTTCTCTGTCACCCAGGCGTACTCGTCGTCGCTGGCGACCTGGAACTCGATCGTCAGCGAGCGGTTGGTTCCGTCGTACTGTCCCACGAAACCATCTGCCTGCAGCCAGCCGGCGAGCGCCGCCTCGGCCACCTTCACGCGGTCGACCTCAGCCAAATCTTCGAGCGCCGATTCAGCTCCGCCTGCGCCGACCGCGACGCGAACCGGGTCGCATACCTTCGCACGATGGGGGTGGAGGTGCATCCTCATCCCCACCCGCAGCTGATCCATGCGTAGCCAGGCGGGGGCGGTGCGCCGCTCGGCGACCGCCTTGACCACGTGATCCGGCGTCGCCTCGACAAAGTTGCCGTTGCGCAGCTTCGCGCGAAGCACGCGCTTGCGGCCGTTGGCCTTGGTTGCCAGCACGCGCGTCACCCCGGCCGCGTCATAGACCTCGTGACCCACGAGATCGTTCTCGACCAGCTCGCCAATCGGGACCATGCCATGCGGCGTGGAGACCAGAGCGTGATACGGCTGGCACGCCGAGCACTGCGGGCTCTCCTCGAAGCCGACGTTGAACCACACCGGCGAGTTGAAGGCCGCCATCTGGTGCAGCAGGATGTGCGTGAGCTCGGCCTCGAAGGCGTCGCCGTCATCATCGCTTGCGAAGTAGCCGCGCTCGCGACCCCAGGTCGCAATCGTGCCGGCGACGCGACCGATCATCTGCCTGACCGAGCTCTCTCTCGCCGGATGCCCGAGCTGCCCGCGGAAGTACTTCTGGGCGACGATGTTGGTCGCATTCTGCGACCAGATCTTCGGGAACTCGACTTCCTTCTGCTCGAAGGCGACGCGATCGCCGTGGCCGATGTGGGCGTCGCGCACCTCCCACTCGACGGTGTCGAACGGATGGACCTCAGGCGAGGTGAAGACGCGCTTCACGCGCATCGCCTGCCCTGCGACTGTCTGCTCTTCGGTGGCGGGCTGCGTGATCTGGTCCATCGGTCTTCCTCCTGCGGCATCCGTTGGAAGCTGTGTTGTCGGGCCGAGGATCATTGCGCGCGCCTCGGACGTCAAAACCCGCAGGCAAGGCCCGCAAAACCGGGCGCCTCCTCATTCCCATTGTAGGCCGAAACGGAGGCCTTCTCGGCGGCTTCAGCGCCCCAACCGAAGCCAGTCACCGAGTTCGGCGAAGGTCGCGGAGGCCCTGAAACCGGCCTCCGCGAGACAGTGCCGCAGCGAGGGCATCCACAAGGGCTCGTAGGCGAATGCCCGGGCCAGCGCCCATCCGAGGCTGAGCAGTACGAGCACCGCGGCCAGGGCGGCAAGCGCGATCGCAGGCGTGGACGGCGCCGTGTCGCCTGCGTGGGTGCTGGTATGAGCGCTGGTGCTGGGTGTTGGCACGCTGCCCTGCGAGCTTGTCGTCCCGGCCACCGGTGCCCCCGGCACCACCGGCTCAGTGGAGCTCGATGTCACAGACGTCGTCGCTGTGACCGGCGCGGCGGCGCCGCCGGTGCCAGACGCCGCGCTACTCAGGTTGGGCAGCATGCAGAGCGAGAGGGCAACAGCGACCAAGGCGACCAGCGCCCGACGAGCCCGCCCCCACGGCCCATGCTTCTCCCCGGTCGCGCTGCTGCTGGCTGTGGCTGGCATGTGCACCCTCATGCTAACCAGGCGTATGCGAGTCGTCGTCGAATCGCGCGCTCGAGGCATGAAGCACGCCAGCTCGGACACCGGCCTCAGAGCCCAAGGGCCGTTCGACCGCCACGGTCGACGAGCTCCTGCAGCCGGGCGCGGCCATCGCCGATCAAAGGGCCGCCATGGGCGAGCAACAGGTGCTCGAAGTCGAGCTCGGCAAGTAGGCACGAATATGCGCCGAGCAGCCCCTGCTTGGTCTGCTCCGGCTCGTCCATCAGCGCGTCCGGAACGAAGCCGAGCAAGCCGCTCGCGCTGAGCACGACGCCGTCGGCGACCGCAAGCGCACGCGCGGTGGGCAGCAACAGCGCCGTCTCGTCGGGGCAGATCGAGTCGACCTCGCAAGCAATCAATCCGCCGGGCAGCTCCTCGCCGAAGTCAAACGGCCGCACCTCCCGCTCACCGCCGAACTCGTGCATCCCCGGCCGGCTGCAATGGACCACACAGCCAAAGCGCTCGGCGAAGCGACCCGCGTCGCGATAGTGGTGGCGATTGGACAGCAGCACCGCGCTCGGTTGCGTTGCGCGTCGGCAGAACCATTCGATGCCCTCCTCGGTGGGCACGAGCGGATCGACGAGCACGCCGCCTTCTTCGATCCAGTAGGAGTCGACCTCCGTCCCGATGCCCGGGTGCAGAGTCCGCCAGTGGAAAACTCCAGGGAGCACCTCCTCCACGCTGCTCACACTACCGTGAGAAGCGCTGGGGACAGACGGCTCGAGCGAGGCGGGTCCAGCAGCGAGGACACGGGCAGTGCTGCGCCGCTCAACTCCGCGCGATCGCGCCCGCCACGATCGTCAGCAGCGCCTCGGCGGTGCCCTGCGCCTCCGCCCGACCGGAGCCCAGACGGCGTACACCGAGGCCGCACATGACCGCCACGACGGCACGGGCGTGCCGCTTGGCTTCCGGCACCTCGAGCGAGCAGAGGGCAGCCTCGGCCACCTCTTCGTAGGCGGCGAAGCAGCGCTCGGAGGCATCCCGCAGCGCCGGGTCACGGCTGGCCTGCAGATGCAGCTCGAGCTCCGCGATTTCCTCCAGCCGGCTGGAGGAGCGCGCGACGATGCGCTCGACCTCGGCAGCCGCGCTCGCGGCGGTCGGTCGAGTGAGGCGAAGCTCGGCCGCGATCTCCTGCAGCCGCTCCACCTCCTCGTGGACGTAGAGCAGCAGCGCCTCACGCAGCAGCTGCGTCTGGCTCGGGAAGTGATATGTGAGCGATCCGAGCGCGACCTGGCTCTCGGAGGCGATGCGCCTGTTGCTGAGCCCGCCGATGCCATGCTCGCCGATCAGGCGCAACGTCGTGCGCAGGATCCGCTCGCGGGTGTCGTTTGCCGTCGCCGTGGCCATCTCGGTCTCACCTGGCGGGCTCGAGCATCGCTCCCGCGCCCACGAGTTGTGCGAGAGTACATCGTATGGCATCGTTCGTTCGAACGAGCGACGCCTGGCGTCCGATGCCATGCTCGCGCCAACACGAGAAGACCGCCGGAGGAGAGATGGCCGACGCATCCAGGACGCTCGCAGCCGAGGAGGAGATCGCCTTCGCAGGCCTTGCCACACAGGCTGAGCTACTCGCCGCGGGGCAGATCAGCTCGCGCGAGCTCACGGAGCTGTGCCTACGCAGGATCCAGGAGCGCGCCGAGCTCGGCGCGTTCAGGTGCGTGCGCACCGAGCAGGCACTCGAGGAGGCGCAGCGCGCGGACGCACGCCTGCGCGCCGGCGAGCGCGCGAGCCTGCTCGGCGTGCCCGTCGCGATCAAGGACGACATCGATCTCGCTGGCGAGCAGACGCGGTTCGGCTGCGCAGGCAACTTCGATCGCCGATCCCGCGACTGCGAGGCAGTCACGCGCCTGCGCGCGGCGGGCGCGGTGATCGTCGGCAAGACCGACACGCCAGAGCTCGGCCAGTGGCCTTTCACGGAGGGGCCAGCGTTCGGAGTGACGCGCAACCCCTGGAGCCTTGGGCACACGCCCGGCGGCTCCTCAGGCGGCGCCGCGGCGGCGGTCGCCGCGGGCCTTGTCCCGGGCGCGGTCGGATCCGATGGGGCCGGCTCGGTGCGAATCCCGGCGGCCTGGACCGGGCTCGTCGGCATCAAGCCTCAGCGGGGCCGGATCTCGACCTGGCCAGACGCGGAGTCCTTCAACGGGCTGACCTGCCTTGGGCCGCTGACACGCAGGGTGAGAGATGCCGCCCTGCTGCTCGACGCCCTCTCCGGCAATCACCCTGGCGACCTGCACCGCCCGCCCACCCCGACGTGCTCCTTCGCAGAGGCTTCAGACCGAGAGCCGCGGAGGCTGCGCATCGCGCTCTCGCTGCGCATCCCCTTCAGCCTCGCGCCGGCGCGGCTCGACCCCGTCCTCAGAGGCGCAGTGGAGCGCATCGCCTCGGTGCTCGAGGGTCTCGGCCATGAGATCGTGGAGGCCGACCCCCCCTACGGGCTCATGGGTCTCACGTTCTTCCCGCGCTCCACGGCGGCTCTGCACGAGTGGGTCGGCCGGGTCCCCGACAGGGCGCTGCTCGACCACCGCACGAGGCACAACGCGCGCATGGGGATGCTCTGCCGAGGCCCGGCGCTCGCGATCTCGCGTGCGCTGGAGCGGCCGCTGCGTCACTCCATCAGCAGGATCTTCGCCAAGGCCGATCTCGTGCTCACGCCGACGACAGCCAAGCCGCCGCAGCCTATCGGCGCCCTCGATGGCCTTGCCCACTGGGAGACCGACAAAATCGTGGTGGGCGCCTGCCCCTACGCTTGGCCCTGGAACGTGCTCGGCTGGCCTGCCGTCAACGTGCCCGCCGGGCTTACGCCGCAGGGCCTGCCGCTCGGCGCGCAGGTGCTCGGTCCGGCGTGCTCGGAGCCGCTCCTGATCGCGCTGGCTTCCCAGCTGGAGCAAGCCGAGCGTTGGCATGAGCGCCGCCCTCCCGCCACCGCGGAAGGCTGAGGAAGCGTGGGCACACAGTCAGAAACAATCTCAAATGGTTGCCTACACGTTTTTGCACACCAAACAGTGTAGATTTGCGCTCCTATGGGTATTCACGCTAGGAGTAATCCTTGGACGACTATCGATCCGGGGGAGCGCACGGAATCATGATGCCCATGGCACCGATTCACCAGAAGATCACCCTGTGGGCCGCCGCTTGCGATAGCGATGGGCGCCTCGGCGAGCGTGCCACGCGCTCGCCTCGCCGCCAAGCCGGCACACAGCGTCACTCACGGAGGAGTTCCTGATGGCCAGACGGCGGCGCAAGCCCACGCTACCCTCACCAGTCTACCGAGCAGAGCGCGCCGGCCACCAGGCCCAGAGCGTCGAGCGACGCTTGCGACGCCCGAGCAAGGGACACGTTGCCAGGCGACCGCGGACGGTGACCGAGAGCCCGCAGCGCCGCACGCGCGGAGAGCTCCATCATCCTGACGCCCAGCTCGAGCTCAGCATTGGGGAGACCGACGGGCTTGCTGAGATCGACGAGGTCCTGTTCGTCTCCAAGCGCTCGGGTGAGGCGATCGCTCTGATGCCGGAGGTCGACCCTCAGCGGGAGCTCGAGGTGATTACCGGGCTGCTGCGCACGCCGCTTCCCGCGCTGGAGCTCGAGTGGATGCCTGGCGAGTGGGTCGACGTGCGTGCGCTCGGCACAAAGCCGCTGGTGCTCTACTGCCACCCGGGCGCCGAGCCGGACGCGCTGGCCGCACCGTCCGAGGAGGAGCCGCTTGGAGCCGACGCGGCGCACTCGAGAGCTTTCGCAGAGCGCTGTCTCGAGTTCGCCTCGATGAACCACCGGGTGGTGGGCGTGAGCTCCCAGAGCGCCGCATCTCAGCTGTCCCTGGCGACGCAGGAGGCGCTGCCGCACGTGGTCCTCAGCGATTGCCGGCTCGAGCTCGCGGAGGAGATGGGGCTGCCCACCATCGCGGTGGACGGCGTGTGCCAATACGAGCGGCTCACCCTGATCGTGAGGGGCGGCCGCGTGGAGAAGGTCTTCTATCCGGTACCCGACCCGGCAACCCACGCCGCCGAGGTGGCGGAGTGGGTGCGCGAGGGCGACGCCTGACCTGACCTGCGCGGGTTGCCGCCGGCCATCGGGAGAACCGGCGGCGAAGCTGGAGAGGTGCCGGCCACGCGGGAGGGCGACCCGCGTGGCCGTGGGCTTCCAGAATGGCTGGGACCCAGAGCTACGGCGCTGAAGGCACGACTGCGACCGGCACCTTCGCATCCGGCAGCTCGGTCGTCTCGAAGAAGGGCTGATCCAGCCTCACAACCCGCTCGAAGCCGCCGATGAACTCGTCGGCACTCTCCAGGAAGCCGATCCTCTGCGTGCGGTAGTGCATCGGGACGACCCACCGCGGCCGCAGCTGCCGGATCACCTCGTGGGCTGCCTGCGCGCCAATCGTGGGACCGCCGCCGACGGGCAGGATCAACAGGTCCACCTCGCCGATCGCGCCTCGCTGCGACTCGCGCATGCTCGCCTGGCCGAAGTCGCCGAAGTGGCATACGCGCAGCTCCTCCAGCGTCAGCTTGAAGATGGTGTTGGGCCCGCGCTGCGTGCCTGCGGCATCGTCGTGCTCAGAGGCGATGGCGACCACCTCGCCGATCGGGGAGGAAAAACTGCCAGCGGTGGAGCGGATCACCACCGGCTCGCCGTCGATCACCTCGGCGGCGTTGTGGTCGCGGTGCTCGTGGGTGATGAGCAGCAGTCCAGCGCTTACGCCCTCGATCAGGGGATAGTCGAACTTCATGCCGCGATCGCTCATCGCCGCGGACATGTCGCCAAAGGGGTCGATGAAGACCGTGTCCTCCCGGCCCTGCAAGCCGAAGGCCGATTGCCCATACCACTCAACCCGCATGTTGCTCCTCTCTCGTGGTCGTGGCGGCGCGAAGCCGCCTTGCGGAACGACGCCTGCCGCCGTCGCTGCGAGGCTCCTGCTCGCCGTGGCGGTAGCGGCCGCCGCGCATCAGCGACGCGGCCGCGGCGATCAAGCAGGCCACGATCGCAAATATGAACGCCTCGTGCAGGCCTTTCTGGAACGGCGTCGATATCAGGCGCGGCAGGAAGGCGTGACCCGTCAGCACCGCCCTGTTATGAGCGCCGATGCCACGCAGAACGCTCTTGCCGGCCAGGTGAGCGATCGGGTTGTAGCCGAGGAAGGCCGCAAACAGGATCGAGATCGGCGGCAGCGCCGAGACCCTGCGCGCGACGGCGCTGCCGACGCCGTGGGCCTGCAGGCCGCTGGCCAGCGCGTGCGGCAGACCCGCGGAGAGCCCGAGGACCATCAGCGTGAAGAAGATCCCGACCGAGAGCACCTGCGCGGAGTTCTGGAAGGTCTGGTTCATCCCGCCGCCGGCCCCGCGGTCACCCGGTGGCAGACTGTTCATCACCGCCGCCCTGTTGGGCGCGGCGAACATGCCCATCGAGACGCCGTTCAGCGCGAGCACCACCGCGAAGACCGGATATGAGAAGTCGATCGGAAGCAGCATCAGCAGACCGAAGCTGATCGCGGCGCCAATCATGCCGCTGGTCGCAAACAGCCTCGCTCCAAAGCGATCGGAGAGGTAGCCGAAGGTGGGGCCGGCAAGCAGCATGCCGAAGGTCAGGGGCAGGATGTAGATGCCGGCCCACAGCGGCGTCTGCGTGAAGTCATAGCCGTGCAGCGGCAGCCAGATTCCCTGCAGCCAGATGATCAGCATGAACATCAGCCCACCCCTGGCGACGGCGGAGAGGAATGTGGAGAGGGTGCCGAAGGTGAAGGCTCTGATCGCAAAGAGCGGCAGCTTGAACATCGGCTGCGGCACGCGGCGCTCGACCACGCCAAAGCCGATCAGGCTTGCCACACCGGCCGCGAGCAGCGCGATCGTCAAGGGATTGCCCCAGCCCGTCGCCGCGCCGCCATAGGGCCGGATGCCGTAGGTCACGGAGACCATCATCAGGATCAGCCCTGCGGCGAAGAGAACGTTGCCCGGCCAATCGATCTTGGCCGGTTTGGGCTTGCTGCGCTCCTCGAGCTTGAGGTAGGCCCAGACGGTTCCGAGCAGGCCGACGGGCACCGAGATCAGGAAGACGAGGCGCCAGTCGATCGGCGCGAGGATGCCTCCCAGCACAAGGCCTATGAACATGCCGGAGACGCCGACGATGTTGTTGATGCCAAGCGCCATGCCGCGCTGATGCGCAGGGAACGCGTCGGTGATGATCGCGGCCGCGTTGGCGAGCAGGAACGCGGCGCCGATGCCCTGCACGATCCGGAAGACGATCAGGAAGGTCGCCCCCGCCCTGCCGGTCATCCAGTCGACGGCGAGGATCAGCGAGGCGACCGTGTAGATGACGAAGCCGAGGTTGTACATCTTGACTCGGCCGAACATGTCGCCAAGGCGCCCGAGGGAGACCACGAGCACGCTGGAGACGACAAGGAACCCGAGGATCATCCAGAGCAGGTAGAAGCTGTTGCCGCTCTGCAGCGGATCGAGCTTTATGCCGCGGAAGATCGCAGGCATCGCGATCAGCGTGATCGAGGCGTCGAGCGTGGCGAGCAGCACGCCAAGCGTCGTGTTGGAGAGCGCTATCCACTTGTAGTGGTCCGCGCCCGTCGTTGCCTGCGAGCTGGCATCGACGCCGTCGAGCGCCCGGGTGAGCGGAGAGCCGACCATCGTCTCCACCCTATCAACTTGACGGTTACGTAAGGATCGATCAGTCGAGGTACAGGATCGCCTTGCCTGCAATCCTTCGCTCCATCAGCGCCTGGATCGCCTCGGCCGCCTGCCGCCAGGAGACCTCGCGGTCGATCGAGCAGTCCAGTCTCCCCGTAGCCACGAGGTCGGCGAGGCGCCGCAAGTCGCGCGTGCCGGAGCGGCTGTGAGCGAGCTCTGCGAACAGGTAGAGGCCGTGGAGGCTCGCCCCCGGAGCTCGCGCGAAGAGCTCGCGCGAGGGGTATTGAACGGGCGCCTGATCGCTCGAGGCAAAGGAGACGATCGTCCCACCGGCCTCGATGCGCTGTATCGCAGCGCCGAGGCTCGCGCCGCCGACGCCCTCGATGATCCCCTCGAATGTCTCGCCCTCGGGTGTGAGCTCATGGATGATCTGCCGAGCGCCGAGATCGCGCAACCCCGCGGCGCGCTCGGGACTTGCCGAGACCGCACTCACCTCCGCGCCGCCGAGACGAGCAAGCTGGACCGCGAACCGACCCACGCCGCCAGAGGCGCCGGTGATGAGCACGCGCTTGCCGATCACCGAGCCGATCCTCTCCAATGCCCGCAACGCTGTGAGCCCCGCAACCGGCAGGCTCGCCGCCTGCGCGAAGGAGACCCCCGCGGGCAGCTCCGCGAGCGCCTCTGTCGGCACCGCGGCCAGCTGCGCCCACGCTCCGGCGCTAAGCAGCCCCACGACCCGCGCGCCCACCGGCGGGCCAGAGCCGTCCGCGGCGGCCTGTTGCACGGTCCCGGCAAGATCCCATCCGGTCGCCTGACCGTCTGGCAGGTCCGCGAGCCGCCGGCACTCGCCGCGGTTCATCGAGATCGCCTGCACGCCGACCAGCGCCTGCGATGGCAGCGGCTTTGGATCGGCGATCTCGCGCAGGCGGACGTTGCCTTGCGCGCTTGCGTCTGCGGTCAGGGCCAGCACCGAAGGGCAGCCTAGCGCCTGCGTGGCTACTCTCAGCGAGCCAGGCGCAGGTAGGTGAGCACCGCGAGCACGCGGCGGTGGTCGACCTCACATGCGGGCAGGCCAAGCTTTGCGTAGATGTTCGTGATGTGCTTCTCCACGGCACCGGGAGTGACGACCAGAGACTCGGCGATCGCGGCGTTGGAGCGGCCCTCGGCCATCAGCTCGAGTACCTCGCGCTCGCGGGCGGTGAGCGCGCTGAGCGCATCCTCGGAGCCACCGCGCGCCGCAAGCAGCTGGGTTACCACCTGCCGATCGAGCACCGTGCCGCCGGCAGCGACGCTCTGCAATGCATCAAGGAACGCGCGCACGTCTCCGACTCGCTCCTTGAGCAGGTAGCCGATGCCGGCGGTGTTCTCCCCGATCAGTTCGCTTGCATACGCGGTCTCGACGTACTGCGAGAGTACGAGCACGCCAAGCTCGGGCTGGCGGTAGCGGGCCTCGATCGCCGCGCGCAGGCCCTCGTCGGTGAAGGTGGGAGGCAGTCGCACGTCGATGATCGCGAGGTCCGGCCGATGCCCGGCGATTGCGCGCAGCAGCGCGGGGCCGTCCTCCACCTGGGCCACGACGTCGATCGAGTTCTCCCGCAGCAGCGCGACGATGCCCTCGCGCAGCAGCGCGAGGTCCTCCGCGATCACGACTCTCATCTGGCGCCGCCGCTCGCGGGGCTGGCCCCTACCGCGATCGCAGCCGCGCTCGGCTCCACGGCGGTCGGCAGGCTGACGAGCACCACGGTGCCGGCGCCCGCCTGACTGTCGAGAGTCATGGTGCCGTCGAGAGCCTGTACGCGCGCGCGCAGCCCCGCAAGCCCGGAGCCCTCGGGGTCCGCGCCGCCGCAGCCGTCATCGCCAACGAGGATGCTCAGCGCCTGCCCGTCCTCGACCATCTGGACCCAGCTGCGAGACGATTTCGAGTGCTTGGCGGTGTTGGTCAGCGCCTCGGCGATCACGAAGTAGGCGGCGCTCTCGATGGTCGGAGCCAGCGGGCGGGGAGTCTCGGCGTGAACGGCGGTGCCAAGGCCGTAGCGCGCCGCCAGCGAGCGCACCGCCGCCAGCAGCCCTCGCTCGGCCAGCAGAGGGGGCACGATCCCGCGCGCGAGGTCGCGCAGCTCCGCGATCGCGCTGTGCGCTTCGCGGCGCGCCTCGTTGATCAGAGCCAGCACGTCGGGCCGGTCGTCGAGCTTCAGCTCAGCGCGGCCGAGTTGGAGCGTGAGCGCTACAAGGCGCGCCTGGGCGCCATCGTGCAGGTTGCGCTCGATCCGTCGCAGCTGGGCTGCTTGCGCGTCAACGGCCTCGCGCCTGGTGCGCGTCAGCATCTCGATCCGGGCTCTGAGCGCGCGGCGGCCCCGTGCGACCAGGACGCGGTCGTGCAGGGCGATCAGCGAATAGCCGGCGCCCGCGGTCCAGAGGCCGAGCAGCGCCCACGCGGGCCAGAACTCGGTCACGCCGCCGAGCAGCCTGGTCAGGATCCAGGTGAACACGAGGATGCCTGTGGCCACGAGGATCACGGCCCACACGCAGGCCACGCGGCGCGAGGCGCCGCGCTCGTGGCGCCACGCCCAGCGGCCGACGACATCGAGGCTCACCGGCACCGAGAGCCCGAGCCAAACCCAGGCCGGCCAGAAGTAGCCCTGGCTGCCGATGGCCCAGATGCCCAGCAGTAGCAAGGCGATCAGAGCCGCCATGCGGCGCATCAGATGGCTTGCGTACTCGCCAATCGAGAGGCCGGCCGCGAGCGTCGGCATCCACGCTCGCGCGCGGGGTCGCGCAGGGGTGGAAGCGGCGGCTGGCAACCGCGCCGGCTCGTTCATACAAGGGATGGTGCCACGACTGCGCCCGCCGCGCGCGGACAGAGCACCGTGCGCCCTGCCCGGGGCGCGCCGCGGCTAGGCGATCGCCTTGGCGGCCTGGCGCTGGGCGCCGATCCGCTGCACGTCCCATGCCAGGCCGACGCGCTCGAGCGTCGCGATCAGGAGACCCGATATGTCGACCTCGTACCGACGCATGCCGTGGAAGGCCGACGTGGGAAATGCGTGATGGTTGTTGTGCCACGACTCGCCGAACGAAAGCGGCGCAAGCCAGAGCAGGTTGCGGGACTCGTCGTCGGTGGCAAAGCGACGGCGTCCGAAGAAATGGCAGAGGGAGTTGATCGAATATGTGACGTGGTGCAGCACGAACATCCGCACTGCACCGCCCCAGAGCAGGCCGGTCAGCGCGGCGCCGAGGGTGCCGCCGAGCAGGTAGCCGAGCCCGAATGGGATCGCAAGGCCAAGCAGCGACCAGAAGAGGAAGGTCCTATCGATGAAGCAGATCACCGGATCGGCGAGCAGGTCGGGCGCGTAGCGCTCGTGCGAGCCGCGCTGCACCTGCTCGAAGAGCCAGCCCAGATGCGCGTGCGCCAGACCCGAGAGCGCGCCGCGAAAGCCCTCGCCGTGGCCGGTGTGCGGGCTGTGCGGGTCGCCGGGCTTGTCCGAGTAGGCGTGGTGCTGACGGTGGAAGGTGACCCAGTCGATCACCGGGCCCTCGATCGCCATCGTCCCCATTATCGCGAACAGCGCGCGCAACCACTTAGAGGTCTTGAAGCTGCGATGGGTGAGCAGGCGATGGAAGCCGACGGTGACGCCGAGGCCGCACGGCACGTACATCGCCACGAAGATCGCCACGTCGCGCCAGTGCAGCTCCCGGTTCCAGGTCTGCCAGACCGCGAGACCGAGGAGCAGAAACGGCAGCAGCGTGATCGTCGCGGTGGCGAAGCGGTCGACGCTGCTCGTGAGGATCGGAGTGCCGAGGTCACCGAGATGACAGTCTTGATCAGGCGCGGCTTGAAGGCTCGGCGGCGTGCGGCCATCCTCAGCGGCCGGCGGCGCAGGCGCAATCGAGCTCATACTGAAAAGCGTGACGGCATCGGTGCCGCCTGTCATTGGAGACGACCACCGAGCTTCGGCAGCGCGCCGGAGACTGTATCGGGGGGTTAGCCAGAACCTCCGGTAGTAGGGTTAACCAGAGAGAACCACATACAGAAGGAGGCTCCATGGCTGCGGCCGGTTGGAAGTCAACAAAGCAGCGCAAGGCCAAGAAGGCAGTTGCGATCCTCGTCGCTCGTTCTCTGCTGCAGCAACTGCCCTCGGGGCAGCCACGCCGCCGTGGTCACTGCGGCGCGCAGACCGCGACCTGCTCGAGGCGCGCCGGCGCGCTCGGCGCGCTGGCAGTGGGCGCGCTGTCCGTGGGGGCAGGAGCGCTCGGAGCGCTTGCGATCGGAAAGCTCACGATCAGACGGGCGGCCATCGGCTCGCTGCGCGTGCAAGAGCTCACGGTCGGCAGGCTGCGCGTGGAGGAGCTCGAGATCCGCAGCAGGACTGGAGAGGGCGTCTAGCGTCAGCGCCGGGCGGGCACGCGCTCGCCCGGCGCTGCGCGCTTCTATTTGCCTTTGCCTTTCATCGCGTGGTGCTTCATCGCATGTTTGCTGTGGTGCTTCATCGCGTGGTGCTTCATCGCGTGGTTTGCGGCATTCGCTCCTGCCGGCGCGAGCGCCAACAGCGCTGAGACCGCAAGGACCGGGAGCGCGCGCGTGCGGATGGGAACACTCATGAGGACTCCTCCTAGGCGTTGACTGGTGGAACCAGTTCACCGCGCCGGGATTACAGATCCATTACAGATCGACTGCGATGGTGGTCCGTAATGGAACTGCAACATCTGGGCGTCATGCTGATCGACATGAGCAGGAGTCGTCCTGATCGTAGGTCCCATCCCGAGCTTGGCCAGGAGAGTCGCCGATGCTGCTGCTGATCCTATTCGGGTTCATCGCCGGCGCCGCGACAGCGGTCTCGCCATGCGTGTTGCCGGTGCTGCCCGTCGCGCTCTCGGCCGGAGTCACGGGTGGCAGAGCGCGACCGCTTGGGGTCGTGAGCGGCCTCGCGCTCTCCTTCACCTTCGCGACCGTCGCGCTCGTGTACTTGATATCCGCACTCGGACTTCCCGACGACCTGCTGCGGGAGGTGGCGATCGTGGTCCTGATCTGCTTCGGCGCGTGTCTGCTGATCCCGCCGCTCGGCGACCGGCTGGAGGCGCTGCTTACGAGAATCGCGCCCCAGGGCACCAAGCGCGGCGGCACCGGCTTCTGGTCGGGATTGCTCGCGGGTGGGGGCCTCGGCTTCGTCTATGCGCCATGCGCGGGCCCAATCCTCGCCGGCGTGATCACGGTCTCTGCCTCGCAGAGCCTGAGCGCCGGACGCCTCGCCGTGGCGCTTGCCTACGGGCTCGGCTCCGCTGTCGTGCTGTACGTGCTGATGCTCGGCGGGCGGCGCCTGACATCGCGCCTGGCAAAGCGCACTCCAAGGTTTCAGATGGCGATGGGCGCGGTCATGATCCTCGTCGCGCTGGCAATGCTCGGCAACTATGACACGCGTTTTGAGACGGCAATCGCGAGTGATCTCCCCTCCTTCCTGGTCGACCCCTCACAGGGCCTCGAGACCACGCACGCGGCCGCAAGCGGCCTTGCCGAACTACGCGGCCACAAGGCGCGGGCGACCGGCGGCGTGAGCGAGGCGAGCGCCGGGCGCGCGCTGCCGGTGCTCGGCCTGGCTCCTGAATTCGTCGACACCCAGCACTGGTTCAACACCCCCGGCGACGCACCGCTCTCCCTCAAGGGACTGCGCGGCCACGTCGTGCTCGTCGACTTCTGGACCTACAGCTGCATCAACTGCATTCGCACCCTTCCCTACCTCAATGCCTGGTACCGCAAGTACAGGAGCAAGGGCTTTGTGATCGTGGGAGTGCACACGCCCGAGTTCCCCTTCGAGCACTCCGCGTCCAACGTTGCCGCGGCGGTTCACCAGAACGGGATCGAGTATCCCGTCGTCCAGGACAATGACTACGGAACCTGGGACGCCTACCACAACGAATACTGGCCGGCCGAGTACCTGATCGACGCCCAAGGGCGGATCCGGCTCGCCGACTTCGGCGAGGGCGACTACGGTGCCAAGCAGAAGGCGATCAGAGACCTGCTCGCCGAAGCCGGCGCAAGCGGCCTTGGCAGCACCGCCGTGGTGCACGCGCAGGCGCCCTCCGAAGAAGAGACCACGCCGGAGTCCTACATCGGCGCCGAACGCGCCGACCGCTTCGCCAACGGAGAAATCACAGAAGGCCTGCACGACTACGGCGGATCGACCGCGCCGCCGCCGGCCGAAGGTCTGCGCTACTCGGGTACGTGGAGCGTCGCGCGTCAGTCCGCCACAGCAGTGACAGGGGCGCGTCTGCAACTGAGCTTCAATGCCCGCCGCGTCTTCCTCGTGCTCGGCTCTCCGGGCCACCCGCGTAAGGTGAAGGTGTTGCTCGACGGCAGACCGATACCTGCAAAGCTCGCCGGCACAGATGTGCATGGCTCAGCCACGACGGTGTCATTCCAGCGCCTCTACCGACTCGTCGAACTGCCTGACGTGCAGCACCACGTGCTGACCGTCGAGCTTCCACCAGGCGTCACCGGCTATGCCTTCACCTTCGGCTGAGAGCGGCGCATACGTGTTGGTCGTCGATGACGAGCCGACGATCGGAGAGGTGGTCTGCCGCTATCTGCAGCGCGCGGGCTTTGCCACAGGCTGCGCGCTCGACGGCCCGCAGGCGATCGCAATGAGCGCGCAACAGCGGCCCGACCTTGTGATCCTCGACATCATGCTGCCCGGCATCGACGGGCTGGAGGTAATGCGAAGGCTCCACGAGCACGACGGCCCCCGACCGGCCGTGATTCTGCTCACGGCCAAGGGGGAGGAGTCCGACCGGATCGTCGGTCTGCGGCGGGGAGCCGATGACTATGTCGTAAAGCCCTTCTCGCCCGGAGAGCTGCTGGCGCGCGTGGAGGCGGTGCTGCGCCGCGCGCAGGGCAGCGCGGAGGAAGATCTGGACGCAGCGGCGCTCCTCTTCGACTCGCTTCGGATCGATCCCGCCGCAAGGAGTGTGAGCCTCGAGGGCAAGCCGGTCAGCCTCACCCAGCGCGAGTTTGACCTGCTGAGCTTCCTCGCCCGCCATCCCGGCCGGGTCTTCTCCCGCGATCAGCTGATAGATCTGGTCTGGCGGCTGCCGTTCTGCAACGACAGCTCGACCGTCACCGTCCACGTACGCCGCCTGCGCGCGAAGATCGAGGCCGACCCCGGTCGGCCGCGCTTCATCCAGACGGTGTGGGGCATCGGCTACAGGTTCGCGCCGTGAGAGACCCTGGGCACACAGCCCGGTCCACGGTCACCGGGCCATTCGCGCTCATCAGGCCGGCGGCCGTCATCCGCTCGCTGCTCGTGCTGGCACTGGCGCTCGGGGTGGCCGTCGCGGTTACCGCCAGCGTCGGCGGTGGCGCGGGCGCGCTGCTCACGGTCGAGATACTGGCGCCGATCGGCCTGCTGGCACTGGCGCTTGCTCACCTGGCCGCAGGCGGCGGCTGGCGCGGGCGCGGCCTCGGTCGCCGCTTCGACCTCGGCCTGGCGATCGCGCTTGGCCAGCTGCTGATCGCAGTGCTGATCGCGGCAATCGTGATGTACGTCTCCCACCACGACGCCTGGGCGACGATCGGGATCGTTCTGTTCGCGGCGCTTGTGGCCGGGCGCGCGGCGCGCCTGCTATCCGGCGGGGTACTGCTCGACGTGCGCGCGATTCGCGACGGCCTGCTCGCAGTGGAGCGAGGCAGTCGCGATGTGCGCGTACAGGCGAGCTCGAGCGCAGAGCTCGCAGAGCTCGCAGATGCGGCGAACCGGATGATCGCCTCGCTGCAGGCCGAGGAACGCTCGCGCGACGCCGCCGACGCCGCGCGGCGGCAGGTGATCGCGGCCGTCTCGCACGACCTGCGCACACCGCTGACCTCGCTGCGGCTGCTCGCAGATGCGCTGAGCGACGATCTGGTCGACGAGCCCACCGAGCAGCGCTACATCGCCACGATGGGCGCGAACGTGAGAGCGCTCAGCACGCTCGTGGACGACCTCTTCGAGCTCTCCCGTCTGGAGGCCGGCGACTACGCCTGGACCACCGAAGCCGTCCCGCTCGCCGAGCTGGTGGGAGAGGCGATGCTCGCGATGACGGCCGAGGCCGAGCGCCACGGGGTCGCGCTGCTCAGCCAGGTGCACCCCGCGCTACCACCCGCGCGTGCCAACCCGGAGAAGCTGCAGCGCGCGTTGTGCAACCTGCTCCAGAACGCGATCAGGCACACGCCGCCCGACGGCAGCGTTCAGGTACGTGCGGAGCGGCTCGGTGCAAGCGTCGAGGTCGAGGTCGCCGATACGGGCGCAGGCATATCGGCCACGGATCGGCCAAAGGTCTTCGAGGCCTTCTATCGCGGGGGGCAGGAGGCGGCGCGCACCGGCGCCGGCAGTGGCCTTGGCCTTGCCATCTGCCGAGCGATCGTGGAGGCCCACGGCGGGAGGATCTGGCTGGCGGACGCCGTGCAGGGAACGCGGGTGCGCTTCACGCTGCCGTTGGCGGGAGGGCCACAGCCGGCGGCGACCCAGCGGTCGGCTTTGGGCTGAGCCCCGCCTCGGGCGCCGGATGGGAGAGCGGGTGCGCCGCGTCGGAGCGCAGCCCGTCGAAGGCGAGGTCGAGGTAGCGCCGCCACAGATCCGGCGCCTGGGCGTGGAAGGGCGCCGCGGCCTGCACGCTTGCGCACTCGAGCATCAGCACGTCCTCGGCGGTAACGTCGGCGCGCACGGCGCGCTGCTCCTGGGCACGCGCAAGCAGCGCGCCGGTGACCGCGAGCAGCGCCTGCTTGGCGTCGTGCACCTGCTCCTCCAGGAAGCCCTCCTTGGAGACCGCTTCGAAGAAACCACGGTCCTGTGCCTGCAGCTCCGCGCCAGCGCGCATGAACTGCAACAGCGCCGCGCCGGCGTCATCGCCCTCGAGCAGGCCAGCCCCAAACCGCTGTGCCTCTTCCAGACGGTCGCAGAGGATCGCGGCGATAAGGTGCTCCTTGGTGGGAAAGCGGCGAAAGACCGTACCCTTGCCCACGCCCGCCCGCTTTGCGATCTCGTCGATCGAGACGGTCAGGCCGCGCTCGGCGAAGGCTTCCCTGGCGGCGTCCAGCAGCCGGCGCAGGTTGCGCTCCGCGTCCGCGCGCAGCGGACGGCTCACGATTGCTCGACCCTCCATCTCCACCCTCATCCTCGCATGCCGCCGGCGCTCAGGCAACGATCAGGCCGCGGCGGGCTCCGGGGCGACGGGAAGCGGTGGAGCGTCGAGGTCGACGTGCACCAGATGCCTTGGCCGCAGCGCCGTGGCGATCAGCACCACCGCCAGGGCCATCAGGATCGCTCCGGCGATGAAGGCGACGTGAAAGCCCGAGACGGTCGCCGACTGCACCGCCGCGTGTGAGTGGTGGCCGCTGGAGAGCAGGCTCGAGGTGCGGTCTGCCGCAAGCGTGGAGAGCACGGCGAGACCGAGCGCACCGCCGACCTGCTGGGCGGTGTTGAAAAGCCCCGAGGCAAGCCCCGCGTCCTGCCCGTCCACTCCGGAGGTCGCAAGCAGCGTGATCGGCACGAACACGAGCCCCATGCCGAGCGCAAGCGGGAAGAGGCCCGCGAGCAGGTCGGGCAGGTATTGCCCGTGCACGGGCAGCCGCGTCAGCCAGGCCATCCCGGCGACGGCGATCAGGAGGCCGAGCATCGAGGTGCCGCGCACGCCCATGCGGCGGACGAGCTGCTGCGCAAGGCCCGCCCCGATCATGATCCCCGCCGTCACCGGCAGGAAGGCCAGGCCGGCCTTCAGCGGGCTGTAGCCGAGGATCTCCTGAACGTAGAGGGAGGCGAAGAAGAACATCGCAAACATCCCCGACATCACGAGCAGCAGCGCGGAGTCGGAGACCGCCAGCGCGCGCACCCGGAAGATGCCAAGGCGCATCAGCGGGAAGCGACTGCGGCTCTCGATTGCCACGAATGCGGCCAGCAGCGCGATCGCAACGGCGCTCAGGCCAAGCGTGCGCGCCGAACCCCAGCCGTGGGACTGGGCGCCTATGATCGCGTAGACGAAGACGACAAGGCCCGCGGTGACCGTAAAGGCACCCGCGAGGTCGAAGGTGCGCTGCGCGGTCTGGATCCGCGACTCCGGCACGATCCGCAGCGCCGCGAGGAGCGCGATCAGGCCGATCGGGATGTTGACGAAGAAGATCCACTGCCAGGAGAGCGTGTCGGTCAGCACGCCGCCGAGCAGCAGCCCGAAGGCGCTGCCGCTGGCCGCGATCGCGCTCCAGACGCCAAGCGCCTTCGTGCGCTCGCCGCTGTCGGGGAAGGTCGTGGTGAGGATCGAGAGCGCCGCCGGGGAGACCAGTGCACCGCCGAGCCCCTGCAGCGCGCGGCTCACGATCAGCATCGTGGAGGAGACGGCCAGCCCGTTGAGCAGCGACGCGGCCGAGAAGACGATCACGCCCGCCACGAACAGGCGCTTGCGCCCGAGCAGGTCCGAGACGCGGCCGCCGAGCAGCAGGAAGCCGCCGAACATCAGCGTGTAGCTGTTGATCACCCACGGCAGGCTCGCCTGCGAGAAGTGCAGCCCACGCTGGATCGAGGGCAGGGCGACGTTGACGATCGTCGCGTCCAGGACGACCATGAACTGCGCAAGGCAGACCACGACGAGCACCGCCCAACGACTGGATGGCGCTCGCTCCGCCTTGAATTTCGATGAGGGGGAGATGGTTTGCGAGACGGACACGACGGCTCCTTGCCGATCGGCGCAGGCAGGTGGTGCTGAGGGCAGCCTAGCGCATAAGCGGACCCTTCGGTCCGATCGGACTGAATGGTCCGATTACTGACGGCTCAGCGCGCCGACAGGCCCGGCTTCGCGTCCGCGTATGCCCAGGCAATCGCGCCTACCGCGAGCGCGACGAGGATCACCGAAGGCCAGGCGCCGATCGCCAGGTCGAGCACATGGGAGAGCACGAAGGCGATGAGGCCCGCGACGCCGAGGATGGCGGCCGTGCGGTTGCCCTGCCGGCGCCTCCAGGCGCCGATGCACCAGAGCCCGCCCGCGGCCAGCACGACTCCGCCGGCGATCCGCGAGCCGCTTGCAGCGACCACTCCCCAGCTGACCAGGAAGGAGGCTGCGGCAACCGGCGCCGTGGGCATCCTGCGCACCAGCGACAGCCTAGCTGCCGCGCTTCTCCTGGGGGGAGCGGAGGAGCAGTGGGTTGCCGGAGGGATCGCGGAGGAGCACCCCGCCGGCAACGCTCACCGGCTCCGCGCCAGCCACCGCGGCCCGTTCGGCGGCGCGCGTCTGCGCGGCCGCATCTGGTAGCAAGATGCTCGCGTGCAGCAGCGTCGCAGCGTCGGCCGGCGCCTGGCGTGCGCCCCGGCTCTCCCATGTGTTGGCGCCGATGTGGTGGTGGTAGCCGCCGGCGGCGAGAAACGCAGCCGTGTCGCCGAGCGCCGCCATCAGATCGAAGCCGAGCACGTCGCGATAGAAGGCGATCGTGACGGAGATCTCGCTCACGCGCAGGTGCACGTGGCCCATCTGCGTGCCGGGCGGGAGGCCCTCGAACGGCTCGGTGGCAGCATCGGTCAGCTCGCCGAGCAGGTCGGGCACATCGAGCGGGATGCTCGTCATCCGCTTGGCGACCTGCCCCTCCCACACCGAGCGCGGGCGATCCCAGTAGATCTCGATGCCGTGCTCGTCGGGGTCGCTGAGGTAGATCGCCTCGCTGACGAAGTGGTCTGAGATGCCTACGAGCGGGATGCGCTCGCGCGAGGCATGCGCGAGGAAGCGGGCCAGGTCGGGGCGCTTGGGCAGCAGCAGAGCGAAGTGGTAGAGGCCGGAGAAGCCGCGGGCCGGCTTCGCGCCCGGGCGCTCCTCGAGCCCCAGCAGATCCTCTGCGCCGGCGCCGAGGACCGCGCGCGCGTCGCCGCGATCATGCACACGCAGGCCGATCGCCTGCTCGTAATAGGCGATCGAGCGCTCCAGATCGGCGACGGCCAGCTCGACCGCCCCCATGCGGGTGCCGTCGGGCATCCGCGGAGCCTCTGTCCGCTCTTCGATGCGGTTGCCAGCTTGCGCGCTCATTCTCCTACCTCCGAGGATGTTAGGGCCCCGATCCGGCAGCCCCCGTCAATACGCTGCAAGCCGGATGGACGAGATCGAGGAGCTGCTCCTGCTCGACGCGGCCGCCTGGCGCGCCTGGCTTGCCGACCGCCACGACCAGACGGGTGCGGTGTGGCTCGTGCTGGCAAAGAAGGGTACCTCGACGCCGACGAGCCTCACCTATGACCAGGCGCTGGAGGAGGCGCTGTGCCATGGCTGGATCGACGGCCAGGTTCGCCGGCGCGACGAGCTCACCTACCGCCAGCGCTTCACCCGAAGGCGCGCCCGCAGCGCTTGGTCGAAGCGCAACGTCGCGCTCGCCGAGCGGCTGACCGA
Source organism: uncultured Actinomycetota bacterium (assembly GCA_963757925.1). Classification (GTDB taxonomy): domain Bacteria; phylum Actinomycetota; class Thermoleophilia; order Solirubrobacterales; family Solirubrobacteraceae; genus Palsa-744. Next base: position 732,826 of record CAVWTE010000009.1, read on the forward strand.
GGAAGGCAGGATGCATCCTGCCGGCCTGGCCGAGACGGAGCGAGCCAGGGCGGACGGCCGCCTCGAGGCCGCCTACGCCGGCCCCTCGAGCATCGAGGTGCCGGCAGAGCTGGCCGCGGCGCTTGCGGCCAGCCCCGCGGCGGAGGCGATGTTCGCGACGCTCAGCAGCCAGAACCGCTACGCGATCCTGTACCGGATCGCCACCGCCAAGCGAGCGCAGACACGCGAGCGCCGGATCGCGCAGTTCGTGGCCATGCTCGCCCGCGGGGAGACGATCCACCCGCAGGCGAGCGGCCCATCCCTCACTTGACGATCTTGAAGATCCGCTCCATCCCGAGCAGCGTGTGGCTGCGACCGTCCTGGGTGTCCATGAAGCAGGCCTGTACGTAGATGCCCGGCTTGGCACTCACCGTCTCCTGCTGATAGGCGCCTGGGGAGAGGGGACCGGCGAAGGTGAGCGGCGGGCCGGCCACCAGCTTTTCCAGTCCCTTTTCCTTTCCGGTCTTCAGTGCCTTGACCACCTTCTGGGCGTCCTTCATGTTCTTCACCGGGAAGGCGGCGTCCATGTGCACGAGGAAGCCTTCGTTTTCGAACCGGACGAGCTCCCCGTCCTTCAGGGTCGTGGGCCCGCGGAAGCCGAACTCGATCGTGCGCACCGTCGCTTCTGGCTTCGGCAGCGCGACCGGCGAGGTGGCCGGGGCCACCGTGAAGTGCGCCTCGATCTTCGCCGGCTTTTCGCCGGCTGCCGTGAGCTCAATGTACTGCCCCGGCTGCAGGTAGGTCTGCGCTTCGGAGGTGCTGCCGGGGTTGTCTTCGACGTCGAGGACGATCGAGCCGTACTTGTCGGCGTTGTTCGGATCGCGCTCGGTCTTGGATTTCGAAAACGCTTCGATTTCCGCGTTGCTCACACCCGGGTTCTGGCGAAAGATGATCACCGCGGCTTCCTTGACGCCGGTGTCGGTCGAGACGACGTTCACGGCGCCTGACTGGAGCGCTCCGCTGACCGTCGCCGAGGAGCTCGTGATCGCGACCTTGAGAGTGGGCAGCGAGGCCGCGTCTGAAGCCGCCGAGAGGGCTCCAAGGCCCGCAATTGCCAGCAGCAGAGCCAATGGCGCAAGCAAATGCCTTGCGCCCCTCATCGATACCGGCGAAACCATTTTGCTGCTAATCATCTCGATCCTTTCGCTCAAGCGGAGAGACCGTGCCGAGCGCGCAGATCCGGCACGGCCTCAGCCCCGCTTTGAGACAGACTGGGGTACTTTGGGTATTTCCATGAGCCGCGGCCTGGCGAGGAGGACAGAGTCGACCCTCGCCTCGGCCGAGCGCTCGCAGGGCAGGGTATTCGCGACGTGAACGCTTCACATCGGACGTTTTGCCTATCTTTTCACAGGGATGGACAGGCAGCATCGCTCAGATGACGAGCTGCTCGCGCGCATGTCGAGGGGGATCTGGGAGCTCGATTGCCTGCCCAGCTTCCGCACGGGCCTGCTCGCAGCGCTACGTGATCTGATCGGCTGCGACATCGCCTCCTACAACGAGATCGGCCCATCCCCGGGCGAGGTCTTCGTGGTTGCCGATCCGATGGACAGCCTGCGGTCGCATCCGGCACTCGATGCCTTCGCGGAGTTCGTCCACCAGAACCCGCTCGCGGCGCACTACATTCACTCCGGGGACACCCAAGCGCTGCGGCTCTCGGACTTCATCAGCAGCCGAGACCTTCACGCGCTCGATCTGTACGACCTCGTCTACAGGCATACGGGCATCGAGCACCAGCTCGCGTTCACCGTGCCCGACGAGGGACAGCTGATCGGGATCACGGTCAGCAGGAGCGGACGCGACTTCGACGAGCGCGAGCTCGGCCTGCTCGAGCGCTCCAGGGGCATGATCGTGGCGGCCTTTCGCAGCCTGCACGACCGCGCCCGCCTGCAGGTAGCGGGCCTCGCGCTCGACCGCGTGCAGGACGCGGCGCCGGCCGTCGTGATGGTCGAGGCCAGCGGTCTTTTGCAACCGCTCCACGAGCGGGCCGAGCGAGTGCTGCGCGACCTTGCGCGCGAGCCGCATCAGATGGAGGCGCTGCGGCAGTGGACGCGCGCGCAGCGCCGCACCCGCACCTCTCCCGATCCGGTCCCGCTTCAGCTGCAGTCCGGCGCGAGCCTTCTGGAAGCCCACTACGTCCACGGCCAGCCGGGCGCGGTGGATGCGATCGCGCTGCGGCAGGTGGCGATCGAGGTCACCCACGCACTGCGTGCGATGGGGCTGACCCGCCGGCAGGCCGACGTGCTCGAGCTGATCTGGAAAGGCTCCACCAACGCCGAGGTCGCGCTCGCGCTGCACATCAGCGAGCACACCGTGCGCCACCACCTCGAGGACATCTACCACCGGCTTGGCGTGAGGACGCGCGCCGCGGCGAGCTACGTGGTCACCGAAATGCTCTCAGGGAGTGGGAGCGCGCTTGGCTGAGGTGGCCTCCAGATCGCGCAGGGCGCCGGTCCGAGGGTCGAAGATCAGGCCGCTCACTCGATCGCGGATCGGCAGCTCGGGGCTGCTGCGCAGACGCACAAGGCCGGCCCGCAGCGCCGGCTCCAGCTCTGCGAAGGCTCCAAGACGCCAGGTCGGCATCGCCCCGTCCGCGGCCAGGGCACGAGCGAAGTCGTCCTCGGAGGCGCCGCAGAGCCCGCAGCCCTCGTGCATCACGACAACGATCTCCTCGGTGCCGAGCAATCGTTGGGAGGCGCTCAGCGATCGGATCGCATCGTCGGTCACAAGGCCGCCGGCGTTGCGGATCACGTGTGCCTCGCCGCGGGCGATGCCGAGCATGGCGTGCGGGTCGATGCGAGTGTCCATGCAGGTGAGGACCGCGACCTTGCGCTTCGGCCTGGCGCCGAGGTCTGGGGCCGCGAGCTCCCGCGCACGCGCAGCCGCAGCCAGGAGCATCTGTCCCACGTTTGCCATCGCGCGATCATATGAGAGCTCTGGGGGCGCTCGCGGATCTGCGAGCGCCATCGAGGAGCACCGGCGCTCATGTACAGACACGCTTTGCCGATAACGCCACGACTGAGAGTCCAAACGCCACGCGTACAGAGGAGAGCCCGAAGATGCAGATCCCAGAGCCGCTCGCGCCCGCCGTCCAGGATGAGACATTTGCCGGAGTCGGCTACCGCGTACGGGGAGAACTGGTCCCAGAGCTTCAGATCGAAGTGGCCGGGGCGAGCGTGATGTTCGAACACCACGTCCTGCTCTGGAAGCAGACGAGCGTGGATGTGGAGCTCAAGAAGCTCCCGGGCGGACTCAAACGCAAGGTCGCAGGACTCGACTTCTTTCTCACCAAGACCGCGGGCTCCGGCTGCATCGCCTTCTCCCGCGACAGCGCCGGCCAATGCGTGCCGATCCACCTGCGCCAGGGCGAGGGCGTCGACGTGCGCGAGCACCAGTTCCTCGCCGCGACCGACAACCTCGAGTACGACTTCGAACGGGTGAAAGGCCTCCAGAACATGATGATGGGGGGCAGCGGCTTCTTCATCGACAAGTTCAGGGCCGGCGCGGGCGATGCGATCGTCTGGCTGCACGGTCACGGCAACGTCCTTGCGGTGCAGCTCGGCGCCGGCGAGCAGATCGACGTCGAGGCCGGTGCGTGGCTCTTCAAGGACCCGAGCGTGACGCTCGAGGCGGTCACGATGGGGCTGAAGTCGGGCATCTTCGGTGGTGGCGGCAAGCTGACCTGGAACCGCTTCACGGGACCGGGGCGGCTCGCGATCCAGACGATGTTCATCGACCCCGACCAGGCGCAGCAAGGCGCTGCAGCGGCCGGCTCCGGCGGCGAGACGGCCGCCGCGGGCGGCGTCGCCGGAGCGATCATGGGAGGACTGCTCAAAGGCTGATGGCCTCACAGCAAGGGGGGTCGCGATCCTGCTTGGCCAGAGACGAGCGCCTACCATTGGAGCCATGGAGGGCTCAGCGCTTGCCACCTCGGCCCACATCGAGGACACGCTCGAGCAGCACCGCAGAGAGCTGACCGGCTACTGCTACCGGATGCTCGGCTCGCCGTTTGAGGCAGAGGACGCCGTCCAGGAGACGCTGCTTCGCGCCTGGCGCGCGCACAAGGGCTTCGAGGGCCGCGCGGCCCTGCGCTCGTGGCTCTACCGGATCGCGACCAACGTCTGCCTCGACTCCCTGCGCGGGCGCTCGCGACGCGCGCTGCCGATGGACCTCGGCCCAGCTGGCGTGCCAGAGCCGGCCAATCTCGCGACGCTGCCGCCGGAGAGCTGGATAGAGCCGATCCCGCAGGCGATGATCGCCACCGAGGAGACCGACCCGGCGTGGTACGCACTGCAACGGGAGAGCGTACGGCTCGCCTTCGTGGCCGCCCTGCAGCACCTGCCCGGCCGTCAGCGCGCGGTGCTGATCCTCTGCGAGGTGCTGCGCTGGAAGGCAAGCGAGGTCGCGGAGCTGCTGGATACGAGCGTGGCGGCCGTCAACAGCGCGCTGCAGCGCGCCCGCGCGAGCATGGAGGCCGCAGGCGCAAGCTCGTTGGATCCGGCGCCGCGGCTGGATGGCGCGCGCCGCGAGCTGCTCGAGCGCTACATGGCCGCCTTCGAGGCCTACGAGATCGATGCGCTCACGGTTCTGATCCGCGAGGACGCGCTGCAGTCGATGCCACCGTATGAGCTCTGGCTGCAGGGTAGGGAGGACATCCTGGCCTGGTGGATGGGCCCCGGGATTGGATGCCGCGGTTCGCGGCTGCTGCCGGCACCAACCGCGAATGGTGCCGCCGTATTTGGGCAGTACAGGATCAGCGAGACCGGCAGCGGGCACGACCCGTGGGCGCTGCAGGTGATCGAGCTCGGCGAGGGCGGCGTAGCCCGAATGACGTTCTTTCTGAGCCCCGAGCGCCTGTTCGCGCTCTTCGGGCTTCCGCCCAGTATGTGAGTCCTAGCCTCCTGGGTCAGATCGCGGACGCTTCTGCCGGCTCCCGCCGCTGTCGCAGCCGCCAGTAGAGGTAGACGACCACGAGCACGTTGACGATCAGCGCCCCGATCTTCAGCGGCGTGACGCTACGGATCAACTCCCAGACCTCGGGAACGATCAGGATCGAGGTCGCTACGAGCGTGAGCCACTCGCCCCAGCGCCGCCTGCGCGCAAGGCCGTAGGACTCCGCGGCCTCCAGCCCGCCGTAGGCGAGCGCGATCAGCCCAAAGACCACCGTCTCCCGGGCCGGGATCCTGCGCACCACGTCGAGGATCTTCCGGACCACGTTGCTGCTTGGGTTCAGTCCCGCGTCGTTTGCGAGATCCTTCACTTCATGCCCCCAATTGGCGTGAGGGTGACTCAGAAGCACGACCCCGAGCACGATCAGCAGTAGAGCGCGCAGACCGCGCTCGGCTGCGATCCACGGAAGCAGCCGATCGCGCTTGGCGGCTGGCGGGGAGCTATCCGCCGTGGTCATCAGCGCCATCCGCCGACAGTAGTGCGTCTGCACCGATCGGGCTTGGGCATGGAGAAAGCTTCGCGGGAGCGCCGCGGGCAGTTGCGGTTAGAGGCCTCCAGCGAACTAGCCGGCCGGCGCGAGCGATCTGGCCGGCGTGGGCCGGCGTGACTCGAGCCGGACGCGCGTCCCGTGCCTCGGCGAGAAGGTCACGTTGCGGCGGGCGATCGGTTCCGCCCGTCGACCGGCGGGGCGAAGGACACAGCTGCCAAGAAGGCACTCCAGCACGATCCGCATCTCCAATTCGGCAAAGGCTGCACCCAGGCAGCGGCGCACGCCGCCGCCGAAGGGCACCCATCCATACCGCGGCGGGGCCTGCTCCAGGAAGCGCTCGGGTCGAAACTCAAACGGCTCGGGATAGAGGTCCGCACGCGTATGGGTCAGCCAGATCGCGGGCGTCACGTCGGCGCCGGCTGGCAGATGCAGTCCCCCAACGTCGAGGTCCTTTGCCAGCCTGCGCCCGGCGAGCGGCACCACGGGCCGAAGCCTGAGCGCCTCTGCGACCGTGGCGCGCATGTACTGGTCCTCCTCGCCCGCCTGGAGCTCCTGCGTGAGGCGCGTAAGGGCGGCGGGGTTTCGCAGCAGTAGGTCGATCGTCCATGCAAGCGCCGTCGCGGTCGTCTCGTGGCCGGCCAGCAGCAGCGTGAGCAGCTGGTCGCGCAGCTCCTGATCGCTCATCTGGGTGCCATCCTCGAAGCGGGCGCCGATCAGCAGCGAGAGGATGTCCTCCCGCTGCTCGAGCCCAGGGTCCTCTCGGCGTTCCGCGATCTGCGCAAGCAGCAGCTCGTCGATCTCTGAAAGCAGCTGCTGCAGGCGCTCGCGCGGGTCCCTGCCTCCCTGCACGCGCGCGGAGAGCAGCACTCGCAGCTGCAGCCAGATGGAGGAGTTTTCGCTGAGCAGCAGCGGCAGGCGCTCGCTGAGCAGCCTGCGGCGATCCGCGTCGACCACGCCGAATACCGCGCGCAGGATCACCTCGAGCGTGATCGCCTGCATGCGCGAGTGAAGCGCGAAGGGCTCGTTCAGCGGCCAGGTCGCGATCTCGGCGCTCGCCACCTCCTCCACGATCGACTGGTAGGAGCGCATGCGCTCGCCGTGGAAGGGTGGGAGCATCAGGCGCCGGCGAGCGATGTGCTCGCTGCCCTCGAGCAGCAGCACCGAGTCGGCGCCGAGGATCGGGCGCAGAGCGATCGTGCGTCCGCGCGGCAGGCCGTTGGACTGCTCGGCGTAGAGCGCCTGGATCGCGGCGGGATCGGATAGGAAGACGGTCGGGCGCTCGAAGCCGAGGAAGCGCACACTGAAGGCATCGCCGTAGCGCCGCCTGCAGGATTCCATGAACGAGACGGGGCGCGCAAGCCACCAGAGCGTCTGGATGAGCCGCGGCTCGGATGGACCCGGAGGCAGATTGCTCACTCGACACAGGGTGACAGGTTTGGCCAGAGAGCCAGTCGTCTGGCGGCCTCGCCCGCGCAGGGTGCGCTATTTGGATCCAACGTAAGCCGCGAGGTGCTCACCCGTGAGCGTGGAGCGCGCGGCGACCAGCTCGGCCGGCGTGCCCTCGAAGACGATCTGGCCGCCGTCGTGGCCGGCGCCGGGGCCGAGATCGATGATCCAGTCGGCGTGCGCCATCACCGCCTGGTGGTGCTCGATCACGATCACCGACTTGCCGGCGTCGACAAGCCGATCGAGTAGGCCGAGCAGCTGCTCGACGTCTGCGAGATGCAGGCCGGCGGTCGGCTCATCGAGCACGTAGACGCCGGGTGGGTGCGACCGTTTCTCCCCCATGCGAGTAGCCAGCTTGAGCCGTTGACGCTCGCCGCCGGAGAGCGTGGTCAGCGGCTGGCCAAGGGTGAGGTAGCCGAGCCCGACTTCGGCCAGTTGGTTGAGGATCTCGTGCGCCGCCGGCGTCTTGGCCTTGCCGGCGGCGAAGAGCTTCTTGGCTTCGTTCACCGACATCGCGAGCACCTCGCTGATGTCCTTCCCGCCCAGGCGGTACTCGAGTACCGATGCCTGGAAGCGCTTGCCCTCGCACTCCTCGCAGATCGTGGCGACACCGGCCATGATCGCCAGATCGGTATAGGTGACCCCGGCGCCGTTGCAGCCTGGGCACGCGCCCTCAGAGTTGGCGCTAAACAGCGCGGGCTTGACTCCGTTGGCCTTGGCGAAGGCCTTTCGGATCGGCTCGAGCGCTCCGCTGTAGGTCGCCGGGTTACTGCGCCGCGATCCCTTGATCGTCGTCTGATCGACCGAGACGACGCCGTCGCGGCGCGAGATCGAGCCATCGATCAGCGAGCTCTTACCCGATCCCGCCACGCCGGTGATGAGGACCAGTACGCCGAGCGGGACATCGACGTTGACATTCCGCAGATTGTGGGTGCTGGCGCCGCGCACCTCCAGCACGCCAGAGGACCTCCGCACGGAGTCCTTCAAGGTGGCTCGGTACTCGAGGTGGCGCCCGGTCAGCGTGCCGCTGGCACGCAGTCCGTCCACCTGGCCCTCGAAGCAGACGGTGCCGCCGGCCGTGCCGGCGCCCGGTCCGAGATCGACCACGTGGTCGGCGATCGCGATCACCTCCGGCTTGTGCTCCACGACCAGCACGGTGTTGCCCTTGTCGCGCAGCTGTAGCAACAGATCGTTCATCCGCTGGATGTCGTGGGGGTGCAGTCCGATCGTCGGCTCGTCAAAGACGTAGGTGACGTCGGTGAGCGAGGACCCGAGGTGACGGATCATCTTCACGCGCTGCGACTCGCCGCCCGACAGCGTGCCTGAGGCGCGGTCGAGGCTGAGGTAGCCGAGCCCGATCTCCACGAACGAGTCAAGAGTGACCTGCAGCGACTCCAATAGCGGCCGGACGGAGCGCTCCTTCAGGCCGCGCACCCATTCGGCGAGGTCGCTGATCTGCATCGCGCATGCGTCGGCGATGCTCGTCCCCTTGATCTTCGAGGACCGGGCCGCCTCGCTCAGCCGCGTGCCGTTGCAGTCGGGACAGGTGGTGAACGTCACCGCCCGCTCAACGAAGGCGCGAATGTGGGGCTGCAGCGCGTCGAGGTCCTTGGAGAGCATCGACTTTTGGACGCGCGGGATCAGTCCTTCATAGGTCATGTTGATGCCCGCGATCTTCATTCTCGTCGGCTCGTGATGGAGGAAGTTGTGTAGTTCCTTCTTGGTGTACCTGCGGATCGGCTTGACTGGATCGAGGAGGCCCGACGCGCTGTAGAGCCGGTAGTTCCACCCGCCCGGCGTGTAGCCGGGGATCGTGAGCGCGCCCTCGTCGAGGGACTTGGAATCGTCGAAGAGCTCCGCCAGGTCGATATCGGTGACCGAGCCGCGTCCCTCGCAGCGCGGGCACATGCCGCCGGCGCGGGTAAAGGTCTTGTTCACGGTCTTGCCACCACCGCGCTCCACGGTGATCGCACCGCTCGCACGGACCGAGGCGATGTTGAAGGCAAACGCGGCGGGCGAGCCGATGTGCGGCGCTCCGAGCCGGCTGAAGAGGATGCGCAGCATCGCGCCCGCGTCTGTGGCGGTGCCAACCGTGGAGCGGACGTCAGCGCCCATCCGCTGCTGGTCGACGATGATCGCTGTCGTAAGCCCTTCGAGCACGTCGACCTCGGGCCGTCCGAGCGTCGGCATGAAGCCCTGCACGAAGGCGCTGTAGGTCTCGTTGATCAGCCGCTGCGACTCGGCGGCGATCGTGCCGAACACCAGCGAGCTCTTGCCCGAGCCCGAGACGCCGGTGAACACGGTCAACCGGCGCTTCGGGATCTCGACGCTCAGGTCCTCGAGGTTGTTGACGCGCGCACCATGTACGCGGATGACGTCGTGGCTATCAGCGCCATGCGGCGCCAAGGCGCGCGTGCCTGTCCTCGTGGTCATGCTCAAAGTCTCTCGGTCTCTCGGGCGCGGCGGCTCACCGGTCCTGCATCAGCCCGAGGACGTTCCCGTCGGGATCGGTGAAAGTGGCCACCAGGCGGCCGCCGCCCACGTCGCGCACTGGCTCCTTCACGGTGGCCCCGGCGGCGGTCACCTCGCCAAGCTTGGCCTCGATGTCCGAGACGTGCCAGTAGGCCACCGGGGAGGTCATGCCCTGCGGTCCACCGCCCGGCACAAGGCCGATGTGCTGGCCCTCGGTGTCATAGCCGACGTAGTAGGGCGCGTCGGCCTGCGGCGCGACGCCGAGCAGGGCCGTGTACACCGCCTTGGCGCTCTCCAGGTCGGACACGGGATGCAGCACGGTCTTGATTCCTTGGGTGGGTGAGCCTGTCATGGTCGCTCCTGAGGTCGTGATGTCCAAGACACGCTCACCCTAGCTCCGGCTTGTGGCCGGCACTTCTCGATTCCTGATCGGTTTGGGGCTCGCCATTGCAGCTGCAACCCTCTCGATGTTCGCGACGCCCCGACTCACTGGAGCGAGCCTGCTGGCGGCAGGATGACAGGCTCGCGGCTGAGCTGCTGTGGCTCGAATGTGGAGAGCAATACATCGAGGGTGGTCGGCTCCTCGCGGTGAGCAAGACCTGCGCTGCGCGCCATCCAATCGATGATCTCAGGGACGGTCTCGCCGGCGGCCAGCCGCTGTCGGAGGGTGAGTGCCCCGTCCCGCTTAGCCAGCCTGCGGCGCCCGGGACCGAGGACGAGGGGAACGTGCAGGTAGGCGGGGCGAGCCAGTCCGAGTATGTCTGCGAGGAAGATCTGGGTCGGGGTGGAGTCGATCAGGTCATCGCCGCGGACGACCTCGCCCACAGACTGGGCATCGTCATCGACGACCACGGCAAGGTTGTAGGCGGGCGCGTCGTCCGCACGCCAGAGAATCACATCGTCGACGACGCCCTCGCAGGGGCCACATAGGAGATCTTGGAAGCACACGCGCTCTGAGCGCCCATCGAGCCGCCAGACGGGCGCACGGCCAGATTCGCGAGCCCGGCGACGACGCTCCGCGGCGCTGAGATGCCGGCAGGTGCCTGGGTAGCGGCCACGTCCTGAGGCAAGATGAGGCGCCGAGGCCGCCTCGTGGATATCGGCACGGGTGCACCAGCAGGGATAGACGCAGCCGGCGGCGCACAGGCGCTCAAAGGCCTCGCGGTGCCCCTCGAGGCGCTCGGACTGGCGCATCACGGGACCGTCCCAGTCGAGGCCGAGCGCCGCGAGGTCGGCGAGCTGACAACGCTCGTACTCGAGGCGAGAGCGCTCGCGGTCGAGATCCTCGATCCGCAGCACGAAGGGGGCGCCGCGCGAGCGAGCAGCGAGCCAGGCGAGAAACGCGGTGCGCAGGTTGCCGATGTGAAGCGGACCGCTGGGACTGGGGGCGTAGCGTCCTCTTGTGCTCATCTGCTCTCGCCCTCTGGCGCACGGGCCCCAAGGGCCACGTTAGAAGGATTGCAGACGGGCGATAGGGAGGAGCGCGGAACGCGAGCGTCAGAGACCCTGCGTGCGCCCGCGACCCCCGGGTGTCGATCGGCGATCCGACCGGGTCGAATTCTCCCGGGACGCTGACGTTGCAACATACTCAGGGGTAGCAATGTCCGTGAGGCGATGGTGATAGATCCCCGCAGCACGCTTGTGCTCATCCGGACAGCGCCGTCTGGCGCGTGGGAGGACAAGACCGTCGACATCGCGAGCCTCGACGTCCGCGGCTCCCAGGTCGACGTGAGGTTCGCAAGGGCCAACAGGACCTACAAATATGGGGCGAATCGGATCCGTGTGCTCGACGATCCTGTGGCGGTGCCGATTCCTGACGGAGCCCGCCTGCTCGTCCGTGGCAACCCATGGCGCAAGGGCGAGGTGTCGTCCGTGGAGGTACGGGAGTTCGGCCGCACGCCGGACGCGTGGCGAAGGGTTTCGTATCCAACAGGGCAAGGGGAAAGGCATGAGAGCCATCCCGCCAGCGATGTTCAGATCGTGCCCGACGCCTCACGCGATGGCCTTGCCAAGGAGGTCATCGCCTACTGGCGGACGATCGTCTCAAGCCGGGCACGACTCGAGGGCCCTCGTCGAGCAGAGGACCCGATCGTCGAGGCGTACCGGTCGCTTCGGCACGTCGATCCCGAGAGCGTTCTCGCCAGGTATCTCAGTGGCCAAGCACCGCGGCGGCGCAACGGTCCGGAGTGGCTCGTGTTCCCGTTTGCATGCAACCTCAGCCAGCGAGCGGCAGTACAGCAGAGTCTCGACCACTCGCTGTCGGTAATCGAGGGGCCGCCTGGCACCGGCAAGACGGAGACGATCTTGAACCTGATCGCCAACATCCTCACCGCCGATCTCGGCAGCGTCGGTGTTGTTTCCTTCAGCAACAAGGCAGTCGAGAATGTAGGCGAGAAGCTGGAGGACCGGGGCTTTGGGCACATCGTTGCGGAGCTTGGGAACAACGAGAAGCTGCAGGCGTTCCTGGGCGACCGGGATGCGCGCGAGGTCCGTGTCAGAGAGTTTCTTGACAGCGCGCCCATCGAGCCGCCGTCGTCGTCGGAGTTGGCTGATGTCAGCCGGCTGCTGACGGGCGCGCTCGAGGCGCAACGCCGGCGCGCGGAGCTGCGCGACCGCATCGACAGCTATGTCCTCGAGCAGCGTCATTTCCAACGGCATCTGGAGACGCACAGGCCACCGGACCTTGGCGATCTGCCACTCCTGCGCCGGTCCGCAGCCCGCATCATCGAGTTTCTCGCCGAGACTCAGCTCGATCAGGAGACTGGGCGCCCCGGCCTGCCGCGTCGGGTTCGACGGTACTTCCGCTATGGCTCCTCACGAGGCCTGGATCCCGCCGACTCAGAAGTCGTGTTGGCGCTGCAAGCCGCCTTCTATGAACGGCGGATCACCGAGCTAAAGCGACAGCTCGCCGAGGTGGAGCGTTCGCTTGCCGCGCAGGACATCGACGGGCTCGCCCGCGCGCATCAGGCTCTCTCCGAGCGCGCGCTGGCAGCGGCCCTGGCAGCGCGCCACCATGAGCTCTGCTCGCCACGGCCCACTGGCCGGCTTCCCCGCGACGCGGGCGGGTTCGAGGAATTCTGCAGGGACTATCCGGTGATCCTCAGTACTTGCCATTCACTGCGCAGACGTCTGCCGGATGGCTACCTGCTGGACTACCTGATCATCGATGAGGCATCGCAGGTCGACCTGCTCGCGGCGGGCCTTGTGATGGCCTCCTGCCGCAACCTCGTCGTGGTTGGGGACCGGCGCCAGCTGCCGCACATCCCCGGCGATATTCCAGATGATGCCCTCGCCCCGGCACCGGCTTACGACTGTGAGCGGCACAGCGTGCTCTCATCGGTCATCGAGCTCTACGGCAACGCCCTCCCGGTCGCCCTCCTGCGCGAGCATTACCGCAGCCATCCGGCGATCATCGGCTTCTGCAACTCAGCCTTCTACGACGGCGAGCTGATCCCCTACACCGAGTCTGCCGGCCGACCAGAGCCTGCGATGTGGCTGCACACGACCGCTCCAGGCAACCACATGCGCTCACATAGCGGCGGCGGGCGATCCAATCAGCGTGAGATCGACGTCATCGAGAGGGAGGTCCTCGGCCAGGCGCCGGTCAGTGTGCAGGCGCAAGATGTCGCCGTCGCCGCTCCCTACCGGCTCCAGGCCGACAGGGCGGCAGATTTGCTGGGAGGCGCAGCCGCGACCGTCGACACGGTCTACAGGCTCCAAGGGCGTCAGAGCCGGATGGTCATCCTGACGACTGTGCTCTCGGAGACCTACGCGGGACAAAGGGGGCTGAAGTTCGTTGACGACCCACATCTGGTCAACGTCGCCGTCTCACGCGCGATCGATCATTTCGTGCTCGTGACCAACCACCAGAAGCTCCCCCGCAGCCGCCACCTGCGGGATCTGATCGGGTACATCGAGTATCGCTATCCCAACGAGCAGCCTGGAGCCAGCCGAGTCGTGTCGGTCTTCGACCTGCTCTATCGCGAGTACGACGAAGTGCTGAGGCCGTTGGCGCAGCGACTGCTGGGAGGCCTCGGATCTCCCGCGGAGCGGATCATCGAGGTCGTCCTCGGTGACATCCTTGCCGGGCCGAAGCACGGACACCTGCGTGTGGAGTCTCAGATCCTGTTGCGCAATCTCGTGCCAGCGCCGGACACGTTGGGAGAGGATCAGCGCGCCTTCATACGACGTCGATCCTCCATCGACTTCGTCATCTACAACCGCATCACTCGACGGCCGGTGCTCGCAATCGAGGTCGACGGATTCAGGTTTCATGAGGACCGGCCACAGCAACTGAGGCGCGACGCGCTCAAGGACGGCATCCTGGAGCGGCTCGGCATCCCGCTGCTGCGGCTTGCAACGACAGGCAGCGATGAGGAGCGGCGAATTCGCGAGGCGCTCGCGGACGCCGAGCTCGCTAATTCGCAGTAACTGCGGGGTCCGCGCAGACGTCTGGATTCGCCGCCGTGTGTCGGAGATCACGGCGCGAGATCGCCCTCTCCTCAACCGCACTCCAGCAACGCCTGAACCCCGCAGCGGCTGGCGTGACTTCCAGCAGCCGCGGAAGCTTTCTAAACCACATCGGACTTAGGCTGCATTCAAAGCCGGAGCGACGGGACTCGAACACGCGCCTGTCGCCTCGGGGATCGAGATTCGGCTTTAGCTTCGCTTCCGCACCGATTCCAAACATTGATCGTCCTATCTGTAACGCGATAGATAGCAGTCACGATGATCGCTCCGACGACGTGGTCATTGCTACTCGACGGGGTGTCGGATGATTACGCCGCCGAGCGTCCAGCAAGCCCTTACGCAAGCAGCCCGCGAGGCAGCGCTCTACGAGCTTCCGGGTTTCCTGCGTTTCGCGGCAGCCGGCGTCCGTTTCGCGGCAGCCGGCGTCCGTTTCGCGGCAGCCGGCGTCCGTTTCGCGGCAGCCGGCGTCCGTTTCGCGGCAGCCGGCGTCCGTTTCGCGGCAGCCGGAGTCTCTGGGTGAACCTGGGATTCAGGACTTCCCTCGGCGGATAGACCAGGCACGAGCGTCACCCCCATACGGCGGGACGGCCTTTGCTCCTTTATCCGATCAAGCTCCTCCTCACTCAGGCGCGACCGATTGACTATGTGCTTGACAGGCTTCGACAGTTGCTGACATACGTTGGCGAGGTCCTCGTCGGATCGCCTTTCTGCGAGTTCTTCAAGGCTGGACAAGCCGATAGCGAGGTCGCCCACGGCCGCAGGAATAACGGCCCTACTTCCGCGACCCACCTCGCGTGACAGCCCATCGACGGACGTAACCAACTCCGCCAGAGTACGCTCCACGGCGTCCCCCTGCTGAAACTGACGAATGTTAACCGCGGCGTCTATCGGGGAGTCGACTGCTCCCCCAAGTCCAGCCCGCAGTTGCTCGATTACGCTCGCCTTGCAGGATGCCACACCCTTCATGTCATTTGAAAAGAAGATTGTGCGTTGCACGAGGATGTCAAATGGCAACTTGTCTCGCTCGCTCTCATCTGCAATCAAGACGAGGCGCAAGCGAGTCGTATGGCGCATACCGACCTCGTAGTAAACGTTTAGATTTGCGCCGGTCAGATCCGCAACGGCCGCGGCGGCGCGGCAGACGTGCTCAATCACTTGGAGATTGACCTGACCGCCCTCGCCGATGCGGTCGGCGCGGACCGGCGTGAGTCCAGCTACCTCGGCTGCTGGATCGACTATGGCTTCTAGAACACCGTCCGCCCGGCGACGGACGTCGGAGTCCTCGTCACCGATCGGGGTTATGAAGAAACACTCTTTTTCGAAAATCGGGTAGGCGCGTAGTCATGGAAACGCTGCGAAGCCTAGCGATCCCGCGCGCTACGCGCGGCCTGCGTGATCGGATCTAGTCCGAATGGTTGAAGTGCCCCTCGACGGATGCGGCATCGGGGGTACAAGAGTGACGCTCCGGCGCGCGCTGATGGCGCGATTCGTGGATATCGATCATGTCTGCAAGTTGGTGAAGGTCTGCTCCAAGCGCGTCGAGCAGCCGAAGGGCCTGCTCAGTCGGATGGCGTGCTGCCCGGCCTCAAGGCGCGACAGGTGGGGGCTGCTCGTGCCCATACGCTTGGCCACCTGCTCCTGCGTGAGCCCGGCTCACTTGCGCAGCTCGCGGAGAGTCCGGCCGACGGCGTGTTGATCTGGACTTGTCATGCTGGATAGCTTTTGCTGGGCTCGCGCAGACCATACAACTGCCCCCGCACCGACCGCCCGTTCTCCAAGGACACCGCGGGAGATGCTCTGCAACGCCGCCTAGCCGGATACCTCAGCGGGTTACGCGACAAGACCCGCGCCATCAAGGGCTGCACGAGGCGATCATCACCGACGAGCTGTTCGAGAAAGTGCAGGAGATCCTCTCCTGAGGTACCCGAGTCGTCACGCCCGGGCGCCCGTCGGAGGAGTACCTACTGCGTAAGCTGCTGTGCTGCGAGCATCCCGGCGCCCGGATGCACGGCGCCCGCGGCTCACGCGCCGGCGCCCGCCGCTACCAGTGCTCCACCCGACGCCGCCACGGCGACTGCACGCAGGCGATCGTCAAGGCCGAGCCGGTGGAGGCCCAGCTCGTCGCTTGGCCGCACGCGTTCCAGTCCGACGCCAAGCTGCGCGATCTCGTCCTCGACACGATCCGCGCCTACCCAGCAGAACCCCAGAGAAGATCAGGAGCGCCGCCGCGAACTACTGACCAAGCTGGACCGACTGCAAGACCTCTACGTCCTCGGCGACCTCACCAAGCCCCGTTACATTATGCGCCGCCAAGCCCTCGAGGAAGAACTACAGGGTCTCGCGCCGCCTGCCGACCAGAGCTCGACCGCGCCCAAGAACTGCTCGGCGACTTCTGGCACGCCGCGCTCGGCCGAGCGACGCAAGCTCCTACTCTCGCTGTTCGCGCAGGTACGGGCAAAGACAACCGGATCGTGGCCGTCAAAACCCAACACGGCGTTCGCCAACTACTTCATCGCCGCGTCGGAGGTGCGGAACCAGCACCCAAAAAGCCGAGGCAACGGTAGCGGGAGCGACGGGGGTCGAAGCCGCGATTGTTGCCTCGCGGATTGAGATTCGGCTGTAGCCGATTCGCGAGGCGCCTGCGCCACGTGAAGCACGCTTGGATTCGAGGAGACCGCCGCCGGCATGGCAGGTAGCGTTCCAACATATGGGCCTGCGCAGCGACGAGGAGAAGCGTCAGTTCCTTCAGGAGCGTAGGCAGGTAGACGGTCTCGCGGGACTATGGGCTCTCATCGGATCGGCGTTGGGAGGCTCAGCAATGCTCGATCCGGCCGTCGCCGCTGGGACGGTGCCGCTGGGAATCGTCTGCGGCGTCTTCGCCTACAGTTTCAAGCGTCGCAAGGCCGCCTGCGACGAAGTGATCGACGATCCACCCGCAGCGACTACACCATCTCTACCCGCCCTCAGCGTGACTGGTTCGATCCAGAGCGCCTAGATGATGTCCTGAACCCGGTCCAAGTGCGCCTCTGCAAGCTTCTGGCGGAGGGGGACGCCAACCTGCGTGCTGTCGTTAGGGCAGACGAGCGCGCGCAGGGCGCCTACGCCGCCGAGAACGAGGAATACAGCTACCGACAGGCAGTCACAAGCGACGCTTTCATGGACGCTTTTGTGCTGGTACAGAAGGAGACGGGGCCCTTCGTCGACGAGATGCGCGAGGAACTGGACGCGGACCCTCGCTGGGCGACTATAAGCGCGGGCGCGGGCCGTGGCCTCAGCCACTTCCTGGACCGGAGCCTGTCCGTCGAGCGGCAGAGCGACATCGTCCCTGTCGGTGAACTCGCCGAGCCCTCTGTGAGTCTTGCTCGAACTCTGCCCCCTGAAGCACTCACGTCGCTGCGGGCCGCCGGCATCTCGGCCAGCGTGCTTCGCTCGATCGACATACCGCGCCGTGACCACGACCCGATTACGGAACTGAACTCAGCGCTCGGGGACTATGCAAACTCTCAACGGGCGCACACAGAGCGCCTGTACCTGGCTGGGCAGCGTCGTCGCGACCCACTTGATCGGCTGAAAGCTAACGAGCGTTGATCGCGAAGGGCCCCGTCAGCATCAGACCGAGCCGCGCGCTTCATCTGCCGGCTGGAGATAGATTCGGTGAGCGATGCTGCTCGTGATCTTCGGGGCGGGTGCGTCCTTCGACTGTGGTCCTCTGGATCACCCGGCGCGCCCGTTCCTGCCGCTGACTGCTGACCTCATCAGCCGGGAGCACCGCACGATCGCGCGCAGATATCGGGGGTGCATGCCCGTGATCGACTATCTGGAGCACGCGACACGAGACGGTTCCCTCAACCTTGAGCAAGCACTTGACCGCTTCGCAGAGGACGATCCGCTCCGCCATATGCAACTCGTAGCATTTAGATTCTACTTGTGCGAGATGCTGACTCAAATTGAGGGCATCGTGTACAGCAATGCTTACAGTCAGACCTTCTATATGAGCCTCCTGAACTCGCTGGCGAGGTGGAGACACAGCGCGCAGGAGCGCGTAGCACTCCTTACGTTCAATTATGACACGCTTATCGAGCGAGCCGCTGAAGAGGTCGTGACTGGCTGGAAACTGGACGGACCGGGTATGTAGAACGCGACGACTGGACGCTGGTGAAGCTCCATGGTTCGTTGGGTTGGGCGCGAGTCGCGCGCTACGAACGTAGCCTCCCGTCGCTTGGCGGAAACGCTGAAGAGCCCTGACCGTCGCGGACCAGATTGGGGATTCAACGCTCCCGTTTATTCACCGAAGCGCACTGCAAGGCGATGACTACACCGACGCACCCACCGATAACTTCGGTGCAGAACTACCTTTCCCGACGCGGCCAGTACTGATACCTGCACTGTCCATCCCGCTTGAAGCTAAGACGCAGTTCGAGTGCCCAACGGAACACGTCAGCGCGTTGCGCACGGCGATTCCGCAGGTAGACAGAGTGCTCATTTGCGGGTGGCGAGCAACAGACCGACACGCCGCCGAACTACTCAGCGACGGCGGATTGCGACGCGATTGTCGGCTCGCCATCGTCGCGAAGGCCGATGACAATGGCCAGGGGGGAGTTGACGAAACGCTTCACAACCTCGGCAATCTGCTCGGCCGAGACAACCTCGTATTCGAGACGAACGAGGGTATGACCGATTTCATCAGGAACCGAGATCGTCTCTTGCCGCTTCTACTAGAACAAGGCTAACCTAGCGGTGGCTGACCACGAACTACCACCTACTCAAACGTAACCGGGCGAGCGACTCGTGTGATATCAAGCACTCCCCGAGTAGGGCTGGCGAGCCAGAACGATCTCGGATACCTCGACGGCACCCGCATCGCGTAGGGCGCTTGCTACGGCGCGAAGCGTAAGACCCTCCGTGTACACATCGTCGTATATAAGAACGCGCTTCCCGTGAACCACCTCTGGCTCGGGGATGGTCAGTGCAGGTCGCAGCTCGTATTCAGCAATCTCATGGCGCTTCTTCCATGTCTTCCCACGAAACGGGGTAGTTGCTGCCGTCTTCTCGACAACCCCGACGCGAAACGGCCAAGTGCCATCGTCCTCAATGATCGCTCGCTCGATCACCAGTGCCGTGTGATCGAACTTCCGCCCTCCATCCCCGATCCAGGTCGGACTGGGGATGATGAGGTCATAGCGACGGAACACGTCGTGGTTTGCGTTGAGGTATCCGAGCAGCACCCGACCAAAGATGGCCGCCCATGCGCGCTTTTCATCGACCTTGTACCGGTCGATGGCTCGTTTGAGTGGTCCCGTGCGCATCGAGATGGCCCAGACCCATTTGAAGAAGCGGTCGTCTTCGTCCCAATTGCAGAGGGGGTTGCCGCACGATCCGTCGTCCTTTAGTGCAAGCTCGCAGAGTTCGCAGCGATCCTTGGCTAGCCGCTCGAACGAGCTTTTGGCACAGTCGAAGCAGATCTTGGCGGGCCCACTGACGCGATATGGACACCTGGCGCAGTTACCGAACCCAGCGGGCTGCGGACGACTGCTCACTTTGGCTCACGCGAGCTCGAGTGCGAGCTGCTGTCGCCCGGCCGAGAGCTGCTCGACTGCGGTCGGCGAACGGAGGCGTGCGAGTACGTCCTCTACCGAGCGTATCTCGATCGCACCGCGGTTCTCGACGTACTTCTGCGCCCAGGGCTGGGAGGTAACGAGACGACTGACCAGGAACACACGCTTGCCGTGCTCAAGCGCTAGCCGGGCCTGCATCTTGGCTCCAGAGGTTTCGCTCGCCTCGATCACCACCGTGCCTTGGCTCATACCGGAGGTCACCACGTTACGACGAGGGAAGCTGTAGGTCGTGGGTGGTTGGCTGGGCCAGAACTGAGACACAAGTGCGCCGGACTGCACGATGCGCTCAGCAAGCTCGGAGTTCTCCTTGGGGTAGCAGTGAAGGATGCCGGTGCCCAGCACCGCGATCGTCCGTCCGCCTTGCGCAAGTGTCTCCTCGTGCGCGGCCGTATCGATGCCTTTTGCTAGCCCCGACAGAACAGTTACACCGTGCTCCGCGAGGAGGCCAGCCATACGCCGTGCGCTATCAATGCCGGTATCCGAGGCCCCACGCGTGCCCACCACGGCGACCGAGCGGGCATCGTCGCGCTCTAGGCGTCCGCGGTAGAAGAGGAACGGCGGCAGGTTGTAGATGACCCGAAGATTCGCCGGGTAGTCGTCGTCAAGAACCGTCACGAGCCTCGCTCCTGCGTCCTCAGCACGGCGAATCTCCTCGACCGCGCGCAGCCTCTGCTTAGCCATATCCCCACCTGCACCGGCGATCAGTTTCTGGGTCTCCCGGCCCTGCTTAGATGTCTCGGTTAGCTGTCCTTGGAGGAGCCGTTCGAGGCCGAGTGGCTGCTGCGCTTCCCGCGCGATCACATGCCAGTTCACGTGATCAAGCGCGCATAGCGCAAGAAGCGAGGTCTGCATTTCAAGATCCATCGTACTGCTCCTATCGAACGTATGTTCGTCTAACTCTACCCCGGGACGCGGACATTACTCTCCCACCCATACTGCTCCGTCAGGCGCTTCACGGTCGGGACGAGGCACCTCCGAGCAGCCGCGAGCCTTGGCCTTGAGATCCCCCGCGAGTTCTGCTCTGCTCTGCGCCAGCCAACAAACTAAGCGGCCGAGACGAGCGCTGAAGACGCCCGCCTCGGCCTGTGACGCCGAAGGATTTGGGCCTTCGATGCCACGACCGGAACCGTAGCTCCCCTGCGGTCTCGCGTCGCGCTCGTCTGTGCCCTTTCCTGCGGCGGAAAGGAGCCCCATGAGTGCCAGATGCTGTGCCGCCGAAGAGATGACACCCGCCGAGCGTGAGGACCAGCGCGACAAACTGATCCTGCACGTCCTGTGCGAGGAGCTTGTGCCGTGGACCGTCGAAGAGATCGGGCGCGAGCTGGACAGCCCCAATGACGTGATCGACGGCGTCGGGTGCCTCACCCGCGCCGGACTGGTGCATCGTCTCGGCGAGTTCGTGTTCCCCACCCGAGCCGCGCGGCGAGCCGGTGAAATCGAGGTGGGCACGCTCTGAGTCAGCGATCTGTCAGTGCGCCGTCAGCGCTCACCCGTCAACTCCGCGCCCGAGCTTGGCCGCGTCCTGCAAGAACGGCGCGGCGAGCTGCGGCTCAGCCGGGAAGGCGTCTCGCGCTTGACGGGCGTAGAGCCTGCCGTCCTTTCGGGCCTCGAAACAGGCGACGGCACGATCTCCTTGCAGGTCGCTCTGTTGATTGTGCAGGCGGTCGGCTTGGACATCTCGGTCGAGCCAATCCGTACCCACGCGCCACAAGCGCGCGAGTACGGCATGTTCCGGCTGCGTGCCGTGGAGGGATTGACGCTCGACGAGATCGCCGTCCGGCACGGCCTGCACCGGGAGCGCGTGCGGCAAATCCTCCGCGCGCACTTCCGTCTCGGAGAACCATGGGCCGCCAACGCGCGGCGCAAAGCACGAGCGAAAGCACGGCGCGGTCGCGGGCAGTGAGGACGCGAGTCCGGACCCTGGCCTCGTTTCCGTCCTCGCATCCGTCCTCGTTTCCGTCCTCCGATCCGCCCTCGCATGATGAAACGAGGACCCAAGAACCAAAGAAACCGCTGTAAATCAGCGATATCCGGGAGGACGAAAGTACCCCGACAAGTATGGCTCAGTAAGAAAAGTTTGATGAAAGTGAGGCGCTGCTGTAACCAAAAGCGGGGTTGAGGCACCTTCTTCCCTTGCCAAGGGTCTCTCACCGACGCCCACACATTGACCGCACATGCACGAAGGACTGCCAAACCAGCGCAGCAGCCGGCTCGCCCTGCCAGGACGTTCAAGCCCACTCATCGCCCTGCACCAATCGATCACCCCGACGACCAAGGAGGCGCAGCAAATGCCCGTCGCAACGACTCCCCCGACCCAGCGCTCCTCGACTTCGCCAACTGGTTCGCCGACTGGTGGCTGCGCAGAGGACGCGACGTCACCGACCCCTCCCGGCATGACTGACCGCAAGCTACGCGCCGTCGCCTATGTCCGCGAGTCAACCGAGGAGCAGGGCCAGGGCTTCTCCCCCGACGCGCAGCGCGAGGGCATCCGCCGCTTCGCACCCGAGAACAATCTCGAACTCGTCGGCGAGTACTGCGACTTCCACTCCGGATGGCGCAAGTCAGAGGCGCGCCCCGAGTTCCAGCGCCTCATGGCCGACGCAGCCGCCGGCAAGTTCGACGTCGTGCTCGTCTTCCACACCAGCCGCTTCGCCCGCAACCAAGTCGAGGCACGCCGCTACAAGCAGCTACTACGTGAGCGGCTTGGCATCCGGGTCGTGTCCGTGACCCAGCCGATGGGTGAAGACCACACAGACCCGTCCGCATTCCTCGCCGAGTCGATCCACGAGATGTTCGACGAGTACTACTCCGTATCGCTTTCCTTCTGGACCCGCAGCGGCTTGAAGGAGAAGGCTCGTCAGGGCCACCTCGTCGGGAGCCTGCCCTGGGGCTACGTCCGCGACCCCGCCACCAAGCTCGCAACCCCACATCCCGAGCACGCACCGCTTGTCCTCGCCTTGTTCGAGCGTTACGCCACCGGCCAGGAGTCCGACCGGACCCTCGCCGCATGGCTGAACGCGAAGGGAGCGCGCACGGCACGCGGGCGGCTGTTCAGCAAGGACACGGTGCGGGAGATGCTGTGCAACGCCGCCTACGCCGGCTACGTCTCCGGGCTACGCGACAAGAGCCGCACCATCCGCGGACTGCACGAGCCGATCGTTAGCGACGAGCTGTTCGACCGCGTGCAGGAAGTCCGCTCATGGCGCACCCGCGTCGTCAAGCCCGGCCGCCCCTCCGGGGAGTACCTGCTGCGCAAGCTCATCCACTGCGAGCGCTGCGGCGCCCGCATGCACGGCTGCCGCACCGGATGGGAGGGGATGCGTCGCTACCAATGCTCGACCCGCCGCCACCACGGCGACTGCGAGCAGAAGATGACCCCCGCGCAGCCGCTTGAGGAGCAACTGATCGATTGGCTGCACGACTTCCAACCCGACCACGCGCTGCGTCAGCTCGTGCTCGACGCGATCCAAATACAAGGTGGCGCTCACCCCGGCGAGGACGCCGAGCGTCGCCGCGAGCTGACCGCACAACTTGACCGGCTACGCGACCTCTACGTCATGGGCGACATCACCAAGCCCCAATACGCGATGCGCCGCCAGATGATGGAGGAGGAGCTACAGCGCACCAAGCCGCCAACCGACCCCGACCTCGACCGCGCCCAGGCAATCCTCGAAGACTTCACGCGCTTCTGGGACGCCGAGCCCAACCCCGCCGAGCGCCGCAAGCTCCTCCTCTCCCTGTTCGCCCAGGTATGGGCCAAGGACAACCAGATCGTCGCCGTCAAGCCCAACACGGCGTTCGCCAATTACTTCACCGCCGCGTCGGAGGTGCGAGCCACGCACCCAAAAGCCGACGCGGGGGATGAGGCAACAAATACGGGAGCGACGGGACTCGAACCCGCGACCTCCGGCGTGACAGGCCGGCGCTCTAACCAACTGAGCTACGCCCCCGCGCAAGCGCAGGGCAAACACCCACTCCACGCGCGAGAGCACAAGTATGCCAAGACCTAGCGCGCCTCGCGGGCCGCTCCGTCCATGTGCCCCTTGAGGAATGAGCTATCGCGATATATCGTGAACATATCGCAAAGCAACCCAAGGAGGATCGACTTGTACGCCGAGGCGGCATATCGACACGGAAGGTGCGGCGGCAGCGCCCGCGGCATCGACGAGAGAGCACTCGCGCTGCTGCGCGCGATGATGGGCGACAGAGAGGCGGGAGGCGAGCGGGGCTACGGGCCACACAGGCACCGCGGATACGGGCGGGGCGGCTATGGCTTCGGCGACTTCGGCTGGCCGCCGAATCGGCCGGGCGGGCGCTTCGGCCGCGGGCGCAAGGCCCGGCGGGGCGACATCAGGACCGCCGCGCTGCTATTGCTCGCAGAGGAGCCGCGCAACGGCTACCAGATCATGCAGGAGGTCGAGCGGCGCAGCGAGGGCGTCTGGCGCCCGAGCCCGGGGTCGGTCTACCCCGCGCTGCAACAGCTCGAAGACGAAGGGCTGATTCGCTCGGAGGAGAGCGAGGGACGCAAGCTCTTCCACCTCACAGCCAACGGAAGGGCCGAGATCGAGAAGCGGGACACCGGCGCGCCGGCGCCCTGGGATGAGATGAGCAGCGACTTCGGCGAGAAGGCCCACGAGCTTGGGCAAGCCTTCCGCTCCGTCGCCGTCGCCTTCGCCCAGGTGATGCGCACCGGCGATGAGGCGCAGATCGAACAGGCTCGCGTCGTCGCGAGCAATGCGCGCCGCGACCTCTACCGCATCCTCGCCGAGGAGGCCGGCGGCGATCGGGGCACACAGGATCCGGGCACGCAGCAGGGCAAAGAGCCCGCGTCAGAGCAGGGCTGAAGAGCAGCATGAACTGGCTGGCTGGCCACTGACTGGCCAGCCAGCCAGTTCTGGGGTATGGTTGCGCCATGGCGATCCCGCCGCCCCCGCCACTCGAGCACGAGAACCCGCTGTTGATGGTCGTAAGCGACCTGCGCCGGCAGCGCTCGCCCGAGGTTCCATACCCTCCAGGCGACACCGACTTCTCGGTCTCGAGGACCCTCCGCTTCGGCGAGGATCCGCTGCCGATCCTGCTGGACGCCCATGAACGGCACGGGCCCGTTTTCTCGCTGCGCGTATTCCACGGGCTCGTCGTTTTCATGCTCGGCCCGGCGGCCAACCACTACATCACCGTCTCGCACGCCTCGAACTTCATCTGGCGCGAGTCTCACTTCAGGGACCTGACGGCACTGATCGGCGACGGGCTGCTGACCACCGACGGCGAGTTTCACCGCCGCTCGCGGCTGATCATGCTGCCCGCGTTCCACCGTGAGCGGATTGCATCCGCCGTCGGGGTGATGCAGGAGGAGACCGAGCGCTCGCTGCAGCAGTTCGAAATCGGCAGGCGCATCGACCTTTATTTCTGGACGAGGCGCCTCGCGCTGCGGATCGCGATGCGCGCGCTCTTCGGCCTGGACCCCGACGGGCAGCGCGCCAGGGCGATCGACGCGGCGAGCCTCTTCGAGGAAGCGCTCTCCTTCTACTCGACGCCCTATCCGGCGCGCCTGCTGCGCGGCCCGCGGACGCCGTGGTCTCGTCTGGTCAACGCCTCGCGGCGGCTGAACCGGATGATCTACGCAGAGATCAAGGAGCGACGGGCAAGCGGCCGCCGCGGCGAGGACATCATGAGTCTTCTGCTGGACGCGACCGACGAGCAGGGGGCCGCCCTCAGCGACGGGCAGATCCGCGACGAGGTGATGACGCTGCTCTTCGCGGGCCACGACACGACCACCTCCACGGTCGCGTTCCTGTTCTACGAGCTTGCGCGCAGCCCTACGGCGAGCGAAATGCTGCTGGTCGAGCAGGATGAGGTGCTCGGCGATTGCGCGCCTGCGGCGCGCGATCTCACCGGCGAGTCGCTGCCAGAGCTCGAGATGGCAATCGAGGAGACGCTGCGGATGTATCCGCCGGCGTGGATCGGCCCGCGCCGCTCGATCGCGAGCTTCGAGTTCCAGGGCGTGCGCGTGCCGGGCGATGCCTACGTCAACTACTCCTCCTGGGCCTCTCACCACCTGCCCGAGGTGTTCCCCGCGCCGGAGCGCTTCCTGCCACAGCGATTTGCGCCGGAGAGCAGGGCGGCACTCCCGAAGGGCGCCTACATACCCTTCGGAGGGGGCTCGCGCACCTGCATCGGAATGAGGTTCGGGCAGCTGGAGATCCGTACGATCGCCACCGCGATCCTGCGCCGCTTCCGCCTCGAGCTGCCCGTTGATTTCGAGCTCTCGATCCGCCAGATGCCGACAATCAGCCCTCGCGATGGCCTGCCGATGAT
Organism: uncultured Actinomycetota bacterium; assembly: GCA_963757925.1. Lineage (GTDB taxonomy): Bacteria > Actinomycetota > Thermoleophilia > Solirubrobacterales > Solirubrobacteraceae > Palsa-744. The sequence goes on from CAVWTE010000009.1 coordinate 758,620, forward strand.
CATCGCCTCCCGCTCGGCGGGGACGCACCACTTCGACTAGCGAAGCCTTGCGCTCAGGTGCAGCGTCCAGGCGCTCTGCGTGCCGCCCGCGCTCGCCTCGGGAGTTGCCGTCACCGAGAGGATCTGCAGCCGCGGGTCGGAGAACAAGGTGATCCTTCCAAGCCCCGCAAGCAGCGACTGCGTGGGAACGATGAGCAGCTTGCCTTCGACCACCTCGAGGTCGGCGTAGACGCTCGCCCTGAAGCCAAAGAGCTGGCCGCTTGCCTGCACCTGCACGCTGCCCCCCGCCCCAGCAAGCACATTTGCATGGACTCCTTCTGGAAGCGCCGCCTGCAGTGCGGCATCGCTCAGCAGGGCACTCGCACGAACCACATCTCCGCGCTTGTGGAGCACCGCGTCGCCGAGTGAGACGGCGCCCGCGCCAAAGCCGGGGTCGAGCAGCTTCACCGTCCTGGCTCTAACCGTGAGGTCTGTTACAGCCTTCGATTCGACGAGTAGCCCCATGAGCTCGTGGGCGGAGAGGGCAAGCTGTGAGGCATCCAGATCCGCGGAGTCGGCATTGCCGAAGAGCAGATCGATCGCCGGCAGCGCCGAGACGCTTGCGTGCTGCACCTCCCCGTACCTGGCCACGCGATCGCGCAGCACGCGCGCGGCGATCCTCGGCAGCACGAGCTGCGATATGCCCAAAAGGAGCACGAGGGCCGCCAGCAGCAGACCGAGCAGTCCGCGCAATCCGATCGCGCGGACCCGGAACCGGCGTCGCGGCGGGCGCTCGCGCGGCGCACTGGAGTCCGCCCCGGTCGGGCGCGCCAGCGACCCTCCCCGCTCTCCTCTCCTCATGCCCGAAGGATCGCAGGCTTGCAGATCGCAGCCAGGCTCGGCAGCGTCCAGACGCTAGTCTTGGAACTCCGATCGGGGGCGCGTAGCTCAGTTGGCTAGAGCACCTCGTTTACACCGAGGGGGTCGCCCGTTCGAGTCGGGCCGCGCCCATTCCCCCGCATGACAGACGAGCATCCCATCCGCATCGCAGTGATCGGCTCCGGCCCCGCCGGCTTCTATGCCGCAGGCCATCTGCTGAGCGCGAAGGACCGCAACATCGAGGTCGACATGATCGAGCGACTGCCGACCCCCTGGGGTCTGGTTCGCTCGGGCGTGGCACCCGATCACCCAAAGATCAAGTCGGTCACACGCGTCTACGAGAAGACCGCGGCGCACCTCCACTTCCGCTACTACGGCAACGTCGAGCTTGGCCGCGACATCGATCGTGACGATCTGCTCGAGCACTACCACGCGATCATCTACGCCACAGGCGCGCCGGGAGACAGGCCGCTCCGCATCCCAGGCGAAGAGCTCCCCGGTAGCTGGGCCGCTACCGACTTCGTCGGCTGGTACAACGGCCACCCAGACCATCGCGACCTGACCTTCGACCTTTCCTGCGAGCGTGCGGTCGTGATCGGCAACGGCAACGTCGCCCTCGACGTCGCGCGGATGCTGACGCTCTCGCACACCGAGCTGGGCGTCACAGACACGGCAGACCACGCCCTCGATGGCCTGCGGCACAGCTCCATCGAGGAGGTGGTCGTGGTTGGCCGGCGCGGCCCCGCCCAGGCTGCGTTCACCAATCCGGAGCTGCTCGAGCTCGGTGTGATGGAGGGAGTTGACGTGATCGTCGAGGAGGAGGAGCTGGAGCGCGCACTTGCGATCCACGACGAGAACATGGACCCGACCGCCGAGCGCAACGTGAAGGTATTGCGCGAATACGCGGCGAGGCAGCCGGAGGGGGGCGCGCGCAGGATCGTCCTGCGCTTCCTGCTCTCACCAGTCGAGCTCACGGGAAGCGGCAGTGTGAGCGGCGTCGTGCTCGAGCGCAACGAGCTGATCGCCGACGAGAGCGGCGCCCTACGCGCCAGGCCCACCGGCGAGACGGAGACGCTGCGCGCGGGGCTCGTCCTGCGCGCGATCGGCTACCAGGGCAAGCCGCTGCCGGGAGTGCCCTTCGACGAGCAGCGTTCGGTGATCGCCAACGAGGGCGGCCGTGTAAGCGGTCCCGGCGGAACGCCCTGCAGGGGCGAGTATGTGGTCGGTTGGATCAAGCGTGGCCCCACAGGCGTGATCGGCACCAATAAGAAGGACGCCCAGGAGACCGTCGACGCGGTCCTTGCCGATATCGACGCAGGTGCGCTGCACACGCCCCTCTCGTCCGATGCCGAGAGTGTGCACGAGATGCTGCTCGCACGCCGTCCCGACCTCGTCACCTACGAGGGCTGGTCGGAGATCGACCGCCACGAGCGCGCGCTCGGAGAGCCCGCGGGCAGGCCGCGGGTGAAGCTCACCGACATCGAGCAGATGCTTCGCATCGCCGCCGCGCAGACGCCGGCGGAGGAGCCGCTGGATACGCTCGGCTTGCGCTGAGCAGCCGTCCTCCAAGACGCTGGCACCGGTTGGGAGCAGTCGCGGTCGGTCGGGCTTAGACGTTTGTCCGAGTGAGTTCCACTTTATGAACTAGTGCCGGCCCGGAGACCGTTAAACACCCATCACTCACAATGTGAAGGGAGTTTGCGATGCACTCACCTCTGAACCGGTGCTCAGCGATTGCGTTGAGCACCGGGCTGCTCGGCTTGCTCGCGGCGCTGCCGGCTTCCTCGGCGACCGCGGGCCCGGCCGGCAGCAGCCTGCTGCCGGCCGCGGGACAGGCGAGCCCCAGCAGTGTCCCGGCCTCATACGACCTTGACAGTGTGCTCTCCTCAGCACAGCTGCAGGAATTGCTCTCGAAGCTGCCAATCGGCCTCAGCGGACCGATCTCACCGCAAGCTCTCGCGCAGGCGCTCTCCGAACTGCCCGCGTTGGAAGGACTTGGAATCGGCCATCTCCAGGCAACACTGAAGAGCGCCATAGAAGGGCTCGGATCGGGCGCAAAGCTCGAAGGAGTGCTGGAAAACCCAGCCACGCTCGTCTCGGCCGTCGAAGCCACGTTGAGGAAACTATTTCCCCTGGAAGTGCTCAAACTGGAATCGCTGCTCGGCGGCAAATCGATATCTGAAGGGCTGACCCAGGCCCTCGGCCAGGTGGACGTAGGCGAACTGCTCCAGAAGCTGCTCAGCAGTGGCTCCGAAGGGCCCGCAAAGACGCTCGAAGCGATCCTGAAGACGCTTCCGGCCGCGACCGTCGCAAAGGTCCTCGGGAGCGGTCTCGGCGGAGAACCGGTCGCGGAACAGTCCGTGCAACAGCTGGCCGAAAAGGTCGGGATGACCTCAGAAGAACTGGCCACAACAGTCGGCGCGACGAGCGCTGAGCTTCCTGGGACCGCGAAGGCGCTCACCACACCGCTCTCCAGCGGAGAAACGCTTGGCGTGCTCGACGGCACCAGCAAGGCCGTCGCGGGCACGCTCAGCTCGCTGCTGCCAGGCGGCACATCCGGCGAAGGTGGAGGACCGGGCTCCGGCGGTAGTGGCGCTGGATCGGGTGGCAGCGGCTCCGGTGGTTCCGGTGGCGCTGGATCGAGTGGCAGTGGTTCCGGCGGCTCGGGAGGCGCATCCAGTGCCCAGGCAGCCGGCACGACCGTGATCGTGGACATCCCCGCGCAAGCGCATGGTTCGACTTCGACCACGGCGAAATCGCAAAGTGCCGGAGCGGGCCGCGTCAGGGTGATCAGCCATCGCGTGCACGGCGATCTCGCCAAGATCGTGATCGCGGTGCCCGGGCCGGGTACTGTCGTGCTGCGAAACGGAGACATAAGGCCGATCACCCACGAGGTGAGACATGCTGGGAGGGTCACGCTCCAGGTCAGGCTCTCGAGAGCCGGGCTCGCGGCGGCTAGGCGGCGGCACCTGGGCCTGCGTCTGAAGCTCATGGTCTCCTTCAGGCCATCCCATGGCGCGACCTCTCGCGCCCCGGCCGCGCTGCTCTTCAAATAGCGCGCGTAGCACCGCAGGGGCGCCCGGGTCACGGGCGCCCCTGCGGGTCCCCGAGGTGGGCGCGCGCCATCGCGCCATGCTGCGCCTTGTGCGACACTGCCACCGCGAGCGCCGTTAGCTCATCGGGTAGAGCCCCGGACTTTTAATCCGGTGGGGCGGGTTCGAGTCCCGCACGGCGCATCGATCGCGCTCGCCACGCGGTGATCACGATGGTGCACTCGATTCGCCACGAACCGTGGACGGTGCCGGATGTCCTCGAGTGGCAGTGGTCGTGCTCTTCCATCTTGGTCACAGCGCGACGCATCGTGCCAGCCGGAGGTCGCTGGGCTCACCGGTCGCCCCTCGATCCCGATCGGACGCCAAGAGCTCCTGGCGAGGAGTCTCCGTCCCACGCGCGATCTGCCAGTATGGTTGGATAATGATCGTTATCGCAGTGGGCGCCACATTCCATGAGGAGGGCCTATGAACAACCAGGAGCGCTTCCAGATCGCAGGCAAGACAGTGTTCATCACCGGCGCCGCGCGCGGCATCGGCGCCGGCGCCGCCGAGCGCCTCTATGCGCGGGGCGCGAACGTCGCGCTTGCGGGCCTCGAGCCCGACCTGCTGCGTGAGCTCGCGGAGCGCCTCGGCGAGAGAGCGCTTGCGATCGAGGTCGACGTCACCGACTTCGAGGGGCTCCAGGATGCCGTGGCGAGCACCGTCGAGCGCTTCGGCGGGATCGACGTCGGGATCGCCAACGCCGGCATCTCCTTCACCGGGCCGCTCGCCAGCGCGCCGATGGAGCAAGTCGAGCGGACCTTCGCGGTCAACCTGCTCGGGGTCTGGCGCACCGACAGGGCACTCCTGCCGCAGATCACCGCCAAACGTGGCTATCTACTCAACATCGCCTCGCTCGCGGCCGCCTCCCACGCGCCGATGATGGGACCCTACTCCTCCACAAAGGCCGGCGTGGAGGCGCTCTCCAACGTTCTGCGCCAAGAGCTCTCGCCCTCAGGCGCGAAGGTCGGCTGCGCCTACTTCGGCTTCATCGACACCGACCTGGTCAGAGGCGGCTTCAGCCAGCCGTCCGCCGGTGGCCTCAGAGCTCAGATGCCGAAGTTCCTCGGCGAGCCGGCCCCGCTCTCCAAGGCGGTCGACGCGATCGAGCGCGGAGTAGGCGAGCGTGCGCCGAAGGTGTGGGCTCCACGCTGGGTCGGCGCAGCGCTCTACCTGCGCACGCTGGTCCAGCCGTTGGCCGAACGGCGCGCGCTGGCAGATCCCGCGAGCCTGACCGAGGCGATGAACCTCTCGCAGAGCAGCGGCGAGACCGACACCCAGGACCCGCTTCTGGGGGTCGCGGTGCGTGCGCGCACCGGCGCCGGCGCCGTCGCTGATTGATTTTGAGGCGGCGCCTGCGGCGGATTGCGCGGCGCGCGGCACCGGTATCCAGAAGCGGCCTGGCATCGCCCACTTCCGGCCCGATTCTCAGTGCCCAAGGGCCATCACGATAGGCCGGCAAGAGCCCGGCGTCGGCGGTGGGCCACGCGGCGCGGCATTGAGGAACTCTTGATAACTTCATCTCCGATGAGGAGAGGGGTCGGGATCGTCGTCTTGGTGGTGCTTGCGATGCTGCTCGCCGGCTGCGGCAGCTCGTCGCCAAAAGCCCACACCTCACCGCCGGCGACGGCCAGCACGCAGCAGCAGCCAGCGGGCGGCCCAGCGGTCGCCTACGTCGCCGGCACACCGATCTCGAAGGCCAGCTACGAACACTGGCTCGCCGTCGAGCGCGCGCTCGACGCCAGCGGCAATCTCAGCCATCGCGCGCTCGCGTTCCTGATCACCTCCAGCTGGATATTGGGAGAAGGATCAGCTCGCCACATCTCGATTTCGCAAGGCGAAGCTCACAAGCGCCTGTTGGAACTCGAGCACCGCGACTTCCCCAAGCATGGCCAGCTCCAGCGATACCTCGCCACGTCCAAGGAGACCACCGACGACCTCCTCACGCGAATCAAGGTCGAACTGCTCGAGCGCAAGATCGGCAGCGAAGTGGCCGGCACGGCGAGCGGCGCGAGCGCCAAGCAGAAGCTGGCGAGCTACCAGCAGAGCTTCCATGACCACTGGAAGCTCCTGACCAGCTGTCTGCGCGGCTACGTGATGGAAGATTGCAAGCAATACAAAGGCAGGGCTGAAGCTCATCTCTCGACATCGGACGGGTCTGGCTCCACACCAAGCCGGCCCAAGGTCCCTCCGCGGCCCCTGGGCCTTCGCGGCGAGACTGAAACCACGCCGGGCGTGTTCTCGATCTCGAGCCCCGCATTCGAACTGAATGGCTCGATCCCCGCGACGTACACCTGCGATGGTGCCGGCATCTCACCGCCGCTGAGCTGGCAGGACGTGCCTGCCCACGCCGCCGAGCTCGTGCTGATCGTGATCGACGACTCCGCCAACGGGAAGGACGGCGGGATCCGCTGGATCGTCGGCGGCTTGAGCCCTTCCAGCAACGGCGCCGCCGCGGGCAAGCAGCCCGCCGGAGCGGTCCTCGGCATCAACGGCTCGGGCAGCGCCGGCTACAGCCCAATCTGCCCCGCGCCGGGACACACCGACACGGTCGAGTTCGTGCTCTACGCGCTGAAGAGGCATATCCCGCTCTCACCCGGCTTCGGACCGGGGCTCGCCGAGCGCGAGTACGGCACGCACAACGACATCCTTGGCCGGCCCGCCGTCATGTACGGCTCCTACCACCGGCCGTAGGGCGGGGCGCAGGGGCCGCCGCCGCCCTCAATGGCGAAAGTGCCGCACGCCGGTCGCGACCATCGCCACACCGGCGGCGTCTGCCGACTCCACGGAGAGCTCGTCGCGTATCGACCCGCCGGGCTGGATGATCGCCGTGATGCCCGCGTCGATCCCAAGCTGCGGCCCGTCGGGGAACGGGAAGTAGGCGTCTGAGGCAAGCGCGGAGCCCGCGAGCGCCTGCGGTTGAAACTCCCTGGCCTTCTCCACGGCGATCCGCACCGCGTCGACGCGGCTCATCTGTCCAGCGCCGATACCGATCGTTGCGCCGTCCTTGGCGATCACGATCGCGTTGGAGCGCACCCGCATGCAGACCTGCCAGGCGAAGAGCATGTCGCTCCACTCGCCCTCCTGCGGCTCCCGCCTGCCCATTACCCGCATCTGCTCCCGCCCCTCGCCGACCGAGTCGCGGTCCTGCACGAGCAGCCCGCCGTGAACCGGACGAGACTCGAGATCCTCTTTTTTTGGAGGGGTGGTTTGCGTGTCGGGGTTTACGGCGCTCTCGGCAGCCGCACCGAGCTCGAGATCGAGCAGCCGCACGTTCTTGCTCTGCCGCAGGACCGCGAGCGCATCCTCGTCGAATCCAGGCGCGATCAGCACCTCCACGAACTGCTTTGCGATCGCCTCTGCGCACGGCTTCTCCACCCTGCGGTTAAGCGCGATCACGCCGCCGAATGCGCTCATCGGATCGCATGCGAACGCCCGCTGGTATGCGCTGAGGGCATCCTCGCCAAGCGCGCACCCGCAGGGGTTGTTGTGCTTGACGATCGTGCAGGCCGGCCCGTCGAAGTCGAAGACCAACTCGCGGGCAGCGCTCAGGTCGAGCAGGTTGTTGAACGAGAGCTCCTTGCCGTACAGCTGAGTCACACCCGAGAGCAGGTGCGAGGAGGCGCCCACCTGCGTGTAGTAGGCGCCGCGCTGGTGCGGGTTCTCGCCGTAGCGCAGCTCCATCGCCTTCTCGTAGGCAAGCGCTCTGCGCGGCGGCAGCGGGCCCTGGCCCTCCGCCTCCTGCTCAGCGGCTTCGCACTGCGCAAACCAGGTCGAGATCGCGGCGTCGTAGCGGGCGGTGAGGGCGAACGCCTTCGCCGCCAGGCGCCGCCGGGTCGCCAGCGAGAGTCGCGCCTCGCTTGCACGCAGCTCGGCGAGCACCCCCTCGTAGTCGGCCGGGTCGGTGAGCACGGCGGCGTAGTCGTGGTTCTTGGCCGCCGCCCTGATCATGCTCGGCCCGCCGATGTCGATGTTCTCGATCGCCTGCGCATCGGTCGCCTCAGGGCGCGCGACCGTCTGCTCGAAGGGATAGAGGTTGACGCAGACCAGGTCGACCTGCTCGATGCCCTGCTCGGCGCGCCGCGGCGATGTGGGCCTCGTCGTCGCGGCGCGCAAGCAGGCCCGCGTAGAGGCGCGGGTGCAGCGTCTTTACGCGCCCGTCCATCATCTCCGGAAAGCCGGTGAAGTCCTCGATCGCGCGCACGGCGATCCCGGCGCCGGCGAGCTCCCGCGCGGTGCCGCCGGTGGAGACGATCTCGACGCCGAGATCGGCCAGGCCCGCGCTAACTCGACCACCCCCGACTTCTCGGAGACCGAGACCAGCGCCCTGCGCACGCGGCACTCCCCCGCGACGGCGCGCTCGATGCCGGTGGTGTCGCTCTGCGGTGCCATCTCCCCGCAGACTATCCAGCCAGCAGGACCCTGCGAGGGTTGGCCGGATCAAAGCTCAGCGCGCCCGCAGCGAGGAGCCTACGACCTCGGCGAGCAGCTCGTGCTCGATCGGATGCAGCCCCGCAAGGACCGCATCCGGGTACTCGACCCAGGCAGCTCGATCGCGCGCTGGGCGATCACGGGGCCGGTGTCCACGCCGCCGTCGACGAAGTGGACCGTGACGCCGAAGAGCTTCACCCCGTAGGCAGCGCCTGCTCGATCGCGTGCAGGCCCGGGAACGCGGGCAGCAGGGAGGGATGGACATTGATTACTGCTTCGGGAAGCGGCCAAGGAGCTCCTCGCCGAGCAGCTCCATGTAGCCGGCGAGCACGACCAGCTGCGCGCCCTGGAAGGCAGCCAATCCGCCAAGCGCAGCGTCGCGCGCGGCGCGGTCTGGGTACAGCGAGCGCGGGAAGACGGCCGACGGGACCCCCATCTTGCGCGCGCGACAAGCGCTGGGGCGCCCTCGCGCGAGGACGCGACCGCGACGATCTGCGCCTCCCGGCCGTGAACGGTGTCGAGCAGCGCCTGCAGGTTCGTGCCCAGGCCGGAGACGAGCACTGCGATCGGCAGAGGCGTGGACGGGAACTCGGCTGCGGCGGCAGTCATGGCCGGGACAGGAGAGCCAGGCGCGGATCGGCGGCGGGCGAAATCGGCATTCGGCGCGGACGATACCGCTGTGACGCAGTTCACAGACATCCTCCCTGCGCAACAGGTGAGGACAGAGAGGCATCCGGGCAATCCGACAATCAAGAAAGACTTTCGATCCTGGCATCAATCTTGGTTCGGATCGGGATCGCTCTCCCTGGCGCTCGCGCTGCGATCGCCGAAGGACGAACTGATCCAAAGCGCCCATATAACAACCCATACAGCGACGCCACCGCGGCCCGCGAGAGCTGGCTGCGCCAGGAAGGCCTTTGGAGATAGACGCCGCGCGGCGGGTCTTTGGCAAAGACCCGGCCACTCGGGCCTAGGCCCCCACCAGCGGCAGCAGCGGCTCCTCCAGCGAGTACTTCCCGTCCGCGTCTTCGGTCCCGGTCAGCGGGTAGTCGCCGGTGAAGCAGGCGTCGCAGTGGATCGCGGCCAGCGCCGATCGCCTCATAGACACCCTCCAGCGAGAGGTAGTGCAGCGAGTCGCAGCCGAGCTCGGCGGCGATCTGCTGCGGTATCGCGGCCGTGGGCGATCATCTCCTCGCGCGTTGACATGTCGATGCCGTAGTGGCAGGGATGCTTGATCGGCGGCGCGGAGATGCGCAGGTGGACCTCGGCGGCGCCGGCCTCTCTGAGCATCGGCACGATCTGCCGCGTCGTGTTGCCGCGCACGATCGAGTCGTCGACGACGACCAGCCGCTTGCCCGCGATCACCTCCGGCAGCGGGTTGAACTTCAGTCGCAGCCCGTGCTTGCGCAGCTCCTGGCCGGGCTGGATGAAGGTCCTTGCGACGTAGCGGTTCTTGACGAAGCCGTCATCCTGTGGCAGGCTCGCCGCGCGCGCCAGGCCCCTGGCGGCCGCGTTGCCGGAGTCGGGCACCGCGATCACGAGGTCGGCCTCCACGGGCGCCTGATGCCAGAGGATTTCGCCCATCTTCGAGCGCGCGACCTGGAGCACCTGGCCGTTCATGCGCGAGTCCGGCCGCGCGAAGTAGATGTACTCGAAGACGCAGAACGCCCTGCGGGTGGGCCTTGCATGCCGGCTGCTGAGCCCGCGCTCGTCGAAGGTGACGATCTCGCCAGGCTCCACTTCGCGCAGGTTCCGCGCGCCGATGATGTCGAAGGCGCAGGACTCGCTGGCCACGCAGTAGCGGAGCGGCTCTCCGGGCTCGCTCGGGTCGAGCACGCCAATCGAGAGCGGTCGCAGCCCGAGCGGGTCCCGGAAGGCGATGACCCGATCCTTGCCCATCACGACTATCGAGAAGGCTCCCTTCAGGCGCGGCAGCACATCCGCGATCGCGTCCTCCAGCTGCTTTGCGGGATGCGCGGCGATCAGCGCCGCCGACGATCTCCGAGTCGGAGGTCGAGCTGAAGGTGACGCCCTGCTCCAGCAGCTCGTCGTGCAGCTCCACAGCATTGATCAGGTTGCCGTTGTGGCCGAGCGCGATCTCGCGCAGCGATCCGCCGGTGCCCTCCGAGCGCTGCACCGGCTGGGAGTTCTCCCAGGCGTTCGAGCCGGTGGTGGAGTAGCGAACGTGCGCGATCGCGAGCTCTCCGGCCAGCGTTCGCAGGTCGTTCTCGCTGAAGACCTGATTGACGAGCCCGAGCTCCCGGCGGGTGATGATGTGCCCACCGCGATCGGCCGCGGCGATGCCAGCGGACTCCTGGCCCCGGTGCTGCAGCGCATACAGCGCGAAGTAGCAGAGCCTCGATACGTCGTGTCCGGGCGCGTACAGGCCAAAGACGCCGCACTCGTCGCGCGGCCCCTCGCGGCCATCCGCGCAGGCGGCCGTGCGGGCAGGCTCTGGGGAAGCCATTGCCCGGACCACGCTAGCAGCGCTGCTCACTGGAACAGCTCTGCAAGCGCTCCGTGCGCCTGCTGCATCTGCGCAAGAGTTACCTCGATCCTCTCCGCCCCCGCTTGGATTCGCAGCCCCTGGCCACCGACGCGACCAATGATTCCTACCGGGCCCGCAAGCTCTCGGAGCTCCTGCTCTGATCCGCTCAGCAGGAAGCCGCCCGAAGCCTCGCCGAAGAGCAGCCGCTGGATCTCCTCGTCCTGTGCCTCGATCGAGACGGCCGCTCCAAGCCCGCCGGCGAGGCAGCTCTCCGCGAGCGCTATCGCAAGTCCGCCCTCGGCGATGTCGTGGGCGCTTGCGAGCACGCCTGCGCGCACCGCCTCCCTCACGACGTCGATCGTCGCAAGCGCCGCTTGGATGGGAAACTCGGGAAGCTCGATGGGCAGCTCGTGGCCGAAGAGCTTTGCCAGCTCGCTTGCAAGCAGCGAAGGGACGAAGGCTCCCGCGATCGCGATCGCGTCCCCCTCGCGGGCGAAGCCGAGCCTGCCTGCCCGGCGCACGTCCGGCAACCCGCCCACCATGCCGATCACCGGCGTGGGGTAGATCGGGCCTGAGGCGCTCTCGTTGTATAGCGAGACGTTGCCGCCGACGATCGCGGTGCCAAGCGCCCTGCATGCGTCGCCAAGGCCGCGCACGGCGGACTCGAGCTGCCAGGCGACGTGGGGCTTCTCCGGATTGCCGAAGTTGAGATTGTTGGTGACTCCGAGCGGATGCGCGCCGACGCAGGCGAGGTTGCACGCACACTCGAGCACTGCCGCGACCGTACCTCGGTATGGGTCGGCGGCCACGCGTCTGCCGTTGCAGTCGATCGAGACGGCGATCCCCGGCAGAGCCGGCGAATCGGCGTCCTGGCCTTCAGAAGGCACCTGGCTCCCGAGCGGGGAGATCGCGAGCACCGCGGCATCGGCGCTCTCAGGACGGCGCACCGTGCGCGACTGCACGACCGGGTCGTAGTGCTCAAACAGCGGCCGTCGCGAGGCGATGTTCGGGCATGCCAGCAGCGCGAGCAGACTCTCGCTCAGCGAGGCGCCGGCCGTGAGCGTGGGCGCAGGCGCGGGATAGATCGAGCTCTGCGGACGCTGCGGCTGCAGGTCATAGAGCGGACAGTCATCGACGAGCGCGGCGACGGGCATCTCGCCGACCATCTGCTCTCCCTTGAGCACCCTCACCGTGCCCGTGTCGGTGACTGCGCCGATCACCGTGCCAGCGGCCTCCCAGCGCTCGCAGACCGCGAGCACCTGATCGACCTTCGCAGGCTCGACCACGCACAGCATCCGCTCCTGGGACTCGGAGACCATCACCTCGAAGGGCTCCATGTCGGCCTCGCGCAGCGGCACCTTGGCGACGTCTATGTCAACCCCGAGGGCGCCCTTGGAGGCCATCTCCGCCGCCGAGGAGGTGAGCCCGGCGGCGCCGAGGTCCTGCAGCGAGACGAGCAGACCGCGATCGAGCAGGTCGAGCGAGCACTCGAGCAGCTTCTTGCCCTCGAAGGGGTCGCCGACCTGAACGGTCGGCCGCTTGCCGCCGTCGTCTCCGAGCTCCGCGGATGCAAGCACCGAGGCGCCGCCGATGCCGTCGCGCCCGGTGGAGGCACCGAAGAGCACGAGCAGGTTCCCGGGCCCGGCGGCGGCCGCGCTCATCAGCCGCTCGCGCGGCGCGATCCCGAGCGCCATCGCGTTGACCAGGCAGTTCTGGGCGTAGGGCGCCTCGAAGTAGACCTCCCCGCCAACCGTGGGCACGCCGACCGAATTGCCGTAGTGGGCGATGCCGGCGACCGCGCCGTCGAGCAGGTAGCGCGATCGCCCCTCCGGCTCGCCGAAACGCAGTGAGTCGAGCACCGCGATCGGTCGCGCCCCGATCGCGAAGATGTCGCGCAGGATGCCCCCGACGCCGGTCGCGGCGCCCTGGAAGGGCTCGACCGCGCTCGGGTGGTTGTGCGACTCGACCTTGAACGCGCACACAAGGCCCTGGCCCACGTCGACCGCACCGGCGTTCTCCCCGGGCCCGAGGACCACGTATGGGCCTTCCGTGGGCAGCGTCCGGAGCAGCTTCTTGGAATGCTTGTAGGCGCAGTGCTCGCTCCAGAGCAGCGAGTACATCGCGAGCTCGACGGTGTTCGGCGGCCGGCCCTGCTTCTCGCAGACGAGCTCATACTCGGCCTCGGTCAGGCCGAGCGCGAGCGCGTCGTCCAGGCCCGGAAGCAGCGAGGCGTCAGGCACGGGCCGCCTCGGCGCTCTGGCGCATCGATTCGAAGATGCAAAGGCCACTGCTCGAGCCGGTGAGCTCGTCGACGGCGTGCTCGGCGTGGGGCATCAGCCCGAAGACGTTGCCCTGCTCGTTGCAGACGCCGGCGACGTCCTCGATCGACCCATTGAAGTTCTGGCCCTGTGCGTAGCGGAGCACGATCTGGCCGCGCTCGTGCATCTGCACCACCGTCTCGGGCGGCGCATACCAACGGCCGAAGGAGTGCTTGGCGGGGATCGAGAGCTCGGCGGGGCAGGCCCGCGTGAATGGGGTGTCCGGATTTACGACCTCCAGCTGCACCTGCCGGAAGGTGAATCGCCGGTTGACGTTCGGCAGCAGCGCACCGGAAGCAGGCGCGCCTCGCAGAGCACCTGGAAGCCGTTGCAGATGCCGAGCACGAGCCCGCCCTGCCGGGCGAAGTCGATCACGGACTCCATCATCGGCGCAAAGCGCGCGATCGCGCCTGCGCGCAGGTAGTCGCCGTAGGAGAAGCCGCCGGGGACGATCACCGCGTCGACTCCCTTCAGGTCCCTCTCGCCGTGCCAGAGGATCTCGGCCTCGCCGACCCTTCCTGCCGCCAGCTGCGCGTCGACCTCGTCGCAGGACCGGGGAATCGCAGGACGCCGAATCTCATCTCGGCCACGAGGCGGCGCCTCGGCGCGTGTCGACGCGCTCCGGCCCCTGATCTCGTAGTCCTCGACGAGCGGATTCGCGAGCAGCTTCTCGCACATCTCCGGAAGGCGCGCGGGATCCGGCACCTCGAGCTCGACCATGCGCCCGACATGGACCTCCTGCACGCCGTCGAAGCCCAGTGCTGGCAGCGCCTGCTGCACCGCGATCCCCTGCGGGTCGAGGATCCCCGCCTTCGGACGGATGAGCACGCGCGCCCTCACACGGAGCCCGTGCGCGTGAGCCACGCCTCGAAGGGCTCTCCCACGATCCGCTCGTACGCCTCGACATAGCGAGCCCGGGTCCCCTGGACGACCTGCTCGGGTATCTCGGGCGCGGGCGGCTTGCGGTCCCAACCGGTGGAGCTGGCCCAGTCGCGCACGTACTGCTTGTCGAAGCTCGGCTGCCCCTTGCCCGGCTCATATCCCTCCGCAGGCCAGTAGCGGGAGGAGTCGGGCGTGAGCACCTCGTCGCCGAGCGTCAGCGCGCCGTTCTCGTCCAGGCCGAGCTCGAACTTCGTGTCCGCGAGGATCACGCCGCGCTGCAGCGCGTGCTCCGCAGCGAACGAGTAGAGCTCGATCGAGAGGTCCCGCACCTTCGCCATCAAGCCCGCATCGCCGACGAGCTCCGCGGCCTGCTCGAAGTCGATCGCCTCGTCGTGGCCGACCTCGGCCTTCGTGGTGGGCGTGAAGATCGGCTGCGGCAGCCGCTCGCTCTCGCGCAGCCCCGCGGGAAGCTCGAGGCCCGAAACGGAGCCGGTCGCCTGGTAGTCCTTCCAGCCCGAGCCCGTGATGTAGCCGCGCACAACGCACTCGACGGGCAGCATCCGCAGGCGGCGAACCACCATTGCGCTGCCGAGCACCTCCTGTGGCACCCCCTCGGTGGCCGAGATGAAGTGGTTGGCGAGGATGTGGTCCGTGAGACCAAACCAGAACACCGAGAGCCCCGTGAGCACCTTGCCCTTGTCGGGGATCGGCGTGGGATGGACCGCGTCATAGGTCGAGATGCGGTTGCTTGCGACCATCAGCAGCCGCGGCGGCTGACCATCGCCGAGGTCATACATCTCTCTGACCTTGCCGCGGGCGATGAGGGGGAGATCGGCGAGAGCGCTCATGGCAGGGAAGATATCCAGTGGGCCGGGGGAGTGGCCGTGCGCATCAGACGGGGTGTCGAAGAGTCGATCCAGACCCACCGATACGGCTCTTCCGCCGCGATCCTGACATCATTTCAGATATCGCAGACGTTCCGATATCATTTCAGATATCACGGAACCTGGCGATCTTCTCCGCTCCACCCGGGAGCGCCTGGGCTTGAGCCAGCGCACGCTGGCGCTGCGCGCCGGTACCACGCAGGCCGCGGTCAGCCGGATCGAGCGCGGCCTGGTCTCGCCGACATTCACGACGCTGCGCCAGTTCGATGCTCGCCATGGGCGAGGAGCCACAGCTCTCCGCCCGCCGCCTTCCGCGGGAATGGGACCCGCTGCACCTTCAGAGCACGCTCGCGCGCAGCTCCGAGGAGCGGCCGCGGCTCTCACCTTCGTGGAATCAGCTGGGCGCATCGCCGCGACCGGAGAACACCCTCGCAGAACGGCCGGTCGACCGGCCGCTTGACCCAGCGCGCATCTTCGCGGCACTGGACGTCCACGAGGTCGAGTACGTGGTCGGTGGTGGCCTCGCCGTCCAGGCCCACGGCCACGCTTGCACCCCTAACGACCTGGACCTCATCCCCGCCCCGACGCCAGAGAACCTGGCGCGGCTCGCGGCGGCACTTGCGCAATTGCATGCGCAGCTGGTGAACCCCGGCGCCCAGCGTCTCGCTAGGCCGCGGCGTGCCACCCTCTGGCAGTTCGCCACTGCTCACGGGGACATCGACGTGCTGCTCGATACGCCAGGTGCCGCCCCGTTTGCCCAGCTGCGCGAGCGCGCACTGGTGGTCGCACTCGGCGATCGCCGGATTCCGATCGCAGGACGCGACGACCTGATCAGCATGAAGCGGGCGAGCGGAAGCCCGGCCGACCTCGCCGACATCGCGGCGCTCACCGAGCCGGATCACCGGCTAGCGACGGCTAGTGTTCTTTAGGGGATCTCGTCCAGCCGCGCGAGGATCTCCTCCGCGTGACGAACGAAGTGGCCGTAGTCGAAGATCGCGTCGAGATCGAGTCCCGCGGCACGCTCGTCGGCCGCAAGCAGGTCTCGCAGCGGGGTGCCGGTGTCGAAGGCTCTCTGTGCGAGCTCCTGGGCGATTCGGTAGGCGTCGTCTCTGGAGAGACCCTGCTCGACGAGCGCAAGCAGCACCCGCTGGGAGAAGAGCGCGCCGTGGGTCAGCTCTAGGTTTGCGCGCATTCGCTCTGCGTCGATCACGAGATCTCTGATCAGCCCGATCATGCGTTGCTGGAGGTAGTCGATCAGGATCGTCGAGTCGGGCAGGATCACGCGCTCCACCGAGGAGTGGGAGATGTCTCGCTCGTGCCAGAGCGCCACGTCCTCGAGCGCCGCCTGGGCGTTGCCGCGCAGCACGCGCGCAAGGCCCGATATCTGCTCGCTCTTGATCGGGTTGCGCTTGTGGGGCATGGCGCTAGAGCCCTTCTGCCCGGCCCGGAAGGCCTCCTGGACCTCGCGCACCTCGGTGCGCTGCAGATGCCTGATCTCGGTCGCAAGCCGCTCGAGGCCTGCGCCCGCAAGCGCGATGGCGCCAAGCAGCTGCGCGTGGCGATCGCGGGGCACCACCTGTGTGGAGACGGGCTCTGCCTGCAGGCCAAGGCGGGTGAGCACCCGCGCCTCGAAGCCGGGAGCGGTCGCAGCGTAGGTGCCGACCGCGCCCGAGATCGCCCCATACTGGACCTGCGCAAACGCCTCGCGCAGCCTGAGGGCGTTGCGGTGCGCCTCCAGCGCAAAGCCGGCGAGCTTCACGCCGAAGGTGGTGGGCTCGGCGTGCACGCCGTGGGTGCGTCCCACGCAGAGCGTCTGCACGTGCTCCTTCGCGCGGCGCGCGAGGATCTGCGCGAGCTCGGCTGCGCCGGGCAGGATCACCTCGCCAGCGGCCTTCAGCTGCAGCGCGAGCGCCGTGTCCAGGACATCCGAGGAGGTAAGGCCGAAGTGGATCCAGCGGCCCGGCGGACCAGCGGAGGAGGCGAGCACGTCGACGAAGGCCGCGACGTCGTGGTCGGTCACGCGCTCGCGCTCTGCGACCGCCGCCACCGTGAAGTTCGCCTGGCGGACCGCCTCGAGGTCGGCCTCACTTGGGCCCTCGCCCTCTCCAAGCAGCCACCGAAGCTCCTCACAGGCGGCCACCTCCACGCGGCGCCAGGTCTCCATCCGCGCATGGTCGGTCCATATCTCGCCGAGCTGCGGTCGGGTGTAGCGGTCGATCACGCGACGGATTATCGCCGCTTCACGCGATGCAGGCCGGCGGAGGGTCTCATGCGGCCAGGCTCACGCCTGCGCTGGCGCCAATCCTGTACAACGACGATTGAGCACACCCCCACGCACAATCGTCGACCGAAGGAGGAGACATGCCTACCTACATCATGATGTGCACGCTGACCCCGGACGGCGTGCAGACGGTGAAGAACAACCCCAAGCGGATCCTCGAGGTCAACAACGAGGTGGAGCAGCTCGGCGCAAAAGTGGAGGCGCAATGGGCGACGCTCGGCGAGTTCGACTTCATCTCGATCGTGCAGGCCCCAGACGAGAAGACGATGGCACGCGTCTCGCTCGAGCTCGGCTCGCGCGGCACCGGCCGCTACGAGACGCTCGCCGCCATCCCGATCGACGACTTCATCGGCTCGCTGTGAACAACGTCTCCTTGCGCGGCCAGGCGCCTTCGGGCTCGCTCAGATCCAGCTCCATCGCCCGCGCATGAAGGTCCTCGTCGTAGGCTCCGGCGGCCGCGAGCACGCGATCCTCCACTCGCTCGCACGTTCGCCCGCTCACCCTGAACTGCTCTGCGCGCCCGGCAACGCCGGGATCGCCGCCGATGCGCGTCTGCTCGACATCGCCGCCGAGGACGTGGAGGGCCTCCTCGCCGCGGCCAGGCGCGAGGAGGTCGAGCTCGTCGTCGTCGGACCCGAGGTGCCCCTCGTCGCGGGGCTCGTGGATGCATGCAACGCGCAGGGCATCGCCGCGTTCGGGCCAGACGCCGCGGCCGCGCGGCTCGAGGGATCCAAGCAGTTCGCCAAGGAGGCGATGCTGCAGGCTGGCATTCCCACCGCCGGCTTCAAGGTGGTCGGCGATGTGCAGGAGGGGATGGCCGCGATCGAGCGCTATCCGGTCGTGATCAAGGCGGACGGGCTCGCAGCCGGCAAGGGTGTCGTGATCGCCGAGGATGAGCGGTCGGCAAGAGCGGCGCTGGAGGAGCTCCTGCTCGCCAAACGCTTCGACACGCACGCCGTCGTGGTCGAGGAGCACCTCAGCGGCCAGGAGCTCTCGCTGCTTGCGCTCTGCGACGGGCAGCGGGCGCTACCGATGGCCTCCGCTCGCGATTACAAGCGGATCTTCGATGGCGACCGCGGCCCCAACACCGGCGGTATGGGCTCCTTCTCGCCCGTCCCGGGCTTCGGTGAGGCCGAGGTCGTAGAGCTGGCCAAGAATGTCCATCAGCCGATCGTGGACCTCATGGCCAGCCGCGGCACCCCGTTCCATGGCGTCCTCTACGCCGGTCTGATGCTGACCGAGCAGGGCCCCAAGGTGCTCGAGTTCAACGTCCGCTTCGGCGACCCCGAGACGCAGGCGGTGCTGCCAAGGCTGCAGTCGGATCTGCTGGAGCTGCTGCTCGCCTGCACGCGAGCGGGCGGGCTTGCGGGAGCAAGCCTTTCCTGGCGCCCGGAGTGCGCCGTCAGCATCGTGCTTGCGAGCGCCGGATACCCCGACTCCTCCTCGAGCGACGATGTGATCCAGGGCCTGTCCCGGGTGAGCCCCGAGGTCGAGGTCACGCACGCAGGTACCGCGAGCCGGAACGGTGAGATCGTGACCGCCGGCGGACGGGTACTGAATCTGACGGCACTTGGCGCGGACCGCGAGTCCGCCCGCCGCGATGCGTATGCTGCCGCCAAGGAGATCTCCTTTCAAGGTATGCAGCTGCGCTACGACATCGCCGCGACCGAGCGGCAGAGCGCCTCCGCGAGCGCAGCTGCCGGCGAGCACGCCGAGGATCACGCATGAGCGAGACGAACCCCACACCGATCAGACTCGCCGAGAGCGCGCCCTCCACCACCGAGGGCCTGCAGGCGCAGGCCCAGATGGAGGAGTTCGACGTCGACTCTCCGCTGGTCGGCATCGTGATGGGCTCCGCAAGCGACATGGAGACGATGGAAAAGGCCGCGAGCGAGCTGCAGGGGCGAGGCATACCCCACGAGATCAACGTGATGTCGGCACATCGCGAACCGGACACCGTCGCGCAGTATGCGAAGGCCGCCAAGTCCCGCGGCCTGCGCGTGATCATTGCCGGCGCGGGCATCTCCGCGGCGCTGCCGGGAGCGGTTGCAGCGCACACCGACCTCCCGGTGGTCGGGGTGCCGCTCTCGGGGCGCCTGACGGCAGCCGGCGGCCTGGACGCGATCCTTTCGATCGTGCAAATGCCGCCCGGCGTTCCGGTCGCGTGCGTTGGGCTCGACAACGCCCGCAACGCCGCGGTGCTCGCCGCCCAGATCCTGGGCGCCTGAGGCCCGGCGCCGAGCTCAGGCCAGCAGCGAGATGGGCTGCTGCAACAGGTCGCGGATCGCACCCAGGAACTCGGCCGCATCGGCGCCGTAGAGGATGCGGTGGTCGCAGGTGAGCGTAACGTTCATCGTGTGCCTTGCCTGCACCTGACCGTCGCGCACGACGGCGCGCTCGGCGAGGGATCCAACCGCGAGGATTGCCGCCTGGGGCGGGTTGATCACGGCCGTGAACGCGTCGATCCCGAACATCCCGAGGTTTGAGACGCTGAAGGTGCCTCCTGCCAGCTCCGGCGGGGTGATCGTGCCATCGCGGGCCGCGAGGGCCAGGCGCCGAGCTTCGGCGGCGATGCTCCACAGCGAGCTGGTGTCGGCATCGCGCACGACCGGCACCAGCAGCGCCTGCCCGGCCGCGACGGCGACACCGACGTTCACGCGCTGATGCAGCTCGAAGCGGCCGTCCTTGTAGGTGCCGTTGGCGCGCGGGTACTCGCGCAACGCGAGCGCGCACGCCTTGACGACCATGTCGTTGAAGGAAGGCACCTGCCGCTCCTGGCGCTGCCCGAGCCCCTTGAGCTGGGCGCGCAGCGCGACCGCAGCCTCCATGTCGATCTCACACTGCAGCGTGAACTCGGGAATCGTTGCCTTCGCCTCGGCCATCCGCCGCGCGATCAATGACTGCGTGCGGGTGAGCTCGACGATCTCGAGATCCCCCTTCGGGGCAGGAGCAGGAGCAGATCCGGACGCCGCTGGTGCTGGTGCAGCCATACCGTTTTCAAGCGCCCGCTCCACGTCCGCCCTGACGACCCGTCCGCCGGGTCCGCTGCCCGCGATCGCGGCAAGCTCCATGCCGGCGTCGGCGGCAAGCCGCCGCGCCAGCGGCGAAGCCTTCACGCGTGCGCCCGATCCAGACGCCGCGGCAGCCTCCGCATGCGGCTCTGCGCCAGCTCCGACTGGCGCGGCATCAACGGCCGGCGCAGGCGCCTGCTCGGCAGCAGGCGCATCGGCAGCCGAGCTCCCGGAGGAGACCTTGGCCGGCGCAGGCTCTCCCGGCTGCTCGCCCTTGGCCAGGAGCTGGGCGATTGGCGTCCCGACGGCGAGCGTGTCGCCCTCGGCCGCGATGATGTGAAGGGTTCCCTCCTGGTCGGCTTCGTAGACCATTGAGGCCTTGTCGGTCTCGATCTCGGCGAGCTCGTCGCCGCGTTTGATCTCGGCCCCCTCGGCGGCCAGCCAGTGCAGGATCGTGCCCTCCTCCATCGAGTCGGAGAGGCGTGGCATCGAGATGTCGATCATGAGATCCCCAGAGTGTGCAGCACGGCCGCCTCGATGCGCTCATGCCCGGGCATCGCCGCGAGCTCGAGGTTCTTTGCGTAGGGCAGCGGAACCTCGGCCATGCCCACGCGCTCCACGGGCGCGTCGAGGTCGTCGAAGCAGGCACTCTGGATCCGAGCGGCGAGCTCGGCGGTGACGCCATAGGAGGGCCATCCCTCCTCGACGCAGACCGCCCGGTTGGTCCTGGCGACCGATTCGGCGACGGTCTCCACGTCCAGCGGCCGCAGCGAGCGCAGGTCGACCACCTCCGCGTCGATGCCGTGCCGCTGCGCGAGCTGCTCGGCGGCCGCGAGCGCTCTCACGGTCGCAAAGGAGTGGGCGATCAGCGTGATGTCGCTGCCGGGCCTGGCGATCGCGGCGCGTCCGATCGGCACGACGAACTCAGGGTCGAGCGGCACCTCCCCCTTCTCCTTGTAGATCGGCAGGTTCTCCACGACCAGCACCGGGTCGTCGTCCCTGATCGCCGCCTTGAGCAGGCCCTTCGCGTCGGCCGGGCTGGCCGGTGCCACGACCTTCAGGCCCGGCGTGCCGGCGAACCATCCCTCGAAGGACTGGGAGTGCTGCGCGGTGAGCTGGTTGCCGGCACCATTCGGTGTCCTGATCACGATCGGGCAGCCGACCTCGCCGCCGAACATCGCGCGGATCTTCGCCGCGTGGTTTATGACCTGATCCATCGCCACCAGCAGGAAGTTGATGGTCATGATCTCCACGACCGGCCGCTCGCCGAGCATCGCCGCGCCAATCCCGGCGCCCACGAAGCCCTCCTCCGATATGGGCGTGTCGCGCACGCGCTCGGGGCCGAACTCGGCCATCAGACCAGCGGAGACCTTGTAGGCGCCTTCGAAGACACCGACCTCCTCGCCCATCAGGAAGACGCGCTCGTCGCGCTCCAGCTCCTCCCGCATCGCCAGGCGCAGCGCGTCACGGTAGGTCATCCGTTCGCTCCCGGCCTGCGTCTGCGCTGACACCGGCGCCTCCTCGATCACGCTCATCGCCCGAGCCCCGCGTCGAAGACGAGTTCCTGCTCGCCGAAGGGGCTGCCGGGCCGCATGCGCGCGAACTGGATGTCGCTGCCGTGGCTGTAGACGCCTTCGGCCAGCGAGGCCAGCTCGGGCTCAGGGCTCTGCTCGGCGTATCGCACAGCCTCAGCGACTGCGGCCAGCGCGCGCTCCCGGGCGCCCTGCAGCTCGCTCTCCTGCGCGCCCATCGCAAGCAGGCCGGCGGCGACGCGCTCGATCGGGTCCCGCTCGCGGTGGGCCGCGATCTCCTCGCGAGTCCTGTAAGCGAGGCCGGCGTCTGCGACCGAATGGCCGCGGTAGCGGTAGGTGAGCGCCTCGAGCACCGCCGGCTTGCGCTCGCTGCGCGCAGCTCCAAGCAGGCGCTCGACGGCCTCCCCGACGGCGTCGAGGTCGTCGCCGTCGACGCGCTCTCCGTGCATCCTGAAGGCCGCTGCGCGCCGGAAGGCTTCTGGCTCGGCGGAGGCGCGCTGCACGCTGGTTCCCATGCCGTACTCGTTGTTGACCACGAGGTAGACGATCGGCAGCTGCCACAGCGCGGCGAGGTTCAGAGACTCGTGCCAGGCCCCCATGTTCACAGCGCCGTCGCCGAGCTCGCAGAGCACGGCTGCGGTTCGCCCCCTGCGCACGAGGCCGAGCGCAAGGCCGGTCGCCACCGGCAGCTGCCCCGCAACGATGCCCCAGCCGCCGAGGAAGCCGCGGTTGACGTCGAGCAGGTGCATCGACCCGCCGCGTCCATGGGAGCAGCCGTCGCGCCGGCCGAAGAGCTCCGCCATCACCGCCTGCGGCGGCACCCCGCGCGCCAGCGCGAAGCCGTGACAGCGATATCCGGTGATGAGCACGTCGTGCTCGCGCATCGCGCCCACCGCGCCCACCGTCATCGCCTCCTGCCCGGAGGAGAGGTGGCAGTAGCCGCCGATCCGGGCCGCCTTGTATTGACGCTCGGCCTCTTCCTCGAAGTCCCTGATCAGGCACATCTGCTCGAAAAGGGCCAGGCGCGCTGCGATCGCCTCGGTCGACACCGGCACCTCGACGGGAGCCTGCTTGGATCTGGCGGGAGTGCGTGTCGCTGGCATCTGCTCCTCAGCTTTCGAAGTAGTCGGGGTGCGAGCGCTCTATGTCGGGGACCGCGGAGACGACCATCTGCAGGTGCTCACGCAGCGCGCGCTCGGCCTCCTGCGGCTCGCCGCGGCGTACAGCGTCGATGACCAGGACGTGCTCCTCGATCATCTCGTCGATGTAGGCCGGCAGGGTCATGCTCAGACGGCGGATGCGGTTGAGGTGACCGCTCGCGCGCTGGGAAAGCGACCAGGCGACGCCATGCCCGCTCAGATCGCACAGGGAGCGGTGCAGCTCGTCGTCGAAGAAGTAGAAACGATCGATGTCGCTCTCGCGGAACGCCTCGCGCTGGCGGACGATGATCGCGTCCAGCGCAGCCACATCTTCGGGGCGCACGCGGGTGGCGGCGATGCGGACCGCGGCCCCCTCCAGCGCCTCCCTGACGAATTGGGCGTCGTCTATCGCCTGGCGGCTGATGCGGCTGACATAGGTGCCGAGCTGCGGCACGATCTCCACGAGCCGATCGTCGCGCAGCCGCACGAGCGCCTCCCTGATCGGCGTACGGCTGACGCCGAGGCGCTCAGCCAGCTCGGCCTCGGAAAGTCGTTGCCCCGGGTGGAACTCGGCACTGACGATCGCGTCGCGCAGGATCGTGTAGACGCGGCCACGAGCGCGCGTCGTACCCGAGGCGCGCTCGGAGATCGAGATGCGCATGTCCCTGGTGGTCGCCATTCACACATACTTGCATACAAGTATTCGTGATGCAAGCCAAGTCGCGCTTGCTTCTGCGTGACTGGTAGACAAAGACACGCGGGGGAGTCACGTGCGGAGCCCGATCGCAATTTCGTTGTTCTGCTGACGGATTGTCTATGCGACTGTCAGAGCGATTACGATGCCTCCTGGTCACAGCGTCGTCGAGCTCCACGGCCATCCCGCCACCGCATCAAACCGCGGCGACGGACGAACCGGCTGATGAGCAACACGTTGGTCTGGATCACGAGCTGACGGCGCGAGACCAGGGAAACCAAACCCGAGACTGGGAGACGGGATGTTCATACGAAAGCGCCTCACATACGCCAATATCGTCGCCACGCTCGCGCTGCTCTTCGCGATGAGCGGCGGTGCGCTCGCAGCCAGCAAATATCTGATCACCTCGACCAAACAGATCAGCCCTAAGGTGGTCAAACAGCTGAAAGGCAAAGCGGGACGGACTGGAGCGACTGGAGCTGCCGGGAAAGAAGGAACCGCCGGGAAAGAAGGAACCGCCGGGAAAGAAGGAACCGCCGGGAAAGAAGGCAAAGAAGGAGCGCCAGCCACCACCCTATGGGCGGTCGTGGAAGCCAACGGAACCCTCGTGCGTCACGGCACCGGCGTGGTGGAAGAGAAAAGCGCCGGCGGTGCAGGCGAGTACGAAATCGTGTTCAACCGCAACGTCTCGCAATGTGCCTACGAGGCGACGCTGGGGAGCCCCACCGACGGCGGAGCGCCGGCTGGCGAGGTCGGTACGGCAACCCGCGCGGAAGGCTTGTTCGTAGAGAAGCCGACCGCCGTGTACATCCAAACGTACAACTCGAGCGGCACCACGACCGAAGAGCCGTTCCACCTCGCGGTCTTCTGCTGAGACGGGGTACGCCGGCGGGGTCATGCCCCCGCCGGCGTCGCCGCCTCTGCCTTCTCGAACATCAGTTGCCCATCGACCGCATCCACTTCGACGGCGTCTCCTTCCCTGAACTCTCCCTCGAGCAGCGCGAGCGCAAGTCGATCGACGAGCTGCTTCTGGATCACCCGCCGCAGCGGCCTGGCGCCATAGGCAGGGTCGTAGCCGAGGTCCCCAAGCAGCCGCTTGGCCGCGTCGGTGAGCTGCACCCCCACACCGCGCTGCGCCACGCGCGCGATCAGGCGGCGGGCCTGGAGGTCGACGATCTCCGAGATCTGCTCCCTGGTCAGCGAGTGGAAGCGGACGATGTCATCCAGGCGATTGATGAACTCGGGCTTGAAGTGGGAGAGCAGCGCCGCCCGGACCTCTGCGTCTGAGACGCCCTCCTCGCTCGCGCCCGCCGGCCCCACGGGGATGTTCGAGGTCATGATCAGAACGGCGTTCTTGAAGTCGACGGTGCGACCCTGGCCGTCGGTGAGACGGCCGTCGTCCATCACCTGCAGCAGCGTGTTGAACACGTCGCCGTGGGCCTTCTCGATCTCGTCCAACAGCACGACCGAGTAGGGCCGCCGGCGCACTGCCTCGGTGAGCTGGCCGCCCTCCTCGTAGCCGACGTAGCCGGGAGGGGCGCCGATCAGGCGCGAGACGGCGTGGCGCTCCATGTACTCGGACATGTCGATCCGCACCATCGCCTCCTGGGAGTCGAACATGAACTCCGCAAGCGCGCGCGCAAGCTCTGTCTTGCCGACGCCGGTGGGGCCGAGGAACAGGAAGGTGCCGATCGGGCGGTCGGGGTCCTGCAGGCCGGCGCGGGAGCGGCGCAGCGCAGTGGCCACGGCCTCGACGGCCTCGTCCTGGCCGATAACCCTTTCGTGCAGGCGCTCCTCCATGTGGATGAGCTTCTCCACCTCCCCCTCCAACAGGCGGCTGACGGGGATGCCGGTCCAGTGGCCGACGACCTCGGCAACATCGTCGGCGTCGACCTCCTCCTTCAGGAAGACCGGCGGGACCGTCTGTGCCTCGGGCGAGCCGTCCTCGCCGCCCTCAAAGGCGGCCAATCTCTTCTCCAGGTCGGGGATCTCCCCGTAGCGAAGTTCGGCGGCACGCTGGAGGTCGGCGGTGCGTTCTGCACGCTCGAGCTCGGTCTTCGCCTCCTCCAGCTTCTCCTTCAGTTCGCTCGCGCCCTTGATCGCATCCTTCTCGGCCTGCCACTGCGCCTTCATCCCCGCCGAGCGCTCGCGCAGCTCGGCCAGCTCGCGCTCGATCGCCTCGCGGCGCTGCGCCGAGGCCTCGTCGGTCTCGCGCTCGAGCGATGTGCGCTCGATCTCGAGCTGCATCACCCGACGGTCGACCTCGTCGATCTCGGTCGGCAGCGAGTCGATCTCGATCCGCAGCCGCGAGGCGGCCTCGTCGATCAGGTCGATCGCCTTGTCCGGCAGGAAACGGTCTGCGATGTAGCGATCCGAGAGCGTCGCCGCGGCGATCAGCGCGTTGTCCTGGATGCGCACCTGGTGGTGGACTTCGTAGCGCTCCTTCAGGCCGCGCAGGATCGCGATCGTGTCGGTGACAGACGGCTCGCCCACCATCACCGGCTGGAAGCGGCGCTCCAGCGCGGCGTCCTTCTCGATCTGCTTTCTGTACTCGTCGAGCGTGGTGGCGCCGACCGCGCGCAGTTCGCCGCGTGCCAGCATCGGCTTGAGCAGGTTCGCCGCGTCCACGGCGCCTTCGGCGGCGCCGGCGCCCACGATCGTGTGCAGCTCGTCCAGGAACAGGATCACGCTGCCCGTGCCTGCGAGACCTCCTTCAGCACGGCCTTCAGGCGGTCCTCGAACTCGCCCCTGTACTTCGCACCCGCGATCAGGGAGCCGATGTCGAGGGCGATCACGCGGCGGTCGCGCAGCGACTCGGGCACGTCGCCGGAGAGCACCCGCTGAGCCAGGCCCTCCACGATCGCGGTCTTGCCCACGCCCGGCTCGCCGATCAGCACCGGGTTGTTCTTGGTGCGGCGGGAGAGCACCTGGATCACGCGTCTGATCTCCTCGTCGCGGCCGATCACCGGGTCGAGCTTGCCTTCCTCGGCGACCTTGGTCAGGTCGCGGCCATAGCGCTCCAGAGCTTGGTACTTGTCCTCCGGATTCTGGTCTGTGACCTTGTGCGGCCCGCGTACCTGCGCGATCGCGGCGAGCAGCTCTTCCGGCGATGCGCCCATGGCGCGTAGCTGCTCGCCCGGCGTGCCCTTGGTACCGGCAAGACCGAGCAGCAGGTGCTCGGTGGAGACGTACTCATCGTCGAGCTCGCGCGCCTTGGCTTCGGCGTCCTGGAGCACGGCGACGAGCTCCGAGGAGGGGCCGACAGGCTCGGTGGAAGCGATCGAGCCGGTGCCGCCGGCGAGCTTTGGCAGCGCGTCCAGCGCGCGGCCGAGCTCGGAGCGCAGCTCGCTGACGCCAACGCCGAGCTTGCCGAGTACCGGCAGCACCACGCCGCCCTCGCTCTCCAGCAGCACCGAGAGCAGGTGCGCCGGCGTGGCCTGGGGGTTTCGACGCTCCTGGGCCAGGCGCAGCGCGGCGGCGAGCGCCTCCTGCGCCTTGATCGTGAACCGGTCAGCCTGCATCCGAATGCTCCTTTCGATCGCCTCGGCGCGCGAGCAACGAGCGGCGGGCCTGGGAGGCGAGCACGATCTCCCTGCCGGGCCGCCCAGAGCGACCGGGGCCGTCGTAAAGCACGAGCTCGGCCTTGAAGGAGCGCCGCACCGCCTCGAGCTCTTCGGCCAGGCGCACCTCGGCCGCGAGTGCCGCCAGCTCCAGCTCTTCGATCCGCTCGTTCATGCTCCGCACCTCGGACTCGAGCTCGAGCACGCGCTCCACGCCGGCCAGGTTGAGACCGAGCTCCGCGGTCATCTCCTGGATGCGCCGCAGCTTCTCCACGTCGCGTTGGGAGTAGAGCCGCGTGCCCTTCGGGGAGCGCTTGGGCATGATCAGCCCGCGCGCCTCATAGGTGCGCAGAGTCTGCGGATGCATGTTCGCAAGCTCCGCCGCGACGGAGATCATGAATACGCCGCGGTCGGTCGCAACTCGTATGCGAGCCACCTCGCCGAACTCTGCCTCGCCGTTCTCACGCCGCTCACCTGGGCCGCGCGCGCTCATCACGCCACCTCTTCGAACAGGCGCGCCCGCGGGTTGCCGTCGAGCACGTGGGAGAGCGCGTCCACCGCCTGCTGCTGCTCGCTCGTGAGCCTGCTCGGGACTTCGATCACGAACCGATAGTGGATGTCGCCTCTCTCCGGAGACCCGCCCGCCGGGGTGGGTGGGGACCCGGTCATTGGCTTCGGCGCACCCTCGCCACGCAGGCGCTGGACGGTGCCGTGCTTGGTGCCGGGCGGGACCCGCAGCGTCTTTCGGCCCTGGAGGGTCGGCACCTCGACCTCAGCGCCGAGCAGAGCCTCGGGAACGGTGAGCGGCACCTCGACCTCGAGCTGCTCGCCCTTGCGCTTGAAGATTGGCGAGGGGGTGACGTGGGTGAGCACGAAGAGGTCGCCGGGCGGGCCGCCGCTGCGTCCCGGTTCGCCCTTGCCGGGGAGCCTGATGCGCCCGCCGTCCTTGACCCCGGCTGGGATGTTGACGCGGTAGCGCTTGACGGTGCGCACGGAGCCCGCGCCCTTGCAGGTCGCGCAGGGATCCTCGATCACGGTGCCGGCGCCGCCGCAGCGGGAGCACGGCTGGGAGATCGAGAACATCCCCTGCCCCTCGGTCTCGATCCCGCGACCCTCGCAGCGCGGGCAGACCTTCGGCGTGGTCCCGGGCTTGGCGCCCGTGCCGTGGCAGGTGGGGCAGGTGCTGCTCGTCGGCACAGAGAGCGAGACCTGGGCGCCGGAGATCGCCTGGTCGAAGGAGATCTGCACCTCTGCTTCCAGATCCCGTCCACGCTGCGCGCGCTGGCGAGTGCGGCGGCCGCGCGCGCCTCCTCCTCCTCCGAACAGGTTGGAGAGGATGTCGCCCATGCCGCCGGCGTCGAAGTCGAAGCCCCCGGCAAAACCACCTGGCCCGCCCGCCCCGCCGGCGCCTCTCGGCGGGTGGGCGCCAAATCCGAACGGGCCCGTGCCGGCGTCGTACTGCTTGCGCTTGTCGGGGTCTCCCAGCACGTCATAGGCCTGGGATATCTCCTTGAAGCGCGCTTCGGCCTGCTTGTCGCCGGCGTTGCGGTCGGGATGGTGCTGGCGGGCCAGCTTGCGGTACGCCTTCTTGACCTCCTCCTGGGAGGCGTTCTGGGCGACGCCGAGCGTGGCGTAGTGGTCAGGACGCGCGGCCATCTCTGCTCCGCCTCAGGCCGCCACGAGCACTCGCGCCGGCCGGATCACCTCATCGCCCATCTTGTAGCCGGGCTGGTAGACCTCGGCCACCAGGCCGCCGTCGACGCCTTGCACCGGCTGCTGGGCCATCGCCTCGTGCTCGGCTGGGTCGAAGCGCTCGCCCTGGGGCGAGAAGGACTCGATCCCGGCGCGGGCAAGCGCGGCGTGCAGCTCGTTGCGCACGAGCCTCACGCCCTGCAGCAGCGGATCTTCCTCCTGCGCCGCCTCCAGCGCACGGTCGAGGTTGTCGAGCGCCGGCAGCAGCTCGCGCGCGAGCTTGGCCACACCGCGCCGCTGCGCGCTCGCCGCCTCCCTGGCGACCCGCTTGCGGTAGTTCTCGAAGTCGGCCTGGGTGCGCTGGGCAAGCGCCAGGTACTCGTCGCGCTTGGCAAGCGCGACCATGAGCTCCTCGACGTCGCCCTGCAGCGCGTCCTGCTCGGGCTCGGATGCGCCCGGCGCGCCATCGCCGGCCTTGGGCGCATCCTGGGCGCTTGACGGCGCACCCTCGGATGCGCCGTCCGGCTGCCCTGCCTGATCCTCGATCGTTGGCTGGTCTGTATCGGACACGGGTCAGCCCTTCGGATCCTCGACCACCTCGGCGTCGACGACGTCCTCCTCGGAGGACTCGCCGGCGTCTGAGGCGCCGTCGGGTGAGGCTTGGCCAGCCGCCGCGGCCTGCTCCTGGGCGCGCTGGTACATCGCCTCGGAGACGGCGTGGAAGGCACTCTGCAGGGTCTCGGTCTTGGCGGCGATCGCCTGCGGGTCCTCGCTCGTGAGCGACTCGCGCACCTCCTTGATCGCCTCCTCGATCCGCTGCTTTGAATCCGCGTCGACCTGGTCCCCGAGATCGGCGAGCTGACGCTCGGCCTGGTAGGCCGCGTTCTCGCCGTTGTTGCGCGCCTCGGCGAGCTCGCGCGCCCTGCGGTCCTCCTCGGCGTGGGACTCGGCATCTGAGACCATCCGCTTGATCTCATCCTCCGAGAGCCCGGAGCCGGCCTTGATCTCGATCTTCTGCTCCTTGCCGGTGCCAAGGTCCTTGGCGGAGACGTTGAGGATGCCGTTGGCGTCGATGTCGAAGGCGACCTCGATCTGTGGGATGCCCCTCGGCGCCGGCGGGATGCCGGTCAACTGGAACTTGCCGAGCGACTTGTTGTAGGTCGCCATCTCGCGCTCGCCCTGCAGGACGTGGATCTCCACCGAGGGCTGGTTGTCCTCGGCGGTGGAGAAGACCTCCGCCTTGCGGGTCGGGATCGTCGTGTTGCGCTCGATCAGCTTGGTCATCACGCCACCCTTGGTCTCGATCCCGAGCGTGAGCGGAGTGACGTCGAGCAACAGCACGTCCTTCACGTCGCCGGCAAGCACGCCCGCCTGGATCGCGGCGCCGACGGCGACGACCTCGTCAGGGTTCACGCCGCGGTGGGGCTCCTTGCCGGTCAGCTCCTTGACCTTCTCCTGGACGGCGGGCATGCGGGTCATGCCGCCCACGAGCACGATGTGGTCGATCTCAGCGGCGCCCTTGTCCTTGGCGTCGTCGAGCGCCTGGCGCACAGGTGCGACCACGCGGTCGAGCAGGGCACTGGTCAGTTCGGAGAGCTTGGCCCGCGTCAGCCGCGTGTCGAGGTGCTTGGGGCCCGAGGCGTCCGCGGTGATGAAGGGCAGGTTGATCTGGGTCTCCTGCGTGGTGGAGAGCTCGATCTTCGCCTTCTCGGCCGCCTCGTAGAGCCGCTGCAGCGCCATCGGGTCGGCCGCGAGATCGATGCCCTTGTCGCGCTTGAAGTCGGCGACCAGCCAGTCGACGATCGCCTTGTCGAAGTTGTCACCGCCGAGGTGGTTGTCACCCGCGGTCGACTTGACCTCGAATACGCCGTCGCCGATCTCGAGCACCGAGACGTCAAAGGTCCCGCCACCGAGGTCGAAGACGAGGATCGTCTGGTCGTGCTCCTTGTCCAGGCCGTAGGCCAGCGAAGCGGCGGTCGGCTCGTTGATGATGCGCTTGACGTCGAGGCCCGCGATCTTGCCGGCGTCCTTGGTCGCCTGACGCTGATCGTCATTGAAGTAGGCGGGGACGGTGATCACCGCCGAGTCAACGGTCTCGCCCAGATACGCTTCCGCGTCCGCCTTGAGCTTCTGCAGGATCATCGCGGAGATCTGCGGCGGGGTGTACTGCTCGCCGCTCACATCGATGCGGACGTCGCCGTTCGGGCCGCCGACGACCTTGTAGGGGACGATCGACTCCTCCTCGCGCACCTCGGCCTCCTTGCGACCCATGAAGCGCTTGATCGAGAAGATCGTGTTCTGCGGGTTGGTGACTGCTTGCCGCTTGGCGACCGTGCCTACGAGTCGCTCGCCGGAGGAGGCGAACGCCACGACCGAGGGGGTGGTGCGGCCGCCCTCAGCGTTCTCGATCACCGTCGGCTCGCCGCCCTCGAGCACGGCCATGCACGAGTTCGTCGTGCCGAGGTCGATGCCTATGGTCTTGGCCATGATGGAAGGTACTCCTTGTCGCTTTGCAAAAAATCTGAGTGCCAGTATCGCAGATTTTTCGCGCGCTTCAACCTCAGGGCTGGGTCGAGCGCATCCGGGGCATGCGGACCTACCGAGATAGGCCCTTAGATGTCGAGGCGCCCTCGCAGCGCGAGCTCCATCTCCAACCGTTGCTCTGGATCCTCCAGGGCATCGCCCAGCAGCTCGCGCAGGCGGCCAAGCCGATAGCGCACGGTCTGGCGGTGGACGTGCAGCTCCGCGGCCACCGCCGGAACGTTGCCCCGGTGCCTGAGCCATGCGAGCAAGGTCTGCTCGAGGCGCTTGCGCGACCCGGGTGCCAGATCCTGCAACGGCGAGAGCCTGAGTGCGGCCAGCTCGCCGGTCAGCGTGGGGTCGCGATGCAGCAACAGGCTCATTAGATGCTCGGACGCAATCGCCAGCCGCCCGACGGGCAGGACCCCGGCCTGCATGAGCGCAAGCGTCTCGCGGGCGCGAGCGAAGCTGACCTGGGCCTCGCCAATGGCCAGGCAGGGTCCAAGGGCTGCGTGCCAGGGCTGCTCGCGATCCATCCGCACGAGCGCCCGCTCCACCTCGCGCACCCTGTGCTCGCCCTCGCCCGGCACGAGCACGCAGCCGATCTCCTCCAGGCGCGCGCCGATCGCCTGCCCGCCGATCAGCGTGCTCAGGCGCGTCAGGTCGAGGTGCTCGCAGGCGAGCACGGCAAGCCGAGCCGGAGCTCGCCAGCCCGCCTCGACCGCTGCCGCATGCAGGTCGAGCTCTGCGGCGCCATCCTGCTCGCCCACGAGCAGCCGCACGAGTCGCCGTCGCCGACGCTCGCGCTCGCCGGCGAGCTCTGCCTGCGCCTGCGCATAGCCCTCGATCGAGCTCGCCGAGACCTCCTCGATGTAGGCGAAGATCGACTCCGCCAGCAGCGAGATCGTCTCGGCGTCGGCGCCGCGGTCACGCGCAAGCGCCGAGAGGCGTCGCCAGGAGAGCCGCGCCCCGATCCGGTAGGCGGTCTGGAGCGCATCCAGGGTCCTGCCCGCGCGCTGCTCGCCGCGGCCGAGCTCGCGATAGACCTCGCGGCTGGATGCCGAGACCCCGCCAGGGCGACCCACCAGATCCACGAATTGCTGCAGCGAGCGGCCCACCCCCGCACGCAGGCCGCGGCCGAATGCGCCCTCCAGGGGCCGCCGGTACTCCCGCACCGCTTCTCCGATCGCGGCAATCAGCTCGTCGGCCAGCGCCGGCAGCTCGCCCTCCAGACCTGCAAGCAGATCGCGCGGCAGACGCTCCCACGGACGATCGGAGGTCGATGGCACCGGCGGGCGCCGTGCAGCAGGCCCGCTCATCGGCTTTTTTGTTGCTTTATCACAAGAAACCGGCCTCACATAGTCGCATACAGAACGAGAAACATCCAATTGCATTGCGTACGCTCAAATGGTGACACGGCTGGAGCGCAACGCGAACATCGGCGCGGTGGTGCTGCCCTTTCTCGCCGTGATCGCCGCGGCGGTGCTCCTGTGGAACCGGTTCTTTGGGATGAGCACCCTCGTCATCACGATCGGCATGTATCTGCTCACCGCCGTGGGCATCACGGTCGGATTCCACCGCCTGCTCACGCACAGGGCCTTCAAGACGCACCGCCTCATCCGCTACCTGCTCGCGGCGCTCGGCTCGATGGCGGTCCAGGGGCCGGCGATCGACTGGGTGGCCGACCACCGCAAGCACCACACCTTCACCGATGAGGAGGGTGACCCCCACAGCCCGCACGCCGGCCAGGGCGCTGGACTGGTCGGGATGGCGCGCGGCCTCTGGCACGCGCACGTCGGCTGGCTGTTCAGCACCCACGGCCAGGCCTCATCCAAACGCTTTGCGCGCGACCTGCTCGAGGACGCCGGCATGAGGCGGCTGAACCGCTCCTTTCCGCTGCTCGTGCTTGCGAGCCTTGCGATCCCGTTCCTGCTCGGCCTGGCAGTCAGCGGCGGGTCGCTCACGGCAGCGCTTGCGGCGCTTTTGTGGGGCGGCCTCGTGCGCATCTTCCTCGTGCACCACGTGACCTGGAGCATCAACTCGATCTGTCACTTCTTCGGCAGCCGCCGCTTCCCCACCGAAGACCGCTCCACGAACGTCTTCTGGCTTGCGCTGCCGTCGCTGGGCGAGGCCTGGCACCACAACCACCATGCCTTCCCTCGGTCGGCCTTCCACGGGCTGCGTTGGTGGGAGCTCGACCCCTCCGGTTGGCTGATCCTCGCGATGGCGAAGGTGGGCCTGGCATGGGACGTCGTCCGCGTGAGCTCAGAGAGCCAGCGTGAGAAGATTGCCGCAGCTGCGCCGCCGCAGCCTGCGGACCTGCGCGCCTGAGCGTGCAACAATCGGCGACCGGGTCCAGGGTCAGCGTGCGTTTCCGCACGGCCGAATCGACGGAGGAGAGACATGTCAGGCATCACCACATCCGGCCGGGGGCTGCTCACTGCCATCGGCCTCTCGACCGCGCTCGCACTGGCGGGCTGCGGCGGCTCCTCGCCAAGCGCCCCGTCGGCCGCCACCACGCATTCGAGCTCCAGCACGGCCGTCGCCCAGCACAGCGATACGACCACCTCGGACACCAGCGGGCGGGCATCTCGGCCGCAGGCCAGCGCGAGGGCCAAACGCTCAGTTGAAAACACTCGCAGTAGCTCGGGGACTGAAACCACCTCCGCGACGAGCACGAAGGCCACCAGCTCCGTGACCGCGGCAGACGCCGCGCGCCTCAAGGCTGCGTTTACGAAGGCGGCCATGACGTACGTGGGCTGTCTGCGTGAGCATGGCGTGAAAGTGCCAGAGCCTCATGCCTCCGCCAATGGCCCGGTCTTCGACACCAAACATCTGAACACCAGCAGCCCCGCGTTCAAGCAGGCGAGCCTCGCATGCCGAAGCGTGACGATCGCAGCCTTGCGGGCGGCCGAGAAGAAGTGACGCAGGGTCCCCGAGGGCGCCTATGCGAAGAACTTGCGGCTCGGGCAGAGCCGTGCGAGCGCGCATCGCCCGCACTCGGGCGAGCGCGCATGGCAGGTGCGCCGCCCGTGGCGCAGCAGGTTGACGTGTAGCTCGAGCTCCTGTCCGGGCTTGGTAATCGCGAGCATCTGATCGTGCAGCTCCTCGAAACCGGCGCCCGGGCGCAGCAACTGCAGGCGCATCCCGACCCGCGAGACGTGAGTGTCGACGGGCACGTCATGCATGCCCCATGTGAACAGCAGTACGCACGCGGCCGTCTTTCGCCCAACGCCGGGCAGCGAGGTCAGATAATCGCGCGCCTCCCGCAGCGGCGCCCGACGCAGCCACTTCAGGCAGAGCGGGTCGGCGGGCTCCGGCGCAGATGCGGCGATCGCGTCGAGGATCGCCTTGATCCGCGCCGACTTGACCTTCGAGATACCCCCGGGCCTGATTGCCTCCTCGATCACCTCGACCTTCGCGGCGCGGACATCCGACCAGCTTGGCAGCCGCTGCCCAAGCCGCAGGAACGCGACGTCGCGATTGCGGTCGTTCGTGCTCTGGGATAGGACCGTGAGTACCAGCTCGGCGAGCGGATCGCCGTGCGGCGCCATCGTAGGGATGCCGTATATCTCGCGCAGCCGCTCTGAGACTGCACGCATGCGGCGGTGCGTAGGCGCCCGCCACTGTGCGCGCGAGATCGCTGTCGCGGCGCTTGGCACGAGCACAAGCTAGCGCCATCGATCCTCCGGCGAGGCGCGTGCTTCGCGTGGCGGCAACCGTATCCTCGGCCGGTGCCGCTCGCAACGCCCGACAGCGCCCGCGCCGCGCAAGCCGATCTCAGTCGCCGAAGTCCGCGCCGGGTGGCGAGCGCCGCGTTGGGGATGGCGCCCTGGGGCTGCGGTCTCGCGCTCGCCATCCCCCTCTCGATCGTCTATCTGGCGCTCTCTCCGCCAAGCGGCGATCTGGCCGCTGCCACCTACCGCTCGGATCTCTTCGCCCGTGTCGGCTTCACGGTCTGGGACAACGGCTGGTACGCGGGTCACGCGCTGCCCGCCTACTCGCTGCTTGCTCCCGCGCTCGGCGCGTGGCTCGGCGTGCGCATTCTGCTCGCCCTCAGCGCGGTGAGCGCCGGCGCGCTCTTTGGCCTGCTCGCGGCGCGTGGGCTGCCCAAGGGGGCCGCGCGCGCCGCGAGCCTCGCCTTCGCGTTTGGCTTCTGCGCCGAGCTGCCCTCTGGCCGCGTCCCCTACGACCTAGGCGTGGCGATCGCGCTCGCGGCCGCGCTGGCGATGACCGCCACGCCGGGGTCCGGCTCCGGGAGGGTCCGCGTGCTGCTCGCCACCGGCGCGCTCGCGCTCCTGACCTCGGCCGCCAGCCCGGTAACCGGCGCGTTCCTCGCGCTGGCGGGGGTCGCGGTCGCGCTCTCGGCAGTCGCGGGCCGCCGGGCCGGCGCGACGCCGGCGATCGCGGCCAGCGTGGTGGCGCTGGCTTGCATCCTGCTGCTTGCGGCCGCCTTCCCGGAGGGTGGCAGCGAGCCGTTCGCGGCCGGCGCGTTCTGGCCTGAGCTGATTGCGGCGCTCGCGATCGCGGCACTGCTGCCGCGCGGCGCCCTCAGCGTCGGGGGACGGCGAACGGTGCGCATCGCCGCCTGCCTCTACGCGCTCGCGCTCGCCGCGAGCTTCCTGATCCAGACGCCCATGGGCGGCAACGTCGTCCGGCTCGGCGCGATGTTCGGGCCGCCGATCCTCGTCGGCGTGCTGTGGAGCGGCACGGGTGTGGCGATCGGCGGCCGCGCGAACGCGGGACGGCTCGTGCTGGCCGCACTTGCGCCGCTACTCCTCTACTGGCAGCTTGCGAGCGCGATCGACGACCAGATGGCGCTCGCAGGCGACCCCACGGTCCAGGCGTCCTTCTACGCCCCGCTACGGGCGAAGCTGCTTGCGCTTTCGGCGGGAAGGCCGATTCGCGTCGAGGTGCCGCTCACCAACGCCCACTGGGAATCGGCCTACCTGCCCGGCGGGTCGATCTCGATCGCCAGAGGCTGGGAGCGCCAGCTGGATACGCGCTATGACACGCTCTTCTATCGCCGGCTGGACGCGAGCGCCTACAGGGGATGGCTCCACGCGAGTGCAATCGCCTACGTAGCTCTCCCAAGCGCGAAGCTCGACTCCTCCGGCCAGGAAGAGCGGCGTCTGATCGATGGCGACCTGCCATACCTGAAGCCGGTGTGGCGCAGCGCGAGATGGCAACTCTTCGCGGTCCGCGACCCGACTCCGCTGGTGCAAGCGCCGGCTCGGATGCTCTTCATCGGCGTGGACTCCTTCACGCTGCGTGTGCCCCAACCGGGTAGCTATGAGGTGCGCCTGCACTGGACCTCCTACTGGAAGCTCGACTCTGGCGCCGGATGCGTATCGCAGGCGCCCGGCGGATTCACCGAGGTAAAGACGCGCGATGCCGGCACGATCCGGGTGAGCGTCGAGCCGTCGCTTGGTCGCCTCTTCTCGCAGGGCCCGCGTTGCGAGCGTTGACGCGTCGATTCGGGAAGGGCATGCACTACCCTTTGCTCCCGATGCACGCCCCGCCTGGCGAACTGCAGCGTGGCCGACTGCAGTTTCGAGGACTGCAGGCGCGCCTGTTGCCCAACGGATGGCTCGACGTGGTCCGCCAGCTCGCGCTGTTCGGCACCGCGTATCTGCTCTACAGCGTGGTCCGCGGCATGGCCGAGGTCGACACGACGGTGGCCTTCGACCACACCCGGGACGTGATCCAGATCGAGCAGGCTCTGCACATCTTCGTCGAGCCCTCGATCCAGGCTTGGGCGATGGGCAGCCACGCGTTGATCGACATCTCCAGCTGGCTCTATGTCAACGCCCAAACGACGGTCACGGTCTGCGCGCTGATCTACATCTACCTGCGCCACAACCGCTCCTTCTACTTCGTGCGCAACATGCTGATGATCTCGATGGTGATCGCGCTCTTCGGCTACGCCGTCTTCCCCACGGCGCCGCCGCGCTTCATGCCCGAATGGGGGTTCGTCGACACCGTCGCGTCATTCACCGGAGTCCACGTCGAACAGAGCAGCTCCTCGATGACGGCGCTGCTCAACCCCTACGCGGCGGTACCCTCGATGCACGTCGCATTCGCGTTGATGATCGGCTGGCGGCTGGTGGGGCTCGTCAAGCCGCGTCTTCTGAAGGTAGCCTGGGCGCTGTATCCCTTCCTGATCGCCTTCGTGATCATCGCAACCGCAAACCACTTCATCTTCGACGCCCTGCTCGGCGCCCTGACCGCCGGCATCGCAGCCTTCGGGGCAAGCCGGCTGGCGCGGCTGCGCCCCGAGTCCTGGCGACTGTCCCCTTCTGCGGCGCAGGCGCGCGGATAGGCCGTGGCCGAGTCTCCCCATACCCAACCTCAGCGGCATGCCTCGCGCCGCCGTCGCGGCGGCGGCCATCGGGAGGGCGTACGCCGCGCTCCGCTGACCGCCGCGCAGCGGCGTGAGATGGTGCGAAACCGTCTGATCGAGTCGCGCCTGACACCGAATGCGATCTCGCTCACCGGCCTTGCGCTCAACGTGCTGGCGGCGGTGCTCGTGTGGGAGCGGCTCTTCTTCCTCGGTGGGATCTCCTTCATCGTCGGCTCGGTGATGGACACCCTCGACGGGCGCTATTCCCGGATGTCGGGCAAGGGCACGCCCTTTGGCGCCTTCCTGGACTCGACGCTCGACCGCATCGAGGAGGGCATCGTGCTCACGGCGGTGGCGGCGGTGTTCGCCGCCGAAGGCCGCTCTGGAGCCGCCGCCGCGGTAGTGGTCGCCGTGCTCGCCTCGCTGATGGTCTCCTACACCCGCGCCCGCGCAGAGGCGCTCGGCGTCGAATGCAAGGTGGGGATCGCGACGCGGCCCGTGCGCGTGGTGATCCTCTCGATCGGCCTGGTCTTCGCCCGCGGCGCTTCCATCGCACACTTCAGCCTGCTCGCCGACGCGGTCTACGTGCTGGCTGCACTCAGCGTGATCACCGTGCTGCAGCGCATCTGGCACGTGCGCAAGGCGCTCAGCTAGGGCGCGGCAAGTCTGCGCTGCGGCCAAGCGCGCGTCACCTCGCGCGAGCGTCGGGGTACTCTGGGGCTGGCGGGCTCCAATCATCAACCAAGGAAACCTTCACGTGAGCGCACAGCAGAGCAATGGCAGGGCGTCCGCGAA
Source organism: uncultured Actinomycetota bacterium (assembly GCA_963757925.1). Classification (GTDB taxonomy): domain Bacteria; phylum Actinomycetota; class Thermoleophilia; order Solirubrobacterales; family Solirubrobacteraceae; genus Palsa-744. Next base: position 797,140 of record CAVWTE010000009.1, read on the forward strand.
CGGCGCCTCCACCAACGGCGCGGCGCGGTATGCCAAGGACAAGGTCAGGGTCGCGATCATCGGCGTGGGCAACTGTGCCTCCGCCTTCGTCCAGGGCGTCCACTACTACGTCGCCGCCGACCCCAACAGCGCGTGCCGGGCCTCATGCATGTCGACCTCGGCGGCTACCACGTCAACGACATCGAGTTCACCGCCGCTTTCGACATCGACCGCACGAAGGTCGGCAAGGATCTCGGCCAGGCGATCTGGGCCGGCCAGAACAACACGATCAAGTTCGCCAAGGTGCCGAAGAGCATCGGGGTGCCCGTGCATCGCGGCATGACCCACGACGGCCTGGGCAAGTACCTCAAGGAGAAGATCACAAAGGCGCCCGGCGAGACCGCGGACATCGTCAAGATCCTGAAGGACACCCACACCGACGTCGTGGTCTCCTACCTGCCGGTCGGCTCCGAGCAGGCGACCAAGTGGTACGTCGAGCAGGTGCTCGAGGCCGGCTGCGGCTTCGTCAACTGCATCCCCGTCTTCATCGCCAGGGAGGACTACTGGGACAGGCGCTTCCGGAAGGCGAAACTGCCGATCGTCGGCGACGACATCAAGTCCCAGGTGGGCGCCACGATCGTGCACCGCACGCTTGCGCGCCTCTTCGACGATCGCGGCGTGCAGATCCAGCGCACCTCGCAGCTGAACGTTGGCGGCAACATGGACTTCTACAACATGCTCGAGCGCGAGCGGCTGGAGTCCAAGAAGATCTCCAAGACCAACGCCGTAACCTCGATCATGGACGAGAAGCTGCCGGCGGAGGACGTCTACATCGGGCCCTCCGATTACGTGCCCTGGCTGACCGACCGCAAGTGGGCGCACATCCGAGTTGAGGGTCAGGCCTTCGGCGACGTGCCGCTGAACGTGGAGCTGAAGCTCGAGGTGTGGGACTCCCCCAACTCGGCGGGGATCGTGATCGACGCAGTCCGCTGCTGCAAGCTCGCGATGAACCACGGCGTCGGCGGTCAGCTGGACGGCCCGAGCTCCTACCTGATGAAGTCGCCGCACAACCAGCGGCCCGATCACATCGCCAAGGCCGATACGGAGAAGTTCATCGCAAAGCACGCCCGCCAGCCGCCTGTGGCCGCCACGCCGGCCAAGCAGGCTGCCGCCAAGCGCAAGACGCCCGCCAAGCGGGCAACTGCGACCCGCAGTTGAGCACCGCGCCGGCGCAAGGCCCTCCGCCGGGTGGTCGGCGGGCCTTGCGCAAGGCGCGATAATGGCCGCGTGGCCGCGTCACAGTTCTCGATCGCCCACGTCTGCCCGCTTCCCTGGGAGGCGGAGCAGAGCAATCTCATCGTCCACGTCCGGGAGCTCTGCGGCGAGCTTTCCAGGCGCGGCCATCGCGTCCTGATCCTCGCACCCTCGCGCTCGGGAGAGAGCGTGGAGCGAGCCGGCGGCTGCTGCGGGAATCACGCGATGACCCGGCGCGGCTGCTGGAGGGCACCGACCAAGGCACCCCGAGGGTGCTCTCGGTGGGCGAGACGCTCGACGTTCCCGGCGGTGGCCGACACGCGCCTTCGTCCCCCGACTGCGGTGCCGGTGGACGTCTCACGCACGATCGAGGAGATCCTCGCAAGCGTTCCGCTCGACTTCGTCCACGTCCACGAGCCGTTTGCGCCAAGCTGCCTCCAACGCCGCCCTGCGCCACTCGCGTTCGCTCAACCTCGCGACCTTCCACGCCCCACCGAGCGGCTAGCTCTCGACGCTGATCGCGCGCTGCTTCGTCGAGACGTTCCTCGGCCGCCTCGATGCGCGCGTCGCCACCAGCCCGCAGACCGCAGCCCTGATGGAGCGCTACTTCCCCGGCGAGTACCGGCTGCTGGCCGGCGAGCCCGCAGATGCGACGCAGGCGATATACGAGGAGGTGGCCGCACGCAGGCACGCTGCCACGGTGATCAGGCGCTCGCGCGCCGGCTCGCGGCAAGACCGTTGATCGACGTGGACCTGCACATGCACACAGACCATTCCCACGATTGCGCGACCCCCGTGGAGGTGCTGCTGGCAACCGCACAGGAACAGGGGCTCGGCGCGATCGCCGTCACCGACCACAACGACAATGTCGGGCGCCCTGGAGGCGCGCGAGAAGGCCGCGAGCTTCAACGTGAAGGTAATCGTCGGGGAGGAGGTGAAGACCGCCTCGCAGGGAGAGGTGATCGGGCTCTTTCTCGAGGAGCTGATCCCACGGGGGCTGAGCCTCCAGGAGACGGTCGCCGAGATCAAGCGACAGGGCGGGATCGTCTACGTGCCCCATCCCTTCGACCGCCTGCACTCTGTGCCCGACTATGAGCACATGCTCGGCATCCTGGGGGACATCGACGCGATCGAGGTCTTCAACCCGCGCGTGGCGATCGGCGCCTTCAACGACGAGGCGGTCCGCTTCGCCGCGAAGTACAGGCTGACGGCGGGGGCGGGATCGGACTCTCACGTGGCTCAGGGCCTCGGGTACCCGTGCGTATCAGGATGAGGGACTTCGACGGGCCCAGCGAGTTCCTGCAGTCGCTGCGCGACGCTGACATCCTGACCAAGCCGAGGAGCTTGCTCTACGTGCAGGCGCTGAAGTTCCTGCAGACGCGCGCGACTCCGCCCTCGGCGCGCAGGGCAAGCCGGGCAAGGCGAGTGCGCAAGGCGACTCAGCCGCGCAGGCGGCCGTGAGCGCTCCGCGCGAGCCCCACTGTCGAGGGCGCGCGCCAGATGCCTGCAAGCTTTTGCTGCCTGGGCGAGATCGTTCACCGCGCAACTCGTGATGCACCGGCAAGGACAAGCCGCCGGGCTGTCAAAACCTTCCGCGTCCATGCCTCTGACCGACGACGAGATCCGCGAGAAGTATCTGGAGCGGGCGATCCGCGAGCTCAACTCCCTGACAAGGGACCTGCAGAGCTGCGAACTTTGCCCTCGCGGCAACGTGATGCCCGTGCTCGGGTCGGGCCATCCCCAGGCGGACGTGATGCTGCTCAAGCACGCGCCGATACCGTCGGAGATCGAGGAGGGCGTCGCCTTCTACGGGCGCGCCGGCGGCGCCCTGATGAAGGCTTTCAAGCGGCTCTCGATAGATCCGCTTGGCGTCTACGGCACCGTCTGCGCAAAGTGCCCGCTCGCCGATCCCTCGCTGGCGGACTTCGGCTGCCTCTCGCGTGTGGTCGAGGAGATCGCGATCGTGCAGCCGAAGATCATCGTGGTGATGGGTCTGGATGCGCTCGAGACCCTCAACGACCTCGAAGTGCCGCTGGCGCGGGAGCTTGCGCCCAGGCTCGGCGAGGTCCAGCGCCTGACGCCGAGCATCGAGGCGCTGTACGTGCCGAACATCGACGGCTCGCTTGACGAACAGGGCGCCAAGCGCGAGTTCTGGGATGCCTTCAGGAAGCTCGGCGACTGGTACGCGGCGCAGCCGCCGTATTGAGGCGCGGCAAACGGGCGGGGCGCGGGCCCTGCCCTAGATCGTAAGGACGATCTTGCCCAGCTTGCCGCCCGCGGCGAAGCGATCGTAGGCGGCGCTCGCCTCCTCCAGGGGGAAGGTCTCGGCGATCGGCACACCGACCTTGCCCGAGGCGATCAGCGGCAGCACCTCGCGCTCCACGCGGCGGGTCGCGATCGACTTCTCCTCCAGGGCGCGGGGACGGAGCATCGAGCCGTGGATGCGCCCGCGCTTGCCCATCAGCGCGAGCATGTTCAGCTCGGCCTTCGCGCCGCCGCCCACGCCGACCACCACGATCCGGCCGCACTCGGCCAGCGCGCTGAGATTGGCAGACAGGTTGGGGGCGCCGACCAGCTCCAGGATCACGTCGTAGGCGCCCGAGCCCTCGAAGTCATCCGGCGCAAGCGTCTTGGCCCCGAGCGCCGCGACCTGCCCGCGCAGCGCCTCGTTTCGCACCGTCGCGCTCACCCGGACCCCGGCGGCCGCCGCGATCTGGATCGCCGCCGTGCCCACGCCGCCCGCGCCGCCGTGCACGAGCAGGCGCTCGCCGCAGCGCAGCTCGGCCTGGGTGAAGAGCGCGTCGTGCGCGGTCGTGAAGACCTCCGGCACGCCGCCGGCGTGTGCCCAGGAGAGGCCCTCGGGAACCGGCATCAGCTGTCGCTCGTGCACCACGGCAAGCTCCGCCTGGCCGCCTCCGGCGACGATCGCCATCACGCGATCGCCGAGCTCGAAGCGATCCGCGCCGGGGCCGAGCTCGGCCACCTCGCCGGCCAGCTCGAGCCCGGGAATGTCCTGCGGCGACCCCTTGGGCGCGGGATAGAGCCCTCGCCGCTGCATCATGTCTGCCCCGTTGAGCCCGGCGGCACGAACTCTCACAAGCACCTCACCGGCGCCCGGCCGAGGGTCGGGGTGCTCCTCGATCGCTATCTCACCGTCGCGGATGGTGGCTGCGCGCATGCCGGCCAGAGGCTAGCGAAGCGGGAGAGCGTCCAGGCGCCCACGCAACTCATGGGCGGCCGACCCCGGGTCCGCGGCGGCTGCGATCGCCCGCAGCACGCACACCCGCTCCGCTCCTGCGTCGAGCACCGCGCCAAGGTTGCCGGCGTCGATTCCGCCGATCGCGAAGAAGGGGTGGCGGGCCCGGGCGGCGGCGTACTCCACGAGCTCGACGCCCACCGCTGGGCGCCCCGGCTTGGTCGGCGTCTGGTGCACGGGACCGACGCCGATGTAGTCCACGGGCTCGGACGCGGCGGCCTCGATCTCGCTCGGGGCGTGCGTGGAGAGGCCGATCAGCATCTGCGGACCGACGATCTCGCGCACCTGTGCGGGCCGCATGTCCTCCTGGCCGACGTGCACGCCGTCGGCGCCACATTCGCGGGCCGCCTGCGGCCAGTCGTTGAGAATGAAGAGCGCGCCGAGACTTTGGCATATCTGCGCCGCCTCCTTGGCCCTCGGCAGCACCTGCTGCTCGGTCAGGTCCTTCTCGCGCAGCTGGATGACGTCCACTCCGCCCGCGATCGCTGCGGGTAGCACTTGCGAGAGCGAACGGCCGCCGGGGCGAGCGTCGCAGACCAGGTAGAGCCGCGCGCGGGCAAGGCGATCGCGGCGGTGCTCTCCCTCGGCCACGACATAGACGGCATCATCGTTCATGCCGGCAGTGTTCCACGCGCGGGCAAGCCGCCGCCAGGGCTAGCATCAGAGCGATGGCATCGCCTGCGCACGAGAGTGTCGAGACCGCAGTGCTCGGAGGTGGAGTGATCGGCCTTGCCTGCGCTTGGCGCGCACGGCAGCTCGGCCACGAGGTGCTGCTCCTCGAGCGCGACCGCGTGGGCGCTGGCGCCTCGCGCGTGGCGGCCGGCATGCTCGCCCCGGTCGCCGAGGCGGACTTCGGGCCGGCCGCCCGGGCAGCACTCGAGCTGAGCCTGCGCTCAGCGCGCATGTGGCCAGGCTTCGCGGCGGAGCTCTCGCTTGCAAGCGGCGTCGAGGTCGGTCTGCATCGAAGCGGCACGCTGATGCTCGCCCGTGACGGCGACGAGGCGCGCGAGCTCGAGCGCCAGAGCGAGCTGCGCGACTCGCTAGGCCTTGCGACCCGGCGCCTGCGCGGCAGCCAGGCGCGCGAGCTCGAGCCGGCGCTGGCGCCACGCGTGCGGATGGCGCTCGAAGCACCCGAGGACCACAGCGTCGAACCGCGGCTCGTGGCGAGGGCGCTGCGAGCCGCGTGCGAGCGTGCGGGCGTGCGGCTCGTGGAGGATGCCGGGACGGCTTCCGTGGAGATGGACGGCGACGGGGCCCTGCTTGGGCTGCGACTGGCCGGCGGCGCGCGCGTGAGGGCGCGCACGGTGGTGCTTGCCGCAGGCGCTTGGAGCGGTGTGGTGGAGGGCCTTGCCGGTGGCGCGCTGCCCGACGTGCGTCCGGTGAAGGGACAGATCCTGCGGCTGCGCGACCCGCGGGGCCGGGCCTCATCACCCGCGTGCTGCGCTACGAGGGCGGCTACATCGTGCCCCGCGGCGACGGACGTTACGTGCTCGGCGCGACGGTCGAGGAGCGCGGCTTCTACGAGAGTCCGACCGCGGGCGGCATATACGAGCTGCTGCGCGAGGCATACGAGCTCGTGCCCGGGATCGCGGAGCTCGAGTTCGAAGAGGTCTCGGTCTCCTTTCGCCCGGGCACGCCCGACAACCTGCCGCTGGTCGGCCCGGCGCAGCCACGGGGGCTGATCTGGGCGACCGGCCACTACCGCAACGGGATCCTGCTCGCTCCCTACCGCCGAGCTCGTGGTGCAGGCGATGAGCGTCGTGGCCGCCGCATGATCCTGTTCAACGGCGAGCACGTGGAGCTGGCGGCGGGCGTGAGCCTGCTGGCTGCACTGCAGGACATCGGCATCACCGACCAGACAAAGGGCGTGGCCGTGGCCGTCGACGGCGAGGTGGTGCCGCGCACCCACTGGGAGGCCTACGCGCTGCACGACGGCGCGCGGGTCGAGGCGCTTACTGCTATGCAGGGGGGCTGATGGGAGCGCTGCAGCAGACGCAGATGCTGGACGAGCCGCTATCGATCGGCGGCAGGACGCTGCGCTCGCGGCTGATCTCCGGCACGGGCGGCTTCGCCTCGATGGACCTGATGGCGCAGGCGCTCGAGGCAAGCGGCAGCGAGATCGCCACTGTGGCGCTGCGGCGGATCCAGGCGCCAAGACCCGGGGAGGGCGCGGGCCCGCCGGGGTCGCTCCTGGACGTGCTCGCCCGCGCGGGCGTCGAGGTGCTGCCCAACACCGCCGGCTGCCACACCGCGCGCGATGCCGTGCTGACGGCGAAGCTCGCCAGGGAGGCGTTTGGCACTGACTGGGTCAAGCTCGAGGTGATCGGCGACGAGGATACCCTGATGCCGGACGCGCCCGAGCTGCTGCGCGCCGCAGAGGAGCTCGTGGAGGAGGGTTTCACCGTGCTGCCCTACACGACCGACGATCCGGTGCTCGCGCGGCGCCTGCAGGACGTCGGCTGCGCCGCGGTGATGCCGCTCGGCGCCCCGATCGGCAGCGGGATGGGGATTCGCAACCCCTACAACCTCGCGCTGATCCGCGAGGCGGTGAGCGTGCCGGTCGTGCTCGACGCCGGGATCGGCACCGCCTCCGATGCCGCGGTCGCGATGGAGCTCGGCTGCGATGCGGTGATGGTGGCAAGCGCGATATCGCGCGCCGCGGTTCCCGTGAGAATGGCCGCGGCGATGAGGGGCGCCGTGGAGGCGGGGCGGCTTGCGCGGCTGGCCGGTCGGATCCCGCGCCGGCTGCACGCAACGGCTTCCACGCCCGAGGCGGGGCTGGCCGAGCTTTAGCTGACGACTTCGATCGTGCCGTTCATCGTGGTCGGCTGCAGCGTGCACTCGTAGTGGATCACGCCCGTCTTGACCACCTTCAGCTCGAAGGAGTGGCCTTCGCCGAAGTTGCCGGAGGAGAAGTGCATCGGTCCGCCCTCGCTGGTGACGTTGTGGGGCGCCGAGTCGTAGTTGGTCCACCTGATCGTGCTGCCCACCTTCACCCTCACGGCGTCCGGTTCGATCGCGATGTTGCGGTAGGCGATCTGCACGGTGCCGCTCTGCGTCGCCGCCGAGGAGGGCACCTTTGCGTACTGGATCGATTTCTCCGAATCGACTTCGAGACCCCGTTCCCGCTTGGGCTTGGCGATCGATTTGGAGGCCGACGTCGAATGGGCGCCGCCGCCGGACCCTCCAGACCCGCACCCTGCCACAAGCAGCACGAGCGCGATGCAAGCCAGCCCAACTCCCCCTTTTCTCACCTTGCTCAACTGCCCCTCCTTGCTTGGACCCTTTACAGATCGAGCATAACCGGCAGGCCGTGGCTGCGAGACGGCAGCCTTCGATCAGATGGCGCGTAGACTGACGGGGTGCCACGTCATTTCCTCACAGGCGCCGAGCTCTCCCCTTCAGAGCTCCTTGGCCTGCTCGAGCGCGCGCGCGAGCTGAAGGCCGATCCGCTCGCAAGCCGCGCGCTTGACGGACGCAGTATCGCGCTCATCTTCGAGAAGCCCTCGACGCGTACCCGCACCTCCTTCGATGTGGGTGTATCGGAGCTCGGCGGGCACCCCGTTGTGCTTCGCGCGGACGAAATGCAGCTCTCTCGCGGCGAGGCGATCCGCGACACCGCCCTCGTGCTCTCGCGCCAGGTTGCCGCGGCCGGCATGCGGACTGGGCCCGACGCCGGGTTGCAGGAGCTCGCGCGCTACGCCTCGATCCCGATCTTCAACATGCTCAGTGAGCTTCACCACCCCTGCCAGGCGCTGGCCGACCTGCTCACCGTGCAGGAGGCCTGTGGCGCGCTGGCCGGCCTGAAGATCGCCTATCTCGGGGATGGGACAAATGTCGCGCGGTCGCTGGCGGTGCTCGGCACGCTGGCTGGGATGCACGTTGCGGTGGCATCTCCTGTCGGCTATGCGCTGGAGCCGGATCTCGCGCTCCCGCCGCAGGCGAGCGGCACGCTCACGCTCTGCGAGGACCCTCACGAGGCGGTCGCAGGGGCGCAGGTCCTCTGCACCGACGTGTGGGTCAGCATGGGCCAGGAGGAGGAGCCCGATCGCCTCTCCGCGCTCGCCCCCTACCGCTTGGACGACGCGCTGCTCGATGCTGCGGCTGAGGGCGCCTTCGCGCTGCACTGTCTGCCCGCCCATCCCAGCCAGGAGATCACCGCCGAGGTGCTCTACGGCGAGCGGCAGCGGATCTGGGATCAGGCCGAGAACCGCCGTCACGCCCAGAAGGCCCTACTGGAGCTGTTGCTCGCGCCCGCCGGCGGGCATCGGCCCGCCCCGGCGCCGGCGGACAGCGCGGCGGGAGCCGTCGCGTGAGCACTCCCGCGATGAAGGCGCGGCGGCCAGAGCGCGGCGAGGAGATCGAGCTGAGCATCGACTCGCTTGCACATGGCGGCGAGGGCGTCGCGCGCTTCGGCGCGGAGGGCTACGTCGTATTCGTCGCCGGCGCGATCCCCGGGGACCGGGTGCGCGCGTTCGTGCACAAGCGAAAGCGCGCCTATGCCCACGCCCGCACGGTCGAGATCCTCGAGCCCGGACCGGAGCGGATCGCGCCGAAGGCCGCGCACCCGGGAGTCGCTTGGCAGGTGCTTCCCTACGAGCGCCAGCTGGAGATCAAGCACGAACAGGTGCAGGACGCACTGCGCCGGATCGGGCACCTCGACGGCTTCGAGCTGCAGGAGATCGTCCCGGCCACTCAGCAGTGGCGCTACCGCAACAAGCTCGAGTACTCATTCGGCAGCGGCCCGGGCGGTGAGCTAGTTTGTGGATTCCACGCCCCAGCGGGGTGGAACAGGGTCGTTGCGATCGAGGATTGCCTGCTGGCCTCGGAGCTTGGCAATCGCGCCCGCGAGATCGCGCTTGGGTGGGCTCTGGAGCAAGGACTTGGCCCGTGGGAGCGCGCCGTCGGGCCCGCGATCCAGGATCCGGACTCCGAACAGGCAAGCGCGGCTCCGCACCGACGCCGCCACGAGCAGCCAGACGCAAGGACGGGCCCCGGTCCCGACGGACGCGCGCGGCTGCGAAACCTCGTGGTCCGCGAGGGCAGGCGCACCGGCAAGCTGCAGATCCGGCTCGTCTCCACGCCCGGTGAGCTCGAGATCGAGTCGTTTGCCACCGCACTCGTTTCCGCCCTCGGCGAAGAGGCGATCTCCGGAGTGCTCTGGACGCAGACGCGCAGCCTGGCCGAGAGCACAGGCGGGGGCATCACAGAGCTCGTCTGGGGCGAGAGCCAGCTGCCGGAGCGGCTCGGCGAACTGGATCTGCGGATCTCCCCGCAGGCGTTCTTTCAGACCAACACCGAGATGGCCGAGGTGCTCTACGGCATCGCCGCCGACTACGCCGCCCTGGGAGGCTACGAGCGCGTCTTCGACCTCTATTGCGGGACGGGCACGATCGCACTCACGCTCGCGCCGCGGGCGGGCGAGCTGTGGGGCATCGAGGTCGTTCCGGAGGCCGTTCACGACGCGGAGGCCGCGGCGAAGCGAAACGGCGTACAGGGCGCACGCTTCCTGGCCGGCGACGCGCGGCTCGTGCTCCCGCAGCTGCTCGAGCAGGCGGGGCGGCCAGACGTGGTGATGATCGATCCGCCGCGCGCCGGGCTCTCCCAGAAAGTGGTGCGGAGGATCATCGACTGCCAACCCAAGCGGATCGTCTACGTCTCCTGCAACCCGACCACGCTTGCGCCGAACGCCGCCCAGCTGACCGAGGCGGGATGGCGCCTAACCACCGTACGGCCGGTCGACATGTTCCCGCAGACGCACCACGTCGAGTGCGTCGCGCTTCTGCAGCGCGATGGCTGAGATCGAGCAGGACGCCGAGCAACGGCCCCGGACCTCGGCCGCGCGCGATGAGCTTGCACGCGCGGCACTGACGCCGCTTGCACCGGGCGAGCGGCCGGTGGCGCTGCTGCTCTGCGTCGCCGTCGCGGCACTGCTCGCGGCCGCAGTGATCACGGGCGTGCTGAGCAGCCACGACCTCTCAAAGCACGGCGGCTCGGTTCCAGGCGGCGTGTTCCTGGCGGCGGTGCTGCTTCTGCTTGCGGTGAACATGTTCAGGCTCCGCTACTGGGCGGTCCTCGGCTTCGAGGGCCTGCTCGCCTTCCAGGTGCTGATCGCCTGCCTGGCGCTCGTACTCGCAAGGACACTGCTGGCGGCGGGCGCCTGCCTTCTCGCGGTCGCAGTCGGCGGGGTGCTGTTCTGGAAGCTCGTGCGGGTGATGGGCCGCATCCAGGCAACCGAACGCACGCCGACGCCGCACGGTTGACGGCTGATAGTCTCGCGCCCATGGCTGAGGAGACATTTGATTGTGTAGTAATCGGTTCCGGGCCTGGCGGCTACGTCGCCGCGATCCGCGCCGCGCAGCTGGGAATGAAGACGGCCGTCGTCGAGAAGGACGCGGTCGGCGGGCGCTGTCTGAACTACGCCTGCATCCCCGCCAAGGCGGTCCTGCGCTCAGCCGACCTGCTGAGCGAGGTGCGCGAGGCGCAGGAGTTCGGCATCAAGCTCACCGGCATCGAGGTCGACTACCAGGCGATCCAGAAGCGGCGCGAGAAGGTGATTTCGACGCTTACGGGCGGCGTCGCGGGGCTCTTTAAGAAGAACGGGATCGAGCTGATCGAGGGTGAGGCGGCGCTCGCCCCGCAGGGCAACAGCGCCGGCGAGGGCGTGGGAGTTGCAGTCGGCACCCGGCAGATCGGCGCCCGCACCGTGATCCTCGCCACCGGGTCGGTCAAGCGCGGCCTCCCAGGCGCCGAGTTCGGCGGGCCGATCATCGGCACCGAGGAGGCCTGGGCACTCAGCGAGCTGCCAAAGCGGCTCGCCGTCGTCGGCGCCGGCGCCTCGGGCGCCGAGATCGCCTCCGGCTTTGCGCGGCTTGGCAGCGAAGTGATCCTGCTCGAGGCATTGGACAGGGTGCTGCCGACCGAGGACATAGACATCTCACGGCTGGTCGAGCGCGGCCTCAAGCGGCAGGGCATGACGGTCGCGACCGGCACGCCAATCGAGGGTGTGGAGGCGGGCGAGAGCTCGGTGCGCTTCACCTATGGCGCGCAGAGCGCCGAGGTCGACTGGCTGGTGATCGCGGCTGGCCGGGGACCGGACGTCCAGGCCCTCGGGATCGCCGAGGCGGGCGTCGAGCTCGACGAGCGCGGCCTCGTCAAGGTCGATGGCGCACAACGCACGAGCAGGCCGGGCGTGTATGCGATCGGCGACATCGTGCCCGGCCCGGCCCTCGCGCACAAGGCATCGGATGAGGGGATCATCGCCGTCGAGGACGCCGCCGGGCGACCCACCCATCCGCTCTCCTACTCGGACATCCCACGGGCCACCTTCTGCACGCCGAACGTCGGTTCATTCGGGCTCACCGAGGCGCAGGCAAAGGAGCAGGGGTACGACGTCGTGGTCGGCAAGGTGTCCTATGGCGCGGTCGGTGGAGGCACTGTCTACGGTGACCGGACGGGGCTCGTCAAGGTGGTCGGCGAGACCCGCTACGGCGAGCTGCTCGGCGGACACATCGTCGGCAGCAAGGCGACCGAGCTGATCCAAGAGCTCGTCAACCTGCGAGCCCTGGAGGGCGGGTTTCCTGAGCTTTCACGGATCGTGCACGGCCATCCGACCCTCTCGGAGGCCGTGATGGAAGCCGGCCGGGCCGCGGATCGCTGGCTGATTCACGGCTAGTCGGAATCTGCCGCCGGCCGAGCGCCTGCAACATCGGCCGCCGCGCGGCGGATACGCTCAGAAGATGAGCGCGACGCCCGCAAGCCTGTTCTGCTTCGACCTCGCCGATCCGCTCTGCTATCTGGCAGCCGAGCGCGTGTTGCACGCAGACCATGACGCTCCGCTCCAGTGGCTGCCCGTGAGCGCAAGTGGCCTGCCGGCGGGCGGTAGCTGCGAGGCCTTCAGATGCCAGGCCGAGCTCGAGGCCTTCCAGGAGGATGTGGAGCGTCAGGCGCATCGGCTTGGCCTGCCGCCGATCCGCTGGCCAAGCCCGTTTCCGTATGGCAGCGAGCTTGCGATGCTGGCTGCGACCTACGCCAAGGAGATCGGCCGCATCGTGCCATTTGCGCAGGCGGCGTTCAGGCAGGCCTTTGCAGGCGGTCACGCGCTCGACCGCGAGGACTTCGTGCTCCTGGCCGCGGCGGCATGCGAGATGCATCCTCGCGCGGTGCTCGGCGCGGTGCAGGCGCATTCCACGGCCAGGCGGCTGGGCGCGGCGGGAGAGCTTGCGCTGCAGCGCGGCGTGAGCCGGCTGCCGGCGATCGCGATCCCCGGCGCGACGCTCGAGCGCGAGCTCGCGCTCGAATGGATCATGAGCCGACAGAGATGCGACGCCACGGGCGCGCAGCAGAGCGGTGGCTCGCTCTCGACCACCCCGTCCGGACTGCAGGTGCAAGCTGGATGAGGGCGCGCGAGGCCTATCGGCTGATCGTGCGCCGCGGCGGCATGTTGCCGGCGATCCTCGCCCATCACGAGCGCGTCGACCACGTCGAGATCGTCGAGGTCGATAGCGGCGAGGTCGTGCTCTACTGGGACTGCCCGGCACCGCGCGCCAGGGAGCTCATGCGGATGCTGCGCGAAGAGCTTGCCCAGATGGAGGCGGCCGAGTTCCTCGACCGTTGGATCGCGGTGAGCGACTGACCGCGGACGCTAGGCTAAGGGCAGCGCCATGAGCCCGCCGAGCGACGAAATCCCTGAGATGTGGGTCTGCCAGCTCGGTACGGTCCCTTATCGAGAAGGGGTTGGGACCCAGGAACACGTCGCCGCCAGGCGCAGGGCCACGGAGATCCCCGACACCCTGCTGTTGCTGCAGCATCCGCCGGTCTACACGCGCGGGCGCCGCGCCGAGGATGCCGAGCTCACGCTGGGCGAGGACTTCTACCGCAGCCGGGGCATCGAGATCGTGCCCACCGATCGCGGCGGACGCGTCACCTATCACGGGCCCGGGCAACTCGTCGGCTACCCGATCGTGGGCGTGAGCGACGTGCTCGCCCACCTGCGGAGGATCGAGGCGGCGATCGTCGCCGCGCTCGGGCAGGAGGGGATCTCCGCCCGCTCGCGCTGCCAGGAGGGCCCCGACTGGACCGGTGTGTGGGTTGGGGACCGCAAGATCGCCTCGCTTGGGGTGCATCTCTCGCGTGGCGTGAGCACCCACGGATTCGCGGTCAACGTGCTCAACGACCTCGCGCCGTTTGAATGGATCGTGCCCTGCGGTCTCTCCGGCGTGAGCATGACCTCGGTCGCGAGCGAGATCGGAGCGGTGGCCGACCTGGAGCGCACGAGCGCGCACATCGTGGAGCGGTATGCGGCCCTCCACGGATGCCGTGCCAGATACGTCGATGCGGCCGCGCTCGGGCTCGCCGCCGCCCCGGTGGCGGCATGAGCGCCACTCGCTCCAGATCGAACCCGGGCGGCATGGACGTGCTGAAGGTGCTCGGGCCCGAGGTCAGGCCGCTGCGGGAGCGCAAGCCGCCGTGGTTCAAGGTGCCCGCGCCGGGCGGTCAGCGCTACCGGGCGCTGACCGAGATGATCAAAGCCGAGAACCTCCACACCGTCTGCCAGGAGGCCGCGTGCCCCAACGTCGGCGAGTGCTGGGAGCGCGGCACCGCCACGTTCATGATCCTCGGCGACACCTGCACGCGTCGCTGCGGCTTCTGCAACGTGAAGACGGGCAAGCCGACCTGGAACGACCCGCTCGAGCCCGCGCGCGTGGCCCGGTCGATCGCGCGCATGGGCCTGCGCCACGCCGTGATCACCTCCGTGGACCGCGACGACCTCCCGGACAAGGGCGCCTCCGCCTTCGTCGGCGTGATCCGCCAGGTCCGCCGCCAGGCGCCGGGCTGCCGTGTGGAGGTGCTCACGCCCGACTTCCAGGGGCAGGAGATGCCGCTTGCGAAGGTGATCGCCGAGCGCCCTGACGTCTTCAACCACAACGTCGAGGTGGTGCCCCGTCTCTACCCGATCGCGCGGCGGGGATCGGAGTTCGCGCGCTCCTGCAGGGTGCTGCGTCTGGCAAAGGAGATGGGCGACGATGAGGTCGTCACGAAGTCGGGGCTGATGGTTGGACTCGGCGAGACCCATGAGGAGATGGTGCAGACGTTCGGCGCGCTGCGCGATCACGGCGTCCAGGTGATCACGGTGGGCCAGTACCTGCGTCCCTCCGAGCGCCACCTGCCGATCGTGCGCTACTGGCACCCGGACGAGTTCGCGGCCCTGGAGCGCGCCGCCTATGCGCTCGGGTTCGACCACGTCGCAGCAGGCCCGCTGGTGCGCTCCTCCTACCACGCCGACCGCCACGCAGACGGCGCCGGGGTGGAACTGCTGCCCGGCCAGGGACCGCTCGCCGCGGCGAAGAGCGCCGCCTCCTAGACCTCCGAGCATCGAGCGTGCCGCACCTTCCGCGGCCTCGCCTGCCGCCACCGCGAGTGTGCGGCCAGCTTCGCCGGTAAGCTCGCTCGATCCTCGTTCCGCTGAAGGACAACGTCTCGCGCGAGCGCTTTCCGCTCCTGACCCTGGCCGTGGTCGCGGTCGGCGCAGGCGCATGGCTTGGCTCGCTGCTGCACGGCGGTGCGCTGCAGATGATCCTCTGTGTCGCGGTGCTGACGATCTTCGGCCAGAGCGTGGAGGACGGGCTTCGCCGCCCTCGGTACGCCCTGCTGATGGCGCTGGGCGCGCTCGTCGCGCTCGCGGCGCAGCTGGCGGCGGGTCCACGCACGGGCGCCCCGACGCTCGCCTTCGCCGGCATCGCGGCAGCCGTGCTCGGCGCTCACATCGCCCTCCACCCCACCGCACGCGTGCACTCGGTGCTCTTCGCGCCGCTGTTCTCGAACGTGCTGGCAGTCCCGGCGGTCGTCTTCGTCGCGGTGTGGCTTGCGCTGCAGGCGGCGCTCGGCGCGGGTCTCGACGAACCGCTTGCGAGCATCGGAGGGGCCTGGTTTGCGCATCTGGCGGCGATAGCGGTGGGCCTGACGTGCGCTCGGCCACTCGCACACCGTTCGCTCGCGCCGGCGCGGTCGGCTGTCTAGCGTCATGCGCCGGCTGCTGATCGGACTCCTCGGCGTCGTCTTCCTCGCCGGGTTCGGCTTCCTCACGTTGACCGTGATCGAGCGGGAGGGGTTCTCCATCGGCGGTGTCGCCTCCGCTGTGATCTCGCTGCTCGTGCTGGCGCTCATCGCCGCCGGTATCGTCGGGGCACTGCGCGATCCTCCTTGAGATGAGCCAGTCGCCATTCATTGCACCCGGACGCTCGCCACGCCGTCGCCGCAGTCCTCGCCGTGGCCGGCGCGGTCATCGCCGGGGCCGGCTGCACCCCGGCGTCCTGCCTGCCATGGCGATCGCGATTCTCGCGGCCATAGCCGCAGCGCTCCTGCTTGGCCCGCTCTCCAGCGGGAACGCACACGACTCCTCGGCCGCCGGCCATCGCCACGCCGCCAGACCGAAGGCCGCGACTCCTCGCGCGCGCTCGGCCAGCGGACTGGCGATGGGCGCACCCGAGCTGCCGCTGCACATCGGCAGTCCCGTCGCGGACCCGATGCATCTGGGCTTTGCGAGCCCACCGCGCGCAGGGATCGTGGTGAACCTCGACACCGGCGCGGTGCTCTGGCAGCTGCACCCTTACAGGAGACTGCGGATCGCGAGCCTGACAAAGATGATGACCGCGCTGATCGCGGTCGAGTCGACCAGCCCCGCCTCGCGCGTGCTGATCACCAGGCAGGCTGAGGACATGCCCGGCTCGAAAGTGGGGCTGCTGTCGCTCGGCAAGCGAGTCGACATCGAACCGGTGCTCTATGGGCTGCTGCTGCCATCTGGAAACGATGCGGCGGTGGCGCTCGCGCAGCACGTCGCCGGCACCGTGCCGCGCTTCGTGAGGCAGATGAACCAGGAAGCGGCTCGCCTCGGGCTTGGCTGCACGCGCTACTCCTCCCCCTCCGGCTACTACGACGCCGGCAACTTCTCCTGCGCCGCGGATCTTGCCGAGCTTGCCCATGACGACCTGGCCAAGCCGCGGATCGCACGGATCACACGCAACGCCACGGCTGTCCTGCACTTCCCGATCAAGGGCGGCAAGCTGTTCCTGTCGAACAACAACCCGTTGCTGCTCTACGGCTATCCGGACACGACGGGGCTGAAGACCGGCTACACCGAAGCCGCGGGTCCGTGCCTCGTGGCCACCGCGCAGCGAGACGGCGTGCAGCTTGGCGTCGTGCTGCTCGATTCGACCGCGCCCGGCACTCAGGCAGCGGCGCTGCTCGATGCGGCCTTCGACCGGATATACCGCCTGCGCCCGGTGCCTCACCCACCGATTCCAGCCGGCGTGTAGGCTTGCAAGCTCGAAAGACTGGCCGGCCAGCCAAAGGAGACTTCAGGTGGATCTCGACGACACACCAGAGCAGGCGGCACACAGGACGCGGGTCCGTGCCTGGCTGCAGGAGCACCGCGGGCAGGCGCCGGTGCTGCGCGGCCCCGACGCGCTCACGGACGAGCAGGAGATCATCGCCGCGCGCAGGGTCTGGCAGGGAAAGCTCGCCGAGGGCGGGCTTGCGGGGGTCACCTGGCCTACGGAGTACGGCGGCCAGGGTCTCGGTCCGATCGAGCAGGTGATCTGCAACCAGGAGATCGCGGCGGCGGGAGTGCCCGGGATACCTCGATGCGATCGGCGTCGGCATGCTCGGCCCCACGATCATCGCGCACGGCTCCCCGGAGCAGAAGGGCCGCTACCTGGGCCCGATGCTGCACGGCGACGAGGTCTGGTGCCAGCTCTTCTCCGAGCCCGCCGCGGGCTCGGACCTGGCGGCGGTGCAGACGCGCGCCCAGCAGACCGACGATGGAGGGTGGCTCCTGAACGGCCAGAAGGTGTGGACCACCAACGCCCAGTTTGCCTCCTACGGGCTGCTGCTTGCACGGACCGACGCGGACGTCGCAAAGCACAAGGGCCTGACCATGTTCATCGTGCCGATGGACGCCGATGGCGTGACCGTCCGCGGGCTGCGCCAGATCTCAGGTGAGGCGGAGTTCAACGAGGTCTTCTTCGACGATCTGCGCCTCGACGCCGACGCAGTCGTTGGCGGTGTCGGCGCGGGCTGGGGTACCGCCCTTACGACGCTGATGTTCGAGCGGGTGACGATCGGTCTCGGTGGCGAGGGGCTTGGCTACAACTCCAACCGCTTCGCCAAGGCGATCGCCAGCGATGCACACGCCCGCCGGGACCCCGAGGTGCGCGCGCGCCTCGGCGAGCTGGCAAGCGAACTGATGGCGGTGCGGTTCACCGGTTACCGCACGCTGAGCGCACTGCAGCGCGGCCAGATCCCGGGTCCCGAGGCAGGCCTCGCGAAGGTCACGATCGTAAACGGCGCGATCAAAGCCGGCGATCTGATCGCCGATGTGCTTGGCCCCGACGCGCTGGAGGGCGGGGGCGAATGGTCGTACATGATCTCCTTCCTGCCGGGCCTGAAGTCCGCAGGCGGGACCGAAGAGATCCTCCGCAACACAATCGGAGAGCGCGTGCTCGGCCTGCCGCCGGAGCCGCGCCTTGACAAGGGCATTCCGTTCTCGGAGCTGCGCGCGAAGGAGGCAAGCAAGGCATGAACCTCGCACTCTCAGATGAGCAGGTCCTGCTGCGCGAGGCCGCGCGAGGCACCCTCTCGCGCTACAACACCCTCGAAGCGGCGCGGGACGCACTCGACGGCAAGGACGCCCTGCCGGACCTCTGGGGCGCCGCCAAGGAGGCCGGCTGGCCTGGCCTGCTGATCGATGAGTCCCACGGCGGGGCGGGCCTGGACGTCTTCGACGCGATGCTCGTGCTCAGCGAGTGCGGCCGGGTGCTCGCAGGCGTCCCGCTGCTCGGGCATCTGCCGGCAAGCGCCGTGCTACAGGAGGCGGGCGCCGAGAATGAGCTGCTCGAGCAGCTGGCAAGCGGCCAGCGCCGCGCAGCCTACCTGCCCGCCGAGCCGCCCGGTGACCTCATGCGGCAGTGGAGCTGCGACCCGACCCACGGAGCGGCGCGCGCGCCGCTCCCCATTGCCGAGCGAACCGACTCCGGCGAGGTACGCGTGAGCGGCCAGGTCGCCTTCGTACCCGATGCGCCCGGCGCCGAGCTGCTGGTCGCAGCGGCGCTGCTCGACGACGTGGTGGTCGCGGTAGCGATCGACGCTTCACAGCCGGCCGTGGAGATCGACCCGGTGCGCCGTTATGACGCGACGCGTTCGCTTGGCCACGTAAAGCTCGACGGCGCGCAGGCGCAGGTCTTTGCAGACGGCGCCAAGGCACTCGAGAGCGCCTGGCATCTGGCACAGGCACTGATCGCAGCCGAGTCGCTTGGCGCCGTGGAGACCGCGCTCGAGGTCTCGGTCGCCTACGCAAAGGAGCGCCACACGTTCGGGCGTGCGATCGGCTCCTATCAGGCGGTCAAGCACTCGCTTACCGAGATGCTGCGGCAGCTGGAGAACGGACGCTCGCTGCTCTACTACGCCGGTTGGTCGCGGCACGGCGCTCCCGCGGAGTTCCCGCTGGCGGCAAACGCCGCCCGCTCTGTTGCCGGCAGAGCGCTCGACTTCGCATCGCGGGCAATGATCTCGGTCCATGGTGGCATCGGCGCGACCTGGGAGCACGACGCGCCGCTGTTCTTCCGACGCAGCCAACTGACGCGTCGGCTGCTCGGAGGCACGGCCGGCGCGAGCGACAGGGTCGCCGGCGAGCTGATGGCCTCAGCCTGAGGCGCCCGCGCCCGTTCGCCCGGCTGCCGAGCGGACCCTGGACGCCGTGCGGCCGTGACGCCGTGCGGCCGCCTTGGTGAGCGCTCGCTGGCGGCGCGCTCGCGCCAGGCGTGCGGCCTGCGCTTCTTCGGCTTCGATCTGCGCATCGACGGGAGCGCCATATGCGGCCTGGACCGCCGCCAGGAGAGAGTCGCTCACCCCGCAGTCGGAGCAGAAACCGTGCTGGGACCAGCCGATCGCACGGGCGAGCACCTGATCGGCGTAGGTGACGCCATGGGCATCGTGTCCGTAGTAGTCGTAGGCCGCCCACCAGGCCGAGTCCTCCAGCGAGTAGCCAGCGCCGTCGAGCTGTAGCAGGTGCGCCGCCGCCATGATCGAGTCGAAGTCGTCGTATATCGAGGGGTGATGGCCAGTGCGGTGGTCGTAGCGAGCGGGGCGGGGAGCGTCGCGGTAGGAGTCCTTGACGAGATCCCAGGTGCTGATGGGCCCATCGATCACGTTGAACTGCATCGGCCCACCGCAGCAGTGGACGAAGTTGAGACCGTGGTAGGTACCCGCCGCGGTGGAGAACGCGGTCTCCTGAGCGTGGATCGAGGCGATCAGCAGCCAGTTGACGCCAAAGGTCCGCTGCGCCGTTTCGTAGATCGGATAGAAGCCTTCCATCCAGCCACTCGGCACGGCGCTTTCGAGCACGTCCCGTACCCCGGCGGCATCGCCCGCGGGCTTGCCTGAGGGACGGGCCACGATCGCGGCTCGCCTGCTCGCGGTGCCCGCATCCGATGCGAAGACACGCTTGCCGGTCGCGGGATCGACGCTGCTGGCGGCCGGCGCCGGCGTCAGCGCCCTCACTGTCACAGCCGGTGGCTGCACGCTGCGGGAACCGATCAGGCCGGTCAGCACCGCCGCCAGCATGCCGGCCCCGAGCAGGGCGAGGAGCGTGGCAAGGGCCCAACTGCCCCGCTGCGACGGCGGCGCGGGGACGTTGCCGTCGGTCTCCCCGATCATCGCTCCCTAGGCCGGCGCGAGGGCGCCGAGCTTTTCCCGCAGGCCGCCCAGAAGCTGCTCGAAGGAGTCGGAGAACTTCTGCACGCCCTCACGCTCGAGCGTCTCGGTCACGTCCTCGTAGTCGACGCCCGCCCGCTCGAGCTGCTCCAGCAGCGCCTGCGCATCGGCGGGGCCCTTGCGCAGCGTGGGCATCGGGGCACCGTGGTCCTGGTAGGCCTCGATCGTCTCCTTGGGCATCGTGTTGACGGTGTCCGGGCCAATCAGCTGCTCGACGTAGAGGGTATCCGGGTAGTCGGGGCTCTTCGTGGAGGTGGAGGCCCACAGCAGCCGCTGCGGGGTCGCCCCCTTCGAGGCCAGGTATTCCCAGCGCGGACCGCCGAACATCTGCTCCCAATGACTGTAGGCAAGCCGCGCGTTCTCGATCGCCAGGCGCCCACGCAGGCTCGGCGGCGCGCCGAGCTCTTCCAGACGGCGGTCGGCCTCGGTGTCGATCCGCGAAACGAAGAAGCTTGCGACCGAGGCGACGGGGGCCGGGTCGCCACCCTCGGCGACCAGGCGCTCGATGCCGCGCACATAGGACTCGGCAACCTCCGCGTAGCGCTGCAGGGAGAAGATCAGCGTGACGTTCACCGAGCGTCCCTTTGCGATCACGTCCTCGACCGCAGCGAGCCCGGGGCGCGTGGCCGGGATCTTCACCATCAGGTTCGGGCGGTCGACCGTGTCGTGCAGCCGCATCGCCTCGCGGTAGCTCTCGAGCGTGTCGTAGGCAAGGTTGGGATCGACCTCCAGGGAGACGTAGCCGTCGCGCCCGTGGCCAGACTCCCACACCGGCGCGAACAGATCGCATGCGTCGGCGATGTCCTGCTGCGCCATCGCCCAGAAGCACTCTTTGGCGTCGAGCCCCTGCGCGGCCAACCCGCGCATCTGGGCGTCGTAGGCCTCGCCGGAGGTCATCGCCTTCTGCAGGATCGTGGGGTTGGACGTCGCACCCACGATCGCGTCGTCCTCGATCATCCCCTGCAGCTGCCCGCCGTGGATCGTGTCCCGCGAGAGATAGTCGATCCACACGCTCTGGCCAAGCGCCGAGAGCCGGTGCAGCGGTGAGAGCTGTGCCTGGGTCATGGGGTCTCCTTGCTCTGGGGCGTGGTCGGGTTCGGCAGGTGAGCGTTCTTGTTCAAGGGTAGGGCGTCAGGTACGGGCCGGCCTCACACGTCGGCGTGCGCCCTGTCGCGCAGACGGTCGCGCAGCGCCCGTGCTCGCTCGGCGATCGACGCGGCACTGAAGCCAAGCTTCTCGAGCACGATCGCGCCGGGGGCGGAGGCGCCGAAACGATCGATCCCGAGCACCTCGCCGTCCGGCCCGACCCACCTCCACCAGCTCATGCTGACAGCCGCCTCGACGGCCATCCGGCCGGGCACGTGGGCGGGGATCACCTCACGCCTGTACTCCTCGGGCTGCTCTTCGAAGAGATCCATGCAGGGCATCGAGACCACCCTCACCGCGGTCCCCTCACCGGCGATCGCCTGAGCGGCCTGCAGGGTCGGGGCGACCTCCGAGCCGGTGGCGATCAGCACGAGCTCGAGCTCCTGGCCATCGCTGCCGCGCGAGTCGAAGAGCACATAGGCGCCCCGCTCGAGCCCCTCTGCGCCGCCAAGCCCGGCCGAACGGTCGAAGACCGGCAGGTTCTGGCGCGAGAGCAGCAGCGCGACAGGCCCGTCCTGGCGCTCGAGCGCAACCCTCCAAGCCTGCGTGGTCTCGTTCGCGTCGGCGGGCCTTAGCACCCACAGGTGCGGGATCGCGCGCAGCGCGGCCACGTGCTCGACGGGCTGATGGGTTGGGCCGTCCTCGCCCAGTCCGACGGAGTCGTGGGTCCAGACCCACACGACCGGCAGCCCCATCAGCGCCGAGAGACGGACGCTGCCCCGCATGTAGTCGGAGAACATCAGGAACGTCGAGCCGTAGGGCTTGACGACCCCGCCGTGGGCTGCGGCTCCATTGACGATCGCGCCCATCGCGTGCTCGCGGATGCCGAACGGGATGTTGCGGCCGGAGTGCGCGCGGCTGAATATGCCAGCGCCCTCGTAGAGCGTCTTGGTCGACTCGACCAAATCGGCCGCACCGCCGATCGCGGTCGGCGCGAAGGCGGAGAAGGCCGCCATCACCTTCTGGCCCGCCGATCGGGTCGCGATTTCCTGACCGCTCGCAAAGTCCGGCAGGCTTTGCCGCCATCCCTCGCGCAAGCGACCGGCCCATGCCAGATCCCAGTCGGTGGCCATCGCCGGGAATTGCTCCCGCCATCCCGCGAACCGCTGCTCCCACTCGCGCTGGGCGGCCGCGCCCTTCTCGCGCAGGCTCATGTACTCGTACACGGAAGCCTCGACCTGGAAGCTCTCCTCAGGATCCATGCCCATCGCTTGCTTGGTGAGCGCCACCTCCTTCTCGCCGAGCGGGGCCCCGTGCGCTTTGGCCGTGTCGCACGCATTCGGCGCCGGGTAGGCGATGTGCGAGCGGATCACGATCAGCGACGGGCGCTCTCGCTCCTCGCGCGCGCGCCGCACCGCAGCGCTGATCGCATCGACGTCCTCGGAGTCCTCCACGCGCTGGACGTGCCAGCCACTGGCGGCGAAGCGAGCGGCGTGGTTCTCCCCGTCGAAGGAGACCGCGGTAGAGCCGTCGATCGTGATGTGGTTTTCGTCGTAGCAGACGGTGAGCTTGTCGAGCCCGAACTGGCCCGCAATCGAGGCCGCCTCCTGGGAGATCCCCTCCATCAGATCGCCGTCGGAGCAGATCGCGTAGGTGCGGTGATCGACGATCTCCGACCCTGGGCGGTTGAATCGATCGGCCAGGAACCTCTCTGTGATCGCCATTCCCACGGCGTTTGCGATCCCCTGCCCAAGTGGCCCCGTCGTCACCTCCACGCCCGGAGTGTGACCGCGCTCGGGGTGGCCCGGAGTGCGCGAATCCCACTGGCGAAACTGTTCGAGGTCGGCCAGCGAGAGGTCAAAGCCGCTGAGGTGCAACAGCGCATACTGCAGCACGCAGGCGTGCCCGGCGCTGAGCACGAAGCGGTCGCGGTCGGGCCAGCCGGGTACCTCGGGATTGAGCGCCATCTCTTCCCTGAAGAGCGTGTGGGCAAGTGGCGCGAGCGCCATCGCGGTGCCTGGGTGTCCCGCGCCCGCCTTTTGCACGGCGTCCATCGCCAGCGCCCTGATCGTGTCTATCGAGCGGCGCCGGAGCTGCTGCTGGTCCTCGCGTTCTGGCTCATGCATGACTTCGATCCCTCTGCCCGGAAGCGTCGCGATTCATGCTTCGGCGCACGTACGCCGAAGACCTCCGGCTCGATCCTAGCCCCTGGCGAGTGAGGTTGGCAGATGCACCGATACTGCCGGGCGTCAGCCGCGCAGCTTGACCGCTGTCATGAGCAGCGTGGTCTTTGGCTGTGTGCGAGAAGCGTTCCTCACCGCGAGGCGCAGCGTGAGGGTCACATGGTGCAGGCTCGCGAGGCGAGCGCCAGCTGTGGGAGGGATCGAGATGCTAATGGTGCCATGCGCGCGGCGTATGGTGACCAGCAGCGCGTAGGCGATGACCGTCTGGCGCGCCATGCTCTTCGGCAGGCCCTTTGCGGCCTGGCCTTTGATCTTCAGGCGCTTGGCGAGCCGGGTCGGTATCAGCACTTCGAAGTGGCCCGCCACCTGCTGATTGACCGAATAGCGCACGTCGAGCCCCTCTTCGACCGCCTTGCCAAGCGAAGTGGTCGTTACGATCGCAGTCGCGACAGGTCTTGGCAGGGGTGTTTTGGATCCGCCGGTGCCCTTGGAGGATTTGGAGCCGGCTTTGGGTTTGGTTGGGCTCGTGGGCGCCAGAGCGCCGGGAGGTACCACACTCGGCGAGCCACCACCAGGCAATCCACCGGGCGCGGCCCCAGAGGGCGCATCAAGCCCTTCGACTGTGATCGGCTTGGTCAAGCTTGCGACGTTGCCGCCCGTGTCTGTGATCTTCAGCGTCACCTGGTATGTGCCGCCGTAGGTATAGGAGTGAAAGGCACTGGCGGCGCAGGGAGCGATCCAGGGAGATTCGCAGGGCGAGGTGCTTGGGGAGTTGGCCGAGGGCGCACCTGGCGCGTAGCCGGTTACAGTGGTGCCGTCGCCGAAGTTCCATTCATAGGTGGCGTAGGTGGGAGTCGCTTTACCCGACTTGTAGGCGGTGCCCCAGTCGAGGGTCACATCTGACTCCATGCCGTTGAAGCCCACGATTTCACCCGAGTTGACCGTGCTTGGAATGGTGAAGCTCGGGACGAGCGAGATGCCGTGCAGGCAGGGGACGCCCGGATAGCCGAGGCCGGTCGCCGCCAGATCGAAGGCGTTGTTTATGAAGTAGCTGCCTTCGCCGTAGGTCTGGTTGAAGAGCGTGCCCGCTTCGGTGTCTTTCTGAGCGCTATTACCGCCGCCGGTCGCCGGGGCATAGAAGTCACGGCACTCATCGGTGACTTCGCCGCCGATTTTGTCGTGCCAGGCGTTCAGGAGCGGGTCGGTGACGATGTCCTGCTGCTGAACGCCGATCTGGCTGACGATCAGGTCTGCAAGGCCGGTGTCGAACCAGCCATCGGGTGAGCGACCGTCCTGGTTGGGCTCCTGCTGGGTCGGTTCTTTTTCCACTTCCTCCGCGGATTCTTCGAGTTTGCCAGGCTTCCATCCGCCCGCCTGGCAGTCGTATGCGGGTACCTGTTCCAGTGAGCCGTCGCCGAGCCCGCCCGCGGTCCACGGGATGACCCCGTAAAGGATCGTTTCGGTGCTGCCCTGTTCGCCGGGACCAGGGTCGATGGCAGAATGGTAGCTGCAGTAGCTGTTCGCGTAGCTGGGGTTTGTCGATTCCGGTTCGCCCGCGTAGTCCGAGCACGATGTCCCCGCCGATTCCAGGCACATGCTCACGCCGGGGGGAGTGAGCACGTAGTAGATCGTGCCCATGCCGGTGGGAAGCGAGTGGTCCTGGATGAACTTCTGCAACTCGGCCCTGATCTGCTTGTCGGTCAGGCAGGACACTGGGGAGCCGCCGAGAAGGGGTTCGGTGGAGGAGCAGTTTTCAGTGCTCGGATATTTGTCGGTGTCGGTGTAGGCGCCCTTGAAGCTCGAGCGCTGCCCGGCATGCTGGCCGGCCAGATCGGTGTACTGCGTATCGACCGAGAAGACTGTGTCCGATCCATTCGACGCTTCCAGGTTGCCGAGGAACTGGTCGATCAGCTTCTCCCAGTCGTTGTGGTAGAGGTAGTCGGGGTCCCAATAGACCGCGTAGATCGAGCTCGAGGGCACGACCGGGCTCCCCGTTTCGTTGGTGGGCGCCTCGATGACCATTTTCCCTTCGTGTTCCTCATAGAGGCCCACGCTGCGGGTCCGAACCCCGACCGAGCGCCCTTCGGTGTGTGCCAGTTGAGCGTGTGCCGCCGGCACGGCCAAGCAGCCGGCCGCGGCGAGGGAGATCACGAAGGCCAGCCAGCGAGTCAGGGCAGGGCGCGGGGCGGTGCGCAGCAGTATCGGGCGAAGTCCCACGGAGGTCTCATCGGCACCGATGGCGCCTTGCCTTAGCGGGTGCCCGCCGATCACCGTGTGAAGCTCGCGGGAGCCACGAAACGTCGCAAGACTGGTTGTGAACCGTTTTGGCGCGGGTATCGTAGACGGTGCTGTGAGCGCAGTTGCAGAGCAGGGGACAGATGAGCGCTGAGCGCATGGGTGGCAGCCCGCGGGCGGCGGAGAGCGTCGCGGCGGTCACAGCTCGGTGGCTGGCCTCAAAGCTGCTCGAGCGGGTCCAATTTGGCGAGCTGGTGGTGCTCGAGGGCGGCCGGGAGCGGCGCTTTGGCGCGGGCGGATCGCACGCCACCGTACGCGTCCACTCCCAGCAGGCCTGGACGCTGCTCGCGCGAGGCTCTCGGGGGCTCGCGGAGGGTTACGCGGAGGGGCTCTGGGATACGCCCGACCCGGCGGCGGTAATCCGGCTCGCGGCGCGCAACGTGCACCGCATCGACGAGATCCGGCGGCGACTCGCCTTCGCGCTGCGACCGGTTCAGAGGGCCAGGTCGCTCGCGGCTCTGGGAGGCAGACGGCGCGCTCGCAAGGACATCGCCGCCCATTATGACCTCGGAGATCAGCTGTTCGAGCTGATGCTCGACCCGACCATGAGCTACTCCTGCGCCGTCTTTGACCGGCCCGGCATGAGCCTGGAGGAGGCATCGGTGAGCAAGCTCGAGCGGGTCTGCCGCAAGCTCGGCATCCATTCCGGCCACCACGTGGTCGAGATCGGTGGCGGATGGGGAGGCTTTGCCCTTCACGCCGCGCGAACACGAGGCTGCCGTGTGACCACGACGACGATTTCAGCCAATCAGTATGCGCGTACACGCGAGCGGGTACTGCGGGAGGGCCTTCAGGACCGCGTGACTGTGCTCGATGCCGACTACAGAGATCTGCGGGGTCGCTACGACCGCCTCGTATCGATCGAGATGATCGAGGCCGTCGGGTGGCGCAACTTCGACCTCTTCTTCGAGCGCTGCTCCTCGCTGCTCACGCCCGACGGCGCGATGCTGCTGCAGGCGATCACGGTCGCCGACGCGGCCTACGAGGTGGAGAAGGCCGGCAGAAGCTTCATCAACACCCACATCTTCCCCAACGGCTGCCTGCCCTCCCACAAGGCGATCCGCGAGAGCCTGACCAGAGCCACTGATATGAGGGTGCTGGACGTGGAGGACATCGGCCTCCATTACGTGGAGACGCTGCGTCGCTGGCGAGAGTCGTTCACCCGCAACGCCTCTCGACTTGCCGCACTCGGTTACGACGAGAGGTTCAGGCGGATGTGGACCCTTTACCTCGCCTACTGCGAGGCGGGTTTTGCCGAGCGAAGGATCTTCGACTTCCAGATTCTCGCCGGCAAGCCTGGCCATGAGGCCTTGGACGCTCGAGCCTCCTGTGTGGAGTGAAGGGCTTGCTAGAGCTTGCCTGGCGGGGCGATCCACTCGCTCCTGAATCTCAGGCTCGTGTGCTCGAGGAGCAGGTCGTAGTCGCCGACGTAGTGGAGCACGCCCATGCCGGCAATGTGAGCACAGGCAGCGATCACCACGTCGGTGGGCGCCAGACGGTGATGCCCGATGTCGGCGAGCTCGCGCTGCGCCCGCAGCGCCGCCGCTTCGACCTCCCTGTCGACCTCCACGCGTGGGAGCCTTGAAAGGTCGGCCATCATCGCCGAACGCTCACGGCCTGATCGCGCCGAGTAGCCCGCCTCGAGTAGAAACGGCAGACAGGTTGCAAGTTGAAGATCGCCCATCCACTCGGCGATCTCCTCGGCTCGGGTGGTCTCCAGCCGCGCCGAGGAGAGTCGTGCCCAGGCGGAGTTGTCGATCAACAGCACGTGGTGCGTCAATCGACGAGGAGCCCATGGCGCTTGACCTCTTCAGCCGCCTCCACATCAACTGGAATGGTGCGACCTCGAACCAGCGCGGCCAGCCGGCCAGCAGCCTCACGTGCAGCGGCTGCATCGTCAGGCAGCTGACGCACCTTCACGCCGGCGCCGAGGACGACGAGTTCCGCGAAGTCGACGCGCTGACCGGCCAATCGGGCCCGCAGATCATCGAGCGCCTCGCGGACGGGCGGCGTCTCGGTGATTGTGTGGCGAGGATGAGATGTGGGCACCCCACAAGTGTAGCACCGTGCAGCACCATCTCTGTCCGGCGAAACGCTGAATGGTCTATCGGCCGAGCCCAGACCGTAGAAAGGCACGGTGGCGGAGGATGGGCGATCCTGGATTCGAACCAGGGACCTCTTCCTTATCAGAGAAGCGCTCTAACCGACTGAGCTAATCGCCCTTTGTCTGGGACGCGCCGCGCTACGAGACGGCGCCGCGCGACGCACCACACGCCATCCTACCGACGGCGCGGGCCCGACGGCAAAGAGACCAGCCGCGGCAGCGCGCGAGATTTGGCCTTGCGGCTGGGTTGGCGCTGCGCGCTCCTAACCGGTGGGCCGCTGCTCGCCTGCGGTCCGACCCAGGCGGCTTGCGAGCCGGTGTGCATC
The DNA here is from genome assembly GCA_963757925.1 of uncultured Actinomycetota bacterium. Taxonomy (GTDB): domain Bacteria; phylum Actinomycetota; class Thermoleophilia; order Solirubrobacterales; family Solirubrobacteraceae; genus Palsa-744. Next base: position 825,391 of record CAVWTE010000009.1, read on the forward strand.
CTCGGCAGACTCGAAGAAGAGCTCTGCCCGGTAGCGGCCCTGGGCGTCGCCCTGGACCTTGACCTCGGCCCCGGTCGCACGTTCGAGCAGTTCGGCGATTTCCGCAGATGCGGCCTGCTGGTCGGCGTCCGGAGCAGGCTTGCGCCTGCGCGCCGCCCTGGGCCGCACGGCCGCATCGCCGTTTGCCTTGCGCGCTTGGGCTTCAAGCGTTCTAACCGACCATTCCACGCTCGCCGCCTCACGCGCGAGGCGGCGTCGCGCTGCATGGTCCTCGGCGAGCAGCAGTGCTCTGCCGTGGCCCTCGCTGAGCGCGCCCTCCTCGATTAGGGAGTGCACCTCGTCGGGCAGGTCAAGCAGACGCATCAGGTTTGAGACCGCGACGCGGCTGCGGCCGACCCTGGTGCCGACCTGCTCCCTGGTGAGACCCAGCTCCTCGACCAAGGCGGCGCAGGCTCTCGCCTCCTCGATTGGATTGAGGTCCTCGCGGGCCATATTCTCAACCAGCGCGATTTCGAGCGCCTCGGCGTCGCCGTGGGCGCGCACGATCGCGGGGATCTCGCTCAGGCCAGCGATCCGCGCAGCGCGCCAGCGACGCTCACCGGCCACCAGCTCATAGCGACCATCGGGGAGCGGCCGCACCAGCACGGGCTGCAGGATCCCCTTCTCGCCGAGCGAGGCGGCAAGCGCGTTGAGGGGCTCCTCCTCGAAGCGCCGGCGCGGTTGGCTCGCATTCGGCACGACCAGCTCCACTGGGACGCTGCGAAGCTCCTGGTCAACCCCCTGATCGGCAGAGACCGAAAGGATCGCGTCCAGGCCGCGGCCCATTCCACGCCTTGGCGGCGTCACGAGGAACTCCCCACGAGCAGCTCCTTCGCAAGCTGGAAGTAGGCCTCGGCACCGGCGCTGTGGGGATCGTGGTGGGTGACCGGCAGGCCGTAGCTGGGCGCCTCCCCAACGCGCACGTTGCGAGGAATCACCGTCTCATAGACGAGGTCCGGGAAATGCTTGCGCACCTCTCGTTCGACGTCCTGTCCAAGCCTTGTGCGGGCATCGTGCATCGTGAGCAGCATCCCTGCCACGGTCAGCTGCGGATTGATCTCGCGGCGCACGCGGGCAAGCGTGTCGAGCAACCCGGCAAGGCCCTCGAGCGCGAAGTACTCGGTCTGCACCGGGACGATCACCTCTTCAGCCGCGACAAGCGCGGCCACGGTGAGTGGACCAAGCGAGGGAGGGCAGTCGATCAGGATGTACTCGAAGTCTGGCGTGAGCGGCGAGAGCGCCTCCCGGAGCCGCAGCTCGAAGCGATCAAGGCGAGGGAGCTCGACGTTGGCGCCCGCGAGCCCAGGACCGGCAGGCAGCAGCCGCAGCCCCGACACCGCAGCGTCCACGACCGCCTCTCCAGCGGTGGCTTCTCCAGCGAGGACGTCGTAGAGTCCCGGCTCCTGAGCGCGAGGGACGCCAAGGCCGACCGTGGCGTTGGCCTGCGGATCGGCGTCCACGAGCAGAGTTGCGCACCCAGCCTCCGCGATGCAGGCGCTGAGGTTGACCGCGGTGGTCGTCTTGCCGACCCCGCCCTTCTGGTTGGCTATGGCCAATACGCGTGCCATTGGAGACTGCAAGCTAGCGCCGATCGCGGTCGGCCGGAGCCCCAGGCTCCGCGAAGGGGATATCCGCGGCCCCAAGCGGCCGCTTGCGGGCAACGCCCGCGCGTCGCGGGAAGCGCGACGGGGTGGGCAAGGTCTTGATGTAGACAAGCAGATGTCGATCGCGGGCGCCCGCGAAGGGCTCCACCTTTCTGATCTCGCGCAACTCCAAGCCGAGTTGCTTGGCAGCCGCGGTTGCTTCTCGCCCTTCGCGGTCGTCGAGCCGGCCGCGCCAGTCGACGAGCGCCCCTCCCACCCGCAGCAGCGGCGCCGCGTACTCGGCCACCACCGGCGCGGGCGCGATCGCTCTGGCCAGCGCCGCGTCCTGACTTTCCAGGCCCAAAACCCATTGCTCGGCTCGCTCGTTCACGACCAGCGCGTTGGGCGTCTTCGTGATCGAGATCGCCCTTGCCAGGAACTCGCACTTGCGGGATTGGCTCTCCAGCAGGCTGACTCGCGACCCCGGCTGTGCGATCGCGATGGGAAGGCCCGGGACACCCGCGCCGCTACCCAGGTCCACGATCGACTCCGCATCGGCGACGTGCCGGATTTCCAATCCGGCCAGCGCGTCCGCCAGATGCTGGTCCACGGCGACGACGAAATCTCTGATGGCCGTCGGGGCCGCTGGATCTTCCACCAGGATCTGGAGGAACCCAGACAGGCGTTCGTTCTTCGATTGGCTGAGCGCGTAGCGTCGGCACAGGCTCTCGACCGCCCGTATCGCCTCGGCGGCGGGAGGCATTGATTTCACGTGAAACACGTCAAGCCAGCGGCGAGATGACGAGGAATCGCTCTGGCTCCTCCCCCTCGCTGTGGGTCTCGACGTCCCCACGCAACCTCAGGTGCTCGTGCACCACTCGCCGCTCTGACGCAGGCATCGGCTCCAGCTCGATCGCCTCGCCAAGCTCGAGAGCTTCATCGGCAGCCTCCTCCGCCTCCTGGCACAGGGCGGCCTCGCGCCGCTCACGGTATCCATCGGCGTCCACCACGACACGTGCGCCCACCTCGCCGGCCTTGAAGACGATTCGCCGCGCGAGGTGCTGGATCGCATCGATCGTCTGTCCGCGTCTACCGATCAGCGGGCCGACCTCATCGCCCGCGAAGCGCCCCACGATCACACCCTCTGACTCCTCGACGCTAACCTCAACGCCGAGCCCGCTGCTCTGGCCGATCACATCGAGCAGGGCGAGCAGTTCGGCCTGTGGATCGCCCCCATCGGCCCGGAGTTCGGTCATCGCCTGCGTCCAGAGCGCTTCTTGCGCTTGCGAGGAGGAGGAGGAGGCGCAGGCGCCGATGCTGCCGCCATCGCAGGCTCCAGTGTGCGGCCGGCCGCGGCGCCCGCTGCAAGCGTGCCGCCTGCGACCGGCGGTGGGCCCACTCTGCGGCGGATCAGGTACTGCTGCGTGACCGTCCACAGGTTGGTCGTGATCCAGTACACCAGCAGGCCGGCTGGGAATTTGAAGATGAAGAGCACGAACACGAGCGGCAGGAGCATCATCATCCGCCGCTGGTTCTTGTCGACCGTCGCGCTCATGAGCATCGTCGAGCCGAGCTGGGAACCGACGTAGAGCACCAGCAGCACAACCAGAACCACGCCGGTGGCATGGCCTGTGATGTCCGGGATGAACAGGAACTTCGCCGAATGCGGCGCGACCTGTTCGCAGGTCGTGTTTTCGAGGTACTTGGCTGGCAGATGCTTGGCCATCGTCACCAACGCGTGGTGCGTGGCGTTGTAGTTCGTGACCAGGCTCGGTCCACAGATGTGCTTCTTGAGGTCCGTCCTCAGCATGTAGAACAGCGAGATGAAGACCGGCAGCTGCAGAACCAGCGGGAGGCAGGAGGCAAACGGGTTGATTTTGTTCTCCTGGTAGAACTTCATCAACTCCTGTTGCTGGCGCTGCTTGTCGTCCTTGTACTTCTCCTGGATTTCCTTCATCCGCGGCATGTGCTGTTGCAGCCGCTGCATGGAATGGAACTGCTTGACCGTGAGCGGCACCATCACCGCGCGGACGACCACGGTGAGCCCCACAATCGCCAGGCCCCAGCTTCCACCCACGATGTTTTCGTGGATGAAGACCAAGATCGCCTGAAAGAGGGCGATCAAAGGGGAGAAGGCGCTTTCGATTATGTTCGTAGCCAGGAAGGGCGTCATTCAGGTACCACTTCAGAGCGCGTGCTTGAACAGCCGCTGGGCGTCGACGGGATCGTATCCGCCGTCGCTGAATGGGTTGCACCTCAGCAGCCTCCACCCCGCAAGCACAGCACCGCGGAGCACTCCGAACCGACGGACCGCATCGATCGCATACGCCGAGCAGGTGGGCTCGTAGCGGCAGCGCCGCGGCAGCGCCGGGGAGACCAGCTTCGAATACGCGAGCAGGGGAGAGATTGCGACGGTGCGCGCCGCGCGTGCGAAGGAGCTCACGCCGCTCGCCTCCGAGGCTCGCGCTGCTCGGGTTGCGCCTTTGCGATCAACTCTTCCAGGGCTGTACTCACGCCAGTCAGGCCCTCCGCATCGATGAGCCCCAATACTTCGGGCCGGGCCACGACGACGATGTCGCGTCCCGCGCCGAGTTGCTCTCGCTTCGTGGCAACCGCTTCGCGAAGGACCCGCTTGACTCTGTTGCGCTGCACGGCTCCGCCCACCCTCCGCGACACCGAGAGCCCCACTCGCGGCTCCTCCACAGAATCGTTGGGAAAGGTGTAGAGCACCAAGTATCTGTTCGCGCACGACCGGCCTTGGCGGTACACACGCTCGAACTCAGCGCTGCGCGTGAGACGACCGCGGCCTGCGTGACGCGGCTTCATCCCCACGCCGTCACACTGACAGGCGCTTGCGTCCCTTGTCGCGACGGCGCTTGAGCGTGAGACGCCCAGCGCGCGTACGCATACGGGCCCGAAACCCGTGGGCTCTCGCGCGCTTGCGTTTCTTCGGCTGATAAGTCCGCTTCATCGTCTCTTCCTGCTCGTCGTCGCGTCGGCGGCCGCGTCGGCTCCATCCTGGGACCAAGGCGCCTGAACAACGGAGTATACCGGCGCGGCGCGGAGGCGGCTGAGGCAGCGTCAGCCGATCAGAGCCCCACCTCGACAACGCTCCCGGCAAGGGATCTGCGCAGGCTTGCCGATGCGCTCGATCCTTGTCTGCAACAGGCATTCCGTGCGTCTGCGTACCAGCTTTCGATACCGCAAGCGTTTTTCTCGCCATTTGCGAAGACCGGCCGCACCCACCCATCAACGCACCGTGCGCCGTTGGCTATATTCGCCTGCGCCGGGCTCTCGTAGCCCCCCGACCAAGTCCAGTACGAGGCGCTCCCATACGGGAGCGTCACGGCTTGCCACGCCTACTTCAATCCACCACCACGACATCGATCTTGAGCGCAGACATCGACCACATCTGGTCTCTGGTCCAAAGCCAACTCGCCACTGCCGTCGACGATGCGACCTTCCGCATCTGGCTCGCCCCGCTGCAGGCAACCGAGCTCCACGCCGACACCCTTCTGGTCACAGCCCCCCCACAGGCCTGTGGATGGATACGAGACCGCTTTGGCCGTCTGCTCCAAACAGCCGTCGCCGCCACCATCGGCCCACAGATCACCGTCGAGCTCATTCCAGCGGGCGCCACACACACCCGATCATCCACCCCCCATCCCACGGCGTCCACGATCGACGCAGACCTCCTCGACAATCCGAAGCTCTCCTTCGACCAATTCGTGATCGGAGATTGCAACCGCCTGGCTCACGCCGCGGCGCTGGCGGTAGCAGAGATGCCCTCGCAGGCGTACAACCCTCTCTTCCTCTGCGGCCCGCCTGGGGTCGGCAAGACGCACCTCCTACGCGCCATCGGTGCGCTCATACGCGTCCACGATCCCTCACTCGTCATCCGGACCATCACCGGCGAGCAATTCACGACTCAGTTCCTCGCTGCGCTCGCAGCTCGCAACACCGACCAATTCAAGACCCGTTTCCGTCATGCAGACGTACTCTTGATCGACGACGTCCAGTTCCTGGAGCGCAAGACACGAACCGAGGAGGAGTTCTTCCACACCTTCAACGCACTTCACGAGACCGGTAGCCAGATCGTCCTGACCTCCGACAGGCCACCACGTAACCTCGAAGACCTCGAGGACCGCCTTCGTGAGCGCTTCGCCTCCGGCCTCGTGGCCGACATCGCGCCCCCCGACATGGCCACACGGTTGACGATCCTCCGCAAGCGAGCAGCCCACGATGGAATACCACTCGCCGAGCCAGCGATCCTGCACCTCATCGCCGAGCGGATCAGTCACAACGTCCGGTCCCTCGAGGGTGCCCTGATCCGCGTTGTAGCGTTCGGCTCGTTGACAGGTCGCCCACTCACGGTCGAGCTCGCCACCGAGGTACTCGATGGGCTCTACCCGGCTTCAAAACGAGACTCCTCTCCTCGTTCCATCGCCGAAATCCAGCACGCGGCTTGCGAGCAATTCGGGATCTCCTCAGATGAGCTGCTCTCTCCGGGGAGGACTCCTCGCATCGCTTGGCCACGACAGCTCGCGATGTACCTCTCGCGTGAGCTGACCTCCGAGTCGCTGCCTGCAATCGGACGCCACTTCGGCGGCCGGGACCACACGACCGTCCTACACGCCTGGCGGCGAACCTCCGAGCGCCTGGACTCCGACCCAAAGACGCGCTCTGCCATCGACTTGCTTCGCCAACGTCTTCGCTAACGCGGATCCTGATGACCGTCATGCCTGGCACACTTATGCACCTTCGTCCACATCCCCACACACAACCATCGCCTGCTGGACACTCCTTGCCATCCCATCTTCAAGGTCGTCGTCCACAGATCCACAGCCCCTGCATCTCCTAAAGCTCAATCAGTTGAAGGTTTCCCTTTGAAGCTCACAATCTCCACATCCGATCTCCTCGCTCAACTTCAAAACGTGACCCGCGTCGCGTCGACGCGCAGTGCAGTTCAGGCTCTCTCTGGCGTCATGCTCAGAGCCTCCAACGACTCTTGCGAGCTGATGGCCACCGACGTAGAGGTAGCCCTCCGCGTCTCAGTTCCGGCCGAAGTCTCCTCTGAGGGCGCTGCCGTCCTACCAGCTCGGCTTCTACTCGACGTCGTCCGCTCACTGCCTTCCGCGACACTGACGCTCGAGCTCCGTGCCGCTGAGAGTGATGTCGAGGTGACCTGTGGAGGCGCAACCTTCCACCTACGCACGCTTCGCCTCGAGGACTTCCCGGCTCTGCCGAGCCCGGCACCCGACGGACGAATCTCGCTTCCCACACAGGCCTTTGTGGATACGGTCGCCAAGGTCTCCCGCTCGGCGTCTCACGACGAGACGAGACCAGTTCTGACCGGTATCCTCGTCTCTGCCTCCGGCTCAGAGCTCGTAATGGTCGCCACCGACTCCTATCGACTGAGCGTGAAGCGCACCCAGCTCGAGGCGGCGGTTGCCGGCAGTTTCGAGGCCAACGTCCCAGCCCGCGCACTCCAGGAGCTTGCCCGGATAGCCAGCTCGGCCGCGCAGGAGCAGCTGACGGTTGGCGTGCAAGATGGGCAGGTCATCTTCGAGGCGGCAGGAGCTGTGCTCTCTTCCCGTTTGATCGATGGGCAGTTCCCCAACTACCGTCAGCTGCTGCCCGAATCGGTTGATCACGAGCTGACTCTCTCAACGGCCGAGCTCGGTGGGGTCGTGCGGCGCATCAGCCTGCTCGCGCAGAAGAACTCCCCTCTGCGGTTGAAGTTCTCCGAGGGCCAGTTGACCGTGATGGCGCAGACGCCTGACGTCGGGGAGGCGACGGAGTCGATCCCGGTGCCGTTTCACGGAGAGCAGTTCGAGATCGGCTTCAACGCCGAGTTCCTACGCGACGGTCTGGAGAGCGTCGAGACCGACGAGTTGGCTTTGAAGTTGATCAGCCCTGTCCGTCCGGGGCTGATCGAGTCGCCTGGAACCAGCGACTTCATCTACCTGATCATGCCGATCAGGCTCACCGCCTGAGGCGGTGAGCCGGCGCCGGCTCAGGGGCCATGCGGCTGAGCGCAATCGAGCTGCGCGACTTTCGCAGCTACGCGTCTGCTCATGCGGAGCTGGGCCCTGGATTGACCGTCGTGCATGGCCGCAACGGCGCGGGCAAGTCCAACCTGCTCGAAGCGATCTGCTTTGGTTGCACTGCTCGCTCGCCGCGGACTCGCAATGACCGTGAGCTGATCCGATTCGGCGCCTCAGCGGCCCGCGTGAGCCTCCGCCTTACCAACGAGCGTCGAGGCGAGCACGAGCTCACGGTGGGATTCGGCGCGATGGAGGGCGAGACCTCGCTCCAGAAGCGAATTCGCTTCGACGGCGCGCAGGTCGAGCGTCCCGATCAGGTGCCCGAGCGACCGCTCGTCGTCGTCTTCGTCCCCGACAGGCTTGAGCTCATAAACGGATCGCCGGCGATCCGCCGCGGGCATCTCGACCACCTTCTGGCGGCTCTGTGGCCAGCGCGGGCTGGGCATCGCTCCGAATACGCAAGAGCGCTCGCGCAACGCAACGCGCTCATCTCGCGGATCCGTTCCGGAGCGGGCTCTGACGCCGCGCTTGCAAGCTGGAATGGCGAGCTCGCTCGCCATGCGCTCACGCTTTCGGCAGACCGCGACGCGGCGGTGGAGCGGATCGCAAACGGCTTCCGGCGCCGATGCGACGCGCTTGGCCTCACGGGCGAGGCGAAGCTCGAGTACCGGCCGCGAACACGAGCACAGAGTCCGGAGGAGTTCGTCGGCGAGCTCCAACAGCGACTCCCATTCGACCTCGAACGCGGGTACACGACCCACGGACCTCATCGCGACGACGTGGCTATCCTGCGCGATGGTCGCCAGTTGCGCACCTACGGCTCCCAGGGCGAGCGTCGCCTCGCGCTTCTGGCGCTCCTGCTCTCCGAGCGCGCCGCTCTGGCTGACGCCCGCGATGATGCGCCACTGATCCTCCTCGACGACGTGATGAGCGAGCTCGACTCGCAGCGGCGAGAGCTGCTGCTGGCTGACCTGGCCGGCGCGGAGGGGCAGAGCGTCATCGCGACGACCGACCTCGCACACGTGCCCGGCGCTGCCGCGGCAAACGTCAGGCGGCTCTCGGTTGCCAACGGGTCGATATGTGCAGATGATTAGCTGCCGATGAGACGCCGCGCCCCACGACCGATCTCCTACGCGCTTGCGCTCCTCGACGACGGGCTTGTACCTCAGAGCGCGCTGGCCGCCGCGCAAAGCGACTGGGAGCGAGCGGTTGGGGCGCAGATCGCCGCCCACTGCCGGCCGGCATTCGAGCGCTCCGGCACCCTGACGGTGGACTGCGACGCGGCTGTCTGGGCGGCCGAGCTCGAGATGCAGGCGGAGGAGATTCTTGGAGCGTTGAACACCGTGCTCGGGCCGGGACGCGAACTTGCCGGCCTGCGATTTCGCGTGCGCTGAAGCCCCGGTCCGGCAGGGCTGCAAAAGGCGTGGAATTTCCGCGATTTGCAGCGTGTTTGGGCCAGCTGCGAGGGGTCGCTGTGGTATCCTACGGTGCACATCGAACTCGCCCCGGCCCGCGTTTCTCTCGCCCCGGAAGCCGGGGCGTTCTCATGTAATCGGCGGGCGAGCGGAAGGACCATTGGCAACGGAGACCAATAGCCAGGGCGAAGGCCCCAAGAACGGCCGCGAGCCCATCGCGGGTGACGCGAGCGCCAGCTACGACGCGCAGGACATCACCGTTCTCGAGGGCCTGGAAGCGGTTCGAAAGCGCCCCGGCATGTACATCGGCTCCACCGGCGTGATGGGGCTGCACCACCTCGTCTACGAGCTCGTAGACAACTCCGTCGACGAGGCGCTCGCCGGATTCTGCACCGAGGTGAATGTGCGCATCCACCCAGACAACTCCGTGACTGAGAGCGACAACGGCCGCGGCATCCCGGTGGCACTGATGGAGAAGGAGGGCAGGCCCGCCGTCGAGGTGGTGCTGACGGTGCTGCACTCCGGCGGCAAGTTCGGCCAGGGTGGCGGCTACAAGGTCTCGGGCGGCCTGCACGGCGTCGGCGTCTCGGTCGTCAACGCGCTCTCAGAGCGCCTGCACGTCGAGGTCCGCCGCGACGGGCACGTCTTCAGCCAGGACTACTCGCGCGGCGCGCCGCAGTGTGAGCTGCAGCGCGGTGAGGCGCTCGCTGCCGGGGCACAGACGGGGACCACGGTGACCTTCTTGCCGGATGCCGACATCTTCGAGACGCTCGACTTCGACTTCCGCACGCTGGAGGAGCGGCTGCGCGAGACGGCGTTCCTAACCCGCGGCCTGCTGATCTCACTGATCGATGAGCGTGCGGAGGGCCACAGCGCCGAGTTTCGGTACGAGGGTGGCATCGAGGACTTCGTCGCCTACCTGAACGAAAATCGGGACCCCGTGCACCGCAAGGTGATCTTCTTCGCCGGCGAAGGCGAGGAAGGGGCCGCCGAGGTCGCGATGCAGTGGAACTCCTCCTACCAGGACTCGATCCACTCCTTCGCCAACAACATCAACACGCGCGAGGGGGGGAGCCACATGTCCGGCTTTCGCTCGGCGCTGACGCGCACCCTGAACAAGTACGCCCGCGACCACAACCTGCTCAAGGAGAAGGAGGACAACCTCTCCGGCGAGGACGTCCGGGAGGGCCTTACGGCCGTGATCTCGGTCAAGCTGCGCGACCCGCAGTTCGAGGGCCAGACCAAGACCAAGCTCGGCAACCCCGGGATGGCCGGCTTCGTGGAGTCGATCGTAAATGCCGGCCTCTCCGAGTTTCTGGAGGAGAACCCCAGCGAGGCGCGCGCGGTGATCATGAAGGCGGTGCAGGCCCAGCGCGCCCGCGAGGCGGCGCGCAAGGCGCGCGATCTGACGCGCCGCAAGTCGGCCCTGGAGAACTCCACGCTTCCGGGCAAGCTCGCCGACTGCTCGGTCAAAGACCCGAGCCTCGCCGAGCTGTTCGTGGTCGAGGGCGACTCGGCCGGCGGCTCGGCCAAGCAGGGCCGCGACCGCAACACCCAGGCGGTGCTGCCGTTGCGCGGCAAGATCCTGAACGTCGAGAAGAGCCGCATCGACAAGGTGCTCCAGAACGCCGAGATCCAGGCGCTGATCACGGCGATCGGCACGGGGGTGCGCGACGAGTTCAACATCGAGAACGCGCGGTATCACAAGGTGATTCTCATGACAGATGCTGACGTTGACGGAGCGCACATCAGGACCCTTGCACTCACACTTTTGTTCCGTGAGATGCAGGAGCTGATCGAGGCCGGCTACGTATACATCGCAAAGCCTCCGCTCTACAAGCTCAAGCAGGGTTCACGCGAGCGCTACATAGAGCGTGAGCACGAACTGGAGGAAATCCTGCTGGCCGATAAGTGGGAGAAGATCGCAATCCTCGATCGCCACGGCGAGCGCTTCAAGCTCACCGATGCCCGCTGGCAGAGCTTCACCCGCCGCCTGAAGGAGTACGAGGGCTGGGCCTCCTCGCTGCGGGCAGCGCACGGCCACGACGTCGTCCAGTTCCTGGAGGAGTCCTCGCTGCTGGGCGAGAAGGTGCTCACCGCGGAGGGCGCGATCGAGCTGCTCTCGCGCAAGGGCCTCGAGGGCGAGACCCATGCCACCGAGCTGCTCGACCAGGACCCGATCGAGATTCGCGTGAAGGCGATCGAAACCCGCACGGGGTTCGCGCGGGTGCACCGCCTGCGCCGCGAGCTGTTCGACTCCCAGGAGTACCGCAAGCTCGCGCAGGTGCACGGCCAGCTGATCGACCTCGCCGGCACGCCGGCTTTCGAGGTCCGCCTCGGTGACTCCCAAGAGAGCGCCGCGAGCTTCGACGCGCTGCGTGAGGCTGTGCTGACCGTCGCCCAGAAGGGCGTCAAGCTCCAGCGCTTCAAGGGCCTCGGCGAGATGAACGCCGACCAGCTCGGCGAGACAACGATGAGCCCCGCGAGCCGCACCCTGGCGCAGGTCACCCTCGAGGACGCCGCCGCCGCCGATCGCATCTTCGCGATGCTGATGGGCGACCAGGTCGAGCCGCGCCGCGAGTTCATCGAAGAGAACGCGCGCACAGTCGCGAATCTGGACGTATAGAGAGGCGGTGACGCAGCATGGCATCGGCTGACGTGATCAGCGGCGGCAACATCGAACCGCGCGCTCTGGAAGAGGAGATGCGCACCGCGTACCTCGACTACGCCATGTCGGTGATCGTGGGCAGGGCGCTGCCTGACGTGCGCGATGGCCTGAAGCCCGTGCACCGCCGCGTGCTCTACGCGATGAACGAGCTGGGCCTCGCGCCCAACCGCTCCTATTCCAAGTGCGCCCTGATCGTGGGCGAGGTGATGGGCAAGTACCACCCCCACGGTGACTCCGCGATCTACGACACGCTCGTGCGCATGGCCCAAGACTTCTCAATGCGCTCGATGCTGGTCGACGGCCAGGGTAACTTCGGCTCTGTGGATGATGATCCCGCTGCCGCCATGAGGTACACCGAGGCCCGCCTGGCCCGCATCGCGACCGAGATGCTGCGCGACCTCGACATGGACACAGTCGACTTCGCGCCCAACTACGACGGCTCCAAGCGCGAACCGCTGGTGCTTCCGGCGCGGTTCCCGAACCTGCTCGTCAACGGCTCCTCCGGGATCGCGGTGGGGATGGCGACGAACATTCCGCCACACAACCTGCGCGAGGTGATCGCCGCCACGATCGCCTACATCGAAGACCCGGACATCACCGTCGAGGGCCTGATGGCACACATCAAGGGCCCGGACTTCCCGACGGGCGGCATCATCCTCGGTCTTGCGGGCATCAAAGATGCCTACGAGACCGGCCGCGGTCGCGTGCGCATCCAGGCCAAGGCTCACATCGAGCCGCTCAAGCAGGGCAAGGAGGCGATCGTCGTCACCGAGCTGCCCTACATGGTCAAGAAGGGCGGCCCCGGGGGCCTGATCGAGAAGATCGCCGACCTCGTCCACGAGAAGAAGATCCCCGAGATCTCCGACATCCGCGACGAGTCGGACAAGCGCGGCATGCGTCTGGTGATCGAGCTCAAGCGCGACGTGATCCCGAAGGTCGTACTCAACAAGCTCTACAAGCACACCTCTCTGCAGTCCACGTTCGGCGTGAACATGGTCGCGCTCGTGGACAACGTGCCGCGCACGCTGAACCTGCGTGCCGTGATCCACAACTATGTCGCCCATCAGCGCGAAGTCATCGTCCGCAGGACCAAGCACGAGCTCTCCGAGAAGGAGGCCCGCGCGCACATCCTGCAGGGGCTGCTGAAGGCGCTGGAGCACCTCGACGAGATCATCGAACTGATCAGGGCCTCGCGCGACCGCGACAGCGCCCGCGAGCAGCTGATCGAGCGCTTCGAGTTCAGCGCGATCCAGGCCTCCGCGATCCTCGACCTGCGGCTCTCGCAGCTGACTGCCCTGGAGGCCGATTCGATCAAGCGCGAGCACGCCGACGTGGAAGAGCGGATCGCCGAGCTGCGGGCGATCCTCGGAGACGAATCGCGCGTGCTGGCCGTGATCAAGGACGAGATCTCCGAGATCTCCGAGCGCTTCGCCGATGAGCGGCGCACCGAGATCAGCCCCTCCAGCGACGAGATCGACATCGAGGATCTGATCGCCGACCAGCAGATGGTGATCACGATCACCCAGTCGGGCTACATCAAGTCGCTGCCACTGGCGACCTACCGCCAGCAGCAGCGCGGAGGCCGCGGCGTGACGGGGATGGACATGAAGGACGGCGACTTCATCGAGCACCTCTTCGTGTGTTCCTCCCACGACTACCTGCTGTTCTTCAGTAACCGCGGCAAGGTGTACCGCTCCAAGGTCTACGAGCTGCCGGAGGCCTCGCGCACCGCGAAGGGACGAGCTCTGGTCAACGTGCTGCCGCTGCGCGAAGGCGAGCGCATCCAGGCGGTGCTCTCCACGCGCGACTTCTCCGAGACGAAGTACCTCGTCTTCGCTACGCGCAACGGCACCGTCAAGAAGACCGAGCTCGCGGCCTACAACACGCCGATCCGGGCCGACGGAATCATCGCGATCAACATCCGCGACGACGACGAGCTGCTCGCCGTCCGGGGCGTCGAATCGGGCGAGGAGGTGATCGTGGTCTCCAGGGCCGGCCTCGCGGTGCGCTTCCCCGAGTCCGCCGTCCGCTCGATGGGCCGCGACACGACCGGCGTGCGCGGGATGGACGTCGACGGGGGCCAGGTGATCGCGATGGACGTTGCAAGAGACGATATGGACCTGCTCGTGGTGACCGAGAACGGGTACGGCAAGCGCACCCTGATCGACCAGTACCGCAAGACCAACCGAGGCGCCAAGGGCGTGAAGACGATCGGCCTGACCGAGCAGAAGGGCGCGCTCGCCGGCGCGCTTGTCGTGCGCGAGCATCAGGAGCTCGTCTTCATCTCGGTTGGCGGCATGGTCCAACGCACGTCTGTCGCCGGGATCTCCCGGCAAGGCCGCGCCGCGACCGGCGTGCGCGTGATGAACCTCAAGAGCGACGACACCGTCTCCGCGGTGGCGCTGGTAATCGAGGGCGGCGCGGAGGAGGAGGCCGTCGAGCTGGCTGCCGGGCCGTCCGGTGATGACTCGTCCGGCGGTTCGCCTGACGGCGCCACTGGCTAGGAGCCTGTCCCGGAGGGGATGGGCCCTTGGGCCCTTGGCCCCTTGGCCCCTTGCAATGCGTCCTTGGTGTTCGCTACGCTGGGTGGACCAGAGAAAGGAGGTGGTCCTCACGTCTAGTGACAGTTCTTCCGGGACCCTGGAGGTGTCCGGCCGCTAGGTCGGATGGCTGGACCGACCGAGCCGGTTGACGCTCGCTTTGCGCGCATCTCCGAACCGGTCAGCGGAATCCAACCCGGGACACCCCGAGAGGGCCGCCGGACTGGTCCCCCCGGCATATGTAGGGCCGTCTCTCGGATTTCCAGTTCAAAGACGCACGCGAAGGGCGCCCTGTCGAGGCGCCCTTCGCGCTTGAAGGGGCCTTGGGAAGAGCGCGAGACCGCACGAGCGTGGCCGGCGCCGAAGCCTGTTCCTCGAGTCAGGACACTAGGCGGCCTGCGGCAGGTAGGCCTGCCAGGCGGAGGGGATCGTGGGGCTTGCGACCTGGATGAATATCTCCGCATGCGGTGGTCGCGGCTGGCGGCGCGGGTGCATGCCGGCCTGGCGGGGCAGGCGATCGCCCTTGCGACGGTTGCAGGGAGCACAGGAGGCGACTATGTTCTCCCAACTGGAGTTGCCGCCCTTCGAGCGCGGTATCACGTGGTCGACCGTGAGGTTCGAGCGTGAGCCGCAGTACTGGCAGGTCCAGCCGTCCCTGGCGAACACCGCCCGCCGGGTGATCTTGCGCCTGTGCATGTCGCGCGGTATGTGCACGTAGCTGACGAGCCGGATCACGATCGGTCGCGTGATCGTGGAGCGCTCGGAGTGCAGCGCCCAGGCGCCCCGCTCGACGACCTCCGCCTTGTCCTTGAGTAGCAGCACGACGGCGCGTCGCACGGAGCACACGTTGATCGGCTCGAAGGTGGCGTTGAGGACGAGCACCCTGCCGCTCACTCCCGAGGGGAGCGAGTCAGGTCCGCGCCGCTGGTGCTCTGCTGCCGGCGCGGACCCCATCGGTCCGGATGGCGCGCTGGTATCCATCGCTTCAGGCCGCAGTGTAGCGGTGAGCGCACCCGCATGGCTGCGCTCGGTATGGCCTCACCGCTCCTCCGCTGCGGGATAGGAGCCCAGGACCCACACCTGCTCACAGAGCGCCTGCAGGCCGGCGATTGCCTCACCAACGTCCTGCTCTGCCGCCTCCCCTACGAGGTCGACGAAGAACATGTAATGGCCCATGCGCTCGCGGCGGGGACGCGACTCGATCTTGGTCAAGTTGATCCCGCGGTGTGCGAACTGGTCGAGGCACAGCACGAGCCAGCCGGCGCGATCTGCCCCGGGCCCCAGAAAACGAGCGAGGTCTTGTCCCTTGCGCCCGCCCTTGGCAGCACCGGTGCCTGGCGCGCCGCAGTCGACCTCGATCCAAGCCAGACGAAGCGGGTGAGGTTGTCGTCGCGGTCCTGCAGGTCCTCTCGCAACACCACGGCCCCGTAGAGCTCCGCTGCCAGCCGTGGGCCGATCGCCGCCATCCCCTCGTCTGGGTCGGTCCCGGCGGCGATCCTCACCGCCTCGGCGGTCGAGGTGGCCGGAACGATCCTGGCCTCGGGCAACTGCTCGCGCAGAAAGCGGCGGCACTGTCCCGGCACCTGGGGGTGTGTGAGCACGGTGCGGATCTGCTGCAGCGGAATCGCCGCCGATGCGGCGAGGAAGTGCCGCACGGCAAGGAGTTGCTCGGCGACCATCTGCAGCTGCTGTGCATGGTCGGCGAGCAGATCGAGCGTGACGGTCACCGAGCCCTCGAGCGAGTTCTCGATCGGCACGACCGCCCATGAGACCTCGCCGCGGGTCACGGCCATCGCGGTGTCATAGATCGTCTCCAACGCGACCGGCTGCACCGCTCCCGGCTGTGCGCTCGCCAGCAGCGCCTCCTCGCTGAAGGTGCCTGCCGGCCCGAGGTGGCCGACCCGCGCCGCCGCCGGATCAGCTTGCGCGTTGGAGCTCATCGTCCCCGGCCGCGCCGGCGCTGCCGGCCCGCTGCACCGCTTCGGCCTCCTCGGGGGAGAGCTCGCGCAAACCGACGCCATGCTGAACCTGCTTGGCGTACACGCGTGCCTGATCGCGGTGGTGAATGCAGGAGATGACGATGCCAGAGCGCGTCCCGTCGAGCAGGGCGATCGACATCGATTGTCGGCCAGAGTGCTCGTTGTAGGCGTCGTAGTGGACGAGCGCCCAGTTCGAGATGCCATCCAGCAGCGCCTGCTCGATCTCGGCCATTCTCGCCTGCAACGTCTCGGCGACCTGCGAGCTGTAGTCGCGCAGCGCTTCGAAGGCCTCCTCCAGGTTGGCTGCGTGGGCGATCAGGTCGCGCTGGCCCGCCTGCCCAAAGACCACGCTCTGCGCCGCTTTGAGTCTGCGCAGCGACACCGCGAGCGATATGCAGAGCAGGATCGCGAGCAAGGCGAGGGCGCCCGCGGCGATCGCGACCATTCCCTGGGTGTCGGTGAGCGAGGTGGCAAGCATCGGGCTCCTCGCCACGATATCTGCCGTCCTGGATGCACTCGCCGCTCCTTCCTCATTCGAAGAAGGCGAGGTAGGCGGCCTTGTTGTTTTCGATGTTGGTCTCGCCCGGAACCTTTTCGACCTTGGCTTCCACCTTCGCGGCCGTGCCGGTGCTCACGCCGTTGACGGTCACGTTGACGTTGTAGGTCTGTCCCGGTTCGGTCTTTTCGACGGTGTGGGAAGCCGAGACCGTCTTGCCGCTGCTCACGACCGACACGACCACCTTGGTGTTGGTCTCGGGGTTTTCGCCGTCGTTTTGGAAGGTGACCGTGAAGGTCGGGCTCGCGCCGCCGCTGAGATGGTTGACATCCGGTTCGGCCTGCAGCGTGACGCCGCCGACCGCCACGCCCGTGAGCGCATCGCCATGAGTGCCTGGGGCGAGTTGCCCGGAGGATTCGCTTGTGGCTTTGCCCGTGATGCGCGAGAGCGCGGTTTCGGGCGTGAGCCAGCCGACGTTCGGCAGCGAACGGCTGTCGGCGGCGCTCAGGCCACTCAGGCCGCCTGCCGAGAGCGCTTCTTGGACGAGCGGCTTGACTCGCTGCGACCAGATCACATCGGAGGCGAGCAGGATCTCCATCGCGCCCGCGATGTGGGCGGATGCGGCCTTGCCTTCGGTGCCGAGCACGCCGTGCATCTGGCCGGCGATCTTCTGCACTGCTTCGGCGCGCAGCTGGAGTGCCTGAAGCAGGTTGCGCTGCGCTTCTGAAGCTTCGCCCGGGACACTCATTTCGCGCGCGTGGTCGACCATCTGCTGTGCGCTGCCGTGCAGTTCGTTGAGCTGCTGGTCGACGTTGATCGTGGGCTTGCCGCCGGCGCCCACGAGCGCCGTAAAGAGGGGTTTGGCCACTTCCTGTTCGGACTGGTGCGCGATCTGGTTGACGTCGCGGTTGTACTGTTCCAAGGCAGAGGTTTTCTGGCCTTTGAGGATCGCGCTGACGATCAGCACGATCGCGATCACGAGCACGACCCCGATCCCGGCCGCGATCCGGCGGCGCATCATCATGGCGTGCTTGTCTGCCGGTCGACGAGCGCCGATCGGTTGGGGACGCCTCGGCCGCGGCCGCGATCCGCGGGGTGGACGCCTCTCTCTGGTCGCCGACGGCGGTGTTGGACCTTCGTCGTCGTTGAAGAACGACACGCACTTGCTCCTTGCAGAACTGCTGCTCAGGCACCAGTATGAACACAGCCACGAGGTGCCCTTCCTGTGAATTCTGCAACTTCTCGCTCAAAGCACGTTCTCCTGCCTGAAAGCGGCAGGGTCGCCGGCAAGGACGCCGAAGCGTCAAGGACGGTGGACACGGTGATCGCTGCGGCCGACAGCCAGGGACGCGCTGCGCCCCTGCGCGTGCTCGGGCGCTACCGGCTGCTCGAACGGCTGGGCTCGGGCGGATTTGGCGAGGTGTTCCGGGCGCAGGACGAGATGCTGCGGCGCCAGGTGGCCGTCAAGCGCATCCCGATCGCGGCCGACGGCGTCGGCGAGCGTGCCGCCCGCGAGGCCCATGCCGCAGCCAGACTCTCCCACCCGGCGATCGTCGCGCTCTATGAGGCTGCGGAGCAGGACGGTTGCTTCTACCTCACATCGGAGCTGGTGGAGGGGCGGACGCTCGCAAGCCTGGTGGCGCAGGACGAACTCGGCGACGAGGAGATCATCGAGATCGGCCTGGCCCTCTGCGACGCCCTCATGCACGCGCACGGCCGCGGGGTCATACACCGCGACGTAAAGCCCCAGAACATCATCGTCCCGGATGAGCCTGTGGACCGCTCTGGGGTTGCCAAGCTGACCGACTTCGGTGGAGCGCGACTGGATGGGGAGGTCGCGCTCACGGCAACCGGGGACGTGCTCGGCACGCTTGCCTATATGGCCCCTGAGCAGAGCGAAGGCATGCAGGCCGGGCCGCAGGCGGATCTCTACTCGCTTGCCCTGGTCCTCTATGAGGCCCTCTGCGGCGAGAATCCCGTGCGCGCGGCCACGCCCGCCGCGACCGTGCGGCGCATCGGCAGCGATCTACCGTCCCTACGGAGCAGGCGCAGCGATCTGCCACGCGGTCTTACCGACGCGATCGATCATGCGCTGCATGCAGACCCGGACGCTCGCGGAAGCCTCACCGCCCTGGCCGTCGCGTCGCGTCGCGCGCTCGGCGAACTCTTGGGTCACGGCTCCGAGCGCTTGGAGCAGTCGTGGGGGCGAGATCTGCCCGAGGCAACTGCTGCACACGATCCGGTGGGATCGGCCTGGACCTCCATCGGACCGCAGCTGCGCGCAGGCGACGCGACCGCGCAGGCGCCCGCTTGGTCGGCAGCCGGTATCGGTCCCGCGCCAGGCGCTCCCTCGCGGTCCCGCCTCGGGGCTCCGCTTGCGGATCGCCATGCGCCGCCCGCCGAGGTCGAGGCCGGTGGAGGTTCCCGTCTCGGTGTGCGGCTGCCTGCCCTGCCACGACTCATCTGGGTGGCCGCCATCGTCGTGCTGCTTGGCTGGCAGGCCGCGTCCGGGCGCGCCGGGCTCGCGCTGCTGCTGCTGGCGGGCGCGTTGCCTTTGCTGGCCGCAATGCCGAGCAGGGCGAGCCTTCGATGGCTCTCGCCGGCGCTTGCTCCGCTGCTTGGCCTCCTGGGACTGGCCACAGCGTTCCCTGCGCTTGCGAGCTTCCCCGTCCGTCCGGGGATGCGCGCATGGATCGGCGCACTCGGCTACTGGTGGCTTTGTCTTGCGCAGGTGGGGCTCGGTCGAGGTCTCGCGCCCGCGACCGGCTTCTCCTCAGGCTTTGCCTCCGCCAACGCCGGCAACGCCTGGGCGCGCCCGGGATGGGAATCCTCCCTTGCGGCGAGCGCCCACGCGATCGGCCCCCTGATCAGCCCAGCCGCGCTCATCGGCGCCGCGCTGTGGGCGCTTGGTGCCGTGCTCGCCCCGTGGCTGATCAGAGGGCGTACGGTCGGCCTCGACCTGCTCCTGGCCGGAATCTGGAGCACAGCGCTGCTGGTCGGCCCCGGTCTGCTCGCGAGCTTCTTGCAGGCTGGCTCAGCGGCTGCCGCGGTGCCTGCCGGCGCGATCTTCGGGGCGATCCTGGGGGCTCTGGCCCTCGTGATGAGCGCTTCGCGGGCCCGTCCTCCGTATCGTGGGTATGCCGCGGAGCCGCCACACGCTTAAAGTGTGATGGCGAGGCTGCCCTGCCCGTAGCCTTGTCGCGGTCACATGAGCCTGCTCAGAAACCTGGAGTCGAAGATAGAAGGCCTCGTCGAGGGGACGTTTGGACGCGTCTTTCGCTCGGAGGTGCGCCCGATCGAGCTTGCGCGAAAGCTCGTGCGGGAGATGGACGAGCACCGCACCTCATCAGTCTCGCGCGTCTATGTGCCCCACGAATATGACCTATGGCTCTCGCCGGCCGACCGCGACCGCTACGAGGGCATCGAGGGCGAGGTGATCGACGAGCTCTGCGCGTACCTGCTCGAGCACGCACGCCGCGAGCAGCTCGTGCTGGCCGCGCGCCCAGCGATCCGCCTGCACACCGACCACGACCTCGCGCTCGGTGAATTTGGAATCCAGACACACCCCGTGCGTCTGGACGGCGAGGAGCACGACCGTGGTGGGCGCGGGTCCGAGCAGCCGTGGGCACAGGAGTCCTTCCCGGCGGCGCGGGAGCCGTTCGCGGAGGAGGTCGAGGATCAGGGAGGCCGCACGATGATCCAGCGCTCGCCGGCACGGGCAGGCGCGGCTCAGGCGGTCCCGGCCGCTCGCGAAGCAGGCGCGCTACTGCTGGTGGCGGGCCGGCGGCTCGTGGTGCCTCCCGGCGGTGCCGTCCTTGGTCGCAGCCGCGAATGCGACGTCGTGCTCGACGACAGCGGTATCTCGCGACGGCATGCGCAGATCAGGCCGGGCGCCGGCGGTTGGAGCATCGAGGACCTCGGCTCGACCAACGGACTGCGCCTAAACGGGCGTCGTGTCCAGGGCCGAGCGCAGCTGCAACCCGGCGACCGCGTCGAGATGGGCTCGACGGAGATCGTCTTCGAGCTCAGGTGAGCTCGGTGAATCCACGAGGCATCGCGGCCGTGGCTGCGCGTGAGCGGCGATCGTGGCGCCGAATGCCCCTGTGCGCGGATCGGAGCCGCAGACGATGACCTCCTCGCTCGATTCGGTCTCGGTCGCGCTCAAGTACGGCTTCGTGATCGTCCTCTACCTGTTCCTGCTGTGGATCGCCCGCAGTGCGATCAAGGATATGCGAGCACGCGAGCGGCCCGCGAATGCAGGTGGAGGCGAGCGCATGGGAGGGGGCACGGCCGCTGCCGTCGCTGCACCCGACGCGACGGGGATGTTCTCGGCGTCCACGCTTGGACCGGTCGACGTGCTCTCCAGGGCCCCGCGCCTGGTCGTCGAGCGAGCCCCCGGGCATCAGCCTGGGATGATCTATGACCTGGATGGCCCGGTCGTGCTCGGGCGCGGCGGGGAGGCGGAGATTCGTCTGGAGGATCCATTCGCCTCCTCCGGTCACGCCCGCATCTTCGAGCAGGGAGGTATTCTGGCCGTGGAGGATCTCGGCTCCACGAACGGCACCTATCTCAACGAGGAGCTGCTCGAGAGTCCGCGGCCGCTGCACCCAGGCGACCGCCTCCGGATCGGGGACTCCGAATTCAGTTTCGAGGTCGACTGATGCTCCGGGTGGCAGAGCACTACGCGATCACAGATACCGGCCTGCAGCGTCGCGCAAACGAGGATTCGATGCTCGCCCGCGCGCCGTTGTTCGTGGTCGCCGATGGCATGGGCGGCGCCCAGGCCGGCGAGGTCGCATCGCGGATCGCGGTCGAGACCTTCGGCGAGGACGGGCGTGACTTCTCCGATCCCGAGCAGGCGCTTACCGCGCATGCCCACGCCGCGAATGCGCGCATCCACGAGCTATCCCACAGCGATGCCGCGCACGCCGGCATGGGCACGACGCTGAGCGCCGTCTACGTCGGCGAGCAGGACGTCACGATTGCCCACGTCGGCGACAGCCGGGTTTACTGCCTGCGCGAGGGCGAGCTCTTGCGTCTCACTGACGACCACTCGCTCGTCGACGAGCTGATCCGCCAGGGTCGGCTTACTCCTGAGGAAGCCGAGGAGCATCCGCAACGTTCCATCATCACGCGTGCGCTGGGGCCTGAGGCCAGCGTCGAGGTCGACACGCGCTCCTTCAAAGCGCGCGCCGGGGACCTCTACCTGCTCTGCAGCGATGGGCTCACCTCGATGGTGGGCGAGCCGCGGATGGCGCAGCTGATGCTGGAGCGCCGCTCGCTGCGCGATATCGGGCAGGCGCTGATCGCGGAGGCAAACCGCGAGGGTGGCAGGGACAACATCACCGCGGTGCTGCTACGCGTGGAGGAGCTCGAGGTTCCTGCCGCCTACGAGCAGGAGCACCAGACGGTGCTCGCCGAAGCCCTCGCGGAGATCTCGGAGCCCGACGAGGATCTCAAGCCTCAGGCGGGAGCAGGGGGCGCGGCGCTCGCACAAGCCTCCGCCGTGCGCAAGCGCGTCCCGCGACCGGCGCAGGGCCCGCGTGGGACCGGCGCCCGTCCGCGCCGCACACGCCTTCGCCGCGCGCTGTTCTCGCTCTCGGCGCTAGCCGTGCTCGGCGTTATCGTGGCGGCGGCCTACCTCGCAAGCCAGACCGTGTTCTTCGTCGGTACCGACTCCAACGGCCTCATCACCGTCTACCAGGGCCTTCCCTACCGGCTGCCCGGCGGCATCGACCTCTACACGACCGACTACGTCTCCGGTGTCAGCGCCTCGATGCTCACGCCGCAGCGGCGGCACACGCTGCTCGACCACTCGCTGCGCACCGAAGCGAACGTCGGTGCGCTCATACGCCAGCTTGAACTCGGGCAGATCAGTGGTGGGTGATCGCGCACCGTGAACAGACCGATAGTCCGCCTCTACGCACTGGTCGCGGTCCTGTTTGCTCTCCTGATCGCCTTCACCTCGCGCTGGACGGTCTTCGAAGCCGCGTCGCTACGCGACAGCAAGGAGAACGCTCGGCGAACGCTGGCGCTGGAACGCATCCCTCGGGGCGAGATCCTCGCCGCAAACGGCGCCGTGTTGGCCAGGAGCGTGCGCACACCGCAGGGGACCTATGAGCGCATCTATCCGATGGGGCCGCTGTTCGCCGCGCCCGTCGGGTACTCCTATCCGCAGCTCACCAGCACGGGCATCGAGGGCGCGCAGGACGAAGCGCTCCAGGGGCAGTCGGGGGGTGGCCTGCAGCGGCTGCTCAACCAGCTCCAGGGCATATCGCCCGTCGGCGACACCGTGCAGACCACGCTCATCCCCGCCGCCCAGCGGGCCGCGATGACGGCGCTCGCGGGCCGCGAAGGCTCTGTCGTGGCGATCCAGCCGAGCACGGGTGCGGTGGAGGCCATGGCCTCCTCTCCGAGCTTCGACCCGAACCTCCTGGGCACTCAGAAGGGCCAACAGCAGGTCAAATCGCTGCCGGGCTCGCCTGAATTCGACAGAGCCGCGCAGGGCGGCTATGCGCCCGGCTCCACCTTCAAGGTGCTGACCGCCACCGCAGCGCTCGACAGCGGCCAGTTCACCCCGCAGTCGACGCTCGACGGGCGCAGCGGCATCCTCGTCTCGGGCGTCCCGCTCGAGAACGACGAAGGTACGAGCTACGGTCAGATCACCCTCACGAAGGCGCTCGCGCAATCAGTCAACACCGTCTACGCCCAGGTCGCCGAGCGCCTCGGCAAGCCCACGATGGAAACCTACATGCGACGCTTCGGCTTCGACGCGAGCCCGCAGCTCGACTTCCCTAGCGCCGAAGTGACGCCAAGCGGCGAGTACTTCAACGACCGGCTCACTCCCGCCACGAGCGAACTCGTGGACCTGGGCCGCATGGGCATCGGCCAGGATCATCTGCGCGCCACACCACTGCAGATGGCCCAGGTGGCAGCCGCGGTGGCGAACCACGGCACCCTGATGGTGCCCCACCTCACCAGGGCGATCATCAATTCCGAAGGGCAGACGCTCGAAAGGATCTCGCCCAAGGTGCAGTCCGTGGTGATGAAGCCATCCACCGCGGCGCAGGTGACCCAGATGATGGAAGCCGTCGTCAACGAAGGCACAGGCACGACCGCCCAGATCCCCGGCATCCAGGTCGCGGGCAAGACCGGCACCGCCGAAATCGTGCTGGGGCAATCGACCAATAACGCCTGGTTCATCGCCTTCGCTCCCGCCTCCAAACCAACCGTGGCAGTCGCCGCGACGGTCGCGAAAGTCCCCGGCTACGGCGCGACCTATGCGGCGCCGGTCGCCAAGGCGGTCATGGAGGCGCTGCTTCGATGATCGAACCCGGCACGATCATCGACGGCCGCTATGAGGTGCTGCAGCGCGTCGGCTCAGGCGGGATGGCGGATGTCTATCTCGCCAGCGATCGGCTTCTGGGTCGCAAGGTCGCGGTCAAGGTCCTGCATCACCGCTTCGCCGAGGACCAGGAGTTCGTGGAGCGCTTCAGGCGCGAGGCCTCGAGCGCCGCCGGCCTCTCGCACCCGAACGTCGTCTCGGTCTTCGACCGCGGCGAGTGGAACGGCACCTACTACATCGCGATGGAGTACCTGCCCGGACGCACCCTGAAGGCGATCGTGCGCGAGCGCGGCCCGCTCGACCCCGCGGCCTCGATAGACATAGTCGTGCAGATCCTGCGGGCGGCTCGCTTCGCCCATCGCCGCGGCGTCATCCACCGGGATCTGAAGCCCCACAACGTGATCCTCGACGAGGAGGGACGAGCAAAGGTCACCGACTTCGGGATCGCCCGAGCCGGCGCCTCGGACATGACCCTCACCGGGTCGATCATGGGCACCGCCCAATACCTTTCGCCCGAGCAGGCCCAGGGCCACGCTGTCAGCGAGTCCTCGGACCTCTACGCGATCGGCGTCGTCCTCTATGAGCTTTTGACCGGCAGGGTGCCCTTCGAGGGCGAGACTGCCGTGACGATCGCGCTACAGCACATCTCGCGCGAGCCGCCGCCGCCGAGCTCGGTCAATCCGGCCGTGCCGCCGCCGCTCGACGCCGTCGTCCTGCGCGCGCTGCGCAAGGACCCTGCCGAGCGCTACCAGAGCGCCGACGAAGTGATCGCGGCGCTGGAGGAGGTGCGCGCCACGCTGCCCGAGCCGAGGGATGAGCATGCGCTCTGGCCCGCGGGTGCGGCCGCAGGCCTGGCCGCCGCGGGGCTCGTGCAGCCGGGGCTCAGCACCCTGCGAGCGATCCGCTCGGACACCGGTTCCTGGCATCCCCCCACAGGGCAGCTGGCCGCTTACAGCCCTGGCCCGGTGACTGCGGCCGGCGACGCGGCAGGCGGGGATGGGTCGGGGGATCAGGAGGCCCGGCGTCGCAAGCGCCTACTGCTGTGGGGATCGATCGTGGTCTTCCTGCTGATCGCTGCGGCCCTGGTCGTGCTGCTCCTGACCGCGGGCAAGGTGACGGTGCCCAAGGTCGAAGGCTCGAGCAGGCCGATCGCAACGGCGCGCCTGCGCAGCCTCGGGTTGAAGGTCCGGGAGACGTTTGGCGCGAGCACGAGCGTGCATAAGGGCTTTGTGGTCTCCCAGAGGCCGCAGGCAGGCATCGAAGTCAGCTCCCATGCGACTGTGGAAATCCTGATCTCGACCGGCGCGGGCGCCACGACCGTGCCGAAGGTGACCGGCCTCTCCGAGCAGGAAGCGCTCACAGCCTTGAATGGGGCAGGCCTGCGCCCTAAAGCGACCTTCAGTCACAGCGAAGCGGTCAAGAGCGGGCTTGCGATCTCGACCGATCCACCGGCCGGTCGAAGTGTGGAAAAGGGCACCGTGGTTGCCCTCGCGGTCTCCGACGGGCCGGCCGAGGTGCAGGTTCCCAGGGTCATCGGGCAATCGCTGGCAGCCGCCGAAGAACGACTGGAAGAAGCGGGCCTCTCGATCGGTGCGCTCACCGAACGCTCGCGCGAAGGGGCAACCGCCGGCACCGTCATCGCGCAGAGCCCACACGCCTCTCAGCAGGTCGCGAAAGGGACGAGCATCGCACTCGTGGTCGCAAAGGCCAAGGCCGAGCATGGGCCGGCGAAGGTGGTCGTGCCGAGCGTGATCGAAGACGGGCGCGAATCGGCCCTTGCCACCCTGCGCGCGGCGGGCCTGAAGCCTGAGCCGATCCTGGAAGCCGTGACCGACGCGGCCAGGGTGGGCTTCGTCGTAAGGCAGGAACCGGCCGCGGGCAGCAAGCTGGCCAAGGGCTCCACGGTGAAGGTCTACGTGGGCACGCAGTCCACCACGAGCACGACCTCGAGCACCACCTCCAGCACCGGCACGAGCACGACCTCGAGCACCACCTCCACCCAGGCCGGCGGCGGCTGAGCGATTCATCGCAGCAGCGTCACCTCTGAGATCTGGGCCGACGGGCGTTCCGCCGGCAGCTTGGCGATCCAGAACAGGTAGTAGCGGTAGCGAAGGCCAGAGACGCCGAGGGCGATCTTCGTACGGTCGCTGATCGTCACGGGCGCGGCGAGGAGCGTCCAGCCGCGCTTGGCCAGCGGCGTCTGGTTGCCGAACGGAAGCGACAGGTTTGGTTGGTTTGCGGCATAGACCGCCATCTCCATGCCCGGCGAGGGGGTCTGCACGACAGCCGCGCGCGCTGAGACGCCCGGCGCCGCGTCGACATAGAAGCCCGTGCCGGACTTCGGTCGCAGCGTGTCTTCTCGGTATTCCTGCGTGCTCCAGGTCGTGCCGACGTCGCCGTCGACCACGTTGCCGATCTGCTCCGGGTCTTCTTCTTCAGTACCAAACGGGTTGTAGCCGTGGGCAGAGCTCTGCGCCAGGTCCACGGGCGCAAGGCCCTCGCTGGCCGGTACTTCCGGCGGGACGCCCGTGCCTCGTTTGGCGTGCCCGAGCGAGAAGATGAGTATCGCGGCCACCGCCACGCCGAGCAGCCCGATGCTGAGCAGCCACCGCATCGGGTGGCGCATCCGCCACGGTAGGCGCCGTCGGGCGGGCGCCGGCAGCGTCCGCAGGATGCTCGTCACCTCGCCTCCGGCATGGCCGGTGCGCGCCGCCTCGATCGCCAGCGCCTCCTCCAGGTCGGCGATCATCGACTCCATGTCGGGGTAGCGCTCGTCCAGATCCTTGGCCGTTGCGCGGTCGACGACCGCCGCGGTGGCGGCCGAGAGCTCGGGCCTTCGCATCTGCACGTCGGGGACCTCCTCACGCACGTGGCGCATCGCCACGGTGACCGGGGTCTCACCTCGAAAGGGCACTTCTCCGGTCAGCATCTCGTAGAGGACGACGCCGAGCGAGTAGACGTCCGACTGGACGGTGACCGGCTGCCCGAGCGCCTGCTCGGGGGAGACGTAGTCGGTCGTGCCGAGCACGCGGCCGTCCATCGTCAGCCCGTGCTCGGTGAGCGTGCGGGCGATCCCGAAATCGGTGATCTTCGCGGTGCCTTCGTTTCCAAGCAGCACGTTCTGGGGCTTTACGTCCCTGTGCACGATCAGGTGCTCGTGCGCGGCGGCCAGCGCGCGCGCGATCTCCAGGGCGTAGGCGAGCGCCTCGGTGCTCTCCAGGGCGCCCTCGCGCCGGATCAGGCTCTTCAGCGTCTCACCTTCGACGTGCTCGAAGACGATATACGGAGGCCCGCCCGCCCTGCCGTTGCTGCCATTGGCGCCGCTTGACTCGCCATCGTCGAAGTCGATCACCGTCACGATGTGCGGATGGGAGAGCTGTGCAACGGCTCGGGCCTCGCGCCGGAAGCGCTCGTGCTGACCAGAGTCATCGGCGATGTCCCGGTGCATCACCTTCACCGCCACCGGTCGTTCGAGCACGATGTCGAATGCCCTGTAGACGGTGGACATACCGCCGTGGCCGATCTCGGCATCGAGCCGGTAGCGTCCGCCCAGCGCGGTGCCGATGTTCGTCTCGCTGCCTGTCGGTGACCCGCTCATCGAGTTCGCGCCGAAACGTCCTCCAACCGCAGCTTAGAGCCGCGGGAGCGCGAAGCCGATCCGTACCGGCTCTCACGTTTTTGAGAAGGTCGATCCTCGAGGATCGACTGGGATGGTTTGCGTGCTTGGTCATCGCGCGCGAGCGCGAGCGTCCAAAGCGCGAGCAGCAGGCGGTAGAGGGAGAATGGGGCAAGCGGCGCCTGCCCCAGTTTCAGTCTGGCCGCAAGCCGCGCGCTTGCAAGCGTGGAGATGAACGACGCGCTCGCACCGGCGGTCAGGGCGATGCGCTGTTCCCCGGAGACCTCATCGCCACGCAGCCGTGCTCCCTTCAGCGCGCAGGCTCCGAGGATCACGGGGATCGCCGTAAGCCATGAGAGCTCGTCGGCGTCATGGCGTGTGAAGCCACGCAGCCGCGCAGCGCTCAACGTGGCTCCGCGGCGCGAGACTCCCGGCATCAGCGAGATCGCCTGGGCGAGACCGAGCGCCAGTCCATCGGCCGCGCCAGCCTGCTCTACGTCTCGCTGCCCGTCGCAGCGATCCGCGAGCGCCATCGCCAGTGCCCCGAGCGTGAGCCCCGCGGCGATTGGCCGCGACCCGCCAAGGCGCCGCTCGATCGGCCGCTCGAACAGATAGCCCGCGATTGCGGGAGGCAGCGCCGAGAGCAAGAGCAGCACCAGGCGCTCCGTCGCGGCCCGCTGCTCCGCCTGTGCACAGGCGCGGCCAAAGCTCCGCCGCAATGGGGCTCCCATCTGCAGCGCGATCGCGGCAACGGTCCCGCCGTGCAGCGCGACCTCGAAGCTCTTTGCGAACGCCGGATCGTGCGATCGCCGACCGAGCGCACGCTTGAGCAGCGCCGTGTGAGCCGAGGAGGAGACCGGCGCCATCTCGGTCGGCCCCTGCAGCAGGCCGAGCAGGATCGCGCTGCGCATTGCTCAGCCGGTGGTGTCTGTGCCGGGATGGGTGGCGACGACCTCGACCCCGGACTCCTCTGCGGTCTGGCCCGCAGCTTGCGCCCGTCCTGGCCCACGCCGCCGACGCACGAGCGCCCACACGATGGCGGCCACGACCGCAATCACGATCACGTAGTCGACGTACTCGAAGCCGGAGCGGATCTTGGTCCATTCGGAGCCGACCGCATCGCCGGCGAGCGCGAGCGCGAGCACCCAGGGGATGGTGCCGATCAGCGAGAGCACGCTGAAGCGCAGCAGGGGCATCTTCGACACCCCGGCGGGCAGCGAGACGAAGGCGCGCACGAACGGCACGAGCCGGCCGAAGAGCACCGCCCAATTGCCGTAGCGGGCAAACCAGCGATCGGCGCGTTCGATCTGACTCGGGTGGGTGGGATCCATTTGAACTTCGCCCCGCGTCGTTCCATCAGCTCCAGGCGCCCCCCGCGACCCACGCCGTAGGCGACGTAGGAACCGACCATCGAGCCGAGGACTCCTGCCAGCACTATCCCAAGCATCGTCAGGTGATGGCTCGAGGCGCTCTTTGCCGGCTCGGCAACGGCGAAGCCGGCGAAGAGCATCACGACCTCCGAGGGAATCGGGATGCATGCGGCCGAGATCGCCATCAGCACGAAGATCCCGGGCAGGCCGGCTTCGCGCACGAAGTGCGCGATTTCGTTGACCAGTGCCCCGGAGATCGAGGCCATCATCGGCTGCATCGCCTCAAACGATACCTGTGGCTGCCGCCGCCCCCATGTGCACCGAGCGTGAGAATTTGCTCGCGCGGAGGGCTGCTTGGGCTGGCGTGAGTGCCGCCGAGGGCGCCGCATTGTTTACTTGGGCGCCCGTGCGCGTCTGGATCGACCTCACAAACAGCCCGCATGTGCTCGTGATGGCGCCTCTGATCGAGCGTCTGCGTGCGCAGGGGCACGAGGTGCAGGTGACCGCCCGCGACTTTGCCCAGACGCTCGGTCTGCTGCAGCGCTTCCAGATCGACCACACCGCGATCGGCACCCACCGCGGCGGCAGCATGCTGGCCAAGGCTGGCGGCATCGTCTCTCGCTCTGGGGCACTCACCCGCTGGGCGCGGCGCCGAGGTCGAGACGACGGTCCGTTCGACATCGCGCTTGGGCATGGCTCCAATGATGTGAGCGTCGCGGCAGCGCTGCTGCGGATCCCGAGCTCGACGATGTTCGACTACGAGTGGGCGAGCATCCAGCACAACGTCAACTGCCGCCTTGCCAGCGCAGTCATCGTGCCCGAGGCGATCCCCCCGGAGCGTCTGGTGCGCTACGGCGCGCGGGGGAAGCTGCGGCGCTACGCGGGGCTCAAGGAGGAGTACTACCTAGCCGACTTCGAGCCGAGTGACGCGGTCCTGGCCGAGCTTGGCCTGGATCGCGCCCGGCCGATCGTGACCGTGAGGACGCCCCCGGAGCTCGCGCTCTATCACCGCTTCGAGAACGACCTCTTCGCCACAGTGCTCGAGCGTTTGCGGCAGGCGGCGGCCGGGCGCGGAGTCCAGCCGGTTCTACTGCCGCGCACGCCGGCCCAGCGCGAGCAGCTGCAGGGTGTCGGCGAGTTCGTCGTGCCGCAGGCGGCGATCGACGCCCAATCCCTGATCTGCTTCTCAGACCTCGTGATCTCCGCCGGCGGCACCATGAACAGGGAGGCGGTCGCGCTGGGGGTACCGGTCTACTCGACCTTTGGCGGGCGACTCGGCGGAGTCGACGAGCGCCTGATCGCCGAAGGACGCCTTCTACTGCTCGCCGATGCGGAGCAGGTCGACTTGGAATTCGCGGTGGGACGCGAGCGAGAGGCCGGTCTGAGGGGTCCACGTGTGCGTCGAGATCCGCAGGTGCTGATCGACCTGCTGCTCTGCCCGCTTGCCGCACGCGCCTGACGGCACCCGATACCCGTACAATCGTTGGATGCGCCGACGTATTCGCGCGGCGGCCATGCCGATTCACAGGCACTCGCTGCCCCAGATAGTCGTGGACGGGGCGCTGATCGCGCTCGCCTGGTGGGTGGCCTTCCAGCTGCGCTTCACCCATGGCCCTCATGGAAGCTACGCGGCGCTGCTGGAACGCACGATTCCGTGGGTTGTGCTTGCCGGCATGGTCGTGCTGGTCGCCGGCCGCGTATACGAGCGTCAATGGCGCTACTCCAGCCAGCGCGACTTCCTCGCGCTCGGCCGCGGTGTGCTGGCGCTCACGATCCTCGTGGTCCTTGGAGTCGCGGTGCTTCACCCGGTCGTCGTCGCGCAGGGCGGAGATGCCGCGCCGCGCAAGCTCGTGGGCGTCGACGTGCCAGACGGGGTCAGCGTGCTCTTCGCGCTGCTCTGCCTGGCCTTCCTGCTCGGCCTGCGCGTGATCGCCCGGTCGCTGCACGAGCGCCGCCCCCTTGCTGCCTTCAAAGCGGCCCGCGCCGGCGAGCGCAGCGTGCTGATCGTCGGCGCCGGCGACGGCGGCCGGCTCGTGCTGCGCGAGATCCTGCGCAACCGCGAGCTCGGCCTGGCTCCCGTCGGATTCCTCGACGACGACTCTCGCAAGCACGGCATGAGGATCGACGGCGTGAAGGTGCGCGGGGACACCCACGGCGACCTCGGCCGTACGCTGGACGAGGCCGAGCCCGACGAAGTGATCATCGCGATCCCTTCAGCGCCCGGCTCCACACGCGCACGGGTCGTGCGCGCCTGCCGCGAGCGGGGCGTACCCGTGCGGACGCTGCCGACCGTATTCGAGCTGCTGCGCGACCAGGAGCCCTCGAGCGCGGGCGCGATCGCAAAGCAGGTGCGCGAGGTACGCGTCGAGGACGTGTTGGGCCGTGACCCCGTCCACGTGGAGCTTCGCACGGCCGGCGCCTACCTTGCGGGCGAGACCGTGCTCGTCACCGGAGCGGGCGGCTCGATCGGCTCAGAGCTCTGCCGCCAGATCGCCCAGGTGCGCCCGCGGCGGATCGTGCTCGTGGACCACGCCGAGGACAACCTGTTCGCGATCGCCAGGGAGCTGGAGCATGAGCGCCACGTACCGCCGGCGGTGTTGTGCGCGGTGCTTGCCGACTGCAAGGAGCATGAGCGGATGAAGGAGGTCTTCGCCGAGCATTCCCCTGCGGTGGTCTTTCATGCCGCCGCCTACAAGCACGTCGGCCTGATGGAGGCCAACCCGATCGAGGCGGTCCGCAACAACGCGCTTGCCACGCGCCTGGTGGCGATGTTGGCGGGCGAGCACGGGACCGAGCGCTTCGTACTCGTCTCCACCGACAAGGCGGTCATGCCCGCGACCGTGATGGGCGCGAGCAAGGCGCTTGCGGAGCTGGCCCTGGAGGCCGCGACCGCGAGCCACCCGGATACGCGCTATGCGGCGGTGCGCTTCGGCAACGTGCTCGGCTCCTCCGGCAGCGTCGTGCCGATCTTCCAGCGCCAGATCGAGCGCGGCGGCCCCGTCACTGTCACAGACGAGCGCATGGAGCGCTATTTCATGACGATCCCCGAGGCGGTGCAGCTGATCATCCGCTCCGGGTCGCTCGTCTCTCCACGCGGCGGCGGCCGGGGCGCCGAGCTGTTCGTGCTCGACATGGGAGAGCCGGTGAAGATCGTCGACCTCGCCCGCGCGATGGTCGAGCTCTCCGGCCTTGATCCGGCGCGTGACATCGAGATCGAGATCGTGGGTGCGCGACCCGGCGAGAAGCTGAGCGAGGAGCTATTTGCAGACCACGAGCGCCTGATGGAGACCGGAGCGGAGAAGATCATGCGCGTGGCGCGAAGGCGCGCCGCGGCCGGCGCGGTGCAGGCGGCCTTCGGCGAGGTCGAGGCGCTGCTTGCCGAGGCCGACGCGCAGACGCTCTGTGGGCGGATGGCGAGCATCGCCTCCTCGCCGTGGAAGAGCGCCTCCCCGACGCCGGGTGGCGCTGAGCAGGTCCCGGGCGCCACGCCCGCGGCGGAGCAGGCTGGCGGTAGCCCTGCTCAGGCCGGTCAATCCGCGACCGTGCGTCTGCGCTCCCCGTAGACTCCCCGCATCAATGGCCTCGGTGCTCGCGCTCTCACTTTCAGGCTCGGTCTCACAGCTCAGCGTGATCGCCGCCGCCGCCGCCCTGCTCGGCGTGATGGTGCTGACGTTGCTGTTCTTTGCTCACGCGCGCGAGGTCAAGCGACTGCGAGAGTGGGGAGCCGAGGCCGCCGACCGGCTCGCCGAGCTCACCCGCGAGCAGAGCGCGATCGCGATGCGCGCCAATCAGATGGTGGAGCGCCAGGCCCAGGCAGCGCGGGCGGCTGCGGTGCGGCCGCGAGCGGGGGTGGCAGCGGCGGCGCCGCCGCTCGCGCGTGCCGCAGCCGCGATGGCCAAGACTGCGGCGCTTGTGCCGGCCAGCCCCGGCACCGCGGTGCCGGGGCTGGCGCTTGCGGGTGAGTTCGCGAGCGCCACGGCGATCTCAGATACCCCTGCGGCGGCGACGCCGGCTGCCGAGCCCCAGATCGCAAGGGAGCCGGCCATTGCTGCCGCGGTGGGCCTTGGTGCCGCCGCTCGTACCGTGAGTGCCCCTGCGCCCACTAGCCCACCACCGGCTGTGGTGCCAGCTCCGGCCGCAACCGCTGCTGCTGCCGCCGTACCTGCGCTCGACGCCATCCGCGAGGAGGGGCCGGCCGACCTTGCGCCGTCCATGTCCGCGGGCCAACCACGGCTCCCGCTGCCACCCGGGCCGGTCGCCTCCCCCCAGGCTGGACTGGGCGGCTCGCCACCCACAAACGGCGCGCGCGCCCCTCTCCCGCCGAAGCCGCCTGCCGCGCGTCGCGCCGGCGAGGGCGAGGGCGCTGCACCCACGATCTACCGCCGCGAACGCTCCACGGGCCGGATCCTCGCCGCGGTGCTCGGCGCGCTGGTCGTGATTGCGCTGCTCGCATTCCTGATCTCCTCTGTGCTCTCCAAAGGCAGCAGCCCGACTTCGAGCAACACGCCTCCTTCCACGGCCTCCTCGCACACCGCCAAGCACGGCAGCAGCGGCATCGATGCCCGATCGCTGCGCGTCGTGGTGCTGAACGCCACCCAGACCAACGGTCTTGCCGCCAAAGTCGCCGGCACCCTCAAGGGCCACGGCTACAGCCAGGCCGCCGCGCTCTTTGGCACCCCATCGGGGTCATATCCGACCACCACGGTCCAGTACGCCCCCGGCCACGCTGCCGAAGCCAAGACAGTCGGCAAAGCGCTCGCGGTCTCCTCCTCCGATGTGCAGCCGCTCAGCGCGAGCGCCACGCCGCTCTCCGGTGGAGCGCCCGTGGTCGTAATCGTCGGCGGGGAACAGGGCAGCCACGAAGCGGGCGCATCGGGCGGCTCCGCCGAAGGCGAAGCGGGCGGGGAAACCGCGGGTGGCGGGCAAGCCACCACAGAACAGCAAGCCGAACCGGGGGCGTGAGCTTCCTCGAGCTCCCCTCGCGGTCGGCCAAGCCGCGGCAGCGGGGGATCACCCATGTGATCGACAGGGGCCTTTCGATCGCCGCAGTCGAGGGATTGATGGAGTCCACGGGGCAGAGCGTCGACATCGTCAAGCTCGGCTGGGGCACGGCGGTGGTCAGCGAGAACCTGAAGGCCAAGCTGGAGCGGTACTCGGCCTACGGTGTGCCGGTCGTGCTCGGCGGAACGCTGACGGAGATCGCCATCAGGCAGGGGCGCATCGAGGGCCTGATTGCCTGGCTGCATGATCTTGGCCTGCGCCACGTCGAGGTCTCCGACGGCACGATCGAGATGGAGCCGGCGCGCAAGCAGGAGCTGATCGCCCGCCTGGCCAAGGAGTTCACCGTGCTCTCGGAGGTCGGCTCCAAGGACGCCCACGCGATCATGGCGCCCTACGTCTGGATCGAGCGGATCCAGGGCGAGCTGCAGGCCGGCGCGTGGAAGGTGATCGCCGAGGCGCGCGAGTCCGGCAACGCCGGCATCTACCGGGCCGACGGCGAGGTGCGCAGCGGCTTGATCGATGAGATCGCGCACGTGATCGACTGCGACCGCATGATCTTCGAGGCTCCCCAGAAGGAGCAGCAGGTTTGGCTGCTCGAATACTTCGGGCGCGAATGCAACCTCGGCAACGTCACCCCTGACGACGTGCTCTCACTGGAGACGCTGCGCCTCGGCCTGCGGGCGGACACCGTCGGCCGGCTCGACGGCGACAGGGCTTCGTGAGCGCTGCGCCCGCCATCGACACGCCGGCCGGCGCGCACGCCTGCCGGATCGGCCTCATGGTCTTTGGGCTGCTCGTGGTCGCGAGCTTCGCGGCGTTCTTTCTGGCGCAGCGCTTGAAGCACATACCCACGGCGGTGCAGGATCTGAAATTCGACTCCGTCTTCTATCCGCAGGGTGGCGGTGCGCCGAGAAGTGAGCCGATCTCCTTCGAGATCGAACGCTCAGACCGCGTCACGGTGAAGATCATCGATGCCAAAGGCGAAACGGTGGCGACGCTCCTCAGCGGATTCAAGCTGGGTCCCTATGAACCGATCACGCGCCATTGGGATGGCCGACGCGGATCGCCCGGGCACCCGGGCGCGCTTGCGCCCCGCGGCGAATATCGCGTGGTGGTGCTTCTGGCCGAGCGCAAATTCGAAGTGCGCTCGCCCTCCAGCGTCCAGCTCCAGAAGGGGCCATGGGCGCCATAGCGGCAGCTGTGAGCGTGCTGGGAAGCGTCGAAGGCGCCTCCGGCGCGGGCGAGAAGGTCGCCCTGATCGCACTTGCGCTGCTTGCCGCCGCCGCGGTGCTTCTGCGCCCCACGCAGGCACCGCCGCGGCTGAAGGCGCTCGTGCTGCTCGCCACGGTGCTGGCCACGCCGGTGCTGCTCGCGATCGACGTCTGGGGCTCCTCGCAGATGCGCCACGTGCGTGACCATGCCGCGCTTGCGGCTCTTGCGCTGGTCCTGGGACTCGCGCTCATCGGCGCGCTGGCGGTGCTCTTTCGGCGACGAGCCTCGGCGTTTCCCCTGGCCGTCGTCTTCACGCTGCCGTTCCGGGTGCCGATCACATCGGGCGGCAGCACGGCCAACCTGCTCGTGCCGCTCTACGTGGTGATCGCGGCGGGCGTCGTTGCCCACTGCGCGACGCTCCTCGGCGCTCCCGCGCTGGGCGAGCCGATGCGGCGTGCGGGCGACGTCCCCGTGCAGGCTGGCCGGCTGCTCTCTCGCCTTGCGCGGCCGCGCACTCTGGAATGGCTGCTGATGGCAAGCGTGGCGCTCTACGCGATCCAGGCCCCCTACTCGGACGACTTCTCCAAGGCGCTTCAGAACGTGCTCTTCTTCTACGTGCCCTTCGCGCTGATGCTCTGCCTGCTGCAGGAGGTGCGCTTCACGCGGGAGCTGCTGCTGCGGTGCGTGAGGGTCTCCGTTGCGCTCGGGGCGGTCTTCGTGGCGATTGGCTTCGCCGAGTACGCCCGCAAATCGCTGTTCCTCAACTCGGCGCTCGTCGCCTCGAACGTCTATGGCAACTACTTCAGGGTCAACTCCGTCTTCTATGACCCGAACATCTACGGCCGCTATCTGGCACTGGTCATGCTGCTGCTGGCCGCTGTCGTGCTGTGGGCCCGTGAGCGCCGGGAGGTCCTGATCTGCGCCGGCGCCCTTCTGTGGCTGTGGGCGGGCCTCCTCACGAGCATCTCCCAGACGAGCATGGTCGCGCTCCTGGTCGGCCTCGCGGTGCTCGCGGGCTGGCGCTTCGGCGCTCGCCGCACCGCCTATCTCGCTGGCGTCCTGGTCGTGCTGGGGCTCGTCGTTCTGCTCGCCGCCCCGTCCTCGCTGCACTTCGGCCTCAAAGGCAAGGGCGGATCGGTCGACAATGCGACGAGCGGCCGCGCAAACCTCGTGCGCGGCGGCGTTGACCTCTTTGCAGACCGTCCCCTCGCCGGCTTCGGCACGGGCTCCTTCGCCAACCAGTACAGGGCGCACCAGTCGGCCAGCGTGGCGAGCTCCACCTCCGCCTCTCACACGATCCCGATCACGGTCGCCGCGGAGCAGGGCATCGTGGGACTGGTCCTCTATGCGGCGCTCGTGCTCTGCAGCTTTGCGGTGCTCTTCTCCTGGGCCGGGCGCTCGCCCCCGCGAGCGGATGCGGGCCCCTGGCTCGCATCCCCGTTTGGCCCGGCGATAGCGGCCTGCTTCGCGGCGCTATTCGTACACACGATGGCCTATGCCGACTTCCTGGAAGACCCGATCACCTGGGCTCTGCTCGGGATCGGGATGGCGCTCGCGGCTGCGGGCACGCAGTCACGCGGCGCCGGCCTTCTGGGCGGCGTGAGCGCCGAGCCGGAGGGCGCCCCGCCCAAGCGCTCGCCCTACGAGGCGGCGGCGGCGGGGTAAGCCCACCGCGAGGTTCTCGTGCTCGAGCATCTGAAGCGGCTGGTGAGGACCGGCGCGGCCTATCAGGCAGCCGACATCGCCGCAAAGAGCATCGCCATATTCACGCTGCCGCTCTACACGGGCCATGTCTCCACCGCGGAATATGGCGCCTACAGCTCGCTGCTGACCGCCGTCATCCTCGCCTCGATCGTGGTGCGCTTTGGCGTGGGGGAGGCCTTTGTGCGCTTCTACTACCACGACGAGGATCAGGAGCGGCGCAGGCGGATCGCCAAGACGACGATTGCCGCGGTGGCCTGGACCACTACCGCAAGCTCGGCGCTGCTGCTCGCCTTCGCGGGCCCGGTCTCCGAAGTGGTGCTTGGCCACCACGAGCCGGTGCTGCTCGACTGCGCCGTGGTCGGGCTCTGGGCCTTCACGAACCTCGAAATCGCCTACGCCCAGCTGCGTGTGGACGAACGCGCCCGCGCCTATCTGGTTGCATCGATGACCAACGTCGGGCTGACGATCGCAATCACGGTTGGCCTGGTCGTCTTCGCCGGCCTTGGCGCCAGGGGCCTGCTGCTCGGCAACTTCGGCGCCACCGGCCTTGTCGTGTTGGGGCTGTGGGTCAGCTTGCGAAGGCGCTTCTCGCTGCGCGCCAGATGGTCAGACCTGAAGGCGATGATCTCCTTCGGGCTGCCGACGGTGCCTGCCGATGCGATCGTCTATTGCCTACAGGTCGCCGACCGCTTCTACCTGTTCCGCTTCTACAGCCAGTCGGCGGCGGGCCAGTACGCGATCGCGCTGCAGCTTGCGACGGTCGTATTCGTGGCCGTGCGCGGCTTCCAGTACGCCTGGCCGCCCGTCGCCTATTCGATCAAGAGCGACGCGGCCGTCGCCCGCCTCTACTCGCTCGTGGCGACGTGGTTCGTGCTTGCTACGGGGGTGGTCGTCGCCGGCGTCGCCCTGCTCGGACGCTGGCTCGTGCGGCTGCTCACACACCCCGCATACTTCGGCGCCCACTCGGCGCTGCCCTGGCTTGCGCTCGGCTGGACGCTCTACGGCCTCTACCAGATGGCGATCGTGATCACGGGCAGGGTGGGGGTGACGAGGCGCAACATCCCTGCTGCGTGTGCCGGTCTCGCGGTCAACGTGCTGCTGCTCCTGTGGCTGGTTCCAGGTCATGCCCACCCGGGCCCGCTGCCGGGCGGCGGTGCGGGCCTTGGCATAGCCGGTGCCGGGATCGCCCTCTGCGGCGCCTACGTGGCGATGCTGCTCGTGATCCACACGATCACGCGCAGGGTGTTCCGGATCTCCTTCGAATGGCGGCGCCTGGCCCGTCTGGTGGCGATCCTCGGCGGGGTCTCGGTTTCAGGCGAGTTGCTGCTGCCGACCTCGGGCTTTCAGGGCTTCATCACGCGCGCGCTGTGGCTCACGCTGATCCCCGCCCTTCTGCTGGCGACGCGTTTCCTGCAGCCGCGCGAGACGATGCGGATCCGGCTGCTGCTCGCCTCCACGCGGCAGTGGAGGCGCATGCGGGCCACCCGGACGCCGGGGCGCTAGGCCCCGCTCGCGTCCACACCTGTACCGGCCAGCAACGCGGCGATATCCAGGTCGCCGACGCCCACCAGCGGGCGCGGCACGATCTCGCCCTGCCTGTAGATATCGACTTTCGCATATCCCTGCTCCTGCGGCTGGGTGTGCACTTCTACGGCCTTTGCCGGCACGTCGATCAGCCAGTAAACGGGTATGCCGGCATTTGCATACAGCCGCGCCTTCACACCGCGATCGATCGGGTGGGAGCTGACCGCCACCTCGATCACCAGCAGGGCAGAGCGCGGATGCCTTCCCGCCGTCGCGGGCTCCTCGACGAGTGCCAGGTCTGGCTCCGGCTCGGAGTCGGGCGGCGCCTCCAGAGGCAGCTGAATGCGCAGCCGGCCCGCGGCGCCAGCAAAATGGCGGGTCAATGCCTCGACCACCACCGCGTGGCTCGGAGACTGCGGGCTCATGTCGACAATTGCTCCGTCGAGTAGCTCGACCCGCTGACCCTCCAGCGCCCCGGAGGCGACGATGCGGTTGTAGGTATCGAGGTCGAGCCGATGAACCGGCAGCGTCGTTGCAGGCCGCGCAGCCATCTGCTCATGCTACCGCCGCGGCAAAGCGCCGCACTGTGTGCTCCACATGCCTCACCAGCAGAGGTCTACCGCCGGCTTGGGATGGCCTGCGCGATCTGTGCTTCGGCGAGGTGTGCCGGTGCTCGGCTCAGCGCTCCCCGGAGATTCCCGTCGCCTGCTCGCCGAGACTCCGGTTATATGCCTCCGCCGCCTCGCGCAGGCCCTCGCCCGCATGCGGCCGCAGCGTGGCGGCGACGTGGCGCAGGTAGCGGCGTGGGGAGTGGCCCGGCAGTGCCAGCGCAAGGAGCGCCCTCAGCGCATAGGGCAGGGCCGTCAGCCAGCGGAAGATCAGCGCCGGGGCGGTGCCGTGGTGCTTTCGCATGTAGAGGTCCCGGTTGCGCGCGAATTCGACGATCCTCCGCTCAGGGACTGTCCCGGTCGAGAGCTGCTCGTGATGGACGGCGATTGCGGCAGGGACATAGAGGCTGTGCCAGCCCACGTCGCTGAGCCGCTTGGCGAAGTCGACCTCGTCGGAGTAGACGAAGAAGTCGGGGTCGAGGAGGTCGACCTGCATGGCCGCCTCGCGGCGCACCAGCAGCGCCGAGGACTGGCACCAGTCGACGGCGCGGGTGCTCTGACCCCTGCTCTGGACGGTCAGTAGCCGGTGCAGGAAGAGCGCTCCGACAAACGCGCTCCAGAGGGTCGGAAAGCGCCACGCGCACGGTGCCGCGGTGCCGTCGGGTCGCTGCAGCGCGGCGCCTGCGCAGGCTGCGCGCCGGTCGTCCTCGAGCGCCTGGTGCAGGGCGAGGCTCGCCCCGGGCATGAGCTCCGCATCCTCGTTCAGCAGCAGCGCGTAGCGGCCGCGGGCCTCACGCAGGAGACGCGAATCATTGCTTGCCTTGCCCTGCCGGCGAGGCAGGGCGATCACACGGTCGACCGCCGGATGGGATTCTGCGGCCTGCACCGAACCGTCGCCGGAGCAGTTGTCGAGCACGATCGTCTCTGTGGCAAAGGCACATGCCCGCTTCTGCTCGGCGATCGCGTCGAGCCCGCGCAGGAGCAGATCGCGCTGGGCGGTGTTGACCACGCAGAAGCTGAGCTCCACGTCTTTCATCGC
The DNA here is from genome assembly GCA_963757925.1 of uncultured Actinomycetota bacterium. GTDB lineage: Bacteria > Actinomycetota > Thermoleophilia > Solirubrobacterales > Solirubrobacteraceae > Palsa-744. The sequence continues at coordinate 865,577 of CAVWTE010000009.1, forward strand.
AGGCACGCTAGCGCCGATCGTCTGCTGCGGCTGGCGCCCTGCGCCGTCTGCGCTACAGAGCGCGCACCACCGGTGTGAGCGCAGATCACCGCCGGCCCCTCAGTGCCACTCCCCTTTGGTGCCGTGCCTAGAAGATGCGCCGAGTGTCTGCGGATGCTTCCGAAGCGGGGACTATCGTCATCTCATGTTCATCGCTCGCGCCCTCTCGGGCCTAATGGGACTTGCGGTCCTGGCATCGCGAATCGCCTGCCTTCTCGTGATCGCGTGGTTTGTCGTCTTTGCCGTCGGCCAGTCGAAAGCCGCCGCAAGCCATCAGGTCGCCGAGCTCGCGGGCACACAGCGGGCGCCCGTCCGCCGGCCGGTCAAGCAGAGCGAGGCCAGGAAGACGCTCGATACGGTTGCCAACGCGCTGACAGCGCCATTCTCAGGGCTCACCTCGGGCCGCGGCGCGTGGTTCGTGCACGGCGTGGACACGCTGCTCGTGCTGCTCGTCTATGGCTTCGGCTTCGGCTTCCTGGTCAGGCTGGTGCGTGTGAGGGTTTGATACCGGTTCTGAGGCGGCGCGTGCCTCGTCCCCTCGGCCCGCGGGTGTAGCCTGCAGATATGGCGCATTTCAAGTTCAGAGACCGCCACAGCATCGCCTATACGGAGTATGGCGGTGGGCCCGCGGCGGTGACCGCGACTGGCACCCGCGGCAAGACCGCGCGCTCCTCCAAGGCTCTGCAGCGTCCGGTGATCCTTGTCCACGGCCTGCTCCTCTCCCAGACGATGGACCAGCGCCTGGCCCACGACCTCGCGGCGCGCGGCAACAGGGTGATCACCGTCGATCTGCTTGGCCACGGCCTCTCCGATCGACCACGAGACATGTGGCTCTACTCGATGCAGGCCTTCGCCCAACAGATCATTGCGCTGATGGACCACCTCGAGATCGAGGAGGCGGTGGTTATGGGGACCTCGCTTGGCGCCAACACCGCGCTCGAGGTCGCTGATGCCGCGCCGGAGCGGCTGCGTGGGATGGTGATCGAGATGCCCGTGCTCGACAACGCCCTGCTGGCGAGCGCCCTGACCTTCACCCCGATCCTTCTCGCCCTCACCTTCGGTGAGCCCGTGATGAAGCTCGTGCAACGCGGAGTGGGTGCGATCCCGCGTGGCCTTTTGCCCCACTACGGAAACGTGATGCTCGACCTGGTGCGTCAGGACCCGGGTCCGGGGGCCGCGGTGCTGCAGGGGCTGTTCTTCGGCCGCATCGCCCCGCATCGCTCAGAGCGGCGGAGGTTCACCACCAAGGCGCTTGTGATCGGTCACCGGCGCGACCCGGTGCACCCCTTCTCCGACGCCGGGATGCTCGCCGAGGAGCTGCCCAACGCCCGTCTGATCGAGGCCAACTCGCTCGTGGAGCTGAGGCTCAAACCGGCGCGGCTGACCGATGAGATCGCGGGCTTCCTGGACGAGGTTTGGTCGGCTCGCCGAACCCGGCGCCGTGCCGCGCCGGGGCGCGGACGCGGTTAGGGCCGGCATCCAGCCCTACTTGGGTTCGTAGAGCTGGACCTCGTCGATCGCCACTTCGCTTGCGGTGAACTGTCCGCTGCCCGAGGTCGGCGCCTTGAGGATCCAGATGAGTAGCTGCCTTATGGGCTTTTTGTCTTCAGAGAGCGTGATCGTGGCCTTGCGCTTCTTGACCACGTGCGCCTTGCTGAGGCGCACCCATTCTTCGGAGTCGAGGGCTGCTGGAAGCTTGCTGGCGCTCGTGCCGTAGACCTGGACGGCGATGCCGACCGATTCGGTGATCAGGGTGAGCTGTGCGATCTTCAGCGCGGCGTTGAGATTGAGGCTCAGCCCGACGCCGACCGCCGGCGCTTCATTTGGTTGCAGCTGCACCGTCCACGCTGTCGTGGAGTCGCCGTCGATCGCAAGACTGGGGTCGCCGAACCGGCTGGCGGGGAGGTTGTCGGGGTTGTAGATCTGCGCCGCATTGGTGTCGAGGAGCACGGCCACGGGTTGGCTCGTGCCTTGCTGCTGCCCGGTGGTCCCGGAGGTCGAGTCGGATGTGCTCGAGGTGGTCGTCGTGGTGGATGTCGTATTGCTGTTCGCAGTGCCCGATTTGCTCCCGGCGGCGGGCGTGGGCGTCGTGCTGGGGACCTTCGGTGGCCGGCTCGAGGTTTTCAGCGACCGCAGAAAGTTCGACTGGCCTGCGCTCCCCGGCGTGCTCGCGCTGGGCGAGGGCGTCGTCGTGGGCGTACTGGCCGGCGGCGCGGTGGTCGTCTGCGTGGTTGTGGTGGCCGGCGTCGTGCTCGGCGTCTGCGCGAGACGCGCAGCAGGCGCTGCCGGCGAGCTCTGCTGCAGCGCCGCGTAGGCTGCGGCGGCCGCGCCGAGCACGAGCACGAGCGTGGCTGCGAGCAGCAACCCGACCGCGCGCCAGCCGAGGCCCATCTGGCTGCCGCCCGCCGCGGGCGCACCGCACTTCAGGCACCAGTCTTGGGCTGCCTGCATCGATGCGCCGCAGTTGGAACAGGTCCTCTCGCCGCTCATCGATCCCATTGTTGCAGCCTCGCGCGAGCGGCCCGTCGGTTGAGGCGTCAGACCCCGGGGGAGGGCGGCGCGTCCTCCAGGAGATCGCGGCCGGTCGGCTGCATCCGCTCGTCGAGCTCCAGCTGCCAGTAGTAGCGCGTGAAGGTCATGCCGCTTGCGAAGTCGCCGAGATGAGGCTCGATGCGCTCGCCCGCCGCGAGCCGCACGATCAACTCCGGGTAGGTCCTGCCCTGGCGCGCGGCGTATGTGGGCCCTGGGAAGGCGCCGCCGAAGCGTGTGTTCACGTCGGTTATCCCAAGGCCGATCTCGGGGTCCTTGAAGACCTGGATCGTTGCGGGGCCGCGCACTGCAAGCGACTCCATCACCCGGCGCCCCAGCTCGATCATCTCCCGGTCGGCAATCACCGTGCCCTTGATCGACTCGCCCCCGCGCGACTCCAGCATCGTGCGGGGGATCGCGGCCAGACAGCGGCCCTCCAGGTCGCCGAGACAGTCGATCGATATCTCATCTCCGCCCATCGCCCGCTGCACCATCGTCGGCTCCTCGATGTATCCGATGAAGAAGCGGGCCTGCTTGGCGTCGCGGGCGAGATGGATCGATCGTGCACCGGACCCCCTGCGCGGCTTTACCATCACGGGATAGCGCAGCGAGTCGAGGTCGTGATCAGGCAGGACGGTGGGCGGCGAGGGCAGCCCCAGCCGCGTGAGCATCAGGTGCGTCTCATACTTGTCGTAGGTCGCCCTGGCAACCTCTGAGGATGGCGTCATGGCGGGCAGCAGGCCCTGCTCGCGTGCCCTCGCGAGCACCTCGATGTCAAGGTCGGTGAGCGGTAGCACCGCGCCGACGGAGTGCCGATCGCAGAGCTCCTGCAGAAAAGGCACGTATCCCGCGTCGGAGATCGGCGGCGGTGCGGCGCGCACCTGGGCTGCGTACTGGGCGGGCGCAAGCGGGTTGGGGTCGGCCGCGATCGTCGTCGTGACAGCTGCGAAACAGGAGACGATGTCGTAGCGCTTGCCAACGCCGGTGAGCAGGATCGCCGGTGTCATCGCCATCCTCCGGTCCCTCCCTTGTAGAGCCCGTCGCCGGCCAGTACGAGCCGCAGCGTGCGCCGCGCGATCTCCAGATCGAGCGCCAGGCTGCGGTGCTCGATGTAGTGGAGGTCGAGCTCGATCCGCTCGCTCCATGGCAGCGAGGCGCGCCCGTTGACCTGCGCCCAACCCGTGATTCCCGGCTTTATCGCAAGCCTCAGCCGCTGCCGTGGCGTGTACTGCTGGACCTGGACCGGGATCGTGGGGCGAGGGCCGATCAGCGACATCTCGCCCCGCAGCACATTGACGAGATTCGGCAACTCATCGAGCGAGGCTCTGCGCAACAGCGCACCCACCCGTGTGATCCGCGAGTCGTTCTCGTTGACCGCGAGGCCCGCGCCGATGTGCTCGGCTCCCTGCACCATCGTCCTCAGCTTGAGCATGTCGAACGTCCGCCCGTCCTTGCCGACGCGACGCTGCCTGTAGATGGCCGGGCCCGGCGACTCCAGCCTGATCGCCGCCATCGCCGCCGCAAGCAACGGGGAGCCGAGCGCGAGCGCGAGCGCTGAGAGGGCGATGTCGACCAAGCGCCTGATCATCCGCTGCTCCCGTCCTGCACCGTTGTTCGCCCGCGGGTCATCGTGTGCCCTCCGCAGCCTCCCACGAGGCCGCCACGCCGTGGCGCAGCCAGTCCCAGAGGCCGGCAGCGAGCGAGGCGGTCGTGAGCACGTAGTAGCGCACGATCAGCAGCGCTCGCCACCGCAACGCGGCCCCGAGCAGCGCTCCCGCAAGCAGGGCCAGCTGGAGGGCGAGCATCACCACGTAGAGGATCTCGGCGCCGCCGCCTCCGGCGTGGATCGCCACCAACGCCGCGTTGGCGGCGAAGAGGATCATGTGCAGGAAAGGCGTGAGGTATCGCAGCACCCGGTGGGAGAAGATCATCACCCCATAGCGGAAGCCGTATCCGCGCGGGGAGAGCAGTCCGCCTGTGAACACGATCGCCCAGGTGTGGGCCATCATCCGCCGCTTGCGCTCCCGCTCGCCCTCGATGGAGGGCACCATCTTCTCCAGCGCCACGGCCTGCGGCACGTAGACGGCCCGCCGGCCCCGCTTGACCATGTTGAACGGAAACGAGAGGTCGTGGCCCATCACTGGATCGACGAGGATGTAGTCCGCTCGCCTGGTCGCATATATGGCGCCGTTGCCGGCGGTGATCGATGCAAGGCGCGACTCATAGCCGCGCAGGGTCATCTCGTAGCGCCAATAGGCGCCCTCCTGGTTGGTCGCCTCGCGCCCGGATGCGGCCTGTGTGAAGCGCACCTGGCCGCAGGCATACCCCACATGGGCATCCGTGAAGGCGCTCATGAGCATGCGCAGCGCGTCGGGCCGCCAGAGCGAGTTTGCGTCCGAGAAGGCAACCAGCTGTGCACCGGAGCGTGCCACGGCGGCGTCCTGCGCCCTGATCTTGCCGCCTCGCGGCAGCTCCAGCACGACGTCGGCGCCCGCGGCTCTGGCTCTGGCGGCCGTATCGTCCTCGCAGCCGTCGCAGACGATCACGATCTCCAGCAGCTCACGCGGATAGTCCAGCGCCAGTGCGTTTGCGACCTTTTCCTCGATCACCTCCGCCTCGTCGTGAGCTGCCACGATCAGCGAGACGCTTGGAGTGCAGGGCCCCGCCCCGGCGGCGGGCGCACGGGCGCCCACGAGCGCCGTGGCGAGCCGGAGCGCCAGGCCGTAGCCGAGCTGGGTCCAGACGATCAGCCCGGCGCAGGCCCAGAAGAGGATTTCGAGGGGGAGGCGCATCTTGCGGCGCCATTCTCGCTTAGCGGGGCGCCGAGCAGCCGCTCGTAGAGCTCGAGGTGTGCTTGGGCGACCGCACGCCAGGAGTAGGGACCCTCCGCGAGCGCTCGCGCGGCAGCGGCCATGCGGGTCAACGTGTCCGGGGCGCCGAGTAGCGCTGCGAGGGCGCCCGCAAGCGCAGCGGGGTCCCCGGCCGGAACGCTCCTGGCGGCGCCCGTAGCGGCGATCTCCGGGAATCCACCCACCTCGCTCAGCAGCAGAGGCTTGCCGAACGCGAGCGCCGTGAAGAGGACGCCTGACTGGTCGATCTCCCGGTATGGGAGTACGACCAGATCGGCGCGGGCGAAGTAGGCGGGCAGCTCCGCGTCGGGGATGAAGCGCGGCGTCACCCTGATGGCGTGCTCGGCCAGGGCGCCCCGTCCAGCCGTCGTGGCCAGCTCGGCCAGTCCCGCCTGCGCGAGGTCCATCCGCGGCATTCCGGCGATCCAAAGCTCGGCGCTCCCGCGCTGTGCCGCGCTCAGTGACCGCCAGGCTTCGAGCAGCACATCGAGTCCCTTGTAAGGGCGGAGCAGGCCGAAGAAGAGGACGACCGGGCCCTTGGGCTGCGTTCCGAACGGCGGCGCGCCCACCGGCGCCGCGGCAAGGTGCGAGAAGGCCCCGTGCCGGATCACGTGGACCCGATCCGGATCGACACCAAGCTCTGTGCTCAGGCGGCTCGCGCCGTGCTGCGAGTGAACGACGATCGCATCGAAAGCGCTCGTAGAGCAGCCGCTGGCCGCGCAGTTGTCCCGGGCGCGGCTCGCGCGGCATCACGTCGTGCGCGGTGATGAGCAGGCGCGGACCCCGCTGGCCGGGCCTCCCATTCGTGGAGCGGCGGGGCAGCAGGTGGGCGTCGAGCTGCTGGACGGGAAGCCACTGGAAGTGGGCGATGTCCGCCCCCGCGGCGATCTGGCGGCAGCGCAGCATGCCGGGCAGGTGCTCGGCGAGCTTGATCGCGAGCCGTGCCCGCGAACGGACGCCCTTCGCTGCGACTGCGTGCGCGCGGCGATAGAAGATCTCGCGCCGGGCGTAGCCGTCTGGATCGGGCACCGGTCCGTAGGGAAATCTGCTCGTGAGCAGCTCCACATTCGCTCCGGCTGCCCCCAGTGCGGCGCAGAGTGCATGGTCGTATGGCGGCGTGTAGGCAGAGGGGTCGACTATCTCCACACGCATCGCCCGAGAACCATAAGCCTGCGGGCCACTCGCCGGGTGTCTCATGACGCAGACCGCAGACGCGCCGTGACGTCGTGGCCTGCCTCCGTGGGAGCCGCATGCACTTGCGCCGAATGCGCGAAGGCGCACTCAAGTGTGTGCATGCTCCTACCGATCAACCGGTCATGGCTGCGCGCGCAGTGAAGACGATGCCGCCCGCGAGCGTGCGGGAGCGCGAGCGCCGCGCGGAGGCGCTATGCCGCCAACGTGCGATCTCCGGCCTGCGCGCAGCCGCGGGAGCAGACGAGCTTGGCTATCTGCGCTCGCAGCTGCGGCTCGCCTCGCGGCTGACCGCCCGCCTGGCATCGATGCGCGACGCGGAGGAGATGGCGCGGCTGGTCGTCGGTGAGCTGCACAGCACCTTCTCTTTCTATCTCGCCGCGATCCAGCGCCTCGACGGCCAGGTGCTGCGTCTGGTTGCCGGTCGCGGCCCACTTGCCGAGGTGATGACGGAGTTCCTGCTCGTAGAGCAGCCGATCTTCGAAGGCGTCAACGGCCGTGTGGCCCGGACCGGCCAGACAGCGCTGGTTGCCGAGACGCGCAAGGAGCACGACTACGTGGTGCGCGACTCCCTCACAGATCCCCACTCGGAGCTCGCGGTGCCGATCATCGTCGACGGACGGGTTTGGGGCGTCCTGAACATCGAGGCGGCTGAGCCGGGCGCCTTCGGCGAGGCCGAGGCGGTGCTGGTCGAGACGATTGCTTCGAGCCTCGGCTCGGCGCTTCATCGCGTCGCTCTGCTTGGCGATCTCGAGCGTGCGTTCACCACGATGCTCTCGGTGCTACTGAGCACGGTCGAGGCCAAGGATCTCTACACCGCCAACCACGGCCAGGACGTCGCCGACCTCGCCGAGCGGGTCGCTCTGCGGATGGGCCTTGGCGCGCGGGAGGCGAGAGACGTCCGCTACGCGGCGATGCTGCACGACATCGGCAAGATCGCGGTGCCGACGGAGATCCTCACCAAGCCCGGCCCCCTCACGGATGAGGAGTGGGTGCTGATGCGACGCCACGCCGAGGTCGGTGGAGAGCTGGTCGGCCGGGTCGAGACCTTCGCCCACCTGGCCCCGGCGGTCCGCGCAAGCCACGAGCGCCTCGACGGCGGCGGCTATCCGGACGGCATCGCCGGCGAGGACATCCCACTCGCGGCGCGGATCATCAGCGCCTGCGACACCTTCGACGCGATCGTCACAGATCGCCCCTACCGCCCCGCCCGCGAGCCGGCGCAGGCCGCAGTCGAGCTGCGGCGCGTGGCGGGCGCACAGCTCGATCGTGGCGTCGTCGCGGCTCTGCTGGTCGAGCTCGAGCTCGACTGAGGAGATCTTTCACGAACATCGGCACGGCCGGGATACGGGGTGGGCGGGACTTTGGTCTCGAGCGCTGGATCGCCACGTGCCGCCCACCTTGCGAGACCTTCTGGAGACAGCGCGGACGCCTGCGCGACCAAAGCCGCCGCCAGCTCGGGGCTCTGACCACCGTAGGCCGCGGAGACTCCGCGGCGCCGTGGGAGCCCGCCGTGGCATCCGTGCCCGGGCGCTCTTCCGTGTCGCCCGGGCGGCGGATGCCCCTCTCCAGCGGACCTTGCTCCCACAGGCCCTTCAAAAGCCAGAACACTCCGGTTGCCTGGAAGGTGCGGTCTCACACAAGCCCCTTCGCGCTGCGCCCGGCGGACACTTCGGGGGCGCAACCATCCCGGTGCTGAAACCGCGCTAGCTTTCTCTGCGAGGATCGCTCTTTGCACGAATCGCGCTTTGGAGGAGGGCAGATGGCAGGACAGCTCCGGGTCTTGGCGGGACAGACGGTCGCGATCACCGGCGGCGCGCGTGGCATCGGCCGCGCGACAGCGGCGGTACTGGCAGGTCAGGGCATGAGGGTCGCGATCGGCGACCTCGATCTGCAGGCGGCACGTGAGGCTGCCTCAGAGATCGGCGCACGCGCTCTGGCGCTGCCACTCGACGTCACCGAGAGGGCCTCGTTCGCCGCCTTCCTCGAGGGTGTCGAGGAGCAGCTCGGCCCGCTCGACGTGCTGATCAACAACGCCGGGATCATGCAGGTCGGCAGGTTCGTGGACGAGGACGATCTCACCGCGCGGCGGATGATCGACATCAACCTCGGCGGGGTGATCCTCGGCACGAAGCTCGCACTGGAGCGGATGGTGCCCCGCAACCGCGGCCACATCGTCAATATCTCCTCCCAGGCCGGCAAGTACGGCGCTCCCGGCGGCGCCACCTACTCGGCCACCAAGCACGCCGTGATCGGTCTCACCGAGGCGGTCAGGGGCGAGCTGCGCCTGATGAGGGCGGACATCGACGTCAGCTACGTCATGCCATTCGTGGTGAACACCGAGCTTGGATCGGGTCTCGGCCAGGCGCGCGGCATGCGCAGCCTGCAGCCCTCCGATGTCGCCGAGGCGATCCTCGATGCGCTCAGACGTGGTTCTGTCGAAGTGTGGGTGCCGAGATCGGCGCGCACCACCCAGCTGCTTGGCACCCTGCTACCTCGCCGGGTCTCCGAGGCGATCGCGCGCGCGATGAAGGCCGACATGGTCCTGGCCGGCGCCGACACCGCCGTGCGCCGTGGCTACGAGCTCCGCGCCGCGGCCTCGGAGCCGGCGCTGGCAGGCGCTGCCGATGGCCCGGCGGCGCAACTCGACGCACCGCCGGCTGCGGATTAGAAGGTCTTTCAAGATAGGCGGTGCGGTCGGAGTGTGCTTGGACCAGGCTGGGCGACGTGGGACGGCGTAGCGCGTGCTGATGGCACGCGGGAGCCGGCACGTGGCGATCCAGCGCCATGTCCATGTGCGCATCCGGACGTGACGGTCTTTTTGAAAGACCTTCTTAGCCCTACTGGGCCGTCAGCCACTGCGCGATCAACGCGCCGATCTCCGGACCCCTGTCCTCCTGAAGGAAGTGGGAGGCGCCCTCGATCACCTGCGGAGGCTCGCGCCCGATCGCCGCGGCGAACTGCTCGCCGCTCGCAAGCGGCAGCACCGGGTCGGAGTCCGCCCAGAGCATCAGCGCGGGTCGCCGGTCCTCTCGCAGCGCCTTGAGCACCATACGGCCCGCGGCCGCTCCAGGGGCCTCAGGCTCCCGCGGGATCATCAGCGGGAAGGCGCGCGCCCCGGCCTTGCTGGCCGGGGTCGGATAGGGCGCGTCGTAGGCGGCGATCACCTCATCGCCGGGATCGCGCTTGCAGGCTCCCTTCACCAGGAAGCCGACCGGCAGGTCCTCCGTACGAGCGACGAAGTCCCGGAAGGCCACCCAGGCATCGCTCATCCGCTGATGGCCGGTGAAGAGGCCGGTGTCGAGGATCACGATCCGCTCGATCCGATCCGGCTGCTCGACGGCCAGCCGCAGCCCGATCGGTCCTCCCCAGTCGTGGACGACGATCGTGACGTCGCGCAGGTCGAGATCCTCGAGCATCGTGCCTGCGATCCGGGTGTGCGTGTCGTAGCTGTACCAGTCGATGTCGGTGGGCTTGTCTGAGCGGCCAAAGCCCGCGAGGTCCGGCGCGATGCAGCGAAAGCCCGCTGCCTGCACCGGCGGTATCACCTTGCGCCAGAGAAACGACCAGGTCGGCTCGCCGTGCACGAACAGCACGGGCGCTCCCTCGCCCTCGTCCAGGTGCGCGAGGCGTAGGCCCTCGACCTCGCGATAGCGTGACTGGAAAGGGAAATCGGGGAGCCCTTCCAGTACCTCCTCGGGTGTGCGCAGGGCCTCGATCAACTCGGTGGCCAGCATAGTCCAGCCCTGAGCGGACGGCGACCAGCATCGAAGGGCCCTGGATCGGCTGCCTGGTCTCATGGACGTCCATCGCCACATCCTTCTCGTGCTCGACGAAGGTGCGCTCGGCATCGCCGACAGCCTCGCAACGGTGCGAGTGAGAGGGAGCCCGGAGTTGGCGAGGCCCCGACTGGGTAACTGGAGATGAATCCGCCGCCGGCTGCACCGTTGCCAGTCGCGCGCCGGTATGTGTGTCAGGCAACGAACCTATGACCGAGGCTGAGTTCGATGTTTCCGACTCTTGACTGACCTGCAGGCATGGCCTAGCTTTGGATGGCTGATGGTTCTGAGGTATTGGGGAGGCAGCCTTGTCGTACAGCGTGCAGTCATTGGCGGCTGACCTTCCTCTTCGAAGGAGAGACGCGTGAGCGGCGACTACGACTACCTCGACAGCTCTGAGTACAGGGAACAGCGTCAGCGTGAGCGACTGTGCATCGCGTTCGTCCGGGCGATGGCGGATGGCGGCTACGAGGCGATGACGATCGCCCGAGTGAGCGAGCTCTCAGGCTGCTCGACCGAGATCTTCCATCGCCACTACGAAGATCTCGTGGACTGCTTTTGCGATGCGTGTTCCTACATGCTGCAGGAGTCTCGCTCGGCGACGGTGAGCGGGTGGCTGACCGTCCACGGGTGGAGCGAGCGGTTGCGGCGTGCCTGCCACGCGCTGTTGCGCCATGTCGAGGAGCACCCGGACGCGGCGAGAGCTGTACTCGTCGCTTCGTTGCTCGGCGGCCCAGAGGTCGCCGATCACGTCCGCGAGGTTGTCGCCTTTCACGAACGGGCATTGGTGATGGGCTTTCAGTTGCACCCTGAGGGTTTTCCCACCTCACGGCTTACGCCACGCGCCCTGACGGGCGGGATGCGCCACGCCCTGTATCTGCGAATGAGGGAGGACAGGGAGAGCCAGATCGTGGAGCTCACGGGCGACCTGCACGCATGGATCGAATGCCATCGTTCCGCAGGCGCCGCACGGCTGCCGATCGCCCGCGCGGGGCCATCTGCTCCGCGCCTGCCTGCGCCGGTGCCAGCTGGCCAGGAACCGGGTCAGCAGACGCCGATCTTCGAAGGCGAGGAGGAGCGCGCCCATGTCCTCGAGACCGTCGCGCAATTGATGCTCCAGCGAAAGCGCGAAACGCTTGACGATGCCACCGTCGCACGGTTTGCTGGCATCTCCGCAACACGCTTCAATGCCGACTACGGCGGGGTGGCCGCCTGCGTGACGGGGATCGTCGATCGGTTCGTCGCGGGCAGCAAAGCTGCGCTCGCGGCCGGCGCGGCGCGTGGGGAGGGCTGGCCCGAGTCAGTGCGGCTCGCTGTCGTTGAGAGCGTCATCCACCTGGACGCGAACCGCGAGCTCACCAGGCTTGCGCTGTTGCGGCTCTCGCTGCTGCCCGATGTGTCGGGGTCCCGTCATGCCGCGATCGCGGAGGGGATCGTCTCGACCGCGTTGCGGGATGCACCGCCGCCGAGCCACGGCGGGGCGCTGATCCCAGACGTCCTGGTCGGCGTCGTGCATGAGCTGCTCACCTGGGTCGTGGCACAGGGTGCGTTCGCGCGGCTACGGGCGCTCGCCGATCACATCTCCTTCTTTCTGCTGGCGCCCTACCTGGGCGGCGAGCCGGCCGCACAGGCTGTGATTGCCTCGGCAGACGCGGAATGGCTTGGCCGCCGCACGGGGCAGGAGTAGGGTTCTCATGAGGCCTCGCCAGGATTCATCTCACCGTCTATGACCTGCTTGGCGAAGGCAACTGCCGCTTGGGCGAAGCGGCCTGCGTCCCGACGTTGGACGGAGCCGTGCGGCGCTTGGTCGTAGCGGACCGCCGCGGCATATGGCGTCAAGCGATCCGCTTCGTCCAGCTCCGCGGGGAGCGTCGTGCCCGCCGCTTCGCAGAGTTCAGCAAGTGCATCGATGTCGTGTGTGAAGGGGTAGTCGAGGCCTTCGGCCGCCAGAACCGCCTTGAGCGCACGCTCGGCTGCCTGCTGCGCGTGGAGTCCAATGACGGCGTCGGCGATTGGCTCCACTTCCAGCATTGCCTGCACCGCCGCCAGGTCCTCCTCAGCGCGGCGCATGAGGCTCGCCGCGAGATCACGCTCGCTTGCCATTAGCGGCAGAGCTCCCGTCCCTCGGCCAGAGCGGCGCCGATCATGCTGCTTGGCACCTCGCGCCATTCGCGGACGCTCCTTGCGCTCACCACGAGTATGTCTACGGCGAGCAGCATGCCCCGCAGAGCACGACGCAGCCGTACGGCCTCATCTGCCGCGTCGGCGATCGGCTCCGGCTCGATCACGAGGAAATCGAGGTCGCCGGGCGCGCCGACTCGCCCCCAGGCGTGAGATCCGAAGATCACTAGACGAGTGCCCGTCGGCGCGGCCGCCCACAGCGCTTGCGCGGCGCGCTCGATGGTCTCCTCGTCCATCATCCGCTCACCGTGCCGGGGCACCGCATCACGGATCTCAATTCGGCGCCGATCTTCGCCCGGCTGCTCGCCTGAACCCTGTGCCGCGGCACTTGCCCGGGACTCGGCGCCGACCCGCGGCACGCCCGCCGCTTCCAGTTCGCGCCTGACGTCTGCCCAACCGCGGGGAGGCGGGCGGTAGAGCCAGCTCCGCAGCCGCATCAACCGATGCCTTCGAGCAGCTCACCTGGCTCCATATCCAGCGCCTTGGAGAGGGCGACGATCATCTCCAGCCGCGGCGAGCGCGCGCGGCGCTCGAAGAGGCTGATCTCTGTGCGGCTGAGACCGCACAGAGTTGCGAGCTCCTGTTGGGAGAGCCCCAGCCGCAGCCGTGCAGACTGGAGGTTCTGCGCGAAGCATTCCCTTGGCACCGCCTGCGGTTTGATCGCCATGCGCCTCCCCCCTTTGCCCTGTGGTTGCCTTAGCCCGCCTGGGCCCTCACGCCAGCTGGTCTGCCATTCTGTCCCCGCAGCTTCGGCGGTAGCCACTTGAGCGTCTGGTCTGATGGATCGCCCGCCATCTCGGCGAGGCCCTGACCGCGCAACGCTGCTCTGACTGCGAGGAAGTCGGCGACCTCCCCGACATCGTGGACCCGCACGATCTGCGCGCCTGCGTCGACCCCGAAGGACAGTGCGGCAAGCGTGCCGGCCAGGCGGTCCACCGGGCCGCGGCCAGTGAGCATGCCGAGAAAGTACTTGCGCGAGACTGCCAGCAGCAGGGGACGCCCGAACCGCCCGAGCTCCTCCAGCCGTCGCAGCACCTGGATCGACTCCTGGGGAGTCTTGGCGAAGTCGAGTCCGGGATCGAGAATCAACTGCTCAGCACTCACACCTGCCTCGAACACCTGCTCCATCAGCCCCCCGAGCATGTCCTCAACATCGCGGGCGGGGTCCTCATAGCGTGGGAAGCGGGCGGTCTTCGGAGCCGCCCTCGTGTGCATGAGGACGAGCGCCGCGCCGCTCTGCGCGACCACGCCAGCCATATCCGGGTCCGCGAGGCCGCTGACGTCGTTGATGATCGCGGCACCCGCCGCCACCGCCGCAGAGGCTACCTCGGCTCGCCAGGTATCCACCGAGACGGCCACGCTCTCGGCGGCAAGAGTCTTCACGAGCGGCGTGAGCATCTCGATCTCGCGCTCGGTGGAGAGGGGCTCGGTGTCGGTGCGGCCCGACTGGGCGCCGATGTCGATGATCGCGGCGCCGGCCTCGATCTGGCCTCGCGCCGCCCGCACCTGATCCTCCAGCGCCCACAGCCGCAGCGGATCGGCGACTGAGTCCTCACCGACGTTCACGATGCCCATGATCGCCGGGCGCGTGGGGTCCAGCTCCAGCATCCGTCCGGCGGCAAGGACCTTCATAGCGACACTCCCGCCGGCCACGTTCGCAGCGAGTCGAACTGTCTCACGTTCTCAACGATCTCACATCCGATGCAGCGCGTCCAGGGATCCCACCTATACCGGCGCAGGCGCTCCCGGCGGCCGGCTCAGGCGCACATGTCGCCGTCCGGCCCGCGATCGGGAAGGCGGGTCTCGCGTGCGGTCCTCGGCATCGCGTGCGGTATGGGCGCATCCGACGAATCTGGCCCGCGCCCCGGCTCAACCTCGGCCGCCGTTGGCTCAGAGCCACCGGGATCGGTGGCGTCGTCTGTGGAATCCAAACAGGCTTCATGCGCTCGAGAGAGGTCTGGTCCTCGCTGGGCCGCCGACCGCGTCTCGGGGTCAAGCTCGGCCAGGCAAACATGGCAAAGCACGCAGCAGTCGTCCTGGTCGAAGAGAACGCCGAATATCGGGTGGGCACTGACGAACTGCGCCGAGTCGAAACCCACGGGCGCGCCGCACATCTCGCAAGCGCGACCGGCGCGCCTCAATGCCCTCGCCTTGACGATGTCGGTGTACCGCACCGCTTCGCTCCCCTCCTCGGTCGCCCAGGCCGCAAATCGTCTGCGACCCGCAAGCGTGTGACGATCCGCTCAAGGATCACGCGTCAGCTTACAGCAGATCTTGTGCCTCTGCGCACGAAAAGGCCTTGGGACGCCGCGCTTCTAGATCTTGACCTCGTGCAGGAATTCGGCCGGTGTCAGGCCAAGTCCGCGGCATAGGGCAACAACTGTTTCCAGCAGGGGCTTGCGCTGTCCGCGCTCCAGCAGGCTGATCTCGGTTCGATGCAGACCGCTCACATTGGCGAGCTGCTCCTGGGTGAGGCCACGCTCCACGCGGACCCGCCTCAGGACCGGGCCGAACTGGTCTCCAGACTGCATGCGCGGACTGTGGCAGACGCCAGACGTCCAGTCAAATCGAATCAGGCGTCATCTCGGGCTCTCGAGGATGCTCAGCGCGGGAACCGTGAGACGTTGCGGCGCTATGCGAGACCGCCGGTCGGGAGGTGGGGCAGCTTCCCGAGCCGCCCCACCTCTTCCACCGCGGCAAACCACAACCGCCCGTCTCTCCTCAATTCCACTCGACGGCGCTACGAACTAGTGTTCGCGCACGGCTTTCGCCGAGGCGATCTCCTGACCTCCGTCCAGGATCGCCGTGTTGTGGCCGGAGCTGGAAGGAAGTTCGAGCTCGGCATCGACAGCTTCGTCGATGAGGAACGAGAGGATCCCACCACAGCCTTCAGCCTTCGGCGCCGCGAACGAGTTGTTCACGAGCGAGTTTTTGGTGATTTTGAGAACACCTTCAGAGCCGAAGCTCACTTCTCCGGGGGCGCCGGTGATCGGTTTGTTTGGCGCTGGGGGGCTGGTCGTGCCCGTCGTGAAGTCGACCGTCACAGGTTTTGAGGCCGACCCGATGTAGCAGCCACTGCCCAGGAACGTGTTTTCGAGATGCACACGAACCGGCAGTTCCAGCGCGGTGCCAACACCCAGCAGCGTGTCATCGGCGCTGAGCTCGGCTTTGCCGACCAGTTCGGTCGTAGCCGTGACCCCCGTGATGCCTTTGTCTATGAATTCGTTGAAGAGCGCCTGCAGGAAGCCGGGCAGGAATTTTGGCGCCATGACTTTGAACAACCCGCCCGGGACCGTCTGCTTGGTTTTGGACAGCGTCTCGCCGCCGGCCGCCGGCAGGATTTCACTGACGCCTTCATTTTCAACCGTCAAGCCACCTTGTAGCACGATCGCCTTCGACAGTGGCACTTCGGTTTTGCCGATGATGAACACGCCGCTCGTGCTCTGCGCGTAAAGGCATGCGCCGGCGGACGGATTGCTCAAAGGGCACTGCGCGAAATCGGCGAATTCGCCGGTGGGCGCAGCCGATGCGCCTGCCGCGAGCAACAGCAACGCGCCCGCCGCCGCGGCCAGGACCAGCAGGCGGGCTGCACATTGGGCATGCTTCTCGATCACAGGTCCTCCTCCGTGTTTGTCGAAGGTGGGCCCGAATGGACCACCTTCGACAAACACAACGCTACAACGGACCAAAGCTCACGCAAGCGCCACCGGACAGGGCGGCAGCGGCGCAACAGCTTCCTGCGAATGCCGGTGGCCCAAATAGCCTGCAAACGCGGCCTATGGCGCGGCGTCGCCACTTGCCACGGATATGGGAGACATACGCCGGATTATCCCGAGAAGCCGAGCTGTGGACACAAGGGCCGCGGCGAGATCGAGCCCAAATGCGACCACCGCAGCGGGCAGAACCGCCGGCCGCGGGCAAGCCGGTATCAGAAACATACTCCGACATCGGCTGCGCCTGCCAACGCGGCTTCCCATCAGACGCCGCGCGCCGCTTTGCCCAGTCCGCACGGCGGCCTGCTAAGAACGGGCTGACAAAAAACAACGGACCGGCACCGGGGCATCTCTGCAAACGAAGACGAGAGCCCCGGCGTCGGCCGCCAACCCGGTTGGCGCAAGCCAACCAGGGCAGAGCACATGATACGCCTCCTTCCCTGACCGGCGGCAACGGCCCGAATACGGGCCGGCACAAATGAGAAACACGGCTTTACAGGCTGATGAAGCCCCGCTAAAGTACGCATCGCAGACCTCTCTCCTCGGGCCGCTGTCGGGCCCGGGGCGTCTCGGATCTGCGATAGCCAATGATCGACAGCCGGCATCTGTGCAACGAAGACGAGAGTCGGCGGTCGATCGCCAACCCAATAGGGACAAGGAGAACACAAATAATGCGACGCATTAATTTCGTTCTCGGCCTCGCAGCAGTGCTGGTGGTCGGGATAGTGTCGACTGGGTCCGCTTCAGCCCAGAATTTCTTAGCAAGCGAAGCGTCGGCTCTGTTAGCCGAAAAAGTCAAACCTCAGATATTCATCACCAACGCCGGCACCGTTGAATGTACCGCACTCAAAGTCACCTCGGGCACGTCCAAAACGGGCTCGTCGACAGAACAGTTAGCACTGATCAAGTACGAAAAATGCACGGCGTTCGGCTTCGTCAGCGTGACGATCACCGAAGCGGATTACAACTTCTTAGCGAACGGCAGCACCGACATTCTGAACAAAATCACGATCACGACCACCGGCTGCACGGTGGAAGTGCCGGCACAGAAAGTCAGCACGGTCGCATACAAAAATGTCGGCAAAAACATTGAACTCGTGCCTAACGTCAGCGGGATTTCGTACAGCGCGTCAGGTTCCCTATGCGCTAAAACGGGGTCCGGCACCAATGGCACGTACACAGGTACTTCGGAAGTAATGCTGACAGGGGGTGGCACGATTTCCTGGGACAGCTGAGTAGACGTGCCTCTGCCCAAATGACGGAGGCACGTAGCGCAACTTGAAACGCAGACTGGCGGCCGGCCGCTCAGGCGGCCCGGCCGTCAGTCGCGTCTAGGTTGCATAGGTGAAAAAGAAGGATGGGGAGCGAGTCGAGTGGGGAGGAAGCGGATGGACCTGACACGGAGGGGTGAAGCGATGGAGAAGAGCAGGGTGACCCGCCGGGCGCGAGGCCGCAAGGCCTCGTTCGCGCAGCGGTGTCGGCGATTGTGGTCGCGATGCACGCCCGGACATCAGAGGCCACAGCATGCCGCCGCCCTGGCGCTGGCTGTGCTTGTCGGCGTGATGATCGGCCAGCCGGCAACCGCTTGCGCATCCACTCCGTCCCTGCCGTGCTCAAACGAAACGCTGCGCACGCCACCGTCGTCCGCATTGCCCGACTGTCGAGTCTACGAGCAGGTCTCGCCCGTCGATAAGGACGGTTTCGCGGCTGTGCCGGAAGGCTATCCGGCGCAAGCTTCACCGAGCGGCGAAGCGTTCACGTACACGAGCCTTGGGGCCTTCTCCGGTGGAGCCAGCAGCTCGCTTCCGAATGCGTATGTGGCCAAGCGGAGCGGCAGCGGCTGGGTAAACGCCAACGTCTCGCCGCCAACGCTCGAAGCCACGCCGCCTGGCGGCGACCCCGTGGGCTATGACTTCTCCGCAGACCTCTCGCAGTGGGTAGTCAACCTGCCATTGCAGCCGCTCGCAGCTGGCGCCACACCCGGCGTGCCTAATCTTTTCCTCTCCGGCGAAGTCGGAGCCTACTCGTGGATCAACGACGTACGCCCACCTGTCGTGCCGCCCGAAGGTTGTCCAGGGAGCATCCTCGTCTACTGCTATGAGATCGAGGATCCGGTGGCCTTCGCAGGCGCGTCGGCCAATTATCGCCACATCCTCTTCGAGGCGAGCGCCAGCCTCGCGGGCGGCGCTCCCGAAGAAGAAGGACTGGAAAATCTTTACGAAAGCACCGACGAAGCCGGCACATGGCAAGTGACTCTGGTGGGGATCCTTCCCGACCACACCGACGCCCATGGCTCCACCGCCGGCGCGGGCAGCAGCGTCTTCTACACAACGGTCGAGCCTCAGGCCGACGATCGCGTGGCGGGCGCCATATCTGAAGACGGTTCGCAGGTCGTCTTCCAGGCCCATGCGGATGGCAATGCGCCTGACTCTGCGCAGTCAAACATCACCGAGGTGTACGACCGGCTTGGCGGAAGCGAAACTATTGAGCTCTCAGCGCCCGCCGCCGGTGCCACGCCGGGAATCACCACGCCGGAGCCGGCGCTGTTCTGGGCCGCCTCGGCGAACGGCACACGTGTGTTCTTCACCAGCTCGGCTGAGCTGACGACGCAGTCGTACACCGGAGCTGTCAACGCGACGGGCGAAGACCTGTACGAATACGACACGGAAACCAGAGCGCTCAAAGATCTCACGGTCGACACCAACCTGCCTGCGGATGAAGCCGAAGGCGCGGCCGTCCAGGGCGTGGCGGGCATCTCGAGCGATGGTTCCTATGTCTATTTCGTCGCCAAGGGCCAGCTGGTGCCAGGCAAGGGCGTCGATCACGAAGACAATCTCTACATGGTCCACAACGGCGGAGCGCCGGTCTTCATAGCGACTCTGAACGCTCAGGACAGCACGGATTGGGCAACAAGGCCGATCGAACTGGAATCGTATGTGACGGCGAGCGGCACGCACCTCGCCTTCACGTCGATCGACTCCGTGCCTACGGTCAACTTTCCGAGCGGGTACGACAATGTCAACGAAGAAACCAGCGCAGCAGAACGCGAGGTGTACGAGTACAGCGCGCCCTCGGCCGAAGAAGAAGCGCACGGCTCGACCGGAAGCCTCATCTGCGCGTCGTGCGATCCGTCGGCGGCGCGCCCAATCGGCCCCGGTGTGATAGCTGGGGGACGTCGATCTACGGAAAACGGCACGTCCATAAACACGCCCTTCCACCAGGCTCGTGCAGTAAGCGAAAGCGGCGGCCGCGTCTTCTTCAGCTCCCAGGATCCCCTCGTGGCCGCTGCGGACGGCAACACAAGGCCAAAGGTCTACGAGTATGAGCGCGATGGAGAAGGCAGCTGCCAAGAAGCCCCTGATGGCTGCATTTATCTGCTCTCGAGTCCGGGCAGCCCGGCCGCGGCGACGTTCTTGGACGCGGACCGCGAAGGAGCCAACGTCTTTCTCGCGACCGTCAGCCCGCTTGCGACGTCCGACCAGGACAAACAGGTGGACGTGTACGACTCCCGGGTGGAAGGCGGCTTCGCGTCACCGTCCTCACAAGCGTCCTGCGATGCCGGCTGCAGAGAAGCCTCGGTCGAAACATCGGCCAGCTTTGCACCGCTGAGCGGCTGGGCCGGCGCGTCCGGCAACCTCGCGGCGCCGTCAAAACAGCCCACGACAAAGACGTCCAGGGCGAAGAAGCTCGCCAAGGCTCTGCGGACGTGCCGCAAGGAGAAAGGCAAACGGAGGCGATCCTGCGAAGCGCGGGCACGGAAGCGATACGGGCCGCAGACAAGATCGAAGAAGTCCAGCCGCGATGAGAAGAGGGGGGAGTAGTCATGGGGATCCTACGAAGGGCATCCCCACATTCTTGCTGTGGTTGGCGTCGTAACGGCGCTCTTGATTACCGCAGCCACTGCGTACGCAGCGCCCGCAGCGCCCCATTGGATGATCGTCTCGCAGACTGCACCGACCTACTTCCATGCGGGAGACAAAACGGATTTCTACGAGGTCGAGGCGCTCAACGACGGAGGCGCGCCCACGGCGGGCAAAGTCACGATCGATGACAGCCTCCCGGCGGGCCTGGTCGAGACATCGGCCGAGGCATCCTCAGGCGTCGAAGGCCTGGGGTACGGCGAAGCGACTGAAATGCCATGTACCGTGACCGGGGTCGCTGTGCAGAAGGTCGAATGCACGACTGAAAGCCCAGTCCCAGTCGGCGAGCGTGTGATCGCCAAGATCGACGTCGAAGTCCCGGGCGGCGCGAGCGGCGCGCTCGCCGAACACGGCCGCGATCGCCGGCGGTGGCGCCGCCGAAGTATCAACGAGCGACGACACGCGCCGTGGTCGACCCGTCGCATGCGGTGCCGTACGGTGTGACCCTCGCGGCCGAGGCGACCGAAGAAGATGGGCAGCTGGCGACGCAGGCCGGCTCCCATCCCTTCGCGCTCGACGCTGCTGGCGGTGAATGTGGGCCAAGTCAACGCCGAAGAAAAATGCCATCCCCCGACCGCCGAATCCCAAGAAGGGTGTGCGGAGATGGTCGGAGCGCCCAAGGACATCGAAGTGCAGCTGCCGCCGGGAATGGTCGGCAATCCGATGTCAGTTCCGCGCTGTAGCCAGGAGCAATTCCAGTCGGGTGGAAATACGGGCTGCCCCGCGGACACGCAGGTCGGAGACGTACCTCTCGTTCTATGGCTCGGCGACGGCCGAACAATATGCGCCTGTATACGACATTGAACCACCGCCCGGCCAGCCGGCCGAGTTCGGATTGACCGTCGGCGGCCAGGTGCATATCCCGATGTTCTTCCACGTGCGCAGTGCGGGTGACTATGGCTTGACGGTCGACCTGAACGAAATCAGCACCTTCGACGCAGTCAGGCTGGCCGCGCTTAGCATCTGGGGCGTCCCCGCCGCAGAAGCGCACAACCCCATGAGGGAGTCTGCGACCGACGGCTGCGAACCGGGCGTGAAAGGCGTTCCGGGCTGTGCAAGCGAAGCTTTGCCCGTCAAGCCGCTTTTGACGATGCCCAGCGCATGCAGCGGCCAGGCCTTGGCCGTGCCCATGACATCCGATTCCTGGATCATGCCGGGGGTGGAGGTCGGCAGCGCTCCCGAAGTCATGTTGCCGGCGATTACCGGCTGCAACGCGCTTTCGTTCTCGCCCGAGCTCAATCTCGAAACCAGCACGACACAGCAGGGTGCGCCTTCCGGCTACAAAGTCAACTTGACGGTGCCACAGAAGGAAGCCGCAAACGAATTGGCTGCGCCCGACGTGCGAGCCGTCGAAGTCACGCTGCCTGAAGGCACCCAGATCTCGCCCTCGGCCGCGAATGGCCTGGTGGCTTGCTCGAATGCCGAATTCGGTCTAAAGAGCGGCGTGGCGGCAAGATGCCCGCGCGCGTCGGCGGTCGGCGCGGTCAAGATCTCGACGCCTCTGCTCGCCGCGCCCCTGTCGGGCGAAGTGTTCGTAGGCCAGCCGGAATGCGCGCCATGCAGCGCGTCACAGGTCGCAGCGGGCGAAATGGTGCCGCTCTTCATCCAAGCCGACGGATCGGGTGTGCTGATCAAGCTGGCGGGCCACACCAAGATCAATACGACGACGGGGCGGTTGACGACGGTCTTCACCGAAAATCCGCAGCTGCCATTCACAACGCTGGAACTCGTGCTCAACGACGGCCCCGGCGCCCCGCTGACCAACCCCACCACGTGTGGGCCGGCGGTCGCAGTTGCCAGCCTGACACCGTGGAGCTCCGAAGCTGTCTCGACCGTGACTGCATCCCAGCCGCCCAACATCGAAGGCTGCTCGAAGGCGTCGTTCTCCCCGAGTCTCGTCGCCGGAATGAGCGGCTCGGCGCGCGGTGGTTCATTCGGCTCCTTCGCGGTGCTCATCGCGCGAGCCGATGGCCAGCAGGATCTCGGTACCGTGTCGCTGCATACGCCGCCCGGGTTGGCTGCCATCCTTGCAAAGGTGCCGCTGTGCGATGAAGCGCAGGCGAACGCTGGCGACTGCGCTGCGAGCTCGCAGATCGGCGAAGTGACAACCGTCGTGGGCGCCGGCTCGCGTCCGTACACGATTCACGGTGGCAGGGTCTTCTTGACCGGTCCGTACGGCGGCGGTCCATTCGGGTTGTCAATCGTCGTACCGGCAGAAGCCGGCCCCTACAAGCTTGCGGGCCTAAACGGCAGCGGCGGCGAAGGCTCGGGCTCGGTCGTGATCCGCGGCTCGATAAAGGTCGATCCGACGACCGCAGCACTGACGATCGCAACCAACCCAATCCCGACGCAACTCGATGGCATTCCACTGCACATCCAGAAGGTGCTCGTGAACGTCAACCGTGAAGGGTTCATGTTCAATCCAACAAATTGCAACGGGATGAACGTTGAAGGGACGATCGCGAGCAGCTCTGGAACGACCGTATCGAGCAAGTACCCGTTCCAGTCGACGGATTGTGCAAGCCTGCCCTTCCATCCCGGCTTCTCGGTCAGTACTCATGCGGGCCATACGCGTAGGAATGGCGCCTACCTACATGTGACGGTGACCTCGGGCACGGGCCAGGCCAACATCAAGCAGGTGTTCGTGGAACTCCCGAAGATCCTGCCGTCGAGGACGGAAACCCTCAAACAGGCTTGCAGTGAAACGCAGTTCGCCGAGAACCCCGCTGGATGTCCGGCTGGATCCCACGTCGGTACTGCAATTGCGCACACGCCGGTATTGCCTGTGCCGTTGACTGGGCCGGCGATATTCGTCAGCCACGGTGGGGTCAAATTCCCCGACCTCGACGTGGTCCTGCAAGGCGACGGTGTGACCGTCGATCTGACCGGCCAGACCAACATCAGCGAAAAGACCGAGATCACGAGCTCGAACTTCGACACCGTGCCCGACGTGCCCATCACCAGCTTCGAGCTCACCCTTCCCGAGGACTCGCACTCGGCGTTGGCGGCGACTGCGAACCTCTGCACGCAGACAGTCACCAGACGTGTGAAGGAGACGGTGCACGGCAAGGTCGTCTATCGAACGCGTCGCATCAAGCAAACGCGGGCGCTGCACATGCCGACGACTATCACAGGCCAGAACGGCGCAGTGGTCAAAGAGATCACGAAGATCGCGGTGCAGGGCTGTGCCAAGGCGAAAGGCAAAGCAGCAGGCGCAGCGCATCACTAAGACCCCTCGCCTGAGCAAGCGCGGGTAGCAGGCAAGAAGAATTGGAACCGGCAGTGGGCGGATGCTATCGAGCCCCGCCGATTGCCGGCTCTCCATATATCGGCCGCGATGTTGACTTCGTCCTCTTGCGAGCTGGCGCGATAGGCGCTCGCTCAGCGAGTCGCGGTGGCGCGGGAAGAAGAGGATGAGCGCTTTCGGGCGCGCTCAATCGCGTCAGTAAACGCCTCTTCCCAGGGCGTCACATTGCAATCGATCGTCTGACGCTTGGCCCACTTCAGTGCGTTGCGCGAAAGCAACCGCCGGCTGAAGCCGCTGCGAATCAGCGCATCGAGCGCATCGAGCCAGCGGTCTCCGTCGACGAGGCGGCCGCCCTCGCTCCTGCCCATGCCGAGATAAGGACCGACCGCGGATGCAAGCCACGGCGTTCCACCAGCGGCATACTCCTTCAGCTTCACAGTTGAGCGCGAGCGGTTGAACTGTGTGTCCGCGAGAGGCGCGATGCCGATATCGAAGCCGCTGCAGAGCTCGATGAGCTTCTCAAAGCGGACTTCCTTGCGAAACTCGTATCGCTCCGAGTCGAGCCCGAGTCGCGTGCCGACGGTGAGGACGCGCAGATCCCGATGGGTGTCAAGAAGGAGGCCCAGCGCTTCGGTTACAGAGAGCTGCGGCAGATCAAGCGCATGCTCCCTGCCCGCGACCCAACCGACCAGGAGTCCGTCATGCTTGCTCCGCGAGCCATAGCCGGGCATCGATCGGTCGTCGAGGTAGTTCTCGATCACGCGCACATTCGCAACGCCGGCGGAGCCAAATGCCTCGGCGAGCGTCGCGCTTGGTGTGGTCATGAGATCCGCCGATCGCGCGACGCCCACCATGTCAGAGAACTTTTTCATGTTCTCGAATCGCCCGCGCGTGCCCGACTTCCTGCGTCCGGAGTCCGAGCTCATATCGATCGCTCTCAGGTCATCGTCGTTGTCGAAGCTGATCGCCACGCCATGCGCAGCCAGCCGCTTGAGATCCCCTGCTCGATCGAGCCGGCGAAAGCAATGCACAAGATCGCACTGCAGGAGCATCCGCAGCGGCACGTCTTCTGTGAGCTTCGAAGCCCACATGACATCGTGCCCGCGACGCTCGAGCGCGAGCATCGGCATGATGACCCGGTAGTTTGAGTTCGACGCTCCGGGCTCGAGGAAATAGCCGAGCTTCATCGCCAAATCGCCAAATGATCGCGCACCAGCATCAAGTTTACCCGTCGATTCAGCGTTTTGAGAGAAAAAAGGCCATTGTCTCTCACTCATGGCACCGCGGGTAAAGGAAGCCGGCGGCTCGTGGCCGGACGGCGCAGCGGATTGCCGGCGCCGCATTTGCAGGGAGCGCGGCACTTCCCATGTCCACCAGGTGGCCACGATGGGAAGCTGGAAACATAGTAGGTGACAGTTTCTGAGATCTGGCGCGGAACACGCGGCGGGGATTGTCGCCCCCGACCGGCCCGATGGCAAGATCCGCTGTCAGGACGATCGTCGCGGAGAGGTCCGCACAGAGCAAACCCGGAGGATTGAGATGCGCATCGTCGATCGTAGGAAGTGTCAGATCGCTGTCATGCTATTGGTCTGCGGGGCGATCCTGTTGGTGGGCTGCGGCGGCGCTTCTGGTAAACCGAAAGATACAGTCACCGCGGTGAATACAGTCACCGCGCAGGCTGTCACGACGCAGACCAGCACTGTAAGCCGCGCCCACCAGCTCGTTGCCCGGGAAAAGGCGGCATCGGCGATGGCGACTTGCTTCCGAGAGCGAGGACTCCATGTTGGGCCACAGAACCCGCAAGAAGGCTTCAGCATGCGGGGTATGAACATGTCTGGGGCGCGGTTCAAGCGGGCGTACCCGGAATGCTTGCGCTATGCGAGAGGGATCTACGAAAAAAAACTTTCGCACTGACGCCCCGTGCCGCAGATGGCCACGTGATCTGAGTGCGCAACCGTCCCGTCCCGCCCGAGCGCGGCTTGGCGGCCGTCAAACGCGTCGCGATGCCGCAGCGGACTCTGCAAGCAATGTGCTCTCGCCGGCGTCGGTCCAGATGATCTGCTCTCGTCCTGGGCCTACGCCCACCAGGGCGATCGGCACCGCCAGCTGCGTCTCGACGAACTGAAGGTACTCGACGGCGGCCTTCGGCAGGTCGGACATGGATCGGCACTCGCCGATGTCCTCTCGCCAGCCAGGCAACTCGGTGAGCTCTGGCTGGGCATGGTGCAAAACCGTCTGGTGGTATGGGAAATCCCCGAACTCGGCGCCCTCGATGCCCCGGTAGCCGGTGCAAACCTGGATGCGATCGAAGCCGGAGAGCACGTCAAGCTTCGTGACCGCAAGCGCGGTGAGAGTGTTCAGACGCGCCGCATATCGCAATGCGACCAGATCGAGCCAGCCGGTCCGGCGCGGGCGACCTGTGGTGGTGCCGAACTCGCCGCCTCTCTGCCTGATCTCCTCGGCAGTCTGATCGTGCAACTCGCTGGGGAAGGGGCCGGCACCCACACGGGTCGTGTAGGCCTTGCTGACGCCCCAGACCTCGTCGATCGCCTTTGGGCCGACGCCGGCGCCGATGCAGGCGGCGCCGGCGATCGGGTTGGAGGAGGTGACGAACGGGTAGGTGCCATGGTCGATGTCGAGCATCGCGCCCTGGGCGCCCTCGAAGATCACCGTCGAGTCGGCCTCGAGCAGCTCCCAGCAGCAGCTTCGAGGTGTCGGCGATGTGGCGCTCGAGCTGATGGCCGTAAGTGAGATATTCTCGGTCATCGCCTTGAGGTCGAGTGAGGGGTCCTGCTCGAAGGGCGCAGCGAGAGCCGCTTGGGCTCCATCGCGGCGACGATCTTCTTCTTCAGGATCTTCTCGTCGAGCAGGTCCTGGACCCGGATCCCGAGGCGCGCGGCCTTGTCGGCATAGCAGGGGCCGATCCCGCGGCTGCGTGGTGCCAATCTGCAGGCTGCCGAGCTTCGCCTCGCCCGCCGAATCGAGCAGCAGGTGGTAGGGCATGATCAGATGGGCGTTGGCGGAGAGCGCAGCCCGGAGACGTCGACCTTGCGGTAGCGCAGCGTGTCGAGCTCATCGATCAGGACCTTCGGGTCGACACGACGCCGTTGCCGATGATGCAGCGCTTGCCGGGGTGAGGATGCCGAGGGAACGAGGTGGAACTTCCACTGCACTCCCTCCCGGACGATCGTGTGGCCCGCGTTGTTGCCGCCCTGGAAGCGCACGACGGCGTCGGCACTGCTCGGCGAGCAGGTCGGTGATCTTGCCCTTGCCCTCGTCGCCCCATTGGGCGCCAACGATCACGATTCCCGGCATGAGGTTGAGAGTCTAAGGGGTCGCGCGGGCTGTCCGGATATCGAGCGCTCAGCCGCGCGCGTCGGTAGTCGCAGCTCCTGCCGCCGATCCTGTCCATACAGCGGCAGCGGGTCGCCACACATTCCATCGAGGCGCGAGACGGTGCGATGTCCGATCTGCTCGGCTAGCTCATGGGGATCGAGGTTGGTCGTCATCACGATCGTCGCGGCTGTCCTCGTAGCGGGAGTTGACGATCGTGTAAAGCTGCTCGAGCGCCCAGTCGGTGCGGTTCTCGGCGCCGACGTCATCGATGTGCAGCAGGTCGACAGAGGAGAGCCTGTCGAGGAAGCCGACGACGCCATCCTCGTGCTCGATCGACTCTCTGATCAGGTTGAGCAGGCGGGGCAGCGAGTAGATCGCGACCGTCCTGCTGGCTTCCATCGCCGCCTTGGAGACGATCATCGCGAGCGCTGTCTTGCCGGTGCCGACGTCGCCCATGATCCAGAGCCCCTGCCCTGCGTCGAGGTTCTCGGAGATCCGGGCGACGAATCGCCGCACCACCCCGATCTGGTCGGGGAAGGCGGCGAGCATGTCTCCCTCCAGTGCTCGAAGGTGAGGCGCATGTAGCGGCGCGGGATCCTCGCCTCCAGGCGCGCCGCTCTCGCTTTGCGATCCGCCGCGCCGGCACCGGCAGTCGGAGGCGGTGTTGCTCTGCTCGTCGACGAGGAAGCCGCTGCCGTCGCAGAGCTCGAACGGGCAGCGCTCGCCATCCTGCCCCGAAGCTGAGCCGCCCGCTCGCTCACGCACGCGTAGCGCTCGCTGGCGTAGTTCATGAACCTCGGGTACTCCTTCCGGAAGGTCAGCGTGACGTCGCCGGTCGGGCCGTTGCGGTGCTTGGCGATGATCAGGTCGGCCTCGCCGGGGCGCTCAGGGCTTCGAGCCTATCGTAGTACTCGTCCCGGTAGATGAAGATGACGAGGTCGGCGTCCTGCTCGAGCGCCTGACTCGCGCAGGTCCGAGAGCTCGTGGATCTTGTCCGGTCGCCGACTCGACGGCCCGGTACAGCTGGGAGAGCGCGATCACGGGCACGTCCGAGCTCCCGGGCGAGCATCTTCAGCCCGCGGGAGAGCTCGCCAACGGCGATCTCGGCGCGGTTGTCGCTAGCGGACTTCGGTCCGCAGCAGCTGCAGATAGTCGATGATCACAGGCCAAGGCCGCCGGGCGCCTGGGTGTGCAGGCGGCGCGCCTTGGCGCGCAGTCTCGAGCATGCCGATGTCGCCCGAGTCATCGACCCAGAGCGGCGCACTCTGCCAGCCGCTCGGAGGCCTTGAGGATCTTCGGCCAGCGTTGCTCGGCGACCCGTCCCTTGCGAGCTCCTCGCCCTTGATCCGTCGCCTGGGAGGCGATGAATCGCCGTGCGAGCTCTGCCTCTGCCATCTCCAGGCAGAACAGGGCGACCGCCCGCCCGTGCTCGATTGCGGCATTCTCGGCGATGTTGCATACCAGAGCGCTCTTTCCCATCGCCGGGCGAGCGGCGATGATGATCAGATTGCCGGGTTGGAAGCCGCCGGTCATCTCGTCGAGGTCCTTGAAGCCCGAGGGCGTGCCGGTCAGCGAGGTGCCTTCGGTCGAGAGCCGATGCAGCTTGTCGAGCTCCTCGTGGAGCACTTCCTCTATGCGCCGGAAATCCTGCTGGCGGTCATCCCTCGCGACCTCCAGGATCGCCTTCTCGGCCTGCTCGACGAGCTCTCGCGGTGCCGTGCCGTGGCCAAGGACGCTGCCCTGGATCTCGTAGGAAGCCGAAAGAAGGCGCCTGAGCAGCGCGTTCTCGCGCACGATCTGGGCGTAGCGCCGGGCATGTCCCGCGGCGGGGACCGCGGCGGTGAGCTCGTCCACCGAAGCCTGGCCCCCCACCTGCTGCAATTGTCCGCTCTGGGTCAGCCGATCGGTGACGGTGAGCACGTCGACCGGCTCGTTCTCGTTCGTAGAGGGCGATCATCGCCGCGTAGATCAGTCCGTTGCGCTCGTGGTAGAAGTCCTCGGCTCTGCAGGCCCTCCTCGATCACGAGCGCAGTAAGAGCGAGCGGTCGGAGAGCAGGATCGCGCCGAGCACCGACTGCTCGGCGTCGAGGTTGTGCGGTGGCACGACCGCTTCTGCGCCGGATGCGGGCGCTCCCCCGTTTGTCGTTGCGGTGCTCATTCGGTTTCCGAGTCTAGGCGGGCGAGCGGCCGTCCAACTCGGTCCATCTCGCAAAGTGGGGGCTCCATCGGGGGACCGCGGGCTGAGGGAGGTTACGGAGCGGCATGCGAACATATGTTCGTATAGTATGTGGACATGGCGCCGTGGCCTGATCCCGATCCCACTCGAGCCGCACTCGCCGCCGCCCGCTCAGGCGAGGCCCGCCAAATTCGTGCGGCCGTACTCGCCGACCGGGTCCTCGGTATCTTCGGTGAGGCGGAAGTCGGCAAGACCCAGACGATCCGGCAGGCGGTCGCGACAGGCGGCGTGCGCGTGCTGCGCCTCGATCTGCGCTCCGCGGCAAGTGAGGAGCACATGGCCTTCATGCTGGCCCGCGAGATGGCGAGCACGATCGCGCCTGGTCATGAGCTCCCGCGCCTTGCACGTGGCGGTGCGCTGCCCGCCGAGGTGGAGCGGGCCCGCGCGCCTCGTGGAGATTCTGGGCGGTGGCCTGCAGGAGGCGCTGCGGCGCTGGCCGTCGGGGCGGTTCAGATTGCCGGCGGCGCTGGAGAGCCTGGAGCTGCTTGCGGACTCACAGGAGGTGCTGCTCTGGGTCGACCACCTCGAGGCGCCGCGGCTGAGTTTTCGACATCCGCTGAAAGTTGGACCGCTGCTCTGGAGCATCGCAGAGCTCGCGGAGCGCGCGGCAGGCCTGCGCCTGCTGCTGTCCGGCAGGGAGGCCGCAAGGCCAGAGGTTGACGGGCCGCGCGCCGCGTTTGAGGGGCGTGGTGCACGCGTCTTCCTGCAGGCGCCGGATGCACGA
>CAVWTE010000010.1:0-34260 GCA_963757925.1 uncultured Actinomycetota bacterium
GGTGCTGGCGCGTGAGTACTGAAGCTGTGCGTGTCCGGCTGGCGTCGAGGCTTGAAGGTGGTTCTGCCGGTGGTCGCTCTGTCTCTCGGGTTCGTTCGATCAGGCCGGTGGTCTGAGCCGTTGAGCTCGACGGCGGTTGGTGGGCGCGGGGTGCAGGTAGTGGGCGGCGTCGCTGATCATCAGACCATGTTTTCGCGTGTGTGGCCGCGGACTACGAGCAGCAGCTGATGAAGCGCAGGCGTGAGGCCGGTTGCTCGGGCGGCGTCTTCGCTCGAGCATGTGAAGGCGTGTAGCTCGCTGCGGAATGCGAGCAGGCGGCGGTAGTCGGAGTCCTGCAGTGACTGGCTAGCGGCTGTTGGGGTCATGGTGCTGGCTCGCGGACAGCCTGGAGTTTGGCGAGGCTTCGTCACCTTGAGGGGGCGTAGGACGCTAGCGGTGGCGCTGCTGGATCAAGAGGCGCTCGTGTGCCTTGAGCAGGTCGAACTGGCTGAGGATGCCGAGAGTCGCGGCGGCTCGTGGTCATCGATGACGGGGAGCGCGGTGTGGCCGGTGGCGACCATCCGGTCTGCTGTTTCGCGCAGTGTCTCACCGGGCCTTGCGACGAGTGGGCTGCGTGCCGTGGCGCCGGCGGAGGATGTGCTGTTCTGCGGGGCGCGAATGTCGGAGAGCGCGAGCACTCCGAGGAGGCGCTCGTCGTTGTCGAGGACCGGGTAGAGGCGTTGGCGGCGTAGCTCGGAGCCCTCGGGGAGCTGCTCGTAGAGGTCTGCGACGGTTGAGTCTGGAGCGACCGTGAGAACGTCGGTTTGCATGACGTCGCGGACGAGCAGCGCGTGCAGCGGGTCGACTTCGTACTCGCGGGTGACGTGGTAGCCGCGGCGGGCGATCTTCTCGGTCAGGATCGAGCGCCGCAGTGTCAGGACGCTGATGAGATGCGCGATCGTGCAGGCTGCGAGGAGTGGCAGGAGCGCCCCGATGTCGTGGGTCAGCTCGACCGCGAAGACGATGCTGGTGAAGGGCGAGCGCATCACGCCTGCCATTGCGGCGGCCATACCGATCATGGCCCACGTTCCCTCGGTGGCGCCCGGCAGGATGGCGCCGAGTAGACCGCCGAGGGCCGCGCCGAGCATCAGCAGCGGTGCGAGGATGCCGCCGCTGGTGTTGGAGCCGAGCGCGGTTGCCCAGATCGTGAGCTTGACGACGAGCAGTACGGCGAGGGTGCTGAGAGCGAGCGTACCGGCGAGCTCGGCGCCGATCGTGTTGTAGCCGACGCCGAGCGCGCGGGGTTCGATCAGCCCGCCGATGCCGACCACGAGGCCGCCGATCGCGGGCCACCAAGACCAGTGCAGCGGCAGGCGTGCGAACAGATCCTCGGCGCCGTAGACGCAGCGGGTCATCACCCATGCCAGGCCGCCGCACGCTAGGCCGATGAGCAGCGCGCCGCCTGAGACGGACGGCGCCAGGGTGGCGTGGGCGCTGACCGCGAACAGCGGTGCCTTGTGCAGGAGGCCGGCGTTGGCGAGGGCTTCTCGGGTTGCCTCGGCGGCGCAGGCGGCGAGTGCGACGGGGATCATTGAGCGTGGTCGCCACTCGAACAGCAGCAGCTCGACCGCGAGTAGCACTGCTGCGACGGGGGTGCCGAACACGGCGGTCATGCCGGCGGCTGCTCCGGCGACGAGTAGGCAGCGTCGCTCGGCAGCGGTGAGGTGCAGCAACTGGCCGAGGATGCTGCCGGTGGCGCCGCCGGTGACGATGATCGGGCCCTCGGCGCCGAACGGGCCGCCGGTGCCGATGCTGACTGCGCTTGAGATGGGCTTGAGCACGGCGAGGCGTGGCTCCATGCGGCTGCCGCGCAGGAGGATGGTTTCCATCGCCTCGGGGATGCCGTGGCCGCGGATGCGCTCAGAGCCGTAGCGAGCCATCAATCCCACGATGAGCCCGCCGGCAACTGGCACGAGTACGCTGAGCGGCCCAAGGACGCTGGTGTCCGGTGGGCCGAGCGTCGTCGAGATGGTGCCGGTGTAGGCGAGGTGCGTGATGAGCGCGATCAAGTCGAGCAGCGCGAGCGCGAGCAACGCGACCACTGCACCTAGCGGTATGGCGCCGGCGAGCAGCGCGAGCACTCGTGGTGTGGTCGTGAAGTCGCCTAGCAGGCACTCCGTGCCGTGTGATCTTTGGTCGGGTGGGACGACAGCGTCGCTTGGGAAACGTCCCGCTGGGTTGGTCGCGCTCACGCAACGCGATTATATCGGGAGCCGATATGGTTTCTGTGGTCGCTGGGAGGCATGGCGAGTTGCCGACTTGCCGCCCACCGGAGCGACTTTGGTCTGAGCCGGTGGGCGGCGTTGGCGTCATCGGGACGGTAGAAAGGACAATCTGCAGGCGATGCGCGGGCGGTTGGGCGAGGCGGTGCTGTGAGCAACCTGTGGCGAGCGGTGCTCTTTTTGCACTTGCTGGCGATGGCCTTCTTTGTCGGCGGCCAGTTGGTGTTGGCGGCTGCGGTAGTGCCGGTCGCCCGGCAGAGCGGTGACTTGACGCAGGTGCGTCGGGTCGCGCGCCGTTTCGGTTGGGGCACGCTGGTGGCGATCACGGTGCTGGCCGCGACGGGCAGCGCGATGGCTAGCCACTATCACCTGTGGGCGGAGGGCAAGCTGCACGTGAAGCTCGCGCTGGTCGGCGTGGTGTGCGTGCTGGTCGGCTGGCATCTGAAGCGCCCGACTATGCACGTGCTGGAGGCGGCGATCTTCCTGGTGTCGCTGGTCATCGTCTGGCTGGGCCTCAGCATCGCCCAGGGCTAGCGCGGGCGGCTAGATCTGGGGATCGTCGCTCGGCGGGACGTCGCCCGCGAGCTCGGGGTCGCAGAAGGGAAGGATCTCGTTCATCCCGCTGAGCTCGAACAGGCGCTGTACGTTCGCTGGGCCGGGGATGATCCGCAGCTCGTGGCCTCGTGCGATGCATTGTTCGTGGCCTCCCATGAGTGCGCGTAGGCCGCTTGAGTCGATGAACGTGAGGTTTCTGAGGTCGACGACTATGCGTTGTGCTTCGCTTGTGGCAGCGTCTGCGAGGGCCGCTTCGATGTTGGGGGCGCCCAAGAGGTCCGCTTCGCCGTTCAGGGCGAGGGTGTGAGCCTCCGGTGTACTCGTCACCTCGATGGTCAGGTAGGGATGCTGACTGTTCACCTTCACCCTCTGTTTTTGGGGCGAGCGCGTCACCTGTGGATTGTAAGCGGGTGCGGTGGTGGCGAGGCTCTTCTGTGTTTGTGGTCGGGGAGGTTCTTCGGCCATGACGGGCGGTAGTAGTTGCTGGGGAAGTCTACTGCCCGTCCAGCTACGTTCCGCCGCGAGCGGGGCGGCTTCGGAAGCTGTGGTCAGGCGGAGGTAGTTCGGCCGCTTGCAGGGTGCGCGGCGGCCTGTCCCGGCGGGCGCTTGGCGGCCTCTTGCCGTGCCTCTGGGAGGCTTGGGTGGATGGCGATCGCATCGGACAGACCAACGATTGTGGCGAGGCGCTTTAGCTGTGAGGTGTCGGGGATCACGAGGATGAGCTTGGCGCGGCGGTGGTCGAGGCGGTCGCTGAGGCGTAGCAGCATGTCGATGCCTGCGCTGTCGAGGTAGCGCGTCTCGCTGAGGTCGATGATGAGGCTTGAGGCGTCGGGGCCGAGCGCGTCGGCCAGTTGTTGTTGGGTGACAGTGGCGTTGGCGGCGTCGATGTCTTCGTGGATGTGTGCGATGGGCACTCCGTCGATCCGTTCGATGTTGAGTGGGCTCATGCTTGGTGGGAGAGGCGCTTGGTGATGGTCACGACGGTTCCGTGTTGGTCGCTGTCGATCTTCACGTCGTCCACGAGCGAGCGCATGATCTCGAGCCCCCGGCCGCCGCTTTGTGGGCGAGTCGTGCGCCATCGGCCGACATCGCGAACGGTGATTGTCGCCTGTCGGCCGGAGCGTTCGCAGCGCACGGTGAAGGTGGCTTCGCGGGCGCCGTAGGCGTGCTCGATGGCGTTGGTGGCGGCCTCGGAGGCGGAGAGGGTGATGTCGAACAGCTCGTCCTCGCTGGCGCCGAAAGCTCGCAGCCAGCGGCCGAGCGTGTTGCGCAGGGCTCCGAGCACGTTGGGGCGTGCTGAGAGAGTCATTTCCAGGGTGTCTCCCAGCGGCATCGTCTCGATCGCCAAGAGCGCCACGTCATCTTCGAGCAGGGTCTCGTCTAGCAGCGTGCGGTACACGCGGTCAGCGAGCGAGGAGTCGCTGCGCCTGGCAGCCGTCTCGGCTGCGGCGAGGAGTCGCTCGAAGCCTTGGTCGATGGGCTCGTCGCGGCGCTCGATCAGCCCGTCGGTATAGAGCAGGAGCCGGCTGCCGGTCGGGAACGGATAACAGAAGGCTTCGTAGGTGTGTCCGATGCGCACGCCGACGGGCAGACCGTGCTTCTGCTCAAGTAGCCGGGCGTGGCCGTCTGGTTCGATCAGCAGTGGCGGCAGGTGCCCGGCAATGACGGCTTCGAGTTCTTCGGCTTCGGGATCGAGTTCCAGGATGCAGAGTGTGGCGCCGCGGTTGCTGCCCACCGAGACCAGCAGCTCGTTGAGCATCGTGACAACCTCGGTGAGCTTGTGTCCTTGCATCATGTAGGCGCGCAGGCTCGCGCGGATTTCGGCCATCACGGAGGCGGCGAGCACGCCCCGGCCGACGACATCGCCGATCACGAACGCGAGGTGTCCGTTGTGGAGTTGGAAGACGTCGTACCAGTCGCCGCCGATCTTGATGCCAGAGCCGGCGGGCAGGTACTTGGCGCTGAAGCGCAGGCCGGGTATCTGCGGCAGCACGTCGGGCAGCAGCGAGCGCTGCATCATCGCGGTAACAGAGCGGTGCTCTGACAAGCGAGCGCTGTCGATCGCGAGCGCGGCGCGGTCGGCGGCGAGTTGCAGCAGCATCACGTCGTCCTCGTCGAAAGCACGCTTGACGAGCGTGCCGATGTGCATCACGCCGATGACGCGACCTTCGACGTGGATAGGCACGCCGAGCATCGAGCGGATACCCCGCTGTCGGAGGATCGGGTTTACCACGTCGGCGTGGTCGAGATCCTCAATGATGATCGGACGCCCCTGGGCGGCGACGCGGCCAGCGAAACCACGGGTAAGCGGTATCTGCACGCCCTGGCGGACCTCCTCCTCCAGTCCTCGTGCGGCGCGTGCGACGAGTACGCCGCGATCCTCATCGAGCAGCAGCACTGCGGCGGTGTCGACTTCTAGGGCGCTCCGGATGCGCTCCAGAAGCTCGGAGAGCATGTCCTCCAGGGACATGTAGCCGAGCGCCGAGTCGGTGATGCTCAGGAGGTGGTTGCGGCGACTCTCAGAGACGGAGGAGCCGAGCGCGGTGTCGTTCCTAGCGCCGGGCCCCTTGTCTGCCTGCGTCTCGAGCTGCTGGATCTCCACGGCCCGTTTATACCCGTATTTGGCCGCATGCCCGTGCGGCGGCGAGTTGTGCGCGCGGGCGTTTCATAGCCGGCGTGAGGACCAGAGGATCGCGCTGAGGATCACTGAGACGAGCGCGATCACCAGGCCGGTGATCCAGCCGGCGACTTTTTGTGAGGAGAGGATTGCGCCGAGCGCGACACCGATCCCGATAACGCCGCCAGTGGCGATCACGCGAACGAATGCGGACTCCAGCGGGGGGCGCTGGCGCCGGTCGGGCAGCATCGAGACATCTGTCAGCGCGTTCTCGCCGCGATCTTGTGTTCTCTCGCCGTGGCCTGCCATGCGGGCGGGGTTCTTAGCGCGTTGCCTTTTTGACGGCGCTGCGTGCTTTGCCGGCGGCGTCCTGGGCTTTGCCCTTGAGCTCCTCGCCGGCGCCGCGGGCCTCGGTGCCCGGTTTGCCGGCGGCTCGCCCGGCTTGCTGCTTGGCGTGGCCTTTGAGCTCTTTGGCTTTGCCTTGCGCTCGTTGCGTTCGGTCGCCCATTGTCTCCTCCTTTGCTTTTGGTTGCTTTGATTGGTCTTTACCCAGCTAGGAGGGCCGCTGAACAAGGGGGCGATGCATGTGCCGGCGCGCAGTCGAGCCCCCGGCTCGGTCGGCTGTGTGTCATGCGGGGGTTGGCTCCCCGATGCGTTCGCGTAGCTTGGCGAGTGTGGAGCGCAGCAGTCGTGAGACCTGCATCTGGGAGATGCCGAGCTGTTCGCCGATCTGCGATTGGGTGAGCTCGTGGACGAAGCGCAGCTCTAGCAGGCGTTGCTCGCGTTCGGTCAGGCCGGTGAGCGCATCTTCGATCAGCAGGTCTGTCTCGACGTGCTCGTAGCCGCTGTCGTGCTCGCCGAGGGTTGAGACGAGCGGGGCGTCATCGTCCTCGCCGTTCTGCACGGGCGCGTCCAGGGAGCTGGTGGTGTAGGCGTAGGCGACCTGCAGCGCCTCCGCTACGTCCTCGTTGGAGAGCTCGAGGTAGAGGGCGAGCTGCTGGACGGTTGGTGATCTGCCGTGTTCGCGTGAGAGCAGCTCGATGGCGTCTTGGACGGCCTTGGAGCGCTCTTGGGCGCCGCGGGCGACGTGGACGGCCCAGGAGCTGTCGCGGAAGTAGCGGCGTAGCTCGCCGAGTATTGTGGGGATTGCGAATGCCTCGAAGGGACGGCCGCGGTCGGGGTCGAACCTGTCGATCGCCTTGACGAGCGCGAGGTTCGCTACCTGCGTGAGGTCCTCGTATGGGAGTGAGCAGTTCCAGTAGCGACGTGCGACCTTGCGGGCGAGCGGCATGTAGTGCACGGTCAGCGTCTCGCGGGCCGCCCGATCCCCGCGGCTGGCTTCGCGGAACAGTAGGGCGGTGGAATGATGGCGAGTGCTGCTCCGCCGCGGTGTTGGGATGGTGTGGGTGGCTGACATCGCGAGGCTGGTTGGCTCCTGCTGTCGTGCTGAGTTATGCGCAGGCTACCCTCGCGCTTTTATGTGTAAACGGCCTATATGCCACGCAGCGCTGGCAGCAACTCGTTTGCGGCCCAGGTGAGAAACGCGCTTTGAGTTTCTCCGCCGATTTGCACGAGCGCGATCTCCTCGAATCCCGCGTCGATGAACTGCTTGATCTTCTCGACGTGTTCATCGAGGTCAGGCCCGCAAGCGATCTGTTCGGCGACCTGCTCGGGCGTCACCAGCTCGGTCGCGCTCTGGAAGGAGTCTGGGTTGGGCAGGTCGGCGTTGACCTTCCAGCCGAGGCCGAACCAGCGGAACTGGTCGTGGGCGCGCTCGATCGCGGTGTCGCGGTCGGCGTCGTAGCAGAGGGCGATCTGCCCGACGCGGGGCTTGCCATCGCCGCCGGCGGCGTCGAACATCTCCACGAGCTGCGGCTTGGGCTCTGTGGCGACCAGCAGGTCGGCCTTGGCGCCGGCGAGCCGGCAGGAGCCCTCGCCTGAGACGGCCACGCCGATCGGTATTCGCTGCTCGGGTCTGTCCCACAGCTGCGCGGAGTCGACTTGGAAGTGCTCGCCGTGGTAGTTGACGGCGCCTTTAACGTGGAGAGGATCGCGAGCAGCAGGATCACGCGATCCTCACGGACAACCTGCCAGGACGCCTTGGTCAGTCGCCAAGAGCGGGCGATTCGTCCTTCTCTTTGCTCTGGCTGATGTGGCGTTCATCACCAGCGTCCGTACCAGCGCCTACGTCCGCCGCCGACGGGCGCACCGCCGATGAAGAACCCGATCAGCCACAGCAGTATCGCTATCACCAATACGATCCAGAGCAGATGGACGGCGAACCCGAGGCCGCCGAAGATCGCAAGGATCAATATCAACGCAAGTAGTGCCACCATCGTTTTTGTGCCTCCTAGAAGTTGAGTGTCGCTTGATGATGTCGCTTGATCTACCCCGCCGATCGGAGCGGCTAACCCCGCGGGCCCTGTCTCCCACCGTGGGTGTGTGCGGACTGTTTAGCGTCTGCGTCTCGACCTGCGGGCAATGAATCCGGTAATCGCGAGTGCGAGCGCGATTACCCAGGCAATTCAGGTTTTATGGCCGTGTGAAAACAGCACACCGCCAAGATGCAGGACTGAGGCTGCGCACCACAATTAATCCTTCTCCCTTATGCAGCGAGGAGTTAGTCCGCGTGGGCGGTGGCGCCAGCCTGGGCTGTTTGGTGACGGCCCTCTGCGAACTCCTCGATGATCTTCGCGCAGAACGCTGGCAGGTCGTCCGGCTTGCGGCTTGAGACGAGCCCCTCGTCGACAACGACCTCCTCGTCGACCCATTCCCCGCCGGCGTTGCGGATGTCGGTTTGCAGGGATGGCCAGGAGGTGAGCTTGCGCCCGCGCACGAGGTCTGCCTCCACGAGCGTCCAAGGGCCGTGGCAGATGACTCCGACTGGCTTGCCCGCAGCGAAGATCTGCTGCACGAACTGGATGGCGCGCTCGTCGGTGCGCAGCTGGTCGGGGTTGGCCACGCCGCCGGGGAGCACCAGCGCGTCGTATTCGTCGGGGTCGGCGTCCTCGAGGGACTGATCGACGGTGTATGTCGAGCTCTTGTCGAGGTGGTTGAGCGCCTGGACCTCGCCGTTTTCGGGGGCGATCAGCTTGGGCGTGGCGCCTGCGTCCTTGATGGCCTTCCAGGGCTCTGTGAGCTCGACCTCCTCGATGCCCTCTTGTGCGGTGAGAAAGGCCACGGTCTTTCCGGTTAGCTGGGTGGATGCCATTTCGCTGCTGCCTCCCTCTGTTTCGTTGGCGAGCTTTTCGGTCTGTCGGTCGTCTACCCCTGTCCCCTGGGTGGCAAACGAGCCAATAGGGGGCCGTGGCCTGGTGTTTTTCACAGCTTGTCCTCGGCTGCGCGGTAGGCGACCTGCAGGAAGTCCGAGACGGTGTGTGCGAGGAACACGGAGCTGATGAGGCGCGTGAGGCGTGGGGCGCCGATGAGTCCGAGCGTGAGCGCCGTGGCTACCCATTGGGCGAGGCAGTAGGGGCACACCAGGAGCTCTCCGACGGCGAGGTGCAGACCGTGGCCGTAGGGTTCCTCCTCGACCTCGCCCTGCCCGCTTGGCTCTTGGTAGCGGGTGAAGGGCGCGCGGATGAAGCTCGTCACCTTGTCCTTGGCGAGCAGCCGGCTGAGCTTGTGGGTGGCGATGCCGACGAGCAGCAGGTCGCCGGTCGTGGGTCGCTCGGGCAGCTGGTGGTGACGGGCGCGCAGCGCGATCAGGCCGCCGGCGAGGCCGGTGGTGTACGCGCCGGTGAGGATGGCGTAGGAGCCGAGCGGGCGCTCTTGGCCGGGAGCGTAGTGCGAGGAGAGCGAAGCGAGTGGCGTCTTGCTGGGGCTGCCGGCATGGCTGTCGGGGGCATGCTCGGGCATGGTCTAGCTGTTGCTCTTTTTGGCGCCCTTGCGTCCTGCGGCGGCCTTCTGCGCTTTGGTGCCGCCTTGGGTGCTGGCTTTGCGTTTTGTGCCTGAGCCTGAGCTCTTGCCGCCTCGTTTGGATGAGCCTGGGCTGTTGGCGATCTTTGCTGCGCGTTCCTTGCTCATGCCCTTTTCGCGGAGCCCTTCGTACTGTTTGTCGTTCTTGACGCTGGGGCCGTGATCTTTGGCCATCGTTGGTCCTCCTCGGGTTTGTGGTTATCGCTGCATCTACCCGCTCGTCGTGCCGGCAAAAGCGAGGAGGAGGCTGCTAGCGGTGTTGGTGCTCGGCGGCGAAGCTGCGGAAGGTCTGGGCCATCTGCTCGTCGGCGTCGGGCTCCTCGTCCTCCTCTCGTGCGGTGGGGGTGCGTCGGGCGCGGTGTCCGTGTTGGCTTGAAGGACCGCGCTCTCGAGGAAGTGACGCAGCTCAGCCTCGTTGCCCTGCTGGACGCCGGAGACCTTGATCGCCTTTTTGGTGAGGCTGACCTCTCCCCAGCCGCTGTGCGGCGTGTCCAGCAGCGCGAGCACGTTCTCGAAACGCGCCTTCCATGACTTGGAGGACGCGCCGGCCAGCTGCACGGTGAGCGTGCCGTCGTCGATCTCGGCGGTGCCCCATTCGATCTGTCGTTGCTCGGCGGCCATGAGCTTGACCTACCCGGCGCGGCGGGGTTCGACACACGAGGCGAGGGTGCTCATTGGTCGGTGTCGTCGATTTCCCAGGCGACGGCGCGTGTCCACGCTCCGCCGCAGCCTTCAAGCAGGACGGGGAAGGCGGTGAAGAAGCAGCGGCGGCCAGCGAGCTCGTCGGGGATGTTGAGCTCCTCGATGATGACCTTGCCGGCACCGAGCAGCGCGACGTGGGCGGGTTCGCCCTTCTCG
Source organism: uncultured Actinomycetota bacterium (assembly GCA_963757925.1). GTDB lineage: Bacteria > Actinomycetota > Thermoleophilia > Solirubrobacterales > Solirubrobacteraceae > Palsa-744. The sequence goes on from CAVWTE010000010.1 coordinate 10,210, forward strand.
GGTCCGCCCCAGCCGCCGATGCTGAGCGCGTCGATCCCTACGGCGGAGATGCCGTGCTCGAGCAGGAGCCGGGCGCCGTCACCGCCCAGGTAGGGCCAGCGCTTGAGGTACTCCTCGCTTACGGCCCGTTTGGCTCCCCAGCCGGTGACGAGCACGGCAATGTCTCCGTGTTGGAGCTGATCGAGGGTGCCGTCGAGGATGTCGGGGCCGATCGGCTCGCCTGCTTTGACGCGCTCGCGCAGGTCGAGAAAGACGGCGGGCGCGGCGAATGCGGTGAGCGGCACCTGCTCGATCGTGGGGCCGCTGTCGTCGAAGTGGTAGGGCACGTCGACGTGGGTGCCGGTGTGCGTGTTCAGTGTGAGTGTCTCGGCGTTGAATCCCTCGGCTTCGCGGCGGTAGTTGTGGGTGAGGTTCGGCGGGTCATACTCGGCCCATGCGGGGCCGTCGTGGAAGATGGGCTGGCTGAGGTCCCAGATGCGGTCGGTGCGGATCAGGAGGCTCATGCGCGACTCTCGACGGGTCGTGTGCTGGCGGGGTCGATCCGCTTTGCGCCCAGGCGCTCGGCGAGGCGAGATGCGAGGGCCATGATCGTGAGCGCGGGGTTGGCTGACCCTTGGGTTGGCATCACGCTGCCGTCGCAGACGAACAGGTTGGGTATTCCCCAGGCGCGGTGGTCTCGGTCGATGACGCCGGTCGCGGGTTTGTCTGACATTGGGCAGCCGCCGACGAGGTGGGCGTAGCGGTCGATCGTGAGGATGTCCTGCGCTTCGGCGGCGTGGAGGATTTCGTGGAGCTTGTTCTTGGCGTAGGCGATGTTCGCTCGGTCGTTCTCGCACTGCGTGTAGTCCAGGCGCGCGACGGGCATCCCGTTGCGGTCGGTCTGCTCGGCGAGCGTGACGCGGTTCTCCGCTCTGGGCAGGAGCTCTGAGAGGCAGCCGATCGTGTACCAGTGGTTGTAGTCGCGCATGTACTCTCTGAGCGACTGCCCCCAGTGTCCGTCGGCGAGCACGTGCTCGGCCCAGCCGATCGGCAAAGGGCCTACGGTCTGGATCGAGAAGCCGCGGGCGAATCCGCGTCCGGGGTCGGTCTCATAGAACTGCTCGCAGTTGATCTCCGGCGGAGGCGCCTTGTACATGCGCATCTCCTCGGGGAAGCGTCCGGCGACCTGGGGTGCGCCCTGCACCATGATCCCGCGTCCCACGAGGTCGTTCTCGTTGGCGAGACCGTTGGGGAACCGGCTGCTGGTGGAGTGCAACAGCAGCCGTGGCGTCTCGATCGAGTAGCCGGCGACAGTGATCGCATCTGCTGCTTGGAAGCGCTCTTGGCCGTCGTGGAAGTAGGTGACGCCGGTGCAGCGCCCTGGACTCGTCGGTCTCGATCTGCGTGACCATGCAGTCGGCGCGCACCTCGACGCCGTGCTCCAGCGCGTCGGGGATGTGGGTGACGAGCGGGGACGCCTTGGCGCCGACCTTGCAGCCTTGTAGGCAGAAGCCGCGGTAGATGCAGTGCGGGCGGTGCCCGAAGCTGCCGTTGGCGATCCCGACGGGGCCGACGCGCATCTCGATCCCCAGGCGCCTGGCTCCCTCCCACGCCTTCAGCGCGCCGGCGCCGACCGGGTGCGGGCCGTGCGGATAGTCGTGGGGGTCGCCCCAGGGCCAGAATTCGCCGGCGACGGGCAGCTCGCGCTCTAGGCGCTCGTAGTGGGGCTTGAGATCCTCGTAGGTGATGGGCCAGTCGGCGGCTACTCCGTCGCGGGTGTAGACCTCGAAGTCTGAGGGGTGAAAGCGCGGCGTGAACCCGGCGTAGTGGATCATCGAGCCGCCGACGCCGCGGCCGCAGTTGTTCTTGCCGAGCTCCACGGGATCATCGCCGCCGATGATGCGCTCCTCCGTCCAATACAGCGGGTGCGCGCCGGCCTCGTCTGAGACCCAATCCTCGTCGGGGTCCCAGAAGGGCCCGGCCTCGAGTACGAGCACGCGCCAGCCTTTGCGGGCGAGTCGTTGCGCGAGCGTTGCGCCGCCAGCTCCCGCACCGACGATCAGCATGTCGACCGCCTCGTCGGGGCTGTAGCGGCGCATACGCTCGCGCCCTGGCACACCTCGCCGGTGTGGATCGAGCAAGAACGCGGAGTCGTTCTCGGGTGGGCGCACTGCGCCCTTCGGAGCGACACGCAGACGCTCTCTCACTCAAGGCCCCGCTCACGCACATCGGCCACGGGGTCGAGCGCGAACTCTGGTGGGGCCTCCCAGTGCTCGCGTTGCCCGGCGCCGAGCCGTGCGTACCCGCGTGGGTAGGCGGGGCCGCCGAAGCCGATCTCATTCCACGCCCAGGGGTGTGAGTAGAACGCGCCGAGCACGCCGCGCATCACCACTCCCCACGCCTTCGTGACGGGCAGCTCCCAGTCGAGCTTGCCTTCGGAGAACTGCTGGACGATCTCGTGCTGGGTCTCTGAGCTGGCGGCGGCGAACCCGTCGTCTGAGCCGTGCTCGCGGGCGCTGTCGTCGAGGTTGGCCGCGACCTGCTGCCAGGTCTCGGGGTCGGGCGGCATGTCGTGGTGGCGAAACCCGTCGAGCCTGCCGGCGTGGAGCTTCGCGTCGACCATCTCGAGCACGGGGATGCGCGGCTCTGCGTCCTGGCCGGTCACGACATCGCAGAACGCTCCCAGCGTGCGTGCCTCCTGTTCGGTGAAGAAGCGGATCGGCGGGACGTTCGCTACCCGGTCGAGCACGACTCCGCGTGTCTTCGCGTCCCAATGGGAGGCGGCGGTCAGCACGTCGTAGTCGGGGTAGCGCCCGCGCATCTGCGGCGTGGTGCCCTTGCGCTGGTGTGGCAGCCCCGCGGGCGGCCCCGGCGTGGTGTCGCCGCCCTGCTTGGGGAGATGCCCGGCCGAGGAGCTCGGTGCCTGCGCCATCCTCCTCAGCGCTCCCGCTCGGCGAGCGCCGCCGCGAGGCCCATGCCGCCGACGAGGGCGAGCGAGCCGGGCGCGAGCAGCGGCGGCCCCATAACGATGTTGTAGAGCGGCTCTGAGAACCCGCCGGGACGCTTGCGCACGCCTTGTATGTGGGTGTAGACGCCGATCAGCCCGTCCAGGCAGTACAGGGCAGACACAGCGGGCAGCACGGTCCTCGCTGCGCGCTTGGAGCCCACGCCTGCGAGTCCGGCGGCGGTGAGCAGCGGTGAGAGCGCGACGGGGGTCCACATCCACTTGTCGCCGAAGGAGCCGCGGAAGTGCTCGAAGTAGATCTCCAGGCCGAGCGGCAGCGCGCTTGCGGCGGTCGCGGCGGCGAGGGTGCGCTGCGCGCGTCCGCGGCGCAGGTTTCCCAGCAGGCGCTTGGCGCTCATCGTCCTGGGAGGAACTCGGGCAGCTTCTGGCGCAGCGCTTGGGCGATGATCCGCCGGCTGCCAGGGTCTCCGTGCAGGATCGCTGAGGCGAACGAGCGGGCCTGCTCGATCGTGATGTGCGGCGGCAGCGGCGGCACTTCGGGGTCACAGCACACCTCGAGCACGGTGGGCCGGTCGGCGGCGAGCGCCTGATCCCAGCACGCGCCGATCGCTTCGGGGTCGTCGGTGCGGATGCCGTTCAGCCCGATCATTTCCGCCCACCGCGCGTAGGGCACGTCGGGTAGTTCCTGGGACTCGACGAACTTTGGGTCGCCGGACATCGCGCGCTGCTCCCAGGTGACCTGGTTGAGGTCGCGGTTGTTGAGCACGAGCACGATCAGCCGCTGGTCTGACCAGCGCTCCCGGTACTTGGCGATCGTGATCAGCTCGGCGAGCCCGTTCATCTGCATCGCCCCGTCGCCGACGAGCGCGATCACGGGCCTGTCAGGGTGCGCGAACTTCGCCGCGATCGCATATGGCACGCCCGGTCCCATCGTCGCGAGGGTGCCCGAGAGCGTGGCCATCATGCCGGCGCGTAGCCGCACGTCGCGGGCGTACCAGTTGGCAGCCGAGCCGGAGTCGGAGGTGAGGATCGCGCCGTCGGGTAGGCGCTTTGACAGCTCGTGGAAGATCAGCTGCGGGTTGACCGGCTGGGCGGGCTCGTGAGCGCGCTTATCGATGACCTGCCACCACTCGCTCATGTTCTTTTCGATCTTCTCCCGCCAGCCGCGATCGTCCTTGCGCTCGAGCAACGGCAGGAGCGCTTTGAGGGTGAGCGCGCTGTCGCCGACGAGGTTTACCTCCATTGGGTAGCGGATGCCGAGCATCCTGCCGTCCAGGTCGATCTGCACGCCGCGGGCCTGGCCCTCCTCGGGCAGGAACTCCGAGTAGGGGAAGCTGGAGCCGACCATCAGTAGCGTGTCGCAGTCCTGCATCATGTCCCAGCTGGGGCGTGTGCCCAGCAAGCCGATTGAGCCGGTGACGAACGGCAGGTCGTCGGGTACGGCGGCCTTGCCGAGCAGCGCCTTGGCGACCCCGGCGCCGAGCGTGTCGGCGACCTCGATCACCTCTTGGGTGGCGTGTAGCGCGCCGGCGCCGACGAGCATCGCTACGCGCTCGCCCGCGTTGAGCGCCTCGGCGGCACGCCGCAGTTGCTCGTCGTTGGGCGTGACGTTCGGGGGTGTGTAGCCGGGGCCGGAGTGAACGGTGCCGTGAGCGTGCGGTGGTGTCGGCACGGCTGGTTCCATCTGCAGGTCGTTGGGGACGATCACGCAGGTGACGGTGCGCTCGGAGAGCGCGATCCGCATCGCGCGGTCGATCAGGTGACGGATCTGGCCGGGCTCGGTTGCCATCTGGACGTACTCGTGCGCGACGTCCTTGTAGAGGGTGGTGAGGTCGACCTCCTGCTGATAGTTGCCGCCCAGGCCGAGCCTGGCCTGCTGACCAATGATCGCGACGACCGGCTGGTGGTCGAGCTTCGCGTCGTAGAGGCCATTGAGCAGGTGAATCGCGCCGGGGCCGGAGGTGGCGAGACACACGCCGGCTTCACCTGTGAACTTCGCGTGCGCACAGGCCATGAAGGCGGCCATCTCCTCGTGGCGAACCTGGATGAACTCCGGGCAGTCATCTGCGCGGCCGAAGGCGCCCATGATGCCGTTGATGCCGTCGCCGGGGTATCCGTAGATGCGTTTCACTCCCCACTCGTTCGCTAGCCGGTTGAGCAGGTGGTCGGCGACGGTCTCGCTCATGGCGCTCCCTTTCGGTCGGCGTGGGTAAAGCGCGGGGTCATGTCGTTCTCGGCGCTCATGCTCTGCCTCCTACCCTTGTGCTGGCGCCGCAAAACTCCGTCGCGATGCGTGAGCCTTCGTGCGTTGACGGTGCTCGATGAGCGGTGGGCGTTCCTCGAGGGTTACGTGGCGTGTCTCCATCAGCTCGGAGGTGCTGGTGGGTGGCAGGATGATTGAGCTGCAGGCGTGGCTGTCGGCGAACTCCGGCCCAAGGAAGCGGGTTTGGGCGGCGAGGAGCACGGCGTAGGCCATCGCTGAGAGGTCGCGCAGCGGCTGGTGGCGGTTTTGCCTTTGCCCGAGGTCGACTTGGGCCAGCGCGTCCAGCCCGCAGGTTCGCCAGCTGTCGATCAGCATTGCTATCTCGACGCCGTAGCCGGCGGCGAACGGGATCTGTTCGAGCAGCGCCCGGCGGCCGGCGGTCTCCCCCGCGAGCGGCTGGTCGAACACAGCCAGCTGCGGGGCATGGAGGTTGAGCAGCGGCCTTGCCATCAGCTCGGTGACACGCCCGCCGCCTTCGGCGAGCACGGTGTCGCCGTTGCGGAACGGGCGACGGAAGGTGCCCTTGACGAGCTGTATGTCGGGGTCGCAGAGCAGCGGGCCGAGGAGCCCGAGGAGGAATCCTTCATGGAAGTCCTCGGTGTCTGTGTCGGCGAACGCGACGATTTCGCTGCTGGTTGCGGCGAGTCCTCGCCACATCGCGTCGCCCTTGCCTTGTGAGGGTCCGTAGTCGGCCAGCAGCTCATCCTCTTGGGCGACGTGGAGCCCGGCTTGGCGGGCAATCGCGGCGGTCTCGTCCTGGGAGGCGGCGTCGATGACGAGCACCTCATCGAGCAGACCGGCGTCTTTGAGCCGAGCGGCGGTGCGAGCGATCGGGTCGATCGTTTTTGCGACTTCGCGGGCTGGCAGCAGGAGAGCGATGGTGTGCTGCTTGACGGCGAGCAGCTGGCCGAGCGGGAACTCGCTGGCGTTGTAGGAGCGGCGGGCTCGCCAGTCTGCGCGCGTGAGGTCTTGCGCGAGGCCGCGTGGAGCGCGCCCGTCGGTGCGAGCGGAGGTCCTGACCCGGACGTGGCGGGGGCGGTGGATGGCGATGCCTTGCCTGGTGAGCGCGTGGGCTAGCGCCTCGTCCTCGAGCGCTGCGCGTACTGGCAGTCCGCCGCAGCGCTCATATGCGGCGGCGGTCAGCGCGAGCGATGCGCCGGAGAAGTGCGGGTGCTCGACGAGCGCGCCGCCTGCGGTCTGCTGGACGGCGAGTGCGAGCCGCGTGGCGGCGCCCAGTTCGCGCACGGCGAGGGCGTGCGGGTCGAGCGTGTCTCGCTCTGTAGGGTCGAGCTCGATGAGTCCTCCGATCGCGGCGGCGCCCGACCGCGAGAGGGCAAGTTGCACTGAGAGCCAGTCGTCGGCGACGGTCGTGTCGGCGTCGCTGCTTGCGATCAGCCCCTCGGGTCGTTCGAGGCTCATGAGTCGTCGGCAGGCGATGTCCATGCCCAGGCGCCGGGCGCGTCCGACGCCTTGGGGATGCGGAAGGGTGACGGTGTGGATGGCGAGCTGCTCGTGCAGACGGGCGGTCTGCTGGATGACCTGAGCGTGTTGTCGCGGCAGCCGTCGAGGATCGCGATTACCTCGTAGCTGCCGGCTGGCATGTCGTGCTGGCTGGCGAGCGCGTGCAGGCAGGCGGCGATCCGGGGCGCCTCGTCGCGGGCCGGGATTACGACGACTGCGTGGAGGTCGAGGTGCGGCGATGCGAGCTCGACGGCCGCCGGCATCCCGTGGAGGTCTAGCGGGTGCTCGTTCATGGGGGGCTTCCCCCGGCCGCGATGAGCTGCTGCGCTTGTTCGTAGTCCTCGTCGCGATTGTAGGTGAGCGCACCGACGAGCTTGTCGTGATGCGAATACCACACGGTGAACGCGCTGTCGGGGTGCTCGTCGAGTCTGCATTGGTCGTGGCCGTCGCCCCAGGCTGCGTACTTGAGGGTGTGCTGGCCGATGGTCGACCAGAAGCCGGGCACGTCTTGCCAGTGCGTGTTCTGGCCGGCGAGTACGCGCCCGGCGATCTCGCCTTGGCCGAGCGCGTCGCCCCAGTGTTCTACGCGCAGCCGTCGTCCTGCGCTGAGGTTGTGGGCGTAGGCGACGTCGCCGACAGCGAGCACGCGGTCGTGGGCTCGCATCTGCGCGTCGGTGAGGATCGCTCCCTTGACGATCGTAAGGCCCGCTTGCTCGGCTAGCTCGCTGCGGGGCTGAACGCCCATGCCGAGCACCACGTTGTCGGCCTCGATCGGGTCGCCGTGGTTGAGCGCGACGATGCGGCCGTTGTGCACGGCGGAGACCTTCACGCCCATCCGTAGCGTCACGCCGAGGTCTGCCAGCCAACGTGCGATGCGCTCGGCGGCCTCGGCACCGAGACGCTGCTGCTGCGGCGCTGGTTCTTGGCCGACGAGCGTGACGTGGGTGCCGCGCAGCGCGAGCGATGCGGCTAGCTCGCAGCCGATGAAGCCGGTGCCGAGCACGATGGTATGGGTGCCTGGCTTGGCTTGTGAGGCGATGCGTTCGCTGTCGGGCCGCTCGCGCATCGTATGTACCCGCGGGTCGTCCAGGCCGGGCAGGTCGGGCCGGGATGGTTCGGCGCCGGTGGCGAGCACGATCACGTCGGCTCTGAGCGCATAGCCGTCGGCGTGAACGGCGCCTGTGCTGGGGTCGATGGCTGTGACTTCGCAGCCGAGGCGCAGCTGGATGTCGTGCTCCTCAAACCAGCTGGGCTCCTCGATTGGCAGCTCGCTGGCGTCGAGCTCGCCGCGCAGGAACTCCTTGGTCAGCGGTGGCCGGCTGTAGGGGATGAGGGTCTCCTTGCCGAGCATCGTGACCTCCGCCGTGCCGCCTGCTTCGCGGTAGGCGCGGGCGGTTGCCAGGCCGGCGGGGCCGGCGCCGACGATCACGATCCGCCGGGGGCTCATCGCCCGTCGAAGCGGTCGAGCCTGTACTGCTCTTGGCGTGCGTCGAGCGCGTGCCAGCGGGCGAGCTCGCGAGCGAGCCGGTCGTGTAGCTCATCGCCGCTCAGCGGCTCGTCGCGCCCAATGCCGCGCCAGCTGACAGTGAGCACGCTCGCACCAAAGCTGAGCTGTGTCTTGATCCAGCCGATCGCGTCCGCGAGCGCCGGCGGCTGAAGGTAGTAGAGGACCTCTGAGCAGACGATCAGCTCCCAGGAGCCAGGCGGGGTTTCCTCGGGAAAGCTGGCGCGCAACAGATCGACGTTGCTGACACTTTGCAGATTGCGGCGGGCGAGCTCCAGGGCGCTGAGGGAGAAGTCAATCGCGACGACGTGCTGGCAGCGCGCGGCGAGCTGGCCGGTGAACACGCCGATCGAGCAGCCAACCTCCAGGGCCAGGCCGTGGGTTTGCTTCGGCAGCGCTGCGAGCGTCGCCGCGTACTTTTCTTGCTCGTAGCTGCTGGTGCGATAGCCCCAGGGGTCGGGGCTTTGCTGGTAGAGACGCTCGAAGCGCTCGAGGTCGGCGGTGGCGCTCATGCTCCCTCCGTGGTGAGCGTGTGCGTGCCGAGCTTTGCGATCTTGGGGTCCAGCCGATGCTGCAGGAGGAACAGGTCGAGGTCGCGGCGGGCGCGGTCTAGGGTGCTCGCGCCGATCAGTGCCCGTGACCCGCAGACCTGTGCCGCCTGGGTCGAGATCAGTCGGGCGGCGTCTGTGAGGACGATGCGGCATTCCAGGGCGAGCACGGCCGGGTCGAGCTCGGGTCGCGGATCATCTGGCTGGTTGAGGCTGTGAGTGGTGTGCGCGAGCCAGCGGTCGATCGTGCTTTGCGCGACGCGCATCCTGCCGAGCACGTGGGCTTGTACCGCGTCGGTTCGGTCGGGGTCGAGCGCGCTGAGGGTCTCGCGCATGATGCTGTCGGCGAGCCCGGCCCAGGTGGCGGAGGTGCGGATGCCGTCGCGGGAGAAGTAGGGCTCGCGTGATAGCTCGCCGGGGCCGCCGAGGACCGCGAGGACGGGCGTGTCGTGGAACTCGACGCGGTGGCTCTCTGAGGCGCGCAGCCCGGATGCTTGATACCAGCCGCGGTCGATGCTGATCTGGCTGCTGGTGGTGTCGAGGTAGACGAGGCGGCGGGAGCCGTCGTGGTCTGCGGCGAGGATGAGCGCGCGCTGAACGCCGCCGGCGCCCGAGCAGAAGGTCTTGACGCCGCGCAGCACCGGCTGTCCGTTGGTGTGCTCGAGCCGGGCGGGTGGCCCCTCGCCGGCGGCTGGGTCTGCGCCCCACACGCCGAGCAGCAGCTCGCCTTCCTGTATCTGGGTGAGCTCGGTGGAGCGCAGCGGCTCGGGGGCGGCGAGGGTCAGCCGCTCGATGCCGTTGAGGTGTCCGTCGAGGATGCGCGCGGTCGAGGCGTCGGCGGCGGCCACTGCCCGCACGAGCCGCGCTTCGCCCACCAGTCCATCGGGCGGGGGTGTGAGTGCACCGGCGGCGAGAAGGTCGGCGAAGTTCTCCGTGGGGAACCGTGGTTGGCGATCGAGCTCGATGGCGCGCTGGGCGATGCGCGCGAGCGCGTCCTTGAGTCGTGCGGTGGAGGCTCGCGGGGGTAGCTGTTGGACGCTCACGCTGGCACCTCGATCGCTGGCGGGCTGATCGCTGGGTGTTGCATCGGGGCGAGCGCGAGACCGTCGGCGCGGGCGGCAGCGGCGAGCGCTGGTAGCAGCGCAACGGTGTTCTGGCAGCCGGCACGTAGTGCTCCGGGCCCGATTGCGTCGTGCATCAACACCGCCCCACCGTCAGCGAGCTGGTCGTGGATATCGGCGAGCATGTGGTGTGGCTGATCGCCGCGCCAGTCGTGCGTGTCGATTGACCAGCGCACGAGCTGCAGGCCAACCTGGGCGGCTGCTCGAACGCTCGCGTCGGTGCAGATTCCCCACGGGGCCCGCCAGAGCTGCGGGCTCACGTCCACTGTGGCCAGGGCGTCGAGCGCCAGTTCGGTGTCGAGCTGTAGCTCTGCTTCGGTGAGCTCGGTGTGGCGGATGTGACGGTCACAGTGCAGCTGGATCTCGTGGCCGGCGGCGAGCACGGTGCGGGCGAGGTCAGGGTGAGCGCGTACTCGTTCGCCGACCATGAAGAACGTCGCCGTGACTTCGCAACGGGCGAGCTGCTTTAGCACGCGCGGCGTCCACGTCTCGTCGGGGCCGTCGTCGAAGGTGAAACTCAGGGCGGATCGCGGCTGCGCTTGGGCTCTCTCCTCTGTGGTGGCCATGCCAGTGGCAGTCGTGCTGCTCACGGCTGGTCTTGGTACTCGCGCAGGAACCCCTCGAACAGGCGGCGGTGGCCCTCCTCGTCGTGGAGGATCGCGATCACCATGTCGTTGGTGACGGGATCGGTCTCCTCGGTCGCCTCGATGATCTCGTTGTAGAAGTCGATCGCGCCTGTCTCGGCCTCGATCACGCCCTTGATGACGTGCACGATGTCCGTTTGATGCTCGGGCGGCTGCAGGTAGGACTGTTCGGCTCCGAAGTCCATCGAGCCGGGGACGATCCCGTAGAGCTCCTTGATGCGGTTGGCGAACTGGGTAGCGTGCCCGAGCTCCTCTTGGATGTCCTCGCGCAGGGACTTGATGATCTCCTGGGCGCGCACCCCGTCCGGGTTCACCGAACCGGCGAGGTAGCTCATCACGGTCTCGATCTCCATCCAGTACGCCTTGGTGAGCATCTCGACGATGCGCTCGCGCTCCTCGCGGGCGTCCTCGGCGAGGATGCCGTTAGCTGCTCTTCGTTGCTGACATGGCGGCCTCCGGTTGTTGGCTATTTCGGTAGTCGCTTACCCCGTCGCGGCCGGATGCAACCGGCGGGGAAGCGCCACGGTTGGGCGGAAGGCCGGCTGGTGCGGTGGGTCAGGTCGAGTGGCGTTCCTTGAGCCAGTGGTCGAGGTCCTCGTTGCTCATCAGCTCGAGGTGCAAGCTCGTGGGTTTGGCTGGGTGCAGGAGCCGCATCGCGATTCGCCATAGCGCGTCGTGTGGCCATCTCACTACTCCTTTCCTACGCGCCCGGATCGAGACGATCGAGGCTGCCTTTGAGAGCTACCCGATCGTGCCGGCGCGAATCGCGTGGAGCTGGGCCGGGCTGCCCGCGGCTGTGGTGGTTGTATTCATAGAGCACCGGGTATGGCCGGGATGATGTTTGGAGGGGTGAGATCGCACGCTTGAGGCGTAGTAACTGTGCGGCGCCGGGCATTGTGCGCCGGGCACGCGGCCGTGGCTTTGAGTACCTCGACCCCGACGGAGGGCGTGTCGACGATCCCGAGGTGCTGGAGCGGATCGCGGAGCTCGTGATCCCGCCGGCGTGGCGGGAGGTGTGGGTGTGTATGGACCCGCTTGGGCACCTGCAAGCCACTGGGGTCGACGCCGCGGGCCGCAAGCAGTACCTCTACCACGAGCGTTGGCGGGCTCACCGCGACCGACGCAAGTTCGACTCGATGATCGCCTTCGGTGCGGCGCTGCCACGGCTGCGTCGTCGTGTGGCTCGCGACCTGCAGCTCCCCAGCGGCGAGCGGCAGGTCGCGGTTGGGCAGTTGACCGAGCGGCGGGTGCTGGCGTTGGCGGTGCGGCTGCTTGATCTGGGGTTCTTTCGTATCGGCTCGGAGGACTACGCGGAGCGCAACGAGTCCTATGGGTTGACGACGATGCTGCGCGAGCACGTGACCGTCGAGGAGCGTGAGGTGATCTTCGACTTCCCCGCGAAGTCTGGGCAGCGGCGGGTGCAGGCGATCGCCGACCCCGAGGCGCTGGTGATGGTCGGGGCCCTGAAGCGGCGGCGCACCGGCTCGCAGTTGCTGGCCTACCGCGCGAGCGACGGCTGGAGGGACCTGACCGCCGAGGAGGTGAACGCCTACCTGAAGCAGTGCTCGGGTGGGGAGTTCACCGCCAAGGACTTTCGTACCTGGAACGCGACGGTGCTCGCCGCGGTCGCGCTGGCAGGCGCAGAGGAGGTGAGAGGGAAAGCCGCGCATGAGCGGGAGGTCAAACAGGCAATCAAGACGGTTGCGGCGTATTTGGGTAATACGCCCGCGGTGTGTCGTGCGTCATATGTGGACCCGAGGGTGATCGACCGTTTTCAGGCCGGGGTGACGATCGCTGCGGCAATCGGTCGCGCTGGCCCGGATCTTGGCAAAGCGAGAGTCCGTGCTCGCGTCGAGAAGGCGGTACTGGAGTTGCTCGCGGATGCCAGCGACCGTGCCTGAACCGTTCGCGTGCGCCAGTGAGCGAGATGCTCACGATCTGGATGGCTTGCCCCGCAGGACTGTCTGCTCGAGTGAGGAGCGCAGCTCAGCAACCGACTCGTAGACATCGATGGCGCCTGCTTCGCACAACTCTTCTTTTGAGAAGCCGCCGGTCATCACCGCGAGCGTTTGCACGCCGGCGCGCTGGGCTGCTTGGACGTCCCAGGGTGTGTCGCCGATCATCACCGCCTGCTCCGGTTGCGCGTCCGCGCATTCCAGGGCAGCGTTCACGAGGTCGGGCTGGGGCTTGGTCGCTTGCACGTCGCTGGCGCTCGTCCATCCGTCGGCGAGCCGGCGCGCGCCGAGCAGGTCGATGTAGTGCTCGATCTCGGGCTGCTTGGCGGAGCTTGCGAGGATGACCGTGTGGCCGCGGTCGCGTAGGTCGCTGAGTAGCTCGCTGGCTTGGCTGACGGCTTCGACTTCGCCGATCATTTCGCTGTAGCGCTCGCTCTCGCGTGAGCGGATCTGATCGCCGAGCCTGTGCTCCACGTCAGCGTCGGTGAGCTTCTCGACTAGCTGGTCGCCGCCCATGCCGATGTGACGGTGAAGGCGCCAGATCGGGAGGATGATCTCGTGGTCGCGGAACGCGCGATACCAGGCAAGCGCGTGCTGGTAGTTGGTGTCGACGAGTGTCCCGTCGACATCGAGGATCGCCACGGTCATCGCTGCACGATGGCGGCGAGGGGGCTTCGGACCTTCAGCGGGATATCTCGGAGATCATCAGCCAGACACCGGGCCAGGCCGACCAGCACGAAGCGGTTGCTGCCGCTCAGCGCCTCTTTGAGGAAGTCCATCGTGCCCGCTTGCTCATCTTGGTGGCCGCATACCCGCGTCCGTCCGATGCGAATCGCACCGGACGGGTGGTGCGGTTACGGTTCGGGACGGGCGGTTGGGTAGATGCGCGGTGTGAGTCGCCGGCGTTTGATGGAGGAATGATGGGATCTGTCGTGGTGGCGGTGACGGGCGCGAGCTCGGGTGTAGGGCGCGCGACCGCGCAGGCGTTCGCGCGTGAGGGTGCGACGGTTGGGCTGATCGCCCGCGGCCAGGAAGCCTTGGCCGCCACGGCGTCTGAGGTGCAGTCGCTGGGCGGGCGCCCAGTGGTGTTGGAGTGCGATGTCGCTGACCCGCAGGCGCTCGAGGAGGCAGCGGGCACGCTGGAGGAGCACGGCGAGATCGGGGTGTGGGTGAACAACGCGATGGCGAGCGTGTTCGCCCCCACGTGGGAGATCACCGCCGATGAGTTCCGACGGGTGACTGAGGTCACGTATCTCGGGGTGGTGTATGGGACGTTGTGTGCGCTTTCGCGGATGCGCTCGCGGGATCGTGGTGTGATCGTGCAGGTCGGCTCGGCGCTGGCCTATCGTGGCATCCCTTTGCAGAGCCCTTACTGTGCGTGCAAGCACGCGATCCAGGGGTTCACCGAGTCGCTGCGTTGCGAGCTGATGCACGAGGGCAGCGGGGTCCGGGTGACGATGGTGCAGTTGCCGGCGATGAACACGCCACAGTTCGACACGGTGCGTACACGGCTCCCCCGGCACCCGCAGCCGGTGCCACCGATCTATCAGCCGGAGGTCGCCGCGCGGGCGATCGTGGCCGCCGCCAGCGAGCCGGCGCGGCGAGAGTGGTGGGTCGGCGCGTCGACCGCTGTCACGCTGCTCGGCAATGCGCTCGCTCCCGGCGTCGGCGACCGCTATCTGGCGAAGACGGGGTTTGACGCCCAGCAGACCGATGAGCCTGTGCAGGCGGGGCGGCCGGACAACTTGTTTGCGCCGCTTCCGGGCGAGCGCTCAGCGCACGGCGACTTCGATAAGCAGGCCAAGCCGCGCAGCGTGCAGTGGGAGCTCACGCGCCACCGGCGGCTGGTTGGCGCCGGCGCTGTGGTCGCGGCGGGGCTTGTGGGGATTGGCGCGATGCGGCGGGGGCGATGAGCAAGCAGGCGCCGGCGATCGGCTCATATGGGCTGATCGGGGACTGTCACAGCGCCGCGCTGGTTTCGGCTGAGGGTTCGATCGACTGGTGCTGTCTGCCGCGTTTCGATAGCGGGAGCTGCTTCGGACGGCTGCTTGACCGTGAGCGCGGAGGGTTCTGCACGGTAGGCGTGGAGGGCGAGGCGAGCTGGCGGGGCGTGAGCTATGTCGAGGACACGCTGGTGCTCGAGAGTCTCCTTGAAGGGCCGCAGGGGACTGTGCGGGTGAGGGATTTCTTTGCGATGCGCGAGCACGGGGCGCTCGAGCCGCATCGTGAGCTGGTGCGGATCGTGGAGTGCGAGCGCGGCAGCGCGGAGGTGCGCTTCGAGGTGGCACCGCGGTTTGACTACGGGGCGGTGCGGCCGTGGCTGCGTCGCGCCGCGGTAGACGTGTTTACGGCGATCGGCGGCGACGACGGGCTCTTGGTTTGGAGCGACGGCGAGCTGCGCGTCGAGCAGGAAGCGATCGTCGCAGGCGGCCAGATCCATGCCGGGGAGCGGCTGCGACTGTTGATCCGGTTCGTGCGCCCGCATCTGCTTGAGCGAGAGCAGAGCGCGTTGGATGCCGGGAAGGTGGACGAGCGTCTTGAGGAGACCGTGCAGTGGTGGCGCGCTTGGCGTGAGCGGTTGAGCAAGGACGGCCCCGATCACGATGCCCTCGTGCGTTCGGCGTTGACGCTGAAGGCGCTGACCTACGCGCCGACCGGGGCGATCGTGGCTGCCCCCACGACCTCGCTGCCGGAGACGTTGGGCGGCGAGCGCAACTGGGATTACCGCTTCAGCTGGGTGCGGGACTCGACGCTGACGGCGCACGCGCTGGCGGAGCTTGGCTGCGAGCGTGAGGCCCGGCGGTTTCGCCATTTCATCGTGCGCACCAGCGCCGGGCACGCCGAGGACCTGCAGATCCTGTTCGGGATCGGTGGTGAGCGACGCATCTCTGAGGAATGCCTGGAGCTGGAGGGCTACCGTGGCTCGCGGCCGGTACGGGTCGGTAACGAAGCTGCCGGTCAGCTGCAGTTGGACGCCTTCGGCGAGATCCTCAATCTGGCGTGGCGGTGGCATCGCCGTGGGCACTCCCCTGACGATGACGAATGGCGGTTCTTCTCAGAGCTCGTCGACACTGCGGTTGAGCGGTGGTCTGAGCCCGACCGGGGGATCTGGGAGTGGCGGGGTGAGCCGCGGCATTTCGTTCACTCCAAGGCGTGCTGTTGGGCGGCGGTGGACAGCGGCCTCAGGCTGGCTGAGGAGTGCGCGCGCACGGCGCCGACGCGGCGCTGGGAGAAAGCGCGCAAGGAGATGCGCGAGGCGATCGAGACGCGCGGCTATGACTCTGAGCGTGGCGTGTTCGTGCAGTGCTTTGACGAGCCGGCGTTGGACGCCGCGCTGCTGCTGCTGCCGGTCGTGGGGTTCGTGGAGTTCGATGATGAGCGGATGCTCCGCACCGCTGACGCGGTGCGCGCGGAGCTTGATGCGGACGGGTTTCTCTACCGCTACCGCCAGGACGATGGGCTGCCCGGCCGGGAGGGCGCGTTCCTTGCCTGCTCGTTCTGGCTGGCTGAGTGCTACGCCCGCCAGGGCAGGTTGCCGGAGGCGCGGGAGGTGTTCGACCGGACGATGGGCGCCGCCAGCCCGCTCGGCTTGTTCTCAGAGCAGGTCGATCCCGCCAGCGGTGAGCTGCTGGGCAACTATCCGCAGACGCTTACGCACCTCTCGCATGTCGCCGCGGTCGCTGCACTCGCGCAGGCCGAGCCGCGAGCGACGCCGGTTTGAGCAACGACGGTTTGGGTATGTGACTGGCATGGAATTTGGAGGCATTTTCATTCTCGTGCTGGTGCTGATCGTGGTTGGCGTGCTCGGCGGCGGGCTGTATGCGTTGAGCATGTGGCTGCGCGGCAAAAAGCTGGCGCCCGAGGGCGATGAGATCGAGGGCGAGCGGGATCAGGGTCCGCGGCCCGAGCACGTCGAGGTCGAGAACGAGCAGAACGCTCGTTTCGTCGGCACTCGCTGAGCGAGACACGATCGCGGGTCGGGCCGGTGAGCAGCGCAGACGCCGAGAGCCCCGCGGAGCATCCGGCCCGCGGGACGAAGCCCGTTGTCGAGCAGCTCACGGCGAGAGCGTTCACGGTGCCGACGGACGCGCCGGAGGCCGATGGCACGCTTAGCTGGGATGCGACGACGATCGTCGTCGTAGAAGCCCGCTCAGCCGGACATACCGGCGTCGGCTATAGCTACGCGGCGGGCGCGGCAGCCGCGCTGGTCTCAGAGCTCCTTGGCGAGGCGGTTGTTGGCGGGGATGCGCTTTCGCCGTCGGCGGCGTGGGCAGCGATGCGTCGTGCGGTGCGCAACATCGGCTATCCGGGGGTCGCCTCGAGCGCGATCTCGGCCGTAGATGTCGCGCTCTGGGACCTGAAGGCAAGGTTGCTCGGGGTCGCGTTGAGCACTCTGCTGGGTCGGGTCCGCGAGCGGGTGCCGGTGTATGGCAGCGGCGGGTTCACCACCTACACCCCAGAGCAGATGCAGCGCCAGCTCGCCGGCTGGGTGGCACAGGGAATCGGCGCGGTGAAGGTGAAGGTGGGCTCGGAGCCTGACCGTGATCCTGAGCGCGTTCGACATGCCCGCAGCGTGATCGGCGATGGGGTTGAGTTGTTCGTGGACGCGAACGGCGCTTACTCGCGCAAGCAGGCGCTGGCGCTCGCCGAGACGTTCGCGCGAGAGGCTCGGGTGTCGTGGTTTGAGGAGCCGGTCTCCTCCGATGACCTCGAGGGACTCAGATTGCTGCGAGACCGCGCCCCTGCGGGGATGGAGGTCGCCGCGGGCGAGTACGGCTATGACCTTTTCTACTTCCGGCGGATGCTCGACGCCGGCGCGGTCGACGTGCTGCAGACAGACGTGACGCGCTGCGGCGGCATCACCCAGATGCTGCAGGTGGGTGCACTGTGCGCCGCGCGTGGCTTGCGGCTCTCTGCGCACACGAGCCCGGCGCTGCACGCGCACGTGTGCGCGGCGATCGAGCCGCTCGCGCACGTCGAGTATTTCCACGACCACGCCCGCATCGAGGGGATGCTGTTCGACGGCGCCCCGCCGCTGCGCGAAGGCGGGCTCTGGCCGGACCCGACAGTCCCTGGGATGGGGCTGTCGTTGCGTGAGGGCGAGGCGGAGCGCTACGAGCACTGATGCCGAACACGGCGCACGCCTACGAGCACGTGGAGGGGATCTACCTGCCGATCGCCGTGGGCGTGTTCGTGCTCGTGCTCGGCACGCTGCTGGTGCTGCTGATCGCTAGGCGCGAGACGCAGGACGCCGGGGCGGCGCTCGCAGGCGCTCGTGCTGGAGACGGCGTATGCGTGCGTCCTGGCGGCCGTGGTGGCTTTCTTGTTGTGGGTGACGTTCACTGCGGAGACGCCGATCGATCGCACGGCCGCGCATCCTGGGGTTCGGATCAAGGTGATCGCCGCGCAGTGGAGCTGGCGCTTCATCTACTCGGACGGCGTGAGCATCGCCGATGTGGATACGTGGCATCCGACGCCGGCGTATGTGCCGACGGGCAGCGAGGTTGAATTCGTGGGTAGCTCTGAGGATGTGATTCACGGCTTCTGGGTGCCCGGTCTTCACTACCAGCGGCAGTTCGTGCCGGGCTACACGACCCGCTTTGATCTCCTGTTCCAGACGCCCGGCTATTACGGCGGTGAGTGCTCGGTGCTCTGTGGAGAGGACCACAGCGAGATGCACTTCGCCATCCGGGCGGTCAGCCCGCAGCGCTTCGGAGCGTGGCTCGCGCACGAAGCCGCCCGGCAGGGAGTGTCGTCGTGAACGCGGTTGCGGTGCCTGCCCGTGTGGCGTCGCGCACGCTCGCCTCGAGTGACCACAAGCGGATCGCCGGCGCGGCCTGCATGGTCGCGTTCGTGTTCTTCCTGGCGGGCGGGCTGTTGGCGTTGTTGATGCGAAGCCAGCTCGCGGCGGACGGCGGCGTGGTCTCCCAGCAGACCTACAACGAACTTTTCACGATGCATGGCTCGACGATGGTCTACCTCGTGATCGTCCCGGTCGCGCTCGCGGTCGGCCTGTACTTCGTCCCCTTGCAGGTCGGGGCGGCCGAGATCGCAGGGCCGCGCGTGGCGCTGGCCGGGCTGTGGATGCTGTTGTGCGGCGGTGTGAGCATGTGGTCGGGGTTTCTGACCAGCGGCGGCGCCGCGGCGGCCTCCTGGTGGGGGTTCGACCCGCTCTCAGATTCGATCCACTCTCCTGGCAGCGGCATGGAACTGTGGATCTTCGGGGTGATGCTGGCGACCCTCGGGCAGATCCTGTGGGCTGGCTGCATCCTCTCGACCGCGCTTCGCCGGCGTGCGCCGGGGATGACGTTGATGCGGATGCCGGTGTTCACCTGGACGATGGTCGTGACCTGCGTGATGGTTGTGTTCGGGTTCCCCGCGCTGCTGCTCGCGCTCGGGTTGCTGTGGGCGCAACGGCACTTCGGGGATGTGCTCGTCGGCGGCGCCGGCGCGGTGGACTACCAGGCGCTGTTCTGGTTCTACGGGCACCCAGTTGTGTACGTGATGTTCTTCCCGTTCGTGGGGATGGTCGGCGAGGTGCTGGCCACGTTCTCATCCCGGCGGTTTTTCGGCTACTCCGCGTTCGTGGTCGCGCTGCTCGCTTTCGCTGGCTTGTCGATGACGGTGTGGGCGCACCACATGTACACGTTCGGGGTGCTCTCGAACAAGTATTTCGCGCTGACATCGACCGCTTTGATCGTCCCGGCGGGTGTGGAGTATTTCGATTTCCTGGCGACGCTGTGGCGAGGCAGGCTGCGTTTCACCACCTCGTTCTTGTTCGCGCTCGGCTTCCTCGTGCAGTTCCTCGTGGGTGGGTTGACGGGGGTGATCCTTGCCTCGCCGCCGTTGGATTACGGGCTGAACATGTCGTATTTCGTGGTGGCGCATTTTCACTACACGATCTTCGCGGGCAGCGCGTTCGGCTTGTTCGCTGGCATCTACTACTGGTTTCCCAAGATCACCGGGGCGATGTTGCGCGAGCGTCTCGGCAAGCTGCACTTCGTGCTGATGGTAATCGGGACGAACGTGACCTTTTTCCCGATGTTCATCCTGGGTGCTGAGGGCATGACGCGGCGGATTGCGCGCTATCCCGCCTCAACGGGTTGGCAGGGGTTGAACATTCTGGAGACTGCCGGGTCGGTCGTGATCGCGCTGTCGGTGCTGGTGTTCATGTGGAACATGCTGGTCTCGTTGCGTGACCGGCGCGAGGCTGGAGATGATCCTTGGGGGGCGCAGACGCTCGAGTGGGCGACGAGCTCGCCACCACCCCGCCACAACTTCCACGAGCTGCCGCCGATACGCAGCTACGCGCCCCTTTTGGATCTGCGCGAGGCGCGCGAGGAGGTGGGCGTGTGAGACGCGCGGCTGTCGTGCTGCTCGTCTGGGGGTTGTGGCTGGCGGTGCTGACCGGCGTGCAGGCCGTGTTCGCCCCAAAACTGATCCAGTTCGCGATCCCGGCGGTGGCCAGCGCAGCGTGTGTTCTCGTCGGGCTTGTGGTGTGGGCGCTCGACATCCGCCAGGGGCAGGTGGATGGGCCGCGGCTGATCACCGACGGCTCCGTCGCTACGGTCGCGCTGGTCGTCGGGGTTGCTGTGTCGCTCATCGGCGCCGGGTTCGGGCTGTGGCTGATCTTGATCGGCGTCGGCATCACGGCACTCGGCCTCGGCGGCGTGGTGCGTGAGCAGCGCGAGCGCTCGCGGGAGCTGCGCAGGGAAGGCTTGCGGTGAGCGCGCAGCCGCCCACGCTCAGCCGTTTGCTGGGTACGTGGGTGTTGGACCCCGTGCTGCTCTGTGTGTTGGGGATGACGGCTGGGCTTTACGTGTGGGGCATGTGCCGTGCCTCCTCGCCCTGGCCGATCTGGCGGGCGGTTTCGTTTCTGGCGGGCCTGGTGGTCCTGGCGCTCGCGTTGATGTCGGGGGTCGACCAGTACGCGGATGAGCTGCTGTCGGTGCATGTGATCGAGCATCTCCTGCTGATCCTCCTCGCACCGATGCTGCTGTTGTGGGGTGCGCCGGTGCGCCTAGCGCTAAGCGCCTCCACGCCGGCTGCTCGACGTGTGCTGGTAGTGGTTCTGCGTAGCCGCCCGGTGCGCTTGTTGACGAGGCCGGCGTGCGGGTTCCTGTTGTTCACGGTTGTGGTGCTCGCCACGCATTTGACGGGTGTCTATGAAGCGGCGCTGCGCGACCAGACACTCCATGCGCTCGAGCACGCCGCCTACTTCTGGACGGGCACGCTGTTTTTGCTGGCGCTGCTCGCGGCCGACCCGATTCCGCGCCCGCCTGGTGCGATCGCGAGGTTCTCGTGGCTCATGGCCGCGATGCTCGTGATGTCGATTCCTGCCGGCGTGTTCCTGTTCGATGAGCACGTCCGCTACCCGTTCTATTTGGCGTCGGCGCGGGCCCTGCACGTCTCGGCGCTCGCGGACCAGCAGACAGCTGGGGTGCTGATGCTGGTGGCTGGCGGCGTGGTGATGGGTGTGCTGGCGATCGTGATCGCGATGAGCGCGATGCTCGCCGAGGAGCGACGCCAGCAGCGCCGCGACCGCTACGCCGACCGGAGCACCGGGTTGCCGGTGCGGGAGCCGGCGGGCCGATGAGACGCCGGCTGATGATGATGGTGGCGCTTGTGTGCGGCGCGCTCGCGCTGACTGACTTCGCCGCTCACTGGGACGCCAGCGCAACCCCCTCGCCCACTTCCACTGCTGCTCCTTCTAGGCTGGTGGCGCAGGGTCACGCGCTGTTCGATTCCTCCTGCGCGTCATGCCACGGTCTGAGTGCGCAGGGCATCAGTGGCCGCGCCCCGAGCCTGCATGGGGTCGGTCCGCTGGCGGCGGACTTCTACCTGCAGACCGGGCGGATGCCGCTACCCAACCCGAAGGCGCAGCCGCTGCGGACGAGTCCCGCGTTTTCGCAGAGCAAGATCAAAGCGCTCGTCGCCTACGTCGGATCGTTCGGCGGGCCTGGCATCCCAACAGTGCAGCCGAACCGAGGATCGCTCGCGGAAGGGCAGCGTCTGTTCGGACTGGACTGCGCGGGCTGCCACACGATCCAGGGTCAGGGCGGGATCGTGACCGGCGCGATCGTCCCTGCGCTGAATCAGGCGACACCGAGACAGGTCGGTGAGGCGGTACGGATCGGCCCGTATGTGATGCCTCGCTTCGGCGAAGGCGAGCTCACCGACACGGAGGTGAACTCGCTCGCGCGCTACATCCAGAGCATCCAGCACCCAGACAACCTGGGCGGCTGGGGCATCGGTCGGATCGGCCCAATCCCCGAGGGAATGGTCGCGTGGCTGCTGGCCGCCGCCGCCCTGTTGTTGATCGCCAGGCTGCTCGGCGAGCGCACGAGCGAGCAGCCCGAACGTCCACCGCGGCCAGGGAGCAACGCATGAGCCGGGCCTGGAAGGCGATCGTGATGTTCGTGCTGTGGCGCACCGGAGCGCTGCGCGCACGCGGCCAGGGGCAGCCCGAGGTGGACCCGTCTGAGCGGCACACAGGCGCACCCGCATGGGCGGAGCTATTGGTCGTGGCTGTGCTGCTGCTGGTGCCCGTCGCGGCGCTCGCGTTCGTCGCCTTGTTCGTGCTCGACCCGAATACGCAGCTGCTGGGTCTCGCACTCGGCGCGGCGCTCGCTTTGCTGGCTTGTGCGCTGGTGCTCGCGGGCCGCTGGCTGGTGCCCCAAGAGACGAAGGTCGAGCAGCGCCCCCGGCTGGCCGACCCGGACGCTGCTCGTGAGGTCATCGAGCAGGCCGCCGAGGGTGTGGAGGGCATCACGCGCCGGCGGCTGCTCGCCGGCGCCGCCGGGGTCGCGGGCGCCGGGCTGACGGCGGCGGTGGTGATTCCCGTGGCGGCGCTCGGCCCTGGTCTCGAGGAGCAGCTGCGACGCACACCGTGGCGGGCAGGGCGCGCGCTCGTGGACGAGCAGGGCAACCCGATGCTCGCGGCCGACATCATCGAACGGAGCTTTCAGACCGCGTTCCCGCAGGGCGCCGATCAGGAGGACCTGGGCTCCCCCGTCGTGGTGGTGCGCGTTGACCCCGCGACGCTGCGGCTACCCGCCGAGCGTGCCGGCTGGGCACCGCAGGGCATCCTTGCCTACTCGAAGATCTGCACCCATGCCGCGTGCGCGATCTCGCTGTTTCGAGACCCGCTCAGCCCATCCACCGAGTCCAAGGGGCCGGCGCTGGTGTGCCCCTGCCACTACTCCACGTTCGACGTACTGGACGGTGGCAGCGTCGAGTTCGGCCCCGCAGGCAGGCCGCTGCCGCAGCTGCCGCTGACTATCGACAGCGCTGGTGTGCTGCGCGCTGCTGGGCCGATGTCGGGGCCTGTCGGCCCGTCCTGGTGGGGAGACCCATCGTGAGCCACACCGCCAAGGAACGGCCGGTGGACGCGGTGGCGTTCGTGGATGAGCGGCTGGGCGCGGCGCGTGGGATGCGCTGGCTGATGGATTACGTGTTCCCTGACCACTGGAGCTTCCTGCTCGGCGAGATCGCCCTGTACTCGTTCGTGGTGCTGGTCCTCACGGGCACGTTCTTGGCGCTGTTCTTCGACCCGGACACGACGCAGACCGTCTACCACGGCAGCTACCAGGCATTGCAGGGCCAGAGCGTCTCAGACGCCTACGCCTCCACCCTGCACATCTCCTTTGATGTATCGGGCGGGCTGCTCGCCCGTCAGGTTCACCATTGGGCGGCACTGGTGTTCGTCGCGGCGATCACCCTCCATCTGCTGCGGATCGTGTTCACCGGCGCGTTTCCGCAAGCCCCGTGACATCAACTACTTCATCGGCGTCACCCTGTTGGCGCTCGCGATCTTGGAGGGCTTCGCGGGCTACTCGCTCCCCGACGATCTGCTCTCGGGGATGGGGTTGGCGATCGCGTGGGCAGTCGCGATGTCGCTCCCTTTGATCGGCGGCCCGTTCGCGACGGCGTTGTGGGGCGGCAGGTTCCCTGGGTCGACGGCGTTTGAGTCGCGGCTGTTCATCGCGCATGTGTTCCTGCTACCGGCGATCATCGGTGGACTGATCGCGGTGCACTTGGCGATCATCATGCGCCAGCGCCACAGCCAGTTCCCCGGCCCCGCCCGCCGTGAGGACAACGTGGTGGGCACCCCGATGTGGCCTGGGTACGCGCTGCGGTCGCTGGGCTTGTTCGCGGCGGTCGCCGCGGTGCTGGTGCTGATCGGCGGTGAGATCCAGATCAACCCGGTGTGGCTGTGGGGCCCCTATCACCCCTATATCGGCACGAATGGCGCGCAGCCGGACTGGTATCTCGGGTGGCTGATCGGCGCGCTGCGACTGATGCCGAACCTGGAGATCCACGCCTTCGGACACACGCTCGTGCCGAACCCGTTTTTTGGGGGGGTGTTGTTTCCCGGCATCGTGTTCGGGCTGTTGTATGCGCTGCCGTGGCTTGACAGGCGCTTCATCAGCAGGGACTACCGGCGCCACGATCTGCTTGAGCGTCCGCGCGATAATCCGCGGCGCAGCGCGCTTGCCGCTGCGCTGCTCTCGGCGGTGGCGGTGGTGTTCGCGGCGGGCTCGGCCGACCGTCTGTTCTTCCAGTTCGGGTTTGGCTATGAAGGCGCGGTGTGGTTCTTCCGCGGCGCGTT
>CAVWTE010000011.1:0-304006 GCA_963757925.1 uncultured Actinomycetota bacterium
TCGACGACATGGCCGCCGAGCAGCAGGCCGAGCTGCTCGGTGCCGTGGGCTCCGGCGCCCTCGGGGTGATGTGCAAGAAGGATCTGACCCAGGAGGCACTCATGGCCCAGGTGCACGCGATCATCAACGGCGCGGGCGTGATGCCGCCGAACATGCTCAGCACGCTGGTCGCAAGCAGGGACGGCGAGCCGGGCACGACACCAAGGCGCCTCGCGCGCATCACGGGCCTCACAAGCCGCGAGCAGATCGTGCTCAAGTTGATCGCGGACGGCCGGCTGTTGCGCGAAGTGGCCGACGAGCTCTCCTACAGCGAGCGCACGGTGAAGATGGTGCTGAGCAACGCCGTGGGCAAGCTGGGCGCAAGGAGCAGGTCGCAGGCCGTCGCGCATGCCGTCCGCGAAGGGATCATCTGAGATGCCACTCCTGCTTGGCGAGAAGCACACGCCAGCGAGGAGCAGCAAGCAAGCGCTGCAACGGCCCGCTGTCCCCCCGAGAGCTGCTCTGCCCTTCGCCGCCGGCAACGCCGCGCTGGCCCGGCTGGCGAGCACGAGCGAGGGAATCCTCGCGGACGGATCGGTACATCCGACCATTGCCGGCTCAATCCGCGGCGCCGCCGGAGGCGGACGGGCGCTTGGCTCTCAGACCGCCACCTGGGCGGTCAATGCCTTTGGAGGCGCGGTGGCGGACGCTCGAGTGCATACCGGCGCCGTGGCCCATGTGCTCTCAAGAGCCGTAGCCGCACGCGCGTTCACGGTCGGGCGTGACGTGTTCTTCGCTCCCGGCGAGTACCGCCCGCACACCATGCCCGGACGTCGCCTACTCGCGCATGAGCTCGCCCACGTCGTACAGCAGCATCGCGCTCCGGCCGGCGCGCGCCTGCATGCCACGAAGCCCGGCGACGTCCATGAGCGCGCCGCCGAGGCCGCCGCCGAGGAGGCTCTTGGCTGAGCTCGCCTCCGTCTCCATGGGCCGGATCGATGCCGTGATCGGTGAGGCGGTCGCTCGCGTCGCCGCAAACGACCCCGATCCCGCAAACCCCTTCCGCGGCCTGTACGTGACCGACGCCTGCGCGGTACAGACCGCAGAGGAGCTCAACGGGGCCTCCCTCGACTCCCGGCTGCGGCAGGCGGTCGCGCTGCTTGGCCTCTCCTCACTCGAGGGAGCGCTGCTCGGACTCTGCGCGGCACCCGTGCTGGACGGAAGGTACGGACGCCTGATTGGCTACCTCCACGACGATCTCACGCGCAAGCTTGCAAGCCCCCGCCTGCTCGCCCGGCTGCTCCGCTCGACGGCGACCGAAGAGGAGATCCTCGCGCGCCTGGCAAGCGACGCGCCCCTGCGGCGCGACGGGGCGATCGAGCTGCTGCACGAGAGCGGCGGCGCGCCCGCGATCGATCGGCTGCTGGCACTCGACGAGCAACTGGCAGCGTTCCTGCTCGGAGCCAAGCTCGGCGACGACGAGCTCCTGCACGAGCTCAGCGAGGTCGAGCTCGATCCCGTCCCGGCGCGCGATCGGCAGACGATCCAGGCTCTCTCGGAGAGGATCCTCGCCGCTCAGGGTCTCCCCGTGCTGTGCGCCGGCCCCGACGCCGAGCAGGTCCTCGCTCAGGCGCTCGGCCGCGGACTGCTCGTGCTGAAGGCCGCCCACCTGGACGAGCATCGGCTGCTCGCCAGGGCGCGGCTGCACGCGAGACTGACCGGCGCCAGGCTCGCCATCAACGGCCTGGAGCATCTCTCCTCGCAGGAGGCCGAGCGGTTGCGCGATCGTCTGGGCGAGCTTGGCGATCCGCCGCTACTCTGCTCCGCCAGGCCGCGGGTTCCGGCGGCGCTCGCCGGCGTGCCGCACCTGAGTGCGGTCCTCGCACCGCCAAGCGAGGCCGAGCGCGCCCGGCTCTGGGCCGCACGCGTTCCGGAGGCCGATCACAGCGATGTGATCGCCACGTTTGCCCTCAGCTCCGCGCAGATCGGCCAGGCCGCACGCCTGGCCCTCGCCGAAGCTCGCGGCGCGGGCCGGGCTCGCCCAGCCGAGGAAGATCTGAGCAAGGCGTCTCGCCGGATCGCACGCAGCGACCTCGAGCAGCATGCGCAACTGCTCCAGGGCCCCTACGGTTGGGATGACCTCGTCCTCGCCGAGGATGAGCTCGCCCAGCTGCACTCGATCGCTGCCCGCCTGCGCCACCGCGCGCTGGTGCTCGACGCGTGGGGGTTTGGACGGCGGGTCGCTCCCGAGGCCGGGTTGAAGATCCTCTTCGCGGGCGAGTCGGGGACGGGCAAGACGATGGCCTGCCAGGTGATCGCCAACGACCTCGGCCTCGATCTCTACCGAGTGGACCTCTCGCGGACGGTCTCGAAGTTCATAGGTGACACGGAGAAGAACCTCGCCCGCCTCTTCGACTGCGCCGAGGATGCGGGCGCGGTGCTCTTCTTCGACGAGGCCGACGCCCTCTTCGGCAAGCGCTCGGCGGTCAGCGACGCCCACGACCGCTACGCGAACCTGGAGGTGGCCTATCTGTTGCAGCGGATAGAGGAGTGCGCAGGAGCCGTGGTGCTTGCCACCAACCTGCGCCACAACCTCGATCAGGCGTTCCTTCGTCGCCTGGACTTCGTCGTCGACTTCTCCCTGCCAGATCGTGCGCGGCGACGCAGGCTGTGGGAGCGCCACCTCCCCGAGCAGGCGCCGCTGGCGGCAGACATCGACCTCAACGCCCTTGCCGGGCACGTCCTGCCAGGCGGCTCGATTCGCAATTGCGCGCTTGCCGCGGCGTTCACCGCAGCCGATGACGGTGGCACCATCTCCGCGGCGCATCTGGAGCATGCGGTCAGACTCGAGCAGCGCAAGCTGGGCCGCCTTTCGATCTCGCCCGAGAGCGCCGCGTGAATGCCCGCGGCGGCTCACCGAGCAGCGTTGCGATCGCCGGCGCTACAGGCACCCGCCGCGCCGGCCGGCGCTAGATCAGCTCGTTGCCCGGCTTGGCCGAGAAGCTGACCTTGCCCGTGGTGCAGTGAATGCCCGCGACGGTGAAAGAGTCGGTGAGCGATCCGCTGAGAGACTGCCCGTGAAACTGACCGCTGAGCGAGACATGTTCGCTGCCCGACGCCGTGAATCTTCCTCCAAACTTGCCGTGCTTGATCGTGAGGCCCTTGAACCCCGTGTTCGGATCGAGCCGTTGCGCATCGGTGCTGCCGGAGAGTGCGCAACGCGAGCTGGTGCCCGTGAAGTCCGCCCCGAAGTACACCACGGTCACCTTGTTGCGGCTGACCTGCAGCGAGAACGGCATCGCGCCGCCGCTGTAGCTCTGATTGGTGTTCCCATCCCATATGCCCGATTTCACCGCAAACGCAGTGCCGGCCAAAGTAAGCGCCACGGACGCGGCCGTCAGAACGGGCCCCCCAAGGCGAACGATTCGCGCCATTGCCACTCGCTCCTTTTCAAAAAGCTCGATCATGGACCTATCCCCACGTGGATGACCTGGCCGGCAGGATACAGTCCGCCTGCTCCGCTCAGCGGCCAAACCAGCGCGCACGCCGACTCGCACCAAAGCGTTCCTTCTCGACGACCAGATCAGTGGAGGGAGGATTGAACACCCCGGTTCGCGATGGACCTGAGAGGAAGTCGATGTCGACGCTCCCGATCCGTCCGTGCCCGAACTCGATGTAGCAGGTGCCGCGCCCGAGGTGAGGACCGGGCGGGTCGCCGCCGCGCAGCCTGTGTATCAGCGTCTGCGCAACCACCCGGGCGGCGCCCTCGGCGAACACGCCGGCCTTCGGCACCCCTGCGGTGGCGACGTCCCCGATGGCATATACGCCGGGAAACCGCGTCTGGAGCGTTGCTGAGTCCACGGGCACGTAGCCCTCCTCGGTGATGCCACTCTGGATCACGACATCGGGCGCGCGGTGCTTCGGCACGCCGAGGAAGAGGTCGAATTGCAACTCGGCCCCATCGTCCAGCACTGCGACGTTGCGGCGCGGATCCAGTGCGCTGACGCGGCGGCCGGCGATCAACCTAATGTCGCGCTCTGCGAACTCCCTTTCCAGCGCAACGGAGGTCTCGGGCGAAGGCGGCACGGGCGTGCCGAGCGGGATCACGAAGGAGATCTGGCAGGCGCCCCGCAGCCCGCGCGCCGTGAGCTCGTCGTGCAGCAGCAGCGCGCACTCGCTCGGCGCCGGAGGGCACTTGAACGGCGCACCGCAGACCCCGATGACGATGTGCCCCTCAGAGAACTCGGGGATGATCCCAGCCAGGCGTTCCGCGCCGGCGACCGAGTAGAACTCGTTGCCGCCCTCGGCAAGCCCGGGCGTGGCGTCCATGTCATAGTCGGCGCCAAGTGCAATCACAAGCGTGTCCGCGTCGAATACACCCGCGTCAGTGGTGACACGCCGAGCCTCCGGGTCGATCGCCGTGACCTCCGCCTGCACGAAGCGCACGCCGCGCTCGGCGATGTCCCCATATGGCATGCGGACCGCCTCCGGCGTGGTCGCACCGAACATCACATCGAGCTTCGAGAACCCGAAGACGAACGCGTCGCTCTTGTCGATCAACGTCACATCGACCTCGTCGCCGAGCGCCTCGGAGAGCATCGTGCAAAGCTCGAGGCCGCCGAACCCGGCGCCCAGCACGACAATCCGTTCACTCATCCCGTGTCCCCCAAAGTGGAGCGGCGCCAGGTCCAGGGACCGGTCCGCGTTTGACCGACTCTCGTCCATACGGCAATGCCGCAGCGGAGAGGGCCGCTTCTTGCAGCACGCTGACGGTAGCGTGCATCGCGCGCCGGCGGCGAATGCCCCAGATCGCCGAGGCCGCCCGGGCGCTTCGATGGCTTGATACGGCATTGACTTGGGGCACGATCTAGGCCACGATCGGAGGCGTGCACGCCATCGGTCCGACCCCTGATCGCAAGCGCCCCCGGCCAGGTGCGCGGGCAGATCTCCACACGGCGCCGGGCAGCCCTCGCCGTGACTCTAGGACGCAGCTGCTCCATCCACCCGCGAGCCGGCGCTTCTCGCAACTGATGCGTGCCACTGGTCCCGCGGGACTTGAGGCTGCGCTCGGGAGCGGTGCCGGCAATCGGGCTCTTGGCCGGCTGATCGATGCCTCGCTGGGTCCCCTTCCACCGGCACGCCGGCCGGCCAAGACAGGACGCGTGGCGCGTCGGCTGCTGCAACGCTACCAGCTCGTTCAAGCGCCCCCAGCCATGATTTTCCACCCCGCGTTTGCGCACGCGCAGCAGGTACTGCACAACGCATATGGCGCCGCATCCTTCCCGTGGCGGGTCTCAGACGACGGCAGGCTGCTGGTGTCGATGGGCGTGCCGCATCTGGCGGTTGTGGCCGCAGGGGTTCAGTGTGCCCCCAACGTGATCGTCGGCGGAGCTCTCGCGGGCACCGTCGGCGGGGTGCAGTTCTTCCAGCTCGCCTTCCAGCCAAATTACCCCTCGGATTGCGGCCACGCCGCCCGCAAGGTGATGGCCGAGGCTCAGGGACAGCCGCTGCAGCTGGCGCTACCCGCGCCCCCCGCCGCACCGGCGGTGCAGGTCGTCAACCCGGTTCAGGCTCGCATGGGTCCGATAACCGTGCCGTTTGGCGATCCGCGGACGCTTGCCTCTCCGGTCGGTGCGGGCCGAGCCGTCAAGCAGGCGCATCTGATGAATAGGTACGCGGCCCCGGGTATCGGGGAGGCG
Organism: uncultured Actinomycetota bacterium; assembly: GCA_963757925.1. Taxonomy (GTDB): domain Bacteria; phylum Actinomycetota; class Thermoleophilia; order Solirubrobacterales; family Solirubrobacteraceae; genus Palsa-744. The sequence continues at coordinate 5,679 of CAVWTE010000011.1, forward strand.
TACGTGACCGCGACGACGGCCATGGCGCCCGGAGTCTGGAACTACCATTGGGGCGCAGTGATCGCACGCTCCGGAGCGGACGTCATCACTCTGGAGGGCTTCCAGAACGGGATGGCCGTCTGGAACCAGACCTGGTCGTTGCAGATGTACAGCCAGGACGCGGTCAACCATGCCGCACAGACCTTCCACCGGGTCCAGAAGCACTCGGGACACCACGGCGGCCAGCTCCAGGCTGCGCCTGCCAATCCGGACAAGCCTTATGCGTGGGATCAGGCCGGCGTCGCCTATGCCCCAGGTCATCCCTGGGCCTACGTGCACAAGCCCTTCACCGCCGTGGCCACCCTCGCGCCTCCGCCGCCTCCTCCGCCCGATCCGATGGACACCAGCTGAGCGAGAGGGACCGCGCGGGGGCGACGGGCAGCACAGCGCACGGCAGGGGGCGAGAACCCAGACCGTGCAAGCAGTTCGATAACTATTTTGTCGAAGTCGAAAGAAACAGGCAATCCCGCGAATCATGTCCAAGGTACCGCGGTGCTCGAAATGAGCTGATCGACTCCACGTCCGTAGGACGGTCCTTTACCTGCCAAGCGGCTATCTCACGGTCCCTCAGAGGGGCGAACTCAGCTCGCAGGATCGACAGCTTGCACGATGAAGCCCTCACGTCGCGCAGCGCTAGCAAGCCGCTCGTCGAGGGTCACGATGCTCAGCGAGGCAGGCAGTCCCTCCGAGGCGATGATGGCGGCGGCAAGCTGCAGCGAGTCGGCGCCGCGAAGCGGGTGTACTCGAAGGAGCCGGCGGGCAGTGCCCCGTAGGGCCGCAGTCGGCTGCACCTCGTTCCAGCTCTCGGCGAGACGGTCTAGGCGCTCAACCGCGGCCGTCATCGCGCCATCCGATAGCGCCCCTTCCCGCTCCAGCCTGGACAGCGCGGACGCGCACTCGACTTCAGTTGCCCACCATACGCACATAACCGGGTCCCGCGCGGCGCTCGCCAACAACCCCTCCGTACTGGCCTCGGTGACAATCAGCGGCACGATCGCTGAGCTGTCCCAGAACCTCAACGACCCTCGCGCCTCTCCTCGATCAGTGCCGCAACAGCGCTTGCTGAAGCCGTCAGACTCGGCGGGCTCGTGCTCAGCAACTCCGTCACGGGTGGCTTGGAAGCCGCCCGGACTGCCCCGGCACGCTCCAGCCTCGCGATCCTTCCCTCAGCGTCAGGAGAAGCACTAATCGCAGACTCCAATCGCGCGACCGGCGTGCCTCGATCCATAATCAGTACCGACTCGCCAGCGCGCACCCGGTCGATCAGCGCACTAAGCCCGTTCTTTGCTTCGGTAATCGTCGCGACGACCATCAGGCTAGAATAGCGTGATTGCACTAGCTACTCAAGCTTTCGTCTATTTGGCCCACGGATCACCTCTTAGTCGTTCATCGCAGATGCTCAAAACCCGCTTGCTCGCCTCGGCATGAACATGACCGTAGCCATCGACTGCGATGGAACTCACAATCGGCAACGCCAGCCTGCTCGCCCATGAGCCGGCTTCCGCGAGCTGCGGCTCGCAGACAATTGGCAGAGGAGAGGGCCGTACGTCGCGCAAACCCCGCTGTCATGTGCGCTTCTGTGCTGTCTTTGGCGTAGATGCCGCGCAGAGGCCAGAGGAGGCAGCGACCGCTTCTTCTACGAAGATCGGAATCGAGTCATCTACGGACTGGCGTCCTCGCACCAACATGGTGCACGCCCCTTGCCATACCAGCCCCAGTCCTTCAGCGCGTCGATAAACACCTCGCGGTCATAGCGCAGGAATCCGTGCCCAAGCGCCGACTAAGCAGCGTCGCCCTGTGCCTCTGCCTCGCGCCGGAGCGCTTCCCAACCGTCCGGCGTTCGACGCAGGGCGCAAAGCATGCCAGCGCTGCTCCCGAAGTCGGGGAGCAGCACGGCGTCGCCGATCAGTTCAACCTCGATGCCGAGGTCTGTCGCTGCCTCTTGCCAACTCCGCTGAACGCCTCACCTCCTCCACGATGCTGCAATTGTTGCAGTGGCTCCCGCTCGCTAGCCCGATGTGTGCCAGCGGACTCGCCGTCCGGGCGGCGCACCCGACGGGCTAGGAGCCCGCCGGCCGCGAACAGCCGAGTTACGATGCCCTCGGGCACCAGGATTAGTCTGCGTGCCGAGCACGCCACGCTTGCGTGATCTCCGCTGCCTCACTCGCTCTAGGACTGCCTGCGCCGCATCGGGCGCGGGGCGGGACGCCTATGCCGCCTCCTCGCCAGGGGCGACATCGGCTGGCCGTCGCCTGGGCTGGCTTCGCGTGACTTCGGTGTCGAGTAGAGCGAACTGGTTGGTGTAGAGCACCCGCTCGCCAACAAGTTTTTTGTTACTGAGTGGATCTCGATTGATGTGCTGCCTTGCGATCAAGCCTTCGCTGATGAGCGCGTTGAGTCCATCCTCGAGGAGACTCTTGGAGAAGGGCAGGAGAACTCGATCCTTCGGGTACCACTGAGCGTTGTTGAACCAAGCAAGCTGCCGCCACCAACTTCCGGTCCCGTTGCTGGAGAAGCTTCGGCCTCCCCCTCGATCCTGGTGGTATTCGGCATAGATTGCGGCGAAGTACGCGGCGAGCTGAGGCGCCTTCCACGTCGCGAGGCGACCAGACGCAATGACGCTACCGCGGATGGTGAGGTAACGGTCGTCGCCACGACCGCCGGCCTCACCAGGATCATCGAAGGGGAATCCGCTGCCATCGTCGCGCAGGACGATGATCGTCGGGCGCCCATTGTGTGCCTCAAGGCGAACCAGTTTTTCGGCGACCAACTTGTCCATCTGGTTGCCGACCCACTTGCGCTTGAGATGACGCGTCTCCTTTTCTCCGCGATCCTCGCCTGCCCGAAACGCAGGCGCAGACTTGGCGAGGTCGTGTAGATCCTCGTAGCTCCAGTCGCGCAGGACAAACCCCGCCTCGCGGGCACCAGCGTCCTTCGGGAGCAGAGCAATCGCTCTCAGCACAAGATCCAGCTTGACTGCGGCGTAGGCTTTCCGTGCAATCAATGGCTTGTAGTGGCCGGCGACATGTGACTGCCTAACGCGGAAGAGTGCCTTGCCCTCGCCTGAACCGAACATGATCGAGCGGGCAGGTGTCGGGGCGACGAGAGCCTTTGGCTTCGCTGGGCGTTTCGTCGAGCGCTTCGCTCGTTTCCGGGGTGCTGGTGGCATATGCTGTCTACCCAGATTTCGGTTCGTTTTCGATAAGTGCTCCGTACCAGTACGCGGGCAATGCTATCACCAGCATGGGGGCACGCCTATCACCAGCATGCGGGCGTGCATGAACGCGATAGTGATATGAACGGGACAGTGGGAATAACTATGTGTCGTGCCCGCGTCCTGGTACGACAGGGCTTCCGCTCGCGATAGCCGCGCGCTAGCTTCGATGAAGACCCGAATCGAGCCCCGACCGACAAAGCGACCGAACTCCCGTTGTAAGTGGAGGTGGACAGAGTGCCGAGTCGACTCGACTGCTCCGGATTTGTAGCCGGAGGATCGAGGCTTAGTAAGGGCATCGGCCGGAGGCGCAGTAACGGCCTCCGGCCAACGGGTCGCCAATGTGCAGCATGCAGCACCCAGCTACGTGAGCCTCGGACATCGCAAAGGGCAGGGATGGACGGGAGGGCGGCGAATGTTTCGGCCATCAAGATTGAGCGCACGCACACGCTGATTGACGCTAAGCGGTATCCATCTACCGAGATGGCGCTGCGCGAGATAGACGCGGCGATCGGCGCTATCCGCTGGCCCCCTGGTGGCAAGGACTTTGCGATATTCCCTGAGAGCGGGAAGGCCCGCGGCGAGGGAAACGGAGTTGTCCCGATCAAGGAAGCATTTGTGGTTGCGCTCCGGCCCCACGGCTGGACCCTTGAGATGCCATTCCCGCTGGAAGGAATCAAGGGGGGCGCGCGGTTCGGCGCCATGGACGCTGCAAAGGTGTTCGGGTCGGACCCGCCGTTCATGGTGGAGTGGGAGACGGGCAACATCTCGTCTTCGCACCGTTCTATGAACAAGCTCGCCCTCGGTCTAATTGAAGGCGTTATCTCCGGCGGCGTTCTGATCGTTCCGACCCGCGACTTCGCACGGTATCTGACGGACCGCATCGGAAATGTCAGGGAGCTGGAGCCGTACTTTCCCCTCTGGAAGGCTGCGCGGGTTCGGCGCGGATACCTCGCCGTCCTTGCCGTGGAGTACGACCGGACTTCGTCGCGTGTTTCTCGGATTGCGAAGGGAACTTCCGGGAGGGCGCTGCTCTAACTTGCAGCTCTGATGCCCTTCGCCGAGTCGCCGAGGCCAGGCATCTGGACGACTATGTCCTCGCCCTTAAGCCTGCGCACTATTGGCTCGCAGTCGCCTAGCTCAATCCCCGTCCAGTGGCGGTGCATCCGCTCAGCCACCGCGTAGGTCGTCCCGCTACCGCCGAACGGGTCAAGGACGGTGTCGCCCTCTTCGCTTGCGATCGTGAGGACTCGCTCTAGAAGCTTCTCGCTTAGCTGGTTCGCCGAGCGGGTCTTGGTGCGCGCATGGCGCACCGGGGGGATGTCGGTCCAGACATCACTTAGGTTGAGGCCGTCAGGATGGAGCTTGTTGCGATGTCCGCCATAGTCCTTGATGTCGCCGCCGCAATGACGACAGACCGGGATGGGCACACGCGGACGATTGAAGGCCCTCGGCTTGCCCTCTGTGTAGTACAGGAGGCTGTAGTGGCTTGGGTAGAGGCGCCCGGGGATAGGGAGCGACATCTTGATGTCAATGGCGACCCAATGCCGGAAAAGAAGGCCATGCCGTCCTAGCTCGTGTCCAAGCTCCACATTCCAGCGGGGCAAGTTGTAGAGCCACATCGCGCCACCTGGTGCGAGGAGCCTGACGCACTCCGCAATCCAGCTGCGACACCATGCTAGGTAGTCACCGTCGCGCATCTTGTCGTGAATGCCCGAGCCGTAGTTCTTGGCGAGGTTGAAGGGCGGGTCGGCAAAGATCAGGTCGTAGCTCTTCGCCGGAAGTCCGGCCATGACCTCCAAGCAGTCGCCCTGGAAGAGCTCGCCTCGCTCGCTTGTGTAGTACGGCTGCACCATTCTCGCCAGGCTATCGGTCGCCGGTGATGGTACGCGCAGCGGTATGGGCCAAGCGCCCCACAACGGCCGACGGGTGGCGACGCGACCAAGCCGCTTGAGATCTCGCGCGGGTTCTGCTCTGATCGCGCGATTCGACAATCAAGTGGCCGGACGGACGTTGGTAGCGCCCGCCCGGCCTGAGCACCGAAGGAGCACGCCTTCGATGCCCTGGAAACCGTAGCTCTCTACGGTCATCCGGTCGTGCTCGTCTGCGCGCTCCTCGGTCTATCCGAGAGGAGCCGGCGAGATGACCAGCGATGCAGACAAGCAGCGGCGCAGGAGCGATGGCAGAGCAAGCGACCGCGCTGGTCCCGCGCGGGACCAGCGCCGCCTGGATGGCGAGCTGGGACGGTTTGAGGCGGTGTCCGATGGCCTCGTGCTTGCGGCCCTGGAGCGTGCCGAGCGTCATCGTGAGCGGGAGCACGAAGGCGTGATGATGAGCGACATCGCCGAACACCTTAGGTTCGTTCACGTATCCTGGACTTCGCGTCGGCTGCGTCCGCAGCTCGACGCGCTCATTGCTGAGGGCTCGCTGGCACGGTCGCGGCGCCACAGGGTCATGGTGTGGGAGTTGACGGACGATGGGCGTGGGCGGCTGGAGCGGATCCGCCTGGCAGGCGATGCCGAGGAACTGGCGGAGGCTCCACAGCATCGCGCGTGGCGCCATGCCCGCGACGGCCGGCGAACGGATCGACCGATTCCGCACGCAAGCGCGAGAGGCGCTAGAGGAGGCCACGACGCTGCTCGACTCCGAGGACGCACCCTCGGATGCGTGGTTCGGCGTCGCTGAGCGCCTACAGGCGGCGTGTTGGCGCGTTGGTTCGGCCACGTACTGCCTTCGCGAGTGGCGCGAGCCCGACGACGCCCGACCAGACGTCGATGACCGCTGCAACCCGGGCGACGAGAGGCTCGACGCCGATGAGCTGGGCCGCGTCCGTAACCGGCGTGCTGGTCGGCGCGGTGTGGCGCTGGCCGGAGCCCGACCCACAGGGCTGACCAACTGCCTGCGGCCGTATTGCCGCTGACACACGGCTGACAAATCGCTGACAGATCGTCCCAGCCGGCAGCAAAGTCCGGCGGCGGCTTGTACACGCACGGGCACGAATCGGCCTTCGTTCGGTGAGAGTCGCGATGGCCGCCCCGCATGGAGTGGCTGTACCGCGCGGCCCTCGGACCAGACCTTTGTGTGTGTCTGAACCTCCAGGAACGCCCACGGCAGCCGATCTCGCAGCAGTCGCCGACCGACTCGACAAGGTCCTCGCGCAAGGCGAACCCGAGCAAACCAAGGCCCTCCTCCGCATCCTCATCGTCGAGCTGCGCGTCAACAACAAGACCGAGATCCAGCCCACCTACCGCATCGTCGCGCCAGGGGTTTGCGCAACGTCCGAAAAAGTGGAGACGGCGGGAATCGAACCCGCGCAACGTTCCCGCCGTGAATAGTCGCGGGAGCAACGCCGGGCCTGGAGCAAGTGTAAGCGGCCAGGCTATGCCGCCGGATCGACGATAACCACACCTGAGGCATCGAAGTCGCGCCGGTTGAGGGTCACAACCGCCAGATCGTGCGCCAGCGCGGTCGCAGCGATGAGGCTGTCCTTGATCGGCATAGCGCGCCCTTCTGTGCGAAGCGTCGTGAGCAGCTCAGCCCAACGCAGACCCGTCGAGGCCTCCCAAGGTATGCACTGCAACCTCTGCACTCCATCCTCGAACCAACGCTCCAGCCGACTGCGACGACGACCGCGCGGGAGTAGCAGGATGCCGAAACGGACCTCACCCAGGATGATCGGATCGACAGCGACCTCGGGCTCATTGTGCCCAAGCCACTCGACAACACGCTCGTCCGGGGCTGGCTTGGTCGCCTCCGAGAGGACATTTGCGTCAACCAGAAAGCGCGCCAAGGCAATCAGCTAGATCGAGGCCGTCGACTCCGACTCGATCTCTACGAACCAGCCGTCATCCGGACACGACCGCAGCCAATCGACCAAACCACGGTTCGGTGGCGGCGTCAGCCGAGTGAGCCGGTACTCATCAGGGCCAACGCGATCGACCTCGAACTCCTCTCCCGCCTCGATGCCATCGGCAGCACGAAGCTCTGCGGGGAGAACGATCTGGCCCTTCGTGGAGATGGTGGTACGCACATGCGTAAGATAGCATCTTACTGGCCAGGGCTGGACACGGCGACAGTATGGTCGAGCGTGCTGACGAGCCTTAGGCAATCGCAGGCACGAGCGGACTCGCTACTTTCTCGTAGTGATATCGAGCCTGTAGCACCACGAGGTCTTCGCCGAGCACCCGGCGTGCGTTCGCCGGCGAGTGGAACGGTAGGCCGTCTCCTGCCACTAGTGGCGGTGGGCGAGAGCCGCAAGCGAAGGCGAGGATGAAGCCTCGGCCGCGTCGTTCCAGCGCATGCATCGGGACCCATGAACGTCACCGCACAGGCGCCAAAGAAAGTGAGCACACCCAAGAGTTTGCCAGCGTGATCGTCCTGCTCCGGGCTTGAGCGCGCGGCGGGCTGGGAGTAGCCTTCGGTTCGTGCCTGGTTGACGTTGACCATCCCATATGCGGCCTATCCTCGTCCGCCTCCCTGAGGGCGCATTACGCCCTGCCCGTCAATCACCATCAGAGAGGATCAACCTTATGAGCGAAAGCACCGCCGACATACAGTTGCTGCGCCAGGCTTGGGAGGCGATGAGTCGCGCCGGGGACCTGAGCGTCTTGGAAGGGGCGCTCGACCCGGACGCGCAGTGGCTCGGCGTCGAGGACGGGCAGCTATGCGAGAACCGCAAGATGATCCTCGAGGTCATGAAGCGCAACCTTCCAAGAGGGTTCGCCGGGCAGATCGAGGAGACGGTCGAGGTTGGCGGGAGGATCGTCGTGGCATTCCGGCCCAATCAGCCACGCAACGACGAACGGCCGCTCGACAACGGCATCGCCTACGTCGTCGTCACGATGCGCGATGGGCTCGTGATCGAGATGAAGGGCTGCGCCGACCAGGCCGCCGCCATGACCTACGCGCAGACCGGCACGGTGCAGAGCTAGCGACCCTTGACCGCTGTCTAATGTGGGATTGGAGCGCCGAGTAGCGCGGCGATGGCGCCTACGGTGCCGGCGGCTAGCAGCGTAAGGACGATGCTGCCACACAGCGCAAGTGGGCGATGGCCGCGGCAGCGAGCACGTGCTCGCGTCGTCGCTGTGTTGTGGCAGTACCTCCAACATCAGTAATGCTCCGCCATTCGTTTCGCGGATCTGGCTTTGCAAAACCAGATCCGGAGTGTCAGTAGAGAAGAGGGATCAGACGTTGGCGAACCCGGTGGTGAGGCTCCAGCGCACCAATCTCGGACCTGCCCATAATTAACACTTACCTGACGGGGAGCGCGAGGCCAGGCCCTCCCCTTTCGGCGAGTTGATCTGATCGTTACCGCTGCCGTCGCGACAAACATGCCGAGCCTGGTCGGCTCTGCAGCCGTTCTCTTGACGTTCACAATCGGGTCACGGGTGCGCCACAACTCGGTCACAGGTGCTCGTTGGCCGGTGGCTATGTTCTGGGCCCACCAGTCCCTACCAAGGAGGGCGTCAATGCACGTACGCGCAAAGATCGCATCCGCAGCGATCGCAGCTGCTGCGATCGGTGGCTCCATCGCCATGTCGGTGCCGAGCGCATCCGCCGATCACAAGGGCCACATCGATCATGTGCTGTTGATCTCGGTCGACGGTATGCACCAGTCCGACCTCGACTGGTACATCGCAAACCATCCAAGCTCGGAGCTCGCCCAGCTTGCCTCCGGTGGCGCTGAGTTCACCAACAACCACACGTCGGTCCCGTCGGACTCCGATCCAGGCGGCACCGCAATCATGACCGGCGGCGACCCGCGCGCGACCGGCGTCTACTACGACGTCGAGTACAGCCACGCCGTGGACGAGGCCGGCGCCGCCTGCACGCCGGGGCAGCCGGCAACCGGCGGAGACGTCATCTACGACTCGCCGGACGACAAGCTCAACGCGGTGCCTGACCTGCTCAAAAACGGCAGCGGCGAAACGTTCCCGTCCTTCGACGAGGGCGGCTCGATCTACCCGAACGGCGTGGACACGAACCCAGGCGCGATCATGAACCTGACCGCGCATCCGCAGTCGGGCCTGAACCCAGGGAGCTTCCCGGTCGACCCAAAGACCTGTCAGCCGATCACGCCGTGGGACTACCTGAAGGTCAACACGATCTTCCAGGTGATCCACAACGCCGGCCTGCGCACAGCTTGGTCTGACAAGCACGCGATCTACACGTCGTTCAACGGCCCCGGTTCCGGTGGCATGAGCATCGACGACTTCTTCGGTCCCGAGATCGACTCGCAGGCGGTCGAGCCGAACGGCGTGCCCTACCCGACCGACACGGATTGGGCGCACGATGACGCCGCGACCAAGCAGTACGACGGTTACAAGGTGCAAGCGGTCATCAACGAGCTGAACGGCTACGACCACAGCGGTACCGAAAAGGTGGGCGTGCCAGCGATCCTCGGGATGAACTTCCAGACCGTGTCCGTCGCCGAGAAGGTCGACTCTCCCAGCACCCTAACCGAGAACCCTGACGGCACCTACACAGAGGGCCCGACCGAGCTCGCCGGTTACTACCCCGGCGGAACGACGCCGCGCCCGCTGTTGGCCAGCGCGCTTGACTACGTCAACGCCCGGCTCCAGCGGATGGTCGACACGATCCAGCAGGACGGTCTTGCGTCGTCCACCGCGATCATCATCACCGCCAAGCACGGCCAGTCGCCACAGGACCCGCTGCAGCTCAAGCGGATCAAGGAAGGGCCGATCATCAACGCGATCAACGCGGCCTGGACCGCGCAAACCGGTGACCAGAGCAACCTGATCGTCGCCGGCACAGACGACGATCTGTGGCAGAGCTACCTGTCGGTCAAGACGCAAGCCGCGGCCGACTTCGTCAAGAACTACCTATGGAACCACAGCGCGACGGCGGTGCTCTACAACAACGACGGCGTGAACCGCGGCACCGAGCAGGTCGCCCACTCGGGTCTCGCGCAAATCTACGCCGGCCATGAAGCCGCCAACTTCTTCGGCGTGCCGTACTCAGACCCGCGCTACCCGGACGTGTTCGGTCGTGTGCAGGTCGGCACGGTGTACACCAGCGGCACGAAGATAGCCGAGCACGGTGGCGACAACCCGGGTGACCGCGACGTGCCGCTGCTCGTCTACGCGCCAAGGACGGTTCCGCACTCGACGGTCCACTCTTGGGTCGAGACGACCCAGGTCGCACCAACGATCCTCGCCCTGCTCGGTCTGAATCCAAACGCGCTGCAGGCCGTCCAAGAGGAGGGCACGAAAGTTCTCCCCGGCATCGGCCGCTAGCTAATTCCGGCTCCTCCCGGGGTGCCACCAATGCCAAGGTGGCACCCCGGTAAGGCAAACGCCGACTGCTGATCGGCCGCACCGATGGCGGCCGATCACTAACGCTGGTTATCGAGCAGACAGTCGACCCGACGACCTGGCTAATCCTCACGGGCTGGGACTCCTCAGCCCGTGAGCGTAAAACTGCTAGAGAGACGCACGCCGCCACCAGCGACCCGCCGAAGTAGTCGCAGACCTCCTACGCAGCGCCTGACCCAGTCCCTCCCGCAGCATCCGCCTGTCGCCGCGCAGCCAAGCGCGCCTAGAGATGTCGCCGCGCGATCGTCACCGAGCAGTCCGACCTGCGCGACCGCCTATGCCTGCGCCTGCTGCTCGACTACGGCCTGCGCAAGGGAGCGCTGCAAGCCGTCCAGTTCAAGCACTTCGACCACCAGCGCCGCCGCCTGACGATCTTCACGAAAGGCCAGAAGGTGCGCGAGTTGCCCCTCCCCCACCGCGGCTTCTCGCACAACCTCGAACACCACATCCTCGACATCGGCGCCCAGCCCTCTCACTACCTCCTGTGCACCCAGCGCACGATCCCCCGCGTCGGCGTGCGCCGCTACCCCGAGAAGCCAATGAGCGGCCACGCCACGCACGAGTGGTGATATCGCTGCCTCGCCACCGCTGGCATCGTCGCGCCGGGCACGACCAGCGTCGAGCGAATGCACAAGAGCCGCCACACCGCCGGCCAGCGCGTCCTCGACGCCACCGGCAACCTCAAGGCCGTCCAGAAGCTCCTCGGCCACGCCTCGATCCAGACGACCGGCGACATCTACGCCGACTGGGACATCAACCAACTCGCCGCCACGATGGCCGACGTGCTCGCGGACGACGAGACGGCCGATTCGCAATCGCTCCCCCGTCCCCGCCGCAAAAACCAACGATTTTGCAGCGGAAACGAGGAGCCGATGGAGACGGCGGGAATCGAACCCGCGCAACGTTCCCGGCGTGGAGGCTCAGATCAGCCTCGGTTAACGCGCAGCGCCGGCAACAGCTCGGCGAGCACGTCGAAATCTCCGTCTTGAGTCCACACGGAGAGATCGTGGGCGAGCGCGGTCGCAGCGATGATTGCGTCCATCGCGCCCGCGCGCCGCCCGGCGTCCCGTGCGCTTGCGAGCAGCTCGCCAAGCCGCTCCGCGACGTTCTCGTCGTAGGGCAGCGCCACGAACGTGCGCGCGCCTGCAAGCGTAGCTTCGCGTAGCGTCTTCAATGGCCCAGCGGGTGCACGTCGGGTGCCGACGATCAGCTCGGTTAGCGTGGCGACCGAGATCCGAGCGTCCCCGTGAGGCGGACTCCCGAGTGGACGCTGCTGCTCGGCGGCGACGAAGACACTCGTGTCGGCGAGATAGCCGCTCACGCAACCATGTCGTCGGTGGTCAGCCCAACGTCGAAGTCGCTGGCATTGGAGGCAACGTCCAACTCGGAAGCCTTTTGGCTGATCGCAGCGAGGTCCGCTAGCAGCAGCTCGCTCGGGCGCCGTTCGCTGCGTACCCGCCGGGGGACGATGTCCGCTACAGGCCTCCCGTGCACGGTGAGCACAATTGGCTCGCCGCCCTCAACGGCAGCAATCACCCGCGCGGTGTGGTTGCGAAGCTCCCGGACCGATACATCCATAGCGTGGCATAGCGTAGCACAAGTGGGTGCGCTATAACGAGCTCCAGCCTCTCCAGATGTCCCGCGCAGCGTTCGGGGCCGAGTTTCGCCCATGACTATTTTCCGCGCTGAAGCGTCCGGATGTACGCTTCAGCAGATGCGGCCTGATGCGGGTCTTGGCGCCACGGCCGACTCATTGTCAGAAGTGGGCCGAGTGGATCTGCCGAGGTTGGAGGGACCATCACGCCATACCATTGATCGGCTTTGGCGCGGTACTTCTGCACAGCACAATGCCTGCCCAAGACGCGTACAAAATCTGGACGTTGTCGATCCTCAGGACGCCACCGCAAGAAGGTGAAGCCAACCCTACTGTCATTCCTCGATGCAAAGGCGGGGTCGGCCACCTGTCGTGAAGAACGGCTGCTGGTCGGAGCGTTGACCTGCTCCCACGCCGAGGCCAGGTGACCCCAAAGGGAGCGGGGTACATCGAGAAGCGCAATCGACATTGAAAGGAAGCCGTCAGGCCGGTCCCGGTCTAGACGCCGCAGGAGATCCTCCATTGCAGGCGGCGTTGGCAACGCAGGCTTGGGCGCAGGTGGACCGACGCCCTCCCAGTTAGCCAACCAGGCATCATAGGTACGCCATGGTTGATCGATCAAAACCTGTCGAATGGAAATGCCGTTCCACCGCGGACTTCCCCCAGTGGCGAGCTCAAAGCCATGCGAGAGGTATTCGAGCACCAAGTCGATCTCGTCGCTAGCAGAGATAATCTGATGCTCGCTGAGGATGGTTCGGCGGCGCAGAAAATGCACGAACATAGCCGGCGTGTCGAGCAGCTCAGCAGCTTGCTCAAAGTGAGGTAGACTAACGATCCACGGCAGCTGGTCCACCTCCGTCAAACCGGCGGCACGCAGACGCGCAGACGCGACCGAACAGCCCGAGACATCCTCAAGAGTGAGCACAACTGGAGGGACCAGTTCGCTACCGGTCGGAGGAGCAGGGGTTGAACGCCAGGCGAAGTCTTCACAACCGTACCCGCTCCGAAAACGCTCGTCCTGTCGAATCGCACCTGTTACAAGCTTCTTGAGATCAGTCGTTAAGGGTCTTAAAACCTCTCCAGCGGTGGAGTCTTCCTGTCTTGATCTGTACAGGCAGCAGATATGTCTCAAGCGCCGCCCACACATCGACGTCGCTTTCGTCGTCAGCTGTCTTCCACTTGGCCTCACGACCAATCATCCTAAATCCAGCTCGACGCAAAGCTCCTGCAGCCATCTCTGCGACGATGCGATCTTCCTGCTTGACCCATAGCCTGAAGCCTGACACGGACCCCTTCCCGTCCGGGTCGTCAGGGTTCAGTATGGCCCGAAACCGTGGCCGCAACGCACGCAGGAGCAGCGGAGGACTTATACACAAGAATCCGTCGTCCTCGTCACGCAAGAGAGGACGCGCTCGAATTACATTTGTCATGCCGGGAAGCGAGACGGCGCCAGAGCCGAGCGGCTGGGAGTAGAGTTGGCAGAAGCGTTCCGCGGTATGAGGCTCGATACCCCGATCAACGAGATCCTTCAGGCGAAAGCACAGACAATCGCCGAGACTACATGTCTGAGACGCTGCTTGCCCGGTTGCATTGGAAGACACACCGATGGCATCGGGCCGCACTTGACAGCGACCAGTTTGCCACGTGGGCCGATCGCGTCAGCCTGCCACAGGCAATCGCCGATCCAGGCATCCTCGCGCTGGAGTTGCTGCACTTCGGGCAGCCCGCGGGGCCGCGAAATGGCATGCTCATGATCCATGCCCGACCGGACCCAGGTCAGCCGAACCCACTCGAGCCCTGAGACTACTTGAGCCATCCTGGGTTTGGCGGAGTCTTTGATGCCAGTTCGTCTGGCGGAGGGAGAAGGCTTACGTCATGTCGAGATCGAGGAGGTACCTCGAGGAGTTGTTGGAGCGTGGCATGCGGCTGGTGTTCGAGTCTGGGAGGCCGATCGCGCATGTCGCTCACGATCTCGGTGTCCCGTCTGAGACGTTGCGCAAGTACGTGCGTCAGGTCGAAGCGAACGAGGGTGTCCGCAAGGATCAGCTGAGCGATGAGGAGCGCGAGGAGATCAAAAAGCTGCGGCGTGAGAACTTCGAGCTGCGTCGCGCGAATGAGATCTTGAAGGCCGCGAGTGTGTTTTTCGCGGGCGAGCTCGATCCACACCGTCCGAAGTGAGCGCGTTCATCGAGGAGCATCGTGAGCGCTTCGGGGTCGAGCCGATCTGCGAGATCTTGGGCGTGTCGGCGTCCGCTTATTACCAGCGCGCGACCGGCCAACGCTTGGACAGGGTCGTGGAGGACGAGCGGCTGCTCGGCATCATCACCGGGCTACACGCCGCCAACTACTACGCCTACGGGTCCAGGCGAATGTGGAAGGCACTCATCAGATCCGGGGAGCGGGTCGGCCGCAGCCGGGTGGAGCGCTTGATGCGCCAGAACGGTATCCAGGGCGCCAAGCGGCGCGGCAAGCCGTGGCGGACCACCCGGGCCGACCCGGCGGCGCTGCGCAGCCCTGGACCGCGTCAAGCGTGACTTCACCGCGGCCAGGCCGGATGAGAAGTGGTTCGCGGACTTCACCTACCTGCGCTGCTGGGAGGGGCTGGTGTTCTTCAGCTTCGTGATCGACGCATACAGCCGGATGATCGTCGGCTGGCAGTTCGCCAGCCACATGCGCACCACGCTCGTACTCGACGCGCTCAGGATGGCTTTGCATCAACGGGCCCCCCGGAGCAGACGTCTCGCTCGTGGCACACTCCGACGCCGGCAGTCAATACACATCGTTTGACTACACCCAGCTCCTCGACGACCACGACGTGCTGGGATCGATCGGAACCGTCGGCGATGCCTACGACAACGCAGCCGCCGAGAGCTTCGTTGACACCTACAAGACCGAGCTCATCGCTGACCGCAGCTGGCAGACCCGCTCCCAGCTCGAACTCGCTGTCCTGGAGTACGTCGCGTGGTTCAACAACGAGCGCATCCACGAAAGCCTTGACGACCGGCCACCCCGAGAAGTCGAGGAACTCTACGCTGTGAAAAGAGAGCCAACCATCCCCATCAAATGAAAGATGGGAACCAAACAAAACGCTCTCCGCCAAACCCAGGATGGCTCAACTCACCCTGCGAAGTGAGCCTTCTCGACGGTGGATCGGCCACCTATTGAGAGGCGTCGGCCATCTCATCCCTGACATAGGCCGCCCATATCATCTCTGCCTGGCTCAGCCACGCGATAGCCTACCCATGCGAGAGCCTTCGACGGGCAAATGGAGCGCTGACCAACAATGGCTGTGGCTGCTCTCCACTCTGCAGGACAACCACTCCTATCCGGTGAGCGAACAGAATCGCAGCCAACTGTAACGGGCGCATCGTGCGCTGTCGGCTGATTGGACGTGCACCGTTATGCGAAGCGGCACCGCGTTTCTGGCCGGCCCGCTGATGGACGGCTGGCAGTGGAGCGAAACCAGCCAGCGCCTTGAGTTGGCGTTCTTGGCCGAGACAGCCCCACTGCTCGTGCGGTCCCTATATGCTGACGCGATCGCGTTCGGCATCATGAAGGGCAGCTTGCTGGACGACTTTGCTCAGAAGCTGGCCGCGCTGGAGGATCCCATCGCGCGACCACAGCAGCTAATTGCGTTGGAGAGTAACTTCACACGTTTTCGCAACACCGTGTGGTGGCAGGACACCGGTCTTTCGGGGCACGCAACTCTGCTGCTGCGCAAGTTCGACGCCTGCCAGAACCACAAGGAGTCTTTCGATCGACTCGTGGCGGACTTTGGTGACTACTCCCAGAAGGTCGAGGGAACAGAGTTACGACTGGCAAACGAGATCTCGCAAGCCACCACCGCACTAATCGACTTGGTGACATGTTTTGGGGTGCCGTTGGGCTTGCTCCAAGTGTTCGGCACCAAATCGACAACGGTGTGGATAATGGTCGCCGCGTACCTCGCAATTCTTGGATTCGTCCCCGCTGGTGACTACATCATCGGTCTAATCCGCCGCGTAGATGGCACACTGCGAAGACCCCAACCCGATTGACGCGCATCATATGGGGCACCTTTTGGATAACGCTCATCGGCTCTTTGCTGCTAGCAGGAGTCGTGCCCCCAAGCTAGATTCCGGTGATCACCATCAGCGGTTGAGCTTGACGTAGTTCGGTCCCTGGCCCTCGGCAAGCGGTGCAACCGCGGTTCGCTGACGATCACATGCTTGATCGACTGGTACCGAACCTCTATTTCGCTGCGAATCTAGCCATGCGAGCTAGATCCGGCATGCCATGGAGACGACGGAACCGAACGCACGCAACGTTCCCGCCGTGAGGAGGATTGACGGCAGAGCATCCCGATGCCAAGGCAACCGCCGGCTACGCCGGCAGCGGTTCAGCCTCAGCAGGAGTCGGCGCCTTCGGCCTCCAACTCGGCGTGCAGTTTGGCGGCGCTCTCATGGAACGCAAGCACGCGAGGATCGCGCCGCGATCGTTCCAGATCCCGCCCGTCAATCACGATCACTGCCTGCTCAAGCACGTCGTTCATCTCGTCATCGTCGCGCGTAGGCACAGGGCCAGCGTACCGCGCGCCGGCCTGACGACTGCTCGGCTGCGTTGGCGGACCACCGCGAACGTAGCGCCACCCCTCGATCCAGACGACCGGCGACATCTACGCCGACTGGGACATCAACCAACTCGCCGCCACGATGGCCGACGTGCTCGCGGACGACGAGACGGCCGATTCGCAATCGTTCCCCCGTCCCCGCCGCAAAAACCAACGATTTTGCAGCGGAAACGAGGAGCCGATGGAGAGAACCAGACATTGGGCGAACCCAGCATTCGAGGCTCCAGCACTGGATATCTCGGACGTGCACAGGTCGCGAGGGGGCATGCCGGAACGGACACCGCGATGACAGACTCTTGTCGCGTAGCGCTCCAAGGAGCAGGTGCCGTAGGCACTGCTGCCGCTGAGCAATGGTGCTGCGCGGCAGTCAGGATCGGCCGGCGCGGGCGGGACGCGCACGTGTGGGCTCAGAACCTGGGGCTCAGCACCCGCAGCGACCTGAGGCTTAAGGTCCCTCCTCCTAGCCTGAGCGGTAGATCCAGGTTCAATTCCTGGCGGGGGCATTGGGTTTGCCAGCCGCGACGGCACGAGCCGGGGAAATCGCGAACGCGATCCCCCGGCTTCATTTCGCCCTTACGCGGGACCGGAACGCGCCTAGTTGCCGCTCGCGGTCCAGGTTCCGTACACCACCCCTTCTGGATTTTCTTCGTTGACGAACCGCACCACTACGCCGTTGACGCGAGCGTTAGGTCCGTTGGGAGCGTAGGGACGGCGTTTGAAGACTCCTTCCTGTTCCACCTTCGGTTCTTCAGCGACCGCATAGATGCAAATGTAACCTTCTTTGGCTTCCCCTTCCTTGGGGCAGTTCGCGTTGGTTCCATTCATCGTTTCTTCATGCGTGACGAATTCGATTTGAGGTTCGCTGGCGAATGGCCGCGGCAAGCTGATCGCAGCCAGACCCACGTATCCTCCGGAGTTGGAGTCGTTGTCGGCGATGGCTATCGACCAGACGCCATGCTCGAGTTCGCCTGCACCCAGGGGGCCGCTCAATGACCTTCCATTGCAGGCGTAGGACGTGGTCCCCGAGTTTTCAACTTCGAAGCTGGAACCGCCAGCCTTTTTACACGGTTCCCCAAGGGGTTCGTTATCGCCTTCGAAGGACGAGCCGATTACGCCGTTGCCATTGGTGCCGGGATTGCCCTGGACGCCCTTTTCGCCCCTTTCTCCCTTTTCCCCTCTTTCACTTTTTGCACCTGTCGCGCCAGTTGCACCTGTCGCGCCAGTTGCACCTGTCGCGCCAGTTGACCCGGCTTTTCCTGCCTGTCCTTGTTGACCCTTCAGTTGTTTGAGCACCTTCGGGCTGATTTGTTTCGCCGAGGTGATGATGTATTTGCTTGCGGCGTAAGCGCCGCCGCTCATCGCGAACAGTACGGCGAGCGTTGCGAGCACATTGGCGAAAGTCGCGCGCCTACGTATGAATGAAAACATCCCTACTCCTGTCTCCTTTACAAGGTTGTGCTCGCAAGTTGGCCCGCGAGCCTCTCTCCTATGGGTCTTAGAGCCCCAACGCATCGATGCTAGGACTCGACGCGATGGCCGTCAACAAGTGTCTCTGACTTAAATCGTCAAGTTGTTCGGGCGTGCCCGCAGAAACGGTCGGTGTATTGCAGAGTCGTGGGCCCACCATTGCCGCGCGTCGCAATCGGACCTACGGTTTGGAGAGCTGGTACGCGCGATCCCATAATGCGGAGACTGGGATCTCCGTGCCACGCCGAGAGAAGGCCTATGTAGGATCGCTAGCGCTCCACCGGCGGCGGTCGTGCCGGGGACAGACGTCAACCGCCCCTGGATATGCGTTGACTGGATGTCGTCGTGGCAAGCGTCCGTCTCTCAACATCGAGGGCGCCGGGTCCCTAGGAGGTTCTAGCGAAAATCGCCAGCCCATTCCGCCTCGACGCGCTCCTGCCTCGCCCGGTATTCAGCGAGTTCTTTGCCGCAGAACGTCGCGCCGAAGGCGTTGCGTCCGCATGGCTGGGCGTTCAGGCCGACGTTGACAAGCAGCCGATCGAACGTTCCGTGCCACCACAGCACGATCAGCAGCAGCACGAGCATTAGTAGCGCGGGCTGTTGTCGCCACCATACCGGCGTTTGGCGCTCCGGCATCTCCGCTTCGACGCGGCGAGCAGCACCGATAAGTCTGCGTGTGAGCAGCACGAAATCGCCGCTATGAGCAGCAGCGCGACGGCCAACACGACCATCTGCGGCTCTCCTCGGGTGGGGTAACGGCAGGTACCCTACCCCCCAAATCTTGACGGTCTGTCTCTTGGCAGACAGGGTTGGTCCCACGAAGCTGCCGGGTTGTGCAGCCCCTTGAACGCTTCGTCCTGGACATGAAGGAGTCGCGCGCTGAGCGCGTCTGGTCGCAAGAGGACCTATCGAGGGAGACGGGCCTGCACTACACCGTGACCTCGAAGATGGAGCGGCTGGCTCGGGCACCGAGCTTCCCGACGATCGTGACGCTCGTCGAAGCGTTCAAGGTGCCCGCTGAAGGCCTGTTCGACGGCATCCCATAGTCCGCCGCATGCGCTAACTTGGAGTGGGCGCACGGCGAGGACTGGCACGTGTCCAACTCCACATCGACCTGACGATCCTGGCAAAGCTCTGCTGCCAGTTTCGCTAGACCCTACTAGCTGCCCCAACGGCCGCCGAATGTGTAGGCGACTCGGCCAGAGCTGCCTGCGGGCTTGCCGTCATCGTGTAGCGTGTTGGAAACATGGCGTGACACATCAGAAGTGCTGTAGCTCGCCGTCATACCGCTTGGCAAAGCCGATTATGGGCCTGTCCCTGCCCGGCAGGAGTCGCGGTCTTTCTTTGTGCTTGACGGGCCTAGGCAGTTATTGGAAGTATGTGCTTGCCGCCGACGGGGCGCGCAGCACTTGCGTCTTTGCTCGGCGGGAGCTGCGCTCCTCGGTGGGGCGTGGCGGTCAAGCAACTATCTGGAGTGGCGGAGCGACAGGAAGGAGGCGATGCCTCGGCCTTGGAGTTCGTCTACCGGCTTGGTCGGCTCGGCGGCGGTTGGTGAGTAGCCGTGCCGGATGCAGTGGGAAACACCGATTGACGACAGCGAGGTCGTTATGGTAGCGTCTGATTTCCAGGTTGCTGTGGTCTCCGGATCAAGTGACAAGGAGATAGAACACGATGCGAATGGTCAAGTTAGCCAGTCTCGCGCTGATCGCAGTCTTTGCGTTCGGTGTGGTGGCAGCGATAAGCGCGACGGCTGCGCCTCAGCCGGAATTCAAAACCCAAAGTGGCGCCACGTTATTATACGAAGGTTCAAGTGGTGTAGCCTTACTTCGTGGCGGCGCGCTTGGTGGCGCTATAACCGCCGAAATCATATGCGAAAAAAGCGTCACGCATGGCAATATTTTAAATGACTCGCCGTTAACTCATAAAGTATCAGTGCAGTTCTCGGGGAAATGTGAACAAAACGGCGACGGTGACAGCAAAACGGCTTGCAGCGAACCGATTGTGCTAAAAGAAACTGTGGGCGAGCTTGGTTTACTCTTAAGTGCCAGCTTACCCGAAGAGGTTGGGCTTGTCTTGAAACCGGTCAGCGGCACGTCATTCGTTACAACTAAATGTGGTAGCAGTGAAGTCACGGTTGGTGGTGAAATCATCGGAACGTTCCCTGAAATGGGGAAGTACAACAAACTAGAATCAACGGCAAGACTTTTATTCTCGGCGAACAAAACCACTAAACAGACACCGACTGAAATCGACTTATTAGGCGTCGAAATGAAGAAAGTCGAACTCAAAGTGGAAATCGCGTTTGGCGAAAGCGCCTCTCAGGAACAGACGGAGACCCTCACGCCTGACGGCCAAGTGGAAATTAAAACGTAGGTAGCAGTTGAGCTAGGCGAGGCCGTCCGTGATCGCGGGCGGTTCGTGCGTAGTCCGTCGCGGGGGTTGTTTCTGCGCGGCGGACTGCGCCGCCGTTGTGGAGGCCGTTGCTTGGGCTCTGAGACGGGTACTATTAGACGGGATGGAGGGGTTGTTGTGCGAGCGTGGATGACTCGGTGGGGTGCGGTGCTGGTGGCTGTTGTGTGTACGTGTGCGGTGGCTGGCTGCGTTGCCTCTGGCGCGCTCGCGTTGGGTGACGTCAATGGGGCGGATTGTCCGGCGGGGACCGAAGCGTCGGCTGGGTTTCGTGTGGTGCTGCCAGATTGTCGAGCCTATGAGGTTGTGAGTCAAGCGAACAGCGGCGACGTGGTGAATTTTAATTCTGGAACGTCGGTGTTTCCCCAGGGCAGCCATTTGATGTTTCTCAGCGCGCTGCCGATAGCGGGTGGGGAAACGGTGGCGGGTGTGCCGGAGAACGTGTTGGCGACGCGTACGGCGCAGGGATGGCAGCAGAGGCCGCTGGAGGTGCCGCAGGGTGAAGGCACCACCGTGTTGACCGCTGGCGAGTTGGGGAACACTGAGGGTGTGGTGTTCACCGATGACTTTTCGCAGGTGCTTTTGATGTCGCCGTTTCAGAACCCGCTGGAATCGCCACGCCTGGATGAAACGACTGGGGCGGTAGTGTATGACCTTGCGCTCGACACGGGGGATATATCGCCCGTGTCGCTTCCGGACTCGGGTGCGCTCACTCAGAGCATGATTGAATTCCCGTTGTTCTACAAGAAGACAGCGGAAACGAATAACGGTTGGGGCCTGTATCTGGATGGCGCCTCAGAAGATGGAAGCAAGGTGTTCTTTTCGACCACCGCGAAACTTCCGACTGCGTCAGGCACGGCGCAGGATACCCATCAAGCCAGCGGCGAGGTTTATGAGCGGGCGGGCGGCCATACGTATCTTGTGGGCGTGTTGCCGGATGGCGAGGTTCCTGTTTGCGGCGCAGAAGTGGGCCAGAGTGACGTGAGTACCGCGGCCAGCTTGAATAACTACTATGCGTACGGAGCGATCGCGCCCACCGGCGCAAATGTAGTTTTCCACGCACCGGGAGAGGACATCGATGGTGGTGCTGAATGCACGAATGCGGAAGCCGGCCTTTTCCTTCGCGAAGTGAATGATGGCGTGACGGTGAAGCTGCCTGGTGGACTCTATCTTGGGCGGGCAGGTACGGGCGCGGGTGAAGAAGAAAAGATAATCACCGGCGAAGGCGGGCTTTTCGTGTATCACGTTGGGACCGGAAAGTCGGTGGAGATCGCCTCGAAAAGCGTTGGTGTGGTGGGGTATTCGGCCAGCGGGCGGCGTGTCTACTATCTTGGTCCGGAAGAAGGCATCTATCTTTATGAAGAAGGCGTTGGCATAGCGAAGCTGGTGCCGGGGACCCAGCAGGGCGGTTATAAGACAGATGTGGCTGAAGGTCACAGTGAAGAATTTGTGGGCGGCGATATAGCTACGGAAACAAGAACGACTACGGAAGAACCGCCGGCCAACGCGCCGGCGGTGACGCCGGACGGAAACTACCTGATGTTCGTCAGCCATGACCAGCTCAGTTCATATAAGAACTGTGCCGAGGTGGGGGGCCAGGAGCAGTGTCATGCGGAGGTGTATCTTTATGATGCGAGCACGGGGAAGGTGAGGTGCGTGTCGTGCTCGCCGACCGGTGCGGAGCCCGCAGGCAACGCAAACCTTGTCGCAGCCCCTTATGGGCCCGGTCCGAGCGCTGACTTCGTGTCGCCGTCACAGCCATTGGTGTATAGCCGGCCCGCCGAACCTGGCAGGGAACCGGTGTTGCGGGCGGTGTTTGAGACGACCGAAGCGTTGGTCCCGCAGGACGTAAACGGCACTTTTGATGTGTATGAATGGGAGGGCCGGGAAACAGAAGGCTGCAGCAGGCAGAGCCTGGGCGTAGAAAACGTTGAAGAAAGCCCCGTTTACAGCAAGGTGGATGAAGGCTGTCTGTTTATGCTGAGCTCTGGAACTGGGCAGGAAATGACTAGGAATAACGTTGATGGCGGCAGCCACCTGCTTGGTGCTAGCGAAGGTCTTGCAGACATTTACATTCAGTCGGGTGAACCTCTGGTGCGGGGTGTTGGCCATGCCGCGCTGGATAACACTGTGCACATCTTTGATGTGCGCGAAGACGGTGGGTTTCCCTACGTGCCGGAAACTAAAGGATGCGAATCGGGAGTATGCAGAGCCGAAAGTGAAGCGACGCTCGTGTTCGGAGAACCGGCGAGTGTCAGCGTCATCGGCGCAGGCAATCCGATCCCTTCGGGTGGTAAATCACGAAGCAAAGCGAGCTTGACCCGCGGGCAGAAGCTTGCGCGGGCGCTAAAGGCGTGCAAACGGCGCAAGGACAGACACAGGCGAGCGCTTTGTGTTCACAAAGCGCAAGCGAAGTATGGTGTGAAGGCAAGTCGCGGTATGCAGCGGCGGCACAGGGGAGGCACCAAATGAGTAGCGCAATGCACGTCAACCGCGCTGTGACTGTCGTGGCTTGTGTAGCAGCAGTATGGCTTGCCGCCGCGGCGCGCGGCGCGCTGGCTGTAGAACCGCTGTATACACTTGGCGGACACACGAGCGCGAGTATAGGTAGAGGAGGAGGCGAATTCTGGGCGTTTAGCCCGAATGGGTTGGCTGTTGATCCTGCTAGTGGAGACGTGTATGCGGTTGATGGCAGCAACAACCGCGTGCAGGAGTTTGGGCCTGAGGTCACGCCGAGCTTCCTGGCCGCGTGGGGATGGGGGATCAACAGCGGAGGCGGAGAATTCGAACGATGCACAGAAGCCCCCAAATGTACAGAAGGCGTTGAAGGTAGCGGCCCGGGCGAGTTTGGCGGCCAAATGTTTGGGAATGAGGCGACCGGTGTTGCTGTAGACCCTGTCAACCAGGATGTCTATGTCACTGACACTTACAATGATCGTGTGGAGTATTTTGAAGCTGGCGGCGCAAAATATCTGCACCAGTTTAATGGCGTGAGCATCGATGGGGTGGCTGCTGCGCACCCAGCGCCGGCGGCATTCGCTGGTCCTTTGGGCGTAGCGGTCGACGGTTCAGGCCGTGTTTATGTGGAGGATCGCGGCCACGATGTGATCGGCCGTTTCAGCTCTGCGGGGGAATTTGAATGCCAGATCACTGCAACACAGCCAAGCGGCGAACCGGCGGAAAAAGATGAGTGCAACGGTGCTGCCGGCAGCAAGCCCGTCACCGGCGCGTCAGGTTTCTCGCTGAGCGGCGCGCAGGATGCGGGTCTGGCAGTTGACTCCGCCGGCGACGTGTATGTCGCCAACACCGGCGATAACGTTGTTGATGAGTTCAACTCCTCCGGCGCGTTCGTGCGGGCGTTCGGCGAAGGTCTGCTGAGCGCGCCGGGAGCGGTAAGCGTCGATCTCGCCGGCCAGGTGTTTGTGCTCTCCGGCGAACACAGCGTCTACGAGTTCGAAGCGGCGGGCACAAAGATCGCAGAATTCAATATTGAGGCATCTAGTGGGAATGAAGCGGCGGATGTCGACGGGTTGGCGGTGACCGCAAGCGGCGGCCGGGTGTACGCGGCCAGTCACCTGGTCTCGTTCAAAGAAGTGCTCGTGTACGGCCGGTTTGCGGCGGCGAGAACTGAAGTGGCGGAAACGCCGATATTGGGTAGCGCGACATTGCATGGCACTGTGATCCCGGGTGGGCTGCCGGTGGAAAGCTGCGAATTTGAATGGGAAGCTGGCGAACTCGGGTCTTACAACAGCCCGCAGCATGTGCCGTGTGCGCAGACCCCGGCGCAGATCGGGGCGGGTGATGGTCCGGTGGCGGTCAGCGCGAGTCTGAGCGGCCTGTCGGCCTATGGGCATTATCACTATCGGCTTGTTGTGCAGAACGCGGCGGGTCCTGCGTATGGTGCTGATACAGCGCTGGTCGCTTCTCTGGATGCGTTCGGCTTTCAGCTTGGTGGTGCTGACGCGCTCGAGATGAATGTGAGTGATCCGAACGCCGCAGAACCGGGGGTCGAAGAACGGTGGAAACTTGAAGTGGGTCCGGAACAGAAAATCACGGCAGCGAACCCCGCCGAGCCGGACTCGCAGGCTGGCTCGCACCCCTTTGCAATGACGACGCGGTTTGTTGTCAATGGTGAAGCGGATGGCAACCTGGCGCCGGCGTTGCGGCCCAAGGACTACTACGTCAACATTCCCGCTGGGTTTGCGGGCAGTGTCGCGAAGATCCCGCGCTGCAAGATGAGCGAATTGACGAGGTTCCTCGGCCTGTATGCCTCAGATGGGTGTGCCACGGCCTCACAGGTCGGCGTGGTTGCGCTGTTTGAGGCCAACCCGGATACCGGCCGCGTCGAAGAGCAGGAACTGCATGCGGTGTACAACATGGTGCCGCCACCGGGAGCGCCGGCGGAGATCGCGTTCACGGCAGCGGACATCAACGGTGGTACGGCAGAGCCCGTGAGGGTGGTGCTTCGCAGCGATGGCGACTATGGCCTCACAGCCGAGGTTCCCAACGTCTCTGAGGAGATCCCGATCGACGGATCAGAGCTGACGCTGTGGGGCGTGCCAGCCAACGCGGCGCACGACAGCGAACGGTTCCTGCCATCATCCCAGGAAAGAGATGGTCCCGGCAACCAGAACCACGAACCGTTGCCCGCGGGTACCCCCGAAGTGCCGTTCCTGACCAACCCAACCAAGTGTGGGCCGGTCAAGGACGCGACGATCATGGCGGACTCGTGGCTGCATCCCGGCAAGCTCGCAGAAGACGGCCGGCCACCGGTAGCCGGCGGGGGAAACTGGGTGACAGCGGAAGCACAGATGTACTCGGATGGGATCACCGACTGCAGCAAGCTGAGCTTTGAACCGCAGATCGAAGTCGAGCCAGCCACGACGGTGGCGGACTCCCCTCTGGGCATGACAGTTGACCTGCGAGTACCCCAGAGCGAAAACCCGCATAATCTGGTAACCCCAGCGTTGAAGAACGCGACAGTCACCCTACCGCAAGGCGTCACGATCTCCCCCGCAGCGGGCAACGGGTTGGCGGGCTGCGAACTCGGACAGGTGCATCTGCACTCCGAATCGCCACCGGAATGTCCCAACGCTTCGCAGATCGGCAAGGTTGAACTAACCACACCACTGCTACCCGAACCACTGACTGGGCAGATCTACCTGAGCTCCCAGCACGCTGGCAACACCTTCCATATGTTCATCGTCATCGAAGGGCAGGGTGTGCTTGTAAAGCTCCAAGGCACGGTGGAAGCGAACACGAGCACCGGGCAGATCGTCTCGAGTTTCGACGAAAACCCGCAGCTCCCGTTCAGCGAAATGAAGCTCACCTTCTACAGCGGCGCCAACGCGGCGCTTGCGACCCCGCAGCAGTGCGGGACATTCACAACCACAAGCATGCTCGAACCATGGTCACACGACGAAGCCGACGGCAGCCCCACTGGCACCCCGAATGCCAGCCCGTTCTCGGCCTTCACAATCGGCTCCGGCTGCAGCAACACCTTTGCTCCGAGCTTCATCGCCGGCGTGAGCAGCCCGGTAGCGGGCGCCTACTCGCCGTTCGAGCTCTCCCTCTCTCGGGAGGATGGGGAACAGGATCTCTCTGGACTGCAGGTCAAGATGCCCCTCGGGCTGGTCGGCAAGCTTGCCGGCGTCGCCGAGTGCAGCCAAGCGCAGCTCACCGCGGCTGAACAGAGCAGCGGCAACTCGCAGCAGACAAATCCAAGCTGCCCGGCGGGCAGCGAAGTCGGGAGCGTGGAGGCAGGCGCTGGGCCAGGCGAACACCCATTCTTCCTGTCCGGCAAGGCATACCTCACAGGGCCTTACGAGGGCGCACCATACGGCATAGCCGTAATCGTGCCCGCCCTGGCCGGACCATTCGACCTTGGCACCGTAGTGGTGCGCTCACGAATCGAAATCGACCCGCACACCGCGCAGGTCACCGTCACCAGCGACCCGTTCCCGCAGATGCTTGACGGGATACAGCTACGAATGCGACGGATCGACGTCCACATAGACAGACCAGAATTCACGTACAACCCGACCACATGCGAACCGACTCAGATCACCGGCACGATCACCGCAACCGGCGGAACACAACACCCAGTCTCCTCCCGCTTCCAGGCAGCCGACTGCGGCAGCCTGCCCTTCAAGCCGACTTTCACGGTCTACACGCACGCCGGGCACACACGACGCAACGGTGCATACCTACGCGTCAAGGTGACCTCCGGCCTACACCAAGCAAACATAAAGAGCGTCTACGTCGAACTACCAAAGATCCTGCCGTCCAGAGACGAAACGCTGAAACTCGCATGTGCAGCAAAGCAATTCGCGGAAAACCCAGCCGGCTGCCCAGCTGGATCACGCGTAGGCACCGCCGTTGCGCACACACCGATACTCAGCACACCGCTCACAGGACCCGCAATATTCGTGTCGCACGGTGGAGCGGGATTCCCCGACCTGGACGTCGTACTCCAAGGCGCTGGCGTGACCGTCGAGCTGGAAGGCAACACCAACATCATCAAAGGCATCACCAGCTCCAACTTCAAAGCAGTACCAGACGTACCAGTCAGCACTTTCGAACTGACTCTGCCACCAAGCGAACACTCGGCCCTGGCCGCCGAGGGCAACCTCTGCTACACGACCATCCGCAAAGGCAAACGGAATGTCAGGCAGCCCATCAAGCTGACTATGCCCACAACTATTACCAGCCACGACGACGTCCAAATCAAACAAAACACCATCATCCACGTCGAAGGCTGCAGCAAAAAGAACGCCGCCAAGAAGAAACCGAGGTAGCAGCGTGGGTCTGTGAGCCAGGCCGGTAGACGAGACGGATTGCCCGCAAACTGCTGGGCGCGCACCGCGATCTCCACGACCGTCACGCCCAAACCATCTGCCAGCCGGCCGAGAGTGCTCCAGGAGGGGTTGCGGTGGCCGTTCTCGATGTGGCTGATCCAGGTCTGCTGAAGGCCGCTCGCTCTGGCGACCTGCGGCTGGGATAGGCCCTGCTCGTCACGGATCGCGCACGGCCTTGCCGAGCGAGTTGAGGTCGGGAGCAGGCATGCGGCTGGATTCTGCCTGGGCGGGCGGACCGCTTGGCCGCGGCATCCGGCGCGCGATCCGAACGCCGGTCAAGCATCGGCAGTGTGGCCGCTGGAATTGGTGGGAGGTGCATCGGATGCGGCCATCGACATCCCTAAAGAGCAGTAGTGGAACTCGACGGCAAGGAGGCCACCGCGTGACCACGAGGATCGTAGATACCGAGACCGGCGAAGGCGGGATGAGCGTACTGGCGGCCGTGGCACGCAGCCCGGTTGCCTGGGCCATCGACATCTACTGGCGCAAACCCCAGGCTCCAAGCAACTCCCGAGGTCAGGGTCTCGCTCGCTGCTCGAAGACCTCCAGGCCCACGGGCCATACGCGGCGATCTGGCGACAACCAGGCAGCCCCGGCCGGACCCTGGACTGGCTCGGCAACGAGCAAAAGGAGGCCGAATGAGCAGCCCATCTCGAAAGCGCGGCAACCCTGGTTGCTTCGCAGGCCAGCGCGCGGCGCGTGGGCCGCGGGTACACGCTGGCTTGCGATCAGGCTCGAAAAACAGCCGGGCGGCGCAGCAACGCCCCCAGCCCGGCAAAGGAGACAATCCACTCCCATGCACAGTCAACCTGCCACCGAGAGTTTTTCCTACAGCGCCCACGGGCCGCGCGCCTGCCGGCCGACATGCAGCGTCAAGCAACCGGGCTCCTTGCACAACTCTTCCTCGAAGCGGTCACGCACAAGCAAGGCGAGTGAAAGGGGCCAGCGATGACACGCGTCTGCCTATACACCCGTATCTCTACAGACGAGGAGAACCAGCCGACATCGCTTGCCTCTCAGCGCGAGCGGCTGCAGGCGTTCTGCAAGGTACAAGAAGGATGGCGAGTGATTGCCCACCATGAAGATCGCGCGACCGGCACCAAGCTGGAGCGTCCTGGCCTCCAAGCCGCGCTCGACCTGGCACGCGAAGGCCGAATCGACATGCTGCTGGTCTACCGCGTTGACCGGCTCTCACGCAAGGTCCGACAACTCTCATCTCTCGCCGAGGAACTAGACACCTGCAACGTCGTCTTGCGCTCAGCGACCGAGCCATTTGACACGGGCTCGCCCGCGGGACGCATGATGCTCCAAATGCTCGCGGTCTTTGCCGAGTTCGAGCACGCCACCATCGTTGACCGAATCACCGCCGGCATCGAGCGGCGGGCCAGGGAAGGACGTTGGTACAGCGGACGCCCGCCCTACGGCTACCTGCTGACTGACGGCCGGCTATTCCCCGACCCGGTGACCGCCCCGATCGTGCCGCGGGTCTACCACCTCTACATTCACGATCACCTCGGCACAACCGCCATCGCGAACATGCTGCGCGCAGAGAGCGTATGCGCCCCTCTGCCGGCTGGAGCCACCAGGTAGTCCACCGCATCCTCACCAATCCGACATACCTCGGCCGGATACCGCTGGCGCGAGCACATCTTCGACTCAACGCACAAGCCGCTCATCGACCGAGCACAAGCAATCCTCGGCCAGCGCGGCACCGACATGACGCAACGGCGCGGCAACCCATCAGACTTCGTGCTCTCCGGTTTGCTGCGTTGCGGCAAGTGCGGACACGCATACATCGGCATGGCAGCAAACGGCAAAGGCGGCAAATACCTCTACTACTCCTGCACCGGCCGCAAGTAGTACAGCAGCAAGACCTGCCAAAACGACCGACTGCCCAGCCACCTCCTGAGGACGCCGTGATCGCCCAGATCGCAGACATATACCGCGGCGGCGCCCTCATCACCCAAGCGATTGACCAGGCACGCGAAGAAGCCGAGCAGCAACGCCCCGAGAACGAGCAGCGGCTCACCTCGATCCAAGCCGACATTACGCGCTCTGAGCAAGCGCTTGAGCGCTACTACCAAGCCTTCGAGCAAGGCAGCCTCACAGCCGACCGCTGCCAAGAGCGCACAGCGCGCCTGGAGGCCCGCCTAGAAGAACTACGCACCCAGCAGAACGAACTGAGCCTGCAAGCCCCGCAACACGCCGCCCAGACACCAACCCAAGAGGAGTTCGCCGCTGTAGCGGACCAACTGGAGCACGT
Source organism: uncultured Actinomycetota bacterium (assembly GCA_963757925.1). GTDB lineage: Bacteria > Actinomycetota > Thermoleophilia > Solirubrobacterales > Solirubrobacteraceae > Palsa-744. The sequence continues at coordinate 35,465 of CAVWTE010000011.1, forward strand.
CATCGCCACCACCCCACCGCAACAAGCCAAGGCGCTGATGCGCACACTCGTCGCGGATCTGCGCGTCAATGGCAAGGCCGATATCAGACCGACCTACCGGGTCACGAGCCCCGACGAGAACGCCCCCCTTTTGACCGGGGTTCGCCCAACGTCAGGAAAAGTGGAGACGGCGGGAATCGAACCCGCGTCCGCGGTCGCGTGAGTATGGCTTCTACGAGCGTAGCCGGCTCTCTGATCTCATCTCACGCTCGCCTAGCCGGCCGGGTTGTGTGAGACCAGCCTCCTTGGAGGTCCCCGGATCGGCGGAGGCGGGCCTTTCCGGGCAAGCCTGCTATCTGATCCCGGTCATCCCCGCCGCAGGCGAGCGGGGGGCCGAGACCTCACACCTGGTTTCTAATCAGGCAGCGAGGGCGTACTCATGTGAGTCCGCACTTATGGTTTTGCCAGGTGTTTTACGAGGCCGCCTGGCACCTCGACTCGCAACCACACTCACGGAGCCAACCGCGTCGAAGCCTGTCGTCCCCGTGGGTGCGTCCTTCATCCTAGCGTCACGGGGCCAACTGATCGGGCCCGAGGACGCAAGCGACGCGGTCCCGGGCCACGTCGAGGGCCCGCCACGGGCCGAGCCAGGGGCTCTGCTGTGGCTGGCGGCGCGGCCTTCCACCTCTTGGCCTCGCTCTTTCGCGGCTCGGTTCCGCGTCTGGTTGCACCATACGCCGATTGCGCAGAGATTGCAAGATCTGCCACAAGCTTTTTCTCGCTTGTTGCGGCCTCCACTCGAGCCGTTTGCAAGAGCGCCCCACCGAGCTCTGGGAGCCACTCTTAGCCACCGCTTATCGCCGGTGCCACAATGAAGACATGGATCCGACCGAGGTCACCTGGCCTCCCGTCGCGCCCGAGCCCGCGGCGCCGATCGTCGCGCGACCGAACCCCTTCGCGGAGAAGGGCAGCAGACGCTCGTTGCGACGCCGCGCCGGCAGCGCACTTGCCGGCGCTGGCGCACTGATCGCGAAGTTCGCCGCGCAGCTGAAGGGGTTGCTCTTCCTGCTGCCAAAGGCCAAGCTCCTGGTCACGGCGGGCAGCGCCCTGGTCTCGGTCGCGGCCTACTCCCTCATCTGGGGCTGGCAGTTTGCGATCGGCTTCGTCTTGCTGCTCTTCATCCACGAGATGGGCCACGTGATCCAGCTGCGCAGGGAGGGCATCCGCGCGAGCGCTCCGACGTTCATCCCCTTCCTCGGAGCGGTGATCGCTTCGCGTTCGCTTGGGGACGACGCCTACGCCGAGGCGAAGGTGGGGCTCGCCGGGCCGATCCTCGGTACGCTCGGCGCCGGAGCTTGCCTTGCGATCGGCGAGCTCAGCGGCAGCGGCCTCTTGATGGCGCTTGCCTACGTGGGCTTCCTCATCAACCTCTTCAACCTGATTCCGGTGGTGCCACTTGACGGCGGCAGGGCGATGGCGGCGATGGCGCCGTGGCTTTGGTTCGTCGGCTTCGGCGTGATCGTTACCGCCGCGATCGCGTTTCACAACCCGTTCCTGGTGATGATCGCGCTGTTTGCCGGCTTCGAGCTCTGGCGGCGCTGGCAGCACCACCGCTCGCGGACGATCGAGAGCGCCGCCTACTATCGGGTGCCACCGCGGGCAAGGCTCCTCGTCGGCCTGCTCTACATCGGGCTGATCGCCGTCCTGGCCCTCGGCATGGACGTCTCCTACGTCGCTCGCACGGTCGCCTGACGGGCATCAGGACGCTCCGTTGCTAGTGCAGCAGCACCTTGAGCGCAAGCACTGCCGCGCCGATGCCCGCCCCCACGCAGCAGCTGAGCGCCAGCTCCAGTGGCCGCTCCTTGGCACGAAGGCCCGCTATCAGCTCCAGGCAGACGAGGGTCGCCACCGCGCTCCACAGAGCGATGTCGATTGAGGTCTGCGATGCAACACCCGCCCCCCATGCCACGAGCAGCGTAAGGAGCGGGACGAGCGCGCCCTGGAGAACAGAAGCGCTGTCGCGCCCGCCGTCGTAGAGCGAGTGCAGCGATAGCACTTCGCTGCGCTCGATCCTTCTTCCCAGTGCGAGCGAGTAGGCATGTGCCAGCCAGTAGACGAGGAGCGTGATCGCGACGGAGAGCAGGACATCGAGGTGGCTCTCCTGCTTGTAGCTCTCGGCGGCCATCAGCGAGCCGACCAGTATCAGCCCATATATCGCCCCGACCTCACCGTCGCGCGGGGCCAGCGAGCGCAGCACAGTCGAGCCGATGCGATCCCAGATGCTGGTCCCCGAGGCGGGCTCCTCCCGCTCGTTCTGCTCGACACTCACAGAACAATGATGATCGCCTGCCGGCGAACATGTAGCCTGTAGATCGATGTTTCGGGGATTCGACTGGAGCGGGGCTCGCGGCAGCCTGGCACACCGCAGGAGCCTGGCTTGCCTGCTCACACCGATCGCGGTGCTATTTCTCGCCCTGGGGGTGGCGGGATGCGGGTCCTCCAAGCCCCTGACCAGAGCCCAACTGGTCAGCCAGGCAAACGCGCTCTGCACTCATGTGCAGATGAAGATGAAGAATGTGGGTCCAGCCAAGACGCCCGCGCAGTTCGCAAAGCTCGCGGACAAGCTCGCATCCTTCGAGCAGCAGCAGCTCGAATCGATGCGCAAGCTGAAGCCCCCGTCACCGCTGGCCGCCGACTGGAAACGCATGATCGAAGGCGCCGAAGAAATCACCGAGGCCGTGGGCACCCTGAGCACCGACGTCCAGCTAAAGAAAGACAAAGCGGCAGCCGAGGAGCTCAAAACCATCGGCAGAGTGGAGCAGCGCATCACCCCGATTGTGCAGCGCGATGGCTTCACCAGATGCAAGCAGCTTGCCTAGTGCTGAGACAGTGCTAGCGCCGCGCCTCGCGCAGCGCGCGGTCCATGTCGCGCCTGCTCTCGCGCTCCTTGATCGTCTGGCGCTTGTCGTATAGGTCCTTGCCTCGCGCCAGCGCGATCTCCACCTTCGCGTGGGCGCCTGAGAAGTAGACCCTCGTAGGCACGAGCGTCAGGCCACGCTCGGCCACCCGGCCAGCCAGCCGGTCGAGCTCGAGCCGATGGAGCAGCAGCTTGCGCTCCCTATCGGGGTCGTGGTTCTCGCGCGCGGCGGGTCCATAGGGTGGGATGTGCACTCCCTGCAGCCACAGCTCTCCGTCCCTGATCGTGGCGTAGGAGTCCTTGAGCTGTGCGCCCGACTCGCGCAGAGCCTTCACCTCGGTACCTTGCAGCACCATCCCGCACTCGATCCGCTCGAGCAGCTCATAGCGGTAGCTGGCATAGCGGTTGCTTGCGACATCGCCGGCTCCGATCTTGCGCTTCTTGGTCTTTGCCACGCAAGCAGCCTAGCCGGGCAGCACCAGATCGACTCGACCGCGAACGGTGTCCACTCTGCTCACCTGGACCGACACGGCCCCTCCGAGGGCGAGCGTCGACCCAGAACGCTCTCCGGCGAGGATCGTCCCCTGCTCGTTGAGCTCCCACCAGTCCCGGCCGCCGTCCTTGGCCTGCAACCGCCGTACCGGCAGCATCCCCTCAAAGGGGGGCGGCGTCGCCGTCGGAGCGCCGGGTCTCGACAAGATCTGCTCGCCGAAGGCCACGAACGCTCCCGCGGAGATCAGCCCAGTCACCTCGCCGCTGAAGACCTGGCCGAAACCGTCCTTGAAGAGTGCCGCCTCGAGCGCGAAGCAACGCGCAATCGAATCGGTTTCGCGCTCGATCGTCATCGCCTCTCGCTCCTTGGTCGAGGCCCATTCCCCGAGCTCCGCGAGCCCCGCTGCTCTTGGAGCGCTCTCCTCTCCGCCCAGGGTGGAGAGCAGGGCTCGATGGCAGACGACGTCCGGATAGCGCCTGATCGGCGAGGTGAAATGGCAATAGCACTCAGAGCCGAGCCCCGAGTGGCCGACGTTTCGCGGCGAGTAGACGGCCTGCTGGAGCGAGCGCAGCACGAGCGAGGTGAGCGCGATGCGCCCGCCGTCGAGCGGAATCGAGTCATCGCCGGCCCGCGCGCGAGCTTCGGCGCCCGCGAGATGGCTTTCAAGGCCCTTGGCGATCTCGCCGATCAGCGCCTTGGCCTGCGAGGGCGAGAGCCGCTGCGGCACCGGCGGCGTCTGGATACCGAGCGAGACCAGCTGGTCGACCAGGCGAGTCACACGCTCGGGCTGAGGCTGCTCGTGCACGCGATAAAGGCAGGGCACTCCGCGACGATGCAGCAGTTGCGCGACCGCTTCGTTGGCAGCGATCATCAGGTGCTCGACAAGCCGGTGCGACTCGGTCTGGATACGACCCACCACCTCGGCGACGTTGCCGTCCTCGTCGAAGCTGAATTCCGGCTCCGGTGCGTCCAGCTCGAGCGCCCCGGCTCTTGCCGCCCGCGCGGCGCCAAGCTGCGCTGCAGCCTCCCGCGCGGCCTGCAGCGGCTTGGCCCACGGGTCGCTCGCGCGCTCGGTCCCGGCGAAGATGCGGTCGACCCGCTCGTAGTCCAGACGCTCATCCGAGCGGATCAGCGAGCGGTAGAAGGCGCCGGCGCGCGCCTTGCCATCGCGTACCTCGAGCTCGACCGTGACCGCCAGCCGCTCCTGTCCGGGCAGAAGCGAGCAGGCGTCGTTGGAAAGGGCCTGAGGCAACATCGGCTCCACCGCGCCGGGTACGTAGACGCTCGTGGCCCTCCTGCGCGCCTCGCGGTCGAGCAGCGAGCCCTCCTTTAGGTATGCCGTTACATCTGCGATGTGGATCCAGACCCGCACACCGCCGTCTGCCAGCCGCTGCGCCGAGATCGCATCGTCGAAGTCGCGTGCGCTCACTGGATCGATCGTGAGCGTCGGCAGGCCACGCAGGTCACGCCGTGCCTGATCCACGACCGGCGCCCTGGCGGCGCTGCGCGCCTGCGCCTCCAGAGCCGGATCCAGCTCGCGCGCGAGCCCGCGATCGAGCATCGCCGCCTCGATCACGTCGCGTGCGATCTCGCTCCGGCCGATCACATGCAGGATCTGAGCGCCGCCGCCTCGGCCGCCACGGCGATCGCTTGGGCCCCTGCCGGATGCGGCCGGGCGCACGAGCACGATCTGCCCCTCCCGCGCGCTTCCCCTGCGCGGGGGCGCCAGGCGGTTGGAAGCGAGCGTGATACGGCGGGCCGGCGCTCGCCCAGGGGGTCCAGCTGCGCTCGACGCACGCGGGAAAAGCGGCTCTGCGACCCAGAAGCGCCCGCGGCGCTCGAGCACCGCGACGAGCGTCTGACTCATCGGCGAAGGCTCACCCAACCTCGCCAGCAAGCGTCTTCAACGCGACCTGGAGCCCCTTTTCGCTATCGATCTGGTCGCTCGGGACGACGATTTCCGGGGTGATGCCCTTACCCTCGTGGACGCCACCACCACCGAGGTTGCGTCCGTTGGGCGTGAAGTACTCCCCCACGGTGATCTTCAGCCCGCCGCCGTTGCTGAGCGGCTCCAGCTCCTGGAAGACGCCCTTGCCGAAGGTGTGGGTGCCAACGACCTTCGCGCGGCCGTTGTCCTGGAGCGCGGCTGTGACTATCTCGGCGGCGGAAGCAGTGTCTTTGTCGACCAGCACGACCATCGGGATGCTCGCCGGTATCGAGCCGCCGAGTGCGCGCAGCACGATCGTGGGCTGTGCGCGACCTCTCGTGGTCACGATCGTCTTGCCCTGGCGCAGGAAGAGGCTCGCCACGAGCTGGGCTTCGCTGACCAGGCCGCCGCCATTGGCGCGCAGATCCAGCACGAGCGCCTTCGCTCCGTGCCTGAGCAGCGAGTGCACTGCTTCGGCCAGCTGGGCGTGGGCGCCTTCGCTGAATGTCGCGAGGTAGGCCCACCCGATCTTCACGCCGCTCTCCCTGCGCATTTCGGAGGCGACGACGGGCCGCGAGATCGTCTCGCGGGTAACGGTCACGTGCCGCGTATGGCCTTCGCGGCTGAGCTCCAGCGCGACCTGGGTGCCAGGGGAGCCCTCGATCAGGGAGACCGCCTTCTTCAACGAGACGCCCGCGAGCGAGCGGCCGTCGGCGCTCAGGATCGCTTCTCCGCCCTGCAGGCCGGCGTGGTCAGCCGGAGAGCCGTCGAAGACCGTGAGGATCTGAAGCCCCTGCCTGCCCGGCTTGACCGATATGCCGATGCCGGTGAACGTTTCGGGCGCGTCGAAGGACTTGAACGCGCTGGGAGGCAGGTAGACGGAGTATGGGTCGTGCAGGCTCGAGACCATCCCGTCGATCGAGGAGCCCACCAGGGACTGCGCTCGTATCGGCCGGTAGTAGTCCTTGGTCACGGTGCTGATCGCTTCATCGAGCACTCTCGTCTGTTCTTCGGCGACGAATGTGCTGCGCAGGAACCCAGGGAGGTCTTCGGGGTGGCCGCCCAGCCACAGCCCCAGTGCGAGGAGGCCAAGGATGAGCACGATGGTGAGCGCGAGCAGCGCTGAAGGGCGGCGAAGCAGGGACATGAATCTGGACAGAGACTATTGTGCAGGGCGATGGCAACCGTCACTTCAAGCGTGCTCGAGGCCAACGAGATGCCGTTGCACCGCATTGCGCTGCCCGGCACTCGCGCGCTGACGGTGCTGCTGGCCTTCGATGCTGGTGCGCGCACGGAGCGCCCGGAGGAGAATGGGATGGCTCACTTCCTCGAGCATCTCGTCTTCAAGGGCGGCGAGAAGTACCCCACCCACCGCGACATCAACGAGACCGCCGAGCAGATCGGCGGCGTGCTGAACGCCTACACAAGCCATGACCTCGTCGCCTTCCACATCACCGTCAGGGCGCAGGCGGCGACCCAAGCGATCGATCTGCTCACCGACTTCGTCGCGCGGCCGCGCATCGACCCCGAGGAGCTGGACCGCGAGCGCGGGGTCGTCATCCAGGAGATCAACAGGGCCTACGACCAGCCATCGACGATCGCCGAGTACCTGATCGACAGGGCGGCGTTCGGCGAGCACCCGCTGGGGCGCACGGTGCTCGGCCCCGAGGAGCACCTGCGCGGCTTCGCGCGCGAGGCGATCGTCGCTTTCCGCACCCGGCGCTGGTCGCCGGCGAGCGGGGGTGCCTTCCTGGTCGGCAACCTCGAGCACCTGCCATCGCAAGAGGAGCTGACGCAGATGCTTTCACGCTTCCCGCGCCTGGAGGAGCCAGAGTCATACGCTCCCGCGCCGAGCTTCGATCCGCAGATCCTCGTCGAGCAGCGCGATACCAACCAGTCGCACCTGCGGATGATCTACAGGCCCAAGGTCGAGGTGGGCGACATCCGCAGGCGTGCGGCGCTTACGATCTACTCCACCCTGCTTGGCGGCTCCATGAGCTCACGCCTCTTCGAGGAGATCCGCGAGCGGCGGGGGCTCTGCTATTCGGTCTACGCCCTCGACCACGCTTTCGCGGACGTGCCGATCCTGCAATTGGGGTCCGGCCTTCAGTCGAACAAGTGCATCGAGGCCTACGGGCGAATGCGAGAGATCGTCAGCGAGCTGCGCGAGCACGGGCCGACCGAGCAGGAGGTCGCGCGCGCGAGGGCATATGCGGCCGGGCGCCTCGTGCTGGCCTTCGAGAACACGGGCGCCGTCGCGCGTTATGCCGCAGGCACCTCGATCGTCTTCGGCGAGTCGATCGACCCCGACGCGGCGATCGCCGCGCTCGACGAGGTCAGCCAGCAGGAGGTCCGCGAGGTCGCAGACAGCGTGGCGGACGAGCTTGCGATCGCCTGCGTGGGACCCCACGAGGCGGCGGACTTCAACTAGCTCTCAAATCGAGAGCGGGCAATCCGCCCGTACAAATGGCCTGATCGAGACGCCCACAGGCGAGCATCTCCCTTCGGATCCTTCTCAGCCGATCGCCACCATGCGTTCGATCGGCACCTTCGCGGCGAGCGCGATCTCCTTGGGCACTCGCACCTCAAACCGGTTCTCGCGCAGGCTGCTGAGCAACTTCGGCAGCGTGATCATCTTCATGAACTGGCAGCTCGCCTCCGGGTTGGCCGCGACGAAATCCACGTCCGGGGCCGCCATCTGAAGCGGATGCAGCATTCCCACCTCGGTCGCGACCACCGCCTCGCGGCGATGACCTTCGGCGGCCGCTGCGGCGGCGCCCTGCTCCGCTTCATGCGCGTAGCCGAGCATCCCACCGGTGGAGAGCATCCTCACGTCCTCCCGCCTCAGGTCCCCGGCGGCCACGTACTCCATCACGCTCGTCGTGCAGCCGCACTCGGGGTGGATCAGGAAGTCGGCGCCGGGATGCGCGGCGCGGGTCGCTTCTATGTCCGAGGGCCTGATCGAGGCGTGCACGTGGCACTCGCCGTCCCAGACGCGCATCGGCTTGCCAAGCTGCTTCTCCACATAGGCGCCGAGCCACATGTCGGGACCGAACAGGATCTCAGTGTCGGGACCCTGCGTCTCGTATATGTGCCTGACGACCTCGACGGCGTTGGATGAGGTGCAGCAGTAGTCGGTGAGCGCCTTGACCTCCGCAGAGGTGTTGACGTACATCACCACCACGGCGCCCGGATGCTCGGCCTTCCAGGCGCGCAGCTGGTCCGCATCGATGCTCGACGCCAGCGAGCATCCGGCGTCGAGATCGGGAATCAGGACCGTCTTCTCGGGACATAGGACCGAGGCGGTCTCAGCCATGAAATGCACTCCGCAGAAGACGATGGTCTGCTCCGAGGAGGCGGCCGCCTGCCGCGAGAGGCCGAGCGAGTCGCCCACGAAATGGGCCACGTCCTGGACCTCGGGTACCTGGTAGTTGTGCGCCAGGATCACCGCGTCACGCTCGGCCGCCAACGCCCGGACCTCCTGCTGCATGGCCTCGACCTGATCCGGCGAGAGCCCAGATGCGGCTGGGTCGAGGGGGGACATCGGAAGGTCGATCACAGCGCCTCCAGGATCATCGAGAGATCGAGGGCCGGCGCCGAATGGGTGAGCGCGCCGACCGATATGAAGTCTACCCCGGTCTGCGCGACCTCACGGAGATCCTCGAGCCTCATGCCGCCGCTGGCCTCGAGCAGCGCTCTGCCGGCTACAAGCTCCACCGCAGCACGAAGCTCCTCGATATTCATGTTGTCAAGCAGCAGCCGCGGCGCCTTCGCCGCAAGCGCCTCTTCGATCTCCGCGCGATCGCGGACCTCGACCTCGAGCGTGTCCGCAAGCTGCGGCGCAGCCTGCCTGACCATCGCGATCGCCTGTGCGATCCCGCCCGCGGCGGCGATGTGGTTCTCCTTGATCAGGACCGCGTCGAAGAGACCCACGCGGTGATTGCTGGCGCCGCCAGCCGCCACGGCAGCCTTCTCCAGAGCCCGCAGCCCCGGGGTGGTCTTGCGCGTATCGAGCACGGTGGCGCCGGTGCCCTTCACCGTTTCGGCGGCCTTCGCAGCCATGCTGGCCACTCCGGAGAGCCGCCCGAGGAAGTTCAGTGCGGTCCTCTCTGCGCTGAGCAACGCACGCGTGGCGCCTTCGATGCACAGCACGGGCCCTGGATCCTCCCGCCAGCGGCCCTCGTCTGCAAGCCGCTCACAGCGGGCGTGCGGATCAAGCAGCCTGAATGCCTTCTCGGCGGCATCCAGTCCGTACATCGCCCCCGGAGCCTTCTGGCTGATCAGAGCGCGCGCTCTCGCATCCGCGGAGACGATCGCCTGTGTGGTCACATCGCCATCTCCGAGGTCTTCGGCGAGCGCGCGCTGCACGATCGCCGTCAGATCCGCTTGGGAAATCAGGGCAGACATTTCGACCAGGATATGCAAACGCCAGCATCGGGTAGGTCAGAGATCAGAAATGTCTGCTGTACGCTATTACCAACCCAAGATGGCCTTCGTCCACGCCGCAGCCGCCGTGATCTTGCACCTCTCGCCGGTTCGACCCGCGCGCTGAGCATCATGGCGATCAGACGGTCAGCCAGCCCTCTGCGGGCGGCAGAGGGGACGCCTGGCGGGGTTCGTGGCAGGCTGCGCCGCTTCCCTACGCCAAATGAGCACGAGCGCATCCACGCCGCCGCCGCGTCGATGATTGTCGCAGAGGGCTACGGGGAGACGAGCATCGAGGAGATCTGCGTTGCCGCGGAAGTGTCGGCCGAGGCGTTCCACGAGCATTTCCCCGGCAAGCTGGAGGCCGTCCTTTCCGCCGTCGAAACAGCTGCTGACTGCGTGATGGCAGACTGCCAAGCCGCGGTAGCGCAAGCCGGCACCTGGCCAGAGCAGGTGTGGGCAGCCACGGTCGTGTTCACCGATTGGGCGGCCTGTGAGCCGGCATTCGCGGAGCTTGCGCTGATCGAGATGATGAAGGCCGGTCCACCGGCGCAAGAGCTGATGGACTCGCTGATCGACGCCTTTGCGCTGTTCCTGGAGCCCGGGTACAGCCTCGCAGGCAAGCAGACGCTGCAACCCGGTTCGCTCGACGCCGCGATCGGCGCCGCGCTGCTCGCACTCCTGCGTGCCCATGTCCTGCACGGGTCCCCCCGGACGATGCCGGCGATCGCGCCAGAGCTCGCTCGCGCCGCGCTTGCGCCGTTCCTCGGCGCGGCCGCGGCCGCGGACTTCGTTGCAAAGCAGCTGGCGGCAGAAAGAGACTGAGGCGGCGAGGGTCAGGCGCTTGCCGCGGCGCTCAGCAGGTAGGCGCGCACGAAGCCATCGAGGTCGCCGTCGAGCACGCGCTGGACGTCGCCGACCTCGTGCCCGGTGCGGTGGTCCTTGACCATCGAGTAGGGATGCAGCACGTAGGAGCGGATCTGCGAGCCGAAGTTGACATCCTGAGCCTGCCCCTTCTCGCGCGCTATCTCTTCGCGGCGCTCACGCTCCTGCTTCTCCAGGAGCTTCGCCTTGAGCATCGCCATCGCGGTCGCCTTGTTCGCGGACTGGGAGCGCTCGTTCTGGCACTGCACGACGATGTTGCTCGGCCGGTGGGTGATGCGAACCGCCGAGTCGGTCTTGTTGACGTGCTGCCCACCAGCGCCCGAGGCCCTGTAGGTGTCGACCTGCAGGTCGTCCTCGGAGATCTCCACCTCCCCGGTCTCCTCGACCACTGGCGCGACCTCGACGCCGGCAAAGCTCGTCTGCCTACGATGCGCCGAGTCGAACGGCGAGAGCCGCACGAGCCGATGCACGCCCCGCTCGGCGCCGAAGAGCCCGTAGGCGTTCTCTCCGGCAGCGTTGAAGGTCGCCGACTTGATGCCCGCTTCCTCACCCGGGCTCACCTCGAGCAGCTCGACCGCAAAGCCCCTGCGCTCGGCCCAGCGCATCTCCATCCGCAGGACCATCTCCGCCCAATCCTGGGCGTCGGTGCCGCCGGCTCCGGCGTTGACGCTTACGAGCGCGTCACCGCCGTCATAGCGCCCCGAGAAGAGCCGCTGCTCCTCCATCTCCGCGAGCCTCTCCGCCACCGAACGCAGGTGCTCGTCGATCTCCTCCTGCAGCGACTCGTCCTCCTGCGCGAGCTCGACGAGCCCCTCCAGATCCTCGATGTCGCTCTGCAAGCCCGTGAAGGTCTGCAGACGCCTGGACGCCTTGGCCTGCTCTGCGGAGACCTTCGCGGCCTCCTCGGCGTCATCCCAGAAGCCCGGAGCTTCCATCTTGGCTTCGAGCGCCCCTACGCGCTCACTCAGGCCAGCCGGGTCAAAGATAGTCCGCAAGCAGCTTCAGCTGCCCACGGACAGCCGCAAGGCGCTGCGGCGTGGTCTCAACCGGTGCGGTGGCCATGCCGCCACGATATCAGTGGCTCCAGCGCCGCCCTTGCCAGACGGGCGTCAGCCTTTCAAGCGCCGTGGCACTTCTTGTACTTCTTCCCGCTGCCGCACCAGCACGGATCGTTGCGCCCAACCTGGTGCTCGGCGTCCACCGTGTGCTGCTCGACCACCGCCACCGGCTGTTCGGTCTGCGCTCCAGCGGCATAGGCGGCCTGAGCGGCTGCGTCCACATCGGCGGCGGCCGCGAACGCGCTTGCGCCCATCGCGCTGGTGCCGCCAGAGTAGGTGACCTTGCCCGCGCGGGTCGCTGTGCCCGCAGCCGCAAGCGGCGGCGCCTGTGGAGCGCCTTCGCCTTCGACGTTGACCTGGACGTTGAAGATCATCCGCGTGAAGTCGCTCCAGATCGTGTTCATCAGGTCGCCGAAGAGCGTGTAGGCCTCGTTCTTGTAAGCCACGAGCGGGTCGAGCTGGGCAACGCCGCGCAGGCCGATGCCTTCACGCAGGTATTCCATGTCGTAGAGGTGCTCGCGCCAGCGCTCGTCGATGATCTGGAGCAGCAAGAAGCGCTCCAGCGCGCGCGTCAGCTCATCGCCGAGCTCCTGTTCGCGCTGCTGGTAGCGACCCAGCGCCGCTTCGGCGATGCGCTCGCCGAGGCCGATCCGATCCAGCGCTTCGCGGTCGATGACCTCTTCGCCGAGATCGATCGGGAAGAGCTGCTCGAGCGCCGAGAACATACTGTCGAGGTCCCAATCCTCGACATATTCGCTTCCGGTGTACTGCTCGATCGTGCGCTCGATCACGCCGCTGATCTGCTGGCGCGCCTCATCTCCCATGTCCTTGCCTTCGAGCACATTGTCGCGGTAGGCGTAGACGACGCGACGCTGCTCGTTCATCACGTCGTCATATTCGAGCACGCGCTTTCTGAGCAGGAAGTTCTGTTCCTCCACCTTCTTCTGGGCATTCTCGATCTGTTTGGAGAGCATGCCTGCCTCGATCGGCTCCTCGTTGCCCTCCTCGTCGGTGCTGCCGAGGCGGTCGAGGATCTTGTAGATCCGGTCGCCTGCGAAGAGCCGGATCAAGTCGTCCTCGGCGGAGAGGAAGAAGCGGGTTTCCCCAGGGTCTCCCTGGCGACCGGAGCGGCCGCGCAGCTGGTTGTCGATCCGCCGCGACTCGTGGCGCTCGGTGCCGCAGATGAAAAGGCCGCCGGCGTCCATCACACGCTCGCGGTCGCTCTCCACGTGCGCCTCGAACTCCGGCAGCACTTCGCCAAGACGCTGCTCATAACCCTCCTGGCCGGACTCGACGCCCTCACGGGCAAGCTCTGTCCGGGCAAGGTGCTCCGGGTTGCCGCCCAGCTTGATGTCAACGCCGCGGCCGGCCATGTTGGTAGCGATCGTGACGGCACCGGGCCTGCCGGCCTCGGCGATGATGTCTGCCTCGCGCGCAGCGTGCTCGGGCTTTGCGTTGAGCACCGCGTGCTTGATCCCGCGCTTGCTGAGCTGGTCGGAAAGCAGCTCGGAAACCTCGACCGAGATCGTGCCGACAAGCACCGGCTGGCCGACCTCGTTGCGGGCCACGATTTCTTTGACGACCGCATTCCACTTGCCGTCCCTGGTCTTGTAGACCTGATCGTTGCGGTCGCCCCTGACCATCGGCATGTTCGTCGGGATCTGCACGACGGGCAGCTCGTAGATCTTCATGAACTCGGTCGCCTCGGTCAGCGCCGTGCCCGTCATGCCGCCGAGCTTGTCGTATAGGCGGAAGAAGTTCTGGTAGGTGATGGTGGCGAGGGTCTGGCTCTCCTCCTGGACGCGCACGCCCTCCTTGGCCTCGACCGCCTGGTGCAGGCCTTCCGACCAGCGCCGTCCATCGAGGATACGCCCGGTGAACTCGTCGATGATCTTCACCTCGCCGTCGACGACCGCATAGTCGACGTCGCGCTTGTAGAGCGACTCTGCCCGCAGCGCCTGGATCAGATGGTTGACCAGATGCCCGTTCTCGGCCTTGTAGAGGTGGTCGATGCCGAGGAAGCGCTCGGCCTTGGCGACGCCCTGCTCCATGACCGAGACGGTCTTGTGCTTCTCGTCGAACTCGTAGTCGAAATCGGCGACGAATTCGCGCCTGGTTCGCGGGTCGAGCCCTTCCGGGGTCTTGCCCGAGCTAAGCCGCGGCGCGAGCTTCGCGAAGCGCTGGTAGAGGTTGGCAGCCTCTTCAGGGGCGCCGGAGATGATCAGCGGCGTGCGCGCCTCGTCGATCAGGATGTTGTCGACCTCATCCACGATCGCAAACGGATGTCCGCGCTGGACCCTTTCGGCGAGGTCCTTGGCCATGTTGTCACGCAGATAGTCGAAGCCGAGCTCGGAGTTGGTGGCATAGACCACGTCGCAGGCATAGGCGACCTGCTTCTCCTCATAGGGCTGCATGTTCTGGAGCACCCCGACCGTGATGCCTAGCGCCTCGTAGATCGGGCTCATCCATTCTGCGTCGCGCTTTGCCAGGTAGTCGTTGACCGTGACCACGTGGACGCCCTTGCGGACCGGCTCCCCGCCCGCCCCGTCCTTCCTGACGGCAAGCGAGTTCAGAGCGACCGCAAGCGTTGCGGTCAGGGTCTTGCCCTCACCGGTCTTCATCTCGGCGATCTGCCCATCGTGGAGAGCCATGCCGCCGATCAGCTGGACGTCGAAGTGGCGCATCCCCATCGTCCGCCGGCCCGTCTCGCGCACGAGCGCGAAGCACTCGGGCAGCAGATCGTCGAGGTCCTCGCCCTGCGCCGCGCGTTCGCGGAGGACCTCCATGCGCTCGCGCAGCTCGCCGTCGTCCTCGTGTTCGAGCTCCTCCTCGAAGACGCCGATCTGCGCCACGCGGCCCTGATACTGCTTGAACTTCTTGCCCTCGCCGATGTTGAGGGCCCGGTCTAGGATGGACACGTCCTCAGGGTAGCGACTGGGCGCCGATTCGGCGCGAGGTCAGCCGCCAAGCAGCAGCACCGCGGGCTGCGGCTCGGGCAACGGCTCCACCGGCTGGCGCTCTGGCGCCGCGGCGGCTCGCTGCTCGCGCCTGCGGCGGCGCTTGTCGCGGTGGCGCTTGACCTGGCGGGCAAGCTCCTCAGCGACGAGGTTCAGCGAGTGCTGCATGTCCGTCGAGGCCTCCCGCGCACGCAGGGTCGCACCCTTGAGGTAGAGCGTTGCCTCTGCCACCTCGCGATCGGGGATCGAGGGATTGCGCTCTCTGAATATCTCCAGCTCGGCTCGAGCCAGTGGCGAGACCTGGCGCGAGATCTTCTCGAGCCGGCGCGTGACGCGCGCGCGTATCTCATCGGTGACCGGGACGTTGCGGCCCTTGATGTCGATCTGCATCATCGGCCTCCATTCTTGGTCTGGAGATGTGGAATCGGTTTCGATGCTACGCCGAAGCCCGGCGTCTGTCCACCGTGTTTCCACGAATGGGCCGCTGGTAATCCGAGGCCTTCTTGCGTGAGTGCTGAAAGCCTCGGCGAGCCTTGGCCGATGCCAGGAGGTCAGTCCGGGCGGCGAAGGCTCTTGGCGATCTCGGCGTGACCCTCGATCGCACCGATCACGAGCGCCCCCGGAGCGATCTCCGTGCCCGGGAAGACGATGCTCGATCGCAACTGCGCGCCGGCCCCGATCCTTGCGCCGTCGCCGATCACGATCGGCCCCATCAGCCGGCATCCCTCCCCCACGCTCGCGCCGGCACCTATCCACACCGCCCCATCGACTTCCACGCTGTCGGGCAGATCGCAACCCTCAGCGAGGATCACGCCGGGGCTGCGCTCGCTGCCCTGCATTCGCACGCGCAACTCCCCGCGCAGCGCGTCGAAGGTTCCCTGGCGAAGCTCCGCCAGCGAGCCGACGTCATTCCAGTACTCCCTGGTCTCGTGGATGTGGAACGGCACGTCCCCCGCAAGCAGCGTGGGAAAGACGTCCTTGGCGAAGTCCACGAACGGCCGCTTGGGAAAGTAGTCGAATATCTCGGGCGTAAAGACATAGATCCCGCAGTTGCCGAGGTCCGAGAGCGCTTCCTCGGGGGCAGGCTTCTCCTGGAAGCCGGTGATCCGGCCCTCCCTGTCGTGCAGGACGACGCCGTACTCGCGCGTGTCGGTCACTTTCTTGACCGCAAGAGTGGCCACTCCGCCCGCCTGCCGGTGACGCTCTATGAGTGCTGTGAGGTCGATGTCGGTGAGCGCATCGCCTGAGATCACCAGGAAGCTCTCCTGCCCGAAGAACTCCGCGCAGCCGCGCACCCCACCCGCGGTGCCGAGCAGCTCGGGCTCGAAGCGGTAGGTCAGGCGCTGCCCGAAATGCTCGGTGATCGTCTCTGGAAAGTAGTGCAGGTTGGCGATCACCTCCTCGAAGCCATGATCGGCGAGCAGATCGAGGATGTGAGCCATCACGGGCCGGTCGAGCACCGGCACCATCGGCTTGGGGATCTCGTAGGTCAGCGGACGCAGCCGTGTGCCGAGCCCGGCCGCCAGGACCATCGCCTTCATGGCTTGCCTCGCCGCTTCGCCGAGGAGCCAGCGACCATCGGCCGGCCGACCATGCCAAGCAAGAACGCACCGAGCGTGGCGTGCTCATCGCACGCGAGCGACCAAGGACGCAGCATGGAGCCGGCTGGCGGGTTCCCGGTCAGTAGCGGTAGTGATCTGGCTTGAAGGGCCCCTGCACCGGAATCCCGAGGTAGGTCGCCTGGGTGTCGGTCAGCCGCGTCAGCTTTACGCCGAGCGCATCCAGATGCAAGCTTGCGACCTTCTCGTCGAGATGCTTGGGCAGTACGTGGACTCCGAGCGGGTACTGCTCCCCGCTGCCAAACAGCTCGATCTGAGCAATCACCTGGTTGGTGAAGGAGTTGCTCATCACGAAGCTCGGGTGTCCCGTTGCGTTGCCGAGATTCAGCAGCCTGCCCTCGGAGAGCAGGATGATCGCGTGGCCATCGGGAAAGACCCACTCGTCTACCTGCGGCTTTATGTTCACGCGCTCTATGCCAGGCGTGGCGGCCAGGCCCGCGACGTCGATCTCGTTGTCGAAGTGGCCGATGTTGCCCACGATCGCCTGGTGCTTCATGCGAGCCATGTGCTCCGCGGTGATGATGTCCTTGTTGCCCGTCGCTGTCACGAAGATGTCGACGCTGTCGACCACTTCGTCGAGCGTGCGCACCTCGTAGCCCTGCATGGCAGCCTGGAGCGCGCAGATCGGGTCGATCTCGGTGATCAGCACCCGGGCGCCCTGGCCGCGCAGCGACTCCGCACATCCCTTGCCGACGTCGCCGAAGCCGCACACGAGCGCCACCTTGCCGCCGATCATCACGTCGGTCGCACGGTTGATGCCGTCGATCAGCGAGTGCCTGCAGCCATATAGGTTGTCGAACTTCGACTTAGTGACCGAGTCGTTCACGTTGATCGCAGGGAAGAGCAGCTCGCCCTCCTGCATCATCTGGTAGAGCCTGTGCACGCCGGTGGTCGTCTCCTCGGTGACGCCCTTGATGCCGGCTGCAATCCTGCCGAAGCGCCCCGGATCCCCGGCGAGACTGGCCTGGAGGAGGCCAAGCACGACCTGCATCTCCTCCGAGTCCGCGCTGGCCGGATCCTCGGCCGCGCCCGCCTTCTCCATCGCCGCGCCCTTGTGCACGAGCAGCGTCGCATCGCCGCCATCGTCGAGGATCATGTTCGGCCCATCTGAGCCCTGGCCATCGGCTGCCGGCCAAGAAAGCGCCTGCTCGGTGCACCACCAGTACTCCTCGAGTGTCTCTCCCTTCCAGGCAAAGACGGGCACGCCCTGCGGATCCTCCGCGCTGCCCCGAGGTCCTACGACGACCGCGGCGGCGGCGTGGTCCTGGGTGGAGAAGATGTTGCAACTGCACCAACGCACCTGCGCGCCGAGCGACGTGAGCGTCTCTATCAGGACGGCCGTCTGGATCGTCATGTGCAGGGATCCCGTGATCCGCGCTCCCCGTAGGGGCTGCGCATCGCCGTGCTCCCGCCGCAGCGCCATCAGCCCGGGCATCTCGTGCTCGGCGAGCGTGATCTCCTTGCGGCCGAACTCGGCGAGTGAGAGGTCGGCTACCTTGAAGTCGGTTGAGGTCTGCGTGGCTGTCGGGGTCATGCGGGCCACCTTAGCAATCGGCTTTGCGTGCCGCTCATGCCGCACCGCCGCGAGCCCGCACGGCGGCCCCGTGGAATCGCGGGAGAGCCCTCAGCGCTGGCTCAGGCCGGCCTTCAGACGCTCGATCACCTCGACCGGTCCGGGGTCCACGCCGCGCAGGCATGCGAGGTAGATGGAGACGAGGTCGCCCAGCAGCACGAGCGAGATCACCCGCTCGAAGGCGCTCTCGCCCCGGGTCTCTATGCGCAGGCAGGCAGCGGCGTGCGGGGCTATCAGACGCTCGGTCAGCTCGATCCGCTCCTTCACGCGGGGATGCGCGTCGGAGTCATCCAGGAATACCGCCGCGAACCTGCCGAGCTCGGCAGAGCCTTCCCAGCCCACGATCTCGTTGTGGTCGAGCTCCGGAAGCTCGTGGGAGAAGGCGGGCACCTTCGCGTTCTCGTTGATCTGTGTCTTCCACCGGTAGGCGATCGGCGCCGTCAGCCCCGCTCCGGCGATCACCGGGATGGTTCCATGCAGCGCGCGAGAGACCGACTTGGCAAGCGAGTCCTCCGCTGACTCCGGGCCCCACTCGGCGACCAGCTGCTCGGTGTGGGCCGCGGCCACATCGATCTCGGAGGTCAGCCGCGGACCGGCCCCGCAGAGAGCCGCCACCTCGAGCGCGGCGACGGTCATGTAGGCGACCGCCGCCCGTGGCTGGAAGCCACCGGGTACCGGGATCACGGGGATGCCGTCGTCCCTGGCCATCGCAGCGAGGCGGCCGCCGGTCGTGACGACGACCCGCTGGGCGCCGAGCGCGCCGGCCGATTCGTAGCAGGCAAGCGTCTCCTCGGTGTTCCCGGAATAGCTCGCGCAGAGCACCGTCGTCTCCGGCGTGGTCCACGACGGCAAGCCATAGGCTCTGGTCACGAAGATCGGGCGGGAGGAGTGGTCGCCGAGCGCAGCCCGCGCGAGCGCGCCGCCGATCGCGGAACCCCCCATGCCTGCGACGACGAGGCCACCGGGGGTGTTCCATTCGGACATGATCGCCGACTCCACCCGCCAGAGCGCGTCGCGCAGATGATCCGGCAGGCCAAGCACGTCGCGCAGCTGCCCCGAGACGTCCACACGCGCGATCGCCTCGCGTGTGAGCTCTTCAATTGTCGGTATCGATGCGGGGGCGCCGTCGCTCATCTGGTCATTCTCCCGTAATCGCAGCAATCAGGCGTGGCCGATCAGAACTTGATCGCGCCGTCGGGGATGCTTACACCCGGGAAGATACGCGCGCCGCCCGCGATCACGTTGTCCGCTCCGAGAGTCACGCCCTCGCCGAGCACGACCCCACCACTCAGATGTGTGCGCGGGCCGATCCTGCAGCCGGCGGCCACGATGCAGTCCCGCAACGTGCAACCCTCCCCGATCTCAGTGCCGTCGAGCACGACCGCCCGCTCGACGCTGGCCCCTTCGGCGAGGCTCACGCCCTGGCCGAGCACGACCAGC
Organism: uncultured Actinomycetota bacterium; assembly: GCA_963757925.1. GTDB lineage: Bacteria > Actinomycetota > Thermoleophilia > Solirubrobacterales > Solirubrobacteraceae > Palsa-744. The sequence goes on from CAVWTE010000011.1 coordinate 54,738, forward strand.
GATCCTGCGTGCGCGCCGTCTGCGATCTTCACGCCGCGTTCGAGCACCGCCGGAGGGATCACTCTGCCCAGCACCTCCGCGCTGGGAGCGACCGCCAGATAGTCGGCGCCGAGGCGCTCGCGAACCTCTGTGCTCACGTTGCCCTCGATGATGTCGAATGTCGCCTTCAGGTATCGATCGGGCGTTCCTATGTCAAGCCAATAGCTCTCGGAGGGGTAGCCGTACAGGCCCTCTCCCACCAGCAGCGGCCAGACTTCACGCTCGATCGACACCTTGCGGTCGGCCGGCACCAGATCGAGGACCTCGCGGTCGAGCACGTAGGCGCCGGCGCTGATCATGTTCGTATCGATCTGATCGGGGCTCGGCTTCTCCAGGAAGTCGAGCACCGCATTCTCGGCGTCCAGGTGCACGAGTCCGTAGGCGCTCGGATCCCGCACGGGAACCAGAGCGAGCGTGGCCTTTGCACCCGAGCGCTCGTGCTGTGCAACCTGGGCACTCAGGTCGATGTCGGTCAGGACGTCGCCGTTGAGCATCAGGAAGCGTTCGTCAAGCATCGACTCGGCGAACTTCAGCGCCCCTGCGGTGCCACGCGGGTCGGGCTCCTCCACGAACCGCAGGCGAAGACCATAGGCGGAGCCGTCGCCGAGCACATTGCGCACGCCTGAGGCCAGGAAGCCGCAGGACATGATCACGTCGTCGACGCCGTGCTCTGCGAGCCATTGCAGCATGTAGGCGATGAAGGGCCGGTCCACGAGCGGGACGACCGGCTTTGGCACAGTCGAGGTGAGCGGCCGAAGGCGCCTGCCCTCCCCGCCAACGAGGATCACCGCCTGCATGGTCTGCGCCCCATTCCCTCGTATGTGAGCCCCGCCTGCTCCACCGCCCGCCCGTCGAGGGCGTTGCGTCCGTCGATCACGAGGTCTCCCAGCATCCTGGCTGCGACATCGCGCCAGTCTAGCTGGAGGAACTGCGGCCACTCCGTCACGAGGATCGCGGCGTCGGCATCTTGCAGCACATCCTCCACCGAGGAGGAGTACTCCAGATCGGGCATCAGCTTGCGCGCCTCCTGCTCGGCCACGGGGTCGTAGGCGCGCACCTGGGCGCCCTCGGCCTGCAGGCGCGCAGCCAGCACGAGCGAGGAGGCGCCGCGCATGTCGTCTGTGTTCGGCTTGAAGGCGAGCCCGAGCAGTGCGATGCGACGGCCCGCCAGCTCACCGAGGTGCCGCTGGAGCTTTGCCACCACGCGGCGCTTCTGCAGCTCGTTGACCTCGATCACCGAGCTCAGCAGCTGGAAGTGGTAGCCGGAGTTGCCCGCAAGCAGCTTCAGGGCGCTGACATCCTTGGTGAAGCAGCTGCCGCCGTAGCCGATTCCGGCCTGCAGGAACTTCGGCCCTATGCGGCTGTCCAGGCCCATCCCCTGCGCCACCTCGACCACGTCGGCGCCGAGCTGCTCGCAGACGTTGGCGATCTCGTTGATGAAGGAGATCTTGGTCGCCAGGAACGCATTCGCGGCCAGCTTGGTCATCTCCGCGCTTGCGATGTCGGTGCGCACCAGCGGCGCCCCGAGCGGCTCATACAGCTCCACGACCGCATCGCCGGCCCAGTCGCCCTCATCGCCGACAACGACGCGATCGGGGGCCAGGAAGTCACCGACCGCCGAGCCCTCCTTCAGGAACTCGGGACAGGAGACGTAGCGCAGTCCGCCGCGGCCCCGCTCACGCAGTACCCGCTGGATCGTCGCGCCCGTGCCGCAGGGCACCGTCGACTTCATCACCAGGGCGTGGCTCTCCGAGACGGGCATCGCGTCGACCACCTGATGCACGGCGCTCAGATCGGCATCGCCCGAGGCAGTCGGGGGAGTGCCGACGGCAACGAAGAGCAGCCGCGTGTGCTGCACCGCGTCGGCGAGCTTCGTGGAGAAGTGCATCCGGCTGCGGTGCTGCTCGATCAGCTCCGGCAGCCCAGGCTCGTAGATCGGGACATTGCCGGCGAGCAGCCGGTCGACCTTCTCGGCGTCGGTGTCCACGCAGAACACCTCGCTGCCAAGGGAAGCGAAGCCCGCCGCGGTCACCAGACCGACGTATCCTGTGCCGATCACGCCGATCGGCTCGCGCTCAGCGCTCATCGGGGAAGTGAGAGATCGCCCACTGGAGGCGGAAGGCTAGCGGCACTGCTCACGCACGGGTTGCGCCACGCCGCCGCACGCCACGCTTGCCGTGATCCGCCATCCGTCCTGCCGGGGTGCACCGGCAGACGACCGTGGCCCGCATCCAGGAGCGCCGTCTAGGACAGCTTGAACACCGGGTGCCTGGGCGCCGCGGCGAGCAACTGCTCCTCTGGAGAGTCCGGCCCCACCCCGTCGAAGAACACGCCCACCTCTGCCTTCCAGCGCTTCAGGTAGGCCCGTAGGATCGGCGGCTTCTGCTCGTCTGGGATCTCAACCGCGCCAAAGCTCTCGCCTCGGCGCCCGAGCAGCAGCCGCCCTTCCCCACTGGCCCTGAGATTGCGCACCCACTGCGTCTCGCCTCGCGGGGCGACCAGGTAGCGCTCCCCCTCGAAGGAGAGCAGGTTGACCGGCGTGCGCCGCGGCGTGCCGCTGGTTCGCCCCTTCACCTCCAGCACGCGGGAGCCCATCAGGCTGACGCCCATACCCGTCAAGGCGCCGACGAGCGGGTTGAAGACGTGCGCCGTGAACCAGCCCGGACGCTTGCGCTGGAAGTGAGCAGCGGCTGGATCCTGCGCCTCCATGAGGCGAAAGGCTACTCGCCGATCGCCAAGAAGGCTTCGTAGCGCTTTGCGTCGCGCAGGGCGCTCGCACGCTCCTCGCTGCCCTCTTCGGCCCGGTCGGCTACGCCACGCGCATCGGAGAGCTTGCTCTCGAGCGAGGGCCGGTCGAGCTGATCGGGCGCGATCGCCTCCTCGACCAGCAGCAGCGCGTGGTTGTCGATGAACTGCAGATAGCCCTCCGCCTGCGCGAAGCGCACGATCTCCTCCTCTGAGCGGTAGATCCGAAGCTCACCCGGCACGAGCGTCGCAAGCAGGGGCTCGTGCCTGGCCAGCAAGCCGATCGAGCCGAGGCCGGTGCGGGTGGAGACCATCTCCACCTCCTCGGAGAAGACCTCGCCCTCGGGCGTCAGCACTTCGACTGGGAACTTGGCGTGGGCCATGCTCTACCGCTGCGCGTCGGCGAGGACGTCGTCGATCGTGCCCTTCAAGAAGAACGCCCGCTCGGGCACCTCGTCGTGCTTGCCGTCGAGGATCTCTTCGAAGCCGCGGATCGTCTCCTTGATCGGCACGTAGGTGCCGGGCGTGCCGGTGAACTGCTCGGCGACGTGGAAGGGCTGGGAGAGGAAGCGCTCGATCTTGCGGGCCCGCTGCACCACCAGCTTGTCCTCGTCGGAGAGCTCGTCGATGCCGAGGATCGCGATGATGTCCTGCAGCTCCTTGTAGCGTTGCAGCACCTCCTTGACACGGTTGGCCACGCGGAAGTGGTCCTCACCGAGAAGGTCTGCCTTCAAGATCGTCGAGGTCGAGTCGAGCGGATCGACGGCTGGGTAGATCCCCTTCTCCGCGATGCTTCGCGAGAGCACGGTCGTGGCGTTCAGGTGCGCGAACACCGAGGCCGGCGCCGGATCGGTCAGATCGTCGGCGGGCACGTAGATCGCCTGCACGGAGGTGACCGAGCCGGTGCGGGTAGATGTGATCCGCTCCTGCAGCTCGCCCATCTCGGTGGTGAGCGTCGGCTGGTAGCCGACCTGGGAGGGCATGCGGCCGAGCAGAGCCGAGACCTCGGAGCCCGCCTGGACGAAGCGGAAGATGTTGTCCACGAACAGCAGCACGTCCTGGCCCTGGTCGCGGAAGTGTTCGGCCATCGTCAGGCCCGAGAGCGCGACGCGCATGCGGGCTCCAGGCGGCTCGTTCATCTGGCCGAAGACGAGCATCGTCTTGTCGATGACGCCCGACTCCTTCATCTCGAGCCAGAGGTCGTTGCCCTCGCGCGTGCGCTCGCCCACGCCGCAGAAGGCGGAGAGGCCCCCGTGCTCCTTTGCGAGGTTGTGGATGAGCTCCTGGATGATCACGGTCTTGCCCACGCCGGCGCCGCCGAAGAGCCCGACCTTGCCGCCCTTGGCGTAGGGCGCGAGCAGGTCGACCACCTTGATGCCGGTCTCGAACATCTCCGTGGTCGGGGAGAGGTCCTCGACGCGCGGCGCGTCCTGGTGAATCGGACGACGCTTGACGTCGGTGGGCATCGACTCGCCGAGGTCGATCGGTTCGCCGAGCAGGTTGAAGATGCGCCCGAGCGTCGCCTCGCCCACCGGCACGGTGATCGGGCCGCCGGTGTCGAGCACCTCGGTGCCACGAGCCAGGCCATCGGTGGAGTCCATCGCAACGGCCCTGACGCGGTCGTCGCCGAGGTGCTGCTGGACCTCGCAGACGAGCACCTCGCCGCCAGCCTCGGTGCTGATCCCCTCCGCCTCCTCCTCGGCCGCGGCCGCTGGTCGGGCGATAGTGATCGCGTGGTTGATCTCGGGCAGGCGCTCTGGGAAGACGGCCTCGATCACGACGCCCTGGATCTCCTCGATGCGCCCGACGTTGCGCTTGCCGTCGGCGCTCTCAGCGGGCGCGCCCGGGCCGCTGGTCGGTGTTGTGGCAATGCTCGCGTCCATTGATCTCAATTCTCCTGGTTCATCTTCAAGTTCTCTTAGTCCACCCTAGCCGAGAGCCTCAGCCAAGTCCCTCGGCGCCAGCGACTACCTCCATGATCTCCTGGGTGATTTCCGCCTGGCGGACGCGGTTCATCTCCAGCGTGAGGTCCTTGATCAGCTCGCCTGCGTTCTGTGAGGCGTTTCGCATCGCAGTCATGCGGGCGCCATGCTCGGAGGCCGTGGACTCCAGCAGGGCGCGGTAGATCGAGAGCTTCACGTAGTCGGGCACGAGCCGCTTGAGCACGGCTTCGGCATCCGGCTCGTACTCGACGTTCATGCGGCGCGGGGCATCCTGCGCCGCACCCGGCGCACTGCCCTCCTCGGCAGCCCCATGCTCCTGCTCCTCGCCGCTCTCGGCCAGCAACGTCGCCTGGGCGAGCGGCAGCAGCGTCTCGCGACGCACGATCTGAGACATCGGCGAGACGTAGCTGTTGTAGAAGACCTCGACCCGGTCGAGGTCACCGTCGACGTAGGCAGCCATCAGCCGCTCGGCGATCCTGCGCGCATCCGCGTAGGCGGGCCGGTCGGTGAAGCCGATGAAGCTCTCGGTTGGCTCCAGGCCACGGAAGGTGAGCGATGAGGCCGGGCGGCGCCCGGAGGCGAAGTAGAGCACTCTCTGCCCATCGCCACTGTGCTCGCGGCCCGCGGCGACACCGGCCCTGACGATGTTCGAGTTGAACGCTCCCGCAAGGCCCCTGTCGCCAGCGACGAGCAGCAGGCCTACGGCGTCGAGGCTCTCGTGCTCGGCGAGGATCGGCACGCTCGGCACGTGGCCGGCAGCCTTGGCCGCGTCCCTTGTCATCCGCCGGATCGCACCGACGTAGGGACGAAGCGCCTCGATCCGCTGTTCGGCACGGCGAAGCCGCGCGGCGGCAACCATCTCCATCGCCCGCGTGATCTTCTGGATGTTCTTGACCGCTGCGATGCGGTTCCTGACGTCGCGCTGTGAGGCCATTGGGGCTCCTGAAGCTCCGAGCGGGTGACCGCGGCGCTAGGCCGCGGCCTCCGCAAGCTGGGCCGACTCCTGAGCGTCGGGCTGGGAGAGGGGACGCGCGGGGGGCGTATCGAGCTCGATCGGGTGGCCTTCCACGTCGAGGTCGTATCCGAAGTCCTCGGCAAAGTCGCTCACAGTCTTATGCAACTCCGCCTGTACCTCGTCTGACCAGTCGCCGCCGGTGATCTTCTCGAGCAGCTCGTGGTGGTTGGCGTGCGCGCGTTCGGTCAGCTCCTTCAGGAACTCGCCGACGCGCTCCAGCAGCATCCTGTCCAGGAAGCCCTGGGTGGCAGCGAAGATCTGAACCACCTGATCTGCGACCGGCAGCGGTTCGCGCTCGCCCTGGTTGAGCGTGGCCACCAGCCGCTGCCCGCGCGCCAGGGTCTTCTGTGTTTCGGGGTCGAGCTCGGAGCCGAACTGGGCGAAGGCCTCGAGCTCCCTGTACTGGGAGAGCTCCAGCTTCAGGCGCCCGGCGACCTTGCGCATCGGCCCAATCTGGGCGTTGCCGCCTACGCGCGAGACCGAGATTCCGACATTGATCGCAGGACGCACGCCCGAGTTGAACAGGCCGGGCTCGAGGAAGATCTGCCCGTCGGTGATCGAGATCACGTTCGTGGGTATGTACGCCGAGACGTCGCCGGCCTGGGTCTCGATCACCGGCAGTGCCGTCAACGAGCCGCCGCCGAGCTCGTCATTGAGCTTGACCGCGCGCTCCAGCAGCCTGGAGTGCAGGTAGAAGACGTCGCCGGGGTATGCCTCGCGGCCGGGCGGGCGGCGCAGCAGCAGCGACATCTGCCTGTAGGCATAGGCGTGCTTTGTGAGGTCGTCGTAGATGCAGAGCGCAGCCTTGCCTTTGTAGAGGAAGTGCTCACCCATCGCCGCGCCCGCGTAGGGCGCCAGGAACTGGATCGGGGCGGCCTCGTCGGCCGCCGCGGCAACGATGATCGTGTTCTGCAGCGCTTCGGCCTGGCGCAGCGTCTCCGCGAGCTGCACGACGGTGGACATGCGCTGGCCGATCGCGACGTATACGCAAACCACGTCCCTGTCGCGGTTGTTGATGATCGTGTCGATCGCGATCGCGGTCTTGCCGGTCTGGCGGTCGCCGATGATGAGCTCTCGCTGTCCGCGGCCGATCGGGATCATCGAGTCGATCGCCTTCAGGCCCGTGAGCATCGGTTCCTTGACCGGCTGGCGCTGGACCACGCCGGGCGCCTTGAACTCGGCGGGACGAAGCTCAGTGCCCGTGATCTCGCCCTTGCCGTCGAGCGGTTTGCCGAGCGGGTCGACGATCCGGCCGAGCATCTGCTCACCGACGGGGATCTCCAGCAGGCGCTTGGTGCGCTTGACGGTGTCGCCCTCGACGATCGTCTCCCACTCGCCGAAGAGCACGGCGCCGACGTTGTCGGACTCGAGGTTTAGCGCGAGGCCCGTGACCCCGTGTGGCAGCTCGAGCATCTCGAAGGACATGCAGTTCTCCAAGCCGTGGATCCGGCAGATGCCGTCTGCGACCGACAGCACTGTCCCGACCTCGGTCAGGTCGGCGCTGGCGGTGTCCAGCCCTTCGATCCTGCTCTTGAGGATTGAGGTGATCTCGTCTGGGTTGATCTGCATCAGTTGGCTCCTTGGCAGGCGGTTAACTACGCCTGCGCGACTTGCTTGCGAAGTTGATTGAGCTGGTTGCGAATTGAGGCGTCGAGCACGAAGTTGCCGACACGAAGGACGATCCCGCCGAGGATCTCGGGGTCGACGCGGCTGGAGAGCTCGACCTCGCGACCGGTCTGCTGGCCGATCCGATCGCCGAGGCTTGCCACGAGCTGCGAGTCGAGCCCGACCGCACTTGTCACTTCGACGGGCAGTAGCTTCATCTCCTCCCGCCAGAGCCGCTCGTAGCGGTCCTTGATCGCGAAGATCACGGGCATCCTGTGACTCTCCAGGAGCACCTCCAGGAACTGCATGAACGTCTCATCGGCGTCGCTGACGGCGCGATGCAGCCCCTCCTTCTTCTCCTGGGCGGAGAAGTAAGGGGAGAAGAAGAAGATCATCAGATTGCGGTTGGCCTGCAGTGCGTCGACGAACGCCGCGAGCTGGTCGCGCACGGCGTCGAGGACGCCCCTGCCCTGCGCCGCCTCGAACAGCGCGCGGGCGTATACCTCGGCGATCCGCTCCATCAGCGCACTCCGCCGCTATGGGTCCCGGGGACGAGCATCGACCTACCGTGCCCCGCTGCTCAGCGTCTCGAAGTCGAGCTCGGACAGGGCGTCCTGGACAAGGCGCTGCTGGTCCTCCTCGGTCAGGACTCTGCGCGTCACCTTCTCGGTGGCCATCACCGTCAGCTCGGCGACCTCACGACGGATCTGGTCGATCGAGCGCCGCGTCTCGGCTTCGATATCGCGCTTGGTCTGCTCGAGCAGGTGCTCGCGCCTCGATTCGGCTTCGGCGTGCGCCTCGCGCCCCTGCGCCTCGGCCTGCTGACGCGCGCGCTGCACGATCTCCTCGGCCTGCTGACGCGCTTCGGTCAGCCGCTCGCGGTATTCGACGAGGACCTTGTCCGCCTCTTGACGGGTGTGCTCCGCCGCGTCGATCGAATCGGTGATGGCCTTGCGGCGGTCGTCCAGCGCCTGGCGAATGCGCGGGAAGACGAGCTTGCTGAGGATGAACAGCGAGATCGCGAACACGACCAGCGTCCAGACCGTGAGGCCCACGTTGGGCGTGATCAGCCACGAGTTGCTCGATGCGGCGATCGGAGTGCCAGCGATGTTTGCCAGAAGTGCCATCGGTCTAGAGGAAGAAGGCGATGAACCCGCCGACGAGGCCGTAGAAGAAGGTGGCCTCGGTCAGCGCGAAGCCAAGCCACTGGATCGAGGTGATCTCGTCGCGCATCTCGGGCTGGCGGGTGACCGACTCGATCACCTTGCCGAAGAGCATGCCGATGCCTGCGCCCGCGCCCGCGGCGCCGCCGCCTGCGCCGACGCCCAGCGCGATCGCGCGACCGGCGTCCTGGCCCACTTCAACAGACGAGCTCGCCGCGAGGACGAGCGGGTGGACCGCTGCCTGGATGAGCGCGGGATCGAAGAGTTGGGTCAGCATTGTGTGAGGCTCCTTGTCAGTGCTTAGTGGTGGGAGGTGGACCCACCGATATAAATGGCGGTGAGGATTGCGAAGATGAACGCCTGCAGGCCCGCGATCAGCACGGCCTCCAGCAGATAGATCGCGACCCCGATGGGCAGCGTCAACCAGCCGAGCAGCTGCAGGCCAAGCAGCACCGCAAGCGCGCCGCCCATGAAGTCGATCAGCAGGTGACCTGCAAGCAGGTTGGCCCACAGCCGGATCGTCAGCGAGAGCAGGCGCAGGAATGTCGAGACGATCTCGAGCGGATAGATCAGGATCAGCATCGGGCCTTTCATCCCTGCCGGGACGAGGCTTTTGATGTAACCAAGCGGGCCGTGCGCTCTTACGCCTTCCACGTTGAAGGCGATGAACACGCCGAGCGAGAGCAGCAGCGGCACCGCCACGTTGGTGTCGGCGGCATAGATCTGGAAGGCTGGCACTTTGACGCCGAAGACGTTGAAGGTCTGCGCCGAATCGACCGGCAGCGGGATGTAACCGATCAGGTTGGTGATCAGGATGAAGACGAAGAGGGTGGCGATCACGGGGAACCATCTCCTCGCAAGGTCTTCGTCCATGCTCTCGCGCGTGACGTTCATCGCGATGTCGTAGAGCCATTCCACCGCGACCTGCAGGCGGCCTTCCGGTCGCGCCTGCATGCGCCGCGCGACTGTGAGCATTACCCCGATCGTCAGTCCCGTGGTGATCAGCAGGTACATCACGCCCTTGTTGAAGGCGATCCCACCGACGCTGAACCACGTCAGCAGGTGGAAGGAGTCGATGACGTTGAAGGTTTCGTTTTTGTGGCCTTTGATGCCGTAGATGAGCCCGAGGACGACGAGGCCGAGCACGTAGATCAGCGCAATTCCCCAGCCGATCTTCTTGCCCTTGCTCATCCGGCTGAAGCGGCCGCCCCTGGGGGCGCCGCCGAGCGCTGGACCGCCTGCGGGATGCGCTTGGACGGCACTCATCGCACAGATCTCGCGGAGGAGGCACCGTCGGCACGGCGGTCGGGGGGCCCGGTGAGGACCCTGATCGCGAAGGCGATCGAATAGGCGCCGAAGATCACAAGAGCGGAGGTGAGCCCGTCAGGGCGTCCGCCGATCAATCCGGCGGCGACGATCGCACCGGCCAGCAGCCAGATCCGCCCGAACGCCTCGAAGAGGTTCAGCCCGAGCTGGGTGCGCGGCTCGCGCGCCTGCTTGATCCAGCGGCGATCGGTCTTGGCGAGGATCCGCTGCACGATCCAGGCTACCGCCCCGATCGCGTACCCAAGGCCGGGGGCGCCGAGCGCGAGTGCGGGGATCGCAAAGAGGACGACGAGCGGCACGTCGAGGTTGCGCAGCAGCCCTGCGAACAGGCCCCGCCCCCGGACGGCGGGGGCAGGCGTCTCGATGCCGCGCAGCGGTGCCAGCTCGGTATGCCCGAGGGAGTCTTGCATCATTGCCGCGGGCACCCTACCGCACAGCTTCGAAGTGCCCTGTGCCGCTTTGCAGAGGCGCGTGGCCTCTTCGCGCGGCATGGCACAGGGCGCGTCGGGCGCCGTTCCGGCAAGCTCGATGGCGCGTAGCGCAGCTCGAGAGAAACACTCCTCTCGCAGCAGCGCCGACAGCGCCGCGCGTGGCTGCGCCTCGCGCGTGGCGGCTCCGCGCGCAGTCCGCGCCGGTGCCAGATCTTCTTGCCTCGTTGTGTCGCATTTGGTAGCGGCCAGCCTATAGAGGGGCGGGCCGGCTTGCTCTCTGGATAGGAAGCCAACCCCTGTCTCGCGGCGGCCGATCAGTCGATCGGGATCCGCGGCGGCCGGTAGGAGAGTCTACCGGATGCGAGACTTCGTGACAAGTTTGTGACATTCGATACTGGCTTCGCAAAGCCATATTGGCGAGCACCCTGACGGCGAGCGCCACGATCCCGAAGGCAAGCCCCGCGGTCGCGGCTCCCGCGAGCACGTCGAGCAGGAGGTGGTTGCCGGTGCTGAGCACCACGAATGCCGTGACCGACACGTGCAACAGGCCGAGCGCCCGCAGCCAGCGGCGCGGGGTCAGCCGCCAGATCACCACAGCGCACCAGAGCGCCCAGGCGATGTGCAACGATGGCATGGCCGCGTATTGATCTGCGTCGTGGGCAAGGCTGCCTGTGTGCCAGGAGCCGAAGGCGTGAGTCGCGGCAACCACGTCGGTGAAGCCGGAGCCCGGGAGCATGCGCGGGGGCGCCATCGGCCACAGCCAGAACACGGCGAAGGCCAGCACGTTCATCACCACGAGCGCGTTGCGCAGCGAGGGATATACGTCGGGCCGCCGCCACCAGAGCACAGCGAGCAGGCCGAGCGTGACGACGAAGTGGGCGTTGTCGTAGTAGTCGGAGAGCACGAGCGCAAGCGCGTGCTGAGAGGCCAGCCAGCGATTGAGCGAGAGCTCCGGGTCGATGCCGAGCACGCGCTCCAGGTGCAACGCGGCGGCGGCATGGCGCAGCGCGATTGCACGGCGAGTGGGAGCCAGGTTGGTGAGGATGTCGTAGAGCCAGCAGAGCCAGGCGATCACGAGCGCCTCGGCCCACAGGGGCGAGCGGCGTGCCCTGGCATCCGTCAGCCAGCCAGCTGATACGGCGATCCGCCGCCGGAGGGAGGCGACCTGTGCATCTGTGCTCAGCTCGGTTGCCAAGCGGATGATGCTACCCACCGGCGCCGAGGTGCACGGCTGCTCAGGGCGCCGTGAGCGTAAGCCCTGCCTCGCCGATGCGTTCCAGCACGCGCGGCAGGGCGGCGGCGGTCCGGCGCCAGGACCCGCTCGCGCCATAGTCATCGGCGTCGTGCAGCAGCAGCAACGACCCCGGGCGCAGATCAGCGGTCACGAGGGCGGTGATCGACTCCGGGGTCGCCTTGGCTTCCCAGTCGCGGCCCCAGTGGCTCCACAACAGCGTCCTCCAGCCATGCTGCCTTGCGATCCGCAGCGCCTCGGCGTTGAGGATCCCATATGGCGGCCTGTAGAGCAGCGGAGCGACGCCCGTCGCCTCGCCGATCGTCTCCCTGGCCCTTGCGATGTCGCGCCGCACCTGAGCCGGGCCCAAGCGCAGGAGGTTGCGGTGGCGATCGCAGTGCAGGCCGATCCAGTGCCCCTGCGCCACGATCTCCCGCGCCAGAGCGGGGTTGGCGCGCACCTGCTCCCCGACGAGGAAGAAGGTGGCCTTTGCATCCGCGGCACTGAGCGCCTCCAGCACCGCCGGGGTTCCCTGCGGATGAGGCCCGTCGTCGAAGGTGAGCGCACAGCCCGCCCCGCCGGCTGTGCCGTCCTGCACGCCGAACGCGCGTCGCAGCCTCACCGAGGCGGGAGCGAAAGCGGGGAACTGGTAGCTGAGGCCCGTGAGCGCCGGCAGCAAGTAGGAGAAGCCTGCAAGACCCAGCGCTGTACAAGCAGCCTTTACGCCAAGACTGCGATCATCGGCGGTCATGGTCGATCTCATCCTTGGACTGCTCGCAGCCGTCGTGGCATCGAGCCTATACAGCATAGGGGTCGCCTTCCAGGCGATGGACGCCAAGGAGACTCCCTCCCAAGCGCACCTGCGACTCGCCCTCGTCGCGAGGTTGGTCCGGCGCAGGAGATGGCTCCTCGGCACCGGGCTCTCGATGCTCGGCTGGCCGCTGCAGGTCCTCGCGCTCCTGCTCGCGCCGCTCGTGGTCGTGCAGCCGACGCTCGCAGCAGGGCTGCTGGTGCTGATGCTCGTGGGCGAGCGGATGCTCGGCGAGCGGGCGGGGCGCCTCGAGCACATCGCCATGGCGGCGATCATCATCGGCGTAGCCGGCATCGCGCTCACCGCCCCAAGCCGCAGCGACGAATACGTCGGCAGCCTTGCGCTCTACATCGTGCTCGCCTGTCTTGCGACCGCGAGCCTGCTGCCCTACCTGCTGCGCCTCTTCCATCACCCGGCCGCCTCGATTACGATGCTCTCGGCCGGCCTTGCCTTCGGCTGGGCTGGCGTGAGCACCAAGCTCGCCTCCGACGCGCTGGGCAAGGGCCAGCTTGGGATCGCACTCGGCTGGGCCGCGGCGACCGGCGTCGCCTCGGCGCTCGGCACCCTCAGTGAGATGAGCGCCCTGCAGTCGCGGCCGGCGATCCAGGTCGCGCCAATCGTGTTCGTGACTCAGACGGTCGTGCCGGTCGTGCTGGCGCTGCTGCTACTCGGCGAAAGCTTCACGAGCACCGTGCTCGACGGCGTGCCGCTCGTGCTCGCCCTCGCGGTGCTGGTCGCGGGCGCCGCGCTGCTCGCCCGCTCCCCGCTGCTGGTGGCCCTTATGGAGGGCGAGCGCGTCAGCGCGCCCAGCGACTCCGGTTCCAGTCCCTCGGAGCGCAGGCGGCCCACCAGCCGCTCCAATCCGAGCAGCGAGGCACGCGATCCGTCGGCGCTTACGACAAGGACGTCGCCGGCGCGCGCCGACCGGTGAGACTGCGAGGTCGCAGAGAACCTCTCAGCGCCCTTGACCGGCTTGGCGTCTGCGCTGCGTGCAAGAACCATCTGGCCCACGGTGAGGCCGCCATCGGGCTGTAGGAAGTAGTAGCCGTGGTCGAGCCCGAGCGCATGAGCCTGGGCGCCGAGGATGCCGCGGGTGCGCAGCCAGCGAAGCAACGTTGCAGAGACCGGCATCTGCGGGACCACCTGCTCGCTCAAGGCGCGCATGCTCCTGACCGTCGCCTGAGGGGGCGCGCTGCCGTTGTCCGCGAAGGAGACGTGGATGCCACGCTGCGCGAGCTCGCCCGCCAGCAGCGTCATGTCGGCAGCCGGAGCGCGCACGATCACGGCCACGGCGCGCTGGTCGGTCTTGACGCGTGTGAGTGGCTCGGCGTGCAGGATTACGCTTGCCAGCGCGCTGACCTCGTCGGTCGACATGATCCACGTGCCCAGTGCGAGCAGCATCGCAAGCTGCACCGAGGCCGTCACGAGCGCAGCCCTCCAGACCGCTCGCGGCAGAACCCGCCGCGGAGGGTCGAGCACTATGTCGACTGCCGCGCGCTGGCCCGCTGGATCGCTGCTTGCAAACTCCGTTGTCGCACCGCCTTGCACGGAGCCGGCCCCAAGCCTCGCGAGCTCTATGTCCAATGCCACTCCCGTGGGCACGGGCCTCGAGGAGTCGCCCGTGGGGGCCTCGGCTAGAGCGCCCATTCCGGGCAGCCCAAGGAGCGCCGGCCCCCGCTGCTGCGCGATCGTCACCGCGCGCTCTCGCACAGGCGCTCGTTCGGCAAAGGATGCGCGCACCTGCTCTACGAGATCCTCTGTGTCGCCTGCTAGCCGCAGCAGGTCGAGGTCCGCCATCGCGCGCGTGTTCAGCCGCGCGTGGCCAACCGGCAGACCATAGGAGACCACCGGCGTGCCCGTGGCACGCGCCTCGAGGCAGGTCACCCCGCCGGTGGCGTGGACGAGCACGTCGGCTGCCGTGAGCAGATCGGGCATCCGATCGGTGAAGCCGTAGACGTGCACTCGACCCTCATCGGCGAACACCCGGCTCAGCCGCTCATGCAACTGCTCGTTGCGCCCTGCCAGGCAGACCACGCAGCCGATTCCGTCGGCCTCACAGAGCTCCTTCACGGCGCCCTCTATGTCTCCAACGCCCCAGCCTCCACCGGAGACGATCACCATGCGACCGTCCTCAGGCAAGCCAAGCGAGCGCCGTGCGAGAAGCGGGCAGCGCGGCCGCAAGAACTCCGCCGAGATCAGCGGCCGCACGAGCGTGACGCTGCCCTCGCCGGCGATCCTCTCCACAGCTGGGATCGAGGCGTCGTACATTACGAGATGCTGATCGATGCCCGGCTGAGCCCAGAAGAAGAGTCCGGTCAGGTCGGTGATCGTCGCGACTGTCGGACAGTCGATCGCGCCGCGGCGGCGAAGCCACGCGAGCACGACCGTGATCGCCGGGTGTGTGGAGACGATCACGTCGGGGGCGTGTTCGTCGATCCGATTTGCAAGCGGGCGACCGCCAAGCAGGCATAGCACCTTGCGAGCGACCCAGCGCACGGGAGCGACGTGCTCCAACAGCCAGTAGACGACGGTGTATGTCCATGGCATCAGCTTGAGCTGGATGCGATAGCCGTCCTGCACGACCTGCCGTAGCAGCGGCCCCATCGCGGCCAGGCCGTCGATGACCGTGGCCTCGGCGGGCTCCGGCGAGGAGGCGACCTGTTCGGCCAGCGCCCGCGCCGCGGCGGCGTGGCCCTCTCCCACGTCTGCGGAGAGAATCAGAACCTTGCGCGAGCTGCGAGTGGGCTGGGTGGGTGTGCTGTTGCGAAGTCGCATGCGGCTTGCCTTTTGCCTTCCCTGACCCTTGTGCGTGCAGGCATACCCGCGGGCTCCTGGGCGAGCACGATGCCGCGCACAGAGTACATGACCGCCGCGACAGCCGAAGGCAGGCTCCGCGGGGAGGTGGGATCGCTTCGCCGTACGGGCCGGCACAATGACCGCATCAAGGGCACCCTCCAGATACCCCAGACGGCGCGCTCGGTGTCGAGCCACGCCTATGCGCAAGCCGACGGGAGGCCCCGCGCCGGGAACCTGTCTCTCTCGGGCACGTTGCCGCTGCGCGCACTCGGAGCGCTCGGCCTGCTCGGCATCGTCACGAGCGCCTTCCTGATCGCGGCACGCGCCGCGCGGTCGCCCTCCACGTATGTCCGGGTGCGCGACGCAGGCTGGCCAGGTTGGATCTCCGGGCCCTACCAGGCTCTAGGCCTTGGCATCACAAAGGGCAGTTTCGAAACCCTGATCCTGATCATGGTCGGCTGCTACGTGCTCGTGCTGCTCGGCGCGCGCACGCTGCCACTGGCGGCTGTGGCGGGCGCGATCGTGGCGGCGCACCTGCTGCTGCTGCTGGGGCCGCCACTGCTCTCCCAGGACGTCTTCGGCTACATCTCCTACGCGCGCATGGGCGTCCTGCACGGCCTGGACCCATATATCCACGTGCCCGTCGAAGCGCCCGCGGACCCGACCTTCGCCTACATCGGCTGGCCCTTTCAGCACAGCCCCTATGGGCCCCTGTTCACGCTCGCGAGCTATGCGATCGTGCCGCTCGGCTTCGCCGCCGACCTGTGGGCGTTCAAGCTCCTCGCGGTGCTCTGCAGCCTTGGGGCGGTGGCATTGGTCGCCAAGGCAGCCGCCCGCGAGGGGCGCTCGCCGCAGGCCGCCGCGGCCTTCCTCGGGCTGAACCCGGTCCTGCTCGTGTTCGCCGTCGGCGGCGCGCACAACGACATGGTCACCGGGCTGCTGCTTGCGGCCGCCCTGGCACTTACGGCGGGTGCCTCCCCGCGCCTGCGAGCGGCGGCCTGGCCGCTGGCTGCGGCCGTCGGCTGCAAGGTCTCCGCCGGCCTTCTGCTGCCGTTTCTCGTGCTCGCCCCGCGCACCGTGGCACAGCGGCTGAAGGTGCTGCTGAACGCCGCTGGAGGGCTGCTCGCGATCGTCGTGATCGGGGCAATCGGCTTCGGCCTCAATCTGACGGGCTTCATCTTGCCGATCGCCGAAGAGCAGCAGCAGATCGCGATCCACAGCATCCCCGCCGAGACCGCCCGCCTGCTGAGCCTCGGCGGCACCCCCGCGTGGTGGCGCTACATATTCCTGGCGGGCTTCATATGCGTGGTTCTGATCTGTCTTTGGCGGACCGCCAAAGGCTTCGACTGGCGTGTGGCGGCCGGCTGGAGCACGCTGGCGCTCGTAATCTCAACAGCGTGGCTGCTGCCCTGGTACGCGGTCTGGGCGCTGCCGCTTGCGGCTGTATCGCCGGACCGCAAGCTGCGCGCCGCGGTTCTCGTCTTCTGCGCCTACGCCGTTGCGATCCGGCTGCCGGTGGCCGAACCGCTGCTGCACTCAGGCGTCTGACCCGGCACCTGACTCAGCGCCCGACCTCGGGGATCGAACCCGGTGGTGGCGAGGCACGGTGGGCCTCCGATCCAGATGGGCCCGATCGGGGCGTCTCCGGGGCGCCTGCCTCAGCAGCCGACGCCGCAGATGCAGGGGAGCCGTTCTCCCCAGAGGCAGGCAGCGAGACGACGTTCATTTCTCCGGTCTCGAAGTCCTCGATCACCGTACGCTCGATCTCGGCCGCGGAGGCATATGGCCGCAGCCGGCGCAGGCGGGCGGTCGCGACGCGGCGGAACTTCAGGATCTCCAGCACGTAGACGAGGTAGACGCTCGCCGCCACGGCAAGCAACCCGAGCAGTACCATCACGGCCAGCCAGCCGACGCGAAAGTGACCGTGATGGTCGCTGTAGGGCACGAATCGGAGCGCCAGCGCGAGGCCGGCGAGCAACAGCGTCCAACCGTAGAGATAGGCGATCGTGCGTCTGCTGGAGAAGCCTATGCGCGCCATCCGATGGTGGAAGTGCTCGCTGTCGGGCGCATAGATCGGGCGCCTGTACTTCAAGCGCTTCAGGACCACGAACGTGGTGTCCAGGAACGGCACGGCGAGCAGGATCAGCGGCAGCACGAAGGAGACGACGGCGGTCGTCTTGATCGCTCCCTCGACCATCACGCAGCCCATCAACAGCCCGAGCAGGTTCGATCCGCAGTCGCCCATGAAGCTCGACGCGGGCGGGAAGTTGTGGATCAGGAAGCCGAGCGCGACTCCCGCGGTGAGCGCGGCGAGCACGCCCGGCGCGGCGCGGTGCAGGTCGAATGCGATCACTGCGAAGGCGGCGGCAACGATCGCGCAGACCCCTGCCGCCAGTCCGTCGACGCCGTCTGAGAAGTTGACCACGTTCATCAGGGCGACCAGCCCGACGACCGTGATCGGACCACCGGCGTTGGGGAAGTTCAGGCGCCCGAGGAACGGGATCGTCAAGAAGTGGATCACGACCCCGTAGTGCACGACGATCGCCCCCGCGGCGATCTGGCCGGCGAGCTTGACCGCGGGCGGCAGGTCGGTGCGATCGTCGATTGCACCGACCACGGTGATCAGCGCCGCCGCGATCAGCACGCCGTGCCAGAGCTCGGGCTTTTCCTGGTAGCCAGCGGGCAGCCAGATCAGCCCTGCCAGCAGCGCGCCCGCGAATATCGCAAGGCCGCCGAGCAGCGGCGTGGCCCGCTGGGAGAGGCCGCGCTCGCGTGGCACGTCGATCGCGCCGACCAGCCTCGCGAGTCGCATCGTCAAGGGGGTCAGCAGTGCGGTGACCGCGGCCGCCGCTAGGAAGGCGTAGAGCGCATCGAGCTCAGTCGGTTGGCGCATCGGCTGCCAACAGCATCGCAGAGGCTCAGGACCTGCGACTCACACGGGTGCGGCAAGGCTCTCGTAAAGCGGGTAGCGCTCGACGATCGCCTTCACGCGCTGGGACAGTTCGGGCGCCAGCTGCGCGAATTCCTGGCTGAGCGCGTCAGCGATGATCTCGCCGATCTCCGCGAAGTCATCCCGTTGCAGCCCGCGCGTCGCAAGCGCGGCCGTTCCGATACGCAACCCCGAGGCCTCCATCGGCGGCCGCGGATCGAAGGGCACCGCATTGCGGTTGACCGTGATCCCGATCTCGTGCAGGCGGTCCTCGGCCTGCCTGCCGGTGAGCTGCGGCAGCACCTCGCGCAGGTCGACGAGTACGAGGTGCACATCGGTGCCGCCGGTGAGGACCTTCACACCGCCGCCAGAGACCTGCGGCTGAAGACTCGCCGGAGCGGGAGTCGCGGGGAGCCCAGCCGGGGTCGCGGGCAGACCCACGGGAGCGGCCGAGACGCCGGGCGGAGAGCCCGCCGCCGGACCGGCGCCCTCTGCGGGCTCCACTTCGGCGAGCAGTTCCTCGGCCAGTACCTTGGCGCCCTGCACCGTGCGGCGCTGACGCTCGCGGAAGGACTCGCTCGCGGCGATCCGCAGCGCCACCGCCTTGGCGGCGATCACGTGCTCGAGCGGCCCTCCCTGCTGGCCGGGGAAGACCGCGGAGTCGATCTTCTTGGCGTGCTCCTCCTTGCAGAGGATCATGCCGGCGCGTGGGCCGCCGATCGTCTTGTGGGTGGTGGTCGTCACCACGTCTGCGTAGGGAACCGGGCTCGGGTGAATGCCTGCGGCGACCAGCCCCGCGAAATGGGCCATGTCGACCATCAGCAACGCGCCGATCTCGTCTGCGATCTGCCGAAAGGCGGCGAAGTCGAGCCGGCGCGGGTAAGCCGACCAGCCCGCGATCAGAAGCTTCGGGCGCCGCTCACGCGCGACGCGGGCGACCTGCTCCATGTCGATCAGGCTGCTCTGCGGATCGACCTCGTAGGCGGCCACGTCGTAGAGGCGTCCGGAGACGTTGATCTTCATGCCGTGAGTGAGATGGCCGCCGTGGGCCAAAGATAGACCCATGATCGTCTCGCCCGGCTGGATCAGAGCGTGGTAGACGGCCGTGTTCGCCTGGGCGCCAGAGTGCGGCTGGACGTTGGCGTGCTCTGCGCCGAACAGTGCCTTGGCCCGGTCGATCGCGAGCTGCTCGGTGACGTCGACCCACTCGCATCCGCCGTAGTAGCGGCGGCCCGGATAGCCCTCGGCGTACTTGTTGGTGAGCACGGAGCCCTGGCATTCGAGGATCGCCCTCGGCACGAAGTTCTCCGAAGCGATCATCTCGAGCGTGTCGCGCTGGCGCGCGAGCTCGCCCGCAACCGCCTCGGCGACCTCGGGGTCGACCTCCTCCAGCGAGCGGTTGAAGTAATCGTCTGGCAGCTGGGACAAGACTTTCTCCTCGGACGGGGGCAGCTATGTGGTGCCCAGGCGCGCGGCAAGTCCCATCTGTCGCTCCCCAGTGGTCGATTCCACGCTAGCGCCAGTCGCGACAACCAACGAGGCTAGCAGCGAATGCCGACGGCAGCGAGCGCGCTTGCTATCGCCTGCTCGCTCGCCGCTCCCTGGCGAGCCACGCTCCAGGCACCGCCCCGCTCGAAGTCGCTCAGATCGATCACCGTCGAGGCCAGCCCTGGCAGCTCACCCCCGTCGATCAGCAGGTCCGCCCCAGCTCTGATCCTCCCGGGCACCTCACTCAACTTGCGGGGCGGCGGATCGCCGGAGAGGTTCGCGCTCGACTGCAGCGCGGGCGTCGCCACTCCTCCAAGCGCCGCCAGCGGCGCCGGCCATGCCGGAACCCGCAATCCAAGCGGGCCAGGCGGATTCAGAGCGACGCCGTCGGGCTCGCAGGCCAGTGGGAACCTGCGCTCGTGATTTGGCAGCAGCAGGGTCACTGGCCCCGGCAGCAACGCCTGCGCCGCTCCTCTGGTGCGTGGCGGTAGCCGGGTGAGCTCCGCTTCGGCGGCACCGAGCGAGAACCACATCACCGCAGCCGGCTTGGCGGCGGGCCGACCCTTCATCTCATAGATGCGCTCGAGCGCGGGCCGGCATGACGGCTCGCAGGCAAGGCCATAGACGGTGTCCGCAGGGAACACGGCGACGCCGCCTCCCGAAAGGCAGTCCTGCAACGCAGCCGCGTCGCTGCTCTGCACCCGCTTCCGGCTCACCGCCTGCCGCTCACGACCCGCTCGATTCCTGCCAAGTCGCGCAACCGCTCGGTATGCCCAAAGCCAGCGTCCTTGGCCATCTGCTCGACGGCGAGGGCCTGCCCTGCGCCGACCTCCAGCGCGAGGTGGAGCACCCGCGGGCGATCCGACAGCTGCGCCAGCATTGCGGCGATCACGCGCAGGCCGTCCGCACCGGCGAAGAGCGCCGTGGCGGGCTCGTGCCTGGCGATCTCGGGAGCCAACGAGGCGGCTTCGCCTGCCGCTATGTAAGGGGGATTGGACAGGACAGCGTTTATCTCCGGCGGCACGTCCTGCAGTAGATCTGAGTACAGCCATCGCACATGCAAGCCCAGCCGCTGGCTGTTGGCGCTTGCGAGGGCGAGCGCCTGCTCGCTCACATCGCTGCCCCAGACATCGAGGTCTGGGCGCTCGTCCTTGACGGCGAGCGCCACCGCGCCGCTGCCAGTACCGAGATCGAGCACGCTCGCGCCCTGCGGCAGCGAGAGAGCGGCTTCCACGAGCAACTCCGTCTCCGGGCGCGGGATCAGCACACGACTGTCCACCATCAGCTCCAGGTGCCGAAAGCCCTTGTGGCCGAGGATGTAGGCGACCGGCTCTCGCTCGAGAGCCCTGCGGCGCACCGCCTCCCTGAAGGCGTGGACCGCCTCCCCTTCAACTTCCAGATCGCGGTCGAGCAGCAGCCTCTCGCGCGCGACCCCCAGCACCCCGGCAAGCAGCACTTCGGCGTCCAAGCGCGGGGTCTCGCAGCCCGCGGCGGTGATCGCGATGATCGCGCTCTCCAGCGCCTCGCGCGCCGGTGTCCCCGCACGCACGCTCACGCGGCGATCCCTCCCGCCCACTCGCACGCCCAGCCGTTGACCTTCGGTCTCACCTCAGCTGTCCTCGCCGGGAGCGCGGCGCTCACGCCGCGGCCTGCGCCTGCAGCCGCCGGCGCCGCTCGTCGGCACCCAGCGCGTCGGTGAACTCCTCGAGCTCGCCCGCTAGCACCTGGTCGAGGTTGTAGGTGGTGAGCTTGATCCGGTGGTCGGTCACGCGCCGCTCGCCGTAGTTGTAGGTCCGGATCTTCTCCGCCCTGTCTCCCGTGCCGACCTGGGAGCGGCGGTCGGCGGCCAGCTCGGCCTGCTGCTCTGCCAGCGCCCGCTCGTAGAGGCGGGCGCGCAACACGCGCATCGCCTTCTCACGGTTCTGGAGCTGGGACTTCTCGTCCTGCATCGAGACGACGATGCCCGAAGGCCTGTGGGTGATCCGCACCGCGGAGTCGGTCGTGTTCACCGACTGGCCGCCCGGGCCCGGAGGAGCGGTAGACGTCGATCTGCAGGTCGCTGGGGATCGATCTGGACGTCGACGTCCTCGCGCCTCCGGCAGCACCGCGACGGTCGCGGTGGAGGTGTGGGTCCGGCCCTGCGACTCGGTCGCCGGCACGCGTTGCACGCGGTGGGTACCTCCCTCGAACTTGAAGACCGAATAGGCGCCATCGCCCTTCACGGCGAAGGTGTACTTGCCCTCTCCCACCTCCAGCGGCTCGGCTGGAAGCCACGGCGCTCGGCATACCTGCTCAGCATCCGGTAGAGGTCGCCGGCCCAGATCCCGGCCTCGTCACCGCCGGCGCCGCCCTGGATCTCGACGATCACATTCTTGGAGTCGTTGGGGTCACGCTCGAGCATCGCCAGCCGGATCTCCTCCTCCAGCTGCTCGATGCGCTCGCGCGCGGGCCCGCAGCAGCTCGCGCATACTCGGCGTCCTCACCGCTCTCGGGAGGATGATCTCCTGTGCCCCCGCGGCGTCGTCGCACGCTCGCCGCCACTCCGCAGCGAGCTTCGCGGCCGGCTCCAGTTGCCGGTAGGCGCGCGCCACCTCCGCATAGCGGTCGCGGTCGGCGATCACCTCAGGGTCGCTCATCTGCGCGGGCAGAGCTCGCTGAAGCGCGCCTCGATCTGGGCCACGAGGTCTTCGATCATTGCCCCAGCTTAAGGCCAACGGCGCTGGGTCCCGCGGCCGGGCCACCGGCCGAGCCAACAGGCGGAAGGCACCACCGTGCCGCTGCCGCCGTTAGGCGACCACCTCGACGCCGATCAGGTCCTCCGCGCTAGAGCCCCTCGAAGTCCTCCCGCTTCCCAGTACTGCCTGCAGCGCGGCGATCGCGACCGCAAGCTGACTCAAATCCGGCTCCCGGGTGGTCAGCAGCTGTAGCTTCAGCCCTGGCCACATGATCGCGCGCACCCAGCGATGGCGGCGGTTGCGGCCGGCGAACTTGATCAGCTCGAAGCTGATCCCCGCTATCAGGGGCACGCCCAACACGCGGGATCAGGATCAGCCAGTACCAGGGCGTGCATCCCGATCGCCCCGAACAGGAAGATCGAGACAACCATACCACGAGCAGGAAGCTCGTGCCGCAGCGCGGGTGCAAACGCGAGAAGCGCTGGGCATCGGCCGGGGTGAGCGGCAGGCCGGCCTCGAAGCAAGAGATCGTCTTGTGCTCGGCGCCGTGGTAGTCGAAGACCCTGCGAAGGTCTTTGATCCGGGTCAGCAGGAGCAGGTAGCCGAGGAAGATCGCGGTTCGGATGAGCCCCTCGACGACCCAGAACAGCACCGAGGAGTGGAGCTGCTGCTTGACAAGGCTTGTCAAGCCGAGCGGGAGCAGGAAGAAGACGCCGATTGCGAACGCGAGCGCGAGGACGATCGTCCCCATCCAAAGGCCGCCCGATATCTCCTGTGGCTCCTCCTCGCCCTCGCCCGGGGGTAGCTGAGCGTTGGCGGCGATGCCAAGCGCCTTGAATCCGATCGTGAGCGATCCGCCGAGGGCGACGATGCCCCTGATGATCGGCAGGCGAAGCCACCGGTGGCGGGCAAGGGCAGATTCCAGAGGAAAGCAGGTGACCTCTATGTCTCCGATCCCGCCCGTGGCGGGACCGGCCGCCTCGCCGTCGCTGTCTCCGACACCCTGAGAGGACGCGGGTTTGGGCACGGGCTTGCGTACCGCAACGGCCCAGTTTGCGACCCCGCGCATCATCACGCCCTCGAGTACGGCCTGCCCGCCCACCGGAGCGTCGCGGGAGGCCGTTAGGAGACCGTCTGTCTCTGAGGCGCCTGCCTCTGTCTCGCGCTGTGGGGCGGCGGCGAGACGGGACGCCATCGCTCTAGTTGGTGCTCTGCTGCTGCGGGGCAGCGCCCTGCGCCTGGCGCAGCCTGCCCTTCGCGACGCGCCTCTGGAAGCGCTCGACACGACCACCCGTATCGATCAGCTTCTGACGGCCCGTATAGAACGGATGGCAGTTGGAGCAGACCTCGACATGCAGGTCGGGCTTGGTCGCACGAGTCGTGAACTCGTTGCCACACGTGCAGCGCACATGAGCTTCGACGTAGTTGGGGTGTATGGCTGACTTCATAGTCAGTGCATTCTAGCGGTCGCGTCTTCGCTGCCAACCTGACCTTCGGGCGCGGGCTGATGACAGGCTGGCGTACGTAGGACCTCCCGTCTGATCACAAGGCCCTTCGCATCAGTCCAGCGAAAGCGCACGACCGCCCGGTAGTCGACAGGCGCTTCGAGGCTGGAGAGGACCTTGACGTCCTTGAATATCTTCACGCCAGGTTCGGCGCTGCGCCAGGTGCCCGCCACCGGCGCGCCGTCCCCTTCGAGCGGATGGAAGCTCGCCTCTCCCATGGCGCGCTCCTCGATGCCGATCCGCATCGCCATACCGGTGCTGCCGGGGACGGCGCTCATTCGCCCCACGAAGGTCGCATAGCGTTCGGGCTGGCTGGTGGCCGTCACGCACTTTTCAAGCACCGCCGATGCCGGAGCACGGACAAGACTTACGCTGACCAGTGCCCCCGCAGCGCGGGACATCCCCGAGACCGCCGTGCGCCCGCACTCGCAGCGATGGCTGACTTCGCCATCGCGGATGGATGCGAGGCGAACGCGCCCCCTGCGGCCATGTCCCGCGCCTGCCCGGAGTCCGCAAGCGCACCCTGGCCAGCGGCCGCGAGCGTCAGCCCGCAGCACGCCGATACCAGTACGAGCCGCGCGGCGCCGCGGCGACGGTGTCTCAAAGAATCCATGGCAATCAGCTAACACACCTGACATGTCGCATGTTGCGCCAATGTCAACGAAGAGCCCCAAGCATCATCGGCCCACCGCTCCAAGCACTCAAGCGACGAGGTGCACTCCGTCGGCAAGCGAACGCGCAGCCCCTCGCCGCCAGGTCAACGAAGGCCCCTAGCGTCCGTACACAACCTATATCCGCGGCCAATGCGCCCAGGCCAACGGGCAGTCCTGAGCGCCATCGACCAAGCAGTCCAAGAACGCAGCCAGCGTGGCGTACTCCGTACGCGAGCGAGCGAGGACACCAGAACCCGCAGCGGACGCGCCCAGGTCAACGAGCAGTCCTGAGCGCCATCGACCAAGCAGTCCAAGAACGCAGCCAGCGTGGCGTACTCCGTACGCGAGCGAGCGAGGACGCCGGAATGCGCCGGTCGATGGCGCTCAGGTGATTTGGTAGAGGGGGCCGTCGCCACCCTCCGGCGTAGTAAGCCGCCCGCCCTTCGCCGTGATCGCACCGCACTGCACGCAGTTGGTGTAGTTGACGATCAGGTCGACGTTGCCGTGCTCGGGCGCGTCCTCCGGGATCTCGTAGACCCCGGCTGGACACATCCACCGCCACGTCTCGGCGACCTCGCGCGGCACGTTTTTGCGCACCCTGATGTGATTGGGTGCGTCGTCGCGGGTGGCGTTGCCGGTAATGAATACAGAGGAGAGCTTGTCGAAGGTGTACTTGCCGTCGGGCTTGACGTAGCGATCCTTGGTGTTTCCGATCGAAGACGGGCTTGGCGTCGTTGCGGTGCCAGGCGGCACGTCCGGGCAGCTTGCCCTTGGAGAGCTGTTGGATGCCGCTCAGCGGCATGCCGAGGGGCAGCCCCTTCTGGAGCGGCTGACGCGCGTTTCGCACCTCCCAGAGCTCCTTGCCAACCGAGGAGCGCTCGATCGCCGTCTCATAGGAGGAGAAGTCGTGGCTGCCGCGCTGGAGTGCCGTGTAGATCGTCTCGGCCGCGAGCATGCCCGACTTGATGCAGTGGTGCACGCCCTTGAGCGCCATCGTGTCGACCATGCCGCCCGAGTCGCCGACGAGCAGCGCGCCCGGCATCGAGAGCTTGGGCATCGACCACCAGCCGCCGCCCGGCAGAGCCTTGGCGCCCCAGGCGATGCGCTCGCCACCCTCGAGGATCCCGCGTACGAAGAGTGGGTCTTGAATGTCTGCAGCAGGTCGTGCGCGGAGGTCGTCGCGTCGGCGTAATCGAGCTCGACTACGAAGCCGATCGAGATCAGATGCTCGCCCTTGGCGTTGGTCATCGGATAGATCCATGTGCCGCCGATCTGGCCGTACTTCGGAGAGATCTTCAGCGGCCAGGGACCCATCGTGTGGATCAGGCGGTTCAGCGGCTTTGGGACCTTCCAGACCTCCTTGACGCCGAGCTCCCACACCTGCGGCTCGCGGCCGGCCCCCAGGTCGAACTCGCGGATCGCAGCACCGGTGAGATGCCCCCAGCAGCCCTCGGCGAGCACGGTGGCGCTCGCCTTGATGTCGGTTCCCGGCTCGAAGTTGCCAAGCGGCTCGCCGTCCTTGCCGCGCCCCTTATCCCCGGAGCGAACGCCGACGACCCGGCCCTCTTCGAGCACCAGCTGCGTCGCCGCGGTCTCGGTGAGGATGTACGCGCCGGCCTCCTCGGCCTGCTGCTGCTGATAGCGAGCAAGCGCCGAAACGGAGATCACCTCGTTGCCGTGGTTCTTGAACGGCGGCGGCGTCGGTATCCGGAGAGCCATTTTGGAGGTTGGCGTCAGGTAGACGGCCTCCTTCTTGACCTCGCCGAAGGCGAAGCCCTCTTCACGCCATTGCTCACGGCTCATCTCGGGAAATAGTTCCAGCAGCGGCTTTGGCCGCATCACCGCGCCGGAGAGATTGTGACCGCCGCAGGTCTTGGCCTTCTCGATCACCGCGACCGGCACTTCGCCGAGCCGCTCCATCAAATCGCCCCCACCCGCCGCATCATCGCCCAGTAGCTTCAGCAGCCGGTTCGCGCACGCAAGCCCGGCGGTGCCTCCGCCGACGATCGCGACGCCAACCTCGATCCGCTCGTCCTCGCCGTCGAGCCCCTGCTTGACGAATTCGTTCGGGGAATCAACCGGCGGCGGGAAGGCCGCGGGCACGACCTTCCCATTGCTGGACCCACCGCTCATGGCCTTAGCCTTTCTTCGCCTTGATCGCCTCTGTCAGCTTCGGCAGGATCTTGTTCAGATCACCGACGATGCCCAGGTCGGAGAATTCGAAGATCGGCGCGTTGGCATCCTTGTTGATCGCAACGATGTTCTCTGAGGACTGCATGCCGACCTTGTGCTGGATCGCGCCGGAGATGCCTGCCGCGAGGTACAGCTTTGGCGAAACGGTCTTGCCCGTCTGGCCGATCTGAGCGGCGTAGGGATACCAACCAGCATCCACCACCGCGCGCGTGGCGGCCACCGCGGCGTTGTTGCCGAAGGCAGAGGCGAGCTCTTCGCAGAGCTCGAAGCCCTCCGGCTTGCCGAGGCCGCGACCGCCCGCCACGAGGATGCTCGCGCCCTCGATGTCGACGTCGGCGCCGCGCTGTTCGCCGCGGGCGACCATGCTCGCCTGCCTGGCCTGGGGACTCAGCTCGAAGCTCAGCTGCTCCACCGCAGCCTCGCCGGCGCCACTCTCTTTGATCTCGAACGCGTTCAGGCGCCCGATCACGATGCCTACCGGCGAGCGGTAGTTGATCTCCGAGATCGCCGAGTCGCCGAGGATCGGCCGTTCAGCGATCAGCTTGCCGCCCTCGGCCCGGACGCCGGTGACCTCCATCGCCACGCCTGCGCCAAGGCGAGCCGCGAGGCCCGCGCCGATCTCGAAGCCAAGCAGACCGCCGCCGAAGATCGCATAGGAGTAGCCGCCGTCGGAGATCGCCTTGCCCATCGCGTCCACGACGGGCTGTGCGAGGCCCTCGGGGCCCTCGGCCACGAGCACCTTGCTCGCACCGTAGCGGCCGAGCGTGGCCGCCAGATCCTGCGGAACGCCTTCGCCGACGAGGATCGCGTGCGCCTCGCCGCCGAGCTCGGCCGCCAGACGCGCGCCCTCGCTCACCGCTCCCAGAGAGTTCTTGTTGATCGCGCCTTCGTAGTGAAGCGCGTAGACCAGGATGTTCGCCATATCTCTCAGTTCCTTTCGCTGGTCAATCTCTAGAGGAGCTTGCGCGTCTCGAGCCAGGCGACGATCTTCTCGACCGTCTCCCCTGTGTCTTCGTCTTCGATGATCTCCCCCGCGGCCTTCTGCGGCGGCGCCTTCACCGACACCCATTGAGCCGCCGAGTTCTCGCCGCCGACCTTGCCCGCATCTATCTCCGCATCGCCGATCGAAAGCGTGTCGAGCGGCTTCTTCTTGGCGCCCATGATCGCCTTCAGCGAGGGATAGCGGGGCTCGTTGATCGCGTCTCCAACGGAGATCACCGCTGGCAGGCCGACGTTGACCGTGTCGTAGCCGTACTCGGCCTGGCGCTCGCAGCGCAGCGAGTTGCTCTCCAGGTCCATCTTGATCACCTGCGTCAGCGACGGCATCGAAAGGTGCTCGGCGACAACCGCGCCGATCGTGTAGCACTCGCCGTCGTCAGACTGCTGCCCGAGCAGGACGAGGTCTGGTTTCTCGCGCTTGAGTGTCTGCGCGAGCGCATACCCGGTCGCCGCCACGTCGGAGCCCGCCAGCGCGCCATCGGTGAGGTGCACCGAGCGGTCGGCACCGAGCGAGACCGCCTTGTGCAGGGCGCGCACCGCGCTCTCTGGGCCCATCGTGACCGCGACGATCTCCTCGACGGGTACTGCCCCGCCCTCGCGGATCTGCATCGCCGCCTCGATGGCGTGAGTGTCATACGGGTTGAGGTTCTTCTCTCCGCTGCGGTCCATGCGCCCCGTCGATGGGTCGATGCGCTTTTCGACGGCGGCGTCTGGAACCTCCTTGACCAGGACGCATATCTTCATTTCAGTCGATGACTCCTTGGGGGGGTCTGGTTGACGCGAATCCTACCCGAAATGGCGGTTGACTGACGAGTCAATCAGATCCGCGGGCGCTCACGCCGCCGCGGATGAAGTCTACGATCGCCTGTGTTGGGGCGCCGGGGGTGAAGACCTCGGCCACGCCGAGGCGCTTGAGCTCGCCGACGTCCTCGCCGGGAATCGTGCCGCCCACGGTCACCAGCACGTCGTCGATGCCCTGCTCGCGCAGGAGCTCGAGCACCCGTGGCACGAGTGTCATGTGGGCGCCGGAGAGGATCGAGAGCCCGACGGCGTCGGCGTCCTCCTGGATCACCGTCTCTACGATCTGCTCCGGGGTCTGGTGCAGACCTGTGTAGATCACCTCCATACCCGCGTCCCTGAGCGCACGCGCGATGATCTTCGCGCCTCGATCGTGGCCATCCAACCCCGGCTTGGCCACGACGACACGAATCTTGGACTTCTGCTCGGCGGCGGTGCTCATCATTGCGCTCTCTCGGTCGACGGCTCTTGTGATGGGCGCTCGCGGCCAGCTGCCGCAGCAAGCTCAGTTGCGACGGCGGCGCCGGGAGACCGCCCCTGGTGGAGCGTCCGTGTCACGGACCCTCTCACGCGAGCGGGATTGTAGAGGCAGTGCGCGCCCGGCGATTGCGCGCTCTTGCCCGGCGCCCACACCGAGTCGGCCACGGGCCATGCCACCGAGCGATGCAAGCAGGGCGCCAGAGCCCACCGCGGCAAAGAGCTTCAGACGCCGTCCGAGGCGGTCCAGGCGCACGATCTCCCACCCCTCCTGCAGCGCGACCCGCATCAGCTCTGCGTCAGGGTTGACGGCGACCGGATGCCCCACGGCCCGTAGCATCGGCAGGTCGGACTCCGAATCGGAATAGGCGTAGGACTCCGCCAACTCGATGCTCTCTGCCTGCGCAAGCTCCTGCAGCGAGATGCGCTTGCCGTCGCGATAGTTGAAGGGGCCTGCGGCCCTGCCGGTGTAGACCCCGTCGATCACCTCCGAACGAGAGCCGAGGCCGCCGTCGAAGACGAGCACGTGTGCGAGCAGGTCGGCCATCTCCTGGGAGGCCGCGGTGACGATGTAGACGGGGCGCCCCGCGTCCTGATGCGCGTAGGCGCGAGCGAGCATGTCCGGGTATATCCGAGGCAGCACGCCCGCAAGAACACGTGGAGCCAGGCGCTCGAGCTCGCGTACCGGCACGCCTGCGATCATCTCTCCCACACGAATTCGGACCGCATCGGCGCGATCGTCGGTCGACCCCACGAGCCTGAAGCGGAGGTTTTCGTAGAGGTCCCGGAGCAGGCGCGAGCGCGAGATCATGCCCGTCTCAAAGGCCGCCTTCGCGAAGAAGACGCCCGAGGAGCCGGCCATCAGCGTGCGGTCGAGGTCGAAGAAGGCCGCGGACCGAGGTGCCCCTTCGCGATCGCGCGCGGGAGAGCCGGACACCTCCGGCGCCCCCACGGCGCCGGAGCCCTCCTGCCGGGCCGCCGTCAGAGGCTACCCTCCGACCCGCACGATCAGCGCATCGCCTTGGCCGCCCCCACTGCAGATCGCAGCGCAGCCGAGGCCGCCTCCGCGACGCCGCAGCTCGTGAACGAGCGTGCCGATGATGCGCGCGCCGGAGGCGCCGATCGGATGCCCGAGAGCGACAGCGCCGCCGTTGACGTTCACCCGCTCCTCCTCGATGCCGAGCATCCTGATCGAGTTCAGCGTGACCGAGGCGAACGCCTCGTTTATCTCCCAGAGGTCGATGTCGCCCGGCTGCAGGCCGGCCTTCTCGAGCGCCTTCTTGGCGGAGGTGGCGGGCGTGGTCGCCAGGTAGGCGAAGTCGTTTGCACTCTGGGCGTGGGCGACGATCTCAGCGAGCGCCTGGCGCCCGTTGGCGTGCGCCCACTCCTCCGAGGAGAGCACGAGCGCGCCGGCGCCGTCGTTCACGCCCGGGGAGTTGCCGGCCGTGTGCGAGCCCTCCTTGCCGACCAGGCCGGGCAGTGCGGCGAGCTTCTCGAGCGATGTGTCGCGCCGCGGACCCTCGTCGATCTCAACGACTGTGTCTCCCTTGCGTCCTTTGATCGTCACCGGCACGATCTCTTCCGGCAGCCGGCCCTCGTCGGTCGCCTTCACAGCAAGCTCGTGGGAGCGCAGCGCCCAACGGTCGAGATCGGCCCTCGTCATCTCCAACTCGTCGCCGATCTCGGTCGCCTCGACGAACATCTGCTTGCCTGAGAAGGGGTTGGTCAGTCCATCGTGGACCATCGCGTCGAGCGCCTTCACGTCTCCCATCCGGAAGCCGAAGCGGGCACCGGGGAGCAGGTAGGGGGCGCCGGACATCGACTCCATGCCACCGGCGAGCGCGACATCGAGGTCGCCCGCGCGCACGGCCTGGTCGATGATCACGCAAGAGCGCAGCCCTGAGGCGCAGACCTTGTTGATCGTCTCCGAGGAGACCTCCTTGGGGATGCCCGCCTTGATCTGCGCCTGCCGGGAGGGGATCTGACCCTGCCCGGCCTGCAGCACCTGGCCCATCACCACATGCTGGACCTGCTCGGGCTCGACCTTCGCGCGCTCGAGCGCCGCTTTCATCGCGATGCCTCCAAGCTCTGTCGCCGGCAGCGAGGAGAGTCCACCGCCCATCTTGCCGACCGGCGTTCGCGCGGCGCTGAGGATCACTGTCTTTGGCATGGGGGCGGCTTTCTCCTCTGATCGGGTGCTAGCGAGCGTACGCAATGGTATCGGGCCGGATATCGTGCGCACCAACCGTGCGGGTCTCATCCAGCAACCAGCAGGCGGCAGCAATGGACGCCGACACGATGGTCCTCGGCGTCTTCTCCGGAGAGGCCGGATCGGAGCTCGATGAGGCGGGGTCGGCACCAGCGGAGGTGCAGGCGCTGCTCCGCAGTGGCGAGGCCAGGGGCACATTCAGATCGCTCGCACTCGCCCACGCAGACGGCAAGCGGTGGCTGCTGGTGGGCCTCGGAAAGCGCGCAGAGCTCACGAGCGAGCGCCTGCGGATCGCTGCCGCCGTGGCAAGACGGCGAGCGCGCGAGCTCGGCACCGAGACGCTCTGCTGGCAGGCGCCCGTCGCAGGCGAATCCGAAGCCGACCAAACGTGGGTGACGGCGATCGTCGAGGGCACGATCCTCGCCGATTACCGGTTCGACAGCTACCGCTCGCAGGCGGCGCAAGGTGAGCAGGAGACCGGCGCGCCGCGGCACCTCGAGAGCCTGATCGTCTGCGCGGAGGGCGATATGAGCGTGGTAACCGAGCAGGCGGCGCTGGTGGCGGATGCGGTCAACGAAGCGCGCGACCTGCAGAACCGCCCGGGCAACGACCTCACACCAACCGCGCTCGCTCAGCATGCGCACGACCTGGCCGCGCAGATCGAGCATCTGAGTGTTGAGGTCGAGGGCCGGCAGGGGCTGCTCTCGCGTTCGATGGGGGCCTTCGCCGCGGTCGCACAGGGCTCCGCGCAGGAGCCAGCGCTGATCACTCTGCGCTACGAGCCTCCCGCGGCGGCTCGGCAAGACGGGCAGCCGGATGCGCCCGTGCTTGGCATCGTCGGCAAGGCCGTGACATTCGACAGCGGCGGCATCTCGCTCAAGGCGGGGGCGAAGATGGCTGAGATGAAGTTCGACATGTCCGGCGGCGCCGCCGCGATCGCCGCGATCGGCGCGATTGCGCAGCTCGGCCTGCCGCTGCGCGTGATCGCTGTGATCGGCGCGACCGAGAACCTGCCGAGCGGCACCGCCGTCAAGCCCGGCGACATCGTCACAGCCGCCAACGGCAAGACGATCGAAATCAACAACACAGACGCCGAGGGCCGACTCGTGCTGGCCGACTGCCTCTGCCATGCGATCTCACTCGGAGCACAGCGCATCGTCGATCTGGCGACGCTCACCGGCGCGGTGCTCGTCGCCCTCGGCAACACCTACGCAGGCCTCGTCAGCAACGACGACGAGATCGCAGGGCGCGTACTCGCTGCCGGCGAGCAGACCGGGGAGATCGCCTGGCGCCTGCCGATGCATGAGGAGTACGACGAGCTGCTCAGAGGCGCCTACGCCGACCTCGACAATGCCCCCGAAGGGCGCAAGGCGGGCACGATCGTAGGTGGCACCTTCCTGTCCCACTTCGTCGGGCAGACGCCCTGGGCGCATCTGGACATCGCAGGCTCTGCCTACGACCTCGGCCGCGCCTACGCCGAAAAGCAGGCCTCCGGCTACGGCGTGCGGCTGCTCGTGGCGCTCGCGCGCTCCTACTGCCAGTAGGCCTCGCTTCGCCTAGCCGGCATATAGGGTGAGCCAGGCGAACAGGCTCGTCGTGGCCGACATCGTGCGCAGCATGTCGGGGTGCGTTTCGGGGTCTGCGATCGGCCCGCCCCACCAGCTACCAAGCCACAGGCCGTCCGAGTCGGTGGCGTGCTCGACGGCTGCCGCGGCGTTGACCTCGGCGAGCTTTGCCCAGTAGGGATCGCCGACCGCCTGCCCGTAGGCCATCATCCACTGCATGTAGATCGTGTCGTACTCGGGGCCGTAGTCATAGCGGTAGCCGGTGCGGTTCACATCCTGCTCTGACATCGTCGCGGCAACGCGCCCGGCCCGTTCGCAATAGGACTGGCCCTCGCCGTCCTGGCAGAGCAGGTACTCGGCGTACACGAGCGGCGCCTGGACGTAGTCATTGACGGAGTTGGGGTCATTCGGCTTCTCCAGATAGAGCTGCCGTTCGTCTTTGGTGTCATTCGCGTTGGCCCAGTCGACGAAGGTCTTGACCTCTTCGAGCTGCCAGGCTTCGTGGTCTTCGGCATAGAGCAGGGCGCCGAGCAGGCTCTGGGAGGCAAGCGCTGGCCCGGAGTGGTAGGGGTGTGCGGTGTTCCACCACATGCCGCCGCCGTTGCCGGCGTCCCACCCGAAGCGAGCGGCGAATGTGAAGGCCTCATCAGCGTCTGCGAGGTAGGCGTGGTCCTTTGTGGCTCTGAAGGCCTCGAGGAACGCGAGTCCCAACCATCCGTTATCGTCGAACCAGGTCTTTACGCCGGCGCCGCGGTCGTGGGGATATGGGGCAAAGCCATGGACGTGAGGGTTCCAATAGCCCTCGAACTCGCGGGCGAAGCGGGCAACCAGCGCCGCGTGTGCAGAGCTCGGGTCGCTCTGCTCGAGCGCATCTGCCGACTCGAAAAGCGGCACCGAACCCCAGATCGTCGCGAGCGGATAGTAGCCGTGCGCACATTTGGGGCATTTGCAGCCGAGGTATTCGCAATACCAGCTCCCGGCCTTCCAGCGCCCCGCCTGCCGAAAGCCGTCTTCGACGAGCGCCGCGTAGTCGAGGGTGCGCGGGTCGGGGAGCGCCACCCGCGGTTTGCGCCACGGCGTAAGCGGCGGGTAGACGTATCCATCGCTTGCACTGCTGTAAGCGTGCTGGGGTTCGCCGGCGACGCTCCCTGCCGGAGCGGCACCCAGCAGGACTGTGGCAAGCGCAAGCGCAGCCAGGAGAGTTGCCGCGCAGCCGCCGAGGTCGGAGAGTCTGCGGCAGACCTTGCGCATCACCGCCCAAGATGCCCGCACTGTGGGTGGCGATGCGCCAGCTGGACGAACGATCCAGGCGGTGCCCGTCAGCCCACTGACCACACCCTGCGACGGCGGTCGGATCGCTGACCATCGATCCGACCGGGCCTTGCGGCCCCTACTCCACGCGACTGAACTCGGCGATCGCGATCGCGAGCATCGCGATGCCGAGCACCGCGACCACACCGGCCTCGAGCAGCCCGGGCACGTGCCAACCAAACCAGGTCACGCCGGGGTCGAGCGCCTTGCGCGCCGCTTCGCTGATGTCCAGGTGCGCGAAGACCGCGCGCCGCATCGGATCCACGGCGTAGGTGAGCGGGTCGAGCCGGTTGAGGACCGCAAGCCACTGCGGCAGACCCGAGACCGGGAACATCGCGCCGGATATGAAGAACATCGGCAGGATCACCATCTGCGTCAGCGCCATGAAGGACTGCATCTGCTTCACGCGCGCCGCCGCCATCACACCGAAGGCCGTGATCGAAAAGGCCAGCAGCAGCTGCAGCGCGAAGACCTCGAGGATCATCACCGGTACGTAGGGCACTTCGACCAGGCCCGCGATCGCGAGCACTATCACCCCCTGCAGCGCGGCGACGGTCGCCCCGCCCAGGCACTTGCCGAGCACGATCGAGCTGCGCCGCACCGGCGCGACCATCATCTCTCTCAAAAAGCCGAACTCACGGTCCCAGACGATCGAGGCGGCGGAGAACATCGCGGTGAACATCACCGCCATGCAGAGCACGCCGGGGTAGACGAACGTGCGCAGGTTCACGCCATGCGTGCCCGCGGCGGCGATCGAAGAGAGGCCCGTGCCAAGGATGAACAGGAAAAGGAACGGCTGCATCAGCGAGGTGATCATCCGGAGGCGATCTCGGGAGAAGCGAATCAGCTCCCGCTTCCAGACGATCTTGATCGCCCGCAACTCCCCGCGCAGGCTGCGCGGGGGCACGCGCACCGCCGCGTGCTGGGCCTGACCGCGTCCGGCGGGTCTTCGCGGCGGGTCCGAGGACGCTGTCACGGTGGGGATCTGATGCGCCATCAGCGAGACATCATCCTTGCGATGTTGCGGTTGCGGTCGCTGCCCGACGCCTCGGCATCGCGGATCGTCGTGCCCGTGTAGGACATGAACACGTCATCTAGCGAGGGGCGCGAGACGCTCACAGACCGGATCGGCTGACCGAGCTCGGCGAACAGGCGCGGCACGAACTCCTCACCCGCCGGCACCCTGAAGGTCACGGAGCCTTCGGCCATCCGCGCCTCCAGGCCGAAGCGCTGCTGCAGGGCCTCGATCGCGGCCGAGTCATCAGCGGTCTGAATCTGGACGCGGTCGGCGCCGACGCTCTCCTTCAGCGCCTGCGGCGTGTCGAGCGCGACGATCTTGCCTTGATCCATGATCGCGATCCGATCGCAGTACTCGGCCTCATCCATGTAGTGGGTGGTCAGGAAGATGGTTATCTCCTCTTCGCGCTTAAGCTTTGTGATGTAGCCCCAGATCGAGCTTCGTGTCTGCGGGTCAAGGCCCACGGTCGGCTCGTCGAGGAAGAGCACCCGCGGAGAGTGCAACAGTCCACGAGCGATCTCGAGACGCCGCTTCATGCCGCCGGAGAACGTGTTGACCAGATGCTCGCGCCGATCGGAGAGCTGGACCATCTCCATTACCTGCTGTATGCGCGGGGCGACACTCTCGCGGGGCATGCCGTAGAGCTCGGCGTGCAGCTGTAGGTTCTGCTCGGCGGTGAGATAGCCGTCGAGCGTCGTGTCCTGGAAGACGAGACCGATGTTGCGGCGCACCTCGTCGCGTTCGCTTGCCACGTCATGCCCGCCGACCAGCGCACGGCCGCCGGTCGGGCGCACGAGCGTGCAGAGCATGCTGATCGTCGTAGTCTTGCCGGCGCCGTTTGGACCAAGGAAGCCGAATGTCTCGTTGACCGGCACCTCGAAGTCGATGCCTCGCACCGCTTCCAGATCGCCGTATCGCTTGCTCAGACCGTCGACCAGCACCGCCGGGTCATTGGCTTGGAGGGCTCCGTTGCCAGACACGGCTCGCAACGATACCGGCGGGTTCACCGCCGCCCACCCGCTAACCGCGGGCGCTGCGTTCCAACAGCCTTGCAGCCGCGCTTGCGGGGTCCAGGCGCCGCTGCACCACCTCGTCCAGCAGACGCTGGAACTCGGGGTCCTCGGCAAGCTCCTCCTCCAGCTTGCGCCGCATGCGAGCGGTCGCGATCGCCAGTACCTCGCTACGCAGATTGCGGCGCCTGCGCGCCTCGATCTCCCCTTCGCTGTGAATGTGCTGCCGGTGCGCGTCGAGCTTGTCCACCAGCTCGGAGATCCCGCGTCCGTTTGCAGCCTCGGTCTTTACGATCGGCACCCGCCAGCCGGGGTGGGCGGGATCGGATTTATCACCGTCGAGGTTTGCGAGCGAAAGCACGCCCCTGATCTCACGCACCATCGTGTCCGTCAGCGGATGGTCGGCCTTGTTGATCACGATGATGTCCGGGATCTCCATCACGCCGGCCTTCAGCGCCTGGATCGAGTCTCCCGACCCCGGCATGAGCACCAACACGATCGTGTCCGCGTGATCGATGATGTCGATCTCGGCCTGCCCGACCCCGACGGTCTCTACGAACACTTCCTGGCGTCCAGCCGCATCCAGCAGCAGCGCCGCCTGGAGCGCCGCCTCGGAGAGGCCGCCCAGGGCGCCGCGGTTGGCCATCGAGCGGATGAACACTCCTTCGTCGAGGAAGTGCTCGGTGAGGCGGATCCTGTCCCCCAGGAGCGCGCCCTGGGTAAACGGCGAGGAGGGGTCGATCGAGAGCACCCCGACCGTGCGCCCCTGTTCGCGGCGGGCCTTTGTCAGCGCGCCGATCAACGTCGACTTGCCCACTCCCGGCGGCCCGGTGAAGCCGTAGACGGCGGCTCCCCCGGTGTGCGGGTAGATATCGCGCACGAGCTCCCACCCCTCGGGGCGATCATCCTCGACCAGTGAGATCGCGCGCGCCAGGGCACGCCTGTCTCCGGCGAGCAGCCGCTGTGCGAGGGTCGACTCGGTCGTCTGGGGGCCCGTCCCTGTCATCTGCGGCCCAATCATTGCAGGGCGGCCACGCACCAATACGATTTGCGCAGTGGAGCAGCTGCTGGCAGACAAAGAGCAGGAAGCGCCGCCCGGTTCAAGCCCCGCTTCGGAGGGCGGCACGGTCCGTCTGCCGCCTGCGCCACGCCGGGGCAGCCCGCTTGCGCTGCTGCGGTTCATGGCCGCAAACAACATGCTGCGCCGCCAGTACGTCGGCCTGCTGTTGCGGCTTGCCTACCTGAAGTTGCGGCACCGCGGCCGGCTGAAGACCGACGGCATGTGCTTCATCTGCCCCGGCGTGACGCTCGAGATCGGGCCCACGGCATGCCTGCAACTCGGCCGCTGGTCGTGGATCGGCCACGGCAGCAAGATCCGGGTACATGAGGGCGAGGTCTCGATCGGCGCAAAGACGGTGATGGGTCAGGAGTGCACGATCTCGGCCTACCAGCACATCGCCATCGGGCGCGAGTGCATCGTCGCCGACAGGGTGATGCTGATCGACTTCGACCACGGGGCGGTGGAGGTCGAGCGCCCGATCAGGCTCCAAGGCATCTACAAGCGCGACGTCGATGTCGGACACAACGTCTGGATCGGATATGGCGCCTGCGTGCTGCGAGGGATAGCGGTGGGGGACAACTCGATCATCGGCACCAACTCGGTGCTGACCAAGGATGTGCCCGCCAATGCAGTCGTGGGCGGGGCGCCGGCGCGCGTGATCCGGATGAGAGACGCGCCCCGGCAGATGCGCTGGGGGTGAGCGCAGTTGGCCCTCGGGGAGGACACCGCGAAAGGGGTGGTCGTGACGCGTGGGGTCCGATAGCCTGATCGGTAATGGTTGGAGGAGCCAGGGCCCTGCTGCTCGCCGTTCTGCTGGCCGCCACGGCGCCGGGCGCGGCGGCGGCCGCAAGCTCGAACGCCGCCTCAACGCACACCTACATCGTCGCCGCCTACGCCTTCGGCCGCGCAAGCGAAGGGCGCATGGGTGTGATACGCAGGGCGATCCAGACGCGCGAACGAGCCCTTCTACGGCAGTGCCCGCGCGCCGCCGCCGGATCTCCCCAAAACGAAGAGTCCTACAAGCTCAGCTACGAGGCCGCAGGCGCGCTCTGGGCGGCCGGCTATGGCACCGACGCGGGCCCGATCGCGACATTCGTCCGCCAGACACGCGGCCTGCACTGGACCAGCGCCAAGACCGACAGAGCCTTCGCGAGCTTCGTCGACGGCCTTCATGGCCTCAGCAAGCTGCCAAGCCCCAGCCTGTGCAAGGACATCGCAACCTGGAAGACGAGCGGATTCACCGTCGTGCCGGCGACGACCGTGAGCTTCGACAAGCACGTCGAAAGCCTTGAAGCAAAGCCGGTGGCCTCTCAACTGCTCGCCCCGTACGCCCAGGGCGCGGACCGCACCCTGCTCGCGCAGGCCCAGCGGATCGCCACCAAACTGCTGAACTTCGAAACACAGGTCGGCGGCGATGCCTGGTACGCACTCACCGAAGGCCTCGAACTCAACCCGTAGGCGGCGCCATAGCGCTCAGGCCAGCGCGAGCAGGGCCGGGTCGGCGTGGACCGCGAGATTGCGCAGCGGCTGCTCGACGGCAGGCGAGCCACCCTGCAGTGCCCGCTCGAACGCCGCGCGGTGACCCTCAAACCGCTCACGCGCATAGACGAGCGCCTGCTCGCGGGAGACCATGAACGCCCAGTCAGAGGCCTGCATCGCCATCAACTCGCGCAGCGCACCGCGAAACGCACCGAGAGGCTCGCGACGCAGAAGCCGCAGCTCGGCCGCCCGCTGTGCGAAGGCGATCTCCTGCACCGTTGGCCCCGACCACGTCGAGAGGTCGCCGTGCTCTCCCCAACTGCTCGCCTCCCAGCTCTCCGTGTCCACTGGCGCCGGCTCGCAGTGCGCAAGCGCGTCGTCGAGTCGCAGCAGCGCAAGCTCCTGTCGCTCGCACTCCCGCACGACCGCCTCGAGCCAGGCCATGCCCTCATACCACCAGTGGCCGAGCAGCTCGGTGTCCAGCGCGCAGACCACCAAGCCGCCTCCCGGCAGCGGCGCGGAAGCCTGCTCCTGGACATCGCTCAGGCGAGCGCGCACACGAGATACGAAATCGGCGGCGTGCCTCGAGGCAAGCCGAACGGCCGCGTCATGGTCGTAGGCGCCGCCGTCGTTGCGCCACGGGTTGTGGTGGTGGATCGTATGGCGGTGGTAGTCGCGGTATTCGCCGTGGGCGGGATAGCCCCGCTCGCTCCAGATGAGCGAGATCGTCTCCCGGTCGATCGGCATGAGGGTGATTCCGGCACTCGTCCGCAGCGGCCGGAGGTGCTCGCTGCTCCCCAACCCGAAGCGCGAGGTGAGCTCGACGCAACAGGACCGCACGCCGGCGTCGAGCAGGGCCGACTCGATCGCGGGCGCATGCGCGCACTCCGGCAGCCAGAGCCCGCCGTGCCATCCCTCGCCAAATCGCGCTCGGTGCGAGTCGATGCCGCTCTGCACCTGGGCGCGCAGCCCCGCCTCGCTTGCAAGCAGCGGCAGCACCGCGTGGGTGGCCGAAGAGGTCCACTGCGCGTGCGGAGCAAAAGCAGCCAGCAGATCGCCGCCGCGCTCGGCCATTCGCCGCGCCCCGCTGCGATAGTCAGTCAGAGAGCGGTCGAGCTCGCGTGCGAGCCGCTCGTGTCCGCCAGCTCTGAGGCCCCGCGCATCCTCCTGGTGGGTGTGGGTGCGAACCTCCTCCACGAACCGGGTGAAGCGGGAGGCGATGCCGGGCGCCTCGAACTGGTCGCACAGCACAGGCGTGAGCGACACCGTCAGCGGCGCGCCCCGGTCGAGCAGGTCGAGCAGCGGCAGGTAGCACGTCGCGATCGCCTCCCAGAGCCACTCCTCCCCGAATGGCCACGTGCCAAAGCCCTCGACGTAGGGCATGTGGGTGTGCAGCAGGATCGCCAACGCTCCGCCCTCGGAGCGGCCTCCTAGACCCTGCAAACCGAGATGAAGTCGAGCGCCCGCTCGATGTCGGCCGTCCGCTTGGGCTTCAGGGCGAAGTCGCGCACCGAAATGGCGGGGGTGAACCAGCCGTAGAAGGGCTTTGTCAGCTTCAGGCGCGGATGCACCGAGTCCCATCCGAGCTGCAGCGCGAGCTCGTGAGCGCGCAGCCTGCGCGCGTGAAAGAGGCCGAGCATCTCCACATTGGCGAAGTGCGCTTTGCAAAGCTGCTCGAACTCCGTCGCGGTGTACTCGTGCACGTGCCAGGGGTTGTCGGAGCGCTCCGCCCCCTTCGGGGCCAGGGTGCGGACATTGGGGGTCGAGAGGTAGACGACCCCGCCCTCGCCGACCAGCTCCTTGAAGTGAATTAGCGCCGCGCCCGGATCCTCCAGATGCTCGATCGTCTGCAGGAAGACGACCGCGTCCGCGGGGGCGGAGAAGGTTTCGATCAGCTCGCGCTCGAAACTGATGTTCTGGCCCTGATACCGGAGCTTTGCGTGCTCGTGTGCCTCCGGGTTGGCATCGACGCCGATCACGCTGGCCGCGCTGCCGGCGAGCGCATTGGTGCCGTACCCCTCACCGCAGGCCATGTCGATCACCCGCATGCCGAGGGCTCTGCTGGCGATCCACTCGTAGACGACCAGATGACGCCTGTACCAGTAGTTCTCCTCTGGCACGTCTGGGAGCGTGCGCTCACCGGTGAGCGACAGCGGCGGGACCCCGTCGGGCTGGTCTCGCTGAACGTAGAGCGCCGGCACCGCGGCGAGTATATGGTGCCGGCCCATGACGCAAACTCTCAGCCCCGAGGAGATCCGCGACGTCAACACCCGCTACCACGACGTCGCCGCACAGCATTACGACGCCAAGTGGGGGATCGACTTCGGCGACATCGGCCTGCACCAGGTGACCGCGAAGGTCACGAAGGCGCTCGCAGGCAAGCCGGGCCACTACCGGCGCTCGCTCGAGATCGGCTCAGGCACGGGTTACTTCACGCTCAACCTGATGAAGGCGGGCATCGTCGAGCAGGCGACCTGCACCGACATATCGGCGGGCATGCTCGCCACGCTTACAGGCAACGCCAAACGCCTTGACCTTACGGTCAGCACGCTCACGGCAGACGCGGAGAGCCTCCCCTTCGAGGACGAGAGCTTCGACCTCGTGCTCGGCCATGCCGTACTGCACCACATACCCGACCTCGCGAAGGCCTTCTCGGAGTTCAGAAGGGTGCTCGCCCCAGGTGGCACGCTGCTCTTCGCGGGCGAGCCCTCCCGCTATGGCGACCGCATCGCCAGGGTGCCGAAGCGAGTGGCATCGGCGGCCGCGCCGCTCTGGCGCCAGGCGATCGGCGCACGACCCGCGCCGCCTGCCGAGGGAGGCGCGTCCGAGGCGAGCCTCGAGCGTTTCGTCGACGTCCACGCCTTCGCCCCGGGCGAGCTTGCCAGCTTCGCGCGATCGGCTGGCCTTGCGCAGGTCAGCGTCAGCGGAGAGGAGCTGCTGGCAAACTGGTTCGGCTGGACCAACCGCACCCTCGAGGCGACAGCCGACCCGCGCGACGTGCCATGGGCATGGCGCCAGTACGCCTACCGCGGCTACCTGCTGCTGCAGGGGCTCGACAGGCGACTGTTGGAGCGGCGCCTGCCTGCGGCGATCTTCTACAACCTCATGATCACCGCGCGCAGGCCCTCCACGGCCTGACCGCCGGCCGGCCGGCCGCGGCGTCAGGCCGTGACGGCGACGCCGCCGCGCCGGGGGTCGCCCGCGCCGGTGATGTGATCCCCTTGCCGCTGCACCGCCTGTACGCCGCCGAAGAAGAGGTTCAGATCGTGGAAGCGCACGAGCTCGCGGCCATCGCCTTGCACACCCCGCATGTCGATCCCCGGCTCGTGGTAGATCACGCCGTCCTCGAAGTGCGCCCGCGGCGCCCGGACAGCCTCGGCGACCGGGAGGCCCCTGTCGACCACCCCAAGAATCGTCTGCAGCAGAGCCGAGCGGATCCGGTTTGAGCCGGCGCTGCCGAGCACGAGCTCAACCTCGCCATCGCGCCGCACGACCGTGGGCGCCATCATGCTCGGCATCCTCCTGCCGGCCGGATGGCGGTGGAAGCCCTGCGGGTTGAGGTCCTCCTCGCCCATTACGTTGTTGAGATGAATGCCGGTGCCCGGCACCACCACCCCCGACCCCTCCCCGTTGGTGCTGGTCACGCCGCAGGCCATGCCCTCGCCATCCACCACCGAGATGTGGGTGGTCGAACCCAGGCGGGAGGCGCGAAAGCGCTCGAGGAATCCCTCCTCTCCAAGGCCCTCGATGAACTCGGGCGTGCGCTGGGCCTGCGCAGCTTCCATCGCCGCGATCAGCTGCGCAGTCGATGCGGGACCGTGGCCCTCGCGATCCAGCAATGTCAGCGCGTACGCCAACAGAGCGCCGCCGGCCGCCGGAGGCGGGTTGGTCAGCACCTCGCGGTCCCTGAATGCCACCTGCAACGGCTCGCGCTCGATCGCCTCGTAGGCCGCGAGCTGACCGGTGTCGATCGAACCGCCGCGGCGAGCAAGCAAATCGCAGACAGCCTCCGCGATATCGCCCGTGTAGAACGGTGCCGCGCCCTCCACCGCAAGCCGCTCGATCGACCTTGCAAGGTCCGGGTCGCGCATCACGTCCCCCTCGCGCAACACCCGACCGCCGGAGCTCCACAGCAAGGTGCACTCGCTGGTCGAGCAGAGCAGCTCGGCGAGGATCTTTGCGATGTAGGCCTGCTGCGCATTGAGCGCAACCCCCTCGCGGGCGAGCTTGGCGGCCGGCGCCGCAAGCTTGGCCAACGGCATCGTGCCCCAGCGGGCGGACGCCGTACACACCCCCGCGGGGGTGCCGTATATCCCGCAGGAGGCAGGTCCTATGTAGAAGACCTGGACGGCATCCCCGAAGGAGACATCGACCGCTTCGAGCTCTGCCGCAGAGCCATCGCTGGCCCGCCGCGGCGCCTCGACGAAGAAGTCGAGCAGCGCCGTCTCCCGTTCTGAGACGACGATCATGTGCCCACCAGCCCCGAGCCCGGTCAGCAACGGCTCGGCAACGAACGAAGTGAGCATTGCTCCGACGGCG
This sequence comes from uncultured Actinomycetota bacterium, assembly GCA_963757925.1. Lineage (GTDB taxonomy): Bacteria > Actinomycetota > Thermoleophilia > Solirubrobacterales > Solirubrobacteraceae > Palsa-744. The sequence goes on from CAVWTE010000011.1 coordinate 97,751, forward strand.
GCATCGACGGCATTGCCGCCTTCGCGCAGCACCCGCGCGCCCGCCTGCGCGGTCAACGGATGACCCGCCGCCACCACGCCCTTGCCCGCACCGGCCGCCGAGACATTCATGCTTTCAGCGGATAGCAGACCGGACGACGCTCCGCCAACCCAAGCGCCTGCAGCCTTGGCTCAGACTCTCGGGACGAACTCGGGAATGTCGTACTCGTCCATGCCGAGCCCTGCGCGACGCTCGCGCCCCGGACGCCGGTCGGTGATGCGCGGCTGACGGTTGCGCGTGATCCGCGGCTCTCCCGCAGGCTCGCGCAGGCGCTGGATCACATTGTGCTCTCCGTAGCCGGTCGCGACGACTGTGACCCAGACCTGATCGTCGAGCTTCTCGTCGACCATCGCGCCGAAGATGATGTTGGCATCGGGATGGGCAGCCTCCGAGACGGCCTTTGCGGCCTCGTTGACCTCCCACAGCGAGAGGTCTGCGCCTCCCGTGATCGAGAGCAGGATCGAGCGGGCACCGTCCATCGAGGTTTCAAGCAACGGAGAGGCCACGGCCTGCATCGCGGCGTCGATCGCCCTGTTCTCGCCAACACCCATGCCGATGCCGAGCAACGCGTTGCCCGCATCGTGCATGATCGTGCGCACGTCGGCGAAGTCGAGGTTGATGAGCCCCGGCAGCGTGACGAGGTCGGAGATGCCCTGGACACCCTGGCGCAGCACGTCGTCGGCAACGCGGAAGGCATCAACCATCGAGGTCTGCTTGTCGAGGATCGAGAGCAGCCGGTTGTTCGGGACGACGATCAGAGTGTCCACCTCTTCGGCCAGAGCCTCGATCCCGTGGCTGGCCTGCTCCGCGCGGCGCGAACCCTCGAAGCCGAAGGGCCTCGTAACGATCGCGACTGTGAGCGCGCCAACCTCCTGGGCGATGCGGGCGACGATGGGCGCCGCGCCGGTGCCTGTGCCGCCCCCTGCGCCAGCCGCGATGAAGACCATGTCCGACCCCTTCAGCAGCGCCTTGACGCTGTCGTAGTCGTCCATCGCGGCCTGCCGGCCGACGTTGGCGTCAGAGCCCGATCCGAGGCCGCGCGTGATCTCCACGCCGATGTGGATCGTGACGTCGGCGCTCGACTGCTGCAGGGATTGCAAGTCGGTGTTCACGGCGATGAACTCGACGCCCTCGACCTCCGCCTCGACCATCCTATTCACGGCGTTCGTGCCGGCGCCGCCGACGCCGACCACCCTGATCACGGGATGACCGGCCGAACCGTCCGGTCGCGCCGGCGAGGGCTGCTCGCGCACCTGCATCTGCCCGGCTGGGGTGGCGGCTGCGGGCCGCTCCATCACGTTTGCGGGGATCTCGGAGGAGAAGGCGTGCAGCAGCCGCTCCTTCGGGCTTGGCAGGCGATCCTGCTCGGGAGCTTGGACCGGTGACGGCGCTACGGGCGCCCCGAGTGAGGGGTGAGGCGCGGCATGGCGGCCCTGCTCGGTCAGCGGCGGCGTCCCGCCGAGGAGCCCTGCCGCAGCCTCGCCCTGCACGGGCTCGCTGCGCTGCCGCGGCGCAGGCGCCGGTGGCTGCTGTGACTCGGTCGCGGTGTCCTGAGGCTGCTCTGCAGCGGCGGGCAGCTGATCGTTCTCTTCGGTCTTGCGGAAGAGCGCCGCAAGCGGGCCTTCGCGCATGCTCGCGCGCTGTTGTCTAGCGTTGGCCATGAGCGAGCACCTCCTGTGCAAGCTGGCGATATGACTGGGCGGCCATGCCGTCGGGCTCATACTTCAGCACGGACATGCCCTTCACGGGCGCCTCGGCAAAGCGCACCGTCTTGCGGATGCGAGACGCGAAGACGCGGTCGCCGAAGTTCTCCTCGAGGATCTCGATCGCCTCCTTGGCGTGAATCGTGCGCGAGTCCACCAACGTGGGCAGGATACCCTCGATGTCCACATCGGGATTGAGGTTCTCCCGAATCATCGCCAGCGTGTTCTGCAACTGGATCAGGCCGCGCATCGACAGATACTCGCACTGCACCGGCACGATCACCTTGTCGGCCGCCGTGAGCGCGTTGATCGTGAGCAGTCCAAGACTCGGCGGGGTGTCTATGCAGATGAAGTCGTAGTCCTCGCCGATCGGTTCGAAGGCCTTCTGCAACGAGCGCTCGCGGCCGATCATCGTCGACATCGCGATCTCTGCGCCGGCGAGATCGATCGAGGCGCACGCGACGTCCACCTCTCGCCTGCGCACGACCTCCCTGATCGACACTTTGTGGACGAGCACGTCGTACATCGAGAGCTCGAGCGTGTCGGGGTCGATGCCCTGGGACATCGTCAGATTTCCCTGGGGGTCCATGTCGACGCACAGCACCCGATGGCCCTCCTCGGCGAAGGCCGCCGCGAGGTTGAGGGTCGTCGTCGTCTTGGCGACTCCGCCCTTCTGGTTGGCGAATGCGATGACCTTGGCCTTCTTGGCCTTTGCTTCCACGGGAGGCTCCGATGCTCGATGGTGCGAGTGCCGTCGCGCCCTAATTCGCATCCCAGCGCGCGATTCCTTCCCGGGCTGCCCCTTTCCGCCCGGTGCCGCAACGGAGCTGCGCTCTGGGGCTCGCGCTCTACGATCCAGCAGATGCCGGACGGAAAGATAGGCGGAGCGCCGGGAGGACCAAGCATCTACGTCTGCGCAGGGCCCGGAGGCGTCGGCAAGACGACCGTCTCCGCAGCTCTCGCGCTCGGCCTCGCTGAGAGCGGCCGCAGGGTCCTCGTCGTCACGATCGACCCGGCTAAGCGCCTGGCCACCGCGCTTGGACTACAGCAGCTCGGAGGCGAGCCGCAGCTGATCGAGCCTGAGCGACTGCTAGCCGGTGGGCTTTCCGTCAAAGGTCAGCTCTGGGCGATGACGCTCGACGTGAAGAGCACGCTCGACAGCCTGATCGGCACGCTTGCGCCCGACTCGCGCACACGAGAGGAGATCCTCGGCAACCGCATCTACCGCGACCTCTCCTCCGCGGTCGCCGGCTCCCAGGAGCTCTCGGCCGTCGCGAAGCTCTACGAGCTCCACCATGAGGGCGACTTCGACACGATCGTGCTCGACACCCCGCCCTCGCGCAACGTGCTCGACTTCCTCGACGCGCCCACGCGTCTGGAGCGCTTCCTCGGCGGTCGCGCGATCGGCATTTTCCTGACGCCCGGCGGGCTGGCAACGCGTCTGATCGGCCGCCCCACCTTCCTCGTCTTCTCCATCTTCGCGCGCGCCGCAGGAATCGACCTGCTCGGCGACCTCACGGCCTTCTTCCGGTCGCTCGCCGGGACGATCGAGGGCATGCTCGAGCGCGCTCGCGGCGTCGGCGAACTGCTGCGCGATCCCAGGACCACGAGCTTCCTGATCGTCACCTCCCCTGAGCGTGGCCCCGCCGAGGAGGCGATCGCCCTGGGCGAGCACCTCGCCCAGGAGGGCATGCCCTTCGGCGGCCTGATCGTCAACCGCGTGCATGTCGACGGCCTCGGCGAGCACACGCCTGAGGAGGTGAAGTCCCTGCTCGCACCCGAGCTTGGAGATCGCCTCGCGGCGCGCGTCGCCGAGAACCTCGCCAACTTCGACGTGCTCGCACGTCGCGACGCGCAGACGATCGCGCATCTGCGTGACGCTATGGGCGATCGAAACCCGGTCCTCATCCCCCATCTCGACGAGGACGTGCAGGATGTCGACTCGCTCGTGAAGGTGGCCGCACACCTCCTCGGCTGAGCGCACGAGCGCGGACGGAGTGCCTGCCGGCACATGCACTGTGGCTCAGATCGGCAGCGCGCCCTGACGCAACGAGTCCTCTTGCGCCTGCTCGGGCTTTCCCCTGCGCCGCGCTCTGATCACGCGCGTCTGCTCCTCCTCAGAGGCCGCCTTCCGGGCCCTGGAAGGGACAGCCCTCGCTGCCTTGACAGGAGCATTCGCTGGGGCCACACCAACCGCGGGCTCCTCGCCGGCAAGCATCAACTCGCTGGCAAGCTCAATCAGATCGGGGTGGAGGTGCCCACAGATCACGTCTCTGAGCAATGCCCTCACATGCGCCGCGACCTCGCGTGCCAGCTCGACGGCCGCTGTGCTCTCGACCGCGTCCCCTCGCACCGCGTCACGCTCGAGCTCGAGCGCGCGCAGCACCCGCGCGGCGGCATGCTTGCGGCTCTCCGCGGGCGCGCACAGCGCCGCGGTGCGTGCCGCGAGAAGCCCGTGGGCCACCCGCTCGGGCTCCAGCAGAGCCTGCAACGCCAATAGGTGGTCGCTCAGCCCCTCCAGCTCGCTCTCCCGTTCGCAGCCGAGCTCGAAGCGCCGCAGCGCCCATGCCAACGAGTCCTCGCGTGGCGTGCGGCGGGCCAGCAGGTTGCAGAAGGCGCGCAGCTCGTCCTCCTGCTCGGAGCGGACGACGAGGACCCCGTGCGGGCGCCCACCGAGTCCCAAGGCGACCGGGGCGAAGGGCCCGTCGCCGGCGCACGCCCAGGCGAGGGGGCCGAGCGCGATGCGCCCGTCGCCGTAGAGCCGCAGCGCGCGCAGCAGCCCGCGCAGGAGATCCCGGCCGTAGTCGAGCGCTCGATCGATGCGATCGTCCTGCTCGGGAACGTCGAGGACGACCAGCAGATGGTCAGGGGCGCCCGCCTTCCCGGAGGCGCTCCCACCGTCGGGCAGCAGCGGCGACATCGCCTGCTCCGGCACGCCGGAGAGCGTCTCGGGACGCGCGACGATCAGGCGCTCGGCGAGTTGCACCTGCGGGGAGAGGATCGCGAGCCCGTGCAGGCTCGCGACCAGCGTGAGCGAGCCCGATTGGGCCGCTGCTGCTGCGTCGAGGCGCGCGAGCGCCCCGAGCAGGCGTCCCTGACGCAGCGCGAAGTCGCTCTGCTCCTCAAAGACGTCCTCCGTAAACGCCTTCAGCGCCTGGCTCGCCAGCGCGCTCCTGATCGGCGAGCCAAGCCCTGAACGCAGCTCCAGCGAGGCGAGGTAGCGATCCAGCCCGCGGAACGCCTCCAGCGCCTTCACAGCCTGGTCGTGACCTGGCAGCCGCAGGAGCAGATCCCAGCGCTCGGCGATGAACCTGCCCGTCATCGGGCTGTAGAGCTGCAGCTCGGCTCGGCCTGCGCGCCCCGTAGGGCCGGCGGCGAGCTCGAACGGGATCTCCGCGCCGGCGGCGAGCTCGGCCTGCAGCGCCTTCGATGCTTGCTCGGCGAAGTCTTTCAGCGCGTCGTGGAGCAGCCTCGATTGCATGGATCGCGTTTCGCCGCCGCCGAGCACCCTCCTGCTCGGCGCACCGGCGGTTGCACGCAATCACCGGGCTTGGAGCCCATGCGCAGCGCGACTCGGCCCGGCGATATGGGCCTAGTGCTCGTGTGGCTGGTCGGGATGGTGCAGGTGATCGTGGTAGATGCCGGCCTGGTGCAATCGCTGATGAAGCCGGTTGTAGGCTGCGGACAGCGTGGCTCGGAGTTGGCGGTGGCGCTGCTCCTGCGCACGCGTCGCCAGCGTGTCCACGTAGGCGATCGCCCCCGCAATCTGGTCGAGCACCTCGCCGGCGTCGACATCTGACCACAGTGGGCGGCCCTGCACGACCACCTGAACGGCGCTCGTGTGAGCGGCGACGTGATCGGTTTCCGCGGCAAAATGGCTTCCGCGCACACGCAGCGCAATCCACGTCGAGCGATCCACTTTTACCTCTGCGGTTCCGTGCACCTCCAGCGCGCCCTCGCACCGCTGCTCGTGCGCGACTAGTCCTCCGAGAACCACCTCGACACGCGCGATCGGGACCGCCACCGACTCCACGCGCCACTCGACTGACACGTGTCCACCGACGCCAGGCAGATCGAGGCTTCCGCCTGGAGCGACGCCCTCCACGGTGAGCGTCGCGAGTGGGCCGATCGTCGCGAACGTGTTTCCCGCGCGGATCGCAGCGATCCAGTTCTCGTAAGTGAACTCGCGCTCGCCGAGGTGCGCATAGGTTCGCATCCCGCCCAGGAGGTGACTGTCTGCCATCTTGTCCGAGCCGCCGACGAGCGGCAGGTGGTAGCCGAGGTTGAGATAGCGATACCAGTCGGCGATGCCGTAGGGATCGACACGAGCCTCCACGATCTCGCTTCGCCATCCGGAGGAGAGCGGGTTGCCGACCATCAGCTCATTCGCATCGGCCAGACCCAGCACGAAGTCCGCAGCTCGCTCCAGCTGCGGCGCGGGAGCGTGCGGCATCACGACCAGACCGCCCTGGTCGCGGCACCGGCGCGCCCACTCGGCCATCGTCACCTCGAGCGGATCGCCGATCGCCGACTCGGAGGGGCCGCCTGTGCAAAGCGGATCGACCAGGCCGCCCGAATAGCCGAGTAGCGAGATGTGACCAAGCACCTGCATCCTGTTCTCCGATCCCACACGTACGAGGAACTCCCCGTCGCCGCCGAAGTCCCTGGCACCAAACGTGGTCTTCCCGTCGAAGTCCCCAACGTTGGTGAACAGCTCGCCCCACTGCGTGGCGAGTAGGTTGACGACGTTCACTCCCTCCGCGCTGCCCTCGAGCAGGGCCGTCTGGGGACTGAGAAAATGCACGTGCGTGTCCGCAGTCACCCAGCCCCGCTCGCGCCAGTGCAGGACGCGCGTGAGCGAGAAGGTGAGATCTGAGGTGTCGGGACCAACCGTCACCGTCCGGCGAATTGGAGTGACCTCATAGCCACGTGTGATCTCGACGAACACCTCACCGAGCGGCAGCTCGACGACGCATTCTCCGTCGATGTACGCCGATTGATGGCGCTCGGTGACAAAGTCGCCGCCACGGCCCTCGAATATGGCAGGGTTCACCGTGCGGTGATGCCCGCGGGGTGGCAGGTACGCTCCCGCCCCGTCATGCATGTGCAGCCGCGCCGGCACAGCTTCGCCGGTGCTCGCATCGACCACACGCACCTTCACGGGCCGCTCGGCGGGCGGCAGCACCTCGACCGAGTCGGTCGGCGCGGCAAGATCGGCCAGCAATGACCACGACTCGCCTTCCCTGGTGTAGAGGCGCGCATGAGGGTGTGCGACGAATTCGACGATCACCGACGCACCTGACTGCCGCGGTGTCACATGTGGCGTGTCAGGCGACCACAGCTCGCGCTCATACTCATTGGCGGCACGAGCCGAGATCACCGTTCCCAGGTCGATTCCAAGATCCTCGTACTCTCCCGCCTCGTTGAAGCTCGCCCCGGTTGGCAGCGCAAACCTGACCTTGGCCCTCCTGCCGGTTCGCACCGGATGCTCACGCAACGAGGTCAGCGTGAGCGCATAGATCGCCGACGCACCGCCACTTGGCCTCGCCTGCAACGCGACCAGAGGACGCTCGGGGTGGGGATTGGGAAGCGCGTAGATCCACAGCATCTCTGCCGGGTAGGACACTCTCGAAGCGGTGTCGCGTCCCGACTCATGACGTGACTCCGCATCGATCAGTCCATAGCTGACAGCGCCGCCTACGGCCAGCTCCTCCGAGATCGACCGCCGAACCAGGTCTGTGCGCGCCGGAACAGCCGCGACCGGACTGGCCCCCCACCCGATGCGGGCCTGCTGTATCCCGAATCGTCGCGAGACCTGTGTCGCCTCGGTCGATCCATCGGCGTAGAGGAGTGAATACTCAGAAACCGCGTCGCCGATTGGGTTCCCATCCACCTGTGCGTCCGCAAAGCCGGCAAGATAATTGGTCGGCATGTCTTGCGCCACGTGAACGAAAATCACATATGTCGCAGTCACAGCAGGAAGCTCAACTCGGACATTCTGTGAATCCAGGAAAATCACATCCGGACCGTCCGCCGAGCCAAATGAAAACGGGATGCCACGAATCACACGCTCCCCGAAGGCCCGATCGTCGACCGGCGGTCGCAACGGCTCCGGCAAATCCGTGCGTCGAAGGTTAAAGGCAGCATTCAGTGAAACGGGCTGGAAGTGCGGGGAGGCAGGCGAGCTCATGGAAAGTGGGAATCCTACCATGAATTCCCCTAGAAGTCTAGTGATCCCATCATTGGCGCTTTCTTGTTGTTATGCTCATGCCCATGCGCCCTTTCAAGCAGCTGAACGCTGGCGAGCGCACCCGCGTGGCGGCGATGTTCGCGTTCATCTCTGGGCTGTACGTCCTTGGGCTCGGTCTCGTCGCCACCTACGCTCCCGGCCACGCTGGACTCGTAGGCGCGGCGATCCTCGCGTTCACACTTGGCCTGCGTCACGCGTTCGACGCCGACCACATCGCCGCAATCGACAACACCACACGCAAGCTCGCCAGCGCGACCGAGCGTCCGGTTGGCGTGGGGTTCTACTTCTCGCTTGGCCACGCCACGGTCGTGCTGGTCCTCACGCTGCTCGTCGCGGCGCTCACGCACAGCATCCCCGCGGTCGGAGGCTTCGGCGGGTTCCTCGGTGCCGCGATATCAGGTGGCTTCCTATGGATCGTGGGCAGCCTGAACCTCGTGGTCCTGCTCGACGTGCTGCACGCCGCACGGCGGATGCGCACCGGCAGCTGTGACGAGCGTGAGCTTGCGACCATGCTCGTCCCCCGTGGCATGCTCACCCGTCTCGGACTCGACCGCCCGATGCGCTTCGTCTCACGCTCTTGGCAGATGTTCCCCGTCGGGCTGCTGTTCGGACTGGGCTTCGACACCGCCACGGAGGTCGCGCTGCTGGCGCTGGGCGCCGGCGCAGCCGCCGCCGGCCTGCCGCTGATGGCCACCGTGGCACTGCCTACGCTGTTCGCGGCCGGCATGGCCACCATGGACACCCTCGACGGTGTGTTGATGAGCCACGCCTACGACTGGGCGCTGCGCCAGCCCGCGCGCAAGCTGTTCTACAACCTCACGATCACCGCCCTCTCTGTGACTGTGGCGCTTGCGGTCGGCACGATCGAGCTCGCGAACGTCGCCATCGGAGCTTTCGACCTTCAGGGCAGCTTCTGGAGCACTATGGCCGGCCTGGATCTTCAAGCGATCGGCTACGTCCTGGCCGGCCTCTTCCTTGCAACCTGGCTGGTTGCCCTGCTGCTCTGGCACCTGCTGGACATCGAACGACGCTGGACGCCGGCGGTGAGCAACGCAACCGCCACCAGCTCCTCTATGCGGCCGCAGCGACCTTCGGCGTGAGCGATCGGCGCACTGCGCCTTCGCAGTCGCTCAGGTCGAGCCACCGTTCGCCGTAGGCGCGCATGTCCTCGACGATCGGCAGCAGGGCCCTGCCCTTCTCGGTCAACGCGTACTCGACGCGCGGAGGCACCTCGGGGTAGGTGTGACGCTCGACGATGCCCTCCTCCTCCAGCGCCCTGAGCCTCAGCGAGAGCGTGCGGGGGCTGATCCCGGCAAGCGAGCGTTCGAGCTCGCAGAACCGCGCGCGTCCCTCGGCGAGATCGCGGACGAGCAGCAGCGTCCACTTCCCGCACACCACTTCGGCGGTGCGGCAAACCGGACAGGTCTCGTCAACAGGCATTGCTGCCTTTACTTTACCAACTGAAGTGAGTACGCCTCGGGCGCACCCCTCAGCCGGCCAGCACCGAGGGCTGGTGCGCGGGTGAGCTGGGCCCACCGGCTGGCGTGGCGCCATCGGTGCCCGCGCCCTCGCGTCTGCGCTCCGCCGACGCGACGTCCTCCATCGTGGTGCCCATGCGGCCATCAGCCTGCACGAGCAGCTTGAAGTCGTGGGGGCTGCTGGCCACCCGCATCGCATCCTCCATGCTCACCCTGCCGGCCTTGAGGTGGCCAAAGAGCGCCTGGTCGAAGGTCTGCATGCCGTAGTAGGCGCCGGTGGATATCACCTCGTTCAGCTTTCCCGTCTGGGAGGGGTCGACGATCATGTCGCGCACCCGCCCGGTCATCCGCAGCACCTCGCAGACCGCGACGCGCCCGCCGTCGGCGCGCGGCACCAGGCGCTGGGAGATCACGCCCTTGATCGTGCCGGCGATCATCGAGCGCGCCTGGCCGTGCTGGTGGGGTGGGAAGAAGTCGAGCATCCGGTTGATCGACTCTCCCGCGTCGACGGTATGGATCGTGGAGAGCACGAGATGTCCGGTCTCAGCCGCCGAGAGCGCAGTCTGCACCGTCTCCTCGTCGCGCATCTCGCCGATCAGGATCACGTCGGGGTCCTGACGCAGGACGCGTCGCAGCGCGCGCTTGAATGAGGCGGTGTCCATTCCCACCTCGCGCTGGTTTATCACCGAGTCCTTGTCTTCGTGGACGAACTCGATCGGGTCCTCGATGGTGACGATGTGCTTGCTCATCGTGCTGTTGATGTGATCGATCATCGCCGCGAGCGTCGTGGACTTTCCCGACCCGGTCGTGCCGGTTAGCAGGATGATCCCGCGCTCCTCCTCAGCAAGATCGCGAACCACGTCTGGCAGCGCGAGCTCCTCGATGGTGCTGATGCGGTGGGGAATCGCCCTGCAGGCCAGAGAGGTCACGCCACGCTGCTGGAAGGCATTGATCCTGAAGCGCGCAACTCCAGCGAGCTCGAAGGAGAAGTCGACCTCATGCTCGGCGTCGAATTCGCCGAGCTTGCTCTGGTCTGATAGCAGGTCGTGCAGCGCCCGCTGCGTGTCCTCCGCGGAGAGCTTTGGCGCATCGCCAGCGGCGAGCACGCCGTTGACGCGAAACAGCGGCCCCGAGCCGACCTTCAGATGCAGATCGGACCCATTCCGCTCCACCAACTCGCGAAGCGTCGCTTGCGCGTCGAACATAAGCCAGGCATCGGCACGCCAACCCTGGCGCTTGAATCAGGGACCGCGTTCAGCCCACGCGCCCTGGCCCTAGCGCACACCTGAGGCACGCATCGGAGTGGCTGGCAAGGACGCAGTGAGCGTCGCGTACGCCATCGTACGAAGACGCCGCCAACCCCACCAAGACAAGCCGGATCACACCCTCGGCCCTAGCGCACACCTGAGGCACGCATCGGGGTGGCTGGCAAGGACGCAGTGAGCGTCGCGTACGCCGTCGTACGCAGCGCACGAAGACGCCGCCAACCCCACCAAGACAAGCCGGATCACACCCTCGGCCCTAGCGCACACCTGAGGCACGCATCGGGGTGGCTGGCAAGGACGCAGTGAGCGTCGCGTACGCCGTCGTACGCAGCGCACGAAGACGCCGCCAACCCCACCAAGACAAGCCGGATCACACCCTCGGCCCTAGCGCACACCTGAGGCACGCATCGGAGTGGCTGGCAAGGACGCAGTGAGCGTCGCGTACGCCGTCGTACGCAGCGCACGAAGACGCCGCCAACCCCACCAAGACAAGCCGGATCACACCCTCGGCCCTAGCGCACACCTGAGGCACGCATCGGAGTGGCTGGCAAGGACGCAGTGAGCGTCGCGTACGCCGTCGTACGCAGCGCACGAAGACGCCGCCAACCCCACCAAGACAAGCCGGATCACACCCTCGGCCCTAGCGCACACCTGAGGCACGCATCGGGGTGGCTGGCAAGGACGCAGTGAGCGTCGCGTACGCCGTGGTACGCAAGCGATCGAGGACGCCGCCAGCCGCCCCGATGCGTGCCTCAGGCGACGTCGCGGAGCTTTTGGGCCTCTGCTAGCGACTGCAGCTTCTTCAGCGACTGGTTCTCGATCTGGCGGATGCGCTCGCGGGTGACGTTGAAGGTCCTGCCCACCTCATCGAGCGTGCGGGGATGCTCGCCGCCGAGGCCGTAGCGGAGCTCGAGCACCCGTCGCTCGCGGTAGGAGAGGTTCTCCAGCGCCTCGCGCAGGGCCTCCTTGGTGAGGATCTCCGCGGCGCGCTCGTAGGGAGACTCCGCGCGCTCGTCCGCGATGAACTGACCGAACTCGGACTCCTCCTCATCGCCGACCGGCTTCTCCAGCGAGACGGGTGCCTGGGCGGAGCGCTTGATCGCGTCAACCTCCTCGGGGTCGATGCCGGTGACCTCGGCGATCTCGTCGGGCGTGGGCTCGCGGCCCAGCTCCGTGACGAGCTTGCGCTCGGCCCTGCCGATCTTGTTCAGCTTCTCAACGACGTGGACGGGGATCCGATGGTCCTCGCCTTGTCGGCCAGAGCCCTTGCAATCGCTTGGCGGATCCACCAAGTCGCATAGGTGGAGAACTTGAAGCCCTTGCGGTAGTCGAACTTCTCCGCCGCCCTGACGAGGCCGAGCGTGCCCTCCTGGATCAGATCGAGAAAGGGAAGCCCCTGGTTGCGGTAGTTCTTGGCGATCGAGACCACCAGGCGCAGGTTGGACTCGACCATCTTCTGCTTGGCGTCGAGGTCACCGCGCTCGATCCGCTTGGCGAGATCGACCTCCTCCTGGGCGGTTAGCAGGCGAACCTTGCCGATGTCCTTGAGGAACAGCTGCAGCGAGTCGGTGGTCATGTCCGGCTTGAGGTCGAGCTGGCTCTTCGCCTTGCGCCGGGTGCGCTTGTCGGGGGCCCGCTCGACCTGCAGCGCGGCCGCCGTCGCCGGATCGATGTCCTCGACGAGCTCGATCTCGGACTTCTCGAAGAAGCCGTGGAGCTCCTCGATGTCAGCCTCGTCCAGATCGAGGTCAGAGGTGGCTGTGGATATCTCCGAGTAGGTGAGGACCCCGATCTGCTGCCCCTTGGAGAGCAGATTCTTGACCTCTTCGAGCTCTTGTAGTTCGACCACTGACATGTTGCCTTCCGTTTCGTCTCCTCGAACGAGCCCTCACGTCCCGCTCGCGGCGCAGCCGCCTTTGGGAAGCGATTACAGCGAATCCGGCCACGCGTTACGGCCAGAACGCCCCCAACCGTAACAGGATGCTCATATCTCCTGTCTCCATCGAGGCCCTCATCCTACCGCGCCGCGCCGTCGTTTCAGGTGGCCCGGAGGGTCCCACGACGTTGCGCGAATGTCGCTGTTTAGGCAATGATTGGAAGCCGATGGCCGATAAGTCTCCGCCAGAGAGCGAGCATCCGGGCGCAAAGGAGCGCCGCAGCGTGCTCGCCGAGCTCCCCAGCACCAGGCCGCAACGCGCAAGCGCGCGCCGTGAGCACGCACGCAGACGGGCGCGCTCTACAGAGGTTGGACCAAAGCCTGCCGCCGCCAAGGCGCCGGCCGCTGGCGCTAAGAAGGCGTCCGCAAAGGCCAGGCCCAAGCCACGCGCGAGCAACTCCGGACCCAAGGCCGCGCGCCGCACCGGCAGTCGTGCGGCTAGCGCGCTCGGGCCCACTCCGCGGCAAGGCTACGAGGCCGACGACGATCTCACCGGCACGTCCGTCTCGCCACCGAGTGGAGCCGAGGTCCTGGGCTCGCTTGCGGAGCTGGCGGGAGAGCTCGCGCAGAACGGCATCACAGCCGGCGGACGGCTGCTCAAGGGCGCACTCTCACGGCTCTCAGGCCCCTGAAACCAGCGAAACATTCCGCAAACTGCGCGATCTCCTCGCCCTTCATTCGCGTGGGCGGCCTGTATACTGCCGCCCACGCCGAGCTTCCGCGGCACCGATCGCGGAAGACGGGGGAACCACTGCGAGCCGGATACCCGGCCGCCGGGGCGAATCGGTCGATCGAGACCGTAGCGCGACACCCAGCGCGAGCCCGTCAGCTCACCCCGTAGGCGAAACAGGATGCTCGATTTCGCGAAAAAGACCCCGCTCGTCGCCGCGCTGCTATGCACCGTCGCGCTCGCCACCTGCGCAGTTCTTGCGGGATCTGCCTCGGCTGCCGAAAGCACGGCGCCCTCGACGGGCGCGACCACCGCGCCGGGCGGCGGTGCAAGCGCACCGAGGACGCCAAGCATCCGGGAAGGGATCGCGCTTGCGACCTGGTTTGGGCCGGGCCTCTTCGGCCGCCATACCGCGTGCGGACAGCTGCTCACCAAGCAGCTCGTGGGCGTCGCCAACCGGACGCTGCCCTGCGGCACGCTCGTCGACTTCAGCTATCGCGGACGCGAGGTCACCGTGCCAGTGGTAGATCGCGGCCCCTACAGCTCGATCGGCGCTGACTGGGATCTCACCCAAGGTGCCGCACGCTTGCTGAAGATGGGCGGGACCGCGAAGGTCGACGCGACGATCGCCGGACACGTGGTCAACTCGCCCGAGCTCGGCCAGCCCGCCGGCCACAGCTCCTCGCAGGCGCCCAAGCCGACGCCCGCCGTCAGCAGCCCGACGGGTGGCGTGGAAGCGGGCTGACCCTCTCCGCGAGCCCTCAGGCCGCGGGATCGCCGTCTGGATCGCTCGGAGCCGTGCCGCCTGCCTCGGCGGCGTAGAGGTCGACCTCCGCATGACCGAGCAGTGAGCCCACCTCGACGCCGTGCTCAGGACAGAACGCAATACCGGCGGCCACCTCCAGAGGCACGCCGCGATGGGAGGCCGAGCGTCGCGCAGCAGCCGCGATCCTGCTCGCGAGCGCGCGTGCGGCGGGCGCATCGGTGGCGGGAGCCACCAGCCAGTAGCGGCCATGCGCCTCGCGCACGAGCGCATCAGCGGGACGCAGCTCCTGCACCATCGCCGCCTCGACCTCGCGAATCTGGCGCTCGGCGTCAATCGGCGACTGCGCCAGGCGTAGCCGCTCGGCATCCAGCAACTCCACGAGCAGGACCGCGAAATGCTCGCGATCGGCCAGGTACCGATCGATCCTGCGTTGCACGACCGTGCCCCAAGGGGTGGCCTGCGCGCCGCGACGCTCGTCGCGGATCGCGATCGGCGCATCCAGCGCCTCACTCTGCTCATCGACGATCACGGCGGCGGCATGCTCGACATCGCCGAGAGCCTGCGTCCCGCCTGCTCGAGCGCCCTCGCTCTCCTCGGCTCCGATAGGGGCCTGCTCCCGAATCCGTGTCCGGTCGCTCTCCTCGCGCTCGGGAGTAAGGCGCACAAGCGCCGAAACCGAACGCGACACGCCCGCGATCTGATCCGCGAGCGTCGCCACCTGCTCGGCGGAGCCGATCCTCAGCTGTTCGTGAAGCGCCTCCCAGAGGGCTTGGCAGAGCTGCTCGGCCGCCTCAGCGGCGCGCGATGTCCGCTCTGCGCTCACCCGTGGGGGATATCACGCCGCGAGGACGTTAGCCTCATTGGTGATGCCGATCGCGACAGTCGCCAACCTCCGGGACGACACCACAGAAGATCGCGTGACCGGCGCCGTCCGCTCGGTTCAGACCGCCGATCTCTCCATTCCGGAGAGAGACCTCGCCGAGCTATGGGCGCCCGTGCACCTGGAGCAGCTCGCGCGCACCTACTGGCGCTTTCTCACGCGCGTGACGCTCGGGCTCGTACGCGTCCGCTACACCCAGACCAAGCGGTTCGTGCTGCTGATTGCGGCGCCGATCAAGCTCCTGACGTTCATGGCCCCCGAATACGAGATGGATGCAGAGCACGGGCTCGTGCGCTGGCGCATCGAGAGCGGGCTGCTGGTAGCAAGGCGCGGGCGCGGGGGCTACGGTCACCTCCAGATCCAGGTGCAGCGCCGACCGAGCCGCACGCCGGGTCAGGTCTGCCTGCACATAGAGGTCGAGGTCGCCAACTTCCATCCCGCGATCGCCTCCGGGATCAGCCGCCGGATCTACAACGTCACCCAGTCGAAGATCCACGTCTTCATCACCCATGGCTTCCTGCGCTCGCTCGCACGGCTCGACCTGGCCACTTCGAAGGTCGGGCGCTTCGCGCCGTAGGAGCGGAAAGACCGTCTCTAGACTGCGCGACCGCCGCGCAACGCCCGCAGCTTCTCGCGGTCGTGCTGGGCGCTGATGCGGCGTACGGTGTTCGAGCGTCCGCGCGTCACAAGCGATTCGGTCGTCGCGCCGCCGGCGCTCGGGTAGCGCACGCCCTGTAGGACATCGCCGTCGGTCACACCGGTCGCCGAGAAGAACACGTTTTCGCCTTTGACGAGGTCCTCGCAGCTGAGCACCTTCTCCAGGTCATAGCCCGCCTCGAGCGCCGCCCTGCGCTCATCCTCATCGCGCGGCCAGAGCCTGCCCAGAAGCTGTCCGCCGAGGCACTTCACGGCGGCGGCGGAGATCACTCCCTCCGGCGTGCCGCCGATGCCCCAGAGCATGTCCACGGGCGTGCGCTCGGTGACGGCCAAAAGCGCCGCCGAGACATCCCCATGCGGGATCAGGCGCACACGTGCGCCCGCCTCCCGGATCTCGGCGATGCCCTGCTCGTGGCGCGGCCTGTCGAGCACGACCACCATCACGTCTCCGACCGCGTGGCCCTTGCGCTGCGCGACGAGCTTCACGGTCTCGGCCAGCGGACGATCCAGGTCGAGCAGGTCCGCGATCTCTGGCGAGCCGGCCATCTTCTCCATGTAGACGCACGGCCCCGGATCGAACATCGTGCCGCGCTCGGAGAGCGCGATCACCGACAGCGCGCTCGGCATCCCATGGGCCGCAAGCGTCGTTCCCTCGAGCGGATCGACGGCGATGTCGACCTCCGGCGGCGAGCCGTCGCCGATGCGCTCGCCGTTGTATAGCATCGGCGCCTCGTCCTTCTCCCCCTCGCCGATCACCACCACGCCGTCCATCTGTACCGAATGCAGCATGTAGCGCATACCGTCGACGGCCGCCTGATCGGCTGCCTCCTTGTCTCCGCGTCCGGCGAGCGGCGCGGTCGCGAGCGCCGCCGCCTCGGTCACGCGCACGAGCTCGAGGGCGAGGTTGCGATCGGGAAGTCGGTGGCCTTCGTCTGCGCTCAAGGAGGGCAAGCTACACCAACCAAGCGCGGTGACGCCAGCTGCGACTACGATCGTGCTGTGAGCGAGGACGAGCTGACAGTTCGAGCGCTGCTGCCGGAGGATCTCCGCGCGGTCATCTCCCAGGCGCTGACGCGTGCCGCCGACCAAGACGTCGAGCGCCGGGTGCGCGAGGCCGACGCGACCCTCTGGGCCCCGGCCGGCATGCCCGAGGTGGCCAACCGGCTCGGATGGCTGACCATCGCGCAACGCATGCTGGGCGAGCTGCCGGGCCTGGACGCGCTCGCGCGGGAGCTTCTCGCCGAAGGCACGCGTGACGTGGTCGTGCTTGGGATGGGCGGCTCCTCGCTCGCGCCGGAGGTGATCAGGCGCACGTTCGGGCCGCTCAGCACAGAGCAGGGACGCGATCGCGGCGGGATGACCTTGCACGTCCTCGATTCCACGAACGCCGCAGCGGTGAGGGACCTGCAGCAGGCGATCGATCCGCAGCGCACACTGTTCCTGGTCTCATCGAAGTCGGGAGGCACGATCGAGCCGCTTTCGATGTTCGCGCACTTCTGGAGCATCCTCCCAAGCGGCGAGCGGTTCGCGGCGATCACCGACCCCGGCAGCGGTCTGGAGCGTCTGGCCGCAGAGCACGGCTTCAGGCGCGTCTTCCACGGCGACCCGGATATCGGCGGGCGCTACAGCGCGCTCTCCCCCTTTGGCATCGTCCCTGCGGCGCTCAGCGGAGCCGACGCAAATGCGCTGCTAGCTGGATCGCAGGCAGCCTTCGATACGGAGATCGATGCCGGCGATCCGGCGCCTACGGGGCGCGCCGCCTGGGTGTGGCTTGGCGTCGCGCTGAGCGCGCTGGCGGAGCACGGCCGCGACAAGCTGACCCTGATCGTCCCCCGAAGCCTGAACGGCCTCGGGCTCTGGCTCGAGCAGCTGTTCGCCGAGTCGACCGGCAAGCATGGCAAGGGAATCCTGCCGGTGGCAGAGGAGCCACTGCTCGGGCCCGACTGTTACGGGTCCGACCGTGTCTTTCTCGCTCTCACCGATCCTGCGAGCGCAGAGCCGGGCGCCGATGCGGCGACACGAGCGCTCATGGCGGCGGGCCACCCGCTGCTCACAATACCAACGCGCGGCGCCAGAGACCTCGGGCGGATCTTCATGCTGGCCGAGCTCTGTGTCTCAGTTGCGGGCTTCGGCCTCTCGATCAACCCGTTCGACCAGCCCAACGTGCAGGAGGCCAAGGACGCGACCGCCAGAGTGCTCGCACAGATCGAAGCCGGCCAGGCACCCACGCCCTCCGCTGATGCCTCACCTCAGGAGCTGCGCAGTCTGCTCGGCGAAGCCGAGCCACCGTCCTATGTGGCCCTGATGGGCTACATGAAGCCCTCCGAGGAGATCGACGGAGCGATCGCGGAGCTGCGAGCAGCGATCATGTCGACCACGAGAGCCACCACCACCTTCGGCTATGGCCCGCGCTTTCTGCACTCGACCGGTCAATTCCATAAGGGCGGCCCGCCTACGGGACGATTCCTACAGATACTCCATGACAGCGGCGAGGATGTGCCGGTGCCGGGTAAGGCGTACACCTTCACCTCACTGGAGCACGCTCAGGCGGACGGCGACCTGCAGACACTGCGCGCCCACGGCCTGCCTGCCACCCGAATCACGCTGAAGGAGGAAGATCCGGTCGCGGCCCTGAAGGCACTGGCCGCCAAGGTCCGCGAGCGGACGCTTTGAGAAGCCAACAGAGGACCACTATCGAGGAGGCTCCGTGACGCAGATCGGATTCGTCGGGCTGGGCAAGATGGGCGGCAACATGGTGCATCGCATCAGGCGGGACTCCGAGCATGAGGTCGTCGCGTTCGACTTCAACAAGGACGCCGTCAAGCGAGCGGTCTCCGATGGAGCGATTGGAGCCGGGACACTCGCCAACTTGGTCAAGCAGCTCGCCCCCCCGCGTCTGGTGTGGATCATGGTGCCGGCCGGCGACCCGACCGAACAGACCGTTCAGAAGCTCTCCAAGCTGCTGCAGCGCGGCGACACGATCATCGACGGCGGCAATTCGAAGTGGACCGACGACAAGCGCCGTGCGGCCGAGATGAACAAGCTCGGTATCCATTACGTCGACGTGGGCACCTCGGGCGGAGTCTGGGGCCTCGCGGTCGGCTACTGCATGATGGTCGGCGGTCCCTCGACCGCTGTCAGGCGCTTGGCGCCGATCCTCGACGTGCTCGCGCCGCCCACCAACGAGCAGAGCGTCGCTGCGATCGGGCCACGTGGCTGGCTGCACTTCGGGTCGGCCGGGGCCGGGCACTACGTGAAGATGGTCCACAACGGCGTGGAGTACGGGCTGATGCAAGCCTACGCCGAGGGCTTCGACATATTCGACAAGTGCGAGTATGAGCTCGACAACGCCAAGATCGCCCACCTCTGGGGCCAGGGCTCGGTCGTGCGCTCCTGGCTCTGCGAACTTGCTGCGCGCGCCTTCGAAGCCGACGGCAACGACCTCGCCGAGATAGAGGGCTACACCGAGGACTCCGGCGAGGGACGCTGGACGATCGAGGACGCCACCGCTCACGACGTACCCACGCCCGCTCTCACCGCAGCGCTGCAGTCCCGCTTCTACTCGCGCGGCAACGGGGACTTCACCCACCGGCTGCTCGCTGCCTTGCGAAACCAGTTCGGCGGCCACGCCGTGAAGGCGGCCGATGCCAAGGTCAACAAGCCGGCCGCCGCGAAGGCCAACGGGCGCAGGACAGCCGCCAAGCCCACCGCCACGAAGACCGCCAGCCGCAGGACAGCCGCCAAGCCCACCGCCACGAAGACCGCCAGCCGCAGAGCAGCCGCCAAGCCCACCGCCACGGCGAAGTCCGGTGGCCGCCGGACGACCTCCAAGCCCGCCGTCACGAAGCCGAGGGGGTCGGCGAAGCGATGAGCTCCCCGTCGGCTGCGCCCCCCGCCGCCGCGGTAGGTAACCCACTCGTCGCAGGGCTCGAGCGACTGCCCGTTCCGCCGACGACGATGGTGATCTTCGGTGCGACGGGCGACCTCGCGCGACGCAAGCTGCTGCCCGCGCTCTACAACCTGGCTCACGAGGGCGCCCTGCCGGAGCGCTTTCACATGATCGGGATCTCCCGACGAGACATGCCACATGAGGAGTACAGGGCCGACTGCGAGCAGGCGATCCGTCGCTTCTCACGTCGCAGTCCGGACAAGGACGTGCTCGAGGGATTGCTGGAGCAGGTCAGGTACGTCGCCGGGGTCTTCGACGACGATTCCGTCTACGCCGCGCTCGCACGGGAGCTCGAGGAGTTCGAGCGCGACGCGGGGGAACCACTTGCACGCCTCTTCTACCTCTCCACCGCACCGACGTTCTTTCCCGTGATAGTCGAGGCCCTCGGACGCCAGGGGCTCGGCGCCCAGGGGGAGATCGCGCTCGAGGGCGCCGGCCCGGGCAACCGGGACGGCACCGGCCCTTCGCGCGCGGTCGGCGAGACCTCCTCTGGGCTGGGGAGCGTGAGGGTGATCATCGAGAAGCCCTTCGGCACCTCACTGGCGGAGGCGGTGGATCTGAACCGGCGCGTGCTCGCCGTCTTCGACGAGACGCAGGTCTTCAGAATCGACCATTACCTAGGTAAGGAGACGGTCCAGAACATGATGGCGTTCCGGTTCGCCAACGGCATGTTCGAGCCGCTGTGGAACCGCAACTACATCGACAACGTCCAGATCACGGCTGCCGAGGACATCGGGATCGAAGGCCGCGCCAGCTACTACGAGGGCGCTGGCGCGCTGCGTGACCTGATCCAGAACCACATGCTGCAGTTGCTCTGCCACGTGGCGATGGACCCTCCCGTGCGCTTCAGCGCCGAGGAGGTTCGCAACGAGAAGGTCAAGGTGCTGCGCTCGATCCGCGCCCCCACTCCCGAGGAGGTGTCGCAGATGTCAGCCAGGGGGCAGTACGCGGCCGGTCATGCGGGCGGCGAGGACGTACCCGGCTACCTCGAAGAGGAGGGCGTGCGAGCGCACTCGAATACCGAGACCTTCGCCGCACTGCGGCTCGAAGTCGACAATTGGCGCTGGGCCGGAGTGCCTTTCTACCTGCGCGCCGGCAAGCGGCTCGCGCGCAAGGTCACCGAGATCGCGATCACACTGAAGCCTGTCCCCCATCTGCCCTTCAGCCGCGAGGGCTCGCTTGGGGTCAGACCCAATCAGCTCGTGCTCACCGTGCAGCCCAACGAGGGCGTCTCGCTGCAGCTCGGCGCGAAGATCCCCGGCACCAGGATGGTGATCCGGCCTGTGAACATGGAGTTCCTCTATGGCACATCCTTTCTCTCCCAATCGCCGGAGGCATACGAGCGCCTGATCCTGGACGCGATGCGAGGCGATGCGACCCTCTTCACCAGAAATGACGAGGTGGAGGCGCAGTGGCGCATCTGCGACCCGATCGTCAAAGCATTCGAGCAGACACCGGGACCGCTGCCGCAATACGAAGCCGGCTCCCAGGGCCCGGAGGACGCACGCGAAGTAATGCTCGAAGGCCAGGGCTGGCGCGCAATCTGATGCACGCGGAGAGGGATGCGCTGAGCGGAGACTCGTTCTGGAGCGCGCAGGACACGAGCCCCGATGCGGTCGAAGCAGCGCTGCGAACCCTGCTCGCCGAGCGGCATGCCGAAAATGAAGGCGTCGCCCCAGGCCGGGCGCTGAACATGATCGCCTTCGTGGAGAAGGCCTGGACCGGGGAAATCGCCAACAGGATGCGTGCGGTGGGCCGCTACCACGCCTCGCGCATGCTCGTGCTCGCCTATGACCCGCAGCGCGACCGACTGGACGCACGGGCGAGCATCGCGCCGGTCCAGCCTGGACCGGGCGAGATGGCCGTCCTGCGCGAGACGATCGTCGTGGAGATCGGCCCCCGGCACCTCGATGACCTCCTGACGATCGCAGACCCGCTCTTGGTCAGCGACATGCCAACCGTGGTGTGGTCGCCGCACGGCCACCAGGAGGCGATCGACGCATTGCTTCCGCTGGCCCAGGCCGTGCTGCTCGACTCGGTGGATGACCCAAACTGCCACGAAGCGATCGAACGCGCCTCCCAGTTGGCCGAGAAGGCATACGTGGTTGATCTTGCCTGGCTGCGCAGCACCCCATGGCGTGAGCGGATCGCAAACGCGTTCGACCCGCCGCGACTGCGACGCGAACTGGACGGGATCTCATCCGTGGGGATGTCCCACCACCCTGATTCGACGGTCGTCGCGCTGCTGCTGGCGGGATGGCTCTCAGCGCGCCTTGGCTGGCGGGTTGGCAGGTTCATCTCGCGCGGAGATTCGCTGCAGGGCAGAGCGCGCGCACACAAGGGGGAGGTCAGCTTCGACCTCCACGCCGCCCCTGCGCAGGTCGAGCGCGGGCTTGCCGAGGTGACACTGAGGACCTCATCCGGGCGCAGCGTGAGCTTCGAACGCGGACCGGGCGGCCTGCATACGAGACGCAGCTTCGCAAAGGGGCCAGTGCGGCAGTGGACGATCCTCGGCGCCTCCCGCGGCGAGGGCGGGATCCTTGGCGAGGGCATCAGGCAGGCGCTGCTGCGCGATCCGACCTACGAGCCGGCTTTGCATGCGGCGGCGGAGATGGCGCCATGACGCGAATGACCACGCTCGCCGACCCCGAGGCCGTCGCGGTCAGAGCGGTACGGGATATCGCCGCCCAGCTGCAGAGGGCTGTGCGGCAACGGGGCAGCGCTCATCTGGCACTCAGCGGCGGCGGCACTCCCGAACGCACCTACGAACTGCTCGCCGAGACGATGGAAGGATGGGAGGCCGTCGAGGTGTGGTTTGCGGACGAGCGCTGCGTGGCGCCCGATGACGAGCAGAGTAATTTCAGGATGGCGGCGCAGACGCTGCTGCAGCGCATATCCATCCCACCGCAGGCCATCCACAGGATGCAGGGCGAGCTTGGTCCGGAGGAGGGCGCCCGGCTGTATACCGAAGATCTCCGCGCCCGCCTGGGCGAGCACGGTACGCCCGTGCCGGCGATCGACCTGGTCGTGCTCGGCATCGGCCCAGACGGTCACATCGCCTCACTGTTCCCCGGCGCGCCGACGCTCGATGCGCAGGAGCACGAGCTGTGCCTGGCGGTGCACGAATCGCCAAAGCCCCCGCCGCAGCGGATCACGCTCAGCCTCGCGATGCTACGAGCCGCCCACCGCTGTCTGCTGCTTGCGACCGGCCCAAGTAAGGCGGACGCGGTGAGTGCGGCAATGGGCACGCCCACCAAGCACGTGCCGGCAAGCCTGCTGCGGCGCGAGCGCCTGACCTTGATGCTCGACGACAGGGCAGCGCCTGCGGCCCCGCTGAGATGAGCTCTCCGGCTCCTGACCAGGTGCTGCTCGTCCGTCATGCCGCGACCGAGTGGAGCGTGGCCGGCAGGCATACCGGCCGCACCGACCTGCCCTTGATGCCCGTGGGTCGCCAGGCGGCCGCGCAGATTGCAAGACGACTCGAGGGCCAGAGTTTTGAGCTGGTCCTCACTAGCCCCCTGCGGCGTGCGCGGGAAACATGCGAGCTCAGCGGCCTCGGCCGAGAGGCCAAGACCATCGCGGATCTCGTCGAGTGGGACTACGGGGAGTATGAGGGCCTGACCAGCGCCGAGATCGCACAGCGCCACCCGGGATGGAGCCTCTGGCGCGACGGCTGCCCTGGCGGTGAGAGCCCAAGCGAGGTCGGAGCTCGTGCCGACGCGGTGATTGCCCTGCTCTGCGGCCTGCACGGAGCGGCCGCCGTCTTCGCACATGGCCACATTCTGCGGGTGCTCGCGGCACGCTGGGTGCAAGCGGAACCACAGTTCGGGGCGCGGCTGATGCTCGGGACCGCCACGCTCAGCACACTCTGCGCCGAGCATGGCACCCGTGCGATCAGCAGGTGGAACGATGGCTACTGAGGGCGTTGCCGGCGCACGTCGATCCCTCTCCATGCGATCCAAGGCCGGGATCGAAGGCTCCACCTCGTTAGAGTGATCGGGCAGCAATGGTCGAGAGCGCAATCAAGACCATCGCGCCGGAGGTCGGCGCGCAGCGTGTCGTCGCGGACCTCGAGGAGGTGCGGGCACGCACACACCGGCTCGTAGCTCATCTCGATGCCGCCGGTCTGGAGCGGGTCCACTCGCCGCTGATGAGCCCGCTGGTATGGGATCTCGCCCACATCGCCGCATACGAAGACCTCTGGCTTGCGCACCGGCACGCCGGGCGAGAGCTGCTGCGCCCAGAGCTAGCGGCCCTGTACGACGCCTTCGAGACGCCGCGCGCAGTCCGCGGCAAGGTCGAGCTGCTGGACGCTCCCGCCGCGCTTTCGTACATGAGCGAGGTGCGCGACCGGGTGCGCTCGCTCACCCTCGAGCGCGGTGTGGGCGATGGCTTCACGCACGAGATGGTGATCCGCCACGAGCTGCAGCACACCGAGACGATGCTGCAGACCATGTCGCTGGCCGGCCTGCTGCCAGAAGGCTTCCGCGATGGCCCCGTGCTTGCCCCAGACACGATTGGTGGGCCGCGGTGGATCGAGATCGAGGCGGGCACCTTCGAGATGGGCGCAGACCCTGATGGCTTCGCCTACGACAATGAGCGGCAGCGCCACCGCGTGGAGCTGCGCGCCTTTCGCATCGCCCGCCTGCCCGTGAGCAACGAGCAATGGCGTCGGTTCCGCGAGCAGGGCGGCTATGAGCGCAGGCAGTGGTGGTCAAAGGAGGGATGGGCCTGGTGCCAGAGCACAGAGCCGCGATGCGACCCGCGAGCCGGAGCCGGCAAGGACCTCGACCCGGTCTGCCACATGAGTTTCCACGAGGCGCAGGCGTTCGCCGCCTCACAGGACGCGCGGCTGCCGACCGAGGCGGAGTGGGAGCGCGCGGCCGCCGAGCCGGACCTCGCCGCCGTAGGGAGGGTGTGGGAGTGGACGAGCAGCGAGTTCGTCGCGTACCCCGACTTCAGCGCCCATCCGTATCGCGAGTACTCGGAGGTGTTCTTCGACCGGGGCTACCGCGTCTTGCGCGGCGGCTCCTTCGCAGCAGATCCGCGCGTCGCTACGCGCACATTCCGCAACTGGGACCTGCCCGAGCGACGTCAGATCTTCGCCGGGCTGCGCCTCGCAACCGATCTCTGAGGGGGACGCTCAGATGCAGCCGCAAACAGGCATCGCCGACGCACCGATCAAAATCGACTCGTTCCTGGCTCCGGGGGGAGAGCGCTCGCTGGCAGACGACGTCCTCGACGGCCTCACGCGCCCGTTCAAGGAGCTTCCGCCCAAGCACTTCTACGACACCCGCGGCGCGGAGCTGTTCGACCGCATCTGCGAGCTGCCCGAGTACTACCCGACACGTGCCGAGCGGGCAATCCTCGATCAGACGGCGGCCCGCATCGCCAAGCTCACCGGCGCCGCCGAGCTCGTAGAGCTCGGCTCCGGGACGGCCGCCAAGACGCGGGTGCTGCTCGACGCCCTGCACGCATGCGGCAGCCTGCGGCGCTACGTGCCGATCGACGTGACCGAGGCGATGGTCCGCGACTGCGCCTCCGATCTGGTCGACGAATACCCGGGCCTGCGCGTGCACGGCGTGATCGGCGACTTCGAGCGCCACCTCGACGGCGTGCCGGCGCCGGTCGATCAGGGCAGTCGCCTGGTTGCGTTCCTCGGCGGCACGATCGGCAATTTTCCACCCGGCAGTAGGCGCAGGTTCCTGCGCCAGATCGCGGGCCTGCTACGGCCGCAAGACCATCTGCTGATGGGCACGGACCTGGTCAAGGACCCCGAGGTGCTGGAGGCCGCCTACGACGACAGCGCCGGGGTCACCGCCGAGTTCAACCGCAACGTCCTTCACGTCCTCAATAGAGAGCTCGACGCCGACTTCGAGCCCGCCGACTTCGACCACGTCGCGCTGTTCGACCGCAACCACGAGTGGATCGAGATGCGACTGCGCTCAAAGCGCGAGCAGACCGTCAGCGTGAAGGCGCTCGAGCTGTCGGTCCACTTCGAGGAGGGTGAGGAGATGCGCACCGAGATCAGCGCGAAGTTCACGCGCCGCCGCATCGAGGACGACCTCGCCTCAGCCGGGCTTGCGCTCACGCAATGGCTGACCGACCCCGACGAGCTCTTCGCGCTCACGCTCTCGCGCCCGGCGCAGGCTCCGGGCGAGTAGCCGTCACGCCCGGGGGGCGGCCGAGCTCGAATGCCCCGCGCGCAGGTGGAGACGCTGATATTGCCGGTAGAATCGGGCCGTGAGCACTCCGGTGAAGGCTTCCCTGCTGTCAGTCGGCCACGAGGCCGAGTGGGTCGCGATCAATCGCGAAGCGGCCGAGCAGGAACGCGCCCTCAGCGCAAAGATGACGCCGGCGCAGCGCATCGCGATGGGCCAACGGCTCTCCCAGCAGGCAGTCACCCTGCTCGCCGCCTCGATCCGTGCCGGCCATGCCCCAAGACGAGCCTACTGGTCCTGATCTGGGCGGCGTCCTCGCTGACGCCGACGCGGCCGGGCTGCCTTGTGTGGTGATCGGCGGCTTCAGCGTCATCTACCACGGCTACATCCGCGCGACCAAGGACAGCGATCTGCTCGTGGGCGACGGGCCGGATGCCGATGCGGCCATCCTGCGCTTCCTGCAACGCACAGACGCCAGACGGCTGAGCGACGAGAAGGTGCTGGGCCCAGAGGACATTTCCGGCGCGGAGCACCTGCGCGTATGCGGTCGCCATGGCATCGTGGACATCCTGCGCGGCGGGGTTCCGCCGCTGGACTTCGAGACCGTCGCCGGCAGCGCCCTAACCGTCGAGATCGACGGTCAACCGGGGCGCGTCGCCGATCTGCAAAGCCTGGTCGGCTTCAAGCGCCTCGCAAACCGGCCCCAGGATCGACTCGACCTCAGCGAGCTCGAAGCGATCTACGGCTTGCTGCCGATCGAGTCGATTCCCGGGCTGGACAGCTGATCGATCAGCTCAACCGTTCGACGAGCATCGCCATGCCCATGCCGCCGGCTACGCACATCGACTCGATGCCGTAGGTGCCATCGAGGCTCTGCAGGTCGTTGATCAGCGTGGTCATGATACGCGCGCCGGTCATGCCGAATGGGTGGCCGAGCGCAATCGCGCCGCCGAAGGGGTTGAGCTTCTCGGCGTCGATTTTCAGATCCTCCATGCAGGGCACGATCTGAGCGGCGAATGCCTCGTTGATCTCCACCACATCGATGTCCTGCATGCTCATCTTCGTCTGCGCAAGCAGCTGCTGGATCGCGGGGATCGGCCCAAGGCCCATGATCTCCGGCCTGATTGCGACGACCGTCGAGGCGATGATCCGCACCTTCGGTGTCAGCCCGAGCTCGCTCGCGCGCTCCTTCGACATCACGAGTAGCGCGGCCGCGCCGTCGTTGAGCGGGCAGGCATTGCCCGCCGTGACGGTGCCATCCGGCTTGAAGGCGGGCTGCAGCTGGCTGAGCTTCTCTAGCGTTGTACCCGGCCGCGGGCCATCGTCCTTGGTCACGACGGTCTCGGGCACGTCGATCTCTTTGCCTTCCTTGTCCACGTCTTTGTGCGCGGGCACGGGGACCGGCACGATCTCGCTGTCGTAGTGCCCCGATTCCTGGGCCGCGACCGCCCTGCTCTGCGAGGTCACCGCCCATTCGTCCTGCGCCTGCCTGCTGACGTTGCAGCGCTCGGCGACGTTCTCAGCCGTCAGGCCCATCGGGATGTAGACGTTGTAGAGCGAGCCCTCCGAACCGTCGAGCGCTTTGTTGAACTCGAATTGCGCGCCGCCGCCCGCTCGCGAGACGGCCTCGACGCCGGCGGCGATGTAGGTGTCTCCCTCGCCGGCCTTGATCGCGTGGAAGGCCATCCGCGCGGTCTGCAGCGAGGAGGCGCAGAAGCGGTTGACGGTGGTGCCGGGCACGTGGTGGTCGATGCCGGCCAGAAGCGTCGCGTTGCGGCCGATGTTGTAACCCTGCTCGCCCTCGCAGAAGCCGCAGCCCATCATCACGTCGCCGATGGAGGACGACTCGACCTGCGGGTTGCGCTCGATCAGCGCCTTCAAGGGGATAGCGGCGAGGTCGTCGGCTCTGACGGTCTTCAGCGACCCCTTCACCGCTCGGCCGATGGGCGTCCTGATCGCGTCGACGATGACTGCTTCTGGCATTCGATGCTCTTCTCCTCGGTAGAGATTTGAGCGCGAATCCTATGGATAGGGCGGCCTCGGCGCCGCGTCCCATGGGCGTCAGGTCACAGATCGAGGCGGCTGACGCCGAGCTCGTCGAAGCCGACGTGGTGCGCAAGCTCGTGGCGGACGGTCCGCGTCACCTGGTCACGCAGCAGGTCGGGGTCGTGACCGAAGTCCCGCCGCAGCGTGTCCCGGAAGACGACGATCCGATCGTGCACGTCGTTGCGGCTGACGGTGCCGCCCATGTAGAGGCCATAGGCCCCGTGCTTGCGCCCGTCGTCTGAGATCACGACGGCGACGTGGCGCAGTGCGTTGCGGAGCAGTTCAGGCAACTCGTCCAGCGCCTCCCGCACGAGCTCCTTGAAGTCCTCGTCGTCGAGCGGGTCGAGCGCGGCGAACTCGGATTCCTGCGGGTCGGTGAAGAGGTTTTCGCGCGCGAGCTGCTCGGAGTGGCGCACGATCTCTTCGAACTCCGTCTCCGACTCGGGTTCGCGCCAGCCTCCCAGACGTACGGCGACGATCGCCGCTGCCCCCGCGAACATGATCACGGCGATCACCCCGAGAGCGACCTCCTCGAGCGCCTTGACCGCCCCGATGGTGCTGAAGCCCTGCCCCACGACGATCACGATCAGCCCGAGCGAGAACGCGATCAACGCCGCCACACCAACTCGCCGCAGATGGCCAGATGGCAGTGAGGGGCGCGGGCGCGGCATCGGCGCCTACTTCAGCGTGCGGGCGATGACGAGCCGCTGGATCTCGTTCGTGCCCTCGTAGATCTGAGTGATCTTGGCGTCTCTCATCATGCGCTCCACCGGATACTCCTTGACATAACCGTAGCCGCCCAGCACCTGTACCGCATCCACGGTCACGGCCATGGCCGTGTCCGAGCAGAACACCTTGGCCATCGAGGAGTAGCGAGCGGCTCCCGGATCGCGGCGATCGGCCATCGCGCAGGCCTTGTAGAGGAGCTCTCTGGCCGCAGCAGTTCTCGTCTGCATGTCGGCGAGCTTGAACTGGATCCCCTGGAAATCGAAGATCGGTTTGCCGAATTGGATCCGCTCCTTGGCGTAGGCGAGCGCGTAGTCGGTTGCGCCCTGGGCGATTCCCACGGCCTGAGCCGCCGCGCCGAGGCGAGTGCGCTCCAGCGTCCCGAGCGCGACCGAGAGTCCCCGGCCGACCTCGCCGATCACGTTCTCCCTGGGCACCCTGACTTCCTCGAAGATCGGCTGGCCGGTGGGCGAGGCCCTGATCCCCAGCTTGTGCTCGAGCTTTCCGACGCTGAAGCCGGGCCGGTCGGCCTCTACGACGAATGCGGTGATGCGTTTGCTCTCGCGGTCGGTGACGGCGAAGCAGATGTAGAAGTCGGCGACCCCGAGGTTCGTGATCCAGTTCTTGGTGCCGTTGATCACCCATTCGTCACCGTCGAGCGCCGCCGTCGTCTTCATGCCGGCGGGATCTGAGCCCGCCTCCGGCTCAGAGAGCGCGAAGGCGGGTGAGCACTCCCCGCTTGCGCACCGCGGCAGGAACCGCTGCTTGAGCTCATCGGAGCCGAAGAGCTGGATGGGAAGCGTGCCGAGCTCCTGGACCATCAGGATCAGCGCGCACGCGGCGTCGACCTTGGCGATCTCCTCGATCGCCATGTTGAGCATCAGCGTGCCCGTGCCGGTGCCTCCGTACTCGACTGGAAACGGCAGGCCGAGAATGTCCTGCTCTGAGAGCACCTTTCTGATGTCCCACGGGTATTCGGCCTTCTCGTCGATCTCGGCTGCCCGCGGCGCGATCCGCTCGCGCGCGATCTGGCCGATGGTCGCGCAGAGGTCGAGGTGCTCGCGGGGGATCGTGTAGACGTCGCTCAAAGTCTGTTGCATGGGACCCAATCCTCGGTAGTTGTGCGGCTGATCCTAGTGGTCGCGAAGCGATCGCTAGGCTCACATCGATGAGTGCAAGCAGCAGCGAGACCTCGATCGAGATCGCACCTGCGGAGGTGGCCGCATGGCTTGCCCAGAAGGGCACTGTCGAGGTGATCGACGTGCGCGAGGCATATGAGCGTGCGGCCGGCCACATCGAGGGCTCGCGGCACATCTCGCTGAACGAGCTCACCGGAGCCGCCGAGAGCGTTCGGAGCGACCAACCGGTCGTCTTCTACTGCAGGGTGGGAGCGCGCTCGGCGATGGCGGCCCAGGCATTCAGAGCCGCCGGCTTTGAGGCCTACACGATGTCTGGAGGGCTGTTGCGGTGGGCGGCGGAGGGACGACCGCTCATTCCCGAGGGCGGCCACGTCGCCGACCATTAGAGCAAGGAGAGGATCAGATGGAGTCATCCGACTATCCGCAGGTGCAAAAGGGCGAGGGCTACGCCGTCGGCCACCTTGACGACCTGGGCGAGGGTCACGGATTCCGCAAGGTTCGCAAGGGCCTTGGGGTTGCGGCCTTCGGCGTGAACGCGATCGTGATGCCAGCCGGCTACCAGACCGGCTTTCACTATCACGACGAGCAGGACGAGCTCTATTTCGTACACGAAGGAGCGATGGAGATCGAGCTCGGCGACGGGTCGGTCTATCCGCTGCCCGCCGGCACCTTCGCGCACGTGGAGGCGCACACGCTGCGGCGACTGCGCAACGTCGGCGATGGCGATGCGATCTACCTATGCGCCGGCGGCAAGGACGGATACATCGGTCGCGATGGGAAACTGCCTGAGGGAGAGCAGCGTGTGAGCGGTCCTCACGGCGCCGGCTCCTGACGCGGCGGGATCCAGGCGCGCCTCGCGCGGCACCGGCGGTCAGTTCATCAGTTCGCGGACGACTCGCTGGTGCTGCTTGCCGAGCGAGGTCTTTTCGGGATGCAGGCCGATCGCGCTGGTCAGATCCGATGCCGTCGGCACCCACACCACGATCAGGTAGACGCTGAGCAGCGCCATCGTCATCCGCAGCCTGCTGGAGGTCGACAGCGCCACCAGTGGCAGCGCCCAAAGGATGTACCAGGGCAGCACCCAGGCCAGGGTGAGCAGCAGGCCGATGGTCGCCCATCCGGCCGGCGTCACGATCTCGCGCCGCCGGTAGGCAAGCACGCAACAGGCGATCACAACGGCGACCAGCACCAGCGCGACGGCCTCGCGCAGCAGTGCCGTCTCCCCGCCGAGCCCAAGCGCCATCCCGAGCAGGTTCGGCACGCTCAGGCCCACGACGATGCTGCCCTGGGTGAGCACCGCGGGAACGTGCGCACCGAAGACCAGATAGCTGAGCGCGGCCATGAGCACTCCGCCCACCACCAGACCGATCAGAGCCTGCACGGCTCGCCGCGGAGTGGCGAGCAGAGCCGCGATGAACACCGGCACGACGATCGCGCCCGAGGCCTTTACGAACACCGCGGCCGCGAGCGCGACTCCGGCGGCAACCTCGCTTACTGCCAGTGGCGCGAGCCAGGAGCGCACCTGTGTGAGCGCCCCGCTGCCAGGCGGCCTCTGAGATGAGCTGTGCCCTGTGTCGGAGCGCAGCAACAGCCAGCAAGCAAGCATGATGAAGAAGACCATGAATACATCGTTGTGATCTCCGCCGAACCCCCACAGCAGGACGATCGGATTGAGCCCCGCAAACGCGATCGCTTCGACAGGATCGCGGTCCGAGTAGGCGGGCGCACTTCCACACCAGGAAAAGCAGCGCGAGGCTGAGCAACGCGATCGCCCCCTTGGCTACCCAGAAGGCAGCCGCGACCCCGAGCGAGGCCACGGCGAAGGTGATGATCGTAAACAGCGGCCCGTAGGGGCTCAGCAGGTCGTGCCAATTGCTGAGCGCGTAGGCGGGGTCGCCGTGCGGCTCGAGCGCTGGAATCGTCGCGTAGGGGTTGAGGTGGTGCACCACCTCCATTCGCGCGTAGTTGATGTAGTTGAAGACGTCGGTGAGTGTGAGCGGCGGAGAGAGGAAGAAGATGAACTGGACGGCAAGGATCGCCGCAACCACCCACCTGACCCCAAGACCGGCGATCCTTCGCATCAGCAGGGCGTAGCAGCCGTACATCGCAAACACCGCAACGGTGAAGATGACCTTCAGCGCCGTCGCACTCCGTGTGAGCCCCGGCCAGAGCCCGCCGAGCGGCCCCGCCATCCATCCAGGGAAGAAATCAGATCTGGTTGTCGCCGAGACGATGCTTGGCCGGTCTGCGGCGATGATGACGAGCAGCAGGCTGCCGCCGACTATCACGCCAAGCGCGAGCAGGCCGAGGATGTTCTGGCGCGCGAAGGCGACGGCTCGGGCGCGCCACGGCGCCCCCGGGCGCTCGTCGCCAAGCAGGCCGATCTCAGCGCGCGCGCCGGCATCGGGCATGCCATCCCGCAGTGTGATTGATGTCGCGTCGGTCGGCATGCTCGCAGGGGCCACCGCGAGTGCCGGGCGCGGGCGAGCCCGTCCGCAGGCAGACGCCCGCAGCGGTCACGGCGGCGCGGCGGCGATCGCCGGCGGTGTGAGGCATATTAGGCGCGCGGGGGGCAGGGCAAGCCAGACCGAGCGCCGTGGCAGCGCCGGGGGAGAGTCTCGAGCACGCAGAGAGCCCGTACGCGGCGGCTCTCTGAGCAATCCCTTTGAAACCTCTCGCTGCGCAGGCCGCAGGCGCGCCTCCCGCCGCCTGGGCGGCCGATCGGCGAGGTCCGTGGCTACAGCGCGTTGACGTTGACGGCCTTTGGACCCTTGTCGCCATCCTCGGCGTCGTAGGAGACCTTCGCCCCCTCCTTCAGGGAATGGTAGCCATCCCCATTTATGCCGGTGTGATGAACGAACAGGTCCCTGTCGCCGTCGTCAGGGGTGATGAACCCAAACCCCTTGTCGTCGCTGAACCACTTGACGGTGCCGGTGGGCATTCGATTCCTCCGCTATGTGTGTGCCTGCTGCCACGCGGAGGATGCGCTCCAGCGTCAACCTGCGGGCCTGCTTGCACCAACTGCTTTTCACCGGTCCACAGGGGGCCGGCCAGACGTCACGAAGGTACCACGTCACCAGTCCAGCTGGTACGCCCGAGAGAGCCTCCACAGGGCCCGTCAGAACCGTGAACCTTGCCTGATTTCGCACCCCGCGACTCTTGAGGGCTGATATATCTGGCACACCATCGCCGCCGCGCAGAAGCCCACTCCCGTGCTCAGACGCCTGCTGCCGTTTCCTTCTGGAGGCGGAGGGGCGATTGCGATCTCAGAGATCCTCGACGAGCTGGCCGACCAGACGCAGCAGCGCGACGCCGCAGAGAAGGACCAGGAGCGCCCGTACGTACTGCTGAACATGGCGAGCACGGCAGATGGCAGGGCCAGCGTCGACGGACGCGCCGGACCGATCGGCGACCGCGCCGATAGTGCTCTGCTGCATGGGCTGCGCACGGTCGTCGGAGGACTGCTGGTCGGAGCCCAGACCGTGCGCGCCGAGCACTACGCGCGCGTGCTGCGCGGCGAGGAAGACCGTGAGGCCCGCCGCACCCACGGCCTGAGCGGGGAGCTGCCCACGTTCATCGTCTCAAGGAGCATGAACCTCACCCCGCAGGAGGTTCCGCTGCTCGCCGAGCCGCAGCAGCCCGTGACGATCATCACCCCGACCTCGGAGGAGATCCCACCGTGCCCGGCCGATCCGGGCTACCTGCGATGCGATCGCTCCGGCGCGCTCGATCTCTCCCTCGCCCTGCAGCGGATCGGCAGCGAGCACGGCGTACGCACGCTGCTGTGCGAGGGCGGCCCTCATCTCGGCTGCCAGCTCGTCGCGGCGGGCCTCGTCGACGAGCTCTTCCTCTCGCTTGCGCCAAAGCTCGCAGGCGGGAGCGAGCCACTGCGGATCCTCGTTGGCGCGGAGATCGCCCCACCGCTGCAGATGGAGCTGATCGCGCTCTATGAGCACGCCTCGGCACTGTTCCTGCGCTACAGGCTGGCGGTCTGAGCCCCGGACTCAGCCCTCGCCGTGCTCGCTTCTTCGTGGGCGCAGCGGTGGGGGCGGAGGCGGGGCGCTTGCGCCTATGGCCTCATTTGCGGATGTCGGAGGCAGGGGCGCCGTCGTGGCGCCAAGCGGCGACTCCTCGGCCACGCTCGCCCGGCGCCGGCTGACACCGAGCCAGCCGGCCGGTGAGGTGTGCTGCTCGCTGGTGATCACCATCACGCTCAGCACGACGCTGTTTGGCACCATGATCGACTCCTCCCCGGCGAGGAAGGTCGTGTAGAGCAGCCCAAGCGAGCTGACCACCCCGTCGACCTGCCCAGCAAGCGGCCCGCCCTGCAGGCGCACCCGCTCGCCGACGCGGAAGGGTCTCGCGCTCAGCAGCACGGTGCCGGCGATCACGTTGCCGAAGGTCTGCTGTGCGGCCAAGCCGATGATCACCGCGGCAAGCGCGCCCCCGATCGCAAGCGTCTTGAATTCGACGCCCCCAGCGCTCAGCGCGACGGCCAGCGCGACCGCGATCGTGACCAGGCGGATCAGGAAGCCGACGGTGCCCGCCGTGGCCGGCTCCAGGCGCCTCAGCAGCGCGGGGCCAAACGCCCTGCCGGCGTCGCGCGCGATCACCCAGCCGAGGATCGCGAGCGCGATCACGCTCACGACCTTGATCGGGACTTCGAATTCCCTCTCGAGAGAGGATTCGCCGATCACCGCCGTGAGGTGGTGATCCAGCACGGCGATCCCGACGAATATGGGCAGTAGCAGCAGCGCCGTCAGCCGCGCACGCCGTACGGCGTGCGGGTTGATCTCGCGCAGCAGCCCCGCTTCGCGCCAGGACTGGCTGCGGGTTTCGAACATGCGCGCGCGGGCGCGCTGGGAGGGACTCTCGGTCTCAGGGTTCGGCATCAGTCGATAGACGTTACCCAGGCAGGCGCCCGACACCCGCAGCCTCGCGCACCGCAACCGACCATGCATTCACGTGTTCTCAACATTCGGCGCAGGCGCCGGCGAAACCACATGCCCTCGACCATGCCTACGACCCTGCCACCTGCGGGCGCGGTTCGCCGTAGAGTTCTGGTGCGGTCGGCGCGCGCGAAGGGGGCGGAGAGATGATTGGGGAGATGAGATATCAGCGATCAGCCGCACGAGGACGCGGCACACGAGCATTGCCCGCCGTCCTGCTCGGCGCTTTGCTGGCGCTCGCGCTCAGCGCCACCTGCGCCTCGGCGGCCTCAGCGCCGCCGGTGACCATCTCGCCGCTGCCTGGCACGCCAGACGCCTCGCCGCACACCCAGATCAGCTTCCTGGGCGAGCCCGCGAACGAGATCAGCGAAGTCTCGGTGGTCGGGTCGCGCAGCGGCACCCACGCGGGCAGCCTGCACTCCTACGCAAGCGCCCCCGGCGCGAGCTTCATTCCCACCAA
This sequence comes from uncultured Actinomycetota bacterium, assembly GCA_963757925.1. Lineage (GTDB taxonomy): Bacteria > Actinomycetota > Thermoleophilia > Solirubrobacterales > Solirubrobacteraceae > Palsa-744. Next base: position 132,825 of record CAVWTE010000011.1, read on the forward strand.
GGGCTTTCACGAAGGCGAGCACGTGAACGTCTCGGCGATGGTCGGGCCGGCGCACCACCAGCAGCGTGTGAGCAGCGACTTTCAGATCGCGCGCCTCTTCCACTACAAGTTCCCGCCGAAGAGCGCCCACGAGGCGGCCACCTCCGGCACCGAAGTCCAGAGCTTCGTCTCCGAGCCGACCCTGCACCCTCCCGCCCTCTCCGTGCAGGCCGATTCCCCGAGCGCGAGCGCGGGCGACATCTTCTTCGCCTTCAACGAAGGCGCCGCGCAGTGGGGGCCCACGATCGTAAACGGCAGCGGCCAGCTCGTCTGGTTCCAGCCGATGCCGAGCGATGAACACGCGATGGACTTCAAGACCGCCGAATACGACCACGAACCGGTGCTCGTGTGGTGGCAGGGCTACATCGCGCCGATCGGGGTCGGCTTCGGCCAGGACGAGATCTACAACGACCGCTACCAGCGCGTGGCCCAGATAACCGGCGGCAACGGCTACCACGCCGACCTGCACGAACTGCTGCTCACGCCCCAGGGACAGGCCTACACCACCGCCTATACGCTTGTGGACGCAAGCCTCTCATCGGTGCACGGCAGAAGCGAAGCCGGCCTGCTCGACGCGGTGTTGCAGGAGATCGACGTAAAGACTGGCCTTGTGATGTTCGAGTGGCACGCCTACGGCCACGTGGCGCTGAGCGAATCCTATTCGGCGCCGCCCGGCTCGGCGGGTTGGCCCTATGACTACTTTCACATCAATTCGATATCGCTCGACCCCTCCGGTGACGGCAACTTCCTGATCTCCGCGCGCAACACGTGGGCCGGCTATGAGATCAATCACCGCACCGGCGCAATCGAATGGCAGCTGGGCGGAAGGAAACCCAGCTTCAAGATGGGCCCTGGCACCGAAACGGCCTACCAGCACGACATCCGCTGGCAGCCGGACGGCACGATCACCGCCTTCGACGACGGCGCCTCCCCGCAGGTGCACAAGCAGTCGCGCATCATCCACGAGCGCATCGAATGGAGCCACAAGGAAGTGAAGCTGATCACAAGCCAGGTGCACACGCCATCGCTCGTCGCCGACAGCCAGGGCAACTACCAGCTGCTCTCAGACGGCGATTCCTTCGTGGGATGGGGGCAGGCGCCCTTCTTCACCGAATTCGCGAGCAACGGCACGGTGCTCTTCCAGGCGCAGCTGCCAAGCAGAGGAACCTCCTATCGCGCCTACCGACTGCCGTGGAAAGGCACACCGGCAACCCCGCCGGACATCGCCCTGGTCAGCGCAGCGAGCGGCACCCTCGACGTATACGCGAGCTGGAACGGCGCAACAGAAGTTAGCTCCTGGAGGGTGATCGGCTGGGATGACGTCCACCACACCTCACAGCTTGCGAGCGCGCCGCTCTCCAATTTCGAGACGATGATCCCGGTCCACTCGGGCTACAGCTGGTACGCGATCCAGGCGATCGGCCCCTCCGGGAAGGTGCTCGCGACCTCCAGCGCCGCCAAGGCGTAGCTCACCCGAGCGCACCCGCACGGGCGAGCGCCGCAAAGGCGCCCGCGGCAGGCGAGAGCGACCCCCGCCGACGGATCAGCCCGATGCGACGCACTATGCGCGGCCTTGCGGCCCGCAGCAGCGCGCCCCTGCGCTGCGCCTCGAGCGCAAGCGGCGCCGGCAGCAGCGCGCCACCGGCGCCTGCGAGCACGAGCGGCACGATCGCCTCGCGCGCGTCGGTCTCCACAGCGACGTTGGGGACCACGCCGGCTGCCTCCATCGCCTGGTCGAGCAGCATCCTGGTCGAGGTGCCCGGCGGAGTCAGCACCAGCGGAACCTTGGCCAGAGCGGTGAGCGAGATCGCCTGCGGCGTACCGTCGGCCCCCCTCTCGCCCGCGATCTCGATCGAGGGCGCCAGCACGAACAGCAGCTCCTGGACCCCGAGCTCCACGGTGCGAAGGCCCTCCTGTGGCAGCGGCAGGTGCGCGAGGCCGAGCTCGCATCGGCCCTCTCGCACCAGCGTGCTCGTACCGGCGGCGCTCTCCGCCTCGCGCACCCGCACGACGACGCCCGGATGTTCAGTCCTGAAGCGACCCACCAGATCCGCCAGCGGATCGACGGCCAACGTGGGCAACGCGGCGATCTCGAGCGTGCCGGCCAGCAGCGCGGAGACATCCCCCACCGCCTCGCGCGCCACCTGCATCGAGCGCAGCGCCTGACGCGCAGGGCCGACCAGCGCCTGCCCTGCGGCCGTGAGGAGCATGCCGCGACCGGCGCGGTCGAAGAGCGCCACGCCGAGCTCACGCTCGAGCGCGCCAAGCGACTGCGAAAGCGAGGGCTGGGCGATGTGCAGTGCCCTCGCCGCCTTGGTCATCCCGCCCTCGTCGACGATCGCGAGGAAGTACTCGAGGCGGCGCATATCCATAGGACCAACCTATCATCTATATAAAAAAATTATATTTGATCTATGGATTGGTGAGCGCTGGAATGGAGCTGTGAGCGATGTCGCTGCTGACTCCACGATCGCCTCGCTGCAGCGCCGGCTGCTGAGGGAGACCCCGCGCCCGCAGGCGATCCGCACGAGCCGCAACGCGCACTGGCTCGTGGTCGCCGCCGTTTGCACCGGCGCCTTCATGGGGCAGCTGGACGCGAGCATCGTCACCGTCGCGCTTCCCCACATAGGCCAGGGTCTGCACGCGAGCGCAGGGGCGACTCGGTGGGTGGCGCTCTCCTACATGCTCGTACTGCTCGCCCTCCTGCTGCCGGCCGGCGCTCTGGCGGACGTGCTGGGCCGCAAGCTGCTCTACACCTACGGCTTTGCCGTGTTCTCCCTCGGCTCGCTGCTCTGCGGACTCGCGCCGAGCCTGCCGCTGTTGATCGGTGCGCGCGTGCTTCAGGGGCTCGGCGCCGCGATGCTGCAGGCCAACAGCGTCGCCCTGATCCGAGAGGCGATGCCGCAGGGCCTCCTCAGCCGCGGGATCGGCATCCAGGGCGCCGCCCAGGCGATCGGCCTGGCGATGGGACCGGCTCTCGGCGGCCTGCTGATCGGACTCGGCGGCTGGCGGCTGATCTTCTACGTAAACCTGCCGGTGGGGATCCTTGCGATCGTGCTCGCGCGGATCCTGGTCCCACGCAGCAAGCTCGGCGAGCGGGGAAGCCGGCGCCTTGGAGGCATCGCGCAACTGCTGCGCACGCCCGCGATCGCGTTCGGCCTCGGCGGGGGCCTCATCTCCTACCTGGTGATGTTCGGCGCGCTGTTCGCGATCCCCTACTACCTGCTCGCCGTCGGGGTGAGCCCCTCGGCCTCGGGGCTACAGCTCGCGGTGCTTCCGGTCGCGCTCGGCCTGATCGCGCCGCTTGCCAGCCGGACCGCAGAGCATCGAGGCGCCAAGCTGCTCACCGTCGGCGGGCTGCTGCTCGGCGCAGTGGGCCTCGCGTTGCTCGCACTCGTGCACGGCGTGCCCGCGCGGCTTGCGGGCCTCGCGCTCGCGGGCGCGGGCCTTGGCGCCTTTACGCCCCTGAACAACGCGAGGGTGATGGCGGCGGGTGCGCGCGAGCGCGCCGGCGCGCTCGGCGGCCTCGTGAACATGACAAGGACGCTCGGCGCGATCCTCGGCGTCGCGCTTGCGAGCTTGATCTACACGAGCGCGGCCGGGCGCGCAGCGAGCGCGAAGGCCGTCTCGACCGCGGCTGCCGGCCGCGGCTTGACACTTACGCTGCTGGTGCTCTGCGGCCTCGCGGCCGCCGCCGGCCTCGCCCTGGCGGCGGAGCCGAGCGGCGCACGAAATCGCAGGTTCGTGGCCCGCGAGATCGTGGAATGAGCGCACCCGCGTGAGGCTCGCCGCCTCAGCGGCTGGCCCGCAGCACACGCCGTACCGACAGCCAAAGCAGCAGCGGAACCGCGACGGGCATCACCCACCATGCCGCGACCCCGGCGCCTGCCAGGATCGCCGTGATGCAGAGCGCCGCAACGACTGCAACCGCGTTTCGCCAGTCGTCGCCGACGATGAAGTCCCACACCTCCAAGCCAAGCGCGCGCAGCCTGCTCATACCCTGACCTCCTCCTCTTCGATGGCCATCGCCGGGTGCTGCACGGCGGCCAGCGCTTCCTGCTCTCTGCGCAGCAACAGGACCAGCCCGATCGAGAACAGGGCCACCGCCGGCACGACCACGAGCAGCGCCGCGTCGGAGCCGGGCCAGGATGCGCCTGCGCCCTCGGCCCCCCAGAACATGCCAAACGAGGTCAGCATCACGCCCACCGCGAACTTCATCGTGTTCTCGGGCACCCGCGCAAGCGGCGCCCGAGCAGCCAGCCCGAGCAGCACGACCGCGGCCACCGCGGCAGCAGCGGCGAGCGCTGCGATCCCGACGTGGTGCTGATTGGCGCCGAAGGTGAGCACGATGAACACGACCTCCAGCCCCTCCAGCAAAACGCCCTTGAAGGACAGCGTGAAGGAGTAGGCGTCGAAGCCGGATCCGCCGGTCCCGGCTTCCTTGGCCGCGCGCCGCTGGTCCTCGAATTCCTGCGCCTCGTCGTGCAGCGCCTTCAGACCAGAGGCTCTGAGCACCGCCTTGCGCAGCCACTGCAACCCGAAGATCAGCAGCAGGCCGCCGACGAGGACTCGCAGAACCCCGATCGGCATGGAGGTGAGTGCAGGCCCGAGCGCGGCGACCACCGCACAGAGCACGACCGTCGCAGCGCCAACGCCGCCGAGCGCGGAGGACCAGCTGCGAGTCGTGCCGACCGCAAGCACGATCGTGAGCGCCTCGACCGCCTCCACGGCGCACGCGAGGAAGACCGAGAGCGCAAGCCCGATCTCTGCACCGCTCATCGCACCAACCTCATGACAGGCTGGCCCGGCGAGCTGGCATGCGCCTTGCGCTCGCCTGGCAGCGCCTCGACGGGCAGCGGCTGCGGCGCGCTCGGCTCCCGCTGCGCGAACACCAGACATCCTTCGGGATCGAGCTGGATCCCGCAGCGCTCGCCGCGCGGCACCCGGCGTGGATCGAAGACGCCTGTCAGCTCGATCCCGGCGCCGAGGTCGACCACGTATTCGTAGCCGCGGCCGCAATATGCGACGTCTCTGACCATTCCGGCAAGCGTAGCCGGCCCCTGGAGGTCGCACATGCGCACCGCCGTTGGGCGGATCAGGACCTCGACCGCCTCGCCCGGCGAGAGCTTCGCAAGCGCCGTGGCGCGGATCTCGAGATGGCGCCCCGGCTGCGTGGTGGGCACGGCCACCCTCGCCCGCTTGGCGTCCGGATCCTCGTGCGGCGCCTGCAGCAGATCATCCTCGACCCCGAGCAGGCGACCGCCGAGGCAGCCGGCGAGGCCGGTGAACTGCGCTACGAACGCGGCCGCGGGCCGACGGTAGATCGTCTCGGGGGCTCCGATCTGAACGAGCCGGCCGGCTTGCAGCACGCCGACCTCGTCGCCGAGCGCGAAGGCCTCGCCCTGGTCATGAGTGATGTAGATCGCAGAGGCGCCGCACTCGCGCACGAGCGTCCCGATCTCGATCCGCAACCGCTCGCGAAGGCTCGCGTCCAGCGAACTCAGCGGCTCGTCAAAGAGCAGCAGCCGCGGCTCCCCGACCAGCGCTCTGGCGAGCGCGACCCGCTGCTGCTCTCTGCCTGAGAGCTCATGCGGATAGCGCTCCCGCTTGTGCGCGAGGCCCACGCGGTCGAGCATCCTCTGCGCCCGCGCGTGCGAATCGCCGCGCGCAAGGCGCCGGCGCCGCAGCGCGAAGCGCACGTTCTCGAGCACGCTCATGTGGGGCCACAGCGCGAAGTCCTGGAAGACCATCGCCAGGTCGCGGCGCTCGGGCGGGGTGTGCGTGCGTTCATCTGCGACGAGGGCGCCGCCGATCGAGATCGAGCCGCTGCTCGGACGCTCGATCCCTGCAAGGCAGCGGATCAGCGTCGACTTGCCAGAGCCGGAGGGCCCGAGCAGAACCAGGAAGCGCCCCGGCTGCATCGACAGCGAGACCTCCTCGAGCGCGACCACCTCGCCATAGCGCTTGGTCAGGCCGTGCAGCTGCACGGCGCTTCCGTGTCCGTGGCTCATGTCGCCTCCCCCACCTTGCGCCAGCCGCGCGGGGTCAGCAAGCGATAGGCGAGCAGTACCAGCGCGGTGACGGTAAGCGCGCCGAGCACGGCCAGCACCTCCATCGCCGTGCCGCCAGCGAAATTGTAGGCTTCGAGCTGGCGCTCGATCGCGATCGAGATCGGGTAGGAGCCGGCCGGGTAGAGCAGCGCCGAGATCGGCAGCTCGAGCAGCGTGATCGCAAAGCAGTAGAGCCAGACCCAGACGATGTAGCGCGAGAGCACCGGCACCGCGATCCTCACCCACGCTCGGCTTGGCCCTGCGCCGTGCGTGCGCGCGCTGGTCAAGAGCGTCTCGTGCAGCTGGGCCAGCGGCCCGATCAGGATGCGGGAATTGTTGGGCAGCGCCCCGGCGACGTAGCCAAGCGCGAGCAGCGTGGTCGTGCCGTAGAGCGATATCCCAATCGTGTGCATCAGCGGCAGGTTCCAGATCAGGATGTAGCCCGCGGCCATCACGATCGAGGGCACCGCGACCGCTCCGAGCAGCACGAAGTCGAGCGCGCGGCCGACGGCATTCGAAGTACTTCGACGGGTGAGCAACCGCGCGACGGGGACCGCGAGCGCCATCACGATCGTCGCGGTTATCACCGCCAGGCGCAGCGAGTAGAGCAGTGGCTCATAGAGTTCGCTGTTACCGAGCATGTGTTCATAGTTTTCGAAGGTAAGGCCGAAGCCGTGCGTGGCGGTGCCAAGTGACTTCAGGAGCGACGCACTGATCGCGCCAAGCGAGGGCACGCCGAGCGCAGCGATGAAGAACACGCTGAATCCGAACAGGGCGGCCAGTTGCCCCCTGGTCGAGAGCCGGTGGCGCACGTGGGGCCGCGTGCGACCGGAGAGCACCTGATAGCAGCGGCCCTGCATCGCGCGCCGCTGCGCAAACAGCGCGATCGCGGCCAGGCCCACGAGCGTGCACCCGATCGCGGCGGCCAACCCGAACTGGATCGGCTCGTTGTCGACGGCGTAATAGAGAGAGAACGTCGAGAGCGGGAAGTTGGATGCGTAGGCGAGCGTCGAGGCGACGCCAAAGTCGCTGATCGACTCCGCGAAGACAATCGCAAAGGAGGCCCACATCGCGGGCGCGAGGATCGGCATCACGACCCGCAGCGCCGCAAGACGGCCGGCTCCATGCGTGCGGGCGGCGTGCTCGAAGCTCGAGCCAAGCCCCGGCAGCGCGGCCGATATCGCAAGGAATGCGAACGGCACGCCCTTGAAGCCGAGCACGCCGATCACCCCCGCCGGCCCGTAGAGAAGATTGCGCAGCGCGCCGCTGTAGAGCCCTGCGCGCGCGAGCACGCCGCCCGGTTCGAGCAGCCGCTCGAAGCCGAGCGCGACGAGGTAGCTTGGCGCAAGTAGGAGCGCCCAGATCCCGACGTGCCAGATGCGGCCCCCAAGGATGTTCGTGCGGTGCAGCACGAGCGCGAGCGGCAGCGCGCAGGCGATCGCAAAGGCGGCCGAGCCGACACCGACCATCGCCGTGTCGAGCAGCGCGTGCAGCGCCGGCCCGCTGAGGGCAAGTTTGAACGCGGAGAGGGTGAACCAGGAGCTGCCTTGGGCGAAGAGCCGCGGGCTGATCGAGACGAGCAGGAAGGCGCCGATCGGGATCGCAAGCAGGACCCCGAGCAGCGCCGCCATCATGCCCGATAGCCCCACGCGCGGGACGACGAATCGTCCCGCGCGTAAGAGAGGCGCACTCGAGAGTTGAGCGCTTGCGCTCACTGAGCGATGTTCGAGTTGAACCAGTCGTTGACGGACGCCTCGCGCTTGCCCCACTCATACGGTTCGAGCGTCTGAGTGGAGAGCGAGCTCAGCTGCGGTAGCAGCGGCAGCGGATTCGTGTTCGGCGCGACCGGCCAGTAGAGCGAGCCGCCGTGCGGATCGCCGATCTGCATCTGATGCTGGCCGGCAGGTGAAAGCACCCAGGCGAGGAACTTCTGGGCCTCTTCCTGGACGACCGTCGAGGTCTTGCTGTCGATGCCGATCACGCTCGGAAGCAGCGTCATCTTCGGCAGGAAGGCGACCTTCAGCCCGGGAGTCTTCGCAGCGGCGCCGATCGCAGCCGAGCTCTGAATCAGCCCGATGTCGATCTGGCCGGTTTCCAGCAGATGCAGCGTGTCACTGTTTGCTTCGGAGACGTGCAGGCCGTTGCTCTTCAGCTTCTTGAAGAATTCCTCGCCCTGAGAGACTCCGCCGAGGTAGTTCATGACGCCAGCGACACACGGGAAGGTCGGGCCCGAGACGGCCGGGTTGTTCATCTCGATCTTGCCCGCCCACTTGCTCTGCAGCAGTTCCTGCCAGGTCTTCGGCGGCGCGCTCACCGACTTGCTGTTGTAGATGACCGCGCAAGCACCGGTGAGACCAGTCCGCACGAAGCTCTTGTCGGTCGGCACGAGACTCTGGCCGATCGTGTTCAGCGCCGGCACCGTGAGGTTCTTCTTCAGCATCCCTTCTGAGTCCAAAGTGGCAAACGCCTCATTGCCATCAACCCAAAGCAAACCCCACTGAGGACTTGCCTTCTCGGCCTGGATACGCGCTAGCAGCGGACCCGTGCTGTCTTCGACGAGCTTTGTGGGAATGCCGGTTTCCTTTTCAAAGGCCTTCACACCGTTGGGCGAGTAGCCCTGCGCGGAATAGACGAGAAGCGTCTGCTTGCCGCCCGAGGAAGCGGTTTTTTCTTTTGAGGACGAGTTTTTCGCTTCGCTTGAGCCGCACGCGGCGACCCCAAGAGCGCTTGCGCCTATGACCGCAACTGAAGCGAGCAGGCGGCGGTGAGAGCGACCAAACATGCCGGAACGGCTCCTATCGATCTTGATGGACGGTGAGCAGGGTGACGTTGTGAATGAACACAGACGTCATGTGTGACGACGCGCATACTCTCCGCTGTGTGACAGTCAGATGTATCCAACGTGTGATCGGTCCCCTACCAGACCGACCAGCCAAGCCCGTTCTATCGTGAATCCGAGGTAAAGATGAGAGGCTTCTCATCCACGCCGCAGGCGAGGCGAGAGCTCGATCGAGAGCAGATCCCTGCCCTGATGGTCGACCTGAAGGGTGCTGTGCTCGATCAGGAAACGCCCCCGCAGCATTGCCTCGAGCTGCCGGCGCACGGCGTGACAGTCGCTTTGGCCGGTGACCAGCACATGCGCTGAGAGCGCCGGGAAACCCGATGAGACCTGCCAGACGTGCAGGTCGTGTACCTCGACCACCCCAGCCACCCGGGCCATCGCCTGTCCAATCGCCGTCGGATCGAGCTCCCGGGGGGCGGCCTCCAGGAACACGCGCGCGGAGTCGCGCAGCAGACCCGACGCCGAGCGCACCATCAGGGCCGCGACCAGCAGCGAGGCGATCGCATCGGCCCGCAGGAAGCCCGTTGCAAGGATCACCACGGCCGCGATTGCCGTACCGATGAACGCGAACAGGTCGCTCAGTACGTGCTGGAAGGAACCCTCCACACTCATCGAGCTTCTATTCGCCTTGCCGAGTTGCCAACTCGCCAGCAGGTTGACGAGGATCCCGACAAGCGCCAGCACGAGCACCGGCAGGCCCCGGGTCTCGGGCGGCGCGACCAGATGGCGCACGGCCGCATATGCGATCAGGATGGCCAGCACCAGCAGCATCGCGCCATTGAACTGGGCACTCAGCGCCTCCACGCGACCAAGGCCGTACGTCATCGCGCCGCGCGCCGGACGGCGCATCAGCCGCAGCCCAAGCAGCGAGACGCCAATCGCGAAGGCGTCGGTCAGCATGTGAGCGGCGTCGGAAAGGAGCGCAAGCGAATGTGCGAGCACGCCAGCCACGACCTCGCCCATCATGAAGGCGGCGATCAGTGCCAGGGCGATCCACAGCCGGCGCGAATCCGCCTCTGCGCCCAGAGCATGCGAGTGGGAATGGCCGCGGTGAGCGTGCGCCATGTGCCTACTTTCGCAGAGAAGCAGGCCGCTCTGAAAAGCGGCTCGGGCCGGCGGCTTGCTTGCGCATGCCGCCGGCCGGGGCCGTCAAGGGCGCGGCCGTCCCTGGCCGCTGTGAGCCCGCTCCGCTAGAGCGAGTTCAGCGCGTTTTCGTCCGCTTTGAGGATCACCGACGGGAGCTTTGCGAAGTCGAGCGCGGGCCCGAACTTCTGCCCGGTCGTCAACCCGTACTTGATGAATTCCTTCAGGGTGCTCAGCACCGGTGAGTCCTTCGGCACGATCACATACGTGAAGGTCGAAAGCGGGTATGCCTTCTTCGCCTTCTTGGGCGGGTTCACGATGTGCATTTCGAGGTTGGACGGGACTTTCTTCACCACGGCAGCTGCTTCCGCGATGTTTTCGAGGTTCGGGTACTCATAGCGACCCGCCTTGTTCTGCAGGCGCGCAGCGTTGAGACCGTGCGAGTAGATGTAGGACGCCGCGATGTAGGCGATCGAGCCTTCGGTTTTTTCGACGATCGCCGTGACGCCGCTGTTGCCGGCGCCGGCAACCCCACCGGGGAAGTTGACGGTGGTCGAGGTGCCGATCGTTTTCGCCCATTCCTTGTTGACACGCGACATCAGGTCGGTGAACGCGTAGGTGTCACCGGAGCCTTCGGCGCGGTGAACCGAGGTGATCGTCAGGTTGGGCAGTTTGATGCCCTTGTTGATCTTCTTGATCGGCTTGGCATTCCATTTGGTGATCTTGCCAAGGTAGATTTCGGCGACGATTTCCGGGGTCAGGCGCAGTTTTGTGATGCTGCCGAGGTTGAAGGCGATGCCGGTTGCGGTCAGCGCCCACGGGATCTGGACGCATTCTTTGCATTCAGCGGCCTGCGCCGAGGTCAGAGGAGCATCGGAGGCACCGAAGTCGACGGTCCGGGCGCTGATCGCCGCGATCCCCTTCGAAGAGCCCACAGCGCCGTAGGTGACTTCCACCCCGTGCAGCGCCTTGAATTCCAGCCCCCAATAGGCCTCGAGTGGCTCGACCAGGGTCGAGCCCGCACCCGTCAGGGGTTCTGCAGCCGCAGCACTCGTGGCGGCGTAGGTCAAGCCTGGTAGCAGGCATGCAATCAGCGCCGCGAACGCGAGCGCTGACTTTGGTGTCCGTCTCAACTGTCCTCCTAGTGGATTTGGTGTTGTCGGCGGTGCGGAGCATCCCATCGGACCACCGTCCAGCTGTGGCAATTTTGTGAACATGATGCAGAGGCCCCGCGAAAGTTGTTACCAAGCATGTGGCCGACCTGTGTAAATCTTGTGAAGATCGGCCTTTGGCCTGGCTGCGCCTGTAGTCTGCGGCCTCTATGAGCGTCCGCCTCGCGCCTCCCGCACCGAGACTGCGGGCCTTCATAGCACGTTCACGCAGGGATGCCGGCGCCACCGCCGATCGGCTTGGCGACGGCGCGCTGCGAGGCCTGTGCGTGTTCGCCGCCTTCCTGGCTCTGTTGGCCCTGGTGGCGATCGCCTATGAGGTCATAACCGGCGCGAGCCTGGCGATCGGCCATTTCGGGCTCGGCTTCATTGGCCATACCACCTGGCAGCCGAACTTCAACATCTTTGGCGCCGGGGTGATGCTGTTCGGCACGCTCGTGACCTCTGCGATGGCGATGCTGCTCGCAGTCCCGCTCGCAGTAGCGATCGCGCTCTACCTGAGCATGGTCGCCCCCGCCCGCGTGCGCAGCGTCGTGGGACCGATGGTGGAGATGCTCGCCGCGATCCCCAGCGTGATTCTCGGCTTGTGGGGAATCGTCGTGCTCGCGCCGTTCCTGCCAAAGCATGTGGAGCCCCTCCTGCACAGCGTCCTTGGCTTCCTGCCGATCTTCGGAGCGCCGGAGACCACCGGCGCCAGTCTCTTCACCGCCGGCCTGATCCTCACGATCATGGTGCTGCCGATCGTCGCTTCGATCAGCCGCGACCTCTTCCTGACAGTGCCGCAGGAGATGAAGGACGGCGCTATCGCGCTGGGCTCCACAAGGTGGGAGGTGGTGCGCGGCGTGGTGCTGCCCTCGACCGCATCCGGTGTGGTGGCCGCCAGCTTCCTTGGCCTCGGCCGCGCGCTGGGCGAGGCGATCGCTGTTGCGCAAGTGATCGGCGGTGGTAAAGCGATCTACGCGTCGTTGTTCAAGCCGGGCAACACGCTGGCATCGGCGCTCGCCGTCGAAGCCTCGGGCACCTTGGACAAACTGCAGACCTCCTCTCTCTTGTACCTCGGAGCGATGCTGCTGGTGATCGGGCTGCTCGCAAACATCACCGCCCAAGTGATCACGCGCCGCTTCGAAGTGCACAGGGCAACGGCGCGATGAGCCAGCTCGCCACCGCGACAACCGGAGCCGAGATCGATCCGAGCGATCCGTTCGCGAACTTTGCGACGCAGCGGCTGGACCCCGCACGCCCGCTGACCGCCTCGCGCCAGCTGCGCCGGCGCCACATGGTCAGCGCCGCGATCGAATCCATCCAGACCGCGGCAGCACTGCTTGCCGTCGCCGTGCTGGCATTCGTGGTCTATTCGGTGGCCTCGCGCGGCGCCAGCGTGCTGAGCCTTGAATTCTTCACCAAGGGACCGCCCGCGATCGAAGAATTGGGTGGCGGGGGTGTCGGGCCGGAGATCGTGGGAACGGCGACGCTGGTTGCGGTCGCGACGTTGATGGCCATGCCGATCGGCATCCTTGCGGCGCTCTACATGACCGAGTTCGCAAGCAACCGCTTCGCACGCATGTTGCGGCTCGTGCTCGATCTGCTCTTCGGCGTGCCCTCCATCGTGATCGCTCTGTTCGCGTTCTCCCTGCTCATCGTGGGCAAAGGCTACAACGGCTTTGCGGGCGCTTTCGCGCTCTCGATCATCATGCTGCCGCTCGTAGCGCGCACCACGCAGGAGACCCTGCTGCTCGTGCCCCAGGGCCTGCGCGACGCGGCGGCAGCGCTCGGTGTGAGCCGCTGGCGCGCGCTGCGCGGCGTGGTCCTGCCAAGCGCGCTGGGAGGCATCATCACCGGCACGGTGCTGGCGGTCGCGCGCGCAGCGGGCGAGACCGCCCCGCTGCTGCTCACCAACGCCTTCATCGGGAGGACCATCGAGTTCGGCATCTTCAACCAGTCGATCCCGAACATTCCCACTTACATCTTCGCCGCGTCCGCCGCCGCCAACCAGAACGGCTTGGCGCGCGCATGGGGCGCCGCCTTCGTGCTGCTCACATTCATACTCCTCGTGAACATCGCCGCTCGCACGTTGCACGCGCGCAGCCGCAGAAAGCTGACAAGATGAGCATCGACTTGACAGACGCACCCAGCAGAGCCCGCAAGCGCGTCCGGATTCACACCGGTGAGCCGCCAGGAGCGCTCGGCCAGCAGCCCGCCAACGGCACCGCAACGGCAGACCACAGCGCGCCGGTCCTGGCTCCCGCCCAGGCTCAGCCACCACCGGCCGAGCGCGAGGCGATCTTCGACGCCCGGGACATCGCGGTCTCCTACAAAGGCAGCAACGCGATCGCGGGCATCTCGCTGAAGATCCCGCGACATCTGATCACCGCCCTGATCGGCCCGTCCGGCTGCGGCAAGTCTACGTTCCTGCGCTGCCTGAACCGGATGAACGACACCGTGCCCGGCTTTGCGCTCTCGGGCCAGATCCTCTACCACGGTCGCGACCTGTACGCCTCGGGGGTCGATCCGGTCGAGGTGCGCCGCCGGATCGGGATGGTCTTCCAGCGCCCCAACCCGCTGCCGAAGTCGATCTACGACAACATCGCCTGGGCGCCCCGCAACCTCGGCATGAAGGCCGACCTCGACGAGCGCGTGGAGCGCGCGCTGCGCGGCGCCGCCCTCTGGGAGGAGGTCAAGGACCGCCTCAAGCAGAGCGCGTTCGGCCTTTCCGGCGGCCAGCAGCAGCGCCTCTGCATCGCCAGGGCGATCGCGATCGAACCTGATGTGCTGCTGCTCGACGAGCCCGCCTCTGCCCTGGACCCGATCGCCACCGCCTCGATCGAGGAGCTGATGCTCAACCTCAAGCACCGCTTCACGATCGTGATCGTCACCCACAACATGCAGCAGGCGGCGCGCATCGCCGATCGCACGGCGTTCTTCAGTCTAGGCATGAGCGACGGAAAGCGCACGGGCGTGCTCGTGGAGTACGACGAGACGAACACGATCTTCACGCGCCCCAAAGACCCGCGCACCGGCGACTACGTCACCGGCCGCTTCGGCTGACGCGTCCGGCGCCTCGCGGGGTCCTCGGTCGCTCGCGTACTGAGTACGCCACGCTCCCTGCGTTCTTACGAGGCTTGGATCTGCGTCTGCGGCAAGGCACATCACGCCGCGGGGCCCCGAATATGACGCGACAGTGCGCCTAGTTACGAGCTAGCCGCCGATCGCGTGGCTTGGCACGTGCGCGAGCAATGGCTGCCCGCACTGCCAGCAGTACGCGGCGCCGCTCGAGTGCGGCGCGCCGCAGGAGGGGCAAAGGCCGGCCGTGCCGCTTTCCTGCATCTTCAGTATTCGTTCCAGCTCGCCGAGCTCCGCGTCGACCTCCTGCAGTGCAGCGGCGCGCTGGACGAGCACGTCAACACGGATGTGGTCGCGGATCGCCATCTCATAGAGCAGGCCGCCGAGGTCCCACTGCAGTTCGGCGAAGCGCGCGGCCAGCTGGTCGCGACGACGGACGACGTCGACCGTCGGAGCCTCTTGGCTTGACACCTGGAGGCCGTTGCCGCTCATTTTTTGCCTTTTTCTGAAGATTCGCTGCCGCCTTCTTCGCCGAGTTCTTCTTCTTCTTCCTTCTTCTTGCTTTCGCTGCCGCCGAAGAATTTGCCGGTGAATTTGCCTTTCTGGTAGCCCGGGCCTTTGCCAGGACTACCAACCGAGACGACCGGTTTGGAGGGCGCTTTGCCGCCGAGGATTTTAGCCGCGGAGCTCGAGGCGGCTTTGGTGGAGCCGCTGCCTTTGCTGGATTTGCCGGTGCTCGAGCTCGGCGTGGAGGAGCTTTCGGTGGAGGGCGTCGTCGTGGTGCCCGCCGTGCCACTCGAGGGAGCGGTCACGTACTGGACCGGGGCGTTTTTCGAGCTCGGACTGCTCGTGCGTCCGATCAGCACGCCCGTGGCCATCGCCAGCATCAGCGTGCCTATGCCGGCGATCAGAGCGGCGTTTGGCGAGAAGCGCGGCCCTTTTTTGGCGGGCGGCGGCGCAGGCGCACTCTGTGTCTCGACACCCTGCATGAACGGCGGGCGAGTCGGGCCGCGCCGCTGCCCGCATTCCACGCAGTAGCGTTGGTCGAGCGCAAGCGTCGCGCCGCAGGACGCGCAGTGCTGGCCGGTGGTGGCGCCGGGGCTCCGCAGCGGCTCGCCGCCACCCTTGCCGGGCAGCAGGACCGTGGCGTCCTCCGCGGGCATCTGCCGGCGCGGAGTCTCGAACTCTTCGGTGGGGGTGCTGGGTTCCATGCCGGTTGTGCGCCGCGCGCAAGGCGCCCGGCGCGCTCGCCGGCGGGCTGCCGCCAACGCCAGCCCAGTATCCGGCCGCTTCCGTCCTCAAATGTGAACGGAAAGTTATCGTTGGGCTAGGACACCTGCATCAAACAGGTTCTTTACAACATCGACACCTCTCCGCGCGACACTCGGCACCGATGGACGGCCCTTCAAGCTCCGACGCCTCCGAAGGCGATGCGAATGAGCCCACTCCACGCGAGCAGACGCCCGAGGGTGACCAGGAGGACGAGGAGAGCCGCTTCCCGATGCCCTCGCCCTGGGCGGCAGCCTTCGCTGTGATCGCCCTGCTCGCCTTCGGCGTGGGCCTTGGGGTGTACGTGCGCCCGCACGAAAGCTCGCCAGTACTGCTCGCCGCCTCGCCATCTGAGACCACGTCGAGCACGACCACCACCTCGACGAGCAGCGACGAAGGCGAAGGCGAATCCGGAGCTGAATCCAAACCGGAAGAAGAATCCTCCTCCGGAGGCTCCGAAGGCGAAGAAGAATCCAAAGGCAGCGAAGCCTCGAGCAAAGAAGGGTCCGGAGGCAAAGAAGCCACGGGCGGCAAAGGCTCTGAAGGCGAAGAAGGGTCCAAAGGCAAAGGCTCCGAAGGCAGCTCGGGCGCCAAAACGGAATCGAAGCTGCCGCCGATCAAACACGTGTTCGTGGTCGTACTCGGCGAACAGGGCTATGAAGCCACCTACGGCGTGGCCTCCAAGGCGCCCTACCTGGCAACGACGCTTCGCGAACAGGGCGAGCTGATCGGCGACTACTTCGGCGTCGCCTCAGGCCAACTCGCCAACGAGATCGCGCTTGTGAGCGGCCAGGGCCCCACACCGCAGACCGGCTCGAACTGCCCTGTCTATGAAGCCCTCTCGCCGGGCAAGTCCGGCTCCGAAGGGCAGGTGCTCGGAACCGGTTGCGTCTACCCCTCGAGCGCCCTCACTGTCGGCGATCAACTCCTGGCAGCGGAAGACACCTGGAAGGCCTACATCCAAGGGCTCGACGAAGGCTCCTCCGGCAGCCTGCAGGGAAAGTGCCCGAGCCCGACACTCGGCGCCGGCGACCCCTTCTCGGCCCCCACGGGCGCCGACCCGTTCGTGACCTGGCGCGACCCCTTCCTGTACTTCCGCTCGGTGACCTCAAACCCGAGCTGCGCAGAAGAGAACGTCGGCATCGGCCAGCTCTCCAAGGACCTTGCCAGCGCGAGCACCACCCCCTCCCTCTCCTACATCGCTGCCGACCCCTGCGAAGACGGCGATGCGGGGGCGTGCGGGTCGGGCCCGCCGGGCGCGGAAGCCTTCCTGCGCAAGGTCGTGCCCGAGATCGAGAGCTCGGCTGCCTACAAGGAAGGCGGCATGATCGCCATCACCTTCGACCAGGCGCCGCAGAGCGGGACCGGCGCCGATGACAGCGGCTGCTGCGCCACGCCGAAGTACCCGAACATCCCCGCGAGCGCCACCACAACCGCCACGGGCGAACCGATCGGCGGCGGGCGCCTCGGGTTGCTTCTGATCTCAAAGTACGTGAAGCCGAACAGCTCCTACGTGACCGGCCAGTACAACCACTACTCGCTGCTTGCGAGCATCGAGGCCCTCTTCAAACTGCAGCCCCTCGGCTACGCCGGCAACGTGCAGCTGCCCGCCTTCGAAAAGGCCGTCTACAACGCCTACTCCTGAAGGCTCGCGCCGAGGCCGCGCTGCTTTTCAGTTGACGGCGAAGACGATGCTGCTCACGACACCCAGCCCGATGCAGTAGATCCCAAACACGGTGAGCCTGTTGGTCTTGAGGTAGGCGAGCAGGAACTTCACGGCAAAGAAGGTGCTCACAGCCGCGCAGAGCGCCGCAACGAGCGTCTGGCCGCGGACGCCATCGCCGGCGGAGCCGAGCAGTTGTGGGAGCTTCAGCAGGCCGGCGGCGAGGATCACCGGCGTGGCCAGCAGGAAGCTGTAGCGGGCCGCATCCTCGTTGGAGAGGCCGGCCAGCAGGCCGCCGCCCATCGTGAAGCCCTCGCGCGAGATCCCGGGCAGCAGCGCAAACGCCTGCGCTGTCCCGATGCCGACGGCCTCGGCCCACCCGAGCTTGGAGAGTCTCTCATCGGAGTCGCCCCTGTAGTCGCCCGGCCTCGGCGGCCGTGTCCGCAGGCGCTCGAAGAGCAGCAGGGCGATGCCGTTCACGATCAGGAAGGCGGCCGCGGCAGAGGCGGCCGCGAACAGCGTTCGAAGCGGTTTTTCAAGCGCGAGACCGATGATGCCAGCGGGGATCGTGCCCACGACCAGCAGCCAGCCAAGGCGAGCATGGGTGTCCTCACGCGGCGGCACTCGCCGAGTCGCAAGCGAGCGCAGCAGGCCTCTGATTATCTCGACCCAGTCTTTGAGGAAGATGCCGATCAGCACCAACGCCGTTGCGACGTGGGTGCCCACCAGAAAGCTCAGGAAGTACGGCTTGTCCTGGTGGAGGTTCCAGCCGAAGAGGTGCGGAAGCACGACGCTGTGCCCGAGGCTCGAGATCGGGAACGGCTCGGCTACGCCCTGGATGATTCCGAGGACGATCGCCTGGAAGTAGGAGATGGGTTCGTGCACGGCGGGAGCATATGGGGTATGCAGCCACCGCCACGTGAGTAGGTTCGCGTACGCCATCCCAAGCGCGCAGTAGACATCCGGGGATGAGCCCTTCCGATCGACGGACGCCACGCGCGAGTACGCGAGTAGCATGAACTTATGGCCGCGAAGCCCGCAACGGCACTGCCCATCCACCGCCTCGACGTGGAGACCTACAACCAGATGGTCGCCAGCGGCGCCCTGGAGGGCCAGCCAGTCGAGCTGCTCGAGGGACTGATCGTCGAGATGAGCCCCAAGTCGCGTAGCCACGTCGCTGTCGTAACGCGGCTCATGCGCCACTTCGCCGCGGTCCCGCGTTGGTGGACGCAGGTGCAGGACCCGATCGAGGTACCACCCAGCTCCGAGCCAGAGCCGGATCTCGCGGTGTTCGCAGATGAGCCCTCACCAAGTCGGCACCCCCAAACCGCGCTGCTCGTGGTCGAGGTGGCTGTCAGCTCGCACGCCATCGACCGCGGCCTGAAGGCGAAGCTCTACGCCGCCGCGGGCATCCCCGTCTACTGGATGGTCGACGTCCGGGGCGGAGCGGTGGAGGTATACACCGACCCCGGCCCCGACGGCTATCGCCGCCGCGAGGTCCACCGGCACTCGCAAGGCACCCACCTCCCAAGCCCGCTGGAGGGCGTGAAGGACCTCGACCTCGAAGCCCTCTTCGACGGCGTCGTGGACTGACTCACAACAGCATCGAGTAGCAACCTCGGCCACGACTAACCGATTCACACACGGCCGGCTCCGCGTCGGAAACGCCTTGCGTTCACGACCCCTTCACACGATGGCCCTGACTTCGTTACAAGGATCGACGCACGTTGGGCGAACATCTCACCGTAACCGGAGAGACTCAGAGAGGACGGGAGATGAGCATTTCGGACGCAAGCGCCGAGACGCAGGACCCGTTCGTCGGGACGGGGCAGCAGACCTCTGTGACAGGCGAGGCACGGGATTCGAGCGTGAGAGTGGACATGCACTGTCACTCCAGCGCTTCGGAGATCTCGCGGCTGGGAGTGCAGCGGGCGGTGGGACTGCCCGAGTGTGCGACCCCGCCTGAGGAGGTCTACGAGCTCGCAAAGCGACGGGGGATGGACTTCGTCACCATCACCGACCACGACACGATCGACGGCGTGCTGCAGATCGCCGACAGGCCGGATGTGTTCATATCCGAGGAGCTGACGGTGAGCTTCCGGGGAGAGCCGCAGGCGGTACACGTGCTCTGCTACGGCATCACCCCAGAGGACCACGAGTGGCTGCAGGCGCACAACGACAACGTCGAGCAGTGCTCGATCTACATGCACGAGCGCGACATCGCCTGCGCGCTCGCCCACCCCTACTATTCAGTGGCGGCGCCGCTGACAGCGCGCCACCGCAGGCGCCTGTCAGAGATGTTCAGGATCTGGGAGGTGAGAAACGGCGCCCGCACCCGCGAGCTGAACATGCCCGCGGCCACCTATATCGCGGCTCTGGACGGCGCCGGCATCGGCGGCAGCGATGATCACGCAGGCATCGACATCGGCCGCACCTGGACGCAGGCGCCCGCGGCAAGCAACGTGGAGGAGCTCCTGGCGCGCATGCGCGCTGGCAGCGTCGCCCCCGGCGGCTCTCACGGCAGCGCGGCGAAGTGGGCGCACGCCGCGATCGCCCTGGCGGCACGCTCGATCGGGCGTGGCGCTGGGCACGCCAAGAGTCCTGACCCTCGCGCGGTGCTGAGGATGGCCGGCAGGGTCCTGCGCGAAGGCGACGCGCGTCATGGCAGCGGCGGCGGCGACCTCACGCCCGCCGATGCGCGTGCCCTGCTGCGCGCATGGCTCTCGGCAGTCGAGCTCGACCATCTCGACGAGCGCGACCTGATCGCCTACATGCAGCAGGAGGGCTTCAGCCACGCCGCGCTCTACCGCAAGGCCTGTCGCGCGCACGAGGGCAAGCTGCGCTGTGCAGTCGACCAAGCGCTCGAGGCGATCATAGGGCACGACAGCATCGAGTCGGCCGCTCTTGGCGTCTTCGAGGGCTGCATCGCCGCGATCCCCTATGCCCCCGCCAAAGCGTTCCTCGCGCGCGAGCGGGCGAAGATCGACGCCGAGCGCGGCGAGGAGCATCCGCGGGTGGCGATCATCGCCGACGGCATCGGCGCGACGCACGGTGTGAGCCGGACGATCGAGGAGATCCGCCACCGCGGCGTGCCCGGCTTCGAGATCGAGGTCGTGGGCACCGATCCAGAGGTGGACCGGCGCCTCGCGGCCGTCGCGGAGGTCGACGTTCCGTTCTATGCAGGTCTGAAGATCGGCGTCCCCAGCCTGCCCTCCGCGGTCCAGGCGTTGACCGAGGGCGGCTTCGACGCGATCCACGTCTGCTCCCCTGGCCCCGCCGGCGTGGCTGGGGTGCTGCTCGCGCACGCCCTTGGCCTGCCGCTGATCGGTAGCTACCACACAGAGCTGACCACCTACGCGGAGCTGCGTTCAGGCCAGCAGAGCATCGCCGCCGCGATGGCAAGCGCCGTAGGCGCCTTCTACGGGGCCTGCGACATAGTGCTCTCCCCCAGCGCCGCATCCGACGTTGCGTTGGCGGAGATCGGCGTGGCGCCTGAGCGAATCATGCGCTGGGACAGGGGCGTAGACACGAGCAGGTTCTCCCCATCGCTGCGAGAGCGGCCCTCCCTGCACGGCCCAGGCGACGCAGCAGGGGAGCCCACAAGCGTCGAAGGCCCCACCTGCAAACCGCAGCGAATCGACGTGCTCTACGTGGGCCGGATCACGCGCGAGAAGGGTTCGGAGCTGCTCGGCGAAACGTTCCTCGCCGCGCGCGAGCGCGATCCGCGGCTTCATCTGATGCTCGCCGGCGGCGGCCCGGAGCAGGAGATTCTGCGCGGGCGGCTCGGCGAGCACGCGACCTTCCTCGGCTGGCTGAAGGGCACAGATCTCGCCCTCGCGTACGCGAACGCGGACCTGTTCCTGTTCCCGAGCGCAACAGACACCTTCGGACAGGTGATCCTCGAGGCCCAGGCAAGCGGGCTGCCCGTGGTCGCGGTCGCGAAGGGTGGCCCCCTGACGCTGATCGAGAACCGCGCGAGCGGCCTGCTGTGCGAGCCCGACGCCGAGGCACTCGCCGGCGCGCTGCTCGAGCTCGCAGGTGCTCCGCTGCTGCGCCGGCGCCTTGCCTCAACCGGCCTGACCAGGGTGCGCGAGCGGACCTGGGAGGGCGCGATGACGCGCCTTGCCGACGGCTATGTGCGGCTGATGGCCGGACCGCTCGACAGCGCGATCGAGGCCGCCGAGGTGGCGTAGCTCATAGCCAAGGCGGCGACCGCCGACCCGCAAAGACCCGGTGCCCTGGAGGCCGCGCCCGGAGGCGCCTACCTGCTCCTGGCCTGCAACGTGATCCCCTCGATCACATGTGCGACGGTCTCGCATGCGTCGATCGCGGCCTCCAACGACTCGAAGATGTCCTTCCAGCGAATCACGACCATTGGATCGGCTCCACCGGCGAACAGGGAGGCGACGCCGTCGCGCAGCAGGTTGTCGCCAATGTTCTCGAGCCGATGGATCTCGACGAGCCGCGGGCCGGGATCCACTCCGGAGGTCAGGCAGCGCAGCGCCTCCACCACCTGCTCGGAGGCCTGGACAAGGACGTCGGCGAGCTCGACCGCCCGCTCCATCGGCGCTTCGATGCCGTAGAGGCCGAGCAGCGCGGCCGTCTGCTCTGTGTGGTCGACGATGTCGTCAAGCGCCGTTGCAAGCGCAAATCCTTCGCCCGCCTCGAACGGGGCTTTCACACGCCGAGAGCCCCTGATCCGGTGGATGATGTCGTGCGTGATCAGATCGCCCTGCTGCTCGCACTCGCCGATCTCCTGCGCCAGCGACGCGCGCTCGGGAAAGTCGGCGAGCAGGTCACGCATGAGACGGCTGGCGCGCAGCACCACCTGACCGGCCCGGTCGAGCAGATCCGCAAGATCGCCATCCACGCTTCGACGCAGCGCACTCATCGCCGCAGCGTACCCTGGCCGAGCACACCGCGCCACGCCCAACGCCGGCTCGGTGCCGTGCTGCGGGCCGATCGTTGCGGTCGTTCACTCGTTGTTCACAACTCGGTCACGAGCGCGCAACGATTCTCCGGGCGCCGAGCGGCCAGGCTGTCTGCCAGTGGCGGCTTCGCATGAGAACGTCGGAGTGGCGGCATCCCATGACGGTGCGGGCACACTCGCGCGGCTCGAACCCGTGGCGAGCGATGGCACCCTGCACGTGGGGGAGCTCGAGATCCGGCCCGAGGAGGGACTCGCCGTGGCAAGCGGCCAGGCGCTGATGCTCTCCGTGCGTGAGTTCGCGCTGCTGGTTGCCCTGGCCCGCCGCGCAGGAACGATCGTCTCTCGCGAGGACCTCTACGACTCGGTATGGGGTGGCCCGATGCGCTCCGGCGACCGCTCGGTCGACGTTTACGTCAGCAAGCTTCGCGGAAAGCTGGAGCGAGTGCTCCCCGACCGACGGTTCATCCACACCCACGCCGGCTTCGGCTACCGCTTCCAACCACAACCTTCACGAGATCTTTACAACGGGTCGGTCGCCGGCTGAGCAGACTCCGGCGGCACTGTGGCCGGCAGACACTGCCGCCGGCCACCTGCAAACCACAAGCCAGAGGAGACGCAGTGGAGATCAGAAAGATCGGTGTGCTGGCATCGGCCGCCGTCCTCGCGCTCGGAGTCGCGGCCTGCGGCTCGAGCTCGAAAGAAGAAAAAGGCAGCGGCACGACCAGCGGGTCCAAGACTCTGGTCGGCGCGGGCAGCACTCTCATCGCCCCGCTGATCACGGGCGAGTGGATCCCCAAGTACGACGAAAAGGAAAAGGTCGCAGTCACCTACGGCCCGATCGGCAGCGGCGGAGGCATCTCCCAGATCACCGCGCGCACCGTCGACTTCGGCGCCAGCGACGCTCCTCTGACCGAAGACGAGTTCAAAGAAGCCAAAGGCGTTGTCCAGATTCCGTGGGCGCTTGCGGCGACCACGCTCGCCTACAACGTGGAAGGCGTCCCCAACCAGCTCAAGCTGACCGGCCCGGTGCTGGCCGAAATCTACGAGGGCAAGCTCACGACTTGGAACGACTCCAAGATCGCAGCCCTGAACCCCGGCGTCAAACTGCCGTCGGAGAAAATCACGCCCGTCTACCGCTCGGATGGCAGCGGCGATACCTACGCCTTCACCAACTACCTATCCCACGTAAGCCCCGAATGGAGCTCGAAGATCGGCCACTCCACGCAGGTGAGCTTCCCGGCCGGTATCGGCGGCAAGGGCAACTCCGGTGTCGGCGCCGACATCACCGACACCAAGGGTTCGATCGGCTACATCGCGATCGCCTACGTGCTGGCGAACAAGTTCGACTACGCCCTGGTCCAGAACGCGGCGGGCAAGTACCCCGTGCCCGGCGTGCTCAGCATCGAGGCCGCTGCCAAGACGCTGAAATCGATTCCCGCGAACAACGAAGTCTCGATCGTGGATCCGCCTGCCTCAGCGCCGGAAGCGTACCCGATCTCCACCTTCACCTACGCACTGGTGCCACAGAAATCCCCGAAGGCGAGTCTGCTCAAGCCGTTCCTGAAGTGGGCGATCACGACCGGTCAGGAATTCGGCCCGAAGCTCGACTTCGCGCCCCTGCCGCCGGAAATCGTCGCCGCAGACGAAGCAACGATCGGCAAGCTCGAAAGCTGATCGCGACGGCTGGCTACCGTCACCCACGTGCCGCTCCCGCAGAGGCGAAGAGGCCTCCGCGGGAGCCGGTACGGCGGCCTGCCCGGACCCTCGACCCAGCGTCACCGCCGCTTCGATACGTTGACATTCCTTTGACATCTCACTGATCATCGTGGCCGCCCCCTCTCTCTCC
The DNA here is from genome assembly GCA_963757925.1 of uncultured Actinomycetota bacterium. GTDB lineage: Bacteria > Actinomycetota > Thermoleophilia > Solirubrobacterales > Solirubrobacteraceae > Palsa-744. The sequence goes on from CAVWTE010000011.1 coordinate 156,776, forward strand.
CCCGTCCCGCCGACGCTTCCGCTCTCGCGCGTGCGTCGCGGCCTCGCCGACCGACTCGGCGACCCCACGCTGCGCACGCTGACGAGCATCGCCTCGCTCGCCGCCGTGGTGCTGCTCGTGCTCGTCGTATACAAGGTCTTCGCACAGGCCGGCGAATCCTTCTCCCACTTCGGCCTCTCCTTCATCGGCAAAACCGAGTGGAACCCGGTCACCAAGCAGTTCGGGGCCGCCGACTTCCTCTTCGGCACCGCGGTGAGTACCTTCGCCGCGCTGCTGATCGCGGCGCCGATGTCGATCGCGATCGCGCTCTTCCTGACCGAGCTCGCCCCGCGACGGATCCGCCGCCCGGTTGCCACGCTGGTGGAACTGCTGGCCGCGATCCCGAGCGTCGTGCTCGGCCTGTGGGGCATCATCGTGCTCTCGCCGGTGCTTGTGAACACGATCGAGCCGGCATTGAAATCGGCACTGGGCTGGATCCCCCTATTCTCCGGGCCACCCTCGCCGGTCGGGCTCCTGCCGGCGATCCTGATCCTCACGATCATGGCAGTCCCAATCGTCTCGGCCGTCACCCGCGAGGTCTTCGAAACGGTGCCCGACGACCTCAAGGAGGGCGCCCTGGCGCTTGGCGCAACGCGCTGGGAGATGGTCCGGATGGTGATCCTCCCGTACTCGCGCACGGGCATCGTGGGCGCAACGATCCTCGGCCTGGGCAGGGCGCTCGGCGAGGCGGTCGCCGTCACGATGGTGATCGGCCACACCGCGGGAATTGACGCCTCGCTGTTCCATCCGGCCGACACGTTGGCCAGCCGAGTGGTCTCCGAATACCAGGGCGCGACCTCCACTCTGCAGATCTCCTCGCTTGCCTACCTGGCAGCAATCCTGCTCGTGCTCGCCCTGCTGGTCAATGTGGTGGCGCGCCTGATCGTACGGCGGGCCGCCCCGAAGATTCCAGCGACGCCGGGGATCCTCAGATGAGCGCCGCGGCCATGCCTCCAGGGTCGCCCGCGCTCACAGGCGACGCGCGGCTGCGACGGCGAAAGCTCCTCAACCGCGTGATGGAGCTGAGCGCATCGGTGGCCGCGCTGATCGCGGTCGCGGTGCTCGCGATCGTGATCATCTCGGTGGTCAGCAAGGGCATCGGCGCGATCAACATCGCATTCCTGACCAAGGACGCACCGGTGTTCGGCCAGAGCGGCGGCGGCATCGCCAACGCAATCGTGGGCACGCTGATCCTCGTCGCACTGGCGAGCGCGATGGCCGTGCCGATCGGAATCCTGGTCGGAATCCACACCTCCGAGTTCGCCGGAGAGCGCGTGGCCGCAGTCGTGCGCTTCGCGCTCGACATCCTCAACGGCGTGCCGACGATCGTCACCGGCATCTTCGTCTTCGGCCTGCTCGTCGTCGGCAAAGCCCAGAGCGGCTGGGCCGGCGCCGTTGCGCTGGCGATCATCATGCTGCCGATCGTCGCCCGCTCCGCCCACGAAGTGCTCGCGCTGGTGCCGAAGGCGATGAAGGAATCCGCTCTCGCGCTTGGAGTCTCGCGCTGGAAGATGGTGTTGCGGATCGTGCTTCCCACCGCCGCCAGCGGGATGATCACGGGCGCGCTGCTGAGCGTCGCCAGGGTGGCCGGCGAGACCGCGCCGCTGCTCTTCACCTCCTCGATCTTCGCCAACACGGTTTCGACCAACCCCTCCCAGGCGCTCGCATCCATTCCGTTCAAGATCTTCGCGCTGACCGAAGAACCGAGCCCCGGCGCCCACGAACAGGCGTGGGCGGCGGCACTGCTGCTGATCTTCTTCGTGCTGCTGCTCAACGTGCTGGCACGCGCCGTCTATGCCCGCAGCAGCAGAGGAGCAAGGAGAGCGCGATGAGCGTCCTCTCGGATGAGCGGCGGCGGGTCGCGCGCGGCGAGACCACGCGCGGCGGCCTATCCTGCCAAGAAGGACTGTGAGGAGCAACTATGTCGACCCATCAGAGGCACGATCCGCCTCGGAGATCCATGAGCGAGCCGCAGCCGCAGCCCCGAGTGCCCTCTGAGATTCCCCCCATGCCGCTGCCGGCGGCAAGGCCCGGCCCGCCGCCTGCCGCGGCAGGCGCGCCGGCCAGGGAAGTCACCCTCGAGGGACTGCGGGCCTTCTATGGCGAGAGCGAACAGCTCAAGGGCATAGACCTCAAATTCGAAGCCAGCCACGTGACCGCGATCATCGGGCCTTCCGGCTGCGGGAAGTCCACGATGATCCGCTGCATAAACCGCATGCACGAGGAGATCCCGGGGGCGCGCGCGCAGGGCCGGGTGCTGCTCGACGGCGCCAACGTGTACGGCGATACGGTGGACATCGTCGCGGTACGCCGGCTGATCGGCATGGTCTTCCAGCGGCCAAACCCATTCCCGACGATGTCGATCTACGACAACGTAGCCGCCGGTCTGCGGCTCACCGGACGCCGCCGCGACCTCGATCGCAAGGTCGAGGAGGCACTGCGCGGCGCCGGACTCTGGGAGGAGGTCTCAGACAGGCTCTCCGCCCCCGGCGTCGGCCTCTCCGGTGGCCAGCAGCAGCGTCTGTGCATCGCACGCTCGCTGGCGGTGCAACCGGAGGTGCTGCTGATGGACGAGCCCTGTTCGGCGCTCGACCCGATCGCGACGCTGAAGATCGAGGAACTGATCGAGGAGCTCAAGCAGCGCGTAACGATCGTGATCGTCACGCACAACATGCAACAGGCCGCGCGCGTCGCCGACCGCACCGCCTTCATGCTCGATGGCCGTCTGATCGAGGTCGGCCCCACCCAGGACATCTTCACCAACCCCCGCGACACCCGGACGGAGGAATATGTCACCGGAAAGTTCGGCTGATCCGGCCTACAGGCGCCGCGCCGACGCTTCCTCGGGCCGCGCTCACTTCCAGCAACAGTTGCTGGAGCTCGAGGATCGCGCGCTCGGCGGCCTCGACATCGTCGTGGAGCAGCTCGATCGCACGATGGAGGCACTCCAGCACCAGGACGTCGAGCTGGCCGAAATGGTGATCGCCGACGACGACCGCGTCGACGGCCGCTACCTGGAGGTCCACCAGGGCATCCTCTCGCTGCTGGCGCTGCAGGCACCTGTCGCGGGCGACCTGCGGCTCGTCGCCGCCCTTCTGCACGTGATGAAGAACATCGAGCGGATGGGCGATCAGTGCGTGAACATCGCCAAGGTAATCCCACTCTCTGGATACGAGCCGCCGGTGCGAGCCGAGATCCAGGAGCGGCTGCTGAAGATGGGGGCCTGCGCTCGCTCGGAGGTGACCCAGAGCAAGGCTGCCTTCCACAGCCGCGACGTCGCGCTGGCCGAGGATCTCGTGCGCCAGGACCGGGAGATCAACCGTCTGAACCGTGAGATCTTCCGGCTCGCCCTGGAGGTCGGCGACGACGCCGACACCCGCGAGTGGGCGATGCACATGATCCTCGTCGCGCGCGCCCTCGAGCGAGTCGGCGACAACGCAGTGGATGTCGGCGAGCAGGTCGCCTTCGTCGTGACGGGCCTCTTCCGGGAGTTCTCGGACTCCTCGCACCGTCCGCCGCGATCGATCTGATCGCGGCTGCGCGAGACCCATCAGGTCTGCGTGTAGATCACCATCGCTAGGCCGAAGAGCAGGCAGTAGATGGCGAACGGGATCAGCGTCCTGGTCTTGAACCAGCGCACCAGGAAGGCGACGGCGAAGAATGCCGCCACCGCGGCGGCAAGCGCGGCGACGAGCGCCTGGCCGCGGACCCCGTTGCCATGCGCGCCAAGCAGGTCCGGCAGCTTGAAGAGGCCGGCGGCAAGGATGATCGGGGTGGCCATCAGGAACGCGAAGCGCGCCGAGTCGCTGTGATCCAGTCCACGCGCGAGGCCTGCTCCCATGCACACACCCTCTCGGCTGATCCCAGCCAGGAGCGCGGTGGACTGGGCCGCGCCGATCACGCCCGCCTCGCGATACTCGAGCGTTGGAAGCTCGCGCGCGCCATCCGGCTTTGCGCCCTCTCGGATCGCGAGCTCACGCACCTCCGCGCGGCGGCGGTAACGCTCGGCGGCCAACAGCACCAGACCGTTGATCATCAGGAAGATCGCGGCCGCGAGCGGCTTGGCGAAGAGCACCCGCAGCTGGTGCTCGAAGGCGAGGCCGAGGATACCGGCGGGGATGCTCGCGACGATGATCAGCCATGCCAGGCGCTCGGTGGCGGTCTCGATGCGCCGCTTGGCCAGCGTGGCGAAGAATGCCCTGACGATCTCCACCCATTCGCGCCGGAAATAGACGAGCAGACCAAGCGCGCTGCCGACGTGGAGCATCACCACGAAGGCGAGCCAGAAGGACTCCGGCTCCGACTGCGCCTTGACCAGGCCCGTCCATCCAAAGAGCGTCGGCAGCAGGACCGTGTGGCCAAGGCTCGAGATCGGGAACAGCTCCGTGACGCCCTGCAGCAGTCCGAGCACGATCGCCTGGAAGTAGCTGATCGCGGAGGCCAGGACGAGCGACATGCCGGCGCGAGACTAACCGATGCGATCCCCCGGGAGGTCGCTTGCAATCGCTTTTCAGCATGAGTTTCCTCTCATGAAGCCCCGCCGTCATCGGCTCTGCAGACCGATGCTGACCGGCTTTCATCCCGCTAGCACCGGTTTTTCCTGCGTTTGGCTTGTGAACATCCTGTGACGTTTTGTTCTCCAGCGCCCACGCCACCTCCCCTCTGACCTAGACTCCCGCCCAGATGGCCGTGAGCATCGGTGCCAAGGACGAAGTGGTGCCATCGATCCCCGCAGGGGGATCAGGCGCTAGTCGAACGGGAAAGGACGCCACGTTGCGGATTGCAGTTCTCGACCGTGATAGCGGCTTCATCCAGGTTCTCGGCAAGCGACTCGACCGCTTGGGCCACGAGCATCGCGTACTCGGCGGGCCCGTCCCCGTAGAGGCGGTGACCGCGATGCGCCTCAGCGCACTCGTGATCGACCTCACCGTGCTTGGGCACCAGGCGTGGGAGTGGCTCGAGCGCCTCTGCGACGCGCTGCCGGAGCTTGGCGTGGTCGTCTGTACCGGCCCCTCCACCGTCGCGCAACGCGTTCGCGGCCTGCGACTCGGAGCCGACGATTGGATCACCAAGCCGACGCACCCCGAGGAGGTGATCGCGCGCGTGGAGAGTGTCGTGCGACGCCGCCGCAGGGCGACCGGCAAGGTCGAGGCCAAGCCGATGGTCGCAGGCGAGGTCGAGGTCCGCCCCGACCGCTTCCAGGCCTTCGTCGCCGGCCGCTCTCTGGAGCTGACGCGACGCGAGTTCGAGCTGATCCAGCTGCTCTCGGCCGCTGAAGGCCGCGTTCTGGAGCGCGAGGAGATCTACTCTCGCCTGTGGGGATACGCGATGGTCAGAGGTGACCGCTCGGTCGACGTGTTCGTCCGCAAGCTGCGCCAGAAGCTCGAGAAGGCATCCCCGGAATGGCGCTACATCCACACACACTTCGGGATCGGCTACCGCTTCGCCGCCGAGCCTGCCGAGGGGCCAAGCGCCGAGGCCCAGGCCGGCGAGGAGCGCTCCTCAGACCTCAGCGGTGGCCTTGCCCGCGATCAGCGCGAGCTCGAACGGACGCAGCAGGACGGCGAGCTCGCCGGCTGCGCCGCGTAGGCGAAGCACCGCAAGCCCTCCCTTCTTCAAACCGACCGCGGCTCCTGAGAGATCGCCGATCACTCCCGCGAGGTCAGGTTCGTGACCGACGATCAGCAGCTTCGCGTCCGCCGAGAGCCCGGCCAAGTCATGGAGCGCCTGGTCGGCGTCATAGCCCTCCGCGAGCGGCGGATGCTCCCGCATCGGGGCCTGCAGCATCTCGCCGGCCGCCTGGGCCGCGAGCCTTGCGGTTTCCATCGCCCGCACCTTCGGGCTGTAGAGAACCGCCTCGAACTCGAAGTCCATGCGCGCCAGGGCGACCCCCGCGGCGCGGGCCTGGCGCTCGCCCCGCGCGGTGAGCGCGCGTTCGGCATCAGGGCGCGTGCCGTGAGGCTCTGCCTCAGCATGACGGAGCACCCACAATTGGCGAGCCATACGCTTCTGCGAGCATAGAGGGTACGAGCACGATGAGCCACGAGCATGCCCACAACCACCTTCGCGATCCGCCCACGGACGGCGGATCGCTGAAGGATCCGGCTCTCTACATCAACAGGGAGCTTTCCTGGCTCGATTTCAACGAGCGCGTGCTGCAGCTGGCTGAAGACCCGGCGGTGCCACTGCTCGAGCGCGTGAAGTACTGCGCGATCTATACGACCAACCTGGACGAGTACTTCATGGTCCGGGTCGCCGGGCTTCACGACCAGATCGACGCGGGCGTCGATAATCCCGGTCAGGACGGGCTGACGCCTTCCGAGACGATCGCCGCGATCAGGGAGCGGGTGCTGCAGCTCGGCGAGCGCCTGACGGCCTGCTTCGAGACGGGGCTGCGCGGAGAGCTGGCCGCCCAGGGAATCCATGTACTGCGCTACGAGCAGCTGGACGCAGAGCAGCGCGCAGACGCCGCCGAGCGCTTCAGGCGCACGATCTTCCCGGCTCTGACCCCGCTTGCGGTCGCCTCCGGCAGGCCCTTCCCGTACATATCCAACCTGTCGCTGAGCCTCGCGGTGCTCGTGCGTGATCCCGTGAGCGGGCAGACGGTGTTCGCGCGGGTGAAGGTGCCAAGCGAGATCCTGCCGCGCCTCATCGAGGTCCGTGCTACCGGTCGGGATCCACGGCGCCAGACCGAACAGTCGATCGCCTTCGTGGCTCTGGAGGAGGTGATCGCGCATCATCTCGACGCGCTCTTCCCCGGCATGGAGATCGTCGACTCCGCGGTCTTCCGGGTTACTCGCGATGCAGACCTCGAGGTCTCCGACGACGCCGCCGACCTGCTGCAGGCGGTCGAGGACGAGTTGCGACGGCGGCGCTTCGGGGAGCTCGTCCGCGTCGAGCTCGACGCGGAGATGTCCCCGCGGCTGCGTGAGGAGCTGATCGGACTGCTCGGCGTGCAGCCCGGTGAGGTCTATCCGGTGCATGGTTTGCTCGACATGGGCTCGCTCTCTCAGGTGTCGAGCCTGCCGGGAATGCCCGAGCTGCGCTTCCCGCCGTTTGCCGGGGTCACGCATCCGCGCCTGCAGGGCCCAGAGGGCGAGCGGCCGGATGTGCTGGCCGCCATGCGTGAGGGCGATGTGCTCGTGCACCATCCCTACGACTCCTTCGCCACCTCGGTAGAGCGCTTCGTCGAGCAGGCCGTCGCCGACCCGAACGTGCTGGCAATCAAGCAGACCGTCTACCGCACGAGCGACGATTCGGCGATGGTGCCGGCGCTGATCGCGGCAAGCGAACGCGGCAAGCAGGCGGTCGCCCTGGTCGAGCTGACCGCGCGCTTCGATGAGCGCACCAACATCCATTGGGCCAAGGCCCTGGAGGAAGCCGGGGTCCACGTCGTCTACGGCCTGCCCGCCCTGAAGACCCACGCCAAGTGCGTGTTGGTCGTACGGCGCGAGGGCGACGGCGTGCGCAACTACGTGCACATCGGCACCGGCAACTACCACTCGATCACGGCCCGCCTCTATACCGACTTCGGGCTGATGACCGTCGATGAGCAGCTGGGAGCCGACGTCGCGGACATGTTCAACTACCTCACGGGCTTTGGCCGGCCCCAGCACTACCGTCAGGTGCTGACCGCGCCAGAGCAGCTACGCCGCGGCATGGTCGAGCAGATCGACCGCACGATCGCCGCCCACACGCCCGACTCGCCGTCCCGGATCGCAATGAAGATGAACGCCCTGGTCGACGGGGGCTGCATCAGGGCGCTCTACCGAGCCTCCCAGGCAGGCGTGAAGGTCGATCTGAACGTGCGCGGCATCTGCTGCCTGCGGCCGGGCGTGCCGGGGATCTCCGAGAACATCACGGTCGTCTCGATCGTCGGCCGCTTCCTCGAGCACTCGCGCGTCTACGTCTTCCAGCGCGAGGGCAGCCAGACCGTCTACATCGCCTCCGCCGACCTGATGCCCCGCAACCTCGACCACCGCGTCGAGCTGGCGGCGCCCGTCCGAGACCCGCAGCTGCAGGCAGACCTCCTGGACACCCTGGAAAGGGCCTTTGCCGATAACCAGAGCTCCTGGCGGCTGCACGAGGACGGCCGCTGGCGGCGGCGCAAGCGCATCGACGGCGAGCCGCCGCGCAGCCTACAGTTGGAGCTCATCGATCTGCACCTGCAGCGCGCCGCCGTCGGCGAGGAGGCCCGTCAGCCGGCCATCGCCGGCAGCGCCGCGAGCGTCTCGCGCAGGTCCTCGACCGAGCGATAGGCGAGCCCGAGCAAGTGGTCGTGCCGGTGGCGCACGACCCCCTGCTCGTCGATCACGATCACGGCTCGCCTGGTCACGCCGAGACGGCGGGCATAGGCGCTATAGGCCTGTGCGACCTTGCCGCCGGGGTCTGAAAGCAGAGGCACGTTGAGCTTGTGCTTGCCGGTGAAGGATTGATGGGAGTCCACGCTCTGTGCAGATATCCCGACGACGACCGCGTCGAGCTCGGCGAGCTCCTGCGGCCTGTCGCGATAGGAGCAGAACTGGCTCGTGCAGACAGGCGTGCCGTCGCCAGGGTAGAACAGCAGCACGACGCGCTTGCCGCGCTGATCAGAAAGCTTGAACCGACCATCCGTGCCCTCGAGCTCGAAGTCCGGTGCCGGATCCCCGATGCCCGGTGTCTTGCCCATCGACCCACCTCCACGTTCGATCTGCGAAGTTCGAGTGTACAGGACATGGCCGGCGCAAAGCAGGCAGCGACGAGCGTCGGCGACCGCCGTCGCCGACGCGGACCGGGCGCCGGGAGTGAGGGGGCTCCCGTGCCCGGTGCGCTGAATGGGGGGACGACCGGCGGATGGTGTGCGGGCATGGCCGGCGGCGCCCCAAGCGCGCCTCGCCGCTGGGGTGTCCGTGAGGACGGGCACCATGATGACCAGCGTCATCCCCCGGTCTGTGACATTGCGGTGAACGGAGATGGCGAGGCATCTTTCGAGCTCACGCCGCCGCACACGCCAGAATGGTCAACGCCATGCAGTCGACTCCGCTCACGCCAAGCCGACGTATGCCTGCGCCGCGATCCGGACGTCGACTGCGCCGCCGCGCGCTGATGCTGCTGGCAGGCGGGCTGCTCGGCGGCTGGCTGCTTGGCTCCTGTGGTGGAGCTTCCAAGGCGGAGCCGCGGACGGCTCCGCAGATCCCCGCGCCAAGCGCGAAAACGAGCGACGCTGGGAGCCAACTGCTCGACTGGCCGGAGTTCGGGCTCAACCCGCAGCGTTCGGACGTCACCGAAAGCGCGACCGGCATCACGGCCGCCAACGTTCGCGAACTGCGGCACATCGAAGTGCACCTGCCTGGCACCGTCGACTCCTCGCCGATCTATCTCCACGGCGTGAACGTCCAAGGCAGGACGAGGAACGTGATCGTCCTCACCACCACATACGGCAAGACGATCGCGCTCGACGCCTCCACCGGCGCGAAGCTTTGGACCTTCACGCCGCCCGGCTACGGCAGCTGGGCGGGCACCGTCCAGATCACGACCGCGAGCCCGGTCGCCGACCCGGCCGGCGGCTTCATATACGCGGCCTCGCCGGATGGCCTCATCCACAAGATCGCGCTCAGCGATGGCAGCCAGGGCGGGGGGAGATGGCCGGTCAGGATCACGCTCAACCCGACCCACCAGAAGATCGCCTCAGCGCTGAATGTGGAGGGGCCCTACGTAATCGCCACGACCGGCGGCTACATCGGAGACATCCCTCCCTATCAGGGCCACATCGTCTTGATCGAACGAAGCAGCGGGCGGCTCGTCTCGGTGTTCAACACGCTGTGCGCGAACAGACGCAGGCTGATCGATCCGAGCACCTGTAGGGCCAGCGACTCGGCGATCCTCTCACGCGCCGGCGCAGTCGTGGAGCCCGGCGGGCGAAGCATCCTGGTCGACACGGGCAACGGGCCCTGGAATGGGCGCACCGACTTCGGCGACAGCGTTCTGGAACTGACGCTGCCGTCGCTGCGGCTGCGCCAGGAGTACACGCCGCGCGATCAGGAACGCCTCAACGACTCCGACCTCGACCTCGGCTCGAGCGGCCCAGTACTGCTCGGCCACGACCGCGTCGCGATAGCCGGCAAGGACGGGGTGCTGCGAGTGCTCTCGCTCTCGCACCTGGACGGGCACGCACCCGGCGGGCGCGAGCATCTCGGCGGAGAAGTGCAGACGCTGCCGCTGCCGGGCGGCGGGATGCTGTTCACCGCACCCGCGGTCTGGCAGCGCGCAGGGCATACGACGCTCTTCATCGGCGACGAAAACGCCACCGCGGCATATGTACTGCGGCGCGGCAGACTGCATCTGGCCTGGCAGAGCCAGGTTCCCGGGACCAGCCCGATTCTGGCCGGCGGGTTGCTCTATGTGTACAACCCCGACGAGGGCGGGATCGAGGTCTACCGCCCCGGATCGCCGCATCCGATCGCCAGGCTGCCAGGCAGCGGTGGACACTGGAACAGCCCGATCGTCGTGGACGGGCACGTGGTCGAGCCAGAGGGCGACGCCAACGCCCACCAGCTGAGCGGCACCGTGGAGATCTTCAGCGTCCGCTGAGCCTGCCGGCAGCCGCGCCGACCGCGGTAGCCTCAAGGCATGGACTCATCGTTTGCCGGCCAGCTGCTGCTCGCCTCCCCCTCGCTCAACGACCCCAACTTCAGGCGGGCGGTGGTCCTGATCGGCGTGCACAACGAGGACGGAGCGATGGGCGTGATCCTCAACCGGCCGTCGGAGACAACGGTGGCCGATGCGGTGCCCGCGCTCGAAGCGGTGGTGGACTCGCAGGAGCCGGTCTATGTAGGCGGCCCGGTACAGCCGAGCTCGGTCGTGCTGCTGGCGGAGTTCCTGGACCCAACGCCGGCGGCCCTCCTGGTTCTCGGCCGGATCGGCTTCCCCTCTGGTGCCACCGACGTCGACGGCCTCGCCGAGACCACCGAGCGACGCCGCGTCTTCGCCGGATACGCCGGCTGGAGCGAGGGACAGCTCGACGAGGAGATCGAGCAGGGCGACTGGATCGCCCACCCCGCCGTTCCAGACGATGTCTTCACCGAGGTCCCCGAGCACCTCTGGGCCGCGGTGCTCGAGCGCAAGGGCGGGAGCTACGCGCTGCTTGCCCGCATGCCGATGGACCCAAGCGTGAACTAGAGCTCGCGGACCGCCGGCGCCCGGGCTCAACTGCCTCACCGCCGATGTTTGCGTGCTTACCTTCATAGATGCTCAAGCTGGCGCGCTGGTCGACGACGCATCGGCTCTACGTGGTCCTTGGATGGCTCGCGGCGATCGTCTCCGTGGGGGCGCTCGCGCACGCGGTGGGCACGAGCTACTCCAACAACTTCACCCTCCCCAACTCGGACGCCAAGCGCGCCAGCGACCTGCTCGCCAAGAGCTTCCCGACCCAGGCTGGGGACCGCGATCAGATCGTCTTCAGGACCGCTGCGCGCTCGGTGCGCAGCGCGACGGTGCGCAAGCGCATGAGCGCGATGTTCAACGACGTGGCGCACCTGCCCCACGTCGCCGACGTGGTCAGCCCATACGCGGGCGCCACCGACGCAATCTCCAATGACGGCAAGATCGCCTTCGCGACGGTCGTCTTCGACCAGAAGGCGAGCGCTCTGCCCAAGCGCGCGATCGAACGAGTGATCGAAGTTGCGCGCCGGCCGGCGGGACCTGGCCTACAGATCGAGCTCGGCGGCTCTGCGATCGAAGCCACCGAGGCGGAAGGGCTCGGGCTCTCGACCGCCATCGGCCTCGCGGCCGCGATCGCGGTGCTGCTGCTCACCTTCGGCTCCGTGGTCGCGATGGGATTGCCGATCGTCACAGCGCTGCTTGGCCTTGGCACCGGGCTCGGGGTGATCGCGCTGTTCACGCATCTGGTGGACACGCCGAGCTTCTCCTCCGAGCTCGCGGCGATGGTTGGCCTCGGCGTCGGCATCGACTACGCCCTCTTCATCGTCACTCGCTTCCGCGAGGCCTACCGCAGCCCCGGCCCCTCCGAGGGCAAGGTCCGCGAATCGGTCGTGGAGGCAATGGACACCGCGGGGCGCGCGGTCCTCTTCGCGGGCTGCACCGTCGTGATCGCACTGCTCGGGATGATGCTGCTCGGCGTCACCTTCCTGTACGGCGTGGCCCTCTCCTCAGCGATCGGCGTGCTCTTGATGATGCTGACCTCCGTGACGCTGCTGCCCGCCCTGCTGACCCTCGCCGGGGACAGGGTTGCCCGGCCAGGCAAGCGCGCGCAGCGAAGACGCACGCAGCGCGCGGCGCTCGAGCGGCATCAGGGCGGCGCCAGGGAGCGCGCGCTTGCCCGAGCGGCTGGCTCTGAGCACGCGCGCGTCAAAGCCGCGGCGGTTCGGCTTGCTGCTGCAAGCCGCCGCGCCGCGCCGATCGAGCCCTGCGGCTGGCTGCGCTGGAGTAGGTTCGTTCAGCGCCGCCCGCGCACGATCGCGCTGCTGGCCACGCTTGCGATGCTGGTGCTGGCTGCGCCCGCGACCGCGATGCGGCTCGGGTCGAGCGACGCGAGCGAGCACCCGCCGAGCTTCACCACGTATCGCGCCTACGAGCTGCTGGCCAACGGCTTCGGGCCGGGCTTCAACGGCCCGTTGCAGGTGGTGGCCGAGCTCCACCGCGACTCCGGAGGGGCGTTGCAGCGGCTTGCGGCCGCGATCGGCCAAGCACGCGACGTCGCCTCTGTGACGCGGCCGCGTCTGTCTCCGAACGGCGAGGTCGCGACCTTCTCCGTATACCCCCACTCATCGCCGCAGGCGGAGGCGACCACCGACCTCGTCTCGCACCTGCGCGAATCGGTGATCCCTCCGATCGCCGGAGCGGAGCACATCCGCGTCTATGTCGGCGGGGTGACGGCCGGCGCGCTCGACTTCGCCGAAACGCTCTCCGAAAAGCTGCCGCTCTTCATCGGCGTGGTGACGCTCGTCTCCGCCCTGCTGCTGCTGATCGTCTTCCGCTCGCTCGCGATTCCATTGCAGGGCGCATTGATGAACCTGCTGAGCATCGGCGCCTCGCTAGGGGTCGTTGTCGCGATCTTCCAGTGGGGGTGGCTGCCCGAGCTCTTCCACGCGCGCCCGGGGCCGGTCGAGAGCTTCATCCCCGTGATGCTCTTCGCGATCATCTTCGGCCTATCGATGGACTACGAGGTCTTTCTCGTCTCCCGCGTGCACGAGCGCTGGGTGAGAACCGGCGACCCATCGCGCGCCGTCGGCGAGGGGCTCGCCCTCACCGGCCGCGTCATCACCGCCGCCGCCGCGATCATGGTGCTCGTCTTCCTCTCCTTCATGTTCGGCGAAAGCCGTGTGATCGAGGAATTCGGGCTCGCTCTCGCAAGCGCTGTGTTCATCGACGCAGTGATCGTGCGCACCACGCTGCTGCCCGCCGTGCTCGATGTGCTCGGCGCAGCGAGCTGGCGCCTGCCCGGGTGGCTCGATCGCCTGCTGCCGCGACTGAACGTCGAGGGAAGCCCCGACCACGTGCTGCCCTTCGATCGGGTCGAGGCGATGGAAGAGGAGCTGGAGCTCGCCCGGGCAAGCGCGGCCGCGGCAGGCGTTGAGGCCGCGGCGTCAGCGCTGCGGTCCTCCTAGGCGGCGCAATCCCTGCACTGCCCCCGCAGCACGATCTCGTGCTCGGAGACCGCAAGCGGCACCCGCCGGCTGAGACTGGATATCGCGCGCTCCAGAGCGGGATCGGAGAACGGGATCACGACCCCACAGCAATCACAGACGAGATGGTGGTGATGCTCCTCGGCGTCGCAGACGCGCTCGTAGCGGACCATCGCCTGTCCTGTCTCCACTCGCTGCACGAGCCGCAGACCCTCCAATCGTGAGCACCCGGTAGATGCTCGCCCGGCTGACCGAGCGCATGGCGCCGCGCAGGCGATCCTCCATCTCCTGCGCGGTGAGCGCGCACTCCTGGCTTCCGAGCAGCGAGCACCGCGCGGCGCGCGCCACCGCGGCGATGCCCGGCATCGGCAAGCGCGGCCTCGGCCCGATCGGCCCACTGTCCGGCGTGCTCGGCTGTCATGGTTGCTTGGCTCATGCGGCTCTCAGACGATGGTAATGAGAGAGCCGGCGCCCGAGCGCGTAGGAGGCCGCGCTGGCTGTGCCGACAAAGAAGCCGACCGGGTAGTCGGTCTGATAGGAGGCACGCGATCGCGAACCAGACGATCAGCAGCGCGATCGCGACCGAGAGGGCCATCGCCACGAGCGGCCGGTCGGTGAAGCGAGCGGGCGGCGGCGGGCGCGCCGATCATCAGGCTGAAGATCAGCAGCGTGCCGACCACCGGCACGGTCATCGTCGTCGCGAGGGCGAGCACGACGAGGAAGCAGAGCTCGATCGCGAACGCGCTCGATGCCGCGCGCCTCGCCGACCTCCGGCAGCACCGAGGAGAGCAGCAGCGGGCGGTAGAGGACCGCGATCGCGGCGATGCAGAGAGCGCCGAGGACACGGTCGGCGCGAGCTCGTTGGTGCTGATTCCCAGGACCTCGCCGAACAGCAGCGAGTAGACCTCGGGCGCGTACTCGGCTGCTGAGGCTGACGAAGAGCGCGCCGAGGCCGAGCATCAGCACGAGCATCAGCGCGGTCACCGCGTCGTGGCGGCCGCGCCGGCCGAGCAGGCCGATCCCGAGCGCGCCGAGCGAAGGCGAACACGCCGAGGCCGAGCAGCGTGCTGACGCCCGACCAGGCTCGCCCCGGCGGCGCCGGCGAACGACGCCGTTGGGGATCGCGTGCGCGGCGAAGGCCGAGCCGCGCAGCACCGTGAAGAAGCCAACCACGCCGGCGACCACGGCGACGATGCGGCGACCGTCCAGGCGTTGACCATGAAGCCGGAGAACATCGGCTCAGCCCTCCATGCCGCGGCGGCGTGCCGGCGCCGCGGCGTGCCGGCGCGGCGGCGCGACGCCCGCGGCACTCCCGGAGCAGGTAGGCGAGGAAGACCAGCGCCACGACGAAGAAGCTGACCGGCCAGCCGTGCTGGCGGGCGGCCAGTGGTAGCTGTCGTAGGCGAGCACGATCCCGATCCAGGTCGTCGCAATGCCGATCGCCGCCGCGGCCAGAGCATCGCCCGCAGCGGGCTCCGGGTCAGCCGCAGCGCGGCCGCGGCCGGGCCGACCAGCAGCGCGGTGCAGAGGATCGTCCCGATCGTGATCGCCGCGAGAGCGACGGTGAGCGCAAGCGCGAGCAGGTAAGACGCGCCGACCGCGCGCACCGGGATGCCGCGCGCCGCGGCGATCTCGGGGCTGACGGAGCTGAGCAGCAGCGGGCGATAGAGCAGCGCGATCAGGGCGAGCGCGAGCACGCCGAGGCACGATCGACGGGCGGGATCGTGGAGCTCGCGATCGTGAAGATCGAGCCGAACAGGATCGTCACGTCGCGCCGGTGGTGTTGCTGCTGGTGGTGTCGAGGTAGAGGAACAGGGCGGCGAGGCCGAGCGCGGCGCCGAGCACGATGCCGGTCGCCAGGTCGCGGCCGCGGGGGCGCTGGACGCCGATCAGCTCCATCGCGCCGGCGCGCGATGACGTCGGCGGTGACGAACCCGCACAGCGGCCCGACGCCGAGCAGGAGGCGCGCCGGAGCCGCCGGCCGTGCCGATGTCGCCGAGCGCCTCGCCCGGCGAACGACTGGCCGCGCATCACGGTGAACACGCCGACCACGCCGGCGACGATCGCGACCACGCGCGCCGATCGCAGCGCGACGTGCACCGGCGCTGCGCGAAGAACCCGGGCGCGAAGACCCGGACGAGGAACGCGGCTCACGGCACGATCTCGACGCGTCGCCATGGCGCGCGACTCTCGTGGCCGGCGAGTCGTCGTCGCTCGCCGGCGCCGGCGACGACCAGGACCCGGCCGTGGACGTCGAGCACGTCGACGTGGTGGCCGTAGAGGGCGCTGAGCACGTCGGCGCGCACGACCTCCTCGGTCGTGCCGCTGGCGGCGCGGCCGGCGGCCAGGTAGACCACCCGGTCCATCACCGGCAGCAGCGGGTTGATCTCGTGCGCGGAGATCAGCACCGCGACGCGCTGCTCGCGGGCGACCCGGGCGAGCAGCGCGACGACCTCCTGGCCGCTGCGCAGGTCGAGGTTGGCCAGCGGCTCGTCGAGCAGCAGCAGCCGGGCTCGGCAGATCAGCGCGTGCGCGATCAGGACCCGCTGCTGCTCACCGCCGGAGAGGGTGCCGACGCGCTCGTCGGCGAAGCGCGTCGCGTCGACCGCCTCGAGCATCTCGCTCGACCGAGCCCGGCGCGCGCGCGAGGGCAGCGGCGAAGCCGAGCCGGTGCGCGTCGAGGCCGAGGCCGACCAGGTCGCGGGCGCGCAGCGGCAGATCGGGGTCGAGCAGGAACTTCTGCGGCACGTAGCCGATCGCGCGGCCGCGCCGCGAGCGGGGCCGCCCGTCGATCAGCACGCTGCCCCCGCTCGGGCGCCTGCAGGCCCGAGGATCACGCGGAAGAGCGTGGTCTTGCCCGCGCCGTTGGAGCCGATCAGGCCGGTGAACTCGCCCGGGCGCGATGGGAAGCCGACGCGGTCGAGGACCTGGCGCCCGGCGAGCCGTACGCCGAGCCGTCCTCGACCGGAGGACGCGCGCGGCTCGCCGTCGGGTCGTCGCCGTCTCACAGCTTCTCGGTCGACTTGCCGTGCGCCGACAGCCTGCTCCAGCGCCTTCACCTCGGCCAGCATCCACGACTGGTAGTCGTAGCCGGGGTCGGCATCGTCTCGTAGACGCCCGACGACCGGGATGTCGTTCTTGCGCGGCGCGTCAGAAACGACTCGGTGAGCGAGTCGGTCACCTGCTGGTTGTAGACGAACGCCTTGACCTTGTGCCCGAGAAAGGCCTTCCTGGATGGCGACGTCCTGCGGGGAGGGTCGGTGCCGTTCATCATGTCCGCCTGAAGGCCAAAGGGGTGAGGTTGCGATGCCGGCGGCTTCGAACATGTAGTCGGCCGACCGGCTCGGTGGTCGCGACCGGCACGCCGCGGAACTGGCGCGTGAACGCGCGCAGGCGCCGAGCCACGGTTGCAGCGAGTTGTCGAAGCGCTGCGCGTTGGCCTTGAAGTAGGCGGCGTGCGCGGGCGCGAGCGCGGAGAGGTCGGCGACCAGCGCCTTGGCGACCGCGGGCATCGTCGTCGGGCTTGTACCAGAGGTGCGGATTGGGCGTGGAGTCGGGCAGGCCGAGCAGCTTCTGGACGTCGATCACCTTGCGCGAGTCGAGCTCCCCCGCGGCCGCCTCGATCTTTTCCATGTAGCCGTCATAGCCGACCCCGTTCTGCACGACCAGTCGCGCGCCTGCCGACCTCGCCGCGACGCTCGGGCTGGCCTCGAAGGTGTGGGGGTCGGTGTTCGGGTTGCTCTCGATCGCGACAGCGTCGACGTACCTGCCGCCGATCTGGGAGATCACGTTGGCGTACTCGTTCTCTGCGCCGACCGCGAGGATCCTGCCGCCAGAGCCGGCGTTCACAGTGGAGCCACAGCCAGCCAGCAGCACGGCGGCCGCGAGCACAGCGGCGAGGCGGGTCTCTTTCCTGCGTTCCATCGGGCCGTTCCTCCTCGAAGATCGATAAGCGGAGGAACAGTTTATAAGATCGAGTCTTATTCTTGTCGTGTGCCTCGCGATGTTGCGCTCGGCCCTGGGCGCTCCTCGCGACGCACCTGCTCCCCCAATGCCACGATCAGGTGCTCGCGCGCACGCGCCACGCGCGAGCGGATCGTGCCCGGCGGGCAGCCGCAGACGCTCGCGGCCTGCTCGTAGGAGAGACGGAAGAGCTGGGTGAGCACGAAGGCCGCACGCCGGTCCGGGTCGAGCACGCCCAGCAGCTGCCTGACCTGGATCCCGCCAGCGAGGTCAGGGTCGATGACCGGCTCACGCTGCAGCATCTCGATGCGCTGGTCTCGCTTGCGAGCGCGCGCCCGCGCGCGCAGCTCGTCCACGCAGACGCGATGGGCGATCGCGAGCAGCCAGGTGCGAGCCGAGGACTCGCCGCGAAACCGAGGCAGCGCCTGCGTGGCGCGCAGGAAGGTCTCCTGCGCCATGTCCTCAGCCGACTGCGCATCGAGCAGTGCCGCACACAGCCGCCAGACGTCGGGATACCCGTCCTGCACGAACCTCTCCAGGGCGCGCGATCGACCATGCCGGGCCGCGTACGCCAAGCGCGTGAGCTCGTCCATCCCTGCTCATGTAATCAGAGTCCTCGGGAACAAAAGAAGCCGCTGCTACGTCTAAAGGTGCACGTGGACTGCGAAGGTGCCCGCATAGCCATATCCGCGCTGCTCGACGCAGAGGAGAGCGGCGCGGAGCGCGACCTGCTCGATCTGCATCTCGACGGATGTCCAGACTGCCGGCTCTGGCGCGAAGAGGCGCATGAGGTCACTCGTCGCTTCCGGCTCGTGCCCGCGGATGCACCGGCGCCGAGCGAGGATCTGCTCGCCGCTACCGCAGCCGCGACGCGACGCTGGAGCTGGCCGGCGGCCGCAACGCACGCGCGCCTGGCGCTCGTGCTCGTGGCGCTCGCTCAGATCGCCCTCACGGTCCCTGCTCTGATCTTCGGTCAAGACCACGACGCGCCAATCCACGTCGCGCACGAGATGGGGTCCTTCGACCTGGCGCTCGCAGTCGGATTCCTGGTCGCCGCGTGGCGGCCATCCCGCGCACGAGGAATGAGCACGATCGTCGGCGTGGCGGCACTGGCGCTGATCCTCACGGCGGTGATCGACCTCGCGGCCGGGCGCACGAGCCCCGGCGACGAGGCGCCACACCTGCTCGCCTTCGCGGGATGGCTGCTGCTGCGGCGGCTCTCCGCATTCACGCCCGACCCGATCGAGGAGCTTTCCACGCCTGTGCCAGCATGGCTGCGACAGCGGCTACAGGGCACCCCGCGTCAGACCGTCGAGAAGGGCGTGTTCGAACGCGACAGGCTGGTCCGTACAGATTCGGAGAATGCAAGCGAAGCCGAGGTCGAGCTACCGCGGCGCAAGAGGGGAGCGATGAGATGAGCACTGGGACCGCCGACCTCGATACCAGAGCACACCAGCGCATCGGCAGCGACAGCCTGACCGCGCGGCTGCGGGCTTACTTCTTCTCCGACAGCCGCCGCACGCTTCAGACGGCGCTCGGGCTGATCTGGCTGCTGGACGGAGGGCTGCAGTTCCAGTCCTTCATGTACTCCCACGGCTTCATCGAAATGCTGACCGGTATGACCGGAGGGCAGCCGGGATGGATCTCTGGCAGCGTGACCTGGGCCGCCCACACAGCCGAACACCACCTCGCCGTCTACAACACGCTCTTTGCCCTGATCCAGTGCTGCATCGGCCTTGGCCTGCTCTACCGGCGAACCGTCAAGCCGGCACTGGCGATCTCCTTCCCGTGGGCGCTGATCGTCTGGTGGTTCGGCGAGGCGTTCGGAATGATGTTCATGACGATGGCAAGCCCACTCACGGGCGCACCCGGCGCAGTTCTGATCTACGCGCTGATCGGCCTGATCGTGTGGCCGAACGATCGGCCGGGCGGGTTGCTTGGCGTGCGGGGCGCACGCACTGCTTGGGCCGCGCTGTGGCTGGCGATGGCATGGCTGTGGCTGGAGGCTCCGAGCAGCAATGCCAGCGCGATCTCCGAATCGATCAAGGCCGCGCCGTCGGGCATGAGCTGGCTCAGCACCCTGCAGGAATGGCTCACCAAAGGGCTACACGGCAACGGCGTGGGACTCGCGATCGTGCTGGCCCTCCTCTCCGCCGCAATCGGCATCGCCGTGGCCGCAAACTGGCGTTCGAAGACCTTCCTGACGATCGCGATCGTGCTGAGCCTGATCTTCTGGGTGGTCGGCCAGGGCTTCGGCGGTATCGTCGAAGGTGGAGCGACCGACCCGAACGCAGGGCCGCTGTTCATCCTCCTCACCGGCGCGCTGTGGTGGCTGATCCCATATGGCCAACCGGAGGGCAGCAAAGCCACGCGCGCGCAGGATCTGACCGCATCTCAACCCGCCTCCACCCATGTCTGATCGAACCATCACCCTCGAGCGCCTCGGCACCCGCGCCCTGATGCTGATCGCGGTGGGCGTGCTGCTCGCCGGCTGCGCCAAGGCCAACAAGAAAGAAGCAGCGTCGGCCACTGCCGCCACCGCGACGACATCCACCTCGACCAGCACGAGCGCGATGGCCGGCATGCAGATGAGCGCCGGCTCCTCGGGCGCAAGCGGCGTGGCCGCGATGTCGGTGGGCGGCATCAAACCGATACCGACGCAGTTGCTCGCCTCCACGACCTGGGAAGGCATGAAGATCACCGCGCAGGCGATGACCGCAGTGCCGTTCATCGTCTACAACGGCACCAAGGCGACCGAGATCAAGCCCGGGCCGAAAACGAGCTTTCACCTGATGGTGATGCTGAATGACGCGCATACCAACGTGCCAATCCCGTACGCGACCGTATGGGCGACGATCAGCAAGGACGGACACATCTACTACGACGATCGACAGTGGCCGATGCTCTCGGCCTACATGGGCCCCCACTACGGCAACAACGTGAGCGTCCCCGGCGCGGGCACCTATGACCTGAGTCTGTTGATCAGCCCGCCAGTGTCTGCGAGGCACATCGAATACGCGCACGTCTGGCTCAAACCCCATCGCGTCAACCTCACCTTCACCTGGAAACCACTCACGTGAGAACGTGTTTGGGAATTGGCCGTGCGTGCATGGCGAGTGCATGACCAAGCGATCCAAGGACGCAGGGAGCCGGAATACTGGCGGTATTTCGGCGACTGAGGACGCCGGAGCGCGCCGTGTCGGGCGCCGCCAGGTGCGTGCGGAGGATTCCCAAACACGTTCCGAGTCGATGCTGACCCGCCGGCGCTTGCTCACAGGCGCCGGCGCAGCGATCGGCGGCGCAGCGATCGGGCTGGGAATCGATCGCGCATTCAGCGGCGGCGCGAGCGTACCCGCGGTGGCGCTGGGGCCACAGCCCTCGGGTCTCCCCCTACGCCAGCATGCCTGGACCGCAACGCTCACGCTCGACGCTGACGGCAACCCGGTCCCGCCGCGCTTCGACAGGCTGCTGTTCTTTGACGTGAAGGGCTCCTCCACGCCCGCTTATGCGCGACTGCTTGAGGCGGCCCTGCGCACGCTGGAGCGCCGATATTCCTGGGGGCCATCCGGGCTGCTCTTCACCGCGAGCTGGGGGCCCGCCTACTTTCAGCGCACCCTTTCACGAGCCTCGCCGATCCCGGCCGCCAAGGCGCTGTCGAACTTCGAGTTGCCACAGATCGACGACTACGAGCTCTGCCTGCACCTGGCCTGCGATGACGAGCAGCGCCTGATCTCGATCGAGGACGCGCTCGTTCACGGCGCGCCGCTCGCGGGCGCCGACGGGCCGATCCTGCTCTCGAGCGTATTGCGCTGGCGCGAGACCCGTACCGGGTTCGTGGGCGCCGGGCTACCCGCTGCCCATCAGGACCTCAGCGGCATACCGGCCGGCAAGCCCGTGCCTGCCAAAGCACCGCTTTTCATGGGCTTCAAGTCGAGCCTGCGCCGAAACCAGGCCAGCGAGGAGGACGTCACGATCCCGGACGGCCAGTTCGCGCAGGGCACCACGATGCAGGTCAGCTACATGCGCCTGGAGCTCGAAAGCTGGTATGCGCAGCTCACCCAAGCCGAGCGGGTGGCGCGCATGTACGCGCCACAGGTGAGCCCCGCGGAAGCCGCGAAATTCACCACCGACGCAGAAAGCGACCCGGCAAGGTTCGGCGAAGCGGTCAGCCGCTACGGGGTAATCGGCCACTCGCAGGCCAGCGCAAGGGCGCGCCGGGGCGGCAAACCGCTGATCCAGCGTCGCGACTTCGACACGATCGACGGCGGGCAGGCCGGGTTGCACTTCGTCTCCATCCAGCGCAGCATCGAGGATTTCGTGACCACACGCACGGCGATGAACGCGACCGCGGCTCAGCTGCAGAACCCGGCGATCACCGACACCGTCAACAACGGCATCAACGAATTCATCTTTGTGCTCAAGCGCGCCAACTACATCCTGCCGGCGCGGCCGCAGCGCTCCTTCCCGCTGCTGCCGGGCAGGGAGCAGACGCTCTCCGAGCTTCAGCTGCGCTCGATCCGCAACAGCGTTTTCTGCAGCGCCTTGGCGTTGAAGGGCCAGGAGAAAAGCGCGCGCTCGTCGCCTCTGCCGTCCACGACGTAGGCCATCTCGGAGTGGGTGATGTAGTGGACGGTCGTACCGGCGAGGTGCTTGGTCTGCACCTCGACTTCGGCGTAGTAGCGCTTCCACACTGCCTGCAGCTGCGCGGGCGTGCCGACCGCCCACTGCCACTGGGGCACGAGGCTCCAGCGGCGGAAGTCCAGCATCAGGTCGGTGTGCGTGTCGGCGTAGATGTCGACGCTGACGGCGATGATCTGTGGCCGCTCGGAGACCGGGAGCCTTTCGTCGACTTCGTTTATGACTTTCGCCTCGAGCGGGCAGAGGTTGCGGCACAGCGGATCGATGAAGGTAATGATCAGTGGCCGCCCGCGGTGGGCGGCAGGCGATACGGGCTGGCCGTTTTGGTTTATGAGTGTGAAGTTCGGCGCTGCGCGCTGGCCTTCGCTCCAGGTGAACGGAGTGTCCTGCGCAACTGAGTGTGCGCTGTCCCGCGGGGAGGAGTGGTGGCCTTCGCCACGGCGCAGCAGACCGACTGCGAGGATCGGCACCGCCACGGCGAGCGCGAACAGCGCCGCCATCCGCGGCAGCGCCCATTTGAGCGAGATGCCGGGGCCGCGGCTGGCGGCGAGCGTTGATGGCGGGGGGCTGGCAGAGCCCTCTGGCGCCGGCACGTCCGCCGGGGCGGGAGTGGCTCTGCGGCGACTCTCTAGCCAAGCCGCCCCGAACGCGATCAACAGCATCGCCGCGGCGCCGATCAGGAGCGCGCTCGAAGCGCTCACGCCAGAGCTCTCGCCCGCGCCCGCTGCATGGGAGGACGAGGAGCCGGCGTGCGCCTTGGAGCCGGAGCCCGCCGTCTTGGCGCTGGAGGTGAGGCTCACGCCACCGGCGCTCGCAAGCCGTTGCACGGCCGCCTGCGCCGCTGTGATCGTGCCGATTTCGCCCGTGGGCACTTTGACGGCGGCTAGCGCCCTGTAGGCCGCCGCCGTGGAATGGCCCGGCCAGTTGAGCCCGAAGCCGCTTGGCATCGCCACGAGCAGCAGCCCTTTGTAGGCGAGCGAGAGCTCGATCCCGAGGAAGCGCGCGTAGGTCCGCGGCTTGCCCCAGAGCACGCTGACCGAGCCGAGGTCGTATTCGCTCGAGATAACGGCGACCCGGATCGGATAGCCCGCCTCGTTGGCCTTGGCGACGACTTCGGCAAGCGCCTTCTGCGCCGGTGGAGTGGCGGTCTGCTGCAGCAGCACGAAGACCTGCTGGCGCAGCAGATAGTCGCTGGCCGGGTCCCCGTCGGCAAGTGCAGAAGAGCACTGGAGGCAGAACATCGCGCCCACAAGCGCTCCTATGGCAAGCGCACTCCTCATCGGTTTCATTGTGGAGGACATCTACCTCTCATGTACCCGGTGGAAAGCGATAGGAGGCGTGCGGGGGCACGTGCGGGCCGACCTCCAGCACGATCTCCGCGTGCCTGGCGAGCGGCACGCTTCCGGGCGCTCCGCGCCAGCTGCGCCCGTCCACGAACACGGCGACTTCGGTGCCCGCGGGTGCGTGGAAGGAGGCAATCTGGTGCCGCGAGAATGCTTGCCCCCAGGACCGGAAGAGATCGGAGACGGTGAGCCGGCTTCCCGGCCGCCTCAGCACGAGCCCCGTTGGATCGAGCGTGGCAAGCGCCCCGTAGCAGCGCGTGCGGGTGATGCGGCCGGCGAAGGAGCGGCGCGGCGGCAACGTGCCGATCCCCGCCGCCAGCAACACCACCCTGTTCACCGCGAACACCTCGACGTGGGTTCCCTGGCGCGGCCCCAGCACGGCCTTGCAGGGCCCGATCACAGGACCGCGCACGGGCGGATGGAAGGTTGCCCCCCTGCCAATGGGGCGCGCCTGCTGCAACAGGGAGGCCGGAATCCCGCGATCGGCCTGCTTGGACGCGCTCGAGCCGCATCCCGCGACCAGGAGCGCGGCGGCCGCGGCGAATGCCAGCGGCCTCACGCGGGGGAGCCCCGGCGCGAGCGCCGCGCGAGCGCCAGCGAGCCTTCGGGTAGGTCTGCCATCCGTACCACGAGCAACAGCAGGCCCGCGCCTGCGCCCAGGCAGAGCACGGCTGCGGCGCGGATCAGGAATGCCGGCATCGCCATCAGCACATAGCCGTGGATCAGCGTGGGGATCAGTTCGAAGTCCTCCCACAGAGAAGCGACGCAGACCACGAACAGGAAGAAGCAGCCGGGCCGGCCCCAAAGCGTCCAAGCAAGCGCCGCTATCACCAGCGTGAGGACCACGATCAGCAGCCCGATCTGCCAAGCGGTGATGCTCGGCCTGCCCTCCAGCTGGCGTCCGAGCGTCCCGACTGTGATCCCCGCGAGCACCATGACCGCGAGCGCACGGGCGAGGGCGAGGTCGAGTTGCGGGCGGCGCAGTCTGTAGGCAGCGAGCACGCACGCGAAGATCACGATCACGGGCCAAAACCACGCGATCGGCGGGCTGGGCGAATGCCACACGCCGCCGGAGATCGAACTGAGATGGCCATCCACGCGCACGGCGATGCTCCACCTGCCCACATAGCTGGTGCCGGGTGCAAGCACCGTGGAAGCCAACGCCGCGAGGCGGCCGTCGTGCCAGCTGTACTGTTGGTCGTTGCTGACCTTCTGCCAATGCGGCGGAGCCTCTGACGTCAAACCGGCGGGCGGCACCTCCACCGGAATGAGGTTGAGGTAGTAGATCTCGGTGTTGCGGTTGACTTCGACGCCGGACCGGGAAAAGCGCAGGTAGGGCGCACCTGTGTAGTCGAGCACTTCCAGGCGCTGCCAGAGCGCCACACGCATCCACAGGCGAAGGTCTCCGTCGAGCACCTTGGCTTCCACGCCGCCTGGGGCTCTGCCAACCTTCGCGATGTAGCTGGAGGCGTTCGGAGTGCTCAGGCCATGCGCTTGCGCCAGGCGGGGTAGGCCCAGCAGAGCGGCCAGGCAGACGAGCGCGATCTGGAGAGCTCGGCGCGCCGGATCCCGTACGCTGCTCATACGCCGCAATTCGTTCCGCATGCCCGATCGACCCTGCGCGTGCTGATCTGCGCCTGGGTCCTGCTCTTCGCAGCCGGCACCCTGCCCGTCGGCGCGCTCGCCGACGGCGATCCTGCCAGCGATGTGCTTGCCACCCAGTCGCTGTTCCTGCCCTGGGACGCAAACGTGCCAAGCGGCCGCCAAGCGGAGCTTGCGGACGTGCTTGCCGCCGCGCAGAACCACGGCTTCCCAATCCGGGCTGCATTGATCGCCTCCCCCAGCGATCTCGGCTCTCTCACCACGCTTTGGGGGCAGCCGGAGCAGTATGCGGAGTTCCTTGGGCAGGAGCTTTCGCTCGTCTTCACGGGCCCCCTGCTCGTAGTGATGCCACACGGCTTTGGCCTGCACGGCTTCAACGTGGCCCCCACCGCGATCGAATCGACGCTCGCCGGCATCAGCGCACCACGCGATGGCGCGCAACTGGCGCAGGTCGCGATCACCGCGATCGAGCGGCTGGCTACCGCGGCTGGCCATCCATTGCCGAGCCGTATTACCACCTACAGCATTGCGTCCGGTAGCAGCGGCGCAGGCTCGATTGGTGCCGGCCAGTGGATCGTTCTTCTGCTTGGTTGCGCAGCGATCGTCGCGGCCTGGAGCGCCAGTCTGCGTGCCCGGCCGCTGCGAAGACGACACGAGATCACGCCATGATCGCTTGTTCTTCACGTACAGATCTTAGGTCGGCGCGATGCTGCGCAGCACGGGCGACCATCTCATCTGGACGCCGGAAGGCGTCTCCCCAAAAATAAACGGAGGAGAACCGATGCACAGGCTCAAGCTGGACTCCGAGGAGATGCACACCCCCGCCTACTCCGGGCGCTGCTTCACCCACGCGGTGCCGAAGTACAGGCTCCCCTCTGAGGGCATGGACGCCGACGCTGCCTACCGGCTCGTCCACGATGAGCTGAACCTCGACGGCAACCCCGCCCTGAACCTCGCCTCCTTCGTGACCAGCTGGATGGAGCCACAGGCCAACGCGCTCGCGGTCGAGACGCTCGACAAGAACCTGATCGACCAGGACGAGTACCCGCAGACCGAGGTGATCCATCAGCGCGTGGTCTCGATGATCGGCCGCCTCTTCCACGCCCCCGCCCACGAGCAGCCGACCGGTACCGCGACGATCGGCTCCTCGGAGGCGATCATGCTGGCCATGCTCGCCCACAAGCGCTCCTGGCAGCGCCGGCGCGAGCAGGCCGGGCTTTCAACCGAGAAGCCGAACCTCGTGATCGGCGCCGACGTCCACACCTGCTGGGAGAAGTTCACGCGCTATTTCGAGGTGGAGGCGCGGATCGCGCCGATGGAGGAGGACCGCTACACGATCGGCGCAGAGCAGGTGGAGAGCCTGATCGACGAGCGCACGATCGCCGTGGCTGGAGTGCTCGGCACCACCTTCACGGGCCAGATGGACGACCTGGCGGGCATCAACGACCTGCTTGCGCGCGTGGAAAGCGAGCGCGGCTGGCACATCCCGCTGCACATCGATGCCGCCAGCGGCGGATTCGTCACGCCCTTCGCCGAGCCGGAGCTGGCCTGGGACTTCCGGCTCTCCCAGGTGCGCTCCGTCAACGTCTCGAACCACAAGTTCGGCTTGGTCTATCCCGGCATGGGGACCGTGGTCTTCCGCGACCGCTCCGATCTGCCCGAGGAGCTGGTCTTCCACATCAACTACCTCGGTGGGGACATGCCCAACTACTCGCTGAACTTCTCGCGCCCGAGCAACTCGGTTGTGCTGCAGTACTTCAACTTCCTGCGCCTGGGCAAGGAGGGCTATGAGCGGATCGTCGCCACCGTGCTCGAGAACGCCAAAGCGCTTGCGGCAGGCCTTGCCAAGATCGAGGGGCTCTCGCTGCTGAACGACGGCTCGCGCTTTCCGATCGTGGCGCTCCGAGCCGATGAGCCGAGCGCGATCGACCTCACCGAGCTCTCGCACCTGCTGCGCGAGCGCGGCTGGATCGTGCCTGCTTACACGTTGCCACCGAACGCGGAGCACATCACGGTGCTGCGGATGGTGGTCAGGGAGAGCTTCTCTAGGGACATGGCGGACATGCTGATCCACGATGTGCATCAGGCGCTGCACGCTCTGCACGCGGGCGGCCGCGATGGGCAGGCGCGGAGGCGGATTCACTGCTGATGGGCGGTCAGAGCCTCGATCGACCGAGCTTCTGGCGCGCGATTGAATCCGCGTAGCGCGCGACCGCACGCCCACTCCACTAGGGGTAGACAGTGTGCGGGCCGGTCGGTAGGCCTCTCAGTAGCTTCCGAAAGATCACCTTCAGGGTCTGCTTGCCGTAGGCGTGTGAGCCGTCGTGCATCGTGAGCACAGCGATTGAGACTCGTGTGCAGCCTTGAGTCAGCAGCGCTATCTGACTGTCGATCAGTCCGGTGCCATACCCCCAGCCACCCTTGAAGTAGAGCTTCCAGCCCTTGGGGGCGACCTCGCCAATGCCCCATCGCTGGGTGGACACGATGCTTGCCAGCAGCCGCATTGCGTAGGCGCGATGTCGCGGCACGATGTAGCTGTCGATGTGCAAGAAGAACTTGGTCTGGTCGCGCGCGGTGATCTCCGACTCCCCCCAGATCGGCTCCGCGGCCGCAAAATGGGTCATCCCGACCCGAGTGGCCAGTGTCTGAAGCCCACTGGCGCCGACGATCTCGTCCACCGCGTCGGCGGCGGCGTTGTCTGACCTCGTGATCATCGGGTAGAGCAGCAACTTGTCGTAGGCGTTCAGCGCTCGTCCCGCGACCGATGGCCGATCCAGGTAGGCAACCATCAACATCGCCTTGAGCACGCTTGCCGACCACTCCTGGTGATCGAGACGGTAGCCGTAGAGCGCGCCAGCGGTGCGGACCGCGAAGGCGATGTCGCCGCGCCGGCGGCGCTGGTACTCGATCGCAGAGTGGATGTTCGGTCGCCAGATCTGATCCAGCGGCTTGCCGACCCCCGGCATCAGGCACGTCTCGCCGGCTGTGTGCGCCCGCGCGCGAGATGCCGCAGCAGGCGAGGTGTCAATCGCTATCCCGCACAGCGCAGCCAGGATAGCCAGGGAGATTGCACAGCACGCGACTCGCACCCGCATGCAAAGGACGAAGACGCGAAAGCCTGAGTCTGCCATTGGCTGACCGCTGCTTTCTGCCGGGGACCGGAGGCCGGATCCAACCTTGAGTAACGGCATTGGGGCCTAATCCTTGACCGACAGCATCCTCATCGTCCTGACCATCAGCCAGCAGCCCACGGCGGCCCAGATCACCAGGGCGAAGAGGTCATGGCCGATGAAGCCCGAGCCGTGGGTCTGCTTGAAAGCGGGCCCGATCCCTTCGGCGACCCGCCGCAACGGGAAGAACTTGCCGATTTCCACGAGTGCCTGCGGCTTGTAGATCGGGAAGAAGACGTTGGAGATGAAGGAAAGCGGCAGCACGATCAGCATCAGCACGGGCATGCCACTGTCGGGCTTTGGAATGAAGCGGGAGACGGCGATGCCAAGGCTCGTGAAGCAGATGGTGCCCACGGCGACCGTGACGATCAGGCCGGGGACCGCGGAGCCGTTGATCGTGGCTTTGTAGAAGATCACACCGATCGCCAGGAGCAGCACGCAGGCGACGCCGATCGTGATGACCGTGCTGAGCACGATGCCGCCGAGGTAGAGCGCCCAGGGCATCGGCGTGGTGCGCATCCGCTTCAGCACGCCTTCGGAGCGCAGCAGCGCGATCGACATCGCGGTGTTGGTGAAGCCGATCACCATCACCGCGTAGGCGATGATCCCCGGGACGTAGAAGTTGATGTAGGCGATGTTGCCATCGCCATTGACCTTCGCGCCCTGCGTGATCGCGCCGAAGATGAGCAGGAACATCAGCGGGAAGGCGAAGCTTGCAAGCGCCCTGCGGCGGTTGCGCCAGAAGGCGCGCTGCTCGTAGAGGACCTGCCATGCAAGCAGCGAGAGACTGCGGCGGGAGACCTGCGGGGGGCCGAGCGCGGTCCGCTCCGTGTGAGCCTGCTCGCTGACTCCCGTACTCACCTCAGTGCCTCCACCTGCGTGCTGTTCGGGGCCGGGTCATCCCCGGCTGTAAGCGAGAGGTATACGTCCTCGAGCGTCGGCTGGGCGACGGAGAAGCCGCGCAACTCGAGACCCCGCTCGAGTGCCCAGCCAGTGAGGGCGTGCGTGGCCTGCACGCCCTCGGAGGTCCGAACGAGAACGCCCTCGCGGTCGCCTGCCACCTCCGCCCCGGTCGGCAGCGGCGGCAGGTCGGCCGCCTCTACGCCCTCCGGCAGCGCGAAGCGGATTTCGGTCGGCAGCTCCTCGCGGCCGCCGAGCTCCTGGGGCGGGCCGGAGGCGACGATCCTGCCCGCCGCCATCACCGCGACGCGATCGGCCAGGTACTGGGCCTCGTCCATGAAGTGCGTCGTCAGAAAGACGGTCTTGCCGAGCGAGCAGAGCGAGCGGATCGTCGACCAAGCGTGGCGGCGGGCGTGTGGATCGAAGCCCGTCGTCGGCTCGTCGAAAAGAGCAGGTCTGGGTCGCCGACCAGCGCGAGCGCCAGGTCGAGTCGGCGGCGCTGGCCGCCGGAGAGCGAGCCGGCGCGCGCGTCGCGCTTGGCGTCGAGCTCGACGAGCTCGATCAGCTCCTCCGCAGACCTGGAGCGGGAGTAATAGCGCCCATACATCTGGATCAGCTCGCCGACGGTCAGGTCCTCCTGGATGCCACAGGACTGCAGCACGACGCCAATCCGCTCGCGCATGCCGCGATCGTTTCGAGCGGGATCATGGCCGAGGACCCTCACGGTGCCGCCGCTTGCGAGGCGATGCCCCTCGAGAATCTCGGTGCAGGTGGTCTTGCCGGCGCCGTTGGGACCGAGCATGCAGAAGACCTCTCCGGGCTCCACCTGGAAGCTCACGCCCCGCAGAGCCTCGGTCTGGCCGTAGCTCTTGCGCAGGTCGTTGACGTCGATCGCCGACTGCATGGGTTGCAGGCTAGGCGATACCGCGGCAGCTTGAAGCAGCGGGCTTGCTCAGCGCCGCTGCCGCGCGGCCTTCAGCCGATCGACCTTGCCGAGCTCGAGCTTGCGCAGCCGCACCGTCTCCGGCGTCACCTCCACGCACTCGTCCTCGGCCACGAACTCGAGCGCCTCCTCCAGGCTCAGGCGCTTGGCCGGCGAGAGCCGCACCAGTACCTCTGAGGTGGAGGAGCGGATGTTCGTCAGGTGCTTCTCCTTGCAGACGTTCACATCGAGGTCGCCCGCGCGGTTGCTCTCGCCCACGATCATGCCCTCGTAGACCTCCTCGCCGGGACCGACGAAGAGGGTGCCGCGCTCCTGGAGGCTCATCAGCGAATACTGGGCGGTCACGCCACGGCGGTCGGAGACCAGCGTGCCGGTGTTCCTGGTGCGCAGCTCCCCGGCCCAGCGCTCCCAGCCCTCGAAGACGTGGTGCATGATGCCGGTGCCGCGCGTCTCCGTCATGAATTCGGTGCGGAAGCCGATCAGCCCGCGCGCGGGCACGAGGTACTCCATCCGCACCCAGCCGGTGCCGTGGTTCGTCATGTGCTCCATCCGCCCCTTGCGGGCAGCGAGCAGCTGCGTCACCGCGCCGACGTGCTCCTCGGGCACGTCGATCGAGAGGCGTTCGACCGGCTCGTGGCGGTGGCCCTTGATCTCCCTGATCAGCACCTGCGGCTGACCGACTGTCAGCTCGAAGCCCTCGCGCCGCATCATCTCCACGAGCACCGCAAGCTGCAGCTCGCCGCGGCCCTGGACCTCCCAGGCTTCCGGCCTGTCGGTGTCCTTCACACGCAGCGAGACGTTGCCGACCAGCTCCTGATCGAGGCGGCTGAGCACCTGCCGCGCGGTCAGCTTGCTGCCCTCCCTGCCTGAGAGCGGCGAGGTGTTTATGCCGAGCGTGACCGAGATCGAAGGCTCGTCCACGGCGATCACCGGCAGCGGCCGCGGGTCCTCCGGATCGGCGAGCGTCTCGCCGATCGTCACCTCGGCGATGCCCGCGATAGCGATGATCTCGCCCGGGCCGGCCTGCGGCGCGTCCATGCGCTCCAGCGCCTCGGTGACATACAGCTCGGCGACCTGCGCTTTCTGGATGTTGCCATCAGCTCGGCACCAGGCGATCTGCTGGCCCTTGCGGATGCTGCCGTTCCGCACCCGGCAGATCGCCAGGCGGCCGACGTAGGGGGAGGCGTCGAGGTTCGTGACAAGCGCCTGCAGCGGATGGTCGGGCTCGTACATGGGCGGCGGGATGTGCTCCACCATCAGCTTCAGCAGCGGCTCAATGCTCTGACCTTGCTCTTGCGGATTCGCGACGTCGTAGTGCATGGTCGCCTTGCCCGCCTTCGCGTTGCAGTAGACGATCGGGAACTCGATCTGGGACTCGTCGGCGTCCAGGTCGATGAACAGCTCGTAGACCTCGTCCACGACCTCAGCGACGCGTGCGTCGGCACGATCGATCTTGTTGATCACGAGGATCACCGGCAACTTGGACTCGAGTGCCTTGCGCAGCACGAAACGTGTCTGCGGCAGCGGGCCCTCGGAGGCATCGACGAGCAGCAGCACGCCGTCGACCATCGTCAGACCCCGCTCGACCTCGCCGCCGAAGTCGGCGTGTCCGGGAGTGTCGACGATGTTGATCTTCACGTCCCCGAAGCGCAGGGCCGCGTTCTTGGCCAGGATCGTGATCCCGCGCTCGCGCTCGATGTCCATCGAGTCCATCACGAGGTCCTGGACCTCCTCGCCGGCCCTGAGGGAGCCGGTCTGACGCAGCATCGCGTCCACGAGCGTGGTCTTGCCGTGGTCGACGTGCGCGATGATCGCGATGTTGCGGATGTCCTGGCGGGGGGTGAGCAAAGCTCCGACAGGCTAGCGGCCGATGGCGGAGATCACGTTTGAGCGCTGTGATCGGCGCTTACAAGCCGTCTGCGAGGTCGATCATCCAAGCCCTGACCGGCCTCCACGGGCGTCGCAGACAGAAGTGCTGGATGGCGCTACGCCGCGCGAGCCATCTCGGCGGGCACGTAATGCTCGAAGAGCAGGCGCTCAGGCGCCGGAGCGCCCTGCTCCTCCGCCTCGATGGCGAGGGCGAATCTGGCCGCCTTCTCGGCATAGACAGCGTCGTAAGACTCTGTGCCGCCCGTCAGCCCAGCGATATCAGGAGACTCAAAGCTCCAGCCGTACCCGGAGGCGTAATGATGGAGGATGCGGATCGTGGGCATGCTCGTCTCCGTTCAGAGTAGCTTGCGCGCTTCCCGTTCAGCAAGACCAACGTGGGCGACGAGCACCCGCCTGACCTCAGCGCCGCCCCGCCCCCGCCAGCATCCGCCGCCCGGTCTGCACCCCGAAGCGGGCAAGGGCGGAGGGAAGGCGCTCGGCGCGGGCCACGACTTCCTCCAGCGCGGCTGCGAAGCGACGAATCTCCGACTCCTCGACGACGAGCGCCGGCAGCGCCTTGATCACGTTCATGCGGTGCCCGGCGACCTGGCAGAAGATGCGGTGCTCGTGGAACAGCGGGACTGTGATCAGCTGGGAGAAGAGGCCCGGCTGGGCGCGCTCAACCGAGTTCCAGACCGAGCGGCGTGCTCGGCCGCCAGGTGGCCCAAACTCGATCGCCCACATCAACCCCTGACCCCGCACCTCGGTGACCACCTCGTAGCGATCCACGAGCGGCCGCGTCAGCTCCAGCAGCAGCTCGCCGAGACGATCGGCGCGCTCGATCAGGCTCTCCTCGTCGAGCACCTTGAGCGTCGCGAGCGCCGCGGCCGCGGCGAGGTCGTTGCCGCCAAAGGTCGAGCCGTGTCGCACCGCGCGCTCCATACCGTCGAAGACGCGGTCGAAGGCCTTGCGCGAGACGAGCACGGCGCCGATCGGCACGAGCCCGCCGGAGAGCGCCTTGGAGAGGCAGATCATGTCCGGCTGCAGGCCGTCGCGCTCCAGCGCGAGAAAGCGGCCGGTGCGGCCAAGGCCGGTCTGCACCTCGTCGCATACGAGCAAGGCACCCGCGTCGTGGCAGAGCCGCTCTGCGGTTTGCAGGTAGCCCGGGGGCGACAGGTTGACGCCCTTGCCCTGGATCGGCTCGACCACGAACGCCGCCACGTCGCCGCGTTCGAGCTCGCGCGCCAGCGCCTGCTCATCGCCGAAGGGCACGGGATCGCAGGCGGGCAGCAGCGGCCCGAATCCGTCCCTGAACTCGGCGTTGCCGTTGAGCGAGAGCGCGCCGAGCGTAAGGCCGTGGAAGGCATGCTCGGCGTAGAGGATGCGCGGCCTCCCCGTCGCGGCGCGGGCGATCTTGATCGCCGCCTCGACGGCCTCAGTGCCGGCGTTGGCCGGGACCATGGCGCCCACGGAGCCTGGAGTGCGCGCGAGCAGCTGCTCGGCGAGCACGCCAGAGAGCAGCGTCACCCCCAGCTGCGGAAGGTTGCCTGTCCTTGCCTCCATCACCGCCTGGACCGCCGCCATGGCCTCTGGGTGGTTGCGGCCGATCGCGAATACCCCATAGCCGCCGAAGAGGTCGAGATACCGCTGGCCTGATGCGTCGATCAGATGAGCGCCCTCTCCGCCCACCCAGGACTTGTCGAATCCGAGCGTGCGCACGATCCTTCCCACCTGCGGGTTGAGGAAGCGATCGTTCAGCGCCATCTCCTGCCCCGTTCGGTGCGCGAGGATCTCGCGCACCGACGGCAGCGGAGAGGGAGGATGTGACATCGGCTAAGGGTACGATGCCCAGATGCCTTTCGCCAGACCAGAGGCACTGCGAAAGGAGCTTGCCGTAGCGCTGCCGGAGAGACCTTTCACTCTGCGCTTCTGGGATGGAGTGGACCTGCCCAGCACCACAGGAGGGAACGGTCCGGTGCTGAGCGTGCACTCACCCGCGGCCATCGCCCACATCCTGCGCGCTCGCGGGCAACTCGGCCTCGGACGCGCGTATGCCGCCGGGGAGCTCGAGGTCGACGACCTCGACGGCGTGATCGCGCTGCTTGACACCTATCGACCGCCCGCGATCGAGCGCGCCGCCCGCGCCCGTCTCGCGCTGGCCGCGGTCAAGGCCTGCGGTCTGACGATCCCGCCGCGCGTGCCCCGGGCCGAGCTGCAGCCGAGCGGCCGCAGGCACAGCAAGGAGCGCGATGCCCGCGCGATCCGCCACCACTACGACGTCGGCAACGACTTCTTCCGGCTCTTCCTGGGCGAGACCATGACCTACAGCTGCGCGGTCTGGCGCGGAGCGCAGACGCTCGAGGACGCCCAGCGCGACAAGCTCGAGCTGGTGTGCACGAAGCTAAAGCTGCAACCGAGCGAGCGGGTGCTCGACGTGGGCTGCGGCTGGGGCGCGTTCGTGATGCACGCCGCCATGCAGCACGGCGTGAGCGCCGTCGGGATCACGCTCTCGGCCTCCCAGGCCGAGCTCGCACGGCGTCGCGTGCAGGAAGCCGGGCTGGCCGACCGAGTCGAGATCCGGCTGGCCGACTACCGCGACCTCGCCGGCGAGCGCTACGACGCGATCGCGAGCATCGGCATGGTCGAGCACGTCGGCTCCCGCCAGATCGACCTCTACGCCCGCCAGCTCGCAGCGCTGCTCGACGGGGGTGGCCGGCTACTCAACCACGGGATCGCGCGCCTGCGCCACGGCGACCCCGAGGCCGGCCCGTTCTCCGAGCGCTACGTCTTCCCGGACGCCGCCCCGCTGCACCTCTCGCGCATCCAGCTCGCGTTGGAAGGTGCCGGCTTCACCACCCAGCACGTCGAGGGCTTCGCCGCCGACTACGCAAGGACGCTGGGCGAGTGGATCGCCAACCTCGACGCCAACCAGACGGAGGCGCAGCGCGTGGTGGGCGCCGAACGCCTGCGCATCTGGCGCCTCTACCTGCGCGCCGCGCGCAAGGGCTTCCTGAACGGGTTCACGGGGATCTACCAGACGCTGGCCGTCCGGGCCTAGCGCCGGCCAGGGTGACCTGGCGCGCGACCTCGACCTCAGGAGATCGCGCTCGGCTCCTGCTCGTGCGCAGGCACGCCGGCCGCCGCGTAGGCATCCTGCGCGTCGAGCGTCTCGGTCTTCAGCAACGCCTGGGCGAGGCTCTCGAGCTGCTCGCGGTGCTCGACCAGCAGGCGCGTCACCTCTTCGTGGGCGCCCTCAACGAGCTTGCGCACCTCTTCGTCGAGCAGGCGCTGGGTCGACTCCGAGGTGGCGCTGACGCCGGGCAGGAACATCCCCTCGCCGTCGGCGGGGAGCACGGCGATCGGCCCCACCGCCTCGCTCATTCCCCAGCGCCCGATCATCTGGCGCGCGATCAGGGTCAGCTGCTGGATATCTGACTCGGCCCCCGATGTGATCGTGCCGTAGACGATCTCCTCCGCCACCCGGCCGCCGAGTGCCACCCGGACCTTCGCTTCCAGATCCTCGCGAGAATATGAGACACGATCGGAGTCCGGCGTGGAGAGCGTGACGCCGAGCGCCATGCCACGCGGGATGATCGAGACCTTGCGCACCGGGTCCGCGCCCGGCGTGAGCATGCCCACGAGCGCGTGCCCAGACTCGTGGTAGGCGGTTCGCGCGCGGTCTGCCGGAGAGAGCAAGATGCCACGCGGCGAGCCGAGCATGATCTTCTCCAGCGAGTCGGTGAAGTCGCCCATCTCGACCTTCTCGTGGCCGCGGCGGGCGGCGAGCAGCGCCGCCTCGTTGGCGAGATTGGCGAGATCAGCGCCGACCATGCCCGGCGTTGAGGATGCCAGCGCATCCAGATCGACGCTGTCCGCCAGCGGGATCGAGCGCGTGTGCACGGCGAGGATTTCAGCGCGCCCCTTGCGGTCGGGAGGCTGGACCGCGACGCGCCGGTCGAAGCGCCCAGCGCGCAGCAGCGCCGGGTCGAGCACGTCGGGACGGTTGGTGGCGGCGAGCACCACGACCGCCTCGGAGGACTCGAAACCGTCGATCTCGGTGAGGATCTGGTCGAGCGTCTGCTCGCGCTCGTCGTTTGCGCCCGTGACCGATACCGAGCCCTGGCGCGAGCGCCCGATCGCGTCGAGCTCGTCGATGAAGATGATCGACGGTGCCGCCTCCTTGGCCTTGGCGAACAGGTCGCGTACACGAGAGGCGCCGACGCCGACGATCGCCTCGATGAACTCCGAGGCGGAGATCGAGAAGAACGCCGCGTGCGCCTCGCCAGCGACCGCTCGCGCGAGCAACGTCTTGCCCGTCCCGGGGGCGCCGGAGAGCAGAACGCCGTGGGGCATGCGCCCGCCGAGGCGCCCGTAGCGCTCAGGGTTGCGCAGGAAGTCGACGACCTCCGTCAGCTCCGTCTTGGCCTCGTCGATCCCCGCGACGTCGTCGAAGGTGACGCGGATCTTCTCGGGGTCCACGCGACGCGCCTGCGAGCGCCCGAAGCTCCCGAGCGCGCCCATTCCCCCACCGGCCGCAGCGCGCCGCGCGATCATGATGAACAACCCGACGATCAGCAGCGTGGGACCGAAGCCGAGCAGCAGCTCGGCGAGCAGCGAGGTGCTTTTGGTGGTGGACTTCGCGTTGATCTCGACATGCTTTTCCTGGAGTAGCGTGGCCAGCTGGTTGTTGTTCCAGAAGGTCGGCACCTCGGTGGCGAACTGCTTGCTCGGCGCCGCCTTGGCGTCGCTCGGGGGATAGCGCAGCTTGACTTTGAACGTGCCCTGGATCGTGTCGCCCGTGGAGGAGATCGACTTCACCTGGCCGGCCTTGACCTCCTGCAGGAAGAACGGGTTGAACGACACCGTCACACGCTGTTCGCCGGATGAGGGCTCAAACAGCAGCACCGAGAGCCAGTTGAATGCGATCAGGATCAGCACGAACCACAGGAAGCCGCGGCGGCGGTGCGGCGGCGGGCCACTGGGCTTCTGCTCGGGCATGCCCCGCCCGTCCGGAGCGGGCGCCACGCGCCAGCCCCGCTTGTCACGCGGCATCGGCGGATGCGCATCGCGCCGGCCGGCGCGAGGGCCAGCTGGATCGCTGGACGGGTCGTCAGGCGCTGCGCTCACCGAATCCTCACGATGTCCATCCTACGCGCCGCGGGCGGCCTTCAGAGCAGCGCCGCGATCGCATGCCTGCCCGCCGTGGTCCGAGCTGCTCCTTCCTTGGATGGCCAGGGTTGCCAGCGAATAGCGTCCCGATACTGCAAGCGGGGTCCGCGAAGACCTCCCTCGCCTACTGCAGGCTCGCCATCACGTGCTTGACCACGGTGTAGTCCTCCAGCGAGTAGACGCTGAGATCCTTGCCGTAGCCCGACTCCTTGAAGCCGCCGTGCGGCATCTCCGAGACGAGCGGGATGTGGTCGTTGATCCACACGCACCCGAATCGCAGCGCGGCGGAAACGCGCAGCGCACGGCCGACGTCGCGCGTCCAAACAGATGAGGCCAGGCCGTAGCGGGTGGCATTGGCCCACTCGATCGCACGCTCCTCGTCACTGAAGCGTTGAACCGTGATCACGGGGCCGAAGATCTCGCGCTGGATCATCTCGTCGTCCTGTCCAAGGCCCGCGACCACGGTCGGCTCCAGAAAGCTGCCAGGCAGATCTGGCTCGCGGCCGCCGGCGACTATCTCCGCGCCGGAGGGCCGACGTTCCAGAAAGCCCTCAACGCGCTCGCGCTGGCGCTGCGAATTGAGCGGCCCCAGGGTCGTCTCGGGCGAGAGCGTGTCGCCCACCACCAGCCCCCTGGCCTGCTCGGCGAGCCCCGAGACCACCTCGTCGTAGACGCCATCCGCGACGAGCACCCGCGTGGCGGCGGTGCAGTCCTGTCCGGCGTTGTAGTAGCCGGTGCCGGCGATGGTCGCAAGCGCCGTGCTCATCTCCACGTCGTCGAAGACGATCACGGGCGCCTTGCCGCCGAGCTCCAGGTGAACGCGCTTCAGCGTCTCGGCGGCTGTGCGAGCGATGTGCTTGCCTGTCTGCACAGACCCGGTGAGCGAGACCATGTCGATGTCTGGGTGCTCCACCAGCGCCTGGCCCGCTGGCTCGCCGCGGCCGGTGATCACGTTCAACACGCCGGGGGGCAACACGCCGCTGGCCCATTCGGCGAACCGCACCGTCGAGACGGGCGTCGTCTCGGCTGGCTTCAGCACGACCGTGTTGCCCGCCGCAAGCGCAGGCGCGATCTTCCAGATCGCCATCATCAGCGGATAGTTCCACGGCGTCACCTGCCCGATCACACCGACCGCCTCGCGGCGCACGAATGAGGTGTGACCCTCCATGTACTCGCCCGCAGCCCTGCCCTCCAGGCAACGAGCGGCGCCCGCGAAGAAGCGCAGGTTGTCTGCCATGGCAGGGATCTCGTCCGCCTTGACCGCCTCAATCGGCTTGCCTGCGTCGATCGCCTCGATCCGCGCGATCTCATCGCCGTGGCGCTCGACCATCTCCGCCAGCGCGAGCAGCGCCTCCGAGCGCTGCGCTGGCGTGGTCCGCGACCAGGCTCCGAACGCCTGCCGGGCCGCTTTGACGGCCGCATCGACGTCCTCTGCGGTCGAATTGGCCGCGAGCGCGATCTGCTCGCCGGTCGCAGGGTTGATCACCTTCTTCCAGCTCACCCCGGGAGCTGACCGGCTCGCCGCCGATCACGTTGCTCAGCGTCTGCCCGCTCATCGCCCCGCCAGCGCCTCCGCGACCGCCGGGTAGGTGATCTCGCCGCCCTGGACGTTCAGGCCAAGGGCCAGCCCTGGATCGCGCGCGAACGCCTCCTGCACCCCGAGATCGGCTATCGCGATCACATAGGGCAGCGTAGCGTTCGTGAGCGCGTAGGTCGAGGTGATCGGCACGGCGCCCGGCATGTTCGCCACGCAGTAGTGGGTGACGCCGTCGACCTCGAAGGTGGGATCGGAGTGGGTGGTGGGGTGCGAGGTCTCCAAAGCATCCGCCCTGATCGATCGAGACGTCCACCAGCACCGCGTGCCTGCGCATCAGCGAGAGCTGGGAGCGCGTGATCACGTGTGGGGGCGCGGCCACCGTGGATCAGGACCGCCCCGATCACCAGATCGGCCATCGGCAGCATCTCCTCGACTGCAAGCGTCGAGGAGAACACGGTCGAGGCGCGACCGTCGAAGGCGACTTCAAGCTCCCGCAGTCGGTCAATGGAGCGATCGAAGACGAATACGTCGGCCTGCATTCCGATCGCGATCATCGCCGCGTTCATGCCCACCACGCCGCCGCCGATCACGAGCACGTTCGCGGCCGCCACGCCCGGCACGCCGCCGAGCAGGATGCCCCTGCCACCGAGCGGCTTCTCGAGCATGAACGCGCCCGCCTGGGTGGCGATCTTGCCGGCCACCTCGCTCATCGGCGCGAGCAGCGGCAGCCTGCCGTCGCGGTCCTCGACGGTCTCGTAGGCAACGCACGTTGCCCCCGAGGCCAGCAGCCCCTGCGTCAGCTGCTGATCGGCCGCCAGGTGCAGATAGGTGAAGAGGGTGTGGTGAGCTTGAGCATCGCCACCTCCTGCGGCTGCGGCTCCTTGACCTTGATGATCAGCTCCGATTCGGCGAAAAGCTCCTGCGCGCCGGTGAGAATCCTCGCACCCTGGGCGCTGTAGTGCTCGTCCTCGAGCGCGCTGCCAAGCCCCGCGCCCGACTCGATCAGGACCTCGTGGCCGCGAGCGGCCAGCTCCCTCACGCCCGCCGGAGTGATCGCGACCCGGTACTCGTCGGCCTTGACCTCGGTGGGGACGCCGATTCTCATGCCGGTCCCACCTAGCTAGGGGGCCGCGACCTGTGTGAACGGCTGCGCGCTGCCCACGGCTCGTCGTATCTCCTCAGCGCGCCCCGAGCCCGGCCGCCGGCCGCCGCTTGACGATCCGATCCCACGCCTCGCTCAGCACCGGCCGCAGCACCGCCTCGATCTCTTCGAACTGCTCGGTGTCGGCGATCAGCGGCGGGGAGAGCTGCACGATCGGGTCCCCGCGATCGTCGGCTCTGCAGATCAGCCCGCGCTTGAAGAGCTCGCTGGAGAGGAAGCCGCGCAGCAGCTCCTCGGACTCCTGAGCGTCGAAGGTTTCCTCGGTGCCCTTGTCCTTGACCAGCTCGATCGCGCAGAAGTATCCGGCGCCGCGCACGTCGCCGACGATCGGCAGGTCCCGCAGGCTGTCGAGCATCTTCCTGAAGGCCGCCTCCCTGCTGCGAACGTGCTCGCACAGCCGCTCACGCTCGATCACATCGATGTTGGCAAGCGCCAGGGCGCTTGCCACCGGGTGCCCGCCGAAGGTGAATCCGTGGGTGAAGGTGCTCTCACCGTGCATGAAGGGCTCGGCGATCCGGTCGCTGGCGATCACTGCTCCCATCGGCGCGTAGGCGGAGGTGATGCCCTTCGCCGTCGTGATCATGTCCGGCAGGTAGTCGTAGCGCTCGCAGCCGAACCAGTGGCCGATCCGCCCCCAGGCGCAGATCACCTCGTCGGAGATCAGCAGCACCCCGTAGCGGTCGCAGATCTCGCGCACGCGCTGGAAGTAGCCATCCTGGGCGTGAAGCAGCCGCCGCCGTTCTGGACCGGCTCGAGGATCACCGCTGCAACCGTGCCGGGTCCCTCGAACAGGATCGCCTCCTCGATCGCGTTCGCCGCCCACATGGGGTCGCGCTGCGCCGGCCAGCGATATGAGTTGGTGTTGGGCACGTGCCTTCCGCCCGGCGTGAGCGGCTCGAAGGGCTCGCGCAGCGGCGGCAATCCTGTCGCGGTCAATGCTCCCATCGAGGTGCCGTGGTAGGCGAGGTATCGGGAGATGATCTTGTGCCTGCGCGGCTCTCCCTGCGCGGCGTGGTAGGCCTTGGCCAGCTTCCATGCCGACTCGACCGCCTCTGAGCCGCCGGAGACGAAGAAGACGCGGTTCAGGTCACCCGGCGCGAGGCTCGCGATCTTCGCGGCCAGCTCGATCGAGCGCGGGTGCGCGTAGCTCCAATTGGTGTAGAAGCCGAGCTCTGCGATCTGACGCGCCGCGGCCTCCCCCATCTCGGCGCGACCGTGGCCGACGTTCACGCAGTAGAGGGCAGAGAGGCCGTCGAGGTAGCGGTTGCCGTGATCGTCGTAGACGTAGCAGCCCTCGCCTCTCACGATCACGGGCAGCTCGCCGTGCTCGTAGGCACCCATCCGGGTGAAGTGCATCCACAGATGCCGCTTGGCGAGCTCTTGAAGGTCGCCCATTCGCGGTATTGTATCGACTGTCACGAATCTCCGAGAGGAGTATGAGGGATGAGCACAGCAGACGCTGACGTACCCGGCCTTCGTGGTCGACCGGGCGACAACAGGGCGGCGATCGGGGCCGCGAGCGGCCAGGTCGTCGAGAAGGGCCTCAAGCGCAACGCGATCGGCTACGTCTCGAACATCGTGATCGGCGTCGCCTCGACCGCGCCGGCCTACTCGATCGCAGCGACGCTCGGCTTCATCGTCGCGGACCCCGGTGTGGCGACGCATGCGCCGGGTGTGCTGCTGGCGGCGTTCGTGCCGATGCTGTTCATCTCACTCGGCTACCGCTACCTGAACAAGGCCGACCCCGACGCCGGCACGACGTTCGCATGGACCACCCGTGCCTTCGGCCCCGGCACCGGCTGGGTGAACGGCTGGGCAATCTTCCTGGCCGACATCCTCGTGATGGCCTCGCTCGGCTACATCGCCGCGATCTATACCTTCAAGCTCTTCGATTGGCATTGGGCCGAAACGCATGCCGTTGCGGGCCTGGTCGGCTGCATC
The DNA here is from genome assembly GCA_963757925.1 of uncultured Actinomycetota bacterium. Classification (GTDB taxonomy): domain Bacteria; phylum Actinomycetota; class Thermoleophilia; order Solirubrobacterales; family Solirubrobacteraceae; genus Palsa-744. Next base: position 198,674 of record CAVWTE010000011.1, read on the forward strand.
CTGTGGATCTGGCTGATGACGTGGATCTGCCATCGCGGTATCGAGCTCTCCGCGCGCATCCAGCAGCTGCTGCTGAGCTTCGAGGTCGCAATGCTCGCGATCTTCTCGGTGGTGGCGATCGTCGGCGTCTACACGGGCAGCCCGGCGCACTCGATCCAGCCGCAGGCCTCATGGTTCAACCCCTTCGCGATGAAATTCCACGACCTGATCGTGGCGCTGCTGCTCGGCATCTTCATCTACTGGGGCTGGGACTCCGGCGTGTCGGTAAACGAGGAGTCCGAGGACTCGAGCGAGGGCCCCGGCCGCGCCGCGGTCGTCTCGACGATCCTGCTCGTGGTGATCTACCTACTCGTCTCGGCGGGCGCGCAGGCATACCACGGCACCGCCTTCCTCTCCAGCGAAGAAAACGCCAGCGACGTCCTCAACGCCCTCGGCCACAGCGTGCTCGGCGCCGTCGGGGTGAAGTTCCTGATCGTCGCCGTGCTGACCTCCGCTTCCGCCTCCACGCAGACGACGATCCTGCCCACCGCCCGCACGACGCTCTCGATGGCCCACTGGGGCGCAATACCTTCGGTGATCGGGAGGATCCACCCGCGCTTCCTTACGCCCACCGTCTCGACCTGGGGCTTCGGGCTGATCTCGATCGCGACCGCGGTGCCGCTGATCCTGATCTCCGAAACGGTGCTCGAACTCTCGGTCGTCGCGCTCGGCATCCCCGTCTGCTTCTACTACGGCTCGACCGGTTTCGCCTGCGCGTTCTACTACCGGCGAGAGCTCTTTACGAGCGCGCGCAAGTTCCTGCTCGTGGGGCTCGGGCCATTGATCGGGGGGCTGATGTTCTTCGGCATTGGCGGTTACGCGATCTACTACTACGGCAAGGCGGTCAACTCGGAAGGCAAGATCTACGGCGGCCTGACGCTGCCGCTCTGGTTCGGCCTGATCGGCATGGTGCTCGGCGTGGCACTGATGATCGTCTCACGCTTCTACTTCCGCCCGTACTTCTCGCGCCGCACCGAAACGGCCCCGCCAGGGCTGCTGGATGCGGTGGTGGAGCGCGCGCCGACGCACCTGATGGGCGCAGAGCACGTCACGCACGGAGCGCATCTGCTCACACCCGAGGCCGACAAAGAGCCGCCGCAGGCGCCTCCCGGCGCGCCACGCAGCTGACGCCGCCGCCGGCAAGCGCCGGCGTCTGCCAGACCAAGATCCACGCAGTCTCACGCACGTGACACGCTGCGTTGCAGTGGACGTCTGTTCGATCTTTTGATCTTGCGCGTGACGAGTCGTCTGTGGGACGGACTCAGCGAGCGCACCGCAAATCTTCGAGCAGAAGGGACATCCATGCAGACCAATTGGCGCAACTCAATCGCGCTGCCTGCACTCGGCGCCCGGGCAAGGACGTTGCTTGCCTTCGCACTCACCACCGGCGCGATCGCCGTGCTGGGGGCGATGCCCGCCGCGCAGGCGAGCACGGGACCCTCGAGCGGCCTCAGCGGCCTGACCTCCGGGTCGGGCTTGACGGTGAGCCTTCAGCTACCAGGCGGCGAGCTCGAATCCATCCTCGCGCAACTGCCGGTCAGCGATCTTGGCCTTGGAGACACAGAACTGAGCAAGATCGTCTCGGAAACGAGTGAAAAACTCCTTGGCAGCCCATTGTCAGGCGAACTCGAAGGCAAAGTCGAGGCGCTGCTCACGAATCTGCTGGCCGGCAACCCGCAGGCCACCCTGGGCGAACTCGCAAGCTCCGTGAGCGGCATTCTGTCCGGAATACTTGGCAAAAGCGTAGATCCCGGCCAGATCCTGGAATCGCTCAGCCCCGCCCAAGCATCCAAAGCACTTGAAAGCCTGCTGAGCTCCGGTGGCATCGTCAGGGTCCTCAGCGGATTGGCGGGCCGACTGGGAGAACTGGGCAGCGGGGGGCCGGGATCCCTCGAAGGCCTGCTCGCGGCGCTGCAAAGCGCGCTGCCCGGCGGTTCGGGCACACTGCAAGCCGGCGTGGTCAAGGCGCTGGAAGAAGTCGGTCAGACCGCCTTGCGGCCCATCCTTGAAGCGCTCAGGAGCAGCGGACTCTCCGGCGAAGCGCTCTCACAATTGGAAGGGCTGCTTGGAGGGCTTGGCTCGCTGTCCCCGGCGGCGCTGCAGCAGCAGCTCACGCAGTTGCTCGGGGTGCTCAGCTCAACCCAGCTGAGCACGCTGTTCGGCTCGCTGTTCACCACTCTCACCCCTACTCAGATGCAGGGCATCGTCGAAGACCTGCTCGGTGGTCTTGGCACGCTCACGCCCACCAAGACCACATCAGAACTCGTGAACACGACCGGTACCAATGCGAGCAAGATCTCCGAAGAGATCGGCACGACACCCTCGAACCTGCCCGAAACGCTTCCAGCGGTCAGCAGCTCTCTGGCTGGTGAAAAAGGCGCGGTCATGAGCTTGATCGACGGCGCGGGCGGGCTTCTTGGCTCACTGGGTGACAAGGGCACCGGGCCTGGCGCGGGCGGCGGCTCCGGCGGATCGGGGGCGGCCGGCGGATCGGGCGGCTCCGGGTCGGGCTCCGGTCTGACGCTGGCTGTGAACGTGCCCACCTCGACGGCCTCTGGCACGACACCCGCCTCCTCGGCGAAATCGGCCAGTGGCACGAAGGCCAAGTTCGCAGTCCTCAGCCACAAGGTCGACGGCGATGTCGCCACCATCGTGCTGCGCGTGCCTGCGGCCGGACGGGTGCAACTCACCGGAAAGGACATGAAGAGCGACGTCCGAAATGTGCTGCGGGCGCAGCGTCTCGTGCTGAAGATGAAGCTGGCGAAGGCGGGGATCGCTTCGCTTCGCAACAAACACGAGCGCTCCCTGAAGGTGCGCCTGAAGGCCGTCTTCGCACCGGTGCACGGCACGCACGCCACTGCAGCGACCATGCTCACGTTCCACTCACAGTCAGCCTGATCCCCACAGGCTGACAGGCGGGGCCGTCCAAAGCCTGTCGGACGGCCCCGCCGGGCTTGCTGCAAGCAGTGCCTGCCCTGAAAGGACAACACGGACCGGCACCTTCAGGGAGACCTCGGTTGCGGATTTCCCACCATGATCTCTCTTTTTAGAACCGCCATGCCATTTTCGAATGCCCACGAAGGGGTAACAACAGCAGCGTGCAGATGGACCTGGCGTGATCGCAGAGCAACAGATGACGCAGTCAACCGATCAAGCGCTGCTGGAGCTCGTGCGGCACGGCGACGAGCGGGCGTTCGAGGCGCTCGTGCTGCGCTATCGGAGACCGTTGCGGAGCTACTGCACCCGACTCGGCGTTCCCGCACAAGGCACGGAGGACGTGGTCCAGCAGGCGCTGCTCGAGGCCTGGCTCGCGCTGTGCAGCGGAGCACAGGTGCACGCCTTCAAAGCTTGGCTCTATCGCATCGCACACAACATCGCCCTCGATGCGATCCGCGAGACCTCGCGTGCGGAGGCGCTGGCCTGTGGCGAGGCCGCGCAGGCCGTTGGCACCCGCTCGCCGACGCACGAGCCCGGCCTGCATGAAGCGCTCACCGCAGTTGCGGCGCTGCCGCTGCTGCAGCGCGAGGCGCTCGTGCGCACCGCCCTGGCAGGTGAAAGTCATGAGCAGGTGGGCCACTATCTGGGCTTGACCGCAGGCGCCGTCAGGGGACTTATCTATCGCGGCCGCGCAACTCTGCGCAGTGCGCTTGCTGCACTGTTGCCGCCGTGGCTGCCACGGCTGATCGCCAGCCGAGGCAGCTCATCGGATGGCCTGCGCGAATCGTTCTACGGGCTCGCAACCAACGCGAGCACCGCGGGTTCAGCCGGCGTACTCGTCAAGGCCGGAGTGATGGCAGCGGTCGCCGCCACCGCGATCACGACCACGCTGCCAGGGCCCGCGACCCACTCGAGCGCCGACCACGGCCCGCGGGGAGCGCTTGTGCGCATTCAGAGAAGCGCCCGCCCCACGCACGAAGCGGCGCCTCACGCGACGCAGAGAAGCGAGGTTCCGCGAGCTCGCACCGTGGTGACATCCAGGAGGGCTTCCGGGCCAGCCCCGCCGTCAGTGCAGCCAACCTCGGGCGAGCCCGCCGGTGCGCCCGCCGCGGGCTCCCAGGCGGCCGGGGGATCAGGAGCAGGCCCCGCCGGGCAAGCGCCGCCGGAAACCGCCCAGCCACTTGCCGGCGCACGATCGAGTGCCGCCGACACCTCGGCAGAACTCTCGAACGTCGTCACAGGCGGCTCGGATTCGACCGGCGGCACAGGAGGCGAAGTCCCTTCCGGTTCGAGCACAGCGCCAACCGGCGCCACCAACGGCGGCGAACGGACCGGGGCGAGCTCCGGAGAAGGCAGTGGGCCGGTGGGCGAACTGGTGCACACCGCGGAAAGAACGGTGGAAGGCACGTTGGGCGGTCTGCTGCACCACTGAGGCATCGCACCTGGGCTTGCGCAACCGAGCGCTACAACTCGACCTGACCGTGCGGGGAGCCGAGCTGCGCCAGCCGCTCCAGGAACGGGCTCGCGGGAAAGGCCTCGGGCCCCAGCACGCCCGTCCCCTTCCAGACCCCATCATCGATCAGCTCCAGCGCCACCACCGGGTTGATCGCCGTCTGCCAGACGACCGCCTGGCTGCCGTACTCGCGCATGCTCTGCTCGTTCTCCGCCACGTGGTAGAGGTATGTGGAGCGCGGCTGACCGTCCTTGCCGAGCCCCTTCACCCAGGTGCCCGCACAGGTCCTGCCCGTCATCCGCTCCCCCAGCGTCGCCGGGTCCGGCAGCGCCGCTGCGACCACGTCGCGCGGCGCGACCTTCGCACCGCGAACACTCACTGGGTCGGTCGAGTCGAGCCCGAGCTTGTGGAGCGTCTTAGCACGTCGATGAACTCCTCGCCCAGTCCGTACTTGAAGGTCACCCGTCCGCAGTCCACCCAGCGCGGGATCAGGATCACCTCCTCGTGCTCGACGTTGACACACTGAAGCGAGCCGATCCCCTCCGGGAAGTCGAAGACCTCGGGTTCCGAGAAGGGCGGAGTGGTGTAGAGGCCCCGCTCGCGCTCCCAGATCAGCGGCGGGTTCAGGCACTCCTCGATCGTGGTCCAGATCGAGAAGGTGGGCGCGAAGTCGTAGCCCTCCACGACGAGATCGGCACCATCGCGCACGCCGCATTCCTCGATTTCGGAGAAGAGTTCATCGGCGGCGTAGCGGGCGAACACGTCCGAGAGTCCAGGCTCGACCCCCATGCCCACCAGCGCCAGCAGGCCCGCATCGCGCCAGGCCTGATCGCGCTCGAACTGGTAGGCACCAAGGGGGAAGCCCGGCAGCTCGTAGGGGTGCTGCGGATGGGGCTTGGAGAGAGTCATCGCCATGTCCAGGTATGTGACGCGCGCCGTCAGCGCCGCGTCGAAGATCGGCTCGTTCAGGCGCGGGTCGCATGCGTTGAGGATCGCGTCGGGACGGCTTGCCCTATCACCCGCGCCAGGTCCTGCCGGTCGGATGCGTCGACGCGCTGCGCCGAGAAGCGGTCAGGTTCGCCGAACCGGGCGATCACAGCGCGCGCCCGCTCGGGCGAGACGTCGGCGAGCGTTACGTGCTCGAAGGAATCTCGCCGCTTGGCGATCGCGGCAAACGCCCCGCCCACCCCGCCGGCGCCAAGCACCAAGACACGCATGTGCGAAGTGTGACATATAGCCGGTGGGGCCTGCCAGTCAGGAGTAGGCGATCGCGACCAGCATCACGCTGAAGGCGAGATAGGCGCAGAGGATCAGCGCGCCGCTGGCACGGCGCAGCCCGCGGCTGCGGTAGGCGGCGGCCAGCGCAAACGCGCTCAGCCCCACATACCAGCCGGCGACCAGCGTCGCATCGCCCGAGACCACGCCGATACCGGCCACGCTGGCCGGAAGCAGCAGCCCCGCCACCACGTTCAGGGCGTTGCTGTTCATAGCGGTGCTGAGCGTTGCCGAGCCGCGGCCGCGCCTTGCCAGATAGACCGCCGCCACGGCGTTCGGCAGGCTCGTGACCGCGGCGAGCACCAGTCCGCCTACGATGATCTGGGGCATCGCGATGCGCTGCCCCAGAGTCGAGGCGCTCTGCTCCATCGCAACGCTCGCGGCGACCACGATCAGCACCGCGCAGGCGGCCACCATGGCATCGCGCGCGTCGCCTCGCCGCGGGTGGATTGCCGGCAGCAGCTCGGCCTCCTCCTCCAGCACCGCCTGCGCGAACCATCTCCCCCAGGCATCGGGCAGCCCAGCGCGCGCCAACCGCTCGTACGGCACCCCCAGCAGCACGAGGTACGGCAGCAGCAGCAGGAGCGCGAGCACGAGCCCGACCGGCGGAGAGAGCAGGCCGAGCACCACGAGCAGGCAGACGCCGCCGATGCCGAGCGCGACCAAGCTCTCGAACGCGATCACCCGCCGGTGCAGGGCGATCCTGCCGGCTATCAGCGTGGAGAGGCCAAGCAGCGCCGCGAGGTTGAACACGTTTGAGCCGATCACGACGCCCGCGCCGATCTTCGTGCGCCCGGCAAGCATCGCGCTGACCGCAGAGGTGATCTCCGGCGCGTCGGCGGCCAGCGCCGCGAGCATCCCCAACAGCGCCTCGGTCAGGCCCAGGCGGGCACCGACACGCTCCAGCCGCGAGACCAGCAGCCAGCTGGTCGCCAGACTGAGGAGCGCCGCAGCGCAAAAGAGGATGCTCAGCAGCGCGTCGGACACGCCCTATCCCGGCGTTACTACAGACCGGCTGCGCCGGCTGCATGTGGTTGCGGTCTCGAATCGGCTCCAGATCATGGTCGGCCCTCCCTTTGAGGGCGCGCCGACCAGACTTCCCGGCTCTCCAAGCCACAGTGTATGCGACGCCAAGGTCCGGAAGTGGTCGGGCTCAGCCGCTCGCGTCCGGGGCTGGCAGGCTATCCGGGCGCCCTCGCCGCAGCGTCGGGTCGGTCACGATCCGCACGTCCACTCCCGGCAGCTCGCGCAGCAGGCGGTCCAGCAGCGACTCCGACATCCTGCCAAGGCCCCGCCGCCGCTCTGGGGCGCCCATCAGCACGTAGGTGGTACCGAGGCCCTGGGCGATCTCGATCACCGCTGCAGCCGCGTCCTCGCGCTCCTCGACGGTCAGGCGCGCACCCAGCACCGCCGCCAGCCGTCGCAGCGCCTCCAGCTGTTCGCGGTCGTCCTTGCTCGGCGCCCTGCCGGGTGGACGCACGACGAGGATGTCGAGCTTGGCGCCCAGACGCTCGGCTGAGCGCCAGGCCCGGCGCACGATCCGCTGGGCGTCGGGCCCAAGCGCGACGAGGGCCAGCAGCCGCTCGGTGATCGCCTGCGGCTGTGGCTGCTCGATGCTTGCCCGCCCCTCCTCGTCGCGACGCATTGCTGGCCCGCCCGGCAGCACCAGGCGGCGTACCTCGACGTCTTCGGCGACCTGGCGCAGCGCGGTCTCGCGCAGCGCGGAGAGGTTCTCGACCTTGAAGAAGTTGTTGAGCGCCGCGGCGACTCGCTCGCGCGGATAGACCTTGCCGGCGCGCAGGCGATCGATCAGCGCCTCCGGCGTGAGATCCACGAGCACCACCTCGTCGGCGGCGGATAGCACGTCGTCGGGGATCGTCTCGCGCACGCGCGCGCCCGTCAGGCGCATCACCTGATCGTTCAGGCTCTCCAGATGCTGGACGTTGACGGTGGAGAAGACGTCGATGCCGGCAGCCAGCACGTCCTGCACGTCTTCGTAGCGCTTCTCGTGCTCGGTCCCGGGCGCGTTGGTGTGCGCAAGCTCGTCGATCAGGCACAGCTCGGGTTTGCGCGCGAGCACCGCGGGCAGGTCCATCTCGTGCAGCGGCGTGCCGCGGTATAGGACGCCGCGGGTGGGGATCATCTCCAGGCCCTCCGCTTGGGACTCTGTCTCCTCCCGCCCGTGCGGCTCCAGGTATCCGATCGCCACATCCCTGCCGTTCTGCGCTTCGCTTCTGCCCTCCTGCAGCATGCGGTAGGTCTTGCCGACCCCCGCCGCCATACCGATGAAGACCTTCAGATGCCCGCGCTGCGGTGATGATGGCTCCGGCGGCACGGCCGGATTGTGACCGAACTCAGGCTCCGAGCAGCCCGTGCACGACCAGATCGATCAGCTTGATGCCGATGAAGGGCGCGATCAGCCCGCCGAGGCCGTAGATCCACATGTTGCGTCGCAGCAGCGCGCTGGCTCCGATCGGCCGGTAACGCACGCCCTTCAGTGAGAGCGGGATCAGCAGCGGGATCACGATCGCGTTGAAGATGATCGCCGAGATCACAGCCGAGCGGGGGTCGCCGAGATCCATGATGTTCAGCACGTGCAGCGGGCTCTGGCCGTGCGCGCTCACCGCCCAGGTGGTGACGAAGATCGCCGGCAGGATCGCGAAGTACTTGGCCACGTCGTTGGCGATCGAGAAGGTCGTGAGTGCGCCGCGGGTGATCAGCAACTGCTTGCCCACCTCGACGATCTCGATCAGCTTCGTGGGGTTCGAGTCGAGGTCGACCATGTTGCCGGCCTCGCGCGCGGCCTGGGTGCCGGTGTTCATCGCCACGCCCACGTCCGCTTGAGCGAGCGCCGGCGCGTCGTTCGTGCCATCGCCGGTCATCGCGACCATGTAGCCCTCCTGCTGCTGTTCGCGAATCAGCGCGAGCTTGGCCTCGGGGGTCGCTTCGGCGAGGAAGTCATCGACGCCGGACTCCTCGGCGATCTTCGCGGCGGTGAGGCGGTTGTCGCCGGTCACCATCACGGTCCTTATGCCCATCGCGCGGAGGTGATCGAAGCGGGCCTTCATGCCCTCCTTGATCGTGTCCTTGAGGTAGATCACGCCGAGGATCTGGCTGTCGCGGGCCACCGCCAGCGGCGTGCCGCCCTCGCGCGCGATCCGCTCCACGTGTTCCCTGAGCTCCGGCGGTGGGGAGCCGCCTTCGCCTTCGACGAACTGGATCACCGCGTCACCGGCGCCCTTGCGGATCTGATGTCCGTCCAGGTCGACGCCGCTCATCCGGGTCTGGGCGGTGAACGGCACGAAGTTGGCGCTCACATGGGACATCTCGTGCTCCCTGATCCCGTACTGCTTGGCCAAGACGACGATCGAGCGGCCCTCGGGGGTCTCGTCGGCCAGCGAGGAGAGCTGCGCAATTTCGGCCAGCTCCGTCTCGGCCACCCCCGGCATCGGGATGAACTCGGAGGCGAGGCGGTTGCCGATCGTGATCGTGCCCGTCTTGTCGAGCAGCAGCACGTCCACGTCGCCTGAAGCCTCCACCGCGCGGCCCGAGAGCGCAAGCACGTTGCGGCGCACGAGCCGATCCATGCCCGCGATCCCGATCGCCGAGAGCAGTGCGCCGATCGTGGTCGGGATCAGCGCAACGAGCAGCGCGATCAGGCTCGTCTCGGAAATCGAGGTGCCGGCGAAGAGGGCGAACGGGCGCAGGGTCGCCACCACGATCATGAAGATCAGCGTCAGCGCCGCAAGCAGGATGTTCAAAGCGATCTCGTTGGGCGTCTTTCGCCGCTGCGCGCCCTCGACCAGGGAGATCATGCGGTCCAGGAAAGAGTGGCCCGGCTCTTGGGTGATTTCGATCACGAGCCGATCGGAGACGACCTTCGTCCCGCCGGTGACGGCGCTGCGATCGCCGCCGGACTCACGGATCACGGGAGCCGACTCGCCGGTGATCGCCGACTCGTCGACCGAGGCGATGCCCTCGATCACGGTGCCGTCGCCCGGAACCAGCTCGCCGGCCTCCACGACGACGACGTCGCCGCGGGTCAGCTCGGAGGCGGACTTGGGAGAGCCGTCGCGCATGCGCGCGACGGTCTCCTTGCGCATCGAGCGCAGCGTCGCCGCCTGCGCCCGCCCGCGACCCTCGGCGAACGCCTCGGCCGCGTTGGCGAAGATCACCGTCAGCCACAGCCAGATCGCGATCGTCAGCGTGTACCACGCCGGATCGTTGCCGCCGAGTGCTTTGCCGCCGAAGACCTGGATCAGCCACGTGACCGTGGTTATCAACGAACCGATCTCGACCACGAACATCACGGGATTGCGGATCTGCACGCGTGGGTCCAGCTTGATCACGCTGTCGAGCAGCGCGCGGCGGATCATCGCGCCCTGCATCAGCGAGGCGGCCTGGCCGCTGCGAGGTGTCTGTGAATCTGTCATTTCCCTGCTCCTGAGCCAACGATTTCATCCAACGCGAGGTTGAGCTGCAGCACGTTCACACCCGGTTCTCCAGAGAAGCCGAGCCCACGGCCGGAGGTGTAGGTTTCGATCAGCGAATCCACCTTGCCCAGCGACAGATGTCGCAGTGCCGCAATCCGGTGGGCCTGGATGCGAGCGTTCGCTTCAGAGATCTGCGGGTCGAGGCCCGAGGCGGAGCTGTTGACCGCATCGACCGGGATCCTTGCAACCGTCAGCCCTGAGTCGTATGGCTTGTTCAAAGCGAGGTATTCCTTGATGTGTTCTTCGTCTGCTTCCTTGGTGAGCGTGCTGTTCGGGCCAAGGTTGGAGAAGGTGCTCGCGGCCGCGTTGTATGGACCCGGTTCGGTTGCCGAGGGGCGGCTCTGGAAGTAGCGTGGGTCGGCTTCCAGGACCGGCTTCTTTTCCTTTTCCTCGGGCTTGCCGTTCTTCCCCATCACCGGCACCATGAAGGCTTGACCGATGAGCTTCGAGCCGACCAGCTTGCCGTCGCGATAGATCCTCTGACCGTTTGCGTTGCCCGGGAAGGCAACCTGGCTCACGCCCTCGATCACGACCGGGTAGACGACCCCGAGCAGCAGCGTGAAGAAGAGAATCGCGATTGCGGATGTGATGATGTCCCGGCGCATATCAGTAAAGGTGTCCTGTCAGGCCCTGCACGATCGGTCCGAGCAGCAAAGCGGGGAAGAAGGTGAGCGCGCCGACGAGGATGATCACGCCGATCAGCAGGATCACGAAGGTGGGGTTGTCGGTCCGCATCGTGCCGAGACCCGCGGGGCTGACCCGCTTGCCGGCCAGCGCACCCGCAACTGCCAGCGCGAACAGGATCGGCGCGTAGCGGGCGAACACCATGTCAAACCCGCCGAGCAGATCGGCGAACTTGATGCCGTGCGCCCCGAGGTTGCCCGCCGCCGGCTGTATGTAGCCGGTGTAGCCGGCAAAGGCAGAGCCGTTGTTGTTCGCCTGGGATAGATAGGCGTAGAAGGTCTCCGAGAAGCCCTGCGGCCCTCCGGCCGCGACTTTGGAGATCGATTCCTGGCCAGCGGTCGTTGCGGTCGCCATCGCAGTGCAGAAGAGCGCAGCCAGAGGCGTCACCAGGATCCCCAGCCCCGCGAGCTTGATCTCTCTTGCCTCGAGCTTCTTGCCCAGCCACTCCGGCGTGCGGCCGACCATCAGCCCGCCGATGAACACTGCCAGCAGCACGTAGAGCAGGATCGAATACAGACCCGTGCCCACTCCGCCGAAGATCACCTCGCTCGCGGAGAGGTCGGCGAACGGCACCGCACCGCCGATGCCGGTGAAGGACTCCAGCGCGCTGTTGACCGCACCACAGGAGGTGACCGTAGTGACGACATCGAACAGCGCCGACCCGGCGATCCCAAACCGCTGCTCCTTGCCTTCCATGTTGCCGCCGCCTGAGCCGGCGATCACGTGCGTGTGCAGGCCGGCGGCGTGCTGGGCCGGCGAGCCGTGCGCCTCGGCGATGTAGGCAACCGCGACGGCGCCCAGGAACATGATCATCACCGCGCCGTAGATGGCCATGCCCTGGCGGCGATTCCCGGTCATCTTGCCGTACATGAAGATCAGCGCCGCGGGGATCAGCAGCACGATCAGCATCTCGTAGAAATTGGTGAAGCCGTTGGGATTCTCGAACGGGTGGGCGGAGTTGGTGTTGAAGAAGCCGCCGCCGTTGGTGCCGAGCATCTTGATCGCCTCCTGGGAGGCGGCCGGTCCCATCGCGATCGACTGCGTAAGGCCCGTGACCGTGTGCGCCGAGAGATACGTCGCGAAGTTGTCGATCACGCCCTGCGAGACGAGCACGATCGCGCTGATCACGGTGAGTGGCGCGAGCACGTAGAGAATCGTGCGCACCATGTCCTGCCAGAAGTTGCCAAGGCTCTTGCCCGAGCGCCCAACGATCCCGCGCACGAGCGCCACGGCGACAACGATGCCGACGCCCGCCGAGAGCCAATTCTGCACGGTCAGCCCAGTCATCTGACTGAAGTAGCTCATCGTCGTCTCGCCGCTGTAGTACTGCCAGTTGGTGTTCGTCATGAACGACGAGGCCGTGTTGAACGTCACATCCCAGGTACCCGAGTGGTAGTGCAGCGGGTTCAGCCCGGTGAAGTTCCACAAAGTCTGGGTGCGCAGGATGAAGTACAGCAGCAGCCAGCCGGCGAGCGAGAAGACGATCAGACTGCGGGCATATGCCTTCCAGTCCTGCTCCTGGGCCGGTTGCACCCTGATCACCCTGTAGATGAAGTTCTCGGGCCAACGCATGATCGGCGTGAGAAAGACACTTTCGCCGCTGTAGACGCGAGCCATGTAACGGCCAAGCGGATAGGCGCACGCAGTCAGCACGAGCGCAAAGATCACGATCGTCGCCCAGCCGACGAAGGTCACAGCTTCTCTCCCCTGACCAGGGCGTAAAAGAGGTACGCGATCACGAGCACCGAGACGACCAGGCCGAAGATGTCGGCGCCGCTCATATCTTGTCGATTCCCGCAACCATCGCGAGCAGGATCGCGAACATCGCGATCCCGATCACTATCGCCGCAACGTCCATGCCGGCATCATGGTGCACCACGCGTGACGGGCGCATGACGATGCGCGCGCCCGGCATGAAGATTTCGTAACGGTGTGTCTATCAGGCGGCGAACCGGTATCCGACGCCCGGCTCTGTCACCACATATCGCTGCGTGCTGCCGTCCGGTTCGATCTTGCTGCGCAGGCGCGCGATGTGCGTGCGCAGCGGCTGCACGTCGTCCACGTACTCCGGCCCCCACACCTCGCGCAGCAGGTCGCGGTGGGTCATCAGCCGCCCGCGATTGCGCGCAAGCACCCGCAGCAGGTCGAACTCGATCGGCGTCAGATGAACCGGCTCGCCGCCACGCAGCACAACGCGCGCAGCGAGGTCGATCTCCAGCTCGCCCGCCTGGATCGAGGGCTGCTCCGGGTCCCGCCCGACCCGCCGCAGCGCCGCTTGCAGGCGCGCGACCAGCTCGCGCGAGCCGAAGGGCTTGGTGATGTAGTCGTCAGCGCCGGCCTGCAACGCCCTGACCTTCTGCTCCTCCTCGCCGACCGCGGAGAGCACGAGAATCGGCATCTCGCTCCACTGCCGCAGCCGCCTCGTCACCTCGACCCCGTCGATGTCGGGCAGCATCAGATCGACGATCGCGGCCTCCGGGGGTCGCACCGCCGCGCGATCGAGCGCCTCGGCCCCGGTTTCGGCGGGCACCACCTCGTAGCCCTCGTCGCGCAGCACGACCCGCAGTGCGCGCAGGATCTGGGGCTCGTCGTCGACGACCAGGATGCGGCTACTCATGCGCGCGGCTCTTGCAGCCCGGCGCCGGTGGATACGACGCGAGTGCTCATCCGCCCCTGCGTCCGCCGGCCGGCAGCGGCTCGCCGAGCGGAGCGCTTCGCGCCGGCTCGCTCAACGGCAGCTCGAAGACGAAGCTCGTCCCCTGACCCGGCAGCGACTCCGCGTGCAAGCTGCCGCCATTGGCCTCGGTGAACCCGCGCGCGATCGCAAGCCCCAGGCCCGAGCCGCGATGGCCGCCCTGCGCGGTGCCGGCGCGATAGAAGGGCTCGAAGACGCGCTCGAGCTGCGCCGGCGGGATCCCCGGGCCGCGGTCCACCACGCGCACTATCAGGCGATCTCCGCTGCCGTGCTCGCTGTCGGCCCCGGCTTCCTCCGTGGGCTCGCTCGCATCGTGCAGCGGCTGACCCGCCGGCGCCGGCGCTCCAGCCAGCGTGCGGACCGCCCGCGCACGCACCGAGACGGGGTGCCCGCTCGCGTGGCGCCGCGCATTCTCCAGCACGTTCACGAACGCCCGCTCCAGCTGCACGGGGTCGGCCTTCACCAGTGGCAGATCGCGGTCGATCGCAAGCACGAACTGCTCGGGCCCCGCGCCAATCTCCTGCAGCGCGCCGTGGATCAGCTCGTCGACCGCCGTCCACTGCGCCTGCGGCTCGGCCACGCCCGCTTCCAGGCGCGAGAGGTCGAGCAGGTTGTCCACCAGCCGCGAGAGGCGCCCCGCCTCCTGCTGGATGATCACAGCCATCTCCAGGCGCTCCTGCTCCGAGAGCGTGGGCGAGGCGATCGCGTCGCTCGCCGTCGAGATCGCCGTCAGAGGAGAGCGCAGGTCATGGGAGACCGCTCGCAGCAGCGCCGTCTTGACCACGTCGGCCCGCCGCAGCGCAGCGTTCTCGACCACGTCGCCGAGCAGCGCTTCGCGCTCCAGCGCCGCGCTCAGCAGCGCCTCGAGCGATGGCACGACGCGCTCCTGCAGCCTGCGCAGCCGCTCCTCGCCGGCATCTGCAGGCGCGATCAGCGTGCCCAGCCTGCGCGCGCCGTCTCGAAGCGGAAAGGCCAGGTGCCGTTCGTCGCCCTCGACCGTGCCGGTCTCGATCGTGACGGAGCTGAGCCCAAGCGCCTGGGCCAGCCTCGCGGCGGCCGCCGGCAGGTCCACCCCGAGCGGGTTGCCTCGCAGCAGCAGCCGCGCCATCTCGGCGGCGAGGTCCGCCTCCCTGCGGCGCTCGACTGCCTCGCGCGCCCGCGCCCGGGTCACCTCGGCGACCGAGCTGACCAGCCAAGCCACGATCAGGAACGTAACCAGGGCGACCCAGTTGTCGGCGTTGCGGATGCTGAGCTGCCCGGTCGGCGGCAGGTGGAAGTAGTTGAACGCCAGCGCGCTCAGCACGCCGGTGCCCGCCCCCAACCATCCGCCCCAGGTGGCTGAGACGATGAGGACCGCCGGCAGGTATACGACGCTGAGCGAGACCACCGGCGCGACCTGCTTCAGCGGATAGACGATCAACGTGCATGCCGCAACCGCAGCCAGCGCGGCCAGCACCCCGACGCGACGCGGCGGAGGCTCTGAGCCCAGCAGATAGCCGAATGGGCTGGCCACACTCCCAGCGTAAACGAGCGGCGGGCGCGAACGTCAGGCCAGGGGGCGCCGCTCAACTCAAGGGGCCGCGGACGCCGGTCGATCCCCACCGCATGAAGGCATCCGTCCTGATCCTGCTCGTGCTGTTGGCGCTGGGCGCGGTGCTGCCCGCAGCCGCGCAGGCCAGCGACACAAGCGGGACACCTGCCCGCCACGGTTTGCTCCTGCTCGGCGCAGACGAATCTGAAGGCGCCGGAGAAGAAGATGAAGCGACGGAAGAACCGGAAGCAGCCGAAGAAGGCAGCGAAGCAGAAGAAGCCGAAGGCGCCGAAGAAGGCGAAGGCGAAGAAGGCAACTCCGCAGAGGACTCCCACACGGCCGCTGACCGGCACCGGCACTCGGACCGCAAGCGGGCTTCGGTGCGACTTTCCAGGCTGGCGCTGACTCGCAGCGACCTCTCGGCGCTGCGCCGCTCCCGGCCACAGGCCTCCAGCGTGTGCTTCGACTTCACGCTCACGGCAGCCGCGACCGTCGAAGTGACGCTGTCCACCGCCTCCAGCTCAGCGGGACACGCGGGCTGGCGAACGGTGAGCCGCTACACGATGCCCGCGAAGCGGGGGTCCAACCTCGCTCATCTCCACGGTCGCGGTGCGCTTGCAGCGGGCCACGACAGGCTCACGGTAACGCCCGACCGCGGCGCCACGCAGACCCTGGCCTTTCGCGTCGGCTAGATACGCGGCGAATCACTGTTGCGTCGGTCAAGCACCGACTCTAGAGTGGGTCGCAGTCAGTATTCGACAGCGAAGCGAGGTGCAAAATGCGCAAGATGGCTGACTGCCGGCGCTTCGAGAGCGAGAGCAACTGCTCTCTGACGATCATCGGCGAGGAGACGGAGGTGGTGGATGCAGCGGCTCAACATGCCGCCACCGTGCATGGTCATGACGACAGCCCTGAGCTGCGGGAGCAGATCAGGACTATGCTGGAGTCTGAGGACAGTTACGTCCCTGGTCAGCGGGAGCCAGCGCCTTTCCCAGATTGATGCTCCCCGGTGGTGGGAGCAGGCCCACGGACAGCCGGCATCACCAGCGACTGGAGTAGCCCGGGTTGGTGTACGGTGGGCGTCGTGGCGCCCGCACACGCCGCGGCCAGCGCGCGGCCAGAAGGCCCGATCCAACGCCGATCCCCGCACCAACCGCAACATCGCTTGGGTAGTGAACGCCGGTGTACACGCGCGAATAGGCGACGGCCGCCGCCAATGGCACCAGGGCGGGCGCCAGCATCGGCAGCTCGGCGCAGGCGCCGGTGACAAACGCGAATGCCGTCGCGCTGTGGCCTGATGGAAACGATGTCGACCGCGGTGTACGAATGAGCGCCGGGTGCAACCGTGAGGAGGGACGCCGTCGGCGCGCGATCAGCTTTGCCGGGCCGTTGGCCACCCCCGCAGCGATCGCGATCGCAATGAGACCGCGCCCTGCCGCCCTCCGCCCTTGCCTCCCGTCGCATACTGCGAGCGCACCGGCGAGCACGAGCCACAATCTCGAGTAGTTCGCTGCCCGCGTGAGGGCGACGAGGGTGCGATCCAGTGAGGGTGAGCGAGTCCCAAACGAGTGCTTCATCAGCCGGCGGTCCAGGTGCGCAACGCGACGCCACATCGTCACTGAGCCTCACGCCGCCGCAGGAAGTGCGACACATAGAGCGCCCAACCCGTGCCGAGCAGCACGCCAGCGGCCACATCGCTTGGGTAGTGGACGCCCAAGTAGACGCGAGATGTGGCCACCAGGAGGACGATCAGGAGCGCGACCCCAGCGACCGCGCCGGTTGCCGCCGACGGTGCCCCCGCCGTGTGCAAGGCAAGCACCAGCGAGAACCAGAACGCGCTGGCCTGCGTCGCATGGCCCGAGGGAAAGCTCCAGCCTGTAATTGCCTGCAGGTGCTCGACGGGCGGTCGCGGCCGCGAGACAAGCAGCTTCACGCAAGCTGCGATCAACGTCGCGCCGCCGAGGCTGAGTGCGATCGCGAGCGCCTCTCTACGCAGACCCACCCGGCCGAGCACCAGGCATACGATCAAGGCGAGCGGGACCAATAGGAATGCGCTTCCCGCCCACGTCACCACACGCGCCACATGCGTTGCTATTTCAGAGCGCTCGGCGGCTACGTCGCGTACCGCGTTCAGGTCCGCTGAGGCGAGCACCGAGGACAACAGCTCCCCGACCCCCCAGCCGACGAGCACGAAGGCAACGAGGCCGAGCAGCAGCCGCGCGTCTGCGCGTCTCACCGGCCCACTGCCACCCGGACCAGCGCGCCCAGGCTCTCCGAGGTCAATGCCACCGCGCGTGCCGCCGGCGAGATGCCTGCGCCGCGGGGCAGGCGCACGCGCAGCGCCCTGGGCAGCGATGCGAAATGCAACGGCGCCTCCAGCGTCAGCGCCTCGCCGTCGAGGCCGACCTCGACGGGACCGCCGGAGCGGACCTCGAACTCCCGCGCAGACCAGGCCAGCAGGCCGGGGTAGCGCCCCACCTGGCCAGCCAGCTCGAGTGCAACGAGCTTTGACACCTCGGCGCCCCGCACCCGGGCAGCCACGATGCCGAGCAGGCCCGTATCGATCCGCTCGCGCGTGCCCGCGCCCGAGAGGTGCGTGAGCTCATAGGGATTATTCGATACCAGCACGAGCGGGGCATCGTCGCAATCGGTCCCGTCCGGGACGGTGAACTCGAGGTCGATCGCCTCGGCGTCTGGGCCGAGCAGGTCCGGCAGCATGTGCGACCACGTCGCGAGCTTGGCGTCGCGATAGGCCTCGGACTGGACGACCTTCGCGTAGACGCCAAGCGACGCGTTGTTGACGAACACGCGGTCGTTCACGCGCGCGAGGTCGATGCGCCGCTCGATGCCGTCGGTGAACGCGTCGAGCGCACCCACGACATCGTCCCGATCCAGGCCGAGGTCGAGCGCGAAGTGGTTTCGCGTTCCCGCCGGAATGCAGACGTGGGAAACGTCACGCCGTGCGGCGACCGTCGCCACGAGCGCCTGCGACCCGTCACCTCCAGCCATTCCGATGACCTCCGCACCCCGTGTGATGGCGCTCTCGGCGAGCTCGAGCAGATCATCGCCCGGCTCGAGGACGATCGGCTCGATGCCACGACGTCGAGCCTCCCCCGCGAGATCGAAGCGCTCCGCCTTTCCACCCCCCGACTTGAGGTTGATGATCAGCGCCCCCGAACCGGCCGCACCCACCGCCACGACCGCGGCGGCCATCCTTCCGCGCGCTGCCTCCCCAGCCCGGCCCAGCGCGTAGCGCCCAGTCAATCCGAACAGGACGATCAACAGGAACAGTGCGACCAGCACCAGCAGCCCCTGCCAGTGGGTCGCGAGCACCACGGCCAAGCCGGCTCCAGCGAGAAGGGCGACCACTGCACCGAGAGCGCGCAGCGCGCCGCGCTCCGTCAAGGCGAACCAGATGGCGGCGTTCGCCAGCAGGATGAGCCCGACCGCGAGCACAGCAACAAGGACATCACCCGCCAGTGCGACGGCGGCCACCACGGCCATCGCGGCCGGCGTGACGAGCGCGACGATCGCGGCGATGCGCCGCAACACGGGGCGCCGCCCGGCCCAGCCTCCTCGAGAAGTCACCGACGATGCAGGCATGTTCGTCATGTTCTCAGATCACGTCTGCCGAATCGGTCCGAGTTAAGCTGTACTCGCAGCCCTCGCTGAGCGCCTGCAGGCGGATCCCTGTGGGCTCACATCGGAGCCTGAATTCGGTGACCTCGAGGGTCTATGGTGCAAGTTGACTTCGACACCGCTGTCACTCGCGATGACAGCCACCAGAAGGGACCAGTCCATGTTGCGAAGGATCACAGATATGCCAGCCGGAACGATCGGCTTTGAGGCCGTCGGGGAGGTCGAGGACGATGATTGGGAGGAGGCTGTCGAGCCAGTGCTGCGCCAAGAGATCGCCGCGGGCCGCGACGTGCGGCTGCTCTACCTGATCGGCACCGGAGCCCATGAGGTCGAGGGTGAGGCGATGAGCGCCGACACGGGATTCCGCGTGCGCCACGCGACCTCCTACGAGCGCGTAGCGGTGGTCAGCGACGAGGATTGGATACGTCCCGCCTTGCGTGCCCTTTCCTTCCTGCTTCCCGGAAAGGCCCAGGGCTTCCGCATCCGCGATCTGGCCAAGGCAAAGGCTTGGCTTGCGGAGGACGGAGCCTAGTGTCGCCAGCGAACAGATACGGGGCCGACGAGTTGGCGAGCCACCTGCTCTGACTGCAGTAGTGGGGCTCGCCGGCTTGTTGCGCTAACGACGCTCACTCACCGTGCGCTCACTTGGGCTACAGCAAACTACCGAAATGGCGCGGGAAAATTACCGATGCAGTCCTGTCTGCACGGAATACAGTCTGGAGAGATTGATCAGCAAACTGAATCTCGAGCCAAAGGAGCCCGCATGGCCGATCAAGGAGTCGCCACCCACACGCGAACGCGGGACACGGGCGATGGGGTCGAAGGCGGCGGCTGGCTTCTGTTCGCCTCGATCATGCTCGCGATCGCTGGGGCGCTGAACATCGTCTGGGGGATCGCGGCGATCAGCAAATCGAAGTTCTTCACCCAGAATGCGACCTACATCGTGAGCGGCCTCAACACCTGGGGCTGGGTTGTGCTGATCATCGGAGCGCTCGAGCTGCTTGCTGCGTATTCGGTCTTGGTTGGCGGGCAGTATGGCCGATGGCTTGGCATCTTCGTGGCTGGTATCAACTCGATCGCCGCCTTGATGTCGATCCATGCGTACCCATTCTGGGCGCTGTGTCTGTTCGGGATCGACGTTCTGATCATTTACGGGCTGGCCGCCTACGGGGGGCAGCACAGAGACGTCATCTGAGCGGCCGACACTCGTAGAGATAGATGAGAGGCACCTAAGAGGATTCGCGCGTTCGAGCTCATGGCGGCAGCATCGGCCCCTCGCGCCGGCGGGCGCCGCGCGCGGCCAGGCCGCGGAGCTTCGCCGCCTCCGCATCCCAGTCGTAGACGACTGCCGTCTTCGCGATGCGATCGTAGATCGCCTGGTGGGTGCGGCCGAAGATGATGCCCAAGAACCCGATTCCCAGTGTCAGGAACCCGAGTGGGAACGCGATGAGACGGATGATCGCGTGATGGCGGTCGAGCGAGGAGCCGTCTGCCTGCACGATCCTGAGCCCCAGCAGCGTCATCCCGGGCGAGCGGGCAAAGATGGCCCATGAGTTACCGAAGTAGAACACAGCCCAAAGCAACTCCCCCACGAGGACGAGCACATGCCCAGTCTTGAGGTCGACATTCCACGGCGTGGCGACATCGATCGCGAATTCCAGCAGCGCGAGCGCCGCGGTATAAACGACGGTGAGGATGAGGAGGTCCGCGCCGTATGCCAGCAGGCGGCTCAAAGCACCCGCGTAAAGGCCCTGTTGGGTCAAAGCACGGCGGGCGTTGCCGTCCCTCACTTTGACTCCCCGTCCGGCGCGTCCGCCGACGCGGGCTCGGTGCGCGACTCGGAAGCCTCTGCACGTGTCTCGCCTGCGAGCAGAGGCGGCCCGGTCGGTACCTCACTCTCCTTGCGGCCCAGCATGCGGTTCACCACGCGATTGACACGTGTGTCGACATCAGCGGCCTGAGTTCGAGCGGCGTCGAGCGCCTCGCTGGCAAAGCCGCTGGTGGACCGTGCTACGACGGTGCCAAGCTCCGTCTGCTCGACGACGGCGTCGACGTCGATGCGTTCCACAACTCGGTTCACATCAATGCGAGCGACAACGGCATCCAGGTCGATTCGCTGCATGAGCGCGTCGATGTCGATGCGGCCGACGAGGTCATCGATCTCGATCCGGCGGACAAGCCGATCGATGTCGATCCGCCGCACGAGCGCGTCGATGTCGAGAGTGTCGATGAGCCACGGCGCGACCGCCTCGAGCAGGCGTTGGGTGCTGGTCTGGGCAGCTGACCGTACTCGGGTGCGCGTCTCGCGGCCGCTATCCACCAGCGGGCGCGTGGCAATGGACAGGAGCTGGCCTGCACCGTTCGCGGCCGGCAGCGCCGAGACCAGCCGCCCAGCGGCGAGGCTCGCGTTCAAGCCGGTGGCGCTGACCCGCTGCGCCAAGTGCGTCGCCTGCGAGGCCGCACCAACAGCGAGGTCAGCCGCCAGCAGCAGCGCACTCCTACCCGACTCCGCCTGCTGCGGACTGCAAGACACGATCTCGACTCCCGGCGGACGTGACTGCGGGGTGTTTTTGACCATCGATCAGTCTGAATCTACCGACCGGCACCACCGCTGCACAAGAGATTTGCGCACAGAAAAAACATGCCCTGGGGCCCGTGGAGGGCTCAGAGCATCCGACCTTCAGCACTCAGAGTGCAAACCTCAGCCGACTGAAGGCCCCTCGACGCCCGCCTGCAGTTCTGCTGGCGAACCGTACGCCACGAGCCGCTCCGGCAGCACCACGCTCCCATCTCCCTGCTGCCCGTTCTCCAGCAGCGCGACGATCGTGCGCCCCACCGCCACGGCGGTGCCGTTGAGCGTGTGCAGCACCTCGGGCGAACCCCCCGCGGGCCGCATCCTGATCTCCAGGCGGCGCGCCTGGTAGTCGGTGGTGTTAGAGCAGGATGTCAGCTCCCTGTATCGGCCCTGGCTTGGCATCCATGCCTCACAGTCGAACTTCTTCGCGGCGGAGCCGCCAAGGTCGTTCACGGCGATGTTCACGACCCTGTATGGGATCCCAAGCTCGCCGAGGATCTCCTCCTCGATCGAGAGGATGCGCTCGTGCTCGGCCGGCGAGTCGGATGGAGGGACGAAGCTGAACATCTCCACCTTGTCGAACTGATGCACCCGGAAGATGCCGCGGGTGTCCTTGCCCGCCGCGCCCGCCTCGCGCCGGAAGCAGGGCGAGAACCCCGCGTAGCGCAGCGGCAGCGTTGCAGCGTCGATCACCTCGCCGTCGTGCAGCGAGGCCAGCGCCACCTCAGAGGTACCGACCAGATAGAGGTCGTCCTGGTCGAGCGTGTAGATCTGCTGCTCGGTGTCGGGCAGGAAGCCGGTGCCGTAAAGGGCCCGCTCGCGCACGAGTACGGGCGGGATCACGGGCGTGAAGCCGTGGCTTTGAACCTTCTCCATCGCGTAGCGCACGAGCGCCAGCTCGAGCATCACCAGATCGCCCTTCAGGTAGGCAAAGCGGGCACCGGAGAGGTTCGCGGCCCGCTCCATGTCTATCAGGGGACCGGCGAGATCGAGATGGTCGCGCGGCTCGAAGTCGAGCTCGCGTGGCTTCCCGACGATCCGCAGCACCTCATCCTCGGGCCCGCCGGCGGCGGTCTGGTCTGGCAGGTTCGGCAGGCGGGCAAGCTGTTCATTCAACCGCGCACGAGCGGAGTCGGCCTGCTCGGAGAACGCCTTGACCTGCGCGCTCATCTCTCTGGTCTGTTCGAGCAGCGCGCTGACATCGGCGCCGCTGCGCTTGCCGGCCGCGACCTGCTCGGAGGCCTCCTTCTGCGTTGCCCGCAGCGCCTCGGCGCTACTCGTAGCCGCCCGCCACCGCTCATCGAGCGCCACGATCTCATCGACCGCCTCAGCAAGGACAGGGGCGCGGCGAGAAAGCGCCCGCTTGACCTGCTCGGGCTCGCGCCGGATCAGCCTCAGATCGAGCATCGGACTGCCGTCCCGCCCTCGGCGCCGATCTCTATTTCGGCGCTTCGGCGCTCTGACCCGGTTCCTTCGGCGCCTGCAGGCCAGAGTATTTGGAGAGGAACTGCGCCACCTCCTGCGCCTGCTTGCCGACGACCACGTTCTCCGGCATGACCTCGCCGGAGAAACCGCCGTTGCGGATCGCGTAGAGAACCTGTTCGACGGTCTCCTTGCGGAAGTTGAAGTTGGGCGCGTTGGTCTTCACGCGGTCCTGGATGCTGGTCGCCGAGCCCTCGGCGCCGACGACCGCGAGCGTGTGGCAGCCCGAGCAGTGGTCGCGGAAGATCACGGCGCCGGAATAGTCCGGGTTGGACTTCGAGAGCGAGATGCCCTGTGTACCGCAGGCGGAGATGCCGAGCGCGGCCAGCGGCAGCGCCACGAGCGTGCTCGCCGCGCGCGCGCGGCGCGGCGCGGCGATGGCGCGCAGCCGGCTCCTCAGCGAGCTGGTCCTGTAGCGGGGGACGGGCATGCGAGCGGGGATATTACGTGACTGTCCCGGCGGGCGTGCCCTCAGAAGCCGTGCGCGGTTTCGGCGGCGCGCCAGGCGAGGAAGACCACCACCAGCGCCGAGAGCGCCATCACGCCCATCTCGCGCTTGAGGATCGCTGTGACGATCAGGCGCTGCTCCAACTCGTTCAAGTGTCCGACGGCCTTGGCATCTGGCAGCTCGTGGTGGTCGAGGATCGTCTGGGCGGAGGCAACCCGCAACTGCTCTGCGATGAAGGCGATCACCAGCGGAAGCAGCGCATATAGGTAGAAGAGCCGTTCGCTCGAGTAGTGGCTGGTAGCCGCGAGCAGGCCGACGGCGAGCGCGAGCAGCAACGCCGAGGCCTGGCCGACTCGCAGCAGGATCCAGAAGGCCCGGCTGGGCTGCTCGCGCTGCCAGTACCAGCCGCCGACGATCGCGGGAATCGCGTTTAGCGCCGCGACGGCGATCGCGCCCAGCACGATCGCGTGCGTCACAGGCACCGCCTCAGACAGTGCGCAGGCCAGCCCGGAATTCCGTAGCAGACGCGAAGGCTCGCGTCAATCGTCACTATGTAACACATTGGTACAAGGGTGATATAAACCGGCTCGTGCTGCGCAGCTACCTTCCAGCCATCGTCTTCCTCGCCCTGGGTGGTGCTGTGGGGGTCGCGTTCGCCACTCTCAACTCGAAGATCGGCCCGCGCCGGGCGATCGCCCGCAAGCAGGCCCCGTACGAGTGCGGACTGCCGTCGGAGGTCAAGCGCGGCATGCGCTTCGGGATCAGCTTCTACCTGATCGCGATGCTCTTCATCCTCTTCGACATCGAGGTCGTGTTCCTCTATCCGATCGCCGTCCAGCTGCGCGCGTACGGCGGCTTCGCGCTTGCCGAGACGATCGTCTTCATCGTGCTGCTGTTCGTCGCCTTCATCTATGTCTGGCGCAGGGGGGCTCTGCAATGGAAGTGATCAGGCAACCGCTGGGCGAGGCCGCCGTGGACTCGGATCTGCTGCGCATCCAGCACACGAGCGCCCGCCGCCTGCTGCGCGGCGCCGACGTTGAAGGGCCCACCCCAGGCGCCCATCTCGAAGACGAGCAGATCGCAAGCGACAGCGTCCGCGAAGAGGAGCTCGAACGCTACGTCCACGAACGGGTTCTGACCACGACCCTGGACAAGGCGGTCGCCTGGGGGCGCAGCAACTCCTTCTTCCCCGCGACCTTCGGCCTCGCCTGCTGCGCGATCGAGATGATGTCGATCGTCGCCGCCCGCGTCGATGTCGCGCGATTCGGTTACGAGGCGTTCCGCGCCTCCCCCCGGCAGGCCGACCTGCTGATCCTCTCCGGGCGCGTCTCCATCAAGATGGCGCCGATCGTACGCCGCATCTACGACCAGATGCTCGAGCCCAAGTGGACGATCTCGATGGGCGCGTGCTGCTCCTCGATGGGCGTCTTCAACAACTATGCGCTCGTGCCGGCCGACAAGTTCATGCCGATCGACGTCCACGTCCCTGGATGCCCGCCGCGTCCAGAGGCGTTGATGCACGGCGTGCTGAAGCTGCGCAAGATGGTTCAAGAGGACCCAGACATGAGCTGGCGCAAGCGCTACGACGCCGTGGGAACCGAGGAGAGGGCTGTTGCTGTGTCGAGGGTGGCACCTGGTGACTGAGACCATACTCGCGCCCACGGGAGCAGCCGGTGCCTGACGCCACCGAGCTCGAGCTGATCGCACAGGAGCTTGCCGCCAAGCCCGAGATCGGCGATGCGGGCGTGCTCGAGACTGCGTTCTTTCGCGATCGGGCGAGCATCTCGCTCGCGCCGAAGGCGATTCGCCCGGCGCTCTCCGCGCTACGCGATCGCGGCTACGCATTCATGTCGAGTGTCCACGGCGTGGACTACTACCCGCACGAGCCGCGACTCGGCGTCCACTACGAGATGCTCGACATGACCAACGTCGACAGGCTCACGGTCAGGGTCCAGGTCTCCACAGAGAACCCCCACGTGGATTCGGTCACCCCCGAGTGGCCGACCGCCAACCACCAGGAGCGTGAGATCTACGACATGTTCGGCGTGATCTTCGACGGCCATCCCGACCTGCGCCGGATCCTGATGCCCGAGGACTACGAGGGCCATCCTCAGCGGCGCGACTTCCCCATCGGCGGCGAGCCCGTGCTCTTCACCTTCAACGACCCAGCCGAGCAGGCTGCCCAGACCTCCTCCACCTCCGGACTCTCCGAGTGAGCACGCCGACCAGGTCCGCATATCGCCGTATGGAGGAGAGCATCACGCTCTCCCCGATCGATGAGCCCGAGGCCGACGGCGCGGTCGGGACGGAGTCGCTCGATGCCTGGGGTGGAGGCCACGGCAACCAGGAGCTGCTCACGCTCAACATGGGCCCCCACCACCCCGCCACCCACGGGGTCCTACGCCTGCTGATCACCCTCCAGGGCGAGGTCGTGCGCGACATCAAGCCGATCATCGGCTACGTCCACACCGGCATCGAGAAGACGGCCGAGGACAAGGCCTATTGGAAGGTGATCCCGGTCCTCGAGCGGATGGACTACCTCTCCTACTTCTTCAACTCGATGGCCTTCTGCACAGCCGTGGAGGCGATCGCCGAGGTCGAGGTGCCAAAGCGTGCCCAGTATCTGCGCGTGATCCACCTCGAGCTCAACAGGATCATGTCCCACCTGGTCTGGCTTGGCACCTCAGCGCTCGATCTGGGCGCGATCTCGATGTTCTGGTACTGCTTCCGCGAGCGCGAGCAGATCCTCGACCTCTTCGAGATGTCAGCCGGACAGCGGATGCACACGCGCTATTTCCAGGTCGGCGGCGTGATGGAGGACATCCCCCACGGCTTCACCGAGAAGCTGAAGGCGTTCGTCGATGTGATGCCCGGACGCACCGACCAGTACAACGCGCTGCTGCACAGCAACGAGATCGTCCTGCAGCGCCTGCGTGGCACCTGCCCCCTGGATGCGCAGAAGCTGCTCGGCTACGGCGTCACCGGCCCCCTGCTGCGCGCCGCGGGCAACCCCTGGGACCTGCGCAAGGCGGCGCCCTACTCCTCCTATGAGGACTTCGACTTCAAGATCCCGGTGGGCACGCTCGGTGACAACTACGACCGCTTCGCCGTGCGCCTCGCCGAGATATACGAGTCGGTGAAGATCATCTCCCAGGCGCTTGCAGGGCTGCCGGAAGGGCCCTACATCACCACCGACCGCAAGATCGCGCTGCCGCCCAGGCACGAGCTCGCCACCTCGATGGAGGCGCTGATCCACCACTTCAAGCTCGTCACCGAGGGCATGCGCGTGCCGCCCGGCGAGGTCTATTCCGCGGTCGAGTCACCGCGCGGCGAGCTCGGCTGCTTCGTGCGCTCCGACGGCTCCTCCAAGCCCGCGAGGGTGCACATGCGCGACCCCAGCTTCGTCAACCTGCAGGCGCTCAGCGAGATGGCCGAGGGCTCCTACATAGCCGATCTGATCGCAACGCTCGCGATGCTCGACCCGGTGCTCGGAGGGATCGACCGATGAGTGTTGCCGGCGGCTTCGACCGCGCGACCGACCGGGACAAGCTTCCCGCCGATATCCCCGACCCCGAGAGCGTCGAGGTGCCGCAGGCGCTACGCACCGAGATCGAGGGCCACATGGCGCTCTACCCCGACCCGACCTCGGCGGCGCTACCGGCGCTGGCCGCCGCTCAACGCGTGCACGGCTGGTGCTCGCCGCTCGCGATCGAGCAGGTCGCCTGCGTGATGCAGGTGACGCCCGCGTCGCTGGCCGCCGTGGCGACCTTCTACGACATGCTCGAGACCGAGCCCGTCGGCCGCCACTCGGTCTACGTATGCACGAACATCTCCTGCTCTCTGCGCGGCGCAGACGCGCTGCTCGAGGCCATGCAGGAGGCCGCACAGGGGGACGGAGAGCTCAACGTGCGTCCCTTCGAGTGCCTGGGCGCCTGCGACATCGCGCCGATGGCCTCAGTGGACGGCGTATATGTCGGCCCGCTCGAGATCGCGGACGTGCCGCAGCTGCTCGAGGACGTGCGAAACGGGCGTCCGGTGCTCCCCGATAAGCAGCTCGCGCGGATGTTGGTCGCAGATCCTGCCGCCAACTCCCAGCAGTACCCTTCCCACCCCATGCAGACAGCTGCCAGCACCGGAGATGAGCGATGAGCGCCGCGACCGCGGAGCGGCCGATGCTGCTGCTCACCGACATCGACGAGCCGGGGCTGGCGACGCGCGAGGTCTACGAGCGCCGCGGCGGCTACCAGGCGCTGCGCAAGGCGCTCGCGATGGAGCCAGGCGACGTGCTTGCAGAGCTCGAAGCCTCCGGCCTGCGCGGCCGCGGCGGCGCAGGCTTTGCGATGGGCAAGAAGGTCTCCTTCCTGCCCAAGGGCGCGGCCCGCAAGTACCTGGTCTGCAACGCGGATGAGTCCGAGCCCGGCACCTTCAAGGACCGCGAGTTGATGCAGAAGAGCCCGCACATGCTGATCGAGGGGATCGTGATCGCGACGTGGGCGGCCGGCATCGCGGAAGCGTTCATCTACATCCGCGGCGAGTATGTGCTGCAGGCGGACACGCTCGACGCGGCGCTCGTGGAAGCGAGGCAGGCCGGCTACATCGGCGAGAACGTGCTCGGGTCGGCGCACAGCCTCTCGCTGGTCGTCCACCGCGGCGCCGGCGCCTACATCTGCGGCGAGGAGACCGGCCTGCTCGACTCGCTCGAGGGCAAGCGCGGCAACCCGCGTCTGAAGCCGCCGTTCCCCGCGATCAACGGCCTCTACCAGGGGCCGACCCTGATCAACAACGTCGAGACGCTCTCCACCGTGCCGGCGATCGTGAAGATGGGGGGCCAGGCTTACGCGGGCATCGGCACCGAGACCTCCAAAGGCACGAAGGTGATCTCGATCTCGGGCCACGTCCAGCGCCCCGGCAACTACGAGATCGAACTCGGCATACCCTCGCGCGAGATCATCTACGACCTTGCGGGCGGCCCGGCCGAGGGACGCAAGGTGAAGTGCTGGTTCCCGGGCGGCTCCTCGGCCCCGGTTCTCACCGGCGAGGACCTCGACATCCCCTACGACTTCGACTCGCTGGCCAAGGCCGGAACGATGCTCGGCTCCGGCGCGATCATCATCGTCGACGATTCCACACCGATCCTCGACGTCGCGATGAAGGTCGCGAAGTTCTACCGGCACGAGTCCTGCGGCAAGTGCACTCCCTGCCGCGAGGGCACCAACTGGACCGTGAAGATGCTCGAAAGGATCGCTGGCGGCGAGGCGACGCCGATGGACCTCGACATCATGGCCTCGGTCTGCACCAACATCATCGGCCACTGCCTCTGCGTGCTCGGCGATGCCATGGCGATGCCGATCGGCTCGATGATCGTGAAGTTCCGGGAGGAGTTCGAACAGACGATCGAGCAGGCGCAGGCAACACGCGAGGATGCACTGATCCACCAGCTGGCTTCAGAGGCCGCGCTGGCCGCGCAGGGGGCGCCGATCCACGGCCAGCCGCAGCCCGCGGGCGCCTACCCGGGGACTCTCTGATGCCGCGACCACAGCAGCGCATCATCACCTTCACGATCGACGGCCGCGAGGTGCAGGCGCCTGAGAACTCGATGCTCGTGGACGCCGCCAAGCACGGCGATGTCGAGATACCCGTCTTCTGCTACGAGCCAAAGCTGGGTGGCCCCGTGGGCGCCTGCCGCATGTGCCTGGTGGAGATCGAGGGCATCCCGAAGTTGCAGACCGGATGCTCGACGCCGGTGAAGGACGGCATGGTGGTCAACACCCAAACCGATCGGGTCAAGGAGGCACAGCAGAGCGTCGTCGAGTTTCTGCTGATCAACCATCCGCTCGACTGCCCGGTCTGCGACAAGGGCGGCGAGTGCCCGCTGCAGGACATCACCTTCGGCTGGGGCGGCGGCATCTCGCGCTTCATCGAGCCCAAGCGCCACTTCGTCAAGCCAGTCGAGCTCTCCTCGAAGATCGCGATCGACCGTGAGCGCTGCATCCTCTGCTACCGCTGCGTGCGCTTCTCACAGGATGTCTCCGAAGACCACCAGCTCGTGCTGCTCGAGCGCGGCGCCCACTCCTATGTGGCGACCTTCGACGGGCATCCATACGAGGCGCCCTTCTCCGGCAACATCGTCGAGCTGTGCCCGGTGGGCGCGCTCACGGCGCTGCCCTACCGTTTCAAGGCGAGGCCCTGGGACATCGAGGACGCGGGCACCGTCTGCACGCTCTGTCCCTCGCAGTGCAACGTCACGCTCACGGTCCGCGATGAGCAGGTGCTGCGGGCGCTCGCGCGCGAGAACCCCGAGGTCGACGACGGCTGGCTCTGCAACCGCGGCCGCTTCGTGCGCGATGAGATCCATGGTCCGCAGCGGATCACCGAGCCGATGGTCAGGGACGGAGGCGTGCTTCGAGCCGTCTCGTGGGAACGGGCGCTCGGCGAGGCCGCCGGAGCCCTGCGCCGCGCCGGGCAACACAGTGCGGCGCTCATCGGCGGCCAGGCGACCAACGAGGAGGGCTTCCTGCTTGCGCGCACGATGCGAGAGGGTCTCTCCTCCCCGCACATCGACTCCCGTCAGGCGGGTGCGCTGCCGCTCGAGCTGCACCGACAGCTCGCAGAGCCCGCGCTGCAGGCGCAGGTCTCAGACCTCGAGCACGCCCATGCGGTACTCGTGCTCGACTGCGATCCGGTGGCTGACATGCCGATCATCGACCTGCGTCTCCGCAAGGGCGCTCGCCACAAAGGGGTCACGCTCGCGGTCGCCTCAGATGCCAAGGCACCGCTCGACCGCAAGGCCTCGCAAGCGGTGCGCTTCGCGCCGGGCATGGGCGCGCTCTTTGCGCAAGCGCTGGCCGCGGCACTCGGCGCCGACGGCGAGGTCGATGGGCTGGCGCAGAGCGCGGGCGCAGACCCGGCCGAGGTGCGCTCCCTGGCAAAGCTGCTCGCCGACGCAGGCAAGGACGATCGCGGCGGCCAGGACGAGCAGGCCCCCGCCGAGGTTGCGATCGTCTGGGGCGAACGGCTTACCTGCGGCGAGCAGGGCGCAGCCGGCGCCAAGGCGCTGCTCGCGATCGCCGAGCGCCTTGGAATGAGCACCGCTACGGGGGCAGGCCTGCTCGAAGTGCCCTCCGGCTCAAACAGCCGGGGACTCAGAGAGGCAGGCGTACTGCCGAACGCCAGCCCCGGCCTGCAGCCGCTCGCAGACACCGATGCGGGCCTCGATGCGCAGGGCATCGCCACGGCACTCGCCGATGGGGAGCTCACGGCGCTGTACCTGTTGCAATGCGACCCGCTCGCCGACGGATACGACCGCGAGCGCTGGCAGGAAGCGCTCGAGCGCGCAACCAGCGTAATCGCACACGCCTCGACGCTGAGCGCCGGCATCGCCGAGCATGCCACCGTCGTCTTCCCAGCCGAGTCGCACGCCGAGAAGGAGGGCACCGTCGTGCATCCCGACGGCCGCATCCAGCGTCTTCGACCGGCGATCGGCAGGCAGGGGCAGACGCGGGCAGGCTGGATGGCGATCGCCGACCTCGCCGTCCAGCTGGGGCTCGATCTCGAAGTGGACAACGGACAGATGGCAACTGAGCAGCTGATCGAGGCCGTGCCCTTCTATGCCGGCCTCACGCTCGAGGAGATCGGCGCCAAGGGCGTGCGCTGGCAGGACCGCGAGGCCGCCGCCGGCCTACACGGAGAGCGGGTGCCCGGATGAGCGCGCCGCTGGCCCTCGTCGGCTACTACGAAGAATGGTGGGTCCAGATCCTCAAGGGGATCGTGATCTTCGCCGTCGCACTGCAGCTCGTGCCGATCGTGCTGATCGCAGAGCGCAAGCTGCTCGGGCGCTTCCAGGGCCGCTATGGCCCCAACAGGGTCGGCCCCTACGGTCTGCTGCAGCCGCTCGCGGACATCGTCAAGCTGCTCACCAAGGAGCAGTTCCGGCCAAACACTTCAGCCGGCCTGCTGTTCGCTCTTGCACCGGGCATCTCGATCATCACCGCCGTAGCGGCGTTCTCGATCATCCCGTTCGGCGACGTCCAGCACATCGGCGGCGAAAGAGTCGGCCTCTATGGCGTCGACGTCTCGATCGGGCCGCTGTACCTGTTCGCCTTCGGCGCGATCGCCTTCTACGGAATCATGCTCGGCGGTTGGGCCTCGGGCTCGAAGTATTCGTTCCTCGGCGCCATGCGGGCCGCCGCCCAGCTGATCTCCTACGAGGTCTCCCAGGGACTTGCGCTCGTCGGAGTGGTCTTCACGGCGCAGACCCTCTCGCTGACCGGGATCGTCCACGCCCAGGGCGGCATGTGGTACATCGTGCCCCAGTTCGTCGGCTTCTTGATCTTCCTCACCGCGAGCTTCGCGGAGACCAACCGGGCGCCCTTCGACCTCACCGAGGCCGACGCGGAGCTCGTGGGCGGCTACAACACCGAGTTCGGCGGCGGCCGCTTCGCCTCCTACTACTTCGCCGAGTACCTGAACGTGCTCGTCGTCTCCGGGATCGTGACGACCGTCTTCCTCGGCGGCTGGCTGCTGCCGTTCGGCATTCACCCCCCCGGCTGGGTGGACCCGATCATCGTGCTCGTGAAGATGGGCATCATCACCTTCTTCTTCATCTGGGTGCGGGCGACGCTGCCCCGGCTGCGCTACGACCAGCTGATGAGCTTCGGCTGGAAGGTGCTGCTGCCGCTTGCGACCCTGAACGCGCTGCTCACCGCCGTGATCGTGGTGGTGAGCCACAAATGACGTGGAACCCCGGCGAGGATGTCGTATCGGTCCAGCGCGCACCAGCGCCCGGGCCCACGCGCAGTTTCTGGCGCACCTTCCGCGAGACGATGCGGGGCCTTGGCACCACGATGGGACGCTGGATCGAAGGCCCGGTCACGATCCAGTACCCCGAGGAGAAGGTGCCCGTCTACCCGCGCTTCCGCGGTCGCCACAAGCTGCACCGATTCGAGGACACCAACCTGGAGAAGTGCGTGGGCTGCTCACTCTGCGCCGCCGCCTGCCCGGCCGACTGCATTCGCGTCGTTGCGGCGGAGAATACGCCCGAGCACCGCGTATCCGCGGGCGAGCGCTACGCCGCGGTCTATGAGATCAACATGTCGCGCTGCATCTTCTGCGGCTACTGCGAGGTCGCCTGCCCATTCGACGCGATCACGATGGGCCACGACTACGAGCTATCGGCCTACGACCGCTCGGATCTGATCTTCACCAAGGAGATGCTGCTCGCCGAGCCGCTGGAGAGAACGCCGCTGCGCCGGGAGGGCGAGTAGTGGGCACGCCTGGAATGCGCAGAGAGAGCCGCCGGTGAGCGCGGTCATCTTCTTCATCGCCGCGATCGGCGTGATCGCGGGGGCGGTGGGCGTCGTGATGCTGCGCGACGCCTTCTACAACGTGCTCGCCCTGGTCACCCATCTCGTCTGCCTGGCGGTGCTCTTCCTGCTGCTGCGCGCCGAATTCGTCGCCGCCGTACAGGTCGTGGTCTATGCCGGCGCGGTAATGGTGCTCTACGTGTTCGTCGTCGCCTACGTCGGCGAGGAGTCCGCCTCGATCGGCGATCGGCTGCGCGGTGCCTCCACCGCTGTGGCGCGCACGCGCACCCTCGCCGCCGTGGTCGGCGGCTGCTTGCTTGCCGAGCTGCTTGTCGCGCTGCTTGGAACCGGCCTGAAGGCAATCGACTCCTACGGCGCCCCGTATCGGCCGGGGCCCAGGACTTTCGGCACCCCCGCCTACATCGGCGAACTGCTGCTTACGCGCTTCCTGATCGCCTTCGAGATCGCAAGCTTTCTGCTGCTGGTCGCGGCCGTCGGCGCTGTGGTGCTCGCCCGTCGCCGCGGCGGCCTGGGCGAGGAGCAGGAGACGCTCACGCCGCTTCACATCTTCCGCCCGCTCGGCACCGGCACGATGGCTGAGAGCGTCGAAGGCAGGATGCCCACAGCCGAGGCCGCAGCGGGCCTTCGTGCCGAGCACGAGCCGGAGACGGTGCGATGAGCTCCACACGCACAGGCAGCGCAGGCGTCTGCAGGATGGAGCCACAGTGACCATAGCCTGGTATCTCGTGGTCTCCGCCGTCGTGTTCGCGCTTGGCGCCGTCGGCGTGACCACCCGCCGCAACCCACTGGTGATGCTGCTCTGCCTGGAGCTCATGCTCAACGGCGCGAATCTCGCCCTGATCGCCTTCTCGCGGATGTGGGGCAACGGCGACGGGCAGATATTCGCGATCGTCGTGATGACCGTCGCGGCATGCGAGGTCTGCATAGGCCTCGGCATGATCGTCGCGATCTACCGCCGGCGCCTGCCGATCGATGCGGATGAACTGAGGGAGCTGCACGGATGATCCTGGGCACGCATGGCGGCGCTGGATCTGCGTCCTCACTCGCTCGCGTACCGAGTACGCCACGCTCGCTGCGTCCTTGTCCAGCTTGCCCTGCGTGCCCAGGATTCGCGGAGCGCCGGATATGACGCAGACCACCTTCGGCTGGCTCGTGCTCGCATTCCCCTTGGCGGGATTGCTCATCCTCAGCCTCGGCTTCAAGCGCATCGAGGCGCTGCCCGGACGCACGGCCGGATGGATCGGCACCGGAGCGATCTTCCTCTCCTTCCTTGCCGCGATCGGTGCGCTCATCACCATGCAGGGGCACTCGCCCGATCACCGCATCGCGGTCTCGGCGCTGTGGGAATACGCGGTCACGAACGGGATCAATGCCCGCATGTCGATCCTCGTGGACCCGCTCTCGGTATTCATGATCCTGGTCGTCAGCGGCGTCTCGACTCTGATCCACGTCTACTCGGTCTCCTACCTGGACAGGGACCGCGGCTTCACCCGCTACTTCGCCTACCTCAACTTCTTCGTCTTCTCGATGCTGCTGCTCGTGCTCGCGAGCAACTTCCTGCTGCTGATCGTGGGCTGGGCGTTCGTCGGCGCCGCCTCCTACCTGCTGATCTCCTTCTGGTACAGGCGCCAGACCGCGACCAAGGCCGGCATCAAGGCGTTCGTGATCAACGTCGTCGGCGACGTCGGGCTCGTGCTCGGGACATTCTTCATCCTCAAGCACACCGGCACGCTGGAATTCCTCGGCAGCTTCCACGCCGCCGAAACCGGTGCGTTCAACGGCGCCGGCCACGGCGATCTGGTCGCGGGCTGCCTGCTGCTGCTGGTCGGCGCCTTTGCCAAGTCGGCGCAGATACCGCTCCACACCTGGCTCCCGGACGCGATGGAGGGACCGACGCCGGTCTCCGCCCTGATCCACGCCGCCACGATGGTGACCGCCGGCGTCTACCTGATCGCGCGCATGCACCCGCTCTTCGAACGGGCTCCCGCAGCGCAGGATGTGGGCGCGGTCGTGGGTGCCGCGACGCTGCTCATCGCCGGCACGATCGGCCTCGTGCAGACCGACATCAAGCGTGTGATCGCCTACTCCACGATGTCCCAGATCGGCTACATGATCATGGGCGTCTCGGTTGGCGCCTACGCCGCAGGCCTCTTCCACCTGATGACCCACGCCTTCTTCAAGGCGCTGCTGTTCATGGCCGCCGGCTCGATCATCGGCGCGATGGCCGGCGAGCAGTCGCTGAAGAAGATGAAAGGCTTCCGCAAAGCGATGCCATACACCTATGCCTGCTTCCTGATCGGCGGGCTTGCGCTCTCGGGCATCCCGCCGTTCTCCGGATTCTTCTCCAAGGACGAGATCCTGCTGGTCACGGGCGAGCGAGGCGGCTGGCACTGGGTCCTCTACGGGGTCGGCTACCTCGGCGCCTTCCTGACCGCGCTCTACACGTTCCGGATGATCTTCATCGCCTTCCACGGCGAGCCCTGCCCGGAGGCCAAGGAGCTCGAAGCGGGCCACCTGCACCACGCAGAGCATCCGTTCAACCCCGCCGACGGGGAGATCGAGGACACTGACGTGGGCTTCCCGGGGCCCGCCCACGCAATCGCCGAGCGGGCGCGGCCGATGCGCTTTGCGATGTCGCTGCTGGCGCTCGGCGCGATCGGCGCCGGCCTGATCCAGATCCCCAACGTCGACTTTGTGGTCGACGACTTCCTGAAGCCGAGCTTTGCGACCTCCTCGCTCTACGAAGTGCATACGCGCAACGGCCTGCTGATCGCGGGCCTGATCGGCGGCGCGCTGATCGGCCTCCTCGGGATCGCGATCGCGTGGCAGATCTGGGGCGTGGCGCCCGAGCGCGCAACGGCTTTCCAGGAGCGCCTGCGCCCGCTCTACACGCTCTTTGCCGCGAAGTGGTACTTCGATGAGGCGATCGGGCTGCTGATAGTGGCACCGGTCGCCGCCGTCGGGCGCTTCGCCCGCGGCACATTCGAGCGTTCGGTGATCGAAGACGCGCTCGTCGGCGGGCCCTCCGGGCTCGTGCGTGCGGGCTCGGCTCTGGTGCGCTCGGTGCAGAGCGGACTGATCCGCTACTACGCCGCGATGATCGTGCTCGGCGTCGCCGCCGTCGGCCTCTACTTCCTGCTGCAGGCATGAGCCAGATGAAGACGATCCCCACCTGTATCCGCACCCCGACCTCGGTGGGAGCCTAGATGCCCGCACTCTCAATCCTGATCTGGCTTCCCGCCGTCTGCGGACTGGTCGGGCGCGATCGCCGGACGCGCGATGGGCACAAGCGACTCCGGGCGCACGATCCCCGGTGCCCTGGCGCTCGTGGGCTCGATCGCCGCATTCGCGCTGTCGATCGGCTACATCGCCGAATACACGCCCGGAACGCAGTCCTCGCATCTGATCACCCAAACGCTGCAGCACGTCACCAACGTGACCTGGATCGCCTCGCTCGGGATCCACTACAAGCTCGGCATCGACGGGCTCAACGTACTGCTCGTCGGCCTGACCACGCTGCTCTTCGCAGTTGCGATGCTCGCATCCAACCTGCGCGGCGAGAACCCGCCGGAGCGACCGCACCTCTACTACCTGTTCTTCATGGTCGCCGAGTCGGCGGTGCTCGGCGCGTTCCTCGCGCAGGATCTCGCGCTGTTCGTCGCCTTCTTCGACCTGATGCTGATCCCGTTCTACTTCCTGATCGGGATGTGGGGAGAAGGCGAGCGCGACCAGCGCATCAGGGCGACGATCAAGCTCGTCATCTACACGCTGGTGGGGTCGCTGCTGATGCTCGCCGCGGCGATCGCCACCGGGGTCCTTGCCTCCCAGCAGCACGGCACGCCGATCACATTCGTGCTCTCGAGCCTGCAGGCGCTGCCGCTGAGCAAGGGCTCCCAGGAGTGGATCTTCCTCTTCTTCGCCGCCGCGTTCCTGGTGAAGATGCCCGCCTTCCCGCTGCACGGCTGGATGCCAGACGGCTACCGGACGATGCCGATAGAGGTGCTGATGGTCTTCTCCGGCGTGCTCTCGAAGGTTGGGGCATACGGGTTCCTCGCGATCGTGCTGCCACTGTTCCCGCAGGCGGCCGTCCACTTCCAGACGCTGATGCTGCTGATCGCGCTGATCTCGATCCTCTACGGCACGATGCTTGCCTTCACGCAGACCGACGCGCGCCTGATCGCGGGCTTCTCCTCGGTGGCCCAACTCGGCTTCATCACGCTCGGCATATTCGCTTTGAACCCCCAGGGAGCGCAGGGCGCGCTGCTGCAGATGGTCAACCACGGGCTCGTGGTCGCGCCTGTGTTCTTCATCATCCTGCTGCTCTCCCGTCGAGCGGGCGGCTCGCAGGACATCAGGGACATGGGCGGAGTGGCCTTCCGGGCACCGGTGTTCGCGTCCCTGTTCCTGATCGTGGCGCTCGCGACGCTCGCGATGCCCGGCTCGGCCAACTTCGTCGGTGAGTTCCTGATCCTGCTCGGCGTCTTCAAGTCCAAGCTCGCGATCGCCGTGATCGCCTTCACGGGGGTGCTCGGCGCAAGCGTCTACGCGCTGCGGCTCTTCATCCGCAGCATGCACAACCGCGTCGGGCCCAACGTGCGCTCCCGCGAGATCAGCGTGCGTGATGGCCTCGTGCTGCTTCCGCTGGTCGGCGCGATCCTCTTCCTCGCCATCTACCCCCAGCCAGCACTCGAGCGCAGCGAACGCTCAGCGGTCTCCGCCGTGGCAGCTGCGCGAGCGCTCACCGCAAGCCCGATCGCGAGCTTCGAAGGCGTGGGGCAGCGCCCGTCGGGGCCAGGCGATCTCGAAGGCACCGCCTCCTCACCCAAGCCAAGCGCCGTGGCCAGCCGATGATTCCACTGGCCCACATAGCCGCCCCCCACGTCGACTTCGCGGGCCTCTCGCCGCTGATCGCATTCCTCGGCGGGGCCGTGCTGGTGCTGATCGTCGGCCTCATGAGCCCGCGTAGGATCCGCGAGCACGGCGTGCCGCTGCTGACGCTCGTCGTGCTCGGCGTGGCAGCAGGACTCGTGATCGGACAGTGGCACGCCGAAAAGTCACTGGTCGACGGCGCGATCGAGCTCGACAGCCTCTCGCTGGTGCTCGACCTCGTGCTGATCGCCGCAGGAGTCGCCACCGTCCTGCTCGCCTGGCGCTCCAAGGCAAGCCATGAAGCGGCCCACGGTGAGCTGCATGCGCTCCTGCTCAGCTCGATCGGCGGCATGTCGCTGCTGGCCTCCGCACAGAACACCGTCGTCCTCTTCATCGGTCTGGAGCTGTTGTCCATACCCCTCTACGTGCTCTGCGCAACCGAATTGCGCCGCGAGCGCTCGCTGGAGTCGGGGCTGAAGTACCTGATCATCGGCTCGGTCGGCTCGGCGACGCTGCTCTACGGGCTGGCACTGATCTACGGCGCCACCGGCTCGACGAGCTTCTCCGGGATCGCGGGCGCGATTTCCGCGAAATCGCTCTATGGCGACCCGCTGTTGCTCGGAGGCATCGCGCTGTGCGCCGCGGGCTTCTGCTTCAAGGCCTCGGTGGCGCCCTTCCACCAATGGACCCCGGACGTCTACGAGGGCGCGCCGACGCCGATCACGGCCTTCATGGCAGTCGCGACGAAGGTCGCCGCGCTCGGCGCGTTCCTGCGGCTCTTCGACGTGGCGTTGATCGAAGCTCAGAGCTCGTGGGGACCGGCGATCGCGGTGCTGGCCGCAGTCACGATCATCGTCGGCAACGTCGGCGCGCTCGGCCAAAGCTCGCTGAAGCGGATGCTCGCCTACTCCTCGGTCGCCCAGGCCGGATACATGCTCGCGGGCGTGGTCGTCGGCACCACGCTCGGCGTCAAAGCCACGACCCTCTACCTGATCGTCTACCTGCTGATGAACCTCGCGGCATTCGCGGTGATCGTCGCGCGTGAGCGTGAAACAGGCTTCGGCGACGGCATGCAGGCGGTCGCGGGGCTCGGGCGCGAGCGCCCCTGGCTTGCCTGGCCACTGACGCTCTCGATGCTCGGCCTGGCCGGGATCCCAGCTACCGCGGGCTTCGTCGGCAAGTTCTACCTGATCGATGCGGCCGTCTCGGGCAACTACACCTGGCTTGGCGTGGTGATCGTGATCGGCTCAATGATCTCGCTCGCCTACTACCTGCCGGTCATCGCGGCGATGTGGATGCGCGATGCGCCGGAGGCCGAGTCGAGCGCCATCGCCGCCCCGGTCAGCCAGGGACCGCTGCCCGCCATCGCCGGCGGCTCCCCGGAGCTCGATGAGCTGCCGGCCGCCTCCACCGGGGTGTCTGTGAGCCGAGCGCACCCTGAGGTGATCGCGGTCGCCGTGATCATGGGCGCCGCGACGCTCTTCTTCGGGATCGTGCCGCAGCCGCTGTTCGACCTCGTGCAGCACGTCGGTCGCAGCTTCGGGTTGCTCTAGCCGGATCCAGTCGGGCCGGTTTTGGATGCGTCTGCGTCTGCAGTCGCGTC
This sequence comes from uncultured Actinomycetota bacterium, assembly GCA_963757925.1. Lineage (GTDB taxonomy): Bacteria > Actinomycetota > Thermoleophilia > Solirubrobacterales > Solirubrobacteraceae > Palsa-744. The sequence continues at coordinate 237,720 of CAVWTE010000011.1, forward strand.
GGAGCCGGCCGTACAGGAATGGGTAAACGATCCTGAGCTATATATATTCAACCTGTGAGCGATAGCCCGGACGCGACGGAGGACGATCGACTTGCGGTGTTCCGCCCGGTGCGGCTGCGCAGCGCAGCGGACATCGTTCTGGCGGTGCTGGTGGACGCGATTCGCGGAGGCGCCTTCGGGCCCGGTGACATGCTGCCCAAGGAGCGAGACCTCGCCGAGCGTTTGGAGATCAGCCGTCCTGTGCTGCGCCAGGCGTTCGCCGTGCTGCGATCGGCTGGCATCGTCTCGGCGCGACGCGGCCCCGGTGGCGGCACCGTCGTCGAGTCGCTCGAGAACCTCGACCAGGTGCTCGCGCACATCGAAGGCGAGACGAGGTTCGAGCTGCGCCAGGTGCTCGAGGTGCGCCGCGCAAGCGAGCTCTACGCAGCGCTGCTCTGCAGCGAGCGAGCAAGCGAGGCCGACTTCGAGCTGTTGCGGAAGTTGGTGGAGGATCTGCCGAATCATCTTGACAGCGTCCGCTCTGCGATCGAAGCCGACCAGCGTTTTCATCTGATGGTCGCAGCGAAGTCCGGCAACGCGATGCTGGCCGACATAATCCGCGATGTCTACAACCGCATGTCGGCCCTGCGCGAGCCATATCCCTACGGCCACGTCGACTACGACCTCAGCATCGAAAACCAATGGCTCGTCTTCGATGCCCTGCGCAGTCGCGAGCCGGCACGCATATGTGCGGCCATCGATACGCACAACGCGGCCTATGAGCAGGTGATGCTCGGCTATACGCTGCCCGGGCACCGCCCAGCAGAAGCGGCCGAGCGGTAGCGCCGATGGCCAAGCCGGCAGCACGCACCTCTCCGCGGCTGCCTCGCCAACTGCCCGTCGGAGCTTGACAGGTGCAATCGTGGCACGCTATAAAGCAATAGATTTTACCTAATGCCACTTTTGGGAGGACCATGTCGATCGCCAGTCAGCCTGTCCCCGACGCAGCGAGGAGCCGCCGCTCGACGCATCTGAGCAGGACACGCCCTGCGGTGATCGCCTGGCGAAAGCACCTTCACTCCCACCCTGAGCTGTCCTTCCAGGAGCACGAGACTGCACGCTACATCGCGGCCGCGCTCGCCGAGCTCGGGCTCACGCCCACCTCGCCGACCGCTACGAGCGTCGTGGCCGATCTCGACGGAGCAAAGCCGGGACGCACGATCGCAGTGCGCGCGGACATCGACGCGCTGCCGATCACAGAGGCCACCGGTCTTCCCTTCTCCTCCCAGAGGCCCGGAGTCATGCACGCATGCGGCCACGACGGCCATGCGGCGGCGCTGCTCGGCGTCGCCGCGGTGCTGAGCGCGGGTCGAGCCGAGCTGGCGGGACGGGTGCGACTCATCTTCCAGCACGCGGAGGAGTGCCCGCCCCATGGCGCGCCTGGGCTAATCGACGCTGGAGCGCTGGATGGCGTGGAGGCGATCATCGGGCAGCACCTGTTTCCTGCGCTGCCGCTCGGTGTGGTCGGCGTCAGTCGAGGTCTGATGATGGCCAGCAGCGACCGCTTCGAGATCAGATTCACCGGACGCGGCGGGCACGGAGCGATGCCACACGAAGGCCGGGATCCGGTGGCGGCCGCAGCAGAGTTGGTGCACGCTGTGCAGCGGCTCGTTGCACGCGAGATCGACCCGAGGCAGACAGCGGTTGCGTCCATAACGCGCATCCGCGCAGGTGACGCACTGAACGTGATTCCCGCTACCGCCGAGGTCGGCGGAAGCCTGCGCGCCTTCGACCGTGGCGTCCGCGCGGAGCTGCGCGAGAGGATCGTGGAGCTGTCAGAGCAGGTGGCAGCCACGCACAGGATGGGCGCACATGTCGCCTTCGACACAGGGTTGCCCCCACTCGTCAACACCGGGGTCATCGCGGAAGTGATCGAGCACATCGTCCAAGACGCCGGCCTGGACCTGCAGATGATCGACCCGATCACAGGAAGCGAGGATTTTGCCTGTTACCTCGAGCACGTGCCTGGGGCCTACGTGTTCGTGGGTGCCAGGCCGAGCGGTGTCGGCGAGCCATTCCCCCACCACCATCCCCGCTTCGACATCCACGAGGACGCACTGGCGATCGCGACGACGGTGCTCGCGGAGGCCGCCGCGAGCCTCGCGGATCCGCTCACCACCATCGGCGATACCGGCAGCACCACATAGACGGGCAGACGCAGCAGCGGGCGCCATCGCCGCCTGGTGGCCGCCGTCACGAGCACATGAAGCGCCGCAGCAAAGGCATCACCCGCTCAGGCGCATCGCGACTGAGATCGTGAGCCGCACCCTCGATCGTGACAAGCTCGACCAGATCGGGAGGGAGCGAGTCCGCGAGCTCGCGGGCCCCATCCAGCGGCGTGACCGGGTCTCTGTCACCGTTGAGGATCAACACGGGACACCTGACACGCGCGGCACCCTTGCGATGGTCGAAGCTCATGCCCTCTGCCTTGAAGAAGTGGCGGGTGATCTCCGGCCGTCGGACGCCCAGCAGCTCCACATCTGGGTCCTGCGGCGTGATCGCGTAGAGCGGCATGCACGTGTCCATATAGGCGCTTTCGCTCTCTTGCGTCGGATCATTGAAGAAGCGCTCCGCCACGGCGCGCTGCGGCTCTCCGCCGAGGCGCGCCATCGCATCTGAGATTCGCTGCATGCTCATGCGGGCGACCGTCGCCATCAGGATCAACTTGCTCGGGTGCTCTGGATACTCGATCGCATACCGCAGCGCCACGAAGCTGCCAAACGACGATCCGAGGACCACCGGCCGCTCGATCTCCAACGCCTCGCAGAAACCGTGCACAGCCTCCGCCCAGCTCTGCAGATTCCATGTGGAGGAATCGCTGGGATCGCTGCGGCCCTGTCCCAGGTGGTCGAGGTAGACAACCTGCGCACAGTCGGCGAGCGAGCTCAAGCATGGCTTGTACTCGGAGTGATCCCCGCCAGGACCGCCGTGCAGTAGCACGAGCGTCGGCCGCTGACGCATGCTCGGCCCATCCGGCGCAAGCGAAGCGCCCTCGACGTCGAAGAACAGCTTCGTCCCGCCGACCCTCACGCGCATGTCGGGTCCTCGATGGCATCGGCAGCGCCGTCGACGCACGCGCTGCCGATGCCGGTGGAGCTCGGCCTCATTGGGCCAGCTTTACGCCCATCGCGAACGGACCGTAAAGAAGAGTCCACGGCGAGAACGTCGGATAAACGTACTTATCTGACAATGCTATGAACAGCGCAGGCGTCAGCAGTGTCACGTAAGGCGCTTCGGTGCCTGCAATCCTCAACAACTTGCCGATCAGCTTCAGCCGCGTCGGCGGGTTCAGTGCCTCACGCTGTTCGGTCAGTAGCTTGGCGACTTCGGTGTTCCTGAACCTGGCGCCGTTGAGACCTGATCCGGGCGGCTTGATCTGAGAAGGCGAGAGCAGCAATGAGAATACCGCTTCGGGGTCAGGATACGGGCCGTTGTAGCCTTGCAACCACATTGTGAATTTGCCGCTTAGAAAGTCTTCGACTTCGCCAGCCGTGAATTGGTGAATTTTGACCGAGATGCCGATCTTCGCCAGATCAGATGCGAGCACTTCGCCAATGCCCAATTCAACGGGTTCACCGCTTTCCACTTGCAGCGTCGTGGTAAAGCCATTTGGATAAGCCGACTTGGCGAGTTCCCGCTTCGCCTCCGACAGGTCGAATCTGTATTTCGGAAGCGCGTCGAGCATTTCGTTGACTTGGCTCACGGATCCCAAGTTGTCAAATGACGCACGAGGGGCAAACGTCACCGCTTCGCTCGCAGCACCAGGAGGAAACAGCGCCTTGATCATGCCTTGGACATCCGCCGCATAAGCGATCGCCCGACGAACGTGGACGTCCTTGAGCGGGCCCGCGGTGGTGTTCAACTCCACAGAGGTAAGGCTTGACCCGGGCACCGCCAACTCGTGCACACCAGGGATGTTCAGGAAGAGCTTTGGCGTTCCGAAGTAGGACTCTCCGTCGATCGCGCCAGACCGCAACGCCAGTGCTGCCGAGGCTGCGGTCTTGAAGACGCTGATATCGATCCTTGCCGCAGGTTGCTCAGGACCAGTCCAGTAAGGGTTACGCGACAGCTTGACGCCAACTTCCGGCGTGAAGCTGTCGATCTTCCACGGACCAGTGCCGACTGGCAGGCCGCTCGGCGTGCCCAGCGCCTTTTCGCCACCCACCTTTTCGGCGGCCGCCTTCTCGACTATCTGATCGGTCGCCGCCAGGTACTCCGGCCAAAGCACGTTTGGCCGCTTGAGCTTGACGACGACCGTTGAAGCGCCATGCGCTGAGACCGAGGAGACACCTTCCCAGTAACCGGTCACCGCCGATTCCTTGCCGAGGTTCAAGTCAAGCGAGTAGACGACATCCGCAGCAGTCAGCAATTTGCCGTCCGAGAACTTTACTCCAGACCTGAGGTGGTAGATATATGTAGTCGCGTTTGGGTTTTCCATGGAGCTCGCTAGGGCAGGCTTGAGCTTTCCATTCGGTTCGAAGACAACCAGGCCTTGGACCGCCAATCCCTCGATGGACGCCTGGGCGACACCAAGCACCTTCCTCCATTCGAGCTTGTTGCCGAACGCATATGTGCCCCAGCGCAGTTCCGCGTAGGACTTCGAAGACCCGGCTCCCCCATTTGACGCCGTGCCGCCCGACTGGCCTTTGCTGCCGCCGCAGGCCGCGACAACCGTCACAAGCGCACACGCGGCACCGACACACAAGAACTTCTTCATTGCGATCCCTCCCAGGATTGTCGAACGACAACGGAGATGAGGCCATTCCCCAGAGGGCTGGCCTCTCTCGACCGCACCCATGCGCGTTCAGCCGATCTGCTCTTTATATCGCCCTCAGGCAAAAAGGTCAAGTGCATTAGACAAATGACCATAACCTCAGGTACGCCCTCCCCATGGCCCTTGCTGGACTCCTTGGACCTGACCCCGATGCCTACGCAGGCGCAACTCTCAAATGACGAGCAACACATACGCGCACGCTTGGCGAAACCTGCAAGCGCGTCGGCGACCTCGCCGGCGAGGGTCTCGAAGGATCAGCGCCGACGACGGCCAGAATGGTGGCCGTCGCGAGCCGCGGCTGCGTCCGCGGGCGAGTAGTACGCGGTCCACGCGAACAAGCTGGTGGTAGCTGCCGCGGTCCTGAACATGCCGGGATGCGTTTCAGGGTCCCCGATCGGCCCGCCCCACCAGCTGGAGAGCCAGAGCCCGTCGCTGCTCGTTGCATGCCTGACGGCCGCCACCGCGTTGACTTCGGCCAGCCGCACCCAGTAGCGCTCGCCGGTAGCCTGGCCATAGGCCATCATCCACTGCATGTAGATTGCGTCGTACTGCGGCCCGTAGTTGAATTTGTAGCCGGAGGCGTTCACGCTCTGCTCGGCCGTCGTCGCGGCGACCCGCGCCGCGTGTTCGCAGTAGAACTGGCCCTGGCCGTCCTGGCAGAGCAGGTACTGCGCGTAGATCAGCGGCGCCTGGACGTAGTCGTTGACTGATTCCGGCTTGTTTGACTGCTCCAGGTAGAGCTGGCGTTCATCGTGATCATCGTTGGCGTTGGCCCAATCGACGTACTCCTTGGAGTCTTCCAGCTGCCAGCTTTCGTGATCCTCGCCGTAGAGCAGCATCCCCAGCAGCGCGTCGGAGGCCAGCGCGGGCCCAGAGTGGTAGGGGTGGGAGGTGTTCCACCACATCCCACCTCCGCCGGCGACGTCCCAGCCCTTGGAGGAGATGAAGCGGAACGCACGCTGAGCATCGTGCAGCCAGCGCTGTTCGTGATCGGCGGCGTAGGCCTCCGCGAACGCGATCCCAAGCCATCCGTTGTCGTCGAAGAACGCCTGCACTTTCGCTTCGTGGTCGCCCGGATATGGGGCATATCCGCCGAGGGCGCTGTCCCAGTAGCGCTCGGATGCAAGCCCGAACTTTTCGATCAGACTCCTATGAGATCCGCTCGGGTCGGCCATCTGCAGCGCGTCCGCGGTCTCGAACATCGGCACCTCGCCCCAGATCGTCAGCAGCGGATATAGCCCATTGCTGCAGCCCAGGTACTCGCAGAACCAGCTTCCGTGACGCCAGGACTGCGCCTTGACCACGCCGGTCTGCGCGAGGCTGAGGTAGTCGATCGCGGGCGGACGCGGTAGCACAACCAGCGGTTTGCGCCAGGGCGTCAGCGGCTGAACGCCGCCGAGGCCATCGCCGCGCGCCGTCGGCGCAAGCGGCAGCGCAAGGCACACGGCCAGCAGAGCGCCGAGCAGGATGGATGCGCGCCTTGCCCTGCTGTCGGCGCGCCGTGACGGTGTGCTGTTGCGCGCTGACATCTCGGCCATCCAGTGCATCGACTGATGGGCCCGCTCAGGTGAGCTGCAACCTTCGCTGCTGGACCATGATCTGAGCGCTGCGCGTGATCGGGACGACATGAGCCGGCGCCATGAAGCCCGCACCGCATCGTCCCTGTCCACCGCCGCGTCGCGCGCGGACCGCTCGACTCAGACCCGACCGCTCGCCCTGGCGGCCTCTTCGGCCTCCACCAGCCTCCGCTCGAGCAGGTCGAGACCAGCGTCCCAGAAGCCCGGGTCGGCGAGGTCCACCCCGACTATCCCGCCGAGCTCCTCGGGGCTGCGCGAGCCACCCGCTTCCAGCAGCTCCAGATAGCGGGGCACGAACGCGTCCCCCTGCTGCTCGTAGCGGTTGTAGACAGAGAGCGCGAGCAGCTGGCCATAGGCGTAGGCGTAGACATAGCCGGGCGTGCCAATGAAGTGCGGGATGTAGGACCACCAGCTGCGATATCCCTCGCTCACCTCGACCGAGTCGCCGAGCATCTCTTCCTGGCTCTGCGCCCAGAGCTCGCCGAAACGCTGAACCGATATCTCGCCCTGCTCGCGGCGCTCGGTGTGCACGAGATCCTCGAAGTGGCTCATCGCGACCTGTCGAAAGACGGTCGCGATCGCGCCCTCGATGTTCTCCGCAAGCAGCGCAAGCCGCGAATCGGGCGAGGTGTCCTGCTCGAGCAGGCGGCCGAACACGAGCGTCTCACCGAAGACCGAGGCGGTCTCGGCCACCGTTAGCGGCGTGTGCTGATGGAAGGGGCCCTGGGCGGCGGCAAGGGCGAAGTGCACGCCGTGGCCGAGCTCGTGGGCGAGCGTCAGCACGTCGCGGCGGCGAGAGGTGTAGTTGAGCAGCACATAGGGGTGCACCGAGGGCACAGCCGCCGCACAGAACGCACCGCCGCGCTTGGCCGGGCGCACCGGCGCGTCGATCCAGCGGCCCTCGAAGAAGCCGCTGACGAGCTCTCCGAGCTTCGGCGAGAAGGAGGAGTAGCAGTCGAGCACGATCTCGCGCGCCTGCCCGTAGCCAAAGCTCGCCTCGTCGTCTGTGACGGCGGCCATGCGGTCGTAGTCGACGAGCCTCTCGAGCCCGAGCAGCTCGGCCTTCAGGCGATACCAGCGTCGGGCCAGCTCGTAGCGGCCGCGAACCGCCGCAAGCAGCGCGGCGACTGAGTCGTCATCGACCTCGTTTGCGAGATTGCGGGCCGCCAGCCAGTTCGGGTATCGCCGCAGGCGATCGTCGGTCCCCTTGTCGGCAAGCAGCGTGTTGAACAGGAAGGCACGCGTGCGCAGCCCCGGCTCGAGCGCTTCGCTCACCGCCTCTGCGGAGGTGCGCCTCACCTCCCGATCGGGGGAAGCCAGGCGGCTGAGCGCGACGTCGAGAGCAACCGTCTGGGAGGTCTGCTCGCCGCCCCCAGGCAGCTGCACCTCGATTGCCGAGGTGAGCTCCTCGAAGAGCCTGCCCCAGGCGCTTGCACCGGTGACGGACTTCTCAGCGAGGATGCGCTCCTCGGGTTCGGAGAGCAGGTGCTCGCGATAGCGGCGTACGCGGCGCAGGTGGTGAGCGCAGAAATCCAGGCCATCCGCAGCCAGCAGGCGCTCAGCCACCACATCATCGAGCGCTGCCCATTCCAGCTCGAAGAACAGCAGCGTGGTCTCGATCTCGGTCTCACGCTCCTGAACGCGCTGCAGCAACGCGCCGTTCTCGGGATCGGCCGTGTCGGTGGAGAAGCGGAGCGCAGCGTATGCGCCCGCCCTGCCGACGAGGTCGTGCATCGCGGCCAGTTCCCGCATGGCCTCCACGAGCCCGGTGCCGTCGAGCTCAGCCAGCTTCCCGGCGTGCTCTCGCGCGAAGCTCTGCGCCCTCTCGAGTGCTTCCTGAAGGCGCTTCTCGACGCCCTCCGGACCTTCGCCGTCGAGCAGCGGCGCAAGGTCCCAGGCGGTCTGCCTGGCCTCTGGATCCTCGAGCTGATCGGAGGCGCTTGCCATCGCGTCAGTGAGCTTATAGCTTCGGCGGAACGCGTCTGCCACGCCCAACATCGGGAATGCGCGCAGGGCATCGGCACCGTCCGGGAGGGCCCCTAGGATCGTCCGCCCGATGCACGAGACCGTCCCCTCCGTCTTCCTGATCGCGCGGCCGTCGATTGACCTCGAAGGGCTCGCGGCCTACCTGAGAGACGTCGGCGGCGAGTCGTGGCTTGCGATGCGGACCGAGCACGGCGAGCAGCCGAATCCCGGCGAGCTGCTGGTCGAGTTTGCAGGGCGAGCCTGCTACCGCAGCTGGGAGCCGGGGCTGAATCCGAACGTCACGCGGATCAGGACCGATCAGCGCGAGTACCTCGCAAACATCCTGCGCAGCGCACACGGCAGCGTGCTCGAGCACGCCAATTACAGTTTCGCGCTGCGCAACGTCTCGCGTGTGACCACTCATGAGCTTGTCAGACACAGAGCCGGCTCGGCCTTCAGCCAGGAGAGCCTGCGCTATGTCCGCCTCACCGACATCGGCTTCCGCGTCCCGCCGGCACTGGCGCCGATGCGCCAGCGCGTGCTCTCGATCGTCGAGCAGCTGGAGGAGTTCCAGCGCGACGCAGCGCAGGAGCTCGGCATCGAGGATCAGGGCGTCCCCTTCCACGTCAAGAAGGAGGTCACCTCGGCGCTGCGGCGCCTGGCGCCGATCGGCCTCTCCACGGACATCATCTGGACCGCAAACCTGCGCACGCTTCGCCACGTGATCGAGATGCGCACCGCCCCGGGCGCCGAGGAGGAGTTGCGCCTGCTCTTTGACGAGATCGCGAAGCTGATGCTCACCGAGGCGCCGGGCGTCTTCCAGGACTTCAGCCGTCAGGACGATGGCTCGTGGATGCCTGAGCACCACAAGGTCTGAGCCGGCTGAGACACCCCGCGGCCGGCAGTGGGCCGTACCGCCTGCACATCCCGGGTCTGATCTGTGCGCGAAGCAGCGCAGACGCCGGAGCTTTGATGCGATGCCAGTCGCATCTGCTTGCCTGCCAGCCGGGCCCGTGTAATACTTAAGTCGATGCTTAAGCAATACGAGCCTGCTGGCCGAGAGATCGATCTTCTCTTCCAAGCGCTCGCGGACCCAAGCCGCCGAGCGATGCTCGATCGTCTGACCCGTGGGCCGGCGTCGGTCAGCGAGCTCGCCGCTCCGCTGGCGATGTCTCTGCCCGCGGTCGTGCAGCACCTCCACGTGCTCCAGGCCAGTGGCCTCGTGCACTCGGAGAAGCTGGGACGGGTTCGCACGTGCTCCCTCCAGCCCGCCGCGCTGCGGGCCGCAGAGCGGTGGATCGCCGACCGACAGACCGCATGGGAGCAGAGCCTCGACCGGCTCGGCGAATACCTAGCCGAGCAATCAGACCAACCAGAGCAAGGAGCACACAGTGAGCTACACCGAGCAGACCCCCCGCGAGCGCTCGACGGTCCATTCCAAGTTCGTGATCGAGCGGACTTACGACGCCCCGCCAAAGCAGGTGTTCGACGCTTGGGCTGACCAAGCCGCCAAGTCGAAATGGTTCGGCCCGCCCGAGAAGCCGCCGGGGTCCTACGCGCTCGACTTCCGCGAAGGCGGTCGCGAGCACCTGGCAATGCAGACGAGTGACGACGGCCCGACCTACAGCTTTGACGCCGTCTACCAGGACATCGTGCCTGGGAGGCGGATCGTCTACACCTACGACATGCACCGCGACGAGGACCGCATCTCTGTCTCGGTGGCCGCGGTCGAGATCGAGGCGCACGAGCAGGGCACGCGGCTGACGCTTACCGAGCAGGGCGTGTTCCTCGACGGCCTGGACAGCCCCGCCGAGCGCGAGCACGGCACGAACGTGCTGATGGACACGCTTGGCGCCTTCCTGGAGGGCGGAGCCCACGGCGCATGAGGGAGGGAGCCCGAGCGCCAGCAACGAGCCCATGAGAGACCTGCCCGCGACACGCGCTGGGTTTGCGTTGTAGGTGCTACGTGTGGATCGCTGCTGGCGCCTCGCCACAACGATTGCAGTGGTGCCGGTGTGCTCGGCCAGACGCGGCGTACCCGAGCGCGCCGTGCCGAGAGCTCAGGCGTCCATCGTTCTGGTGCGCCAGGCGCCGAGCGCCAGGAACACCGCAAGCCAGACGGCGATCACGACGATCGCGGTCCCGCCCGACATCATGATCGTCGGGCCGTGACCACCGCGCAGGTCGGCGATCGGCGCAAAGTGAGCAAGCGCCTGGTTGAGCAGCGCCTCGCGGGCGCTGCCAAGCGAGGTGATGTTCGCGAGGATCGGGCTGACCAGCAGATCGACGCCGATCAGGGTCACAATCGAGGCCGGCCTGGAGTTGGTCAGCGACGCGAACCCGAGCGCCACGACGCAGATCACCCCGGTCTCCAGCGCCACGAAGCCGAGACCTTCGAGGATGAGCGCAAGGCTCGGCGTCGGCAGGTTGGAGGCGAACGCGAACACGCCAACCAGCGTCAACGCGTATCCCGCGGCCGCCACCAGCAATGTCACTGCCAGCGCCGCGGGCGCGCGCGTGGCAAACAGTGCGATCCGCGAGCGGCCCGTGACCACGAGGTCGCGGAACACACCAGAGGCGGCGTCGCCGGCGCCCGCCTCGACGCCGATCAGAATCCCGACGAGCGGCCCGAAGAGCATGCCGAGAATGCGCAGCCCGTCCTTGAAGGCTTCGATCCCGCCCGCGGGGCCATGTTCGGCCGGGCTCGAGGAGTGCTGGGCAACCTTGACGATGAAGTAGATGACAAGCGGTGCGAGCGCCAGCACCAGCGCCCAGATCATGATGCTGCGCTTCTTGCGCAGCTTGAGGATGTCCGCGGAGGTCATCCGCAGCGCGATCGCCGTGCTCATGCCTGCACCTCCGTCGGGGGCGTGTCTTGCTCAGCCGCGCCGCCGAGCCTCGATGTGATGTCAAGGAACCGCTTCTCCAGGCTCTGGCGCACCGGCTCCAGCCGCATCACGGCAAGGCCCTCGGCGACCAGCTTGGCGTTCACCTGTGCCGCCGTGGACAGATCGCCGGCCAGCACGACTCGCAGTCCCTCGTCGGAGCGACGGGCCTCACTCACGACATCAAGCCCTTCCAGCGCCAGCAGCGCCCGCTCGGGATCGTCCACACCCACGATCAGCTCGCTGCGCTGGCCGCCGCTTGCAAGCTCTGAGATCGCGCCCTGCATCACGATCTTGCCGCGATCGACGATCGCAGCGTGGTCACAGATCTTTTCAACCTCATCGAGCAGATGAGAGGAGAGGAAGACCGTTCTACCCTCCTCCTCGACCATCGCCCGGATCATCATCCTGAACTCCTGGATACCGCCGGGGTCGAGGCCGTTGGTGGGCTCATCGAGGATCAGCAGCAGCGGGTCGGCCAGCAGGCAGCGCGCCACGCCGAGACGCTGGCGCATGCCGAGCGAGTACCGCTTGACCTTCTCCTCGGCCCGATCGGTGAGGCCGACGCGCCGCAGCGCCGGCGCGATTCTCTCCGTGGCCTGCGGCCCGCGCACGGCCGCGATGATCCTCAGGTTCTCGCGCCCAGAGAGATGCGGATGAAAGCGCGGCTCCTCTACGATCGCGCCGACGCGGGCGAGCGCGAGCGCGCGCTGCGCAGGGACTGGGCGCCCGAGCAGGCTCATCGTGCCCGCGCTTGCGTGCGTGAGCCCAAGCAGCATCCGGATCATCGTCGTCTTGCCGGCGCCGTTTGGACCAAGGAAGCCGAAGGCGCTTCCCATCGGCACCCTGAGATCTACGCGGTCGATGGCCACGCGCTCTCCGAAGCGCTTGACGATGCCGTTGGTCTCGACCGCCAGGCCGCTGGCGCCGAGCGTTGGTTCAGTCTCGATGGCTTGCATTCCCGGCAGTCTCCTCTATCGGTTGGCCTGAAGCTATCGGGAATCGCCCTTAGGGGCCGTCGAGGCTCACGAGCCGCCGCTGCACCGCCCAGCGGCTTAGCTCATGGCGACTTGTGAGCTGCAGCTTGCGCAGCACCGCCGAGACGTGCGCCTCGACCGTCTTTACCGAGATACCGAGGCGCAGGGCGATCTCCTTGTACATGTAGCCACGGGCGATGTGGCGCAGCACCTCGCGCTCGCGCGGCGTGAGCTGGTCGAGCTCCTCGGACTCGCTGCCAGCGGGCTCCTGAGCGAATGCATCCAGCACAAACCCCGCAAGCCGGGGCGAGAAGACCGCGTCTCCTTCAGCCACGCGCTCGATCGCGTCCACCAGGTCCTCTCCTGAGATCGTCTTGGTCACATACCCGCGCGCGCCCGCCCGGATCACGCCGATCACGTCGCTGGCGGCGTCGGAAACCGAGAGCGCAAGAAATCGCACACCCGGAAGGGCAGGTGCAACCCTGGCGATCACCTCCAGGCCACCGCCGTCGGGCATGTGAACGTCGAGCAGCACGACTTCGGGCTCGGTGTCGAGGATCATCGCGACGGCTTCCTCCACGGTGCCCGCCTCACCGAGAACCGCGACCATATCTCCAAGCTCAGCCCTCACGCCTGCCCGAAAGAGACCGTGGTCATCCACGAGGACCACCTTGGTCTTTGCGCGAGCCGCCTTCATGACCTCGGCAGCGCTCATGCTGCCGAGGAGCCCATCACGAGCTCCACCTCGGTGCCCTGGCCGGGGGCGCTGTGGACGATGCCGCGCCCGCCATGCCGCTGCATCCGCGCGATGATCGAGTCACGGACGCCGCGCCTGTCCTGCGGGATCGCGGCCGGGTCGAAGCCGACGCCGCGATCCCGCACGAACGCCTCGACCCGGTTCTCGCCCACCTCCGCGTAGAGGTCGATCCGCCCGCTACCGGCGAACTTCGCGGCGTTTGTCATCGCCTCGCGCGCGGCCTGGACGAGCGCCTCCAGGCGCGTATCGAGCGGCCCGTCGCCAACCACGACGACCTCGATCGGGATGCCGTGCAGCTCCTCGACCTCGGCCGCAGCCCGCTCCATCACCGCCTTGACGCGCTCACCGCCCGCCGAGCCGCGGTTGAAGAGCCATCCCCGCAACTCGCGCTCCTGGCGCCGCGCGAGCGCTGCCACCTCGTGCGCGTCGCCTGCTCGGTTCTGGATCAGGGCGAGTGTCTGCAGGACGGAGTCGTGCAGGTGCGCGGCCATCTCGGCGCGCTCCTGCTCGCGAATGCGCGCCGCGCGCTCGGAGGACAGGCTGCGTCCGAGTCGCACGAACCAGGGCCCGAACACGATCAGGAACGCGAAGATCGCCAGCGCCAGGCCGCGGACCGCGTACCTGTCGGCCCGCAGGATCCCGACCGCGTGCAGCGCCGCGAGCGCCACCGCCGCCCTAAGCAGCATGCCCGGCCACCAGCCGAGCAGACGACGGCTCACGAGCGCAAGCCGGGATCTCCCGCGAATGGCGCGAGCGTTCGAGGACTCATGCCCGACGGGTCCCTGGCCTGAAGCGCGCGCGTCGATGCGGGTGGTGCCCGCCACAGTCATCGACTCAATGATGCCACCGACCTCCGCGCCCGGCATCAGGGATGACCCTGGGATGGCCCTGAGCTCCCACCTCCATTGCACGGTGAGGGCTCCGCGCGCTGAACCTGGCGCGCGGAGCCCTCTCGCCGGCCGCCGGGTTCTCCTTGCCCGACCTAGTCTTCCTGGGCGTGCAGCTCGCTCACGCGGGCCTGCAGCTTCGCCGTGACGCCTGGGTCACGCAGCGTGGTGACGTCGCCGAGCTCGCGACCCTCGGCGATGTCGCGCAGCAGCCGCCGCATGATCTTGCCCGAGCGGGTCTTGGGGAGATCATCGGTCCAGATGATGCGCTTTGGCCGCGCGATCTTGCCGATCCGCTCCGCGACGGTCTCACGGATGCTCTCCACCTCGCGATCGTCGCCCTCCATCTCGCCCTGCAGGGTGACGAAGGCGACGATCGCCTGGCCGCTGTCCTCGTCGTGCTGGCCGATCACCGCCGCCTCCGCGACGTCAGGATGCGCGACGATCGCCGACTCCACCTCGGCGGTCGAGAGTCTGTGCCCGGAGACGTTGACGACGTCGTCGATGCGACCGATCACCCAGATGTATCCGTCGGGATCGCGCCTGGCCGCATCGCCCACGACATAGGTCTCAGGCCCGAAGCGGTTGAAGTAGGTGTCGACGTAGCGCTCCTCTTCCTTGTAGAGAGTTCGCAGCATCGATGGCCACGGTCGCGTCAGCACAAGCAGCCCCTGGCCCTGCTCGATCGACTCGCCCGTGGTCTCGTCGACCACGTCGGCCTCCACGCCGGGGAACGGATTGGTCGCCGAGCCTGGCTTGGTGCTCGTGATCCCCGGTAGCGGCGTGATCATGATCGCGCCGGTCTCGGTCTGCCACCACGTGTCGACGATCGGGCAGCGTTCCTGGCCGATCACCTTGTGGTACCAGAGCCACGCCTTTGGGTTGATCGGCTCGCCCACGCTCCCCAGCAGCCGCAGCGAGGAGAGATCGTGGCCGTTTGGCCACTCCGCGCCCCACTTGATGCAGGCCCTGATCGCGGTCGGGGCGCAGTAGAGGATGCTCACCTTGTAGCGCTCGACTATCTCCCACCAGATCCCCTTGTTGGGGTAGTCGGGCGCCCCCTCCCACATCACCGAGGTCGCGCCGTTTGCCAACGGCCCGTAGACGATGTAGGAATGGCCGGTCACCCAGCCCACGTCGGCGGCACACCAATAGACGTCGCTGTCGCTCTTCAGGTCGAAGACCAGGCGATGCGTCGCAGCGACGCCGGTCAGGTATCCGCCGGTGGTGTGCAGGATTCCCTTCGGCTTTGCCGTCGAGCCGGAGGTGTAGAGGATGAACAGCGGATCCTCGGAGTCCATCGGCTCGGCCGGAGCATCGGCGCCGTCGCGCTCGGCCTTCGCAAGCAGCTCGTCATAGTAGAAGTCCCGGCCCTCTTGCATCTCGCAGGGGACGCCCTTACTGCGCACCACAACGATCCGCTGCAGCGAGTCGAGGCTGCCCATCACATCGTCCACCCGCTCCTTCACCGGCGCGACCTTGCCCTTGCGCGCGGCCGCATCGACGGTGATCAGCACCTTCGCGCCAGAGAACTCCATCCGCTCGCGCACCGCCTCCGCGGAGAAGCCCCCGAAGACGACGTTGTGGGGCGCTCCGATCCTCGCGCAGGCGAGCATCGCCACGACCACCTCGGGGATCATCGGCAGGTAGATGCCGACGATGTCGCCCTTGTGCACGCCGAGGCCCTTCAGCCCTGCGGCGAACAGCTTCACGTCCGCGAGCAGCTGCGCATAGGTGATCTCGCGCTCGCTGCCGTCCTCCCCCAACCAGTGGTAGGCGACCCGCTCCCCGCGACCGGCGGCGACATGCCGGTCCAGACAGTTGTGGCTCACATTCAGCTTGCCGTCGAGAAACCACTTGTAGAAGGGCGGATTCGACTCGTCGAGCACCTTCTCGAAGGGCTGCGCCCAGTCGAGAGCCTCCGCCTGCTTGGCCCACCAGCCCTCGGGGTCAGCCGACGCCTGCTCATAGACGGCCGGGTCACTGAGCAGCGCATGCTCCTTGAACCGCGCGGGCGGGTCGAACCGCTGCACCTCGAGCAGCTCCGCCAACTGCCCGTCGAGCTCCTCTCCACTTGTAAGCCTCTGCTTAGTAGCCATCCTCCACCTCACTGGATCGAAATGTCCGGACGCCCCTCCGGCCCTCCATCATGCAGCATCGCCCGCCTCCTGCGCGACCGCCGTGGAAGGCTTGGGTGTCACGCCCATGCCCTCCACGCATCTTCTCCTGGCGCCCTTACCTGTTCCCCAAAGGCACCGTCGGCAGGATCGTGCGACCGAATGTCGAATTGGTCACGCCCGCGAAGGAGGCGTACCAGGCCACGGCGGCCGTCGCCAGGCCGAGATAGCCACCCCAGTGGGTGACCGTGTGGTGCGACCCGCTCGCGCCGATGGCCAGCAGGATGAAGGTCGCCGTCAGCAGGATGAACACGAGCGCAACGGCGGCGCTCACCCTGAGCGAAGCAACGGTCATGTAGGCGGTGAAGATCGCCCATGCCCACAGGTACAGACCGACGGCATGGCCGGCATTGCCGCCGATGTCCTTGGCGTAGAAGACCTGCAGCGCCCAGTAGGAGAGCCAAAACGCTCCGAATGAGGAGAAGGCGAGCGCCCCGAAGGTGTTTCCGTTGCGAAACTCCCACATTCCCGCCAGCAACTGGGCCACGCCTCCGTATGCGAGCGTCAGCCCGAGAACCACAGGTAGGCCCTTTTCGCTGACGAGGTTCGCGTTGAACATCGAGAGCACGAACGTCGTCATCGCGAACCCGGCAAGCCCAAGCGGCGCCGGGTCGGCCGGCTTCCAGATCGCCTCCCGTGCGGGCTCTGCCGCTTGCGGATCGGCGGGCACCCGGCGCATGCCTTCGCCCTGCGCCGGGTGTGGATGGATCGATGCTGCCTCCATGGGAACCCTCCCTTCAGGCCGCGCATGCGCGGCGGCCGTAGAGATGCTTGCGATGGGATGCGAGCATGGGGCCGTCAACCTTGTGACGATAACCACATGTTCACCATCAAATATTCCCGCTCGCGCCCGATTGCATGCACCGCTAAACCAGGCAGTCCGCATGCGGGCAATTACGCAACCAAGCGCCAGGGACTACGGATGCAGCGAGTCAGCTGCGAGAGCCGCGCTTGCGGCGGCGCCTGCCGCCACCCGCAGAGGGCGCAAGCCCTGTCGATGCGCCAGTCGCCGCGGAGCCATTCTCGATCACGGCGGGCTCGTCCTTGGCGCTCCGATCGGGCTGCCGTTCCGAGGAAGCGGCCTGCTGAGCGGCGCGCAACTCGGCTTGGCTTGGCCATGGCCGAGCCTCCCCAGCGGCCCACGCGGGCGGCTCCTCGCCCGGCCAACGGCCCATGTAGAGCATGCCCATCGCAGCGAGCCAGAACGCGGGCACGAGCGTCAGCGTCTCACCACCGATCGGCAGGAAGATCAAGAGCGCAGCAAAGATCCCCACGACGCCCATCCACCGCGTGAGCAGTCCCGCGCGCATCGCACCCAGGGATGCCGAAATCATCCCGACAGTCAGCGATAGACCCGCCAGCAGCGAGATGTACTGCATCCCCACGTTCACGCCCGCGTTGGTCAGCGCGTAGTCGACGGCGTGGTTGCTGAAGACATTGCCGGTGGCGAAGTCGTGGGTGAGGATCGCTCCAGCGATCTGGTGTCCGATGCTCACGGCCGCAAACCCGATCCCGCCGATCACCACCAGCGGAGTCGTCGCCTGCCATGACTGCGGACGCCTGAAGCGCGTGGCCTTCACGAGCACGAACAGGACGGCCGTGAGCGCCAGCAGCGCGATCGCGGAGATCAGGCTGCCCGCGATCAGCGGAAAGGCGTGGTGGCTGATGTATATGACCTCGTCGGCGCGCGGGCTCCGCCGCGGGTGAGCTTCGCCTTTGATCGCCGGGGAGATAGCCTGCAGCAGCCCGACGGTCGGCGCCCCGCCGAGCGCCGAGCCGATGATCACGGCCCCGAAGAGGTAGAGGAACCCGCCGGCTACCGCCGGTACGCCGAGCCGGGAGCGCCGGTCGCGCTCCCACTCGAGCTGAGCCGCAACCTCGGCGCTCTGTCCGCCCTTTGACCGCTTGCCGCCGGACGGCTCGGCTTTGCCTTTGGAGGCCATGCGATGCAGAGTCTATGATGGTGGGATGGAAAGTGGTGGTTTGGGCGATCTGTTCGGAGATCCCGAGGAGCTCCAGCGGCGCCTGGCGGAGTTTGCCGAACAGATGCAAGGCCAGCAGAAACTGGCCTGGGCGGACAACGCGATCAAGCTCGCGGTTGACATGACGGTCGCCGCGGTCAACCGTGTCAACCTCCAGGGCGACGCCGAGGCTCAGGCGCAGCAGATCCGGGCCGTGATCGCCGTTGTCTTCCCGGAGGCCGTCACCCTCGTGCGCGAGGCGCGCGAGGGTCTTCAATAACGGCATCGAGTCGCTGCCTGCCGCGCGTGCGGGGCACGCTCCGCGGCGCTAGAGCTCCTCGGCTTCCTCTTCCTCGAGCTCGTCGAAATCGAGCTCCTCGTCGTCCGTGCCGGGAAGGTCGTCGTCCTCGTCCCAGTCTTGGTCGTCGAATTCATGCTCGAGACTCTTCAGCGTCGCAGTCTGCATGACAGCTCTCCCTTCTTGGATCGGTGCCTTGATCATCTTGACCTGCAAGCCGGGGTCGAACCGTTGTACCCCCAAAGCGCGCGCATCATAGACCCGAAGGCCGCCGAGAGCGAGCCTATCCCTCTACTCCTAGAGCGTGCCGGCGGCAGCGAGGGCCGCAAGGATCGCGATCGGAGCCAGCAGCAGCCCCTGTCGCGAGCATGCAAGCGCCGAGGGTCTGGCTCCCACGGCCCGTGCCGCCCTCCACCACAAGAGCGCCGATAGGGAACCGCTGACGGCGAGATTCGGGCCGATGTCAAGGCCGACCAGCAACGCGGTGGGGTGCGCGACGTGCGAGGCCGAGAGCAGCACGGCCGCCGGCAGGTTGTTGACCGCCACGCTCGCCGCCGCCGCAATCGCCGCGATCGCCACCGGGCCGCTGGAGCCGATGGCCTCGCCTGGAAAGCCAGTGGCTCGCGCGAGCGCCCCAAGCAGGACTGCCAGCACGAAGAGCGCAACCAGCAGGGGCGCGCCCAGGTGCTCGATCGCTCCTCGCAGCGAGAGCCGGTCCTCTCGCAGGCGATAGGCGAACACGACCACACCCACTGCGAGCACGGGCAGCGCCGCATTGCGAAGCACCACCATCAGCGTTGCCGAGGCAATCACCGCGAGCAGTCCGACGCTCAGATGGATCGGCTGCGGCGACCCGGATGCCGGCGCGCCGGCGGTGCGCAGGGCCTGCCGGTGGATCGCGACGAGACCAACGGCGGTGATCAAGGTCGCGGCCAGCGCGGCGGGCAGCATCCTTGCCAGGAACCCCGCACCAGAGAGCCCGTGAGCGGAGAGCACGAGCAGGTTGGTGAGATTCGAGCCCGGCAGGTAGAGCGATGACGCGTTGCACATGAGCAGCGCGGCGTAGAGGAACGGCGCGATCGCCAACCCGCGGCGGCGTGCGGTGACTATCAACACCGGCGTTAGGAACACCGCCGAGGTGTCGAGGTTCAGCAGCGCAGTGGTCACCGCCACCGCGAGGCAGCAGACGCAGAACAGGACCATCGGAGGCCCGGGCAGCCGCTCCAGGCGCGCCGCCGCTGCCTCGAAGAGCCCGTCATCGCCGGCTACGAGCCCGACCAGCAGCAGCCCGACGACGAGCACGAACGGCGGCCAGCACTGCTGCAGTGCGGAGATCAAGGAGCTGGGTGCGCTCGGAGCAGATGGACCTCGCCGCCGAGCGCACAGATGCTCCGAGCTGGCCACCCCCAAGGCACGTTCGCGCGCGCGAGATCGACCTCATCGGAGGGCAAGAGCATCCTCTGCGCCTTACCCGGTCAAGTGCGGAGCCACGCTGCGATTTGGGTGCGTACCGCCGCCAGATGTCCTGGCCGTCGCACTAGGCGACCTCGGCGAGCGCCTTCAACACCTGCTCATCGTGGGTCTTCGGCATGACCTTCGGGATGACGTGGACGACCACGCCCTTGGCATCGATCACGAACGTCGCCCGCTGCACGCCAAAGTAGGTGCGACCGTACATCGACTTCTCGCCCCACACCCCATAGCGCTCAGCCACCGCATGGTCCTCGTCTGCCAGCAGCGGGAAGTTGAAGTCGTACTTCTCGTGGAAGCGCTTGACCTTCGCGACGAGGTCCGGTGAGATGCCAAGCACGGTCGCTGAGGCGCTCGCGTAGTCCACCGCGCGGTCGCGTACGCCGCAGGCTTGGGTCGTCCAGCCGGGCGTATCCACGCCAGGCACTATAGCCATAGGACTTACGATAGAGCCAGGGGAGGCAAGCATGAGCCAACCAAAAGCCGCAACGGAGCAGACACCATGACCGCCCAGCGACGTGCGATCGGAATCGTCCGCGTGAGCGCGGTCAAGAAGCGCGACCGAAAGTGCGACGGGGAGGGCTTCATCAGCCCTGGCCAGCAACGCAAACGGATGCGACGCACGCTGATCCGCACCACCGTCGATCGCGCCATCGTCGGCCCCGGCCGCGGCGCCGAACGCATCACCGTCGAGCTGTTCGGCGAGTAGCCGCCGCGCGGCGGCGTTGAGGATACGCTCTGCATCTCGACTCGCCGATACCCCAAGCGCAAGGTCAATCCCATATTGCTACTGACCTCGACCCGTCTCGAACGGCCAACGGATGCGTCGGCAGTCTGGTCGGCGTGCCCGCGGGTTGATGGACCAGCGGCACAGCGATGGCATGGTCCTCACACGGCTGATGCTTCTATGTTTGTCAAGTCACGCTATTTGCGGGTTTCGGTGGTGTGGCTTGGAGTAGCCGGTATAGGTGGCGTGCGGTGTAGCGCTTGAGGCATCGCTTGATCTCTCGGGTGCTGCGTCCTTCGGCTTGGCGGCGGGCGGTGTAGGCGCGTGTGCGGGGGTCGTCGCGCATGCGGCAGAGTACGATTGTGTGCAGTGCCCGGTTGAGCTGGCGGTCACCGCTTCGGTTTAGGCGATGGCGCACGGTTTGCCCTGAGGACGCCGGGATCGGAGCTACGCCGGCGAGTGACGCGAACGCGGCCTCGGAGCGGATGCGTCCGTGGTGGGAGTAGGCGCAGAGGATCTGTGCGGCGACGATCGCGGCGACGCCCATTTCGGCCAGTAGCCACGGCGCGAGGTCGGTGACGATCGGCTTGATCTCTGCTTCGAGCTCGAGTGCTTCGTCTTGCAACGCGAGGGCTCGGCGGGCGCTCGCGCGTATCGCGATCGTCGTGGCGCGCTGTTCTGCGTCCTGTGTGGGGCTGATGCGCAGCCTGGCACAGCGCGCGAGCTGATCGCGTGTCGGTAAGGCACGCAGTCCTTCGCGGAGGGTCGGCGAGGCCGAGACGAGCAGACCCTTCATCAATGTGATCGCTGCTCGCTTGGAGCGCACCGCGCTGTCGCGGGTAGCCAACAGGACACGCAGCGCCTCGCGCTCTCCCCGCTGGCGTGGCCGCGCGAGATGCTCTCGTGTGAGCGCTTCGCGCGCGGCACGGATCGCGTCGAGCTGATCGGACTTGGCACGGTCGCGGACCGCGGGTCGGCGAGGACGGTCAACCTCGAGCACCAGCTCGCCCTCCCGCTGAAGAAAGACGGTCAGTCCCGCGCCATAGCTGCCTGTTCCCTCGACTGCCCAGGCTCTGCGGCTTGGGGCGTTCTCACACGCGAAGCGCAACAGCCGCCTGTAACCGCGCTCGTTCGCGGCGACGATGATCTGCCCTTGCACGACTGCCGTCTCCACGGCGAGGATCGCCGCGGAGTGCGAGTCGCGGTGCGTGTCGATGCCGAGCACATAGTCGGCTTGGTCTGCCAGCATGGAATACGACCTCCTGTTCTCTGGGGGGGTTGTCTGTCGGTGCTCGGCCTGGGCAATAGGAACCGCGAAGGGCAAGACTGTGATGAGTCACGCCCCATACATCCGGGGCGGACAGGCTTCTGATCAGGCCACAAGCGGAGGCCAGGCCGGGACCGGCAGCAACGGACGGACAGATCAGGCCAAAAGCACCCACGCTAAGCGAAGGGCCAGTGCATATGAGGGTCACGTCCATCGCCACCGGAGCCAGCCTGAACACCAGACCCGACACTCCCCCAACGCGGGAGAACGCCGACTACAACACAGTCGCTGAACGCACCTTCACGACACAGCAATTGCTGCGCACACACTCACAGTGCATCTAGTCTGTCCTTCCTGCCAGCCTGTTGGGGACCGCGAGCTTGCTCCGGGGCCGGGGCTCGTTTTCGGTCGCAGCGGCCGGCTTGCTCGAGCTGTCGGGACGCCCGCTGGCGCAGGCGACGACAGTCAGCGAGATGTCGCGCCGCCGCAGGGCCAGACGAGCGGGCTCCTGACGGCCTCTTGATGCCAGTGCGACGGTGCGCCATCTCGCGCGCGTACGCCAGGCCCCACCGCCCGCGCTCAGTCCGCGCTCGTTTGAGCGCGGACGGTCGCGGCGGGCCGACGGCTCGCTCTCACTTGGTGCTTAAGGGCAGCAGTCCAAGAGATAGCTGGGCCACGCCAGCTCGTGTCATGGCGTCTCTACGCTTTGAGGCAACCATTCTGGACCTAGCGGGGTTAAGTGCTTGATGAGAGCCGTAGATGATCTACAGCGGGAGCACTAATGGACTTTCTGCGACAAGGTCGCACCCGAGTCGAGTTCGAGGGCTTCGTGGCGACCCACCTCGACGGGCTCCTGCAAACCGGCTATCTCATTACCTTCGACGTGAGAGAGGCCGAAGATCTCGTGCAGAAATGCTTCCTGCGTGTCGCCCGGCGCTGGCCCAAGGTGCGCTCGATGGATCGCCCTGGTGCGTACGCGCGACGAGTACTTGTGAATCTAGCCCTCGATGGCGCTAGGCGTCGGGTTCGATGCCGGCAAGAGCTGGCGACGCTGGACGGCGAACCTCCTGAGACAGTCTGCCAGGACTCCGTTTACGACGCGATCGCAACCCGCGCCCTAACGAGCGAATTGCTTGACGCTCTGCGGCTCCTGCCTGCCCGGCAACGAGCAGTGTTGGTGTTGCGCTTCTTTGGGGACTTCTCGGAGGCGCAAGTCGCAGAGACGCTGGGCTGCTCGACCGGAACAGTCAAGAGCGCGACCTCCCGTGGCCTCGCGCGGATGCGCGAAGCGCTCGCGGCGATCCCAGATGAAGATCGAGCCGAGTCACAGACTCTAGGAACAGCAAAGGAGTAGCAACTGATGAGCGACCAACTCGAAGACGACCTGCGCGACGCCTTTCGACAGCGCGCTACAGAACTGCCCAACGGCGTAGCCGCACGCCTACGCTGTCTCGATTATCGCCCGCGTTCACCCCGGCTGGCCGTCGCGGTAACGATGGGAGGAATCCTCAGCGCGGCCGCAGTTGCGGGGATCATCGTCTCCTTCATTGGCCTTGGCACGGGAACACAAACAGCATTTGCGGGCTGGCGTACTTCGCCGACCGCGCCAGCGAGTGGCGGCCAGACCGCAGCCGCCGAAGCTGCGTGCTTGGCCCGCGTACCCAACGCGTCCGACGCCGAACGTGCCCGCAACAACGGCACGTTGCATGATCCGGTGATGGAAGCACTACTGAAGATCCCCCCAGCCGAATGGCACCCCGTCCTCGTTGACACCCGAGGCGCTTTCACAACGATCATCCTGGAAGCAGGCAAAGGACAAGCCCAGGCGTCGTGCATGACCTCGCCTTCCTCGGCAGTGATGTCCGTCGGCCCGGTGGGCGGACGAGCTGCGCCGCCAAACCCTGGACAGGCACAGGTCGTCTCCTCGGGCAGGCAAGGAGCCATCGCCGGACACCCATTTACCTACACTGAGGGTCGGGTTGGCGCTAGCGTCACCGGAGTTACGATCGTCCTTAACGATGGCACTCACGTATCTTCAACTGTCGCAAATGGGCGCTTCCTCGCTTGGTGGCCTGGGACCCAACACGCCGTCGCCGAGGAAGTGGCAACCTCAAATGAAACTAGCATACACTCGCTTGAAAATGCGTCTCCGGCAAGCGTGGCTCCAGCACGTTGAGACGAACGGTCCGCCCTTGAGGTCGCGCGGGGGTGCTTAGCCTCACGGAGCACAATGACTAGCCTTGGCGCCTGCAAAGTCACGGGCGCCAAGGCGTTGAGTCATCTGCATCGAGTCGGGTGCCGCTCACGCATCACCTACGTGTGGCTTCGCTGACTGTCGCCCTGTTGACGCCACCGTCTGGCAGTGTAAAACTCACGGCCGCCAGGTTGGGATCTTCGATGATAACCGCATTATGCGACACGGCCGCGGAGTAAGTGGCGCCGTCATCATCGGTTACGGTGACGCTCGTCACTCCGTTTGGCACGAGCGCCGTCGCACTCGGATTTGGCTCGGTCTTCGATGGCATACTAAGACCAATAAGGCCACGTTCTTCAACTTCCGCCGTGGACCCGCAGGCGATACCCGCCAAGCCGCTATTCAGCACTTTCACCATGCAAGTAGAATTACCACCGTCGGCTGCGCCCATGGGCGTTGTTTCCTGGGCCGAAGTGGGTTGCCAAGCATAGATCTCCTTCTGGCGTGACACGGCCGCCAGCACGGCACCCACAGGCGCTTGTATGCCACTTACGCTAGCGATCCGTGCTCCGCGCCCGCGAAGCGGGTGAGTGAACACCCTCAGCCCTGACCGCCTGTGATTCGTTAGATCATGCTTCGCCACAACCGGTTTCGCGGCAGAGGCAAACGCGCCGCCGGCGAGCAATGACGCGCCGAGCGCCGCCAGCGCTACAGCCAACCCCGCAACGGATCGGCGCACTACGGTCATCCTAGTGATTGTTCCCATCTTACGCATAAGCCTGGTCACCCGCATTCTTGGAAGTTATCTTGCCGGCCAATCAGGTTGTATTCGTATTTGGCGTAGTATCGTCGGGTTTGTCCGTGGCCATAAAATTCATTATATTTATAGCAAAGCGTGATACCTTTGCCCGACGAATAGCATTCTTCAAACGCCGTGTAGTAGGCGCCACCGCTATAGAGGTAAGCGGCGTCACAGAACCCCCTTCGCCTGACAGGTTATACGATTCGTTGTTCTTTATATAGTTATTCGGCCCACTTGTTTGGGCGCAGCTACCACAACCATTCAACGTGCCGGGGGTGCGGGTAAAGTTCGTCAGTAGCGAACGCTGGTATTGCGGCGTAGGCCATGCCAGCGATGCTGACAGTAACCATTCCTGCCGCAAACAGGAACTTTAGTCGCTTCATTTGCCGTTCTCTCCTTCAGTAGGTTAACTATCTACCAACATCGGGGCTTCTTTTGGTCTCGGTCGTGAATTCACCTCCCTACTCGCTTGGATCTTTGCTTGCGAGCGCACATAGGCGCGCTCCGTGCTGCGGCACCCTAGACCCGCTCTGAGGCTGGGCGCCTGCCGATGATCGGGGCAGGCGCCCAGCTCTTGGTATGACCTCTCCAGGGCGCCCGCCGGTTGCGCGCGATGCGAAGACGACGAGCAAAACTGCGGCCGCTGACTACATGCGAATGTGAGCAGCTTGGATCGCGCGGCGCCTCCGCGCCGCTTGACAGACCGGGGGCGCGGGAGCTGAGGAGGCCGGACGCCTTCGGTAGTTGCGGCGAGCGACGTCGCGCGATCCAAGCTGCTCACGCTGCTGATGCTTACACATCGGATAGGGATAAGTCCAATTATTGGGTCACATGTGTACTAACTGGTCAACGTGTGACACTTGTGGCTCTGCATGCGATTGTGTACAAGCGTCGGTGGTCGATTGGTCGCGGCACAGTTGGTCCAGGGCCAATTTGTGACTTCGGCTACGTGAATTTCGCGCGATTGTTTCCTAATCGGGCACATGTGACTTGTGTCTGCGGCTGCAATCGGGCGCTTGCAGACAGCTTGGAATGATTGTTTTCTGACCGACGACGGTTCGGACATATAGGCTTCCGCGCTCTATGACTGGGAAGAAGTCGGAGACCGCTTCGAGCATGGTAGTGCTGGGCCTACTGATTGATAGCCCGGACACCCCGTCTGGAGTGCGGGAGCGCTTGAAGCAAGATTTTGCCGCGATGCGGTTTTCGCGTTCCGTCGTCTATACAGCGGCAAACCGCTTGAAGCGGGACGGGTCGGTCCAGGTGGTGGAGGGCGATGAGGGGCGTAGGGCCGCGCGACTGCGCGCCACGGAGGAGGGCGTCGCGAGCTTTACGTCGTGGCTGTACACCGAGTCCTCTCAACCGCTGCCGTGGCGCGACGCGACTCGGATGCGGCTGTGGCTCTGTCGGGATCTTGATGATCTTCGCAAGCGCATTGCTTGGGCTACAAGGAACATGTGCTCTGGCGCTGGCTGGCATTCGAGTGCGCGATCATGCTCGGCAGCGGATGTCTCATCGGCGCGGTCGCGGGAAGCTACGGCGAGGTGCTCAACAGCCATGCGCTCGCGATCGTGACAGGCTTTCCGGTCTACTTCCACGCTGCCGCGCTGCTTGCCATCACAAGCTTCGCCGTTGTCGCGACTGCCGCATTGGCAATAGTCTCGGCGGCTGGATATGTCGTGGTTCGTGTACCCGTGCGAACGACGAGCTCCTCCTACTGACCACGACGATCCACAGCCCCAATCCGATGTCGCGCCGCTCTCGCCACGCCAGCTCTGTGCGCTCGCGCAAGCACTCGCCCGCCATCTGCGCTGGGGCCTGCCGCGCAGCGCACGCGAGCTAAAAGCCTGGCGAGCACGAGCACTGGCAGCGGCAGATCCCGAGTTGCGTCACGACGCGCTCTGCGCCCTAGCCTACAAGCGGGCGCAGGCCGAGGGCGCAGCCCTATTCGCGATCCTCTCCGACCGACCCAACCGGACGCTGTTGCGCCTGCTGGTCGGCTACCAAGTCATTTGGGACTACCTCGACAGCGTCCACGAGCGACAACCTGACCTCGCTAACGGACTGCAACTACACCGCGCGCTCACCGACGCCTACAACACAGGCGACCCCATCAGCAAGCACTATCGGCTCAACGACGGCAACGACGATGGTGGGTATCTCGGCGCACTCACGTTCCACTGCCGTGAACACGCCACGCGACTCGCCTCATTCGCGCACGTACGTCACATGCTGCTGGAGGAAGCGCATGGCTCAGGCCAAGCACTTTCAATCAACCACGAGGCGAACTCGGCACGCCGCACGGAGAACATGAAGCGATGGGTCATCACGCACCACCGGCCTGACGATCAGCACGTAAGCTGGTTCGAGCTGACCGCCGCCGCCGCCGCCGCGCTCACGATGTTTGCGCTCCTGGCCGAAGCCACCAGCGAGGCTGTCCAGCCGTGCCAGTTTCATGCGATCCGCGGCTCCTACAACCCGTGGGCGTGCTGCGCCGCGACGATGCTCGACAGCTACGCCGACCACGCCGAGGACGCAGCTAGTGCACAGCACATCTATATCGACTACTACCCGACGATCGAGCATGCCGTTACGCGGGCCGGCACGCTCATCCACGAAAGCATCGCGCGAACCAAGCACCTGCGCCACGGCCACCGTCACGTCGTCATCATCGCCAGCATGGTCGCCATGTACCTCACACGCGACAGCTCACGCACGCCAGAGAGACGCCAGACCACCAAGCGGCTTGCGCACTCTGGAGGCACCCTATCGCGGGCACTGATGCCGGTTCTACGTGCGTGGCGAAGCATCTACAAGCTGTGCGCCGAAGCGCCCGACGAGCACGGCGTAACGCCGTCGAGAATTGAGCCCGCCCGCGAGGCACGGCCGTCGGCCGGTGGCAGCCAAGTCCGCCACCGTAGATAGAGCGGCACGGCTCCGGCAAACGCGGTTCCCGACACAGGTGTTCTCTGGGCAGCGCCGTCTCGGCAAGTTCGCGTAGCCTATGCGCGATCATGGAGACATCCATCAGTCAGGATTTCACGATCACCGTTGCTGGACCTGTGGCAGAGGAGATCATCCTGCACGCCGGTATCGCCCGCGCAGATGCCAGTTGGCTGCTGCCCGACGGGACACGCACCGCCGATCCGTCGATCGCGCTCGCAAGCTCGCTGACCGCCATTGCTGAGAAGAGTCGGAGGGGGCGCATCGCCGAGATCCCCGCCGAGATGGTCGATGAGGTGCGTGGTGGTCTACTTGCAATCCTCGCGGAAACTAGACCTAGCGAGCAACATGAGCGGGCGCGGGCGCTCCTCGACGTGGTCGGCGCAGAGGCCGCGACTCCTCCAGTAGCCGTAGAACTGAACCTTGACGAATATAGGCTCACGCTGCTAGCGGCGCTGCACGTGAGGACTGAGATGCTCGGGTACAGCGAGGAGGAGTCGAGGCTTGTTGATGAGCTTTGGGAGGTGACGAAACTTGCCGACCGGCGAATCGAGTCCGATTGGAGCGACGGCGAGGGAGATTGGTGAACGCAAACCAACCGTGTCCTTCAGGCGATTCTCGGCAGCCAGCGCACGAACGCATCCTGGGTTGTGCTGTCGAGCGCGCAAACGGACTTCGTTCGATCGGCGGATGTAGTCGCGAGCGCGTGGGGCTCCCCATCCCACGGAGCTTTCGGGCTCAGACAGATGCCAATGCCGCGAGTACGAGCTTGTCGTGCTCGGCGGGCTTGACCTTTCGCAGCACCTGAGCGATGCGTCCGTCGCTGTCGATCACGAACGTGGTGCGTTCGTTGCCCCAGTAGGTGCGGCCGTACATCGACTTCTGCACCCAGACGCCATATGAATCGGCGACCGCGTGGTATTCGTCGGCGAGGAGCGGGAAGTTTAGCGCCTCATTCTCGTGGAACTTCTTGACCTTCGCCACGCCATCAGGCGAGACCCCTAGCACCACCGCGCCGGCCTTCGCGTAGTCGGCCTGATGGTCTCGCACGCCGCATGCCTGGACGGTACAGCCAGAGGTCGCAGCCTTCGGATAGAAGTAGACGACGACCGACTGTCCGCGGAGCCCTGAGAGCTTGACGGGTTTGCCGTCCTGGTCGGGGAGCTCGAAGTCGGGGGCGCTCTTTCCTGGTTCAATCATGGGCGGATGGTATCCGGCCGAGCTACAACGCCAAGTGCAGGCGTAGCGCATCGTCGAGAGCCGCCATCAGCGAATCCGGCAGCCGGCCGAGTTGCTCGCCGATCCGCTCTGCGTCGATCGAGCGCACCTGCTCGGCCTGAGCCTTCGAGTCTTCTCGCAATCCAGCGGTCCCAGCAGGCAAGAGCACCTGGAACGGATAGACGCGATCGACGCTCGAGGTGACTGGGACGACGGTGAGCACACCTCGACCGAGCCTTGCAGCCGTGCTGTTTGCAGCGTCATTGCTGACAATCACCGCCGACCGACGCTTGTTCGCCTCCGCCCCTCGAACTGGCTCGAAATCGACAGTGCGGAGCTCACCGCGCAACATCACACGCCATCGCCGGCAACGGCGTCCCAAGCGGAGGATTCGCCGCTTGCGTCCCACTCCGCCCAAGCGTCGCCATATGCGTCGCGAAGATCCCCTAGGCGAAGAGCTTTGATCGCTGTATGCACGGCGGCAGACCGCGAAGGGAGCTCGTGCGCGCTTGCATAGGCGTCCAAGAACGCCACATCCTCATGGGGCAAGCTCACACTGACCTTCACTCCTATGATCCTACCAGGCTTCCGACTCTGGGTAGGACAACGACGGGACTCGACTTCTCGGCGCGCTACAGCGATCGATTGGACCCGTGCAAGGCCCGACCCTCAGCCAAACCCGATGACGGTCCGGATGCCGTCCTGGTGGTGCATCAAGTCGAATCCGCGGTTGACCTCGTCGAGGCCGACGCGATGGGAGATAAAGGCATCGACGTCGATATCACCAGCCAGATAGCGGTCGATGAGTTGGGGCACCTGGTCGCGGCCCTTGACCCCGCCGAACGATGCACCAAGAACGGTGCGCCCCGTGATCAGGTGGCGCGGTATGACTTCGAGCGTCTGCCCCCGGCCGGCGACGCCGGTGATCGTGGCCACTCCAAAGCCCATGCGCGCCGCCTCGACCGCCTGTCGCATTACCTGCACGTTGCCGGTCGCCTCAAAGGTGTAATCGGCGCCGAAGCCGCCCGTCTCCTGAAGGACGCGCTCGACGGTGTGCTCGTCGGCAAGCCAGCAGTCGGTCGCACCATGGCCTCTGGCCAGCTCCAGGCGCTGCTGCGAGAGGTCGATGCCGATGATCCGCTCCGCGCCCATCAGTCGCGCGCCGACGATCGCTCCAAGCCCCACCATGCCAAGGCCAAACACCGCGACAGTCGAGCCGGGCTCGACCTTTGCCCTGTACATCGCCGCGCCAAGGCCAGTCGAGAGGCCGCACGCGAAGAGACATGCCGCCTCCGGTGACGCCTGCGGCGAGACCTTCGCAAGCGATATCTCGCTCATCACGGTCGCCTCCGCGAAGGTCGAGCAGCCCATGAAGTGCCGCAGCTGCTCTCCATCGCGCGAGAGCCGGGCGGTGCCGTCCGGCAGATAGCCGGCGTTCTGCTGCTCCCGGATCGCAAGGCAGATGTTGGTCTTGCCTGAGCGGCAGTTCACACACTGCCCACACTGCGGCGAGAAGAGCGTGACGACGTGGTCTCCGGGCCTGAGCGAGCTCACGCCCTCTCCGATCGCCTCCACGACCCCAGCGCCCTCGTGGCCGAGGACGCACGGCGCATACCCAGAGGGGTCTACACCTGAGGCGGTGTACATGTCGGTGTGGCAGATGCCGCAGGCCTGCAGGCGCACGAGCACCTCCCCGGCCTTCGGCGGCCCGAGCTCGAGGTCCTGCACCACGAGTGGCTCCCCGAAGCGCTCCAGCACTGCAGCCCGAATCTTCATCTTGCAGGGATCGTACCCGCCGCGGCCACGGCCACATCGAGAGACGCCTCGCGCCGGGAACGCGTGACTGCACCGGGACGTAGGTCTAGCTCGCGCGCTCAGGCTCAAGAACTGACTGCAACGGTCGAGGTTCGGTATATGTGGCCGTCATTCGGCTCACCTGCGAGCGAGCCTGACGCGCCGGTGCTGCGCGCGCGCCGCACGGCCGCGCTCACACGCATGGCGGTGGGCGCTGCCGGCATCCTGTTGGCCCTCACCGTCCCATCGCTCACCTCCTCGCCGGCGCCGACCACCGCGGGCTTTGCACTCATCGGGCTGACCTCGCTGCTGCAGTTCCTCGCGCCCCGCGCGGGACTGCTGAGAGCCGAGGAGTCCTTCTCGGGCAGCTCGGCAGTGCTGATCATCGGCCTTGGCGATGAGCACGTAAGCGTCCTCAGCATTCTCTGGCTGACAGCGATCGCAAGCGGCGTGCTCGCGCGCGGCGGCAGGCAGCATTGGCTTGGACGGTCGATCGTATTGCTGGCGCTGCTGGCTCCGATTGTTCATCACGGTGCGCTCGGCGTCGAGTATGCAGCGTTCTGCGTGGCAACGCTTGGCCTGCTGCTGACAAGCGGACGCCTCACCCAGGAGCTCAACCAGCTGCTCGTGCAAGCGCGGGCACAGGCCCAGAGCGCCAGCACTCTGCTGCTTGCCGGCGACATCGCCGCGAGGATGGCCGAGCGCGACGGTCAGGGGCCAGACGAGCGCCCCAGCGCCCCCTGGGCGGCCTCAGGGGCTTTCACGGCCGACGAGGTCGCAAGCGCCGGGGCGGCGATCGCAAGGCTGATCGACGGCCAGGGGCTCACGATGGTCGTGCAACCGATCGTCAACATCGAAACCGGGGAAGCCCACGCATACGAGGCGCTTGCGCGCTTCAGCCACCCCGACATCGAAGGCGGTCCGTTGCACTGGCTCGCGCTTGCGCAGGAGCTCGGGCTGCGCCAAGAGCTCGAGCGCGCCTGCCTGCGCGCAGGCCTCGAGCTGTTTGCGCAGCGACCACCGGGAACGAGCCTCTCGCTCAACCTCTCCGCGCCGGTGCTGCTGGAGCAGGCCACCCAGGAAATGCTGCGCTCAGCCGCGGGCGACCGTCCAGACGGTCTCCGTGGCCTGATCGTCGAGATCACCGAGGAGACGCTCGTACGCAGTGATGCGGATCTGATCGAGGCGTTCGTGTCAATCCGTGCACGTGGCGCTTGCCTTGCGGTCGACGACATGGGGGCTGGTTACTCGGGGCTTCGCCAGATCACAGCCGTGCACCCTCATTATCTGAAGCTCGACCGCTCATTGGTCAGCGGTATAGACGATGACGCCGAGCGAGCGGCGCTCGTGGGCGCGCTTGCCAGCTACTCGAAGCAGGTCGGCTGCCTGCTGGTGGTCGAGGGGGTGGAGACGGACGCCGAGCTTGCCACCGTGCGCGGCATCGGCGCGCTGCTCGTCCAGGGCTACAGGCTCGGCCGGCCAGCGCCGCCGTGGCCCCGCCCGCTCGAGATGCCGGCCAGTGCGCGGGCCCCGGACGTTGCGTCCAGGACCCTCACTCCACTGACAGGCGCGGTTGGTCGCGTGCCCGTCCCCCTGCAAGCATCCGCCGGGGTCGGGAGGTCTGCGGCCGCCTAGTGTGCCTAGACCAAGAAGGGTTTCAGCTTCTTGACCGTCTTGGGGATCGCGTCGGTCGTCGGCAGGGCGGGGAGCACGCCGTGTCCGCCGCCTTCAGCATCGATGAAGCTGCTCATGCGGTGCCGGCCGCGGGCGCGGATCACTGCGCCGCGCAGGCGGCGCATGCACATGGCCAGTTCGAACGCGCTGCTCAGGCGAGTGCCTGAGCGACCATCTCGTGCTCGACGGCGCCCATGCCGGCCTTGGAGGTGAAGTCGGCGATCAGCCGCGCGATCAACTCCGGGTCATCGCCCATCGGGACGTGACCGAGCCCCTCCAGGTCCATCCAGTGAGCGCTCGGCACGAGGTTTCGCATCCGCTGCGCGTAGCGCCCGGCAGGCAGGATGGCGTCCTTGGTTCCCCAGGCGAGCAGCACGGGGGTCGATATCCGATCGAAGCTGCTCGGCGGCCCGTCTCGCAGGACTGCCTCCATCAGATCGAAGTAAATCGAGCATTCAATCGCCCCCTCGACCACCGCGAGCGCACTGGAAGGGTCCAGGCGATCCGCGCGAGCCATCGCTCCCGCGAGCACCGCTCGCCGCAGGCGCGGACGGCCGAGCAGCTTCGGCATGTGGGGCAACATGCGCTTTGAGATCGCGTGGTTGCGAGCGAAGAGGCGCCTCAGGCGCCGCTCCTCGGAGGTGCCACGCTCCCAGCCGCCTGCCGGGGAGAGCGCCACGACCGAGCGCGCCCGTCCACGATTTGCGAGCTCGAGCGCGATCCAGCCGCCAAGCGAATTGCCGACCACATGCGCGGTCTCGAAGCCCGCAGCGTCCATTTCCCTTTCCACGACGTCAACGAGCGCCACCACCGAGGCGCCGACGCCAGGCGCCAGGTCTGGTCCGCCGGCGTGGCCCGCCAGCGCGACGGCGAGAATCTCGAAAGAGCCTTCGAGATGGCCGACGAGCGGACGCCACATCCGTGATACGCCCGAGAACCCGTGGACCAGCAGCAGCGGCTCGCCGGACCCTGTGCGAAAGGCACCCTCAGCGCCCATCGGAGGAGTCTACTACCCGGCATTCACGCGGGAGGCGCGATACGACCCCGCTGCCAAGTAGGCGCATCCGACACCCTCACCGGGAGGTATCGGACAGATCGCCGTGCTCCAACGCATAGGGATCGGCGGGCGCGCCGTCAGGCGCCTCCCCCTCCAGCTGGGCGCGCGCCTGCGCAAGCGCCTGGCGCTCGGCGGCGTGGGGGCGCGGATACTGGGGGTCGATCTGCATGAGCGCCTGCACGAGCACCGCGCCGACGGCCATGTGGGCAAACCACTTGTGGTCGGCCGGAATGACATACCAGGGCGCGCACTCGGTGCTCGTGTTGCTGAGCATCTCCGAGAACGCGTGCTGGTAGGCATCCCAATTCTCGCGCTCGCGGATGTCATCGGCTGAGAGCTTCCAGTTCTTCTCGGCGAGGTCGATGCGGCCAAGGAAGCGGGTACGCTGCTCCTCAGCGGAGAGATTCAGGAACAGCTTCACGATCTTGATGCCGTTCTCGCTCAGGTGGCGCTCCCAGTCGTTGATCTCGCGGTAGCGACGTTGCCATACCTCCTTGCCGGTGGCCGCAGCGGGCATCCGCTGGCGCGCGAGCAGCTCTGGGTGTACGCGCACCACGAGCACCTCCTCGTAGTGGGAGCGGTTGAAGATCCCGATCTGACCGCGGGCGGGGATCCTGCAGGCGTAGCGCCACAGAAACTCGTGGGCAAGCTCCTCCTCCGAGGGGACCTTGAAGCTGTGCACCCTCACCCCTTGCGGGTTCATCCCGCTCATCACGTGGCGGATCGTCCCGTCCTTGCCGGCGGCGTCGATCCCCTGTAGCACGACCAGCAACCCGTACCTCTCCTCCGCGGCGAGCCGGTCCTGGTATTCGGCAAGCAGCTGCACGCTCAGCTGCAGCTGCTCCTCGGCTTCCTCTCTCTTGACCCACCCGGCCTTGAAGCGCGGATCGAGGTCCCTGGCCAGGCTGACCTTCGAACCGGGCGCCACGCGCAGTTGCTCGACCAGCTTGCTCAGGTGCTTGGCTCTGGTGTCGGCCATCGATCCTCCTCGAGTCCTCGGTCGGCTTCTACTTCAGCAGCCGCGAGAGCCGCCTGTCCTTGAGCACACGCCCACCCGTCTGGCAGGCGGGACAGTACGCGATCACGTGCTGCTCGAAATGGACCGCCAGAAGCGTCGTTCCACAGCGGGGGCAGGGCTCGCCCGCGCGGCCGTGGACGCGCAGCGGCATCGGCAGCTTGTCTGGGATCGGCAGCTTCAGGACCCGTTCGTAGTGGGCGATCGTCTCCCCGAAGATCTTCGAGATCGCCCCGTGCACGGATGCGATCTCCGGCGTTTCGAGGTCGACGCCGCGCTTGTAGGGAGAGAGCCTGGCCTCCCAGAGGATCTCATCGGCCCATGAGCGCCCGATGCCCGCGACCGTGTGCTGGTCGCGCAGCAGCGCATTCAGCGGCCGCGGGACCGCGAGCAGCTCACTCAGGTCAGGGGTGTTGGGCCATGCCTCCGGCCCAAGCCGGGCAAGCGACTCGTCCTGCTGAAGCTGCTCACTCGCAAGCAGCTTCACCCAGGCGGCCTGTCTTGAGCCGAACTCGCGCAGGCGCAGCTCCCACTCTCCCCGGGGCTCTTGATCGCGCTCTGGCATCTGGAGCCGCACGAGCAGCCGCGAGGTGCGATCGCGCGGCCCCGCCCGCTTCTCGTAGAGCTGCAGCCGCCCCGCGGACATCAGGTGCATGAGCAGCGAGAGCCCGCGATCGGAGTCGAGGATCAGGTGCTTGCCGCGCCTACGAACCGCGAGAACCCTGCTGCCCGCGAGCGCATCGAGCGGCGGATCAAAGGTCTTCAGAGCGTTGATGCCCGGCGCCAGCGCCGAGTCGATCGTGGCGCCTCTCACCTGCGCGTCGATCAGTCGCGCAGTCATCTCCACCTCTGGCAGCTCGGGCATCGCCCCTCTCATCGTAGGGGCGGTGGGCCGCCGCGAGGCTGACGGCCCACCATGGCAACTCAGCTCATGGCACCCTGTATGCCCCGATCGGAGGACCTTCATACCTCACTCCCGACGGGCTCGTCCACCGCACCCGCCAGTGGATGCCCTTCACCGTGGACCTCAATGTCCAGTAGCCGAGCGGACCGGTCCTGACTTTCCTCAGCACCTGCCAGCGGCTCGAGCGTTGACGCTGAATGAGGACCGTCACGGTGGTGGATTTCCCGCCGGCCAGCCGGGCGAGGCCCCAGAGGTCATAGCCGCCAGGAGCATAGGTGACGGTCAGCGGCACCGGGAAGCCGTAGAAGAGTGGCTTCCTTTCCCCGTCGGCATACTCCAGGCCCGTCTGGAAGGTGACGGCGCCTGGTTCCTTGGAGAGCGGATCGTCTCTGAGCAGGTACTGAGAGAAGTCCGCAACGCGTGGGTTTTCCCATGCGATCCGCTCCGCTATGGCGTCGTATTCGGCCTGCTGCCCAACCGAGACGCCGAAGTAGCGGTTGGGCTTGCTCATCACACCGAACTCCGTGATGTACACCTGCATGTCAGGCTTTATCGCGCCTGCTCTGCCGGCACGATTGAGGGCATCCACCAGCCGGCCGAGGGTGCCGATCGTGACACTTTCAGGGTTGGGCGGCTTGTAGAAGGGTCCATCGGTGTTCGAGGCATATGGATGCTGGGCGTACCCGTAGGCGGGCAGCTTGCTGCAGCTTCGCGCCCGGTGGTAGCTGGCGCTCAGGCACAGCGCGCCACGCAGGAAGCTCAGCGGCGCCACGCCCGAGTAGCCAGGGACCTTGCCGCTCAGCTTCGCGAAGCCGCCCGGCGCGGTTTCGCCCATCAGCACCCGCGGCGTCTTGATCCCGGCGGCGCGCAGACCTTCGTAGCCAGCCTCGAAGAGGCCCCGGTAGATCGTCGGCGCGGTTGGGCTGCCGTTGCTGCCGAACTGGGGCCGCAGTGAGTTGTACTCGTTGGGCTCGTTCCAAACCGCATAGTCGGTCACGATCGAGCCATAGTGGCGGCCGATAGCCGTCATGAATTCCTTGAAGTCCCGGTCGTCGGGGCGCGTGACATAGGGCGCGGTGCCGTTGGCGGTGGCCCAACGCGGCGCCGGTGGCGCCACCGTCAGCAGCACCTGCCAGTGCAGTCGCTTGGCTTCGGCGAGCAGCGCGTCGTACTGCCCCCATTCGTAGGAGCTCGGGTCGGTCGCGTCGAAGTCGGGACGACTTGCGCTCTCGCGGCGCGGCGCCACCGAGTACCACGAGAGCTCGACACGCACCGCTTTGACGCCGAGATGCTGCATCTGCTCGACTGCCATTGGGCGACTTGCGGGATCAAGCAGCTCACTCGGCGCCTCGAAGAAGATCCCCTGTCCGTGCGAGGCGAGCGCCGGGTCGGCGTCCATCGCGGCACCCCCCATTGCAAGCAGGCCGGCGAGCAGAGCGATCATCGGTGTGCGGATGCGAAGCATTGATTCCCCCAATCGGGTGGTTTGGCTGCCTCCGGGCCGGCCCGCGCCCGACCCGGTCGGGGCGTCCGGCATGCACGGGCGTGCTCGCGGGGGCGGTCCACACCGTCTCCATCACGACCTGCACGCAGCGCGCTCTGTGATCAGGACACCTGACATCGAGAGAGGTTGCGGTGCCAGAAATGTCATTCACTGGTCATCAGGGCACGTGATGTAGCGTGCAGGTCGTGAGCACGACGGCGGCCCCAGACGACATCGTCGACACCCTCGCCGAGATGCGGCCGGGCGCGCGCGAGCCGCTGCTCGTGCTGGCGCCGCTGCAGGGCTTTCTGGATCGGCACGACCTCGGCGAGGGACCGATCGAGGCCTCCCCGATTGGTGATGGTCACTCGAACGTCACTTACCTGATCTCACGCGGTGGCATCGAGGCCGTGCTTCGCCGTCCACCACGCGGGCCGCTGCCTCCAAGCGCCCACGACGTGCTGCGCGAGGCGCGTCTGCTGAAGGCACTCGCCACCACGCCTGTGCGCGTGCCGAAGGTGCTCGCGGTCTGCGAGGACCGCGAGCTGATCGGCTCTCCCTTCTATGTCATGGAGCGGATGCAGGGCGAGGTGATCGTCGGCGAGGTGCCACCGGCGCTCGAGCACCCGCATGAGCGGCGCCAGATTGCCGACGAGCTGATCGACGCGCTGGTCGAGATCCACATGGTCGACTGGCAGGCCGCAGGCCTTACGGGCTTTGGCAAGCCGACCGGCTACCTCGAGCGCCAGGTGCGCCGCTTCACCGGCCTCTGGGAGATCAACAAGACCCGTGAGGTCCCCGCGGTGGAGCGCGTCGGGCGCTGGCTCTCAGAGCAGATGCCGCGGTCTGGCCCGAGCACGATCGTGCACGGCGACTACAGGCTCGGCAACACGATGTTCGCCGATGAGCCGCCCGCGCGTCTGGTCGCGGTGCTCGACTGGGAGATGGCGACGATCGGCGACCCGCTGGCAGACGTCGGCTATATGTGCATGTTCTGGGCACAGGAGGGCGAAGCGGATGACACGCTGCGCCAGCAGGTCGGGCAGGTGACCCGCAAGCAGGGCTTCCCCAGCCGCGCGGAACTGATCGACCGCTACGAAGAGCGATCGGGCCGCTCCATGCAGGACCTGCGCTGGTACACGACTATGGCGCTCTGGAAGGCGACGGTGTTCATGGAGGGCAACTACAAGCGTGCGATCGCGGGCTCCACCGACGATCCCCACCTCAAGGCCTTCGGTGAGGGCGTCTTCGAGCTCGCCCGTCAGGCTGAGAAGGTCGCCTTCGATGAGTAGGCCATACCGTCCCGAGGTCGCCTCCGATGGCTGAGGCCGTGCATCGTGAAGGGCTGCTCATGGACTGGGGCGGGGTGATGACGAGCAACCTGTTCGCCTCTTTCGCCGCGTTCTGCGAGGAGGAGGGCCTTGACCCCCAGGCGCTGGCAGGCGCCTTTCGCGAGGATCCATCGGCCCGCGATCTGCTGATCGGCTTCGAGGAGGGCCGTGTCGCGGAGGCCGAGTTCGAGGCGGGGCTCGGCAGGCTGCTCGGCGTCGTCAGAGCGGAGGGCATCATCGATCGTCTCTTCTCCGGCGCGCAGCCAGAGGAGTCAATGGTCCAGACGGTGCTCGCCGCCCGCCGCGCCGGCGTGAAGACCGGCCTGATATCGAACTCCTGGGGCACGAGCCGCTATCCGCGGGACCTACTCGCGGAGCTCTTCGAGGGCATAGTCATCTCAGGCGAGGTCGGTATCAGAAAGCCGGCGCCTCGGATCTACGAGATGGGCGCGCAGGCGATCGGCCTCGCGCCCGCCAGCTGCGTCTTCGTAGACGACCTGCCCTTCAACCTCGCGCCGGCCGAAGAGCTCGGGATGGCCGTCGTCCACCACACCGTGCCGGAGGCGACGATCGAGGCGCTGCAGATGCTGCTGGGAATCCCGCTGCTCGCGACCGAGCGCTGAAAGGCAACGCGCGAGCCCGGCGGATCTCGCCTCAGTCCCGCCTGCCGCGTCCGTAGAGCAGCCCGAAGACCCGCTTGATCAGGCGCGTGGTTCTCGCCTTGTAGGGGAACATGTGGATCTCGCGCTTGAGTGCAAGCTTCGTGACGACCAGGGACTGCTCCTCGCAATACTTCCTGATCCCGCCCGAGCCGTGACGCGAGCCGAGCCCAGAGGCCTTCGCGCCGCCCATCGGCAGCTCGAGCGCGGTGTAGTTGATCAGCGCGTCGTTGACGTTCGCGGCCCCAGCGTGCATCCGGCGCGCGATCTGCTCGCCGCGGTCGGCGTCTTTGGTGAAGACCGAGGCGCCGAGCCCGTAAGGAGAATCGTTGGCCAGCCGGATTGCCTCCTCGGCGTCCGCCACCTTCATGATCGGCAGAGTCGGCCCGAATGTCTCCTCCGTCATCACCTTCATCGTGTGGTCGACGTCCACCAGGACGGTCGGCTCGAAGAAGCGGCCGGCACCGGAAAGGGCTTTGCCCCCGACCAGGACTCGCGCGCCCTTGTCCTTCGCATCGGCGAGGTGGTCTGAGATCGTCTGCATCTGCGGCGGGAAGGTGATCGCGCCGACCTCGACCGAGCCCGGACCCTTCGGAGGGCCGACGCGCAACGCCCTGACCTTCTCGGTCACTCGGCTGACGAACTCGTCGTAGACAGGCGCCTCGACGTAGGCGCGCTCGATCGAGATGCAGGTCTGGCCCGCGTTCTGCATCGAGTAGTAGACGGCGAGGTTGGCCGCGCGCTCGAGGTCCGCGTCGGAGAGCACGATCATCGGGTCCTTGCCGCCGAGCTCCAGTGAGCAGGGGATGAGCCGCTTGGCCGCCTCCTGGGCGACCATCCGCCCTGTCTTTGTCGAGCCCGTGAACATCACCATGTCGACCTGCTCGATCAGTGCGGCCCCGGTACCTCCACGTCCTGTTGCGACCTGGAAGACGTCGTCCGGCAGCCCGCATTCCTTCAGACCTTCTGCCATCAGCAGCGAGGTCAGCGGCGTCACCTCGGAGGGCTTGAGGATCACGCTGTTGCCGGCTGCGAGCGCCGGAATGCAGTCGCCGAAGGAGTTGGTGAGCGGGTAGTTCCAGGGGCCGATCACGCCGACCAGGCCAAGGGGGCGATAGCGAACGATCAGCTTCTTGCCCTTGACCAGCAGTTGAGAGGACTTCACGTGCCGGTCAGCGAGGTACTTGGGTGCGTTCTTGGCCCAGAAGCCAAAGGCATTTGCGGCGTAGGCGATCTCTGCGAACTCGGCGTCCTCGTAGGTCTTGCCGGTCTCAGAGACAATCGTCTCGATCACGCGCTCGGAGTGCTCGATCAGCCACTTCTGAGTGCGCGCGAGGACACGCCCGCGCTCCTGGAAGCCGATCGCATCCCACTGCGGCTGAGCCGCCCTGCCCCTGCCCGCCATCTCGGCGACCGCCGCCGCGTCGAGATCCGGGACGGTGGCGATGATCTCCCCCGTCGCGGGATTCTCGACCGGGATCCCCGGCTGCGGCGGCGGCGCGCCGTTGCTCGCGTGAGCCTCTCGATCGACCTGCTCCTGGACCCCGGCCATTGTGCGCCTCCTTCAGCTAGCTCGCTCTTGCTTCAGAGGCTACTCCGGCTGGCACGAGGGTGCCAGCCGGCTGGCTGGCCGGCCAATTTCAGGAGAAGTCGATCTTGGCGATCCCGATCGGCTCGAGCGGCCGATCGGAGCCGTCTGTCTCCACACCTTCCAGGCTGTCCACGACATCCATCCCCGAGCTCACCTCGCCGAAGACGGTGTGCTTGCCGTCCAGCCACGGGCACGACTTCGCCGTGACGATGAAGAACTGCGAGCCGTTGGTGTCCGGCCCCGCGTTTGCCATCGCCAGTGCGCCGCGGACGATCTTGTGCGGATTGATCTCGTCCTCGAAGGTGTACCCGGGGCCGCCGGTCCCGGTGCCAAGCGGACAGCCGCCCTGGATCATGAAGTCCTTGATCACCCGGTGGAAGGTGAGCCCGTCGTAGTAGCCGTCAGCCGCGAGCTTGCGGAAGTTCTCCACCGTCTTTGGCGCGTCATCCTCGAAGAGCTCGAAGGTGATCTCGCCCGCGGTGGTCTGCATCGTGGCGCTTGACATCTGCGTGGACCTTCCTCTCGTTTGTGGTGTCTTGCCCGCTGAGATTAGCCTCCGGCCGACCGGTGCCCGCGCCCGCGACCGAGCTCACGGCGCGTACTGGGGACCCAACAACTCGCGCGCGACCACGAGCTTTGCGATCTGCGCGGTTCCGTCTCCGATCTCCAGGCCGATCAGGTCCCTGATCGGCTGACCCGCCGACAGCTCCTCGCTGTAACCAGCGTGACCGAGGGTCAACAGCGCCTGATGCGCAGCCTCCACCGCGACCTTCGGCGCCCACCACTTGGCCATGCTCGCCTGGACCCTGTGGGGTAGCCCCTGATCCCTGCGCCACGACGCCCGACGCACCTGCGAACGCCGGATTGGGTGTGGATCAGCCCACCCGCTCTGCGTGTAGCGGCCGGCCCCTCACCCGCTTGCCCGCAAGCGCCTCAACGACGGCATCTGCCTCCGATGCAGGCACCGAGAGAAACGAGAAGCGGTCGAGCACGAGCACATCGCTGACAGCCTCACCGTCGAGGCCGGTGGAGGCGGTGACGGCTGAGACGATGTCTGCGACGCGCAGCCCCGCGGCGCGACCCCCCTTCAGCGCGAGCTTCGCTCGCGGCTCTGAGCCATCGCGGGAGATATGTGGCTTTGAATGCCGGCGCGGGAGCTCCTTGACGGGTGTGGGTGGCGCCTCGGCGCCGGTCTGCCAGGTCGTGACCGAGGTGCCGATGTGGCGCTCGATCGCCGAGAGCTCACGCTGCTGGCGGGGCTCCACGAAGGTGATCGCGCGACCGGAGCGGCCGATCCGGCCAGTGCGGCCGATGCGGTGCACGTAGGTGTCCGGCGAAGTCGGCACGTCGTAGTTGACGACATGCGTGACGGTCGAGATGTCAAGCCCCCGGGCGGCGACGTCGGTGGCGACGAGGATCGGCACGCGCCCACCCTTGAAGGCGAGCATCACGCCATCGCGAGCGCCCTGGGTCATGTCGCCGTGCAGCGCCCTGACGTTCAGGCCCCGGTCGCGCAGCAGCCGGAAGAGGTCGTCGCAGCGGATCTTGGTCCGCACGAACACGATCGCCTGCTCGGGCCGCTCGGCTCTGAGCACCTCCGCCAGCGCCTCGGGCTTGCCCCGCGGCTCCACCGCGAGCTGGAACTGGGCAACCGTATCGATGGTGAGCGTCGTCGCCTGCACCTTTACGTGCACCGGGTCGTAGAGGTAGCGGTCGGCGAGCTTGCGGATCGGGCCCGGCATCGTGGCCGAGAAGAGCGCCGTCTGGCGGCCGCTCGGGGTCAGCGCGAGGATCCGCTCGACGTCCTCCAGGAAGCCCAGGTCGAGCATCTCGTCGGCCTCGTCGAGCACGACGAAGCGGCAGTCGTGCAGCAGCAGCGAGTGGCGTGAGATCAGGTCGAGCACGCGCCCGACCGTTCCCACGACCACGTGCCCGCCCGCGCGCAGCTGCGCCTGTTGCGTCCTGATCGGCGCGCCACCGAAGACGGCGACCACGTCGACGCGCTTGCGATGGCCGTAGGCGCGCAGCGCCTGGGTGACCTGGATGCAGAGCTCCCTGGTCGGCGTGAGCACGAGCGCCTGGAC
This sequence comes from uncultured Actinomycetota bacterium, assembly GCA_963757925.1. Lineage (GTDB taxonomy): Bacteria > Actinomycetota > Thermoleophilia > Solirubrobacterales > Solirubrobacteraceae > Palsa-744. The sequence goes on from CAVWTE010000011.1 coordinate 280,230, forward strand.
CTCGGCCAGGCTCGGGTCCACGTACTCCATGATCGGCAGCCCGAAGGCCGCCGTCTTGCCGGTGCCCGTCTGGGCCTGCCCGATCACGTCGCGTCCTTCCAGCAGCGATGGGATCGCCTGTTCCTGGATCGGGCTCGGCGACTCGTAGCCGACGTCATGCAGCGCCTCGAGCGTAAGCCGGGAGAGGCCGAGCTCCTGAAAGCTCTTGGTCGCGGGGGCGGAGGTCATGCGAGCAGCAGCTTACGTGCTGAGACGCTTGACAGCGGGGACGTCCATGCGGCCGGGGCCGCATGGACCCTGGCTTCGCTGCCCCGCGAGATCGGCGCCCTTGCCAGCGCAGAGGCTTCAGCCACGCGGATCGAGCAGCAGCTTGCCGCTCGTGCGGCGCGCGCGCAGATCGACGTGGGCATCGGCCGCACGCGAGAGCGGGTATACGCCGCCGAGTATCGCCTCGATCTGCCCCGTGGACGCCCGCTCGAACAGGTCGGCCAGCGGCTCGCGCAGCATCCCCGGCACCTCGATGCAGTGGAAGAGGTAGAAGCCGACCACGGACCGCGAGTGGCGCAGAAGCGAGCCGGTCGAGACCCTGTTCGGCTGCTCTGAGGAGATACCGCAGACAACGATCCTGCCGAAGTGGGCAAGCGCTCGATAGGAGGCCTCGAACACCTCGCCGCCGGCCATGTCGAAGACGACGTCCACCTCACGGCCACCATTGGCGGCCGTGAGCGCCTGCGTGAGTCCCTCCGGGTCCGGCGCGATCGCGACATCGGCGCCGAGCCGCAGCGCGAGCTCGCGCCGGTCCGCGCTCGAGGCCGTCGCGATCACCCTGCCGGCGCCAAACGGCTTGGCGAGCTGCACCGCCAGCGATCCGACGCCGCCTGCCGCCGAATGCACGACGACGGTCTCGCCCGCGCCGACCCGGCCGGCGGTGCGATGCAGATGCCATGCGGTCAGCCCCTGGATCAGGATCGCAAGCGCCGTGGCGTCATCGAGGCCGTCGGGGATCGGGAAGACGAGGTCTGCGGGCGCAAGCGCATATTCGGCATAGCCACCGCTGCCGGTCAGTGCGATCACGCGCTCTCCGGTGTCGCTGCGCACACCGGCGACCTCCCCACCGGGCACGAGCGGCAGGCTGGACTTGCGGACGTAGGTGTTCGTGCGGGTGTGGGTGTCGGCGAAGTTGACACCCGCGAGACTGACCTCGATCAGCACCTCTCCCGGACCGGGCTCCGGGAGAGGCAGATCGACCTGCCTGAGCACCTCGGGGCCGCCGAAGGCCTCTATCTGGATCGCGCGCACCTGGGTCCAGGCTATAGGGTCCAGGGCATGTCCCTCACAGTCGTTGGCTCGATCGCATTCGACGCCGTCACCACCCCGTTTGGCAGCCGCGAGCGCATGCTCGGCGGCTCGGCCGTGCACTTCTCGCTGGCCTCCTCCTTCTTCACCGAGGTGCGGGTCGTCGGGCCGGTGGGCGAAGATTTCGGGCCAGAGCATCGCGAAGTGCTCCACCGCAGGGGAGTGAACAGCGAGGACATCGAGCAGGTGCCCGGCGGCGCCACCTTCTTCTGGCGCGGCCACTATGACTACGACCTGAACACCGCACATACCGACGACACGCAGCTCGGCGTGTTCGGCGACTTCTCCCCCAAGCTCTCGCAGGCCGCGCGCGAATGCGACCTGCTCTTCCTGGCCAACATCCAGCCGACACTCCAACGCGAAGTCCGCGAGCAGTGCGAGTGCGCCTCGTTCGTCGCCTTGGACTCGATGAACCTCTGGATCCAGACGGCACGGGAGGATCTGCTTGCGACGATCGCCGGCGTGGACTGTCTGTTGCTCAACGACGCCGAGCTTCGGATGTTGACCGGAAAGCCGAACCTGCTCATGGCGGCGCGCGAGGTGATGAGCCACGGCCCCAGGGCGGTGATCGCCAAGCAGGGCGAGTACGGCGCGGCGCTGTTCACGCCCGAGGGCTTCTTCGGCCTGCCAGCCTTTCCGCTGGAGAGAGTCGTCGACCCCACTGGCGCAGGCGATTCATTCGCCGGCGGCTTCCTCGGATCGATCGCCGCCCACGACGGCGAGGTGACCCACGAGACGCTCAAGCGGGCGATGGCCTACGGCACGGCGCTTGCCTCCTTCAACGTCGAAGAGTTTGGCACCGAGCGGGTCTCGCGCCTGAGCGCCGAGGAGATCGCCGAGCGGGTGAGCCAGCTGCACGGCATCACGAGCTTTCTCGACGAGCCGGTGGCGCTGCGCGCCTGAGGCCGCGAGGAGCATGCGCGTAGCGGCAAGGCAAGCCTTGACCTCCACTGCGGCGAGGCGCTGCGAGGTGGCCCATAATCGGGTAATACCAGGAGAGGCCCAAACCCGTCGACAGGAGGACACATGAGCACCGAGACGCAGACTTCGACGGCAGGGCTCGACGGATCCGCCAAAGAGACCGTAACCGTCCTCGACAACCGCACCGGTCGCTCCTACGAGATGCCGATCACGGACGGCACTGTGCGAGGCCTCGACTTCAGGCAGATAAAGACCGATGGTGATGACTTCGGCCTGATGGTCTACGACCCCGGCTATGCGAACGTCGCCTCCTGCCGCAGCGCGATCACCTACCTCGACGGCGACGCGGGAGTGCTGCAGTACCGCGGCTACCCGATCCAGGATCTCGCGCAGCGCTCCTCATACCTGGAGGTCGCCTATCTGCTGATCCACGGCGAGCTGCCCACCAAGGCGCAGCTGGATGAGTGGACCTACCAGATCACGATCCACACCTTCGTCCACGAGAACGTCAAGAGCTTCATGCAGGGTTTCCGGCACGACGCTCACCCGATGGGCATGCTGCTCGGCTCGGTCGGCGCGCTCTCGACCTTCTACCCGGACGCAAACCACATCGACGACCCCGAAAACCGCGACATCCAGACGATCCGCCTGATCGCCAAGATGCCCACCCTCGCCGCTTTCGCCTTCCGCCACTCACGGGGCCAGCCCTACGTCTACCCCGACAACGACCTCTCCTACGCGGGCAACTTCCTGGGGATGATGTACAAGATGACCGAGCTGAAGTACGAGCCCGATCCGCGCCTGGAACGGGCACTCGACGTGCTCTTCATCCTGCACGCAGACCACGAGCAGAACTGCTCGACGAGCGCCGTACGCGGCGTCGGCTCCTCGCGGGTGGACCCTTACTCAGCGATCGCAGGTGGCATCGCCGCCTTGTACGGGCCGCTGCACGGCGGCGCCAACGAGGCGGTGCTGCGGATGCTGCACAGGATCGAGCGCAAGGAGAACATCCCCGACTTCCTGCAGGGCGTGCGCGACGGCAAGGAGCGCCTGATGGGCTTCGGACACCGCGTCTATAAGAACTTCGACCCCAGAGCGACGATCATCAAGTCAGCCGCGGAGGATGTCTTCGATGTGATCGGGGCTCGTAACCCACTGCTCGACATCGCGCTGGAGCTTGAGAAGATCGCGCTCGAGGACCAGTACTTCATCGACCATAAGCTCTATCCGAACGTCGACTTCTACTCCGGTCTGATCTACGAGGCCCTTGGCCTGCCGGTCGAGATGTTTCCTGTCATGTTCGCGATCGGTCGCACCTCAGGATGGATGGCCAACTGGCTCGAGCAGGTCCAGGACTCCGAGCAGCGGATCGCAAGGCCGCGCCAGATCTACACCGGCACCCGCGACCGCAGCTACGTGCCGATCGAGTCACGACACTAGTGTCGTGAGCTAGAGCACGAGGGTCGCGCCATTTGCGCGAAGCCAGGCGCGCTGCCTGCGCCAGTCTGGAAACCGGCCGCCGAGAAGCTCCCAGAAGCGCGGGGAATGGTCACGGATCTCCAGGTGACAGACCTCGTGCCAGACGACGTACTGAAGGACGCTCTCGGGGGCGAGCAGCAGGCGCCAGTTGAAGCTCATGCCGCCGGCGGCCGAGCAGGAGGCCCAGCGGCTGCGTTGCCCGCGGATCGAGAGGCTCCCGTAGCGGGCGCCGACCGCGGCCGTTGCGGCATCCAGTCGGGGGCCGATCTCGGCGCGCGCCGATCTGCGATAGAAGCGCTCGATCGCGGGCTTGGGCTCTGCGGTGGGAACGAGCAGCAGATCGCCCTCGCGCCGCACGACCCGGCGCCCGGGCTCTGCGACCAGCTGCAAGGAGGAACCGAGATAGGGCAGCGTGCCGGCTCGCTCGCGCAGAAGCGCGCGCGTCGCCTGCACCTCGGCCAGACGACGCTCGATCCACGACGAAAGCTCGAGCACCGCGGCCGCCGCCGCCCGCTCGGGCGCGCGCTGCGGCAACACCACCTCCACGCCGCCATCCGGGTGAACCTTCACGCTCACCCGCTTCGCGCGCGCGGAGCGGCGCACGGCATACGAGATCTCGGTGGCCACGCGCCTCGAGGCTAATGCGGCGCGGCCGAGCGGTCTCGGTAGCGCCACGGTTGCCAGAGCTTCAGCGCGGAGACGATCGCCCTGGTCGCGGGCGAGCGGTTGAGCGTGTAGAAGTGGATGCCGGGCGCTCCCGCAGCAAGCAGCTCTGCGCATTGGAGGGTCGCATAGGCGACCCCGAAATCGAGCACCGCCTCGGGCTGCCCAGCGCGCAACCGCAGCTCAGAGCGCAGGCCCGAGGGGATCGAGGCTCCGCACATCTTGGCCATCCGCTCGATCTGGCCCACATGGGTGATGGGCATGATGCCGGGGATGATCGGCACCCCGATGCCGGCCGCCCGCGCCCTGCCCACGAAGTCGAAGTAGTGCGCGTTGTCGAAGAACAGCTGGGTGATCAGGAAGTCGACCCCGGCGCTCACCTTCTCGGCCAGGTGCGCGAGGTCCTCCTCGGGGCTCGCGGCATGGATGTGCGTCTCCGGGAAGCAGGCTGCGCCGATCGCAAGCGGATAGCGTTCCTTGATCAGGGCGACCAGCTCGCTGGAGTACTCGAGGCCGCCATCTGTCCTAACCCACTGATCCTGGCCGGCCGGTGGGTCTCCGCGCAGCGCGAGCACGTTCTCGATCCCAACCTGCAGCATGGCCTCGAGCGTGCTTTGAAGCTGCGGCACCGTCGCGCCCACGCAGGTGAAGTGAGCCATCGCCTCGAGCCCGTATTCGCGCTTGACGTTGCGCACGATCTCGATCGTCCTCGCGCGAGTCGACCCGCCGGCGCCATAGGTGACGGACACGAAGGAGGGCTCGAGTGTCCGCAGCTCGTCCAGGGCGCCGTGCAGGTTGCGCTCGCCCTGCTCGGTCTTCGGCGGGAAGAACTCGAACGAGAAGGACGGCTCGCCGCGGGTAAGGATCTCATCTATGCGCATGGGCGCTCAGTGTGCCACCCACTGCTCGGGCTCGCCAGGCAGCCGCTCGGCGCGCCCGATGCACTGCAGGTGCGTGAGCATCGAGAGCGTCTCGGTCAGAAGCCACGGGCCATTGTCGCGCGGCAGGCTCGAATCGTAGGCGCTCGCGACGACCTCGTATGCGGTGAGGGGCTCATCCGCGATCGCCGCCCCGACGCGGCCGAGGCGATGCTCGACGAGCTCGCGGTTGGCCTGAACGTGGGCATCGACGTCTGTGAAGGTGCGGCCGTGGCCTGCGAGGCAGAGCCGCGCCCCGAGGGCGTCCACGGTGGCCAGGGAATCGAGGAACTCGCCGACCGGGTCTGGCGAGTGGCCGTACTCGAAGTAGGGCGAGACCCGCCCGAGCAGATGGTCGCCCGATATCAGCAGCCGTCGCTCTGACTGGAAGAGGCACACGTGGTTGGGAGCGTGGCCGGGAGTCTCGTGGACGCTCCACTGCCCGAGGTCGGTCTCGATCAGCACACCGCTCAGCAGCGCCCTGTCCGGCTCGATCGCCGCCGCGATCCCGGGCTCGCTGTCCTCGCGCTGCTGCATGTAGCGGCGCAGGATCTCCTCCGGCACGCCGCTCTGGCGCGCCACCTCGATTCGCCGCGCAAGCTCACCGTCGCGGTCCTCGAACATGCGCCGCAGGTGTCCTTCGTCCGGCTTCATCCAGAACTCGCATCCCGCCCGCGCCACGATGCTCGCCGCCTGGCCGCAGTGGTCGGTGTGCGAATGGGTGCAGACCAGCAGGCTCGCATCCTCCAGACGCAGGCCGCACATCGCAAGCGCCCGATCGAGCTGCTCCATCGAGCCCGGCTGGTGCATTCCCGTGTCGAAGAGCACGAATCCTCGGTCATGGCTGACCGCCCAGGCGTTGCAGTGGGGAACGCCTGGCCACGGCAGCGGCAGTCGCAGGCGAAACACTCCCGGCAACACGCGTTCCCCCCGACCGAGCTCGCGCTTGCCGCTGCCTGCCGCCTCTGACACGGCGAGGACACTATCGACGCCGGGGCGATGCAAGCGGCCACCCAGTGCCGCATCTGCTCTATCTGCACGCGATCCGAGGCCGCCGCGGGCCCTGGCAGGCTCTAGACTTTGCCGATCGGGGAGGGCCGAGATCAGGAGGAGCGCGATGGCCGCAAGCGAGAACCCAACCAAAGCAGCCTCCACAGAGCCGGGGGACGCCTCGAAGGTCCAGGAGGCGGCCGCGCACCTGCATCAGGCGGCACGCGGCGGCCGGCGCGAAGCGGAGACGGTCGCCCGCAGCTACTTTCAGGCGATCGGCGACCGCGATCTCGACGGCGCCGTGGCGATGTGGGCGCCGGGTGGCAAAGAGCACGTGCGCGGCATCCTGGACGAGCCTGCCCCTGAGGGCGTAAGGCGCCTGATCGGCGAGATGCTCGAGGCGATGCCCGACATGCGCTTCGAGCTGCTCGACACCACGACCGAGGGCGAGCGCTGCGCGGTGCGCTGGCAGCTGACGGGGACCTTCGCCGGTCCGGGCCGATGGAACGGGATCGCGCCGACCGGAAACCGCGTCGTGCTCGAAGGCATCGACCTGCTGCGCGTGCGCGAGGGCCTGATCCGCTCAAACGACGCCTACACCGACACGATGACGCTGCCGCGCGAGATCGGGATGATGCCGCCGTTGCGCTCCCCCGCGGAGCGGCGCATGATCGGCGCCTTCAACGCCAAGACGCGCCTTACGCACGTCGCGCTCAGCGAGGCGCAGCTGATCGCGACCGGAGTCTGGGTCGTGCAGGGAAAGCCCGGACGATGCAACGTCTACCTGATCGAGGACGAGGGCGGGGTCACGATGTTCGACGCCGGCGCGCGCACGATGGCGCGCTCGCTGGCGAGCGCCTGCGCAAAGCTCGGCGGCCTGCACCGGATCGTGCTCGGGCACGGCCACACCGACCATCGCGGCGCCGCGCCCAGCTTCGACGTTCCGGTGTTCTGCCACCCCGACGAGGTGGCCGACGCGCAAGGCAGCGGCGGCTTTCGCTACTGGCCGGCGGACCTCGCCGGCCTGCCCGCGCCGCAGCGGCAGATCCACCGCATCCTGCACCGTCTCGCCTGGGATGGAGGCCCTGTGAAGATCTCGGGCACCGTCAGGGAGGGCGATCAGATCGCCGGCTTCACCGTGATCGACCTGCCCGGTCATGCGCCCGGCCTGATCGGGCTCTGGCGGGAGTCCGACCGGCTCGCCCTGGTCACCGACTGCTTCTACACAATTGACGTTGCAATGTGGGGCAGGAGCTGTCCGCCCCAGCTGCCGCTCGACATGTTCAACTTCGACACCGAGCAGGCGCGGGCGAGCCTGCGCAAGCTCGCCGAGATGGAGCCCGCGGCGGCCTGGCCAGGGCATGCGCGCCCGGTCACCGGCGACGTGCGGGGGCAGCTGCTGGCGGCCGCGGAAGGCTGAGCTTTGACCGGCGCCAAACGAGCCCGCCGGCGCGGCCACGGCCAGGATGGGGCACCCGCAAAGCTGAGCGCCCCCACCTCCGACTACCGCGACGAGCAGGGCAACGTGCTCACGTTGAGGGGCTCGCTGACGGCCGGCGCGCGGCGCGAGTACGCACAGACGCTCGGCGGTGCCGGTGCCCGTCCAGCGGCCACGCAGCAGGACATCGCGCAGCGCGCGTTCGAGCTGCTGTTCGAGCGCCTTGCGGTGCGCTGGGAGATCTCCGGTGCGGCGATCGAGCGTCAACGAGAGCTGCTCGCCCGACTGCGGGCGGCAGACCAAGGGGATCGGGCGTTCGTGCGCGGCGCGCTGCGGGAGCACTGCGCCGAGAACTTCCCCGAGGTTCAGGTGCTCTGAGGAAGCGCGAGCAGCTCCATCTCCGCGCCATGCGCGGCGCCTACCAGCACGAACTTCGCGGTGGCCGGGCTGAGCGCGAACTCCAACCGCTCGCCGCTCTCGCAGCTGACTTCGACGGTGCGGCCGCCGTCGCCTACCGTGCAAACCGTGCCCATCTCGACGTCTCCCCCGAAGTGCTGAATGCGCGCTCTCGCACCGATGCGTGGAAGCGGTCTTGTGGGAGCGAGCATCGCGCCTTCATCCTACGCCGCCCGCCGAGCGAGGCGGCGCGCCCGCCGCTAGTGGATGATCACTTTGAAGACGCCAACGCAGCCCGCGCCGCCGCCGAATTGCGCGTCACTTCCCAGGCGCCGGTGACGTTGATCGTCCCCGCGCTCGCGAGCACGGGGAGGGCGAGCGCAAATGCAAGCAGCGCTGCCCCGGCAAGCGCAGCTCGCCGCCCAAGCCTGACAAGAGAGCTCATTGACGTTCCCATCGGATGGAGAGCCTACTTGGATCTCACAACCAGACGACTTCTCCCGGCAACGAGTCGGCCGACGCATGTCGGCCCGCCGACCGCTACCGTGCCGACGATGCGCCGCACGAAGATCGTCGCCACGATAGGCCCCGCCTCACGCGAGCCCGAGACGCTGCTGCGGATGGTGCAAGCAGGCATGGACGTCGCCCGCCTGAACTACTCCCATGGCACGCTCGACGAGCACGCGGAGACCGCGCGGCGCGTGCGGGAGGCGGCGAGCCAGGCCGGCCGCCCGGTCGCGATCCTGCAGGACCTGCCAGGGCCGAAGCTGCGGATAGGCCCGCTCGCCGACGATATCGCCGAGCTCAAGCCGGGCGAGACGCTCACCCTCTCCTGCGGCGCGGAGGAACTCGGCAACGCGCATCGCATGACCATCACCTGGCCGGGACTGGCAAGAGCATTGCGCAAGGACATGGTGATCTACCTCGCAGACGGCTCGATCAGGCTGCGCGTGCAGAGCACCCGTCCAGGCGAGGGCGAGGTCGATGCGCTGGTGGAGGTCGGCGGCACCGTCGCCTCCCGTCAGGGCCTGAACATTCCCGGCCCGATCGACGATCTGCCCTCCGTGCCGGATGAGGACCTCGAGCTGCTGCACCACGGCGAGTCGATCGGCGTGGACATGGTCGCGCTCTCCTTCGTGCGCCACCCCGACGACGTCGAGCTCGTGCGGCGCCACACAAGGCTGCCCCTGATCGCCAAGATCGAGAAGCCCGAGGCGGTCGAGCGCGCGGAGGAGATCATCAAGGCAGCCGACTGCGTGATGGTCGCCCGCGGCGACCTCGGCATCGAGCTTCCGATCGAGCGCGTGCCGATCGTCCAGAAGGATCTCCTGCGAACGGCGGGCAGGCTCGCGCGCCCCGCGATCACCGCGACGCAGATGCTCGACTCCATGGTCAACTCATCGCGCCCGACCCGGGCCGAGGTGGCGGACGTCGCAAACGCGATCCTGGACGGCACCGACGCGGTGATGCTCTCCCAGGAGACGGCCGTGGGTGCCCATCCGGTGGAGGCGGTGGCAATGATGGCGGCGGTCGCCGAGGAGACCGAGTCGGTCGTCCCGTATGAGGACTGGAACGCAACGCGCGTACTGCGCACCTACGCGGACCCCGCCTACACCCTCGCGCACAGCCTCTGCCTGGCCGCACGAGAGCTTCGCCTCGACGCGCTCGTCGTGCCAACGCTCTCGGGTCGCTCGGCGCGCCTGGTCTCCGCCCATCGCCCTTCGGTGCCGATCTATGCGCTCTCCCCCGGCCGCGAGACCGTGCGCCGGTGCGGGCTGATGTGGGGCGTGCAGGCCGCCTCGATCCGCCGCCACGAGACGACCGAGGCGCTGATCGCAGATGCGGCGCGGCGCGTGGTCGAACTTGGATGGTGCGAGCGCGGCCAGCGCGTCGGCATCACGGCCGGCCTGCCGAGCGGCAAGCCCGGCACGACGAGTCTCGTGCAGATCCAGGTCGTCTGAGCGAGGGCTTCGCCGCCCGCGAAGGGCGATCGGACAAAATTTGAGCAAACCCGCTCAGCCGGCCCTCAAAGGCCGGCCCTCCCCACTTCAGCCCGTTCTCGTCACGCCCGCACGGCCGTAGAATTCGGCCTCCTGGCGGCCAAGCTCGGTCACTGGCTCATCGCCGTACATCCACTCTCTGGCGATCCGGTGCCAGTTCGCGTGGGCACGCAGCTGTGAGAGCACCGCGAGGGTGAGCATCTCCATCCGCCGGCCGAAGAGGTGCTCGGGCCGCATGTCCTGGTGGCGCATCTCGCGGAAGTGACTGGAGCGGGGATCGGAGCTTTCGATGATCACCGCTGTGGCGATCTCGGGCCGCAGCTCGACGACTTCGTCAGCGGTCGTGTACCACCAGATCGCGTCCTCCACGTAAGCCAGCAGGTGATCCGGGTCCACGCGGTCGGGGTCTGGCAGGAACCCCGAGCTCGCTAGCAGCCGGTGCAGCGCCTGTGCGTCCTGCTCGGAGACAGCCCGCTGGGCCGCTAGCTCCAGGTCCACGGCGGCGCCATCCATGCGCTTGAACAGGCCGAAGTCGAGAAAGGCCACGCGTCCGTCGGCCATCTCAGGAAGTTGCCGGGGTGGGGATCGCCTGAGAACTGCCGGTGGCGGTAGAGGCAGCCGAGGAAGAAGCGGAAGATGATCTCGCCCAGCCTGTCGCGCTCGGCCTGGGGGGCGGCCTTGACCTCCTCGAACCCGATGCCCTCGATGAACTGGGAGACGAGCACCCGCTCGCGCGAGAGGTCGCTCACCACCTTCGGGACCACGATGAACGGATGGCCGTCGAAGATGCGCCCGAGCGCGCGCTGGTTCTGGGCCTCGAGCTCGTAGTCGAGCTCCTCGACGATTCGCTCGCGCACCTCGGTCGCCAGGGCCTTCACATCGAGCTGCGGCGTCATCCGCTTGAACAGCCGCATGATCATGTCGAGGTTCTGCAGGTCGGCCCGCACGGCGGCCGCGACCCCCGGGTATTGGACCTTCACGGCCACCTCGCGACCGTCCTCCCGCAGGCTCGCCCGGTAGACCTGCCCGATCGAGGCGGCGGCGATTGGCTCCTCCTCGAAGGTTGCGAAGACCTCGCGGATCGGCTCGCCGAGATCCTCCTCGATCACGCGCCGCATCTGCTTGAAGGAGACCGTCGGAGCGGCGTCGCGCAGCTTGGCGAGCTCCTGCTGGAACTCCTCCCTGAACTCCTCGGGGACGAGCCCCATGTCCAGGAAGGACATCACCTGGCCGAGCTTCATCGCGGCGCCCTTCATCGTTCCAAGCACCGCGACGATCTGCTTGGCGGTCTCCAGCTGGCGCCGTGCAAGCGCAGCTTCCGCGGCCTCCTCGCCGCGGGTCACGTTCGCCGCGCGCGTGCCGAACTGCTTGACGGCCTCCGTTGCGGCTAGCCGTCCGACGGTCGCGGTGCGGCGCGCCCTCGAGGTTGGGATCTTCTCGGTGCCTGCCACGCCCTGCATCCTAGGCGCTGTCGCATGCTGCGCCGCGACAAGGCGGCATCAGAGCGTCGATTTTTGCCAGAGACCTGCTCAGGCAGGCTGAACCTGGGAGCCGGGCACGATGTCGTCGGAGCCGTCCTGCCACCTGACCCACGCCTTCTTGCCCCCGTCGTAGTCCTCGCCCAGCAGGATGAGGGTCGCCGGCTGGCCCATCGCGAAGCACCTGCCGGCGCCCTCGGCATCGAGCCCGCGCCAGATGCGGATGAAGCCGTTGCGCTCCCACTCCTCTCCCACGCTCGTGGGGTCAGAGTGGCCGGGATGGATGACCGTATCGGGTGGAAGCTCCATCAGCGTCCCCATGATCGAGTCCCGCAGGTCGACGTAGGTGGTGTGGCCCGGTGCCCTCACGCCCCCAACCGACCCCTTGAAGAGCGTGTCGCCGGTGAATACCGCAGCGCCCTGGCCGGCGAATCCGCCGGGGCCGACGTTGGATCCGCGGCCTGCCCCGGAGGGGTCGCTCACGAGGAACGAGAGCATGCCGGCGGTATGCCCGGGCGTGCTCAGCGGGCGCACCTCCAGGCCGCCGACCGATAGCGCGCCGCCCGCGGCGACCTCCCCGGTGGCCTCCACATCGCCGAGCAGCTCACGCTCCAGCGGGTTGATCAGGACCTCGATCGAGGGCCAGCGCGCGCGCAGCGCACCCGTCTCGCACACGTGGTCGAAGTGATGGTGGGTGAGCAGCACGCGGCTTGGATGCAGATCAAGCCGTTCCGCAACGGCGATCAGGGGCTGGACCGGACCTCCCGCGTCGACGAAGAAGGCGTCGCCGCCTTCGCCCGCGGCCACGAGGTAGGTGTTCGACAGGAACTGAGGGTGCATCGAGCGTTCGACGATCATGGCGGGCATACTTGCACGACAGGCCGGCCGCGGTATGCAGGCCGGGAAATAGAATGCGGTCATGGCCCTCATCCACACCTGCTATCGCATCACCGACATCGAGCGCTCTGTCGCCTTCTACGAGGCTCTCGGCTTCCAGGAGATCAGCCGTCTACCGATCCGCGACGAGGCCGTCAACGTCTTCATGAACCAGCCCGGCGACGGCGACATGCCGCGTCTGGAGCTCACCTACAACTTCGGCGTTGACTCCTATGAGATCGGCGGCGGCTACGGCCACATCGCGATCACGAGCCCAGACCTCGACGCGACGCTCACGCGCCTGGCCGAGCAGGGCATCGAGCCCGAGCGCCCTCCCTACCGCGTCAGCGAGGGCGGCTCGCGGCTGTGCTTCGTAAGGGACCCCGATGGCTATCGCGTCGAGATATTGGAGATGGGCGCGTAGCGCGCCCCATGTAACCGGTTCGGCCGGGCGAAGCGACAGGTTGTTGTTGACGCGCCGAAGCCACGGATCGTGCGCTAGCGTCCAGACATGGGCAACGAGATCATCACCGTAGGCGCGCTGAGCGTCCACTTCCTGATCGAGGCGGCGGACTCGAACGGGACTGCGTCGGTGTTCGAGTGCTATGTACCCGCGAACGCGAGGATGCCGGCGCCGCACAGCCACGACGGCTTCGAGGAGACGATCTACGGGCTCGAAGGTGTTTCGACGTGGACGATCGACGGAGAGACGGTCGAGATCGGTCCAGGTGAGGGGGTCTGCGTGTTGCGCGGGCAGACCCACGGATTTGACAACCGCGGCAGCGACGATGCGAAGTTCCTCGCGATCGCGACCCCCGCCGTCTTCGGATCTTCCTACTTCCGCGAGGTCGGCGAGGTGATTGCCGCTTCGTCCGGCGGCCCGCCGGATCTGGCTGCGATCGGCGAGGTGATGCGCCGCCACGGCCTCACGCCGGCCCCGCCGGGCGCTGCCTGAGCGCGACCGAGGCATCCGGATGCGCGAAGACGTGGTGGCTGCCGCTGACCCGCCGTAGCTCGAAGCCCAGCGCCTCGGCGAGAGCGCAGAGGTCGCCAAACGCAACATTCGCCACATCGCCCGGGCGAGCCGCTTGATGAGCTTGCGTTCATCCGGGCGCACCTCGACGCTCGCCCGAGCCGCAGCTCAGCCGCTACGCTTCGCCTTGCAGCGATGAGCAACAACGGCAAGATCGCGAAGAACCTCGAGCGGTTCGTCCAGGCGGTCGCGGCGCACGACCGCGAGAACCCGACGCACACCGCGTGGGGAATAGGCCTGTCCCACTTCGACCTGGAGCGACTCGGGTTCGAGGAGGGCGAGGAGATCATCCCCGGCATCACGATCCAGACCGACGGCGGCGTGAGCGGCAACTTCCGCGTGCTCTGCGACGGCCAGCATGACGAGGGCAAGGTCGAGTCCGAGGAAGAGATCGTCGAGGCGATCTCCCGACAGGAGGTGCCGGTGGGCCCCCGCGATCAGGGAGATGCCCTAGCCCCTGCGCCGGCGGGCCGTGGTCACTCGCCGGCCCGCGGGGGAGCGCCTTAGGGCGGCGAGCAAGGTCAACGGGACGCGGAGGCCGGCCGCTCAGCCGTCGAGCGCGGGCGCGGTGATGCCGGCGCGCAGCGCGATCGCCTCGGCGAGTCGTTCGATCGTCGGGCAGGCGATCCCGTTGCGCGCACCCGCACGCAGCACGGCGCCTGGGATCGCATCGAGCTCGGGCGTGCGCCCGGCGGCGATGTCGCGCTGCATGGAGCTGCCGAGCGTCGCGTGGGCCTCGGTGAGTTCCTGGAGCGGCTCTGCGGGGTCGATGTTCGCGCCCTCTGCGCCCGCGACCGCGCAGCCCTCCTCGATCGCGCCGATCAGCTCGGCGCGCAGCTCAGGCGTGCTGCGGATTTGGCCAATCGTCATGTCGTAGGCACTCGTGGTGCAGGCGAGCGCGTTCAGGCGCACGAGCTTGCCCCACATCACATCCGCCTCGCGGTCGAGCACCCGCGCCGGCACGCCCGCGTGATCGAGCGCTACCGCCAGCTGCTCGCAGCGCTCCCGCAGGGCCGGCGGCCCGGCCATGTCCACACGTAGAAACGGGCTCGTGTGCACGATCACGCCCGGCTGCGGCCGATCGGACTCCACCCTGATCGCGGCGGCCGCGACCGTCTGAGGATCAAAGCGCTGCCGCAGCAGCGCGAGATGATCGAGGCCGTTCAGGAGCGGCAGCACGAGCGGCGGATCCACGTGAACCCGGGCGAGTGCTTCTGAGAGCCCGACTGCCTTCGTAGCGACGATCAACGCCTCCACCGGCTCCTGCAACTGTGCAAGCGCCGGCGGATGAGCGACGAGCTCGCCGAAGCGAACGCTGCTGAGGCGAATGCCGTGAGCCTCGATCGCGTCGCAGGTGGACTCACGGGCCAACACCACCACCGGCGTCCCCGCCTGCTCCAGAGCGCAGGCGATCAACCCGCCCACTCCGCCCGGGCCGAGCACCGCGATCTTCATCGTGCCTCCTTGGCGGCGCGGGTCGATGAGGACGCCTGGGTTCATGATCCCGCGGGGATCGAGCGCCGCCTTGGCGCCGCGTAGCGCCGCCGCAAAGGGATCCGGGCGCTGGCGGTCATACCAGGGCCGGTGATCGCGGCCGACGGCGTGATGGTGGGTGATGGTCGCCTCCGCTGTGATCAGCGCCTCAGAGACCGCCGCCTTGATCCTCGCCCACTGCTCGATCTCCTGGCCACGGATCGCAGGCGCGAGCACCGTGTAGTAGAGCGCGGGGCCGTCGGGGTAGACGTGGGTGAAGCGGCAGGTGACACGCGCCTGCCCGCACTCGGCGCCGCACTCCGTGCCCGTGGTCTGTTCGACCGCATGGCGCGCCGCGGCGGACACGCGCTCGTGTAGGGGGGCAAGGCGCTCCCATGTGATCGCGGTCTCGAAGGTCTCGCAGAGCACCCCCGCCGCGACGAGCGTGTCACGCAGGTAGGGCGCCCGCAGGAAGGCATCGCGCCAGATCGAGACCGCGCCGCCCTGGCTGCCCTCCTGCGCGGAGTGCCGAGGCCCACCGGCGTTGCGCCTGACCTGCTCCCACTCTCCGCCGTGCTCGGCGCATATCTGAAGCGCCCTGTCGATCGCGGCATCGACGTCGTGATCGGCGGACTCGAAGCCGAGTACGAGCAGTGCTCGAGTGCCGTCGCCGGCGCCGGTCAGCGCAGCCTCGACTGGATCTATGAGACGGCAGTTGGCCGGGTGCAGATCACTCTGGGCGATCTCGCGCACGCACTCGGCGCCGGCGTCGAAGTCGGCGAGCCTCACCCCCGCTTGGGCGCGGAAGCAAGGACGCGGCAGGACCTTCACCCAGGTCTCGGTGATCACGCCGAGGATCCCCTCGGAGCCGATCAGCATCCGGTCGGGGCTCGGCCCGGCCCCGGAGCCGGGTAGCCGCCTGGACTCCCACACCCCCGCCGGGGATATCGCCCTCACCGACTCGACCATCTCGTCAATGTGGGTCCGCAGCGTCGCGAAATGGCCACCGGCACGGGTGGCGATCCAGCCTCCGATGGTCGAGAGCTCGAATGACTGGGGGAAGTGGCGCAGGGTGAGGTCGTGGTGGCCAAGCGCCGTCTCGATCGCGGGCCCAAGCGCGCCAGCCTGGATGCGCGCCGCACGCGAGACCTCATCCACCTCGAGCAGCCCATCGAGCCGGGCGAGGTCGATCGAGATCGCGCCCTCACAGCTTGCTGGCACCCGCGGCTCCACACCACCCACAACGCTTGTCCCACCCCCATAGGGGATCGCCGCGATCTCGTGGCCCTCGCACCACTGCAGCAGCGCTTCGATGTCGCGCTCATCGCGGGGAAGGGCGACGAAGTCGGGCGGATGCTCGAAGCGGCCCCGAAAACCGGAGACGACGTCGCGGTAGGACTTGCCGAGCGCATGGGAGGCGCGAGCGTGCACGTCACCGACGCAGATGCCACGAAGCTCTTGCGGCGGATGGATGCGCGGCGCGGCGAGCTGCACGTTCTCGAGCGGGACGGGCATCTCGATCTCCGCCTGCCCGAACCCGAGATATGCAACCGCAGCAGCGCCCTGCTGAGCAAGCTCGGCGACGCTTGGCTGCTCGTCCTCATAGCCCCAACCCCAGTGCTTTCGCCGGCGAGCCCGCACGAGGCGAGTCTATTCGCGTCGCCCGCGCCGAGGCTTTGGCGCCATGAAGGCGAAGTGGAGGCCGCGATCCTCGGCGCACACTAGCCTTCAATGTGATGTCCACCCAGGAGCGACCGGAGTCCCTTGCGCAGGGGCAGCAGGACCGCGACCGCCAGGGCGCAGCGCATGCTGCGCCAGAGCTTCTGGCACGCGGGCCCTGGGAGCTCGAGCAGGTTCGCGCCAGGTGGCGCGAGGAGCACTTCGAGCCCACGCAGGAGCAGGCGGAGGCCGCCGACGCCGCGATCGCCGGACTCAAGCAGCGCGGCTCTCCAAGCCACGACGGGCTTGCCGCTCGCCTGGTCGACTACAGCGTTCGCCCGGATGGGCTCGTCATGGAGCTGCAGCCCCTGCGGTGGGCGCTACGACTGGTGGATGGCGATGCCTCCCACAGCGTCGCAGCGCTGTGCATCACCCGCTCGGCGGATGGTTGCTGGCTCGCCGGCCGGCGCGCGCAGTGGCTCTCTTCCTGGGCCGGCCAGTGGGCGCTTGGCGCCGGCGGCGCAGTCGATCTCGGCGAGAACCCGGCCGACACTCTGGTGCGGGAGCTCGAGGAGGAGTGGTCGGTCTCTCCCGAGCGGATTCGCGGCGAGGCGCTCGTACGGCTGCCTCACGGCATGGTCATGTTCGTGGGCCAGGCGTGGCTGCCTGAAGACGCGAAGGTCACGCGCGACCACGAGCACGACGCGCATGCCTGGTGGCCGCCCGAGATCGAACGCTGGCCCTCAGAAGCAACCGAGCCGCTCAAGCGGATGGCGCAGTGGCTCACCCGGTAACCGAGGCGGCAGCTCTTCGGGCAGCGGATGCGTCCGCTGCCCGAAGAGAGACGATACGCCGCTCACCGGCCGCATTGCGCACTCTGAAGTGGATCTCCTTCTTCCACTCGTGCGTCTATCTCACCCTGTTGCTCTGCGCGTTCGCGCTCGGCAAACCGCAGCCGGAGACCTTCGTGCTCGGGCTCAGCCACGGGCTGCTCTGGATCTTCATGTCGATCGTCTGCCTGGCAGCGGTGCGAGCGCGGATGCTGCCCCTGCGACTCGCGGTCGCGGTCGCCGTCCTCGGAGGCATCGGCCCGTTCTTTGGCAGCTACGAGTTCGTGCGAGAGCAGCGACTTCGCGCGCGAGCGCTCGCCACGACGACTGTTAGCGGTTAATGAATTCACACCAACATCGCGTTCCCAGAGCTCGCCGCGGCAGCGCGCCGCGCTAGAGTGAGTTATCGCGATGGCCGCCGGCACAACGACACAGCAGATCGTCGATGTGCTGACGCCAGCGGCTGGGGAGTCGGTCACCGAGGGCACGATCCTCGAATGGCACGTCAAGGTCGGGGAGACCATCAAGCTCGACGAGACGATCGTCGAGATATCCACCGACAAGGTCGACGTCGAGCTCCCCTCCCCCGCAAGCGGCACCGTCACCGAGATCCTCGTCCCCGAGGGCGAGATCGTCACAGTCGGACAGGTGATCGCAAGAATCACCCTCGCAACCACAGACCGCGCCGCCAGCAATGGCGCGGCCTCATCGGGCAACGGCGCTCAGGCGCAAGCCACAGCGCAGGGGACCGCGGCGCCTGCGCAGGACGGCGCAGGCGGCCAGGCCACCAGCGAGATCATCGACGTGATCACCCCGGCGGCTGGGGAGTCGGTCACCGAGGGCACGATCCTCGAATGGCACGTCAAGGTCGGGGAGACCATCAAGCTCGACGAGACGATCGTCGAGATATCCACCGACAAGGTCGACGTCGAGCTCCCCTCCCCCGCAAGCGGCACCGTCACCGAGATCCTCGTCCCCGAGGGCGAGATCGTCACAGTCGGACAGGTGATCGCAAGAATCACCCTCGTAACCACAGACGGCGCCGCCAGCACACCCGCCGCCAAGGTACCGTCGGCGCAGACGCAGGCCACAGAGAGTCCGGCCGGCACCCGCATCTCGCCGGTGGCCGCCCGAGCAGCCGCCGCCGAGGGCGTCGATCCCGCTGCAGTAGCCGGGACGGGACCCGCGGGGCGCATCCTCAAGGAGGACGTGCTGGCGGCCGCGCGCGGCGAGGCACACGCCGGCACAGAGGCGCCAGCCGGCACACCCGGAGCGCAGAGCAAGCCGATGCGGGGGGCAGCGGCGATGCTCGCGAAGTACATGGACGAGTCCCGCTCGGTGCCCACCGCCACGAGCTTCAGGACCATCGCGGTGAGCGTGCTCGATGCGCGCCGGCGCGAGCTGAAGGCCGCCGGCCGCAAGGTCTCCTTCACGCATCTGATCGCCTACGCGATCGTGGGCGCGGCGCGGGAGATGCCCGTCATGGCCGAGCACTTCGCCGAGATCAACGGCAAGCCTCACAGGATCAGCGACGGTACGGTCAACCTCGGACTCGCGGTCGACGTCGAACGCAAGGACGGAACCCGCACGCTCATGGTGCCGGTGATCAGGAACGCGAGCGCGCTGTCCTTCGATGCCTTCCTCACCGCCTACGACCAGCTGGTGGAGAAGGCACGCACGAACACCCTGCAGGCGGACGATCTCGCCGGCGCCAACATCACGCTGACCAACCCCGGCGGCCTTGGCACAGCCGCTTCGGTCCCGCGACTGATGGCCGGCCAGGGCACGATCATCGCGACCGGCTCGATCGCCTACCCCCCCGGACTTGCGCACATCGGCGCCCAGATCGGTGCTGAGAAGGTGATGAGCATGACTTCGACCTACGACCACCGAGTGATCCAGGGGGCGGAGTCAGGGCGCTTCTTGGGCCAGATCGAAGCCCGCCTTATGGGAGAGCACGGCTTCTACGAGCAGGTCTTCGCTGCGCTTGGCGTGAGCATCGGTCCCGCGCCGCAGCCTCCAGTCGCCGCGCCCACTGCGGCACCGGCGGCGGCGCAGTCCGCCGCCCCGGACGAGAGGCTGCTGCAAGCCGTCAATGCCGCAGCCACGATGCTCTCGCGGGTACGAAGCCACGGCCACCTCGCCGCGCATCTGGATCCGCTTGGCAGCGAGCCGGTCGGCGACCCGCAGCTGGACCCGGCTGCGGCGGGCCTCACACCGGAGCTGATGGCACAGATCCCTGCGCGGATCCTGGAGACCTATGTCCCTGGAGACACGTTCGCCGATGCGCTCGCGCACCTGCGGGACATCTATTGCGGCACGATCGCCTACGAGGTCGAGCACATCGCCTCCCATCGCCAGCGCGTGTGGCTGCGCGAGAAGATCGAGTCCGGCACCTACAGAGCCAAGCTCGATCCCGCCAAGCGCGAAGCGCTGCTGCGGCGATTGATCGAGGTCGATGCGCTGGAGCGCTTCATGCACAAGGCCTACCTCGGTCAGCACCAGTTCTCGATCGAGGGCCTCGACATGACGGTGCCGATGATCGACGAGCTGATCGAGAACGCCGCGGCCGGCGGGACGCGCGAAGTGGTGGTCGGGATGGCCCACCGCGGCCGCCTGAACGTGCTCGCCCACAACCTCGGCCGCCCCTACGACACGATCTTCGCCGAGTTCGAGGGCGCCTCCACACTGGAGGTGGTGACCACGATCCCGCAGGGCGGCACCGGGGATGTGAAGTACCACCATGGCGAGCACGGCACCTATAAGCTCCCCGATGGCGGCTCCATCAACGTCAACCTCGAGTCCAACCCATCCCACCTGGAGTACGTCGCCCCCGTGGTTGAGGGAGCAACGCGGGCCAGCCAGACCTCGCGCAAGGGCCCGCACGCTCAGCAGGACACCAACGCCGCCGTGCCGATCGTGATCCACGGCGATGCTTCCTTCCCCGGCCAGGGCGTGGTCGCCGAGACGCTGAACCTGCAGGCGCTCGACGGCTACAAGGTCGGCGGCACCGTCCACCTGACCATGAACAACCAGATCGGCTTCACGACCGATCCGGAGGACGCGCGCTCGACCCGGTGGGCCTCCGATCTGGCCAAGGGCTTCGACGTGCCGATCATCCACGTCAACGCCGACGACGTGGAAGCCTGCATCAGCGCCGTGCACCTCGCCTTCGCATTCCGCCAGGAGTTCGGCCATGACGTGCTGATCGACCTGATCGGCTACCGCCGCTTCGGCCACAACGAGTCGGACGAGCCCGCCTATACCCAGCCCGAAATGTACGCGACGATCAAGGCCAAGAAGCGCGTCTTCGAAGTGTGGGCCGAGCAGCTGACCTCAGAGCAGATCGTGACCAAGGATCAGGTCGAGGAGCTCGGCCAGAGCGTGTGGGACAACCTCACGCTGCTGCACCAGCGTCTGAAGGCGCGGATCGCCGCGGCCGCCGAGCACGGCACTGTCGAGCACGGCACCGGCGAGTACCAGCTCGACCGCTCCCCAAGTCCCGACGTCGGCACCGCCGTACCCGAGGACCGGCTGCTCGAGCTCGGCGAGGATCTGCTGCGCGTACCAGAGGGATTCACGGTACACCGCAAGCTCGTCACGCAGTTCGGCAGGCGTCGCGCCGCCCTGCACCCGGCCGACGGCCAGGAGAGAGGTAGGATCGACTGGGCTCACGCCGAGGCGCTCGCCTTCGCCTCGATGCTGACCGAGGGCACCTCCATCAGGCTCACCGGCCAGGACACCGAGCGCGGCACCTTCAGCCAGCGCCACATGGTGCTGCACGACGAAACCACCGGCAGGGTCTTCTGCCCGATCCAGAACCTGCCCGAAGCGCTCGCGCCGCTCGAGCTGCACAACAGCCCGCTCTCCGAGCTCGCCTGCCTGGGCTTCGAGTACGGCTACAGCCAGGAGGCTCCCGATACGCTCGTGCTCTGGGAGGCCCAGTACGGCGATTTCGTCAACTCGGCGCAGGTGATCATCGACCAGTTCATCGTCTCCGGACTCGCGAAGTGGGGCCAGACCTCGCGCCTCACGCTCCTGCTGCCGCACGGCTACGAGGGCTCTGGCCCCGAGCACTCCTCGGCACGGATGGAGCGCTTCCTGGCGCTCGCCGCCGAGGGCAACATCAGAGTCGCCAACCCGACCACGCCCGCGCAGTACTTCCACCTCCTGCGCCGGCAGGCGCGAATCGCCAAGCAGCGCCCGCTGATCGTCACCACGCCGAAGTCGCTGCTGCGCCTGCCCCAGGCGACCAGCACACTCGCCGAGCTCTCCGGCGAGAGCGCCTTCCAGCCGGTGCTCGCCGAGCCGGGGGTGCAGGACGAGAAGGTCACCCGACTCGTGCTCTGCACCGGCAAGATCTACTACGACCTCACCGGGCACTCGAGCCGCGCCGAAGCCGAGGGCCTTGCCGTCGGCCGGGTCGAGCTGCTCTACCCCTTCCCCGAAGCGCAGGTGCTCGAGCTGATCGAGCGCTATCCCAATCTGCGCGAGATCGTCTGGGCACAGGAGGAGCCGCGCAACATGGGCGCACGCGCCCACATGTTCCCGCGCCTGATGCAGATCATGCCTGCGCGGATCCGCTTCGGCTACGTCGGCCGCCCGGAGCGCGCCAGCCCGGGCGAGGGGTATCCCGCCGCCCACGCCTCCGAGCAGAGCAGGATCGTGACCACCGCCCTGGACCTCGGCATCCCAATCTCGCAATTCCCGCGCAAGACGCCGGGCGAGCGCTAGTCGAGACTCTCAAACCGGGCCGTCAATCGGCCCGCCTCCTCCGTGGTCTGCGCGGCAAGTACGCGCCAACCGGCTAGGAAGTGCGACCTGGTCTCCGGGCCCATGCACTGCAGGGCCCTGCGCACGGGTGCCAGCCGCTCGCCTGCCATGCGCTCGCACTCGCCTCTGAGGTCCTCACTGATGCTGACCATCGTGCGGCGGCGATCCTGCTCATCGACGTGGCGCTCGACCACTCCCGCCCGCGCGAGCTCGCCGACCATCAGGCTGGTCGCGGCCACCCCGAGACCCATGCGACGTGCAAGCTCGCTCACCGCCATCGTGCCCTGTAGCGAGAGCACGACGATCACGGGCAGGTGCCTCGGTCCAAGCGTGCCGGCTTCGAGCAGCGCCCGCACCGCCTCCGGCGGTCCGCCACCATCCTCAGCATGCTGCCGCTTCAGCGCCCGTATGACCGGCGGCATGATCCGCAGCAGCTCGAGCAGATCGGCGTCAACGCTCTCTCCAGGCTCGAGCTTCGCATCCCCCTCTATCGCCATCTTCACCCCTGACCCTTGACAGATATGTTTTGAAGTATAAAGTATTTGATCCCCAAAGCAAACTGCTCTCGCGGCCGAAGGAGACCCATGCTCGCCCTTGCCCGCTGGTGCGTCGCGCACCGCCGTCGTGTAGTCGTACTCTGGATAATCGCCGCGGTGATCGTGAGCGTGATCGCCCAGGCGGCGGGTCGCGACTACGCCACCAACTTCTCTCTACCGGGCACCCAGTCCCAGCGCGCGGTCGACCTCCTGCAGCAGCGGTTCCCGAGCCAGAGCGGAGACCTCGATCAGGTCGTCTGGCACGTGCGGAGCGGATCGGTGGACGCGCCAGCCGTGCGATCGGCGATCGACTCGCTCCTGGCGAAGGTCGCGGGCATGCCACATGTCGTTGGCGTTCTCAGTCCCTATTCGCCCGCCGGAGCGGCCCAGGTCTCAAAGGACCGGCGCACCGCGTTTGCGACGGTCAGCTACGACAAGCGTGCAAACGTGCTGCCACACAACACCGGCAAGGCGCTGCTCAGTGCACTGGAAGACGTGCACGTGCCCGGCATGCGCATCGCAGCCGGCGGGCAGGTGGTCGAGCAGGCCGAGCAGAGCGGCATCGGCTTTGCGACCGCGGTCGGCGTGATCGCGGCGCTGCTAGTGCTGCTGCTGACCTTCGGCTCGCTGCTGACCGCCGGGATGCCGCTCGTGACCGCAGGGCTCGGACTGATGATTGGCGTGGCCGGCATCGGCCTGATGACGCACGTGCTGAGCGTCACGAACATCGCGCCGGACGTCGCGCTGATGATTGGCCTCGGCGTCGGCGTCGACTACGCGCTGTTCATCGTCACGCGCTTCAAGCAGTCCTATGCGCAGCACAGCGGCGACGTGCAGGCGGCGGTGCTCGAAGCGATGGACACCTCCGGACGCGCGATCGTGCTGGCTGGCGCGACGGTGAACATCGCCCTGCCGGGGATGTTCACGCTCGGCGTGGCCTTCCTGAACGGCATCGCGGT
>CAVWTE010000012.1:0-27866 GCA_963757925.1 uncultured Actinomycetota bacterium
TGTCTACGTCTCACTCGTTCAGCGTGTTGCTTGGACTTCAGCCGCTTCCGAGAAGGGCCTAGGCGCGGCGCCCGCGCAGGCGATCTGGTGGCCGGGCCGCGCAGCCCCGTGCACATCTGGGTGATGGCGGCGCGCCTGCGCACGCTGCCCGCCTCTGTGGCGCGTGTGGTCGGCACCTCGCTTGCGCTCGGCGCCGGCCACTTCCACCCGCTCGCATTCCTTGCGGCCCTGCTCGGAGCGATCTTCATCCAGGTCGGCACCAACCTCTCAAACGACTATTCCGACGCGCGCAGAGGCGCTGACACCGAGGAGCGCCTCGGGCCGGTGCGGGTGACTGCCGGAGGTCTCGTCCGCCAAGCCAGGTTCTGCTTGCGACCTACGTCACCTTCGGCCTTGCGGTGCTCTGTGGCGTCTACCTGGTCTACGTCGCGGGCCCCGAGCTGATCGCCGTCGGCGCCGCCTCGATCCTCGCCGGCGTGCTCTACACCGGCGGCCCGCGCCCCTACGGCTACGAGGGCCTCGGCGAGGTGTTCGTGTTCCTGTTCTTCGGCATCGTGGCGGTCGCGGGCTCCTACTTCGTGCAGGTTCAGAAACTGCCCTGGCAGGCATTCGCATGCGCAGTACCCGTCGGCTTGATCGCAAGCGCGATCCTGGTCGTCAACAACGTGCGCGACCTGGAGACCGACCGGCGCGCAGGCAAGAAGACACTCGCGGTCAGACTCGGCCGCGAGCGCACCCGTACCCTCTACGCCGCGATGCTCGCGCTCGCATTCCTGGCACCGCCCGTGCTCTGGCTCGCCCGGCGGGATGACGCCGTGGCTGTTGCTCTCGCTGCTCTGCGTGCCTCTCGCGATCAAGCTTGTCGGGATCGTGCGCACGCGCATCGACGGCCCCTCCCTCAACGGTGGCTGCCCGCACGGCATGCTCCAGCTCGCCTTCTGCCTGCTGTTCTCCGCCGGCCTTCTGGCTGGAGGCGGAATCGGCTCCTAGACGCGAGCACGCATGCGCCTCGAGATCGAGCGGCGAACGCTGAGGCTGCGCTCGCCGCTGCACACCTCATACGGCACGCTCAGCGACCGAGAGGTGCTCTACGTGCAGCTCACCGACCGCGAAGGGGTGAGCGGCTACGGCGAAGCGGCGCCGCTTGCGCCCTACGATGGGGTCAGCGTGCAGCGCACCCTGCTTGCGCTGGAGCGCCACGCAGCAGCGCTCGAAGAGCTTCCCGAAGGCGGCCCGCTCACCAGGCCTCTGGAAGCATGCAGGGCCGCGGACGATCTGCCGCAGGCGCTGGCGGCGATCGACATCGCGCTTTGGGATCGCGCAGGCAGGATCCAAGGCCGCCCGGTATGCGCACTGCTCGTGGACGACCCTGCCGCGGAGGTCAACGTGAACGCCACGATCTCCGCGACCGACAGGGCCAGCGCGGCACGCGAGGCCGAAAGAGCCGCACAGCAGGGGTTTGGCTGCATCAAGGTGAAGGTCGGAGTCGGCGACGACGCCGGCCGCGTCGCGGCGGTGCGCGCGATCGCCGGCCCCGACATCGCGCTGCGCCTCGACGCCAACGGCGCCTGGGATGTCGAGCAGGCCGTGCACAACATCGACGCGCTCGCCCCCGCCGGGCTGGAGCTGGTCGAGGAGCCATGCCACGGCTTGCAAGCGATCAGGCAGGTGCGTGAGCGTGTACCGGTGCGGATTGCGATCGACGAGACCGCCGGCGAGCCCGGCGCGCTCAGCTCCGGCGCCGCCGATGCCGTCTGCCTGAAGATCTCCCGCTGCGGTGGCATATCAGGGCTGCTAGCAGCCGCGACACTCGTGCGCGCGGTCGGCGGAGAGCCCTACCTGGCCTCCACCTACGACGGGCCGCTCGGCATCGCCGCGGCCGTGCACGCGGCGGCTGCCCTCTCCTCGCGCGGCCCCCTGCCCGCGTGCGGGCTTGCGACGCTCTCGATCTTCGAGGAACTCGGCGAGCAGCTTCTGCTCCGCGAGGGACAGATCGCCACGCCGCAGGAGCCGGGGCTTGGCATATCGCCCCTGTGGGCGCCTTGAGAAGGTCCTAGAGATCCTCGCCCACGATCGCCTGTGCCACCGCGGCAGGGCTCTCCAGCAGCAGCCCGTGTCCACCCTCCAGGACGCGGAAGCTGCCGCTGCTCGCCGCAGCCGCGATCCGTTCGCCGAGCGCCCGGTACTTCCCGTCCCGCCTGCCGGCAAGCACGACCACCGGCATCGAAAGCTCGCCAAGGCGCCTCCACAATGGCGGCATCGCACCTGACCCGATGCCGCGCAACGCTGCCGCAATCCCAGTCGTGGTGTTGCGCAGATGGTCCGCGGCCGCGAGCTGGCGGACCGCCTCCGGCTCCTGCGCGAACATCGGCTGGGAGCGCCAACGCGCGATGAAGCGCTCCACCGGCTCGCTCTCGATCCGGGCTGCCAGCTGCTCGTCGGCCTGCCTGCGCGCCTGGCGCTCGGCCGCATCCTCGATGCCGGCCGTCGCTGAGACGAGCACGAGCCGACTCACGCGCTCCGGCGCCGCAAGCGCCGCGCACAGTGCAATCCGCCCGCCCATCGAGTAGCCGCAGAGCACGAAACGGGCGGGGCTCTGTGCAAGCACCAGATCCACGCAGCCCTCGTATGTGATCGGACCGCTCGGCTGGGAGCAGACACCGTGCCCGGGCAGGTCGAGCGCCAGCGGCGTGTAGCGTTCAGCCGGCAGCGCCGCGATCACGCCGTCGAAGGCGCGCCCTGTGCCGCCAAACCCATGCAGCATCACCACGCCTTCGCCAGACACCGCGCCATCCTAGCCACGTGAGCTTTGCCACAGACACCCATCTGCTGCTTCGAGCGCTCGTGGACGAGCTCGCCCGCTGCGGCATGGAGCACGCCTGCACCTCGCCGGGTTCCCGCAACGCGCCGATCACGCTCAGCCTTGCAAACGAGTCACGGCTTCGCTGCCACAGCCACATCGACGAGCGTTGCGCGGGCTTCTTCGCGCTCGGCCTGGCCAAGGCCACCCGCCTGCCGGTCGCGGTCACCTGCACCTCCGGCACCGCCGCCGCGGAGCTGCTGCCCGCGGCGATCGAGGCACGCGAGGCGCGCGTGCCGCTGCTGCTGCTCACCGCCGACAGGCCACCGGAGCTGCGCGAAGTTGGCGCAGGCCAGTCAATCGATCAATTGAAGCTCTTTGGTTCCGCCGCCAAGTGGTTCTTCGAGGTCGACATGCAGGGCGCCGATGAGGCGAGCCTGCGCCGGATGCGCACACTGGCCTGCCGCGCTTACTGGACCGCGCTGGAGGGACGCCCGGGGGTCGTGCATCTGAACCTGCCGCTGCGCGAGCCCCTGGTCGGAGATGAGCCGCTGGGCCACGATGACACCGGACGCGCACACGGCCTCCCCTATATCCAACGCTCGCCCGCCGCGGCCTCCGCCGCGCCAGGCGAGGGCATGACCCGCCTGCGCGAGATGGCCGCCGGCGCCCGCAGGGGCATCCTCGTCGCCGGACGCGAGGAGCGCGGTGCGGCGGGAAGCTCCTTCGCGCAGGCCGCTGCGAACTTCTGCGCCGCCGCCGGGTGGCCCCTGCTGGCCGACCCGATGTCTGGCGCACGGCGTGGAGGGGCGGCGATCGCCCACTACGACGCGTTGCTGCGCGACGAGGCGTTCCTACAGCGTGTGAAGCCCGATCTCGTACTGCGGATCGGGGATTTGCCGACTTCCAAGCCGCTGCGCAACTGGCTTGCGCAGATGCCCGACGTGGCCCAGGTCGCGCTCGACCCCGAGGCCGCCTGGCAGGACCCGGCGGCGGTGCTCCAGGACTCCTTCGCGCTTGACTCCGAGCGCGCGCTGCAGGAGCTCACATCGATCGTGTTCGAGGGCTCGGAGGCACGGGAATGGCTTGCGCACTGGCGCAGCGCGGATGAGCGCGCAGGCGAGGCGATCCGGGCGAGCATCGGCGCCGATCTCAGCGAGCCCGCACTTGCGAGCGAGCTCGGCGTCCTGCTGCCGGAGCACGCGACCCTGTTCGTGGCCTCCTCGATGCCCGTGCGCGAGATCGAGACCTTCTGGCCGGTGCGCGAGGACCCGCCGCGGGTGCTCTGCAACCGGGGAGCCAACGGCATCGACGGCACCGTCTCGGCTGCCTTCGGCGCCGCGGCCGCGAAGACTGGTCCCGTCGTGCTCCTGATCGGAGATGTCGCGCTGGCGCACGACATCGGCGGCCTGCTGGCGGCCAGCCGCCTGAAGCTCTCGCTGACGATCGTGCTGATCGACAACGGCGGCGGCGGCATCTTCGACTTCCTGCCCGTCTCATCGGCGCCGCTGGCGCTCGAGTCCGAGGCTTTCCGGCAGCCCGGCGGGAGGGACGCCGCAGCCGAGGACATCTACACCCGCCACATCGCCACCCCGACCGGCCTGGACTTCTGCGGCGCAGCCGCCTTCTATGGCCTGCGTCACGAGCGCGCGCTTGACGTTCCCTCATTCCGCGCGGCGCTTGAGAGCGGGCTCTCCAGCGCCAGGAGCACGATCGTCGAAGTGCAAGGCGTGCGTAGAGAAAACGTGCGCCTGCATGCACGTATCTGGCATGCAGTCTCCGCGGCGCTCACGGAGCACGGGCCTATTTGACGAAGACCGCGTGCCCCGAGCCAACGGGCCGCTTTGATCGCTTCGGCATTCGTTTCCGGCGTGTGAAAAGCGCAACAGTGCAGGCCGTTTCACCATCTGTAGCGAAGCGTGAGTCAAACGAACAGTCCTGAGCTCACCATCGCACTCACCCCGCAAGCAGCGGCAGCAGCGCGCTCAGCTTCACCTCGGTCTCGGCCAGCTCGGCGGCCGGATCTGAATCCTTGACGATCCCGTTGCCCGCGTAGCAGTGCGCGACCCGCCCGCGCAGCAGCGCGCAGCGAAGCGCGACGCAGAACTCACCGTCGCCTGTGGCGTCCGCCCATCCCACCGGCCCCGCGTACCAGCCGCGGTCGAGACCCTCCAGCGCGGGAATCAGCTCCAGCGCCGGAGCCGCGGGCTCCCCGCCGATTGCAGGCGTGGGGTGCAGCAGCGCCGCCAGCTCGATCGCGTCCATCGGGGTGGCTAGCTGCGCCCTGATCGGCGTCGCGAGATGCTGGATGTTGGCGATCTGGGCAAGCTGGGGCTCCCTAGCCGCCGCGACCCAGACCGAGTGCGGCTGCAGTGCGCGTTCAATGCGCCGCACGACGATCGCGTGCTCTTCGCCGTAGCTGGCTGAGCGCAGCAACTGCTCGCCGAGGTGCCCGTCGACTGCCGGGTCGGCGCTGCGCCTGCTGGAGCCGGCAAGCGCAAGTGTGCTCAGGCGCTGACCCTCGCGCCGCACGAGCAGCTCCGGGCTCGCGCCGATGAGGGCTGCGTCGCCACGCCCCACACACAGCACGAAGCAGCTCGAAAACGCCTTCCGCAGTACGTCGAAGATCGCAGCTGGATCGTGGTCCTCGGGCGCGTGCACCTGGACCTCGCGCGCGAGCACGATCTTCTGGATGCTGCCCGACTCGATCAGGTCTTTGGCGCGAGCGACCGCCGCTTCGTAGTGCTCGGGCGGCATTGCACTCGAGACGACGCAGCGTGTGACGGGGTCAGGGTCGAGCAGCGGCAGGTTGCGTGCGCGCAGCTCGGCCAGACGGCCCTCGAGCCGCGCGAGCAGCCGCTCTGGCACATCGTCTGGGCCGGCCAGCGCGGTGAGCGTGATCCGGGCGGCACCTCCGTCACGGACGATCGCAACCTCGGGCACGATCAGCGAGGCGGCAGCAAAGCCCGACCATGCCGGCGAGCGTACGCCCGAGGCGGCGAAGGAGAAGCCTCCGAGTGCCACGGGGCCAGCCTCCTCAACTCCCTCGCCCCAGCTGACCGCGCCCGCGGCAAGCTCGCGCCAGCGCTTTGCGACCTCCTCGAAGCGGCTTGCGCCGGCGGCCTCGATCGCACTCGCCTCGCCGAGTGCCGCAAGCGCCATGCGCCCCCGCGCTGGCTGCTCGAACAGGAACCACGGCTCTCCCCTGCGTCGCGACCCAAGCGCGACGGCGCTCGGGTCCACATCCGCGGGCAGCGGCGCCGTGATCGAAGCAAGCGTCGGGACTCCGCGGCGCCTTGCGCGCGAGACGGCGGAGGAGAGGACGGAGGAGAGCGTCCGGAGCACCGCGGGGCTGAGCGTGAGCGGCTCGCCCTGATCGATGCGCGCCGAGCCCGATCGCCGATCGGCGGGCGCTGCGGCAGTGGCGGTGCGTCGCTCCACCGCCACGGATTCTACCCAGCCGTGTTTCCGACTTGCCTGCACAGCCTCTTTGGGGCGTCGCGCGCCCGGACGGTACAGCACTGCGCCAGGGTGCTAGGGAGGTTCAGGTCTCGCCGCGTCCGCGCGAGATCGCAATCTCGCCGGTGCGCATCATCTCGATCAGGCCGAAGGGGCGGACCATGCTCTCGAACGCCTCGACCTTATCGGTCGTGCCGGTGATCTCCACGATCACCGAGCGCTTGGTCACGTCCACGATCTTGC
Organism: uncultured Actinomycetota bacterium; assembly: GCA_963757925.1. Lineage (GTDB taxonomy): Bacteria > Actinomycetota > Thermoleophilia > Solirubrobacterales > Solirubrobacteraceae > Palsa-744. Next base: position 6,503 of record CAVWTE010000012.1, read on the forward strand.
CCCTGAATATCTCCGTGACTTGCATCAGCTCGCCGCGCTGGCTGCCATCGACGGCGAGCTTGAAGAGCGCGAGCTCGCGCGTGACGGTGTCCTCGGGCTCCAGATCTTTGATCTTCAGGACGTTTACGAGCTTGTGCAGCTGCTTTGTGACCTGGTCGATCGGGTGCAGCGCACCGTCCAGCGTGAGAGTCACGCGGGAGATCGCATCGTCGTCGGTGGGACCGACCGTGAGTGTGTCGATGTTGAAGCCGCGCCGTGCGAAGAGCCCGGCGATCCGACTCAGCACACCTGTCTTGTTCTCGACCAGGATCGAGAGGGTGTGCTTGCGCCCTGTGCGCAGACTGCCGGCCGCCTCGAGCTCCTCGAGGCTGAGTGGCTCCTTGGTTCCCGGCTCACCCATCGCGACGGCTCCCTGGCGCGGGCGGGCTCATCCCACCATCTCGCGCGCAGCGTGCCCCGCGGGAATCATCGGGTAGGTGTTCTCCTCGCGGGTCACCTTCACGTCGACCACGACCGGGCCGTCGGTCTCGATCGCGCGCTTCATGTCATCCACCAGGCTGCCCTTGTCGGAGAAGCGCATGCCGGTCGCGCCGTAGGCCTCCGCGAGCTTCACGAAGTCGGGGTAGGCGCCGGTCTCCACCTGGCTGTAGCGGCGATCCCAGAAGAGCTCCTGCCACTGACGAACCATGCCCAGGTAGCCGTTGTTCATGATGAACACCTTGATCGGAATGTTCTCCTGGGCGCAGGTTGCAAGCTCCTGGGCGTTCATCTGCACCGACCCGTCACCGACGATGCCGCACACGAGGCGATCGGGGCAGCCGACGGCGGCGCCCATCGCGGCTGGTAGCCCGAAGCCCATCGTGCCAAGGCCGCCGGAGTTGATCCAACGGCGGGGCTGCGGGAAGTGGTAGTACTGCGCCGTCCACATCTGGTGCTGGCCAACGTCGCTGGCGACGATGGCGTCGCCCCCAGTCGCCTCATAGAGCGCCTGGATCATGTACTGGGGCTTGATCTCGGAGTCCTCTGAGTCCTTATAGGAGAGCGGGTATCGCTCGCGCCAGCTTTCGATGCGCTTCCACCAATCGGCCAGGCGAGCGCTGTCGGGGGCAAGCGCCCGGTACTCGACGATCAGCTTGCTGAGCACGTGTTTGGCGTCTCCCACTATCGGGATGTGCGCGGGCACGTTCTTGGAGATCTCGGCCGGATCGACGTCGATGTGGATGAACTTCGCTCGCGGCGCGAACTCCGAGAGCTTGCCGGTGACACGGTCGTCGAATCGCGCACCGATCGCGCAGACCAGGTCGGCCTCGTCGATCGCGTAGTTGGCGGCGCGCGTGCCGTGCATGCCAAGCATCCCAAGCCACTGCGGATGCTGAGCGGGGAAGGCGCCAAGCCCCATCAGCGTGCAGGTCACGGGGAAGCGATCGGCGCTCGCAAACTCCGTCAGCTCCGCCGCGGCATCAGCGTTTACCACGCCGCCGCCCGCGTAGATCACCGGGCGCCGTGCGGCGGCCAGCGCCTTGGCGGCCTGGCGGATCTGCTTCTGGTTGCCTTCCACGGTCGGCTGGTAGCCGGGGAGGTGCACTTCTGTCACCGGCTCGTAGTCGATCTCAGCGCGTGAGAGATCCTGCGGAACGTCCACCAGCACGGGGCCGGGGCGTCCGCTGCGCGCCAGGTAGAAGGCCTCGTGGATCGCACGCGGGACCTCGGCCGGGTCCTGGATCATGAAGGAGTGCTTGACGATCGGCATCGTGATCCCGATCGTGTCGGCCTCCTGGAAGCCGTCCGTACCGAGCAGCTCTGTGCGCACCTGGCCGGTGATGAACACGACCGGCACGGAGTCCATCATCGCGTCGCAGATCGGCGTGATCAGATTGGTCGCGCCGGGTCCACTCGTGGCCAGCGCCACTCCGACCTTGCCTGTCGCCTTGGCGTAGCCCTCGGCGGCGTGCCCGCCACCAGCCTCGTGACGCACGAGGATGTGCTTGATGCCTGCATCCACGAAGGCGTCGTAGGTCGGCAGGTTCGCGCCGCCCGGCAGCCCGAACACCACGTCCACGCCCTCAGCCTTCAGGCATTCCATTATTGCGTCAACCGCGCGCATGAAGGCAGTCTAACAGCGGGTTTTGCCGCAGCCAGCGCCCGGGTGCTCAGCTCGCGCCGACGCCGACGCCGATTCCGAGCACGATCGCGCCGCCGAGCGTCACGACCAGCAGCGAGGAGCGCAGCGAGACCTCCAGGAAGCGGAAGCGCACCCACGCGATCGTGAACAGCTCGATCGCGACCACGATCCCGGCGACGACGAGCGCCTTGTGGACTTCTGAGATCAGGAACGGAAGCGTGTGGAAGATGCCGCCCACGGCGGTCATCAGGCCCGTGATCGACCCGCGCACCACCGGCGAGCCGCGCCCGGTGCTCGTGCCGGTGTCCGAGAGCGCCTCCGACATCCCCATGCTCACCCCGGCGCCGAGCGCGGTCGCAACCCCCACCAGGAAGGCGGTGCGCGAGTTCGAGGAGACGGCCGCGGCGAAGATCGGCGCAAGCGAGGAGATCGTGCCATCGATCAGGCCGACGAGCCCGGGCTGCACTACACGTAGGAGGAAGTCGCGCTCGTCCTCGAAGCCCCAGCGGTGAACGAGGCGCGCGATCGGCCCTTCCTGGCGCCTCCTTGCTGTCTCCTCCGGTGTGGCCATACCCGCGGCGAATATAGCAAGTGACTTCAAATAAGGGTCACCTAAGTTCTCTAAGGCGGCCCTAATAGCGCTACACTTTTCCGATGAGCACGACAGCAAAGCCGATCGACGCAATCGCCGAGCTCGACCGGCAGCTGACCGAGCGCCTGCGCGAGGGCGGGCATCGGGTCACATCGCAGCGTCTGCTCGTGCACCGCGCGGTGTGCGAGCGACAGCGTCACCTGACCGCTGAGCAGGTCCTCGGCAGCGTGAGCGAGGCGCTGCCGAGCATCTCGCTGCCCACGATCTACGCGACACTCGAGCTGCTGGAGGATCTCGGTCTCGTCCGCAGGGTGAGCACCGGTACCGGCGCGCTGCTCTTCGAGTCGAGCAGCATCCCCCACGCCCACGCGGCGTGCCGCCGCTGCGGCCAGATCGTCGACGTGCCCTGCCCCCAGATCGATCCCGCGGCCTTTGCCGGCGCCCGCGCCGCGGGCTTTGCGCCCGAGGAGGCCCAGCTGATCGTCTTCGGGCTCTGCGATTCCTGCCGCACCGAGGGCTGAGCACCCCACCCGCGTCGCTGGCGCCGGACACGCACGGCTGCTGGCTTCGGCTCAGGCCAAGCCAGCTTGCGCCGCTCAGGGGAACTAGGCCCTCACGCCGCCCCGCTGCCGCTGTTCCATCGCTTCAGACATCACCGCGACCTCCGGCAGCTCGAGCTCGGCCCCGCAGCGCATGCAGAGCGCGTCGTAGAGCTTGACGATCTTGCCGCAGCGCGGGCACTTGCGCCGCAGCTCGTTGCGCTCGGAGCGGTAGGCGATCGCCGCCATCAGGCCGATGATCGGCACCGCGCCTGAGATCAGGAACCACAAAAGGAAGGAGCTGCCCTTCACCCTGCCCACGATGCCACCGGCGACGCCAAAGGCAATGGCGATCACGACGTAGCCGAGCGAGGCCATGGCCCTAGAGCAGTATGCGCAGGGCCCAGATCACGGCGATCACAGCAAGCACGATCACGGCGACGGTCGCAAGCCAGACCACGAAGCCGACGAGGAAGTGCAGCAGGAACCAGCCGACGACGCCCAGGACCAGGACCGCGAGGATCGTTCTGCCGATCGAGCGCGAATGAGTTTCATTCATGCTCTCAGCCTAGACGGTCGAGCGGCAGTTGCGGCGCAGTCGCTCCGCGCTCCCATCTGATGGGACCGCGGTGGCCGGGCGGGCGAGGCGACCCGCCCGGCCACCGCTCGCCTGTCCCTGCGGGAGACACGGGACAGAACGGGGGTGTCGCTACCTGCCGGAGCGAAAGAATTGGCCAAGCTCCCCAGTCAGACGCGCCATTGCGATCTCCGCCCCATCGGACGCCGAGCGTCGCCCTATGCTCGCCAACTGGTAGCGCCGGATCCGCGGTCTCTCGCCTGACTCGCCCACCGGGTCCCTCTGGCAGCAGGAAGAACCGCCGAGAAGAGCTGGCCGCCTGGTGTGAGTGCGATCTCTGCATGAGCTCATGTTGCCCGTAAGCCGGATCATTCACATTGGACGGCAGTCCAAGATATGCCGTGTCTGAGTCTCTGAAGTGCCGAGATGCAAGGCCAATCGCCGCCAGATCGACCTGGGACTGCCCAGCCGACGGGCGGTCTCAGGTGCCGAGCTGCTCTGCGATCAGCCGGTTGACCTCGCCGCCGTCGGCGCGGCCCTTGGTCTCGCGCATCACGTACCCGACGATCGGCCCCGCCGCCTTGGCATTGCCGGCCCTCACACGCTCGGCGGCGTCCGAGTTAGCCGCGATCGCCGCCGCCACGACGCCCGCCAGCTCATCGCCATCGCCCATCGCGCCAAGACCCTCGGCCTCCACGATTGAAAGCGGATCGCCCCCGTCCGCCAGGAGCCTGTCGAGCACCTGGCGGCCAGCTCCGACGCTGATCCGCTTCTCTGCCACCAGAGAGGCCAGCGCGGCAAGCGCCTTGGGGCGCACGTTGCTCTGCAGCGGGTCGGCGCCCTCCTCCAGGCGTCCAAGGAGATCGCTGATGAGCCAGTTGGCAAGCACCTGTGGTGGCGGCGCCGGGGAGATTCCAGCGGCGACCCCCTGCTCGAAGTAGTCGCCGAGGTCATCCCGGAATGCGAGTCGCTGTGCGGTCTCGACGCTCAGGCCATGCTCTGACTGAAGGCGGCTCGCCCGCGCGGCCGGCAGCTCCGGCATCGCCTCACGCGCCCTCTGCAGCATCTGCGGCGAGATCGCGATCGGCAGCAGGTCGGGCTCTGGGAAGTATCGGTAGTCGTGCGCCTGCTCCTTGGATCGCAGCGAGGTGATGCGGCCGGAGGCCGGGTCGAAGTGCAGCGTCTCCTGGATCACGCGCTCGCCGGAGTCGAGGATCTTCTGCTGGCGCGCGAGCTCGGCCCTGATGCCCCGCTCGATGAAGCGGAAGGAGTTCATGTTCTTGAGCTCGGTCTTCACCCCGAGCTGCTCGCTGCCTGCCGCCCGCAGCGAGATGTTCGCGTCGCAGCGCAGCGAGCCCTCCTCCATGTTCACGTCGCTCACACCGAGGCGCCGCAGCGTCACGCGCAGCAACCGCAGCCACTCGCTGGCCTGCTCGGGGGAGCGGATGTCGGGCTCGGTCACGATCTCTGCGAGCGGCGTGCCGCCACGGTTGAAGTCCACGATGCTTGCGTCGGAGCCGTGGATGCGGCCGCTTGCGCCGAGGTGCGTGAGCTTGGCCGCGTCCTCCTCCAGATGCACCCTGTGGATGCGGACCTCCCCCAGGTGCCCGCCCGTACAGAGGGGCTCGTCGAACTGGGAGATCTGGTAGCCCTTGGGCAGGTCGGGATAGAAGTAGTTCTTGCGATGGAAGATCGACCGCGGCGCAAGCTCGCAGCCGAGCGCAAGCCCGATCATCAGCCCGTAGTGGACCGCCATCTCGTTGGCGACCGGGAGCGCCCCCGGCAGCCCCAGGCAGACCGGGCAGGTGCGCGTATTCGGCGGCTCCCCGAAGGAGAGACCGCAGCCGCAGAACATCTTGGTCTGGGTGGAGAGCTGGACGTGGATCTCGAGCCCGATCACCGGCTCGAAAGCGGAGGCGCTCACGCGAACGCCGCCGTGGAGTCGAAGCCGATCGCGGCCTCCAGCGCATGCGCGGCCTGCAGGATCCGGTTCTCGCTGAAGGCGGGCCCGGCGATCTGCAGACCGACCGGCAGGCCCGCCCCACCCGGACCAAGGCCCTGGCCGGACAGACCGCAGGGAATCGAGATCGCGGGTATGCCGGCCAGCGACATCGGCACCGTGAAGTAGTCGTTCATGTACATCGCCCACGGCTCCTCGGTCAGGGCGCCAAGCTCGAAGGCGACGGTCGCCGAGGTCGGCGCGAGGATGAAGTCGACCCGCTCGAAGGCCTTCTTGAAGTCCTCGGCGATCTTCGTGCGCACCCGCTGCGCGCGGCCGTAGTAGGCGTCGTAGTAGCCGGCCGAGAGCGCGTAGGTGCCAAGCATGATCCGCCGCTTGACCTCGGCCCCGAAGCCGTCGTGGCGCGTGCGCGTGTACATGCCGAGCAGGCCGCGGTCCCCACCGGGGGTCCCGCCCACCCCAGCATCGCCGCCGCCCGGCTCCACGCGCAGCCCATATCGCACCCCGTCGAAGCGCGCGAGATTCGAGGAGCACTCGGCCGGCGCGAGCACGTAGTAGGCAGCGAGCGCGTGCGGCGCATGCGGCAGCTCGATCGTCTCGATGCTCGCCCCCAGCTCCTGCGCGAGCTCGAGCGTACGCTCGAATGCCTGCGCCACGCCATCTTCGATGCCGGTCTCGGCGCCGCTTCCGGTTCCAAGCTCAGCCGCCACCCCAAGACGAATGCCATCCAGTCGCACCCCGTCTGGCACCGCGATCGGCTCCGGGAAGGACAGCGAGGTCGCATCGCAGGCGTCCTGTCCGACCATGTGGCGCAGCATCAGCGCCGCGTCGGTGACGTTGCGGGTCAGTGGGCCGGCCTGGTCGAGCGAGGATGCGAAGGCGATCATCCCGTAGCGCGAGACCGCGCCATAGGTCGGCTTCAGGCCCACGATCCCGCAGAGGGCGGCCGGCTGGCGGATCGAGCCGCCGGTGTCGGTGCCAAGCGCCCAGGGCACGAGGCCGGCGGCCACCGCGGCTGCGCTGCCGCCGGAGGAGCCGCCCGGCACGCGGCTTCGATCCCAGGGATTCAGCACAGGCCCGAAAGCCGAATTCTCGTTGGAGGAGCCCATTGCGAACTCGTCCTGGTTGGTCTTGGCGAGCATCACCGCGCCGGCCTCCTGGAGCTTGCGCACCGCGGTTGCGGTGTACGGCGGCCGGTAGCCCTCCAGGATCTTCGAGCCTGATTGGCTCGGCACGCCCTCGGTGCAGAAGAGGTCCTTCACCGCCAGCGGCACGCCCGCAAGCGCGGCCTTCGGGTTCGACCCATGGGGAACCTGGGCGTCGTGGTCGCTCACCCAGGTGAAGCAGTTCAAGCCCCTCGCATCGGAGAGGCCGTGAGCTCTTGCCCGCGCGCCATAGACGCGATGGAGCTCCTCGCGGTCGAGGTCTCCCCCGGCAACCTCGGCCGCCGCTTCGCTCGCGGAGAGCCTGATTATCTGCTGCTCGCTCATGCCTGCGGGCTCGGCACCAGAAAGCCGTCCTCGCTCACGGCAGGCGCGCAGGCGAGTGCCACCTCGCGTGGCAAGCATGGGCGCCGCTCGTCGGGTCGGAGGGCGCCGGTTACCTCGACCACATGAGTGCTCGGCGGCACCCCATCGAGATTCAGCTCGCCGATCTTGGCGACGTGGTCGAGCACCTTGGAGAGCTCGACCTGCATCGCCTCGATCTCCTGCTCGCTCAGCGCAAGGCGCGCAAGGCGCGCGACATGGAGAACCTCGTCCCGCTCGATCACGGCCGGGATTCTAGGGACCTGAGAACCCTTGCCTATAGCTGACGGTGCTCGGCGTCGGCCGCCGCGTAGAGCTCCGGGCGTTCGTCGCGCATCGACTGCCATCCGCCGGCGAGGATCAGAACCGCGCCGGCGAGCGCGAGCCAGGCGCCCGCTTCCAGGCCGCTCGCGCCATCGGGACGCTCCAGCACCCGCACGACCGCGGCGATCGTCGCGATCAGGCCGAAGAGGGTGGTCCACACCGCGGAGGCGACGGGAAGCGCCGCCGAGCGCTCGAAGACCGTCGCGAGCACTAGCAGGAGCGCGAGCAGACAGGCGATCATCAGCAACACGACCGCTGGCCCGAAGCTCGAGAAGGCATCGAGGCGCCCGGCCGCGTCGGCGCCCTGTGCCGGATTGGCGCCGCCGTACCACGGCTGCATCAGCGAGAGGATCACGCAGATCGCGCCCGCAAGCGCCGTCAGCTCGCCAAGCCGGATCCGGGCGAGCCGCCTCATGCAACGACCTCCTCGACCTGCATCTGCGCGGCCTGCAGCGTGTTGCCGAGCAGCATCGCGATCGTCATCGGGCCGACGCCGCCCGGTACCGGCGTGATCGCGGAGGCGCGCGGCAAGACCGCGTCGAAGTCAACGTCCCCGACCAGCCCGCTGCGATTGCCCGCCTGCTCAGGCGTGAGCCGATTCATGCCGACGTCGATCACGACCGCGCCCTGCTTGACGAAATCGGCGCCGACGATCCGCGCGCGCCCCACCGCCGCGATCAGGATGTCGGCGCGGGCACACACGCCCGGCAGGTCGCGCGTGCGGGAATGGCAGGTCGTCACCGTCGCGTTGGCGGCCAGCAGCAGCGCCGACATCGGCTTGCCGAACAGGTTCGAGCGGCCGATGACGACCGCCTCCGCACCCTCCAGCTCCGCGCTTTCCTCACGCAGCAGCTCCATCACCCCGAGCGGCGTGCAGGGCCGCAGGCCCTCGCGACCCAGAGAGAGCAGGCCGGCGTTGACGGGGGTGAGGCCATCGACGTCCTTGACCGCGTCGATCAGGCCGGTCAGCGAGGAGCCGTCCAGGTGCACGGGCACCGGCAGCTGCAGAAGGATGCCGCTCACGTCGGGGTCCTCGTTCAGGCGCGCGAGGGTCTGCGCCACCTGCTCATGGGTCGCATCCGCGGGCAGCCGCTCATCGAATGGCCGCATCCCCACCTCGGCGCAGGCCTTCTGCTTGCCGCCGACGTAGACCGCCGAAGCGGGATCCTCGCCGACGAGCACCGTCGCAAGGCCTGGGGTCCTGCCGGTGCGAGCTGTGAAGCCCGCCACCTCCTCGGCGACCCGCGCGCGCACGCCCGCCGCAACCGCCTTGCCATCGATGATTTTCGCGCTCACGAGCGGGATCGTACGTCTAACGCCGGCTGACCGGCGCGTACTCGGCGATCAGCTTGCGCTCGCTGCCATCGCCGGCGAAGCGCACGACGATCACGCCGTCCGGCTCGACCGCCGTCACCACTCCCTCGCCGAACGCCGCATGCACGACGTCCTCTCCGAGACGGAAGGTCGGCGCCGCTCCACCATTGCCCGCTCGGCGGCGCGCGTCAGTCGCCCGCACGCCGCCACCGAGCGCCGGGAAGCCGCCGAGCGCCGGGCGGATGCTCGCCGAAGGCGCGCCGGAGAAACCGAAGCCACGCTCCTGCTCCTGCTCGAAGTCGATCAGCTCGCCTGGAACCTCCTCCAGAAAGGAGCTCGGCAGGCTAGCGGTCGGCTCGCCGAACAGCCGCCGTCTGCGCGCATAGGTGAGGTAGAGCTCGCGCATGGCCCTGGTGACGCCCACATAGAAGAGCCGTCTCTCCTCCTCGATGCCGCCTTCATCGATCGCCCGCGAGTGCGGGAAGACGCCCTCCTCGCAGCCGGCGATGAACACCACCGGGTACTCGAGCCCCTTGGCGTTGTGCAGCGTCATCAGCGTGATCAGGCCATCCTCGTCGCGACGGCTGTCGGCATCCGCTACCAGCGCGATCTGCTGCAGGAAGAGGCCAAGGCCGGAGGCCGCCTCCGCGGCCGGTGCGGGGTCATCGAAGGCAAGTGCGTCCTGGGCGGGATTTGCCGGCGGTGAGCCCTGTTGCTGCTCGGCGGGCGCGAGCGCCACCTGATCCTCGGACTCGACGTCCTCGCGCTCGTCGAACTCGGCGGCGACGTCGATCAGCTGCTCCAGATTCTCCAGCCGGCCCTGCGCCTCGATCGTGCGCTCGGCCTGGAGCACCTCCAGGTAACCGGTCTTCTGCAGCGTCTGCTCCAGCAGCTCCGCGACGCTCACGCCGCTGCCCGCCAGCTCGCGCAGCTCGCTCATCGTGGCCATGAAGCGACCGATCGCCTTCATCGCGGCGGCGCCGAGCCCCGGCACCTCCTGTGGCACGGAGGCGACTTTCCAGATCGGCAGGTCAGTCGCAGCGGCGTGCGCGAGCACCTTCGCCACCGACGCCTGCCCGATCCCGCGCCGCGGCGAGTTGACGATCCGCTGGAAGCTGACGGCGTCCTGGGGGTTGGCTATCAGCGAGAGGTAGGCCATCGCGTCCTTGACCTCGGCCCGCTCGTAGAACTTCGTGCCGCCGATCACCTGATAGGCGATCTCGTTTCGCATCAGCGCATCCTCGACCACGCGCGAGAGCGCATTGGTGCGGTAGAGCACCGCGATCTCAGAACGCGTCGCCAGATCCTCGTCAAGCAGCCGCTCGATCTCCCCCACGATCAGCCGCGCCTCCGCGTGCTCGTCCTGCAGGCTGCGGACGTGCAGCGTGGAGCCATCGCCGAGCTCGCTCCAGAGCCGCTTGTCGATCCCTTCGCGGTTGTGGGAGATCACCGCGTTGGCGGCCGAGAGGATGTTCTGGGTGGAGCGGTAGTTCTGCTCCAGCTTGACGACGCGGGCATCCGGGAAGTCGCGCTCGAAATCCAATATATTGGATACGTCCGCTCCACGGAACCCATAAATTGACTGCGCGTCGTCTCCGACCACCGCGAGGTTGCGGTGCCCCGGGACCGCAACCGCCTCTCCCCTGGCCGGCTGCTCTCCTCCGCTGGCCGGTTCGGGGATGCGAGCGGAGCGGGTGTCACCCGGTTCGGTCAAAAGTTGCAGCAGCCTGTACTGGGCGTGGTTGGTGTCCTGGTACTCGTCCACGAGCACGTGCCTGAAGGCGGTCGCATAGTCGCGGCGGGCGTCGGGGTGAAGCTCGAACAGCGAGACGGCTCTGAAGAGCAGATCGTCGAAGTCCATCGCGTTGGCGGTTTCGAGCTCGCGCTCGTAGAGGCGGTACACCTCGGCGATCATCTCTTCGAAGGGGCCGTCGGCCTGGTCGCGGTAGGCGGAGGCGCTGAAGAGCTTGTTCTTGCCAGAGGAGATCCGCGACTGCACCGCGGCTGGCGTGAAGCGCTTGGGGTCCACGCCGATCTCGTCCATGCAGCGCTTGGTGAGGCGCCGCGAGTCGGCCTGGTCATAGATCGTGAATGAGCGGGTGTAGCCGAGCAGATCGGCCTTCGCGCGCAGGATCCGGGCGCAGGCGGCGTGGAAGGTCATCAGCCACATGCCGCGGGTGCTGTGGCCGACCAGCTGCTCCACCCTGCCGCGCATCTCGGCGGCGGCCTTGTTGGTGAAGGTGATCGCAAGCACCTCCGAGGGGCGCACCTGGCCGCTGAAGATCAGAAACGCGACCCGGCGCGTGAGCACCGTGGTCTTGCCGCTGCCGGCGCCGGCGAGAATCAGCAGCGGCCCCTCGCCGTGGGTGACCGCCTCGCGCTGGGGCTCGTTCAGGCCCTCCAGCAGGGCCTGAAGGCGATCGGAGTCTGTCTGCGCGGGCATCCAGTCTCAGCATAGTTGCGGGCTCGGAAGGCGCAGCCGCCCGCCCAGCAGAGACCGTCGCCACGGCGTCCTACCGTTCTGGCCATGGCCCTGCTCGAAGAGGTCCGCTCCAACTGCGCCGCAATCGCAGCCAGCGCAAGCCACGTGAAGATCGACCTCGACGCGCTCGCAGAGATCGCGCCCGCTGCGCCACCTACGCTCGATCCTCGCTGCCACTACCTGGAGGGCGAGCCCGCGGACGTGGCCGACTACATGCTTGCCCTGGACGCGATCAACTTCGGCTCGGGCTGGTTTCCGACGCTGCACAAGCGCAGCCTCGACGGCAGGCCGCTCTCGGGCTACTTCACGGTCGCATACTCGCTGGCCGAGCATGTGCGCGCCCACGGTCCGCCGAGCGCGGCCTGGATGCGCCAGCTCAGCTCCCGCCGGATCGCGGCAATCCTGCACCAGGACCCCGGCAGCGAGCTGATGAGCCTCTACGCGCAGGCGCTGCGCGACCTCGGGCGCCTGCTCGGCTCCAGACGAGCGCTCGACCTTCTCGCACAGGCGCACGGATCTGCTGAGCGCCTGGCTCAGGCGCTCGCCTCCGCCATGCCGATGTTCGCCGACCGCGGGTTCTACAAGCGCGCCCAGATCGCCGCGAGCGACATGGCGCTGGCGGGCGTCGCCCGATTCGAGGACCTCGATCGCCTCACGATCTTCGCCGATAACCTCGTCCCTCACGTGCTGCGCTGCGACGGGGTGCTGGTCTACGACAAGGCTCTCTCAGCGCGGATCGACGCGGGCGAGGTGCTGTCGCTCGGAGGGTCAGAGCGCGAGATCAGGGGCTGCGCCTTGCACGCCTGCGAGCTGATCGCGGCGCGCACGGGGGTGCCGCCGCGCGTCCTTGACAACTGGCTCTGGAGCCGAGGCCAGGCACCTGAGTACAAGGCCAGGCCGCGGCACCGGTGCAGGTGCGTGTTCTACTGAGACTTCGCGCCGTCGCTGCCGTTGATCAGCGCTTCAGGTGGAGCAGGCTCCGCAGCTTGGCCACGAAGTTGCGCACGTCTTTGCTGATCGACGGCATCAGGACCGATTCGAAGATATAGGGGTTGCTTGTAGGCTCCCCGCCCGGTGGAGGCGCGCCCGTTCCCGATCTCGTGGGCTGTGGATTGTCCGAGCCGGTCATTCGAATCACTGTATCTGACCGACCAGCTCGATCAAGATCGCCAGCAAGGTCAGCACGAGTCCAGCTGTGAGTCGTGGCTCCTTGTGGTCTGGAGCACGTCGGTTGGCGACGACGCGACCCGCTAGATCATGGATCAGGTCGCGCACGGGGTCTTGATCAGAGCGGGCACCTCGACGGGCAATGACTTCCGTGACCGCCGGCCCAATGTCGTCTGCTCCCTGCATCAGCAATGCTGTTGAGACGGTTCCAAACGCAATGCAGAGCAAGGCCAGTGCCAGGAGCCAGAGCGTCATCGCCGACCTCACGCCGATGACAGACGCAGTGATCGCAGCGTCTACGCCCATCAAGCCGACAGCGCCAGCATCCAGCGCAGCCGCGCGAGATATCTGACCTTGAAGCTGGCACTCGGCCAGTGACTGCAACGATGCGGCGAGGGTCCGATCACCGGCGTGGTAGCCATCTCCCTTGATTCCGCCGCGGTGTGCCGCAGCGGGACAAGAGTCGCCCTCGAGAAGGCGAGTGGCCCTACCCGCCCGCCGGGCTGCGCCCGCGCGTGGGCCGCAGCGGCGTGACCTCCGCGATCCGCTCGGGCTCATCGCCGGTCAGCTCGCTCACCCTGCGCTCCAGCTCGGCGATTCGCGTGGCAAGCGACTGGATCGCCTCCGCGATCGGGTCGGGCAGGTGGATCCAGTCTGCGTCGGGGCCCTCCGGGCGGCGTCCTTCGACCTTCACCGGGTGTCCGGGGTTGCCGACGACCGTCGAGTTCGGCGGCACGTCGGTGATCACGACCGTGTTGGCGCCGATCTTCGCGCCGTGGCCAACCGTGATCGGCCCAAGCAGCTTGGCGCCCGAGCCGATCGTGACGTTGTCCTGGATCGTCGGGTGACGCTTGCCGGTCTGAAAGCCCGTGCCGCCGAGCGTCACGCCCTGGTAGAGAGTGACGTCGTCCCCGATCGTCGCGGTTTCGCCGATCACCACTCCCGCGCCGTGGTCGATGAACAGCCCCCGGCCGATCCTCGCGGCCGGGTGGATCTCCACGCCGGTCGCGGTCCTGCTCACCAAGGCGATCGTGCGCGGCAGCAGCGGCACCCCCGCCTCGTGCAGAGCGCTCGCCAGCCGATGACAGAGCAGCGCGTGGATGCCAGGCCAGGTGGCCAGGATCTCCACCGGGCTCACGTCACGTGCGGCTGGATCGCGTTCGCGAGCTGCGGCGATGTCTCGCCGCACCTCTCTTGCGACCCGCGCGAGGGTGCCAAGGCCGAGCATGGGAGAAGCGTAGCGGTCGGCCGCCGGGCAATCGGGCAATCCCCCGCCGCCGGCAGGCGGCGACGCCTAGGCGCCCTGTGGCACGAAGAACGCCTGCGAGACGTAACGCTCACCCGAGTCGGGCATGATCACGACGATCCGCTTGCCTTGCGCCGCCGGCCGCTCGGCGACCTGCAGGGCTGCCCACAGCGCCGCCCCACAGGAGATGCCGGCGAGCAGCCCCTCGACACGAGCGCAGCGCCATGCGGTCGCGATCGCGTCCTGATCGGCCACGGCGATCACCTCGTCGAGCAGCTCCGCGTTGAGCACCGGCGGCACGAAGCCCGCGCCGATGCCCTGGATCCGGTGCGGCCCGGCGGCGCCACCGGAGAGCACCGGCGATCCCGCGGGCTCCACAGCGACCACCCGCAGCTGCGGGTTGGCGCGCTTCAGATACTCGCCCACGCCGGTGATCGTGCCACCGGTGCCAACGCCAGCCACCAGCACGTCGACGCGGCCACCGAGAGCGCGCTCGATCTCAGGGCCGGTTGCGCGGCGATGCGCCTCCGGGTTGGCCGGGTTTGAGAACTGGTCCGGCAGGAAGACGTCGGGGTCCTTGGCCATCTCCCGCGCCGCCTGCACCGCCTCCTGCATCCCGCCAAGCGACTCGGTGATCTGCACCTCGGCGCCGTAGAGGCGCAGCAGCACCTCACGCTCGCGGCTCATGCCCTGCGGCAGGGCGAGCACCAGCTTGTAGCCCTTCGCGGCGCACACGAACGCAAGCGCGATGCCGGTGTTGCCACTCGTGGCCTCGACGATCGTGCTGCGCCCCGGCTCGATCCTGCCCTCGGCCTCTGCGGCCTCGATCATCGCGATCCCGATCCGGTCCTTCACCGAGCCGCCGGGATTGAACGACTCCAGCTTCGCGTAGAGCTCGACGCCAGGGTTGACCGCGGGCGTGGCCTGGAGCATCCGCGTAAGCCGGATGACCGGCGTGCCGCCGACAAGCCCCGCAATGCTGATCGGGATTTCCGCCATAGGGACGGACAATAGAGCCACCCAGCAATCGCGGGCGCGTCGGCGACCGTGACGAGCGCTCGGGCGACCTCAGCTCGCGTGCGCCCACCCCGCCGCGATTGCGACGTGGTCGGCGATCGCCGCCCTCGTTGCCACCTCACGGCCTCGATCAGTGCGCCAGAGCGTGGCGCTTGATCTGCTCGAACTCGGTCTGCGTTATCGAGCCGGCATCCAGCAGCTGCTTGGCCTTTGCGATCTCGCTCGCCGGCCCGCCGTTGCCCTGCCCGGCGACCGACTTGACGTAGGTGTCGAAATCCGACTGGGCGGCGTGCTCGCGTTCGAGCGAACGCTCGGTCATGCCGGAGTGCTCGGCAATGATGTAGACGAAGACGCCGAGGAACGGCAGCACGACTATGAAGATCATCCACAGCACCTTGGCCCACCCTGAGGTGTCGTGCCTGCGGAAGATGTCCGAGAAGATCGAGAACAGCAGCCAGAGCCAGACGACGAACGCGAAGAACACGAGAATCGTCCAGAAGACTTCGAGGAACGGATAGACGGCTGCGAGCATGGTGGTCATCTCCCTGCTAGAGACGGCCGCTTCTCAGCCGTCGAGTCATGTCCGTTCTACCTTCGCGCACAGCTCGGCGCATTGGGGTAAATCCGCACTCCTGGTCGCGAAGAGCCGCCGGTCATTGCGTGTTCGCAGACATGGCCATGCGGGGCGAAGCCGAGCGAGCTGTCGAGATCTGCGCGTCATCGCTCGCCCAAGCCACCCGTCACTCTGCATATCGGCAACTTTCCATTTGAGCGTCATGCGCGGGCGACCCGCTGCCGATGAGCAGGGCAAGGCATGACCCCGGAAGAGGAGCGCAAGATGGATAGACACTGCCGCGAGAAGAACCATGATCCTGCATCGGACGCGCCCAAGCGCAGGCCCATCAGCGCGGCTTGGAGGCGCAAGCCAGCCAGATCAGGGCTCGCAGCAGTAGCCGGAGGCGGAATCCTCGTCGGGGCGATGGCTGTCCTCGCCCTCATGTTGGGGGCCAGCACTTCCGCGAGCGGCTCGACCGGCATCGCTCCGTGCGGCAGCGGAGAGAACGCAGGCGCCCTCAGCATCAACGGCCAGGAATACACCTGCACCTACACCAGGCCCGGCGAGGAAGTCTTCAACCTGCCGGCTGGCGCAAGCAGGACCGTGGCGGTCACTGCCGCAGGTGCGCCGGGCGGCCACGGCGGCGACTATTCAGGAGGCTCCAACGGACCGGCAGGCGGAACGGGGGCGCTCGTGCAGGCGTCCACGCTCGCGCTCTCAGCCGGCCTTGAAACCCTCTACGTCGAGGTGGGCGGCGCTGGAGCCGATGGCGTGGGCTGCGCTCCCGGGGCCGGCGGGGAGAACGGCGGAGGGCAAGCGGGGAACTCGCGCTGCAACGACGGCGCAGGAGGCGGAGGCGGAGGCGCCTCCGACATTCGCAGCACCCCCTCTTCCAGTGGTGGCCTGACTGCCGCAAGCGGCGATCCGCGGCTGATCGTCGCGGCCGGCGGCGGAGGCGGAGGCGGCGCGATCGTCTCTCCAGGCGGTGCAGGCGGAAGCGCCGGCCACAGTGGGATCTCAGGCTCCGGAGACGGCGGTCAGGCGGACTGCGAAGGGTCCCCGGCGCAGCCGGGAGGCCTCGGTGGCACGGGCGCCGGCGGCGGCCTCGGCGGCCAGGAGCCCGAACCGCAGTTCTGCGAAGAACCCGGCGGCGCAGCGGGCAGCGCCGGCCTCGGCGGCGGCGGAGCCGACGGCAACGTCGATAATGCGGCAGGCGGCGGAGGCGGCGGAGGCGGCTATGTCGGTGGTGGCGGCGGCGCCTGACGGCGACGGCGGTGGAGGTGGCGGAGGCGGATCGAGCTTCGGCCCGGCAGGGGCGAGTTCTGAATCCGCGCAGTCGAGCCAGCCGGCGGAGGTCGTGATCACCTACACGATGCCATCGACCACACTCACCACGACCACCACTGTCTCCTCCGGCACGACGCAGACGCTGACCGAGACGATGACTCAGACTCAGATCAGACTCTCTCGACTCCTGCGCCAACCGGCCCCACTCGCTCGATGCGGAAGGCTCACGCCTCAGGGGACGGCTACGTCTTCACCCTGACTGTGCCAGATGGCTGCTTCGCGCGCGGCTCCACGCTGGAGGCCGACCTGTATCGCCGCGGCCTGCCACGCGACTTCAGGATCCTCGGGTACTCCTACCTGATCGGACACACCTCGTGCTGCACAGGAGCCTGAAATTGGCTGACCAGTCGCATGGGCGTGTCACCTCCTACATTCCACTGCAGGGTCTGCACCCGGGCGCTCACAACCTGATGGTCAGGGTCCTGCTTGCCAGATCCGGCGATCGCGCTCGTGCCATCATTGCAAGCTCCCCCACGCTGATGCTGCGCTTCACCATCTGCAGCTAGCGACGCATCCGATGAGGCATACGGGCGTGCCGACTTTTGAAAGTCATTCCCGCACATGATCACGCCGCTGTTGCTCGGCTGCAGCCTGGCGTTCGTGCGGCCGCGCGTACCGGCATGCTTGCCGCTGGCGCCGGCGTCGTGCTCATCGCGTTCGTGCTCATCGCGCCCAGCGGGCTGACGGCGAGTGCATGGCGAGGCCCGGAGCAGCTCGCGATGATCGCAAGCGCCCTGGTGCTTGCGTATCTCGTGGGTGCCATGGGCAGCAGCCGTGCGGTGGCGGCGCTCCGCTCGCGCGCAGCGGTGTGGCTCGGCCGTCGCAGCTACGGGGTATATCTGATCCACCTGGCTGTGCTGATGGCGGTGATCAACGCGCTCCCCGCCCTGCAGTCCTGGCATGCACCGAACTTGACCCGCGCTCTGATCGGAGTGCCAGTCAGCCTCCTCCTGGCAGCCGCCTCATATCGGTATGTCGAGAAGCCGTTCCTGCGACTGAAGGATCGGCGATTCGCGCGCGCAAACGAAAGCGACAAGGCGCAGGCACCCGCGGGACAGGTCCCCGCGGCCGCGACGCTCGGCATGCAGGGACCTGACTGAGCATCAGCGACGAAACCACCGCCTGGCTTCCAGCGCGAAACCCAAGCGGCCACGCCTAGATGTAGTACATCGACGCGCCCGCATCGCGCGTCTCTCGCTCGATCACGTCGGCGATCGTGACGCTGGCAAGCGCCTGCCGCGCAGCCTTGGCCGCGTCTGCGAACACTCCCTCGGCGTCCCGCCCAAGCGGCCCGTCGAGCAGCTCCACCACCTCCAGCACCGTGACCGTCGCTGGGTCCTTCGCGAAGCGGTATCCGCCCTTCACTCCTCGCTGGGAAGCGAGGATGCCAGCGCGGCGCAGAGCCGCGAAGAGCTGCTCCAGGAACTGCACTGGCACATCGCGCTTGCGCGCGATCTCACCGATCGGCACCGGCGCGTCGTCGGTGTAGCGGCCGAGCTCAGCCAGCGCGCGCACTGCGTAGGGAGACTTGCTGGTGATCGAGATCATTGGCCGCTCACCTAGCCGATCCTACGCAATCGGCTGCCCGAGCTCTGCGCGGAGCAGGCCGGACCACGACTCAAGCGCGCGTCCAGAGCCTCAGAGCCAGCCACGCTCGGTGGCGATCAGCACCGCCTGTGCGCGGTCGACCGCACCCAGCTTGCCGTAGATGTTGTGCAGGTGGGTCCGCACGGTGCTGGTGGAAAGTGTGAGCTCGTGGGCGATCTGCTTGTAGACCTTGCCTTCGGCCAGGCGCTGCAGGACGCCGAGCTCGCGGCCCGAGAGCGGGCAGGGATCGACGTGGCGCTGGCGCTGCGGCGCGGAGCCTGGCAGCTCGTACATGACGCGGCGCAGCTCTGCGGGACCGAGGCCGAGCTCGCGCGCGCCGCGCAGCATCTCCGTCGGAGAGACCGGGTCGCCCTGCGTGTAGTGGGCGAGCATGTCCGCCAACCGCACGAGCGCGACCTCCTCGCCAGCCTCGTCGTTGTGGTGGCGCTCGATCACCGTTGCGATCGATGCGGGCAGGCCCCAGCGGCGTGCGAGCACCCCGCCGACCAGAGCATGGTCGATGCCGAGTTCTCTGCGCTCGGTGCGCAGCCGCTCCTCGGGCGTCTGGGCGCCCTGATGGATCTGCTGCGGGTAGCCGGGATAGGCATGGATCAGCACCAGCTTGCCGATGTCGTGCAGCAGGCTGACCACCCCCAGGCGGTCGCGCTGCTCGAAGCTCAGCTCGCCAGCGAGCCGGTCGGCGGCGTTCTGGGTGGCAAGCGCATGCAGCCTGTAGCGCTCGGGCGCCGAGTCCCAGACCGTCGAGCGCTCGAAGAAGTCGAAGGTCCGCACGCGGCGCGCGAGCTCGTCGACGATCTGCGGCGAGAGGCGCTCCACGGCGCCGAGCACCGTATCGACGCGGCTGCGTCCATTGCGGCCCTGGTTTGCCATGCGCAGGACGGCGACCATCAGGGCGGCGTCGGACTCGACGGCCGCGACCACCTCGGCGGTGGAGACATTGTCCTTGGAGACGACGGCCAGAAGCCGGTTGCGCGACTCGACCAGCGCAGGGAACATCTCAAGCGCTTCGAAGGCGCCGGTGAGACGACGGCCATGGCCCTCGTTCTGGTGGCGGACGCCGCCTGTCTGGGGCTGCTCGCCGCCCCGCGAGGGCGCCGGGCGACCGGGCTGGCTCAGCTCCCGCGGCATTGTGGCTGTGGATGGCACGCTGTGGACACCTGATCTCGATTGCAGATCGCTTTACATGCGACCTGCGGAGGTATCGGCAGCTCAGCGGGAACTGTTGAGCCGCAGAGCTACGGACTCGCGCTCCGCACAGCCTGCTCTATGCGCCTCAGGGTCTCCTGCCGCCCAAGCAGTGCGATGCTCTCGAAGATGCCCGGGGAGGTGGTCGTACCCGAGATCGCGACTCGCAGCGGCTGGTAGACCTGCCCAGGCTTCACCTGGAGATCGCTGACGAGACGCTCGAGTATCTCCTGCACCCCCGACTCCTCGAAGTCCTGCCGGTCAAGTGCCTGCAGCGCAGCGCGCGCCTGCTCGGCGACGCGGAGGCCGTCTGAGGCAAGCCATCGCGCCTTCGCCTTCAGATCCATCTCACGCTCCTGGAAGAGGAAGCCGGACAGCGGCCAGAAATCCGCCAGGGTGTGGATCTTCTCCTGGCTGATGCGGACCGCCGCTTCGAACCGCGCGGGATCGGCACGCACGGTCCTCACCGCCTCTGGGTCCTCCCGCTCCAGGTGGTCCTCGATCGCGCGGGTGAGCTCGGCGAGCGGGCTCGAGCGGATGTAGACCCCGTTCATCCAGCGAAGCTTGGTCTCGTCAAAGCGCGCGGGGTTGCGGCTCACCCGCTCGAGCTTGAACTGCTCGATCAGCTCCTGCGTGGAGAGGATCGTCTCCTCCCCCTCGCTGCCCCATCCAAGCAGCGCGATGTAGTTGCGCACCGCCTGCGGCAGATACCCAGCGTCGCGGAGCTCCTGCACAGAGGCAGCGCCGTGGCGCTTTGAGAGCTTCTTGCCGTCGGGGCCATGCAGCAACGGCAGGTGGGCGTAACGCGGCTGGGGCGCGCCGAGTGCCTCCAGCACGAGCACCTGCTTGGGCGTGTTGGAGAGGTGGTCCTCGCCGCGAACCACGTGTGTGATGCCCGCGTCGAGGTCGTCGATCGCGACGGCGAAGTTGTAGAGCACCGAGCCGTCCGCCCTCGCGATCACCGGGTCGTCCAGATGAACGTGCTCGAATCGGGTCTGCGCCCCTGATCACGTCGTCCACGACCGTCGCGCCCTGATCCGGCACCCGCAGCCGCACCGCCCCCTCGCCCTCTGGCTGCCCCCGGAACCCACGATCGGCGCCGTGCTTCTCCTTGTAGGCCTTCACGTCCTCGGCGGTGGCGCTGGTGCGATAGGCGTGTCCCTGCTCGATCAGCCGGGCCAGCTCCTGCTGGTGGCGCTGCGATCGCTCGCTCTGCAGGATCGGCCCCTCGTCCCAGTCGATTCCAAGCCAGTTCAGCGCGTCGATGATCTGGGCGACGTTCTCCAGCGTAGAGCGCTCCCTGTCGGTGTCCTCGACCCGCAGCACGAGCTGCCCGCCGCTGCTCCTTGCAAGCAGCCAGTTGAACAGCGCGGTGCGCGCGCCGCCGACGTGCAGCGCGCCCGTGGGCGATGGAGCGAACCTCAGACGCATAGGATCAGCGGCATGCTAACCGCCGCGCGCGACCTGACCTCTTCCGCTGCACGGCGCCGGAGCGCCGAGGAGCGCGGATGCTGATCGGGGCTCACGTCTCGCCGGCAGGCGGCCTGCCAAAGGCGGTGGAGCGCGGCACCGAGCGCGGCTGCCGCGCGATCCAGATCTTCAACCAGTCGCCGCGGATGTGGCGGCCCACCTCCTACAGCGACGACGACGTCGCCGTCTTCAGGAAGGCGATGCAGGCAAGCGAGATCGACGCAAGGAATTTTTTGCACGGTTTGGGCCGCGATGCTGCAGCGTCTTCTTCTCGGGCGTAATCGGCCTATGCTGAGGCCATCTCGAACGCTGTGTCAAACACTATGTCGAAC
>CAVWTE010000013.1:0-5040 GCA_963757925.1 uncultured Actinomycetota bacterium
GCTATCGCTCTATCCGAGTCACAGCCCTGCTCGAGGCACATGCGCGCGCCGCGCTCGGCTTCGCCGTTCATCTCGAAGCGGTGCTGCTCAGCACCCTTCAGGGGATCTGCCTGCAATGCCCCAGCCCTGTAGCGCCATAGCAGCAGCTCTCCTGCAGTCACGTCGTTGCGACTGTCGCGGGCGCGGCTGAGCAGCTCGGCGGTTTCCGCCTCGATCGACTGAAGGTCGCCTTCGAGCCACCGCGCCTCCGCGCGGGCGCACGTAACCCGCGCAAGGCATTCCAGCTCGTCGCTCGCGATCGCCAGCTCCTGAGCCTCGTCCAGTGCTCCCCACGCGTCTGGATCTCCGCGGCGAGCTCGTAGCAGCCCGATTATCTGAAGCGCACAGCAGCGTGCAATGGCGTGCCAGTCCGCCCCCTTCAAGACCTCAGTCGCCGTTGCGGCGGCCTCGTCCCAGCGGCCGCACGCGAGCTCCATGTTTGCTTGGTTGTCGAGGAGGCACTTCTCCCACGCGTCAAGTCCGCGAGTAGCCAGCGGGACTCGCCGTCGAGCGCTGCTACTGATCGTCCAAGGGCGAGATCCAGCTCCACCTCGCGGGCGCTCGCGTGCGTTCAACAGCAGCAGTCGTCGTGGCAGGCGTCGAGCGGCTCGCCGGGGAGCGGCGAGGCGGCGCAGCAGCCCTGGCCGTGCCAGGTCTGTCGGCCCTCGTTGAGCGCGAGCGCGCCGATGCCGAGCGCGACGGCGGGATCGGCCCACCATAGGCCGAAGGCGGCGTTGAGCGCGAGGCCGGTGAGGACACCCGCGGCGAGGTAGGCGCAGAGCATGTTCTGCGTGCCCTCGCCGGCGGTCGCGCCTGAGCCAAGGCGCTGGCCGATCCCTTGCTTGGCTTTGCCGAGGAGCGGCATGACGATGATGCTCGAGATCGACAGGCCGATCCCCAGCCAGCTGGTGCGGGGATGCTCGCCGCTGATGAGTGTGCGGATGGCGTCCTGGATGATGTAGGGGGCGAGCAGGAAGAATGTGATCGCGACGAGCCGCTGGGCGCGTTGCTCGGCGTGCTCGGAGAGTCGGCGGGTGCCGGTGAAGCGCCAGATGACGATGATCGAGGCGAGACCCTCGATCACGGAGTCAAGGCCGAAGCCGAGCAGCGCGACAGAGCTTGAGAGCATCGCCGCGGTGATCGCGATTGCGCCCTCGGCGCTCATGTAGGCGAGGCTCAGCCAGGACAGCGCCTTGGCGCGGCGGATCAGGCGGTCGCGCTCGGCCAGCTCGAGCCGGTTTTGCTGCTGCGAGGGGGCCGCGCCGGCTCGGCGACGACAGGCAGCTCGAGCGACCGGGTGCTCATGGCGTGACCTCGGCGAGTTGGAGGTGCGCGTCGAGCAGCTGGCGCCCGGCGTCGGTCAGCGCGTAGAAGACGATCTTGTGCTCGCGCCGCGAGCTTGCGAGGCCGGCGCGTCGCGCAGCGCGCGCAGGTGGTGGCCGACGAGGTTCTCCGCTCGCGCGGTGATCCAGGCGAGGTCGCAGACGCACAGCTCCTCGCCGTCGCGCAGGGCGAGCGCGATCAGAAACCGCGTCGGGTCGGCGAGCGCCTTCGCACGAGTGGCCGCTCGCTGCCGCGAGATCGAGATCCAAACGCTGGCGGATCGCCTCCGCGCGCGGCAGGTCCAGACACAGCAGATCACAGCGATCATCGGCCACAAGCTCAGACTAACGCACGTTGCGATGAGGGTGCGCCCGGCGCGATCAACGAACGTTCGAGTTATGGCTCTCTTGACAAGCATGTTTGGTTATGCCAAAATACTTCTGATGGCTGTTCCTGACTCGATTTCCGCGTCCGTTCAAGACTATGCCAAGGCGGTCTATGCGCTGGAGGCCCGTAGGGGCGCGGCGGTATCGACCACCGAGCTGGCCGAGCGGCTCGGGGTCACGCCGGGCTCGGTCTCGGCGATGGTGCGCAAGCTCTCTGAGGTGGGGCTCGTCGAGCACGAGCCCTACCACGGCGTGAAGCTCACCGACCAGGGTCGCCGGGTCGCGCTCGAGGTGTTGCGCCACCACCGGCTGCTCGAGCTGTTCCTGGCCGAGGAGCTCGGGATGCCCTGGGATCGCGTGCACGCCGAGGCCGAGGTGCTCGAGCACGTGCTCTCCGAGGAGCTCGAGGAGCTGATCGCGGCGCGCCTGGGCGACCCGACCGTCGATCCGCACGGCGATCCGATCCCCACGGTCGAGTTCGGGATCGAGGAGCGCGCGACGCACAGCCTCGACGAGCTGCCGGCTGGCGCCGCGGGGCGTTTCGTGCGCGTCTCTGACTCTGACCCGGAGATGCTGCGCTACCTGGCCGAGCACGGCATCGCGATCGGCGAGTCACCTGGAGGTCATCGACCGTCAGCCGTTCGGCGGACCGGTGTTCGTGCGCTTCGGCGAGCGCGAACATCCGATCGGCGGCGCGCTGGCGCGCGCTATGCGCATCGAGACCGAGGAGGGTCAGCGGATAACACCGCTGCGCCCCGATCCGGTTCCCGCGCTCGAGGGCGCCGTCGAGGGCGCCTCGGTCGCGCTACCCGGGGAGCTCGGCGGGGCGCTCGCGGGCCCGAGCGCGCTCGAGCAGCTGCTGTCCAAGGGTCGCGTGCGCGCGACGCTCATGATGCTGGGCCCGGCGTTTGTCGCCTCGATCGCCTACGTCGATCCGGGTAACTTCGCCACGAACATCGAAGGCGGCGCGCAGTTCGGCTACCTGCTGCTGTGGGTCGTCCTGCTGGCGAACGTGATGGCGATGCTGATCCAGTACCTCTCGGCCAAGCTGGGGATCGTCACCGACCGCAACTATCCCGAGGTCGTGCGCGAGCGCTTCCCCCGCCCGTTCACGTGGGGCATGTGGGTGCAGGCGGAGATCATGGCGATGTCGACCGACGTCGCCGAGTTCCTCGGCGCCGCGCTCGGGCTGAACCTGCTCTTCGGCGTGCCGCTGCTCCCGGCCGGCCTGATGACCGGCGTGATCGCATTCGCGATCCTCGAGCTGCAGACCCACGGCTTCCGCCGCTTCGAGCTGGCGATCACAGCGCTGCTCGGGATCATCTTCCTGGGCTTTCTGTATGAGACGCTGCGCATCGGCCCCTCCACCCACGGCTCGCTGCGCGGCCTGCTGCCCGGCCTGCACGGCGCGGCTCGCTCTACCTCGCCGTCGGCATCATCGGCGCGACCGTGATGCCACACGTCATCTACCTGCACTCCGCGCTGACCAAGGGCCGCATGCCCTGCCGCAACGACCGCGAGCGCGGCCGCGTGCTGCGCTTCGAGCGCCTCGACGTGATCATCGCACTCGGCCTCGCCGGCCTCGTCAACATGGCGATGCTCGCCGTCGCCGCCAAGCTCTTCCACACCCCCGCCCTCTCGGGTCTGAGCTCGATCCCGCGAAGCCCACGCCCAGTTCGGCCACCTCGTCGGCGGCACCGCCGCGCTCGCGTTCGCGGTCGCGCTGCTCGCCTCCGGCGCCTCCTCATCCAGCGTCGGCACCTACGCCGGCCAGGTCGTCATGCAAGGCTTCATCAACGTCCGCATCCCGCTGATGCTGCGCCGCGCGGTCACGATGATCCCGGCCATCGTCGTCCTGGCGCATCGGCATGAACCCCACCCAGGTCGCTCGTTCTCAGCCAGGTCGTGCTGTCCTTCGGCATCCCGTTCGCGCTCGTGCCGCTCGTCATGCTCACCGGCCGCCGAGACGTCATGGGCGTCCACGTCAACCGGCGCCTCACCACCATCCTCGCCTGGGGCTGCGCCGGCCTGATCAGCCTGCTCAACGTCTTCCTGCTCTACCAGCAGTTCTTCATGAGCTGAACACAACCCCCGCGTCGACCGCGCGCCACAGCGACGGCGCACCGCCTCCAGGGTGATGCAATGTCGCCGAGGCCAGCAAGGCGAACTCCCTGCTTTCGTCCCCGGAAGTAGTCGTGCCCCACCTACCCGGAGACCCGGAAAGCACGGAAAGTCGCGTTCGCGGCTCGTCCGCTGTAGCAGTTAGATCTGCCGTGGCGCCGGCTATAGCTGCTATCGCGGCGCTGGCGGCTTCGGGCAGGAGACGGTGCTCACTTCCCTCACGAGGATGGAAGCGCCGTTGTGGACGATGTAGAGCTTCTCGTGCGGCCCGATGCGACTCGGATCGACTACGAACCGGCTGACCGTCACGTTCGTGGCGCCTTTCGGCGTGAAGGTGTGCACCTGGATCGCGTGTTTTCGCCGGCTTCCCCGGCGCCCGGCCCTGTACCCGGTGAAACCCTGGATTCGGACTGAACGAGATGGCGCGTTTCGTTGGCTTCATTGCCATCGCCTGCCTTTTCGGGGGATGTGTTCGTTCCGGCGGCGATGACGCACGGACCCGCCTTCGTGCCTTCGAAGTCGACGACCGCGGGTACACCTGCGGCCGAAGGCTGCGCTGCAGGGCCTTCGCGTCGCCGAGCCTGTAGATCGAGACCGCCACCTTGCCGCCAGGGCGTACCTGATCGCGTAGGCACCAGTCGTTCTGTGCCGGTTCCAATCGCGACTGCAACGATTGCGACGATTGCGATCACGAGCGCAGCACCGGCGCCGGAAAGCACCAGGCGCCTGCGCCCCGTACGGCGGTGAGTGGATTCGCGAGAATCTTCACGCTCGGCGACGACACGCCGAAGCTGCACGAGCAGCCGGTCCTCGAATAGCTGTGGTGCGTTCATGGTGATACCTCCATTGACCTCGTCATAAGTTGAGCCTCTTGCGGTGCGAGTTCCGTCCGCAGCGTGTGGCGCGCGCGATGCAGGCGGACCCGTGCGGTCGACAGGACGGATTCCAAGCGCCCTGGCCGCCTCCGTCGCGCTGAGTCCGTCGAGCGCGCTGAGCTGAACACCGCGCGCTCGGCATCGGTCAGCCCGTCGAGCGCTGCATACAGCTCACGAGACCGCGCCGCGGCGTCGATCCGTTGCTGCGCTCTAACGATGTCATCGTCGGCGAGCAGTCGCCGCCCCCAAACCGCGCGTTTACTTGCTTCTCGCGTGCCGTGCGGCGGAACTCGCTG
>CAVWTE010000014.1:0-65793 GCA_963757925.1 uncultured Actinomycetota bacterium
TGAGTTCTCGGTGTGAAGAGTGTGAACGCCCAGGATGGCTGCGTAGTCGGCCTGGGTATACTGGGTGAACGGCTTGCCGATGAATATGCCGGCGTTGTTGACGAGCGTGTCAATTCGCCCGAACCGATCCATTCCCGCGGCCACCGCACGTTCGGCGGTCTTCCGGTCGGCGATGTCGCCGGCCACCGTGACAACGCCATCATCGGTTGACGGCTGAATGGTACGCGCGGTGGCAACGACCCGGTAGTTGCCACCGCGGTACGCCTTGACCAGCGCCGCGCCGATGCCCTGTGATGCGCCAGTGATGATGGCAACCCTCTGTTCGGTGCCCATGGCAGACTTCCCTTGTGCTTCTCGAGCGCTAGCGGAACGAGGATCGATCAGGCCGTGTGGCCCCGGACAGCGTCAAGTGGTGCTCCATGGGCTGGAAGGAAATATTCGTCATGCGGCAGACACTCTTCCGCTGCGCGGTCGAGTGCGGGACCAGGACGGGCCTCCATGGGGCTACCACTCGGTCGTAGCGTGAAAGAGTGTCTGTCGAAAAGCGCGTATACGTACGCAGCTCGGTGCGCGGTAATCTCACGTTGGCGTCCGTGCACCGCCACGCCGTCGGCGTTGTCGCAGCCAGCAACGAGCCAGCGTTGCAGACGCAAGCGGCGAGTCGCTAAGCAGGAGGAGCCCAGCCATGGAGCCTATCCGGCCCGCAACCAATACCGGTGGCAATCCGTCGCCCCCGTCGGCGCCGACAACGAAAGCGAATGGCAGGACTACCTGGCGGACGATAGCGACGATCAGGAAACGGTGCTGGCGGAGCGCGAAGAAACCGCATACCGGAAGTCGCTACTGCCCTCGGCGCTGAGCGAGCTGACAGCACGGGAACGCCACATCGTCGTCGAGCGTCATTTGAAGGAAAGGCCGATGACCCTGGAGGATCTGTCACGATACTACGGCATCTCCCGCGAGCGGACCCGGCAGATCGAGGTGCGGGCGATCAGCAAGTTGCGACGCTCGGTTCTCGCGTTGGCGTCCTTGCCACACCACGCGGCTGGTTCTGGGCACCTCGGCGGACCGGCGAAAGGAAGCTTTTGCGATCGCACGGTGACGCTGTCGTGACGCCGGGCATCGGGCTCGCTCGATACCGGTGATCGCTCTCAAACTTTCGGAGACCTGGTGATGACCCAGGCTTACGAAACCATTGAGCACAGCTACGATGTTGTGATCGTGGGTGCCGGCGGCGCCGGGTTGCGCGCCGCCCTGGGAATGGCGGCGTCGGGATTGCGGACGGCCTGCGTGACGAAAGTCTTCCCGACGCGCAGCCATACGGTGGCCGCGCAAGGCGGCATGGCCGCCTCGCTCGGCAATATGGGCGACGGAGACGATTGGCGTTTCCATATGTATAACACGGTCAAGGGGTCCGACTGGCTCGGTGACCAGGATGCCATCGAATACATGTGCCGGCAGGCGGTGCCGGCCGTGCTGGAACTGGAACATTACGGTGTTCCGTTCTCGCGCACCGAGGACGGCCGGATCTATCAACGGCCGTTTGGCGGTCAGACCCTCGAATACGGGAAACCGATGGCGCAACGCACGTGCGCAGCGGCCGATCGACCGGTCACGCCATTTTGCACACGCTCTATCAGCAGTGCCTGAAGCACAACACCGAATTTTTCGTCGAATACGTGGCGCTTGATCTGCTGATGGACGCGGACGGCGCCTGCCGCGGGATGCTCGCCTGGAACATGGAGGACGGGACGCTGCACCGCTTCCGTGCGCATCGCACGGTGCTGGCAACCGGCGGCTATGGCCGGGTGTATTTCTCCTGCACCGCCGCCCACACCTGCACCGGTGATGGCAACGCCATGGTGCTGCGCGCCGGCTTGCCGCTCGAGGATATGGAATTCACGCAGTTTCATCCGACCGGCATTTACGGTTCCGGCTGCCTGATCACCGAAGGTGCGCGCGGCGAGGGCGGCTATCTCACCAATTCGGAAGGCGAACGATTCATGGAACGTTACGCACCGAGCGCCAAGGATCTGGCGGGGCGCGATGTCGTCTGCCGCTCGATGACGATCGAAATCAACGAGGGCCGGGGCTGCGGGCCACACAAGGACCACATCCTGCTGCATCTGGAACATCTCGGTGCCGAGCTTCTGCATGAGCGGTTGCCCGGCATCAGTGAGACCGCAAGGATCTTCGCTGGTGTCGACGTCACGCGCGAGCCGATCCCGGTGCTGCCGACCGTCCATTACAACATGGGTGGCGTGCCGACCAACCTGCATGGCGAGGTCAGGACGTTGCGTGACGGCAATCCCGAAGCTGTCGTTGCCGGCCTGATGGCGATCGGCGAGGCCGCCTGCGTCTCGGTTCATGGGGCCAACCGGCTTGGCTCCAACTCACTGCTGGACATCATCGTATTTGGGCGGGCAGCCGCGTTCCGCGCGATAGAGACGGTCCGGCCCGGCGAAAGCCACGCCGATCTTCCCAACGAGGCAACCGATCGCGCGATCGCCCGGCTGGATCGGATCAGATGGTCGAAGGGCGGGACGTGCGCCGGGACGATCCGCCCGGCCATGCAACGGACCATGCAACGTCATTGCGCCGTCTTCCGCGATGGTCCGCTGCTGGAGGAGGGCGAGCACGCTCGACAACGTCATCGCAATGATGCGTGACGACCTTGGTGTCACCGATCACTCGATGATCTTCAATACGGATCTCGCTGAAACGCTCGAACTCGATAACATGCTCGCACAGGCGAGCGTCAGTCTTCACTCTGCCATCGGACGGACAGAAAGCCGCGGCGCCCATGCCGCGAAGATTTTCCGAGGCGGGACGACGAGAACTGGCTCAAGCACACACTGCTCCTGGCTCGATGACGACGGTCGCGTCCGGCTGGATTACCGACCGGTGCATTTGCAGCCGCTTTCGAACAAGGTCGCCTCGATACCCTCCAAAGGAGCGGGTGATCTGATCCGCTGCGTTGGAAGCGTTCGGGGCCTGGCTTAGGCGGGCCTGTCCAGCGGCGCTCCGAAAATTGCGCGTTGGTATTCGGTCAGAAGCGCGGGTTCCTCGATCGATCCATGGTGATGCAGCTGTCGCCAAACACTGTTCGTGCGGATGAACCAGCGCGTCGTGCGGAAGCGCAAGATCGAGACTTTCCGTGGGGGTCTTGCAAGTGCCCTTCTCGCGCCCGACGAACAGATGCCAGTCGTGGCCGCCCTGGCTGGTGAAATCGTGGAACGCGACCTGGACTTTGGCTGGCCCATTGAACAGCTTCTCCGTATCCCTCGCGGATCGCCGGCCAGCCGCGTCGAATGCCGCCGATCGGATTGTCCATGCTCGGGGTATCCCCGTCCGCCCAAACAGCGGCGAGCCCATTGAGATCTCCGGCATTGAACGCCCGATAAAAATCAATCAGGTGCGTCGAGCGGGCGGCCATAGCCACCTGGGCTTCGGCACCGGTGATCTCGGTCAGGTCTGATGACATTTGCGGTATCGACCTGGACGAGTGTAATGATCACCCTTGTTCGTGAAGGCCATGTCACACTCCATGTTGGGGCTGGAGAACAACCCGCTCTCACATTGGGTGCGTAGAAGACGATACCGCTGGCATCACGTCGAGCGATTGCATGGCTATGCAGACCATTTGGCGTTTTTATGCCAGCGGCCCTGACGATTGACCCACCGAGGACCGCTGTCCACCCCGGCATGACGGGGTGGGCAGCGTCGGCGGGTCGATCGTTAGGGCGCCCGGTATTGCGCCTGATCCGGACGGTCAATTCGCGATACGCCCCTGAACCGATCCTTCGATGGCAGCATCAGCCAGAAACCGGACGCGGTGCGGCACGCTTCGAGGATGACGGGCTAGTCCGCCGCCCTCTTCGTCCAGCACCAGGGTGGCGCAACCGCGCCGACCTGGCTGGTAATTTCGCGTATAGGCCTCCGGCCGGCGATGCTTGTCGAATGCGAAGATCGTGGTGCGGCCCAGGGTGCACATGTCCAGATTGCAGTCGGCGATGATCAGCTCGTCGTCCGGCTCGTCGCCATGGCAACGATCTCGCCATGCGGGTTGACGATGATCGCGTGGCCGAACAGCTCGCCCCGTCCTCATCGCCGGCCTTGGCCATCCCCACCGCGAAGCAGGCGTTCTGATAGCCGCCCGCCTGGATCGACAGATGAGAGTGGAACGCGCGCAGATGCTGTGCTTCGAACACGGTGGCCTCATGTTCCGGCTTGGGGTGTTGTAGCCCATCATCACGAGTTCGACCCTTTGCAATCCGAAAACCCGCAAGGCCTCCGGCCAGCGCCGGTCGTTGCAGATCAACATGCCCATGTTGATGCCGCCTCCCGCGGTGCCACCCATCGGCGCGCGCACCACCGTGAAGCCGAGATTGCCGGCCTCGAAGTAGCGCTTCTCCAGATGCTGCACATTGCGCGTCCGGATCGGGATCGGCATGTCCGGGCAGATGCACCTTGCGGTATTTCGGCACGATGTCGCCGTCCGGTTCACCAGGATCGAGGTGTTGAACCGGTGCTTCCGCATGGTGCCGGTGGCGTCCGGCTCGTGCGCGATCTCGGCATAGCCCAGATGAAAGCCGATGCCGTATTGGCGCGCCGCGGCGAACAGCGGTGCGGTTTCGTTCGACGGCATCGCGGTCTCAAACCGACTGATCCGCCTCGGCGATGTCGCGCGTGATATGGCGCGGGAAGAACGTGGTCAGCGCCAACTCGGGAAATACCACCAGCTCCACGCCGCGGTGATGCGCGCGTCCATCAGCCGCAACATGCGGTCCACCGCGACCGCGCGCGGTTCCGCGCTGGATCGGGCAAGCCGGCCTGCGGCGACGGTGATGCTGCGTGTGGTCATTCGGCCTGCTCCGGGATTCTCAGTGGTTACGCGGCGTTCGCTTCGCGCCCGCCGTTTTCGGGGATTGCACGATCGCCAGCAAGCATAACACAGGGACGACACGCCTGGATCGTCTGGGTTTCGGCGCCGAAACCCCGGCACGTCGTTCCATGGCGGTCATTCGAAAATCTTCATGGCGGGCCGCGACCGACGATGATGAGCACTATGTCTACGCCGTAGCCCTATGAGGGCAACGGCGGGCTTAAGGAGTGGCCGTCTGTCCCTTCTCGAAAATTTTCCCAAAGTCATCCGAGATTAAGCGAATTGCCGCACGCAGACCATCCGCGGCCAAGGCAGGATTCGAGAGAACCTTAGCGTAGGACACGAACCGATAGGTCGCCGATGGCCGTAAAACCGTCATATCCAACATCGCCGCCTCGCCGGTAGCTTTGACGGCGCCACCCCTGGAGATCCGCCATCCGCCAACGTCGCAAGTCGACCGGGAGGAGGAAGGATGCTGCGGGATAGGGAACGGTCGTTCATCCCGGGGGCGCGTAGGGCGATCCTGTCGGGATTTCCCCATCGCGCCCCCACGTGGCGTCTGCCCGATGACGTCTACATTCCGGTCGAGCCTCGGCCGCGTATCGGGCGGCCGGCGAAGCATGATCTGTCGGCCTGAACCGTCACGGACGATTGGGCTGCGCTACATCTTTGCCGGGGCAGAACGAGTGCGTCCGGCGCACTGCGATCAGTCACCTCGCGTTGTGGCTTTGCGCAATCTTGTCGTGGATATGCGCACCTGCGGTGATTTCCGGAAACCGAGGCAAGGTCCCAGCCTCGACGCAGGTCGGAATGCATCCGATCGGGGCGTCGTAGTCGGGGTGCATGAAATAGCCGATCGATTGCCGCCGGCTCGCCGCCAGGCTGATGACCGGAGGGTTTGCCACGCGATGCACGGTCGAGGCCCAGCGGCCGTTGGTCCAGCGCGCCATCATGTCGCCGAGATTGACCACCAGCTCATCCGCCCGCGCGATGACAGGCACCCAGGCGCCATCCGGCATGCGCACCTCCAGGCCGCCGGCGGCGTCGGTCATCGCCAGGATCGTCATGGCTCCGAAATCAGTATGCGCCCCGGTGCGCAATTGCCCAGGCCGAGGCGGCTCCGTCAGCGGCGGGTAGTGATGGCTGGACATGATGCTGAAATGGCGGCCGATCTTGTCGGCAAACCAGGTTTCCGGCAGCTCCAGCGCCAGGGCAAACACGCGCAGCAGGTCCTGCGACAGCCGCTCGAAGCCGCGATACAGCTCGATCATCGTTGCCGCAAACGCCGGCGGCCGTGCCGGCAGGATGTTCGGGGCATAACTCGCGACCGCCTCCGGCATGAACGCGTAGTGCGCGCGGTGGTCGTCGATCGGACCGAGGAAGAAACTTTCGCGCAGATCAGGCGGCACATCGGCGCCGAGCGTCCGGCCGAGGTTGCGCGTGGCAAGACCATGATACCCGCGCTGCTGTCCGGCGATATCAGGGGTTGCCACGCGCTTGACCTCGGGCGGCAGGTCGAAAAACGCCCGCGACTGCGCGAACGCGCGATCAATCAGCCCTTCGGGCAGCCCGTGCCCGCACACAACGACGAAACCGATCTGCTGGCACGCCGCGCGAAACTCGCTGACGACGGCTGCCTTGTCGCGGCCCGACAGGAACGGCGCAAGATCGATGGCGGGTACTGGTTCATGTTGCAATCCGGTGCGAGGGATGGTTTATGCCGGGTCGTCCCGGCTGAGCGCGGCGTCCACGATCCGATCGAACGGGAGGTCCCGATCAATCAACCCGCCGGACAGGAGTGCCGCTTTCAATCGCACGAAGCTCGCGACTGGCAGCGCTGGAGTGCGTGCCCACAGGCCGGCGTTCCGATAGCCGGCGATGATGCGGGTCAGCGCCGCCAAATCAATCTCCGGAAAAAACGACTGGATTGATCCAGCAATGTCCTCGGCGCTGGCCCCGTGGAAGGCACGCTGGGCAGCCGCCATACGGCGCACCAGCCGCGGCAGGCCTCGCGCTGGCCGGTCGCAAAATCGCGGGTCGCGTAGAACGTTGTGTAGGCAATGTCGCCGCGCGTGGAAAACCGGTGCCAGACATGGCATCCGGCCACGGTCAGCTGATCGACGTAAGGCTCGAACACCTGCACGACATCGGCCTCGCCCGCCAGTAGCGCGGCCGCGCCGGCATCCATGGGTTGGTCATGGGTGCGCCGCAGGCTCGCGGGATCAATGCCCGCGCGGGCCAGGTCGTCCTGGAACATCAGCCACGGCGTCGGCACCTCGGTGGCGACCGCGACCCGCAGCCCCCGCAGATCCTGAAAGCGGAACCGGGGGTTCGGCGCGCGGCCGACCAGCACGAACGGATCGCGGGCGACGATCTGTGCGAAGCAGACCAATGTGCAGGTGGGATCCGCCTGGTGGTGCATCATCACCCGCATCGGCCCGCCCCACGAAACATCCGCCGCGCCGTCCAGCAGCATGGCCCCGGTCCGGCTTGCGGATGGCGAGGTGATCAACTCGATCTCGACCCCCGCGGACGCGAAATGCTCTCCCACCAGCGCAAAGTAGAATGGCGCGTAGCCCAGGGCCCGCATGTTTTCGCACAGGCGCACACGTAGCATCGGCCGCGCTACCCCGCAGGCATGACTGATCGATCGACGATGCGGCGCACCCGATGCGGCGTCAACGTCGCCCTTTACGGCGCCGGTGCGCGGTGCAACGGTCCGGCGCGCGACAACAGGAGGAACCTCGTGCAGTACACGGAAGCCGAGCGCATCGACGTCGAGGTCGATTCCGGTCATCGATCTGACCGGCCTGTCGGACGGCGGCGACGCGATGTCCGCCATCGGTCGACAGATCCTGGCGGCGGCCGAGGGCATCGGCTTCTTCTACATCCGCAACCACGGCATTCCCGCCGCCCTGATCGACGCCGTGTTCGCCATGTCCGCCCGCTTCTTCGCCGAACCCCTGGCCCGCAAGCAAGACGTAGCCGTCAACGCCGGGCATCGTGGTTTCATCCAGGTGGGCGAAGCAAAAATGGCCAGCCGCGCCAAGCCGGACCTGAAGGAGAGCTTCATTTGGGGCGTGGATCAGCCGGGCCCGGACGGGATCCCGCCCAACCGCTGGCCCGACTTCCTGCCGGAGCTGCGCAACGTGCTGAACGACTTCCTGGCGGCCGGCAGCCAGGTCGGCTGGTCGCTGCTGCGCGCCTTCGCCACCGCGCTGGCCGTCGCTCCGGACAGTTTCGCGCGCACGATCGACCGGCCGATCAGCCGCGGCTCCATCCTGTATTACCCGCCGCAGCCGCCGGACATGGGCGCCGACCAGTTCGGTGTGTCCAGCCACACCGACTATGGCTGCCTGACCCTGCTGTACCAGGACAGCGCCGGTGGCTTGCAGGTGCAGGGCGGCGGCGGCACCTGGCTGACTGCGCACCCGATCGAGGGCACGTTCGTCGTCAACGTCGGCGACCTGCTGGCGCGCTGGACCAATGACCGTTTCCGCTCCACGCCGCATCGCGTGGTCAATCGTCCGGCCGCGCGCGCTTCTCCACCGGGCTGTTCATCGACCCGAATGCCGACACGCTGATCGAGCCGGTGGTCCGGCCCGGCGAGGTCGCGCATTACCCGCCGGTGCGGTGTGCCGCCTACCTGCGCAGCCGGCTGGATGCCAGCTTCGCCTACCGCCAGGCCGCAGAGCCCCCGCGTGCAGAGCCGGGGCGCGGCTGACCGTGCCAGTCCCCAACCCGCCCCGGTGCATAGATACGCATTCGCATTATTACGGCGAAGCGCTGCTCCAGGCCCTGGCACGGCGCGACGCCGTCCCGCGCGTAGACGTTGATGCAGCCGACCGGTTCATGGTCACGCCGACCAGCCGCTTCGCGCTGCGCGGTGGTTTCGTCGATCTTGCCGCCCGTCTCGCCTGGATGGAGGCGCAGGCGATCGACCACCAGGTGATTACCTTTCCCGGTGCGCTCGGTCCGGACGTGCTGCCGGCCGACGAAGCAGCGCCGCTCGTGCGCGAGGCCAACGACGAACTGGCCAAGGTCTGCGCCGCACATCCCGGTCGCTTCACCGCGCTGGCCGGGCTGCCGCTCGCCTCGATCGACCTGGCCGTGGCCGAGCTGGAACGAGCCTGCCGCACGCTGCGCCTGCGCGGCGCCATCCTGCCCAGCAACTATTTTCCAGCCTCGCCACCATGGCGTATCTGCGCCCGGTCCTGGAAGCCGCCGACGTGCTGGGCGCCCACCTGATGGTGCATCCCGGCCAGCGTCACGACAAATCGCTGGCGCCGCGGAGGTAAGACGATCTGGCGATGCACCGGGCCTCGACGGTCGACCTGCATAACGGGCTGTCGCATGCAGTGGTCACGCTGATCTACGCCGAGCTGGGGGCGAAGTATCCCGGCGCGTCGTTCCAGGTGGTGAACCTGGGTGGGGCGTTTCCGATGCTGGTGGAGCGGATGGACCACATCGTCGCGACCCGCGATCCGGGGCGCCGCGGCCCTCGACCCTGGTGGGCAACCTGGTGTTCGACACGGCGTCGCTCGGGCCGCGATCGCTGGAGATGGCGGTGGCGGTGCTGGGTGCGGAACGGATCATGCTGGGGACGGATTACCCGATCTTCGACAGTCGCGTGGCGACCGATGCGCTGGCCGCGGCGCACCTGACCGATGCCGCGCGCAACGCGGTTGCATCCGGCACCGCGCGACGGGTGCTGGGGATTGCGCCGTAGGAAGCGGCGGCGTCCGGAACGTTACGCAGGCGCCGTCGCGCTGAGAGCTGCCTTGAAGCGGCGGCGCGTCTCCGCCCCATGGATCACGTGGTCCTCCTGCGGCGACGGATCGCCGGGGACGATCTTGAGCGCGGCAAACACCGGACCGGGACGCGTCAGCAGACCGGGCAACGCCGCCTCGAATGCGGGCAGCGCATCGTACGCCGATACATCCCTGATCCCCGCTGCCCGCGCCAGCCCGGCAAAATCCACACCGCCGCCACCGGGCAGCGGATGCGAGCCATTGGCCTCATAACAGCCATTCTCGCACACGAAGTGCACCAGGTTCTTCGGCGCCGCGCCCGCGATGGTGACCAACGCGCCCAAGTTCATCAGCAGGCTGCCGTCGCCGTCCAGGACGATCACGCGCATATCCGGCCGGCCGAGCGCCAGACCCAGCGCGTGCGACGAAGCCTGCCCCATCGCGCCGACCGAGGGGTAGTTCAGCGGATGCGGCGCGATCCGCATCAGGTCGAACGCCGCCTGATAGGTCGCGACGACGATGGCCTCGCCGCGGAGCACGGCCAGCGCGCGAATGCAGTCATCCCGCCGCATCGGCATCAAGACCACCGTCCTTCCGATCAGCGCCACGACCGGGCGCGACAGCGCGTAGGCGCGGTCGATGGCGCGGCCCAACCGTGCAACATCCTCCGGGTTCTCCAAGGTGATGCGGTCGATCCCCATCGCATCCGACGACCGGCTCGATGATTCGGCACGCCGTATTTGGTTGACTGGGTGGCGGGGACATCGGGCTCCTTGCCCAGCAGTCCGACGATCATGCACACGGCTGCTGATATTCGACAGCGATTGCCCGGATCGAATTCAGGCTGTCCATCAGGCCGGTCTGTTGCATCAGCAGCACCGCCCGCCGCCTGCAGAACGCCAGGCCGGTCAGGTCGAGACGCCCTCGTCTTCCTTGCACAAGCGGATCAGGCGCAGGTCCGGATCGCGGGAGATCGGCCATAGCAGGCCGGCGCTGGTCACGATGTCGGGCACGGCTGCGACAAACCTGACGTCGGCCGCCT
The DNA here is from genome assembly GCA_963757925.1 of uncultured Actinomycetota bacterium. Lineage (GTDB taxonomy): Bacteria > Actinomycetota > Thermoleophilia > Solirubrobacterales > Solirubrobacteraceae > Palsa-744. The sequence continues at coordinate 10,679 of CAVWTE010000014.1, forward strand.
TCAGCGCGGCGATGATGTCCGCACCGCGCGGGCCAGAATTCGACCATCCCAGGGTCTATCACCGAACTTGCCATCATGGTTAGCATCAGACCAAAGCTGGCGTTACGCAACAATGGGCGGTACGCAACAATGGGTGGCACGCAGAATTGGACGTCAGGCCCAGCGTCGGCTTTTGAAGGCGCCCCAACCCTCGCGGCGGCAGATCGGCATGTTCAGCCGTCGGGGTCCGCGTCGCGCCGATCTTGTCGTGGCGGCTCTTATTCTCCTTTTTAGTGCCGGAATGGGCATGACGTGGCTGGCGCGCGAATCGGCGCAACTATCGCATCCTAGCTTGTCAAAGTAATCTGCATGGAATATGGACCGCGTTGCAAGTCTATGCCGACGGCCATGCCGAGAACGGCGGCTCTTTCCCGCGCGTCGAAGTCGAGCCGCCGCGAAACTTTGCCGGCGTCTATGTGCCGGTCCTTGCGGATGCGGGTGTGATGGGCGCTCGACGTACACACTACTTGTCCGGCCCAGCCACAGCGACCGGCGACGATTTGCTCGCTTTCGGAACTAAACGATCTGTCGCGCAATCGTCCCGACGAGTATCAGGCGCTGACGCGCCAACTCGGTGGGGATTACGCCTATACCCTCGGCTACCGCGACGGCAACGACTTGCTGGGGCTAAGCCGCGACTCCGGCGACCTACTGCCGATTCTTGCGGATCGACCACAAAGCGACGGCCGCGGCAACAGCCCCAACCACGGCGGCGCCGGCCAGAACGTCCTCTACATTGGCGGTCAGGTGCGTTGGTGCGTTGAGCCGACTGTGGGCGTCAACCGCGACGACATCTATCGCAATTTGAGAAATCAGGTGTTGGCGGGCGAACATCACTTCGACACGGTACTCGGATCAAGCGACGCCAACCCGTGCCTTGGTCCGTGACGGTGCTTTACTTGTAACTCCGCACGCTCGGCTTCACATTCTCAAACACAAGCGGTTCCTTGTGCAATTCCGGTGCTTGGCCAATGCCCTTGTATTCCCAGGCGCTGACGTGACAATAGTTCTCGTCGTCGCGCTTCGCTTCGCCGTCGGGATATTGGTATTCTTCGCGGAAGTGGGCGCCACAGGATTCGTTGCGGTTCAGCGCAGTCATGGCAAAGGAGTTCCGCAAACTCCAGAAAGTCGGAAACGCGATTGGCCTGCTCCAACGATTGATTCAGCCCATCGCCGCCGCCGGGGACGCTGACGTTATGCCAAAACTCTTCGCGGATTTGTGGTATCTTCGTTAGCGCGCTTGTTTCAGGCTGGCTTCCGTCCGGGCCATGCCGCAGTCGTCCCACATCACCTGTACGCGTCGCACAAGGTCGATCGTGGCCTCGATGCGCACTTGGTCGTTGCCCTTGCCCGTGCAGCCGTGGGCGATCGTGTCGCAGCCGCTGCGCCTGGCGTAGTCCACGGCGAGCTTGGCGATCAGCGGGCGGCCAAGCGCGGTGAAGAGCGGATAGCCATCGCCGTAGAGCGCGTTCGCCTTGATCGCGGGCGCAAGGAAATCGGTTGCGAATTCCTCGCGCGCGTCGACGATGTGGCACTCGAGCGCTCCAAGATCGCGTGCCTTGCCCTCTATCATCGCGTAGTCCTCACCCGGCTGGCCGAGGTTGACGGTGAGCGTGACCACCTCGGCGCCATAGAGCTCCTGGATTCCACTTGAGCATCACGCTCGTGTCAAGGCCGCCAGAGTAGAGCAGCAGGACACGTCCGACGTTCTCCGGTCGGCCTCGTAGCTTGCGGTCGGGCGGGGCATGCTCTGCCTCTCGGCGCTCATCGGCCGGAAGGCTAGCGGCTCGTACCTGGGGCCGGCGGATCAGGCGACTTGCACCGGGCCACGTCGCCGCCAGCGCCCGCATCCCGGCATCGCAGAGGCCGATCACAGCCTCGGCTCTGACCGCCTCGCCGAGCGCCGGTCCCTGGGCCATCGTGCAGCCCATCGCCTGAACTGCGGCCAGCTGCTCCGCTGATTCAGCTCCTTTGCGATCACGGTCAGGGAGAGCTCACGGCCGACCATCAGGATCGCCTCGAAGAGCCAGTCGCGGTAGTCCGCGTCATCCTCGGCGGCCAGCGAGCTCCTGTCGACGCGCAGGCTGTCGAGCGAGAGCTTGCGCAGGTCGGAGTGGTAGGCGTAGCCGCTGCCCCCGAAATCCTCGATCGCCAGATGCACGCCGAGCTGCTTTATCTCGCGCAGCCGCTCGGCGGCGACAGCGACGTCGCTCATCACCGAGGTCTCGGCGATCTGAAGGGTCAGAATCGCAGGATCGATCCCCGACTGCTGCAGCGCGCGGCGCACGTCGAGGATCAGCCCGTCGCGGCCCAGCTGATCTGCCGAGACCTTCACGCTGACCCCGATGCGGCGACCCTGCACTTCCCAGGCGGCAGCGTTCGCACAGGCCTGCTCGATCGCGAAGCGGTCGATCGGGATGCTCAGGCCGCTCTCCTGCGCGACGGACATGAAGTCGGCACTCGAGAGCGCCCCGCGCTTTGGATGCTGCCACCGGGGCTGGGCCTCGACGCCGACGACGGCGCCGGTGGCCAAATCCCATATCGGCTCGTAGAGAAGGAAGAACTGCTGCTCCTGCACCGCGGCGTTCAGCTCGGCTTCCACGACGCTGCGTCTCTCTACGACCGAGCGCGTGTTCGCGCTGAAGATCGCGTAGCGATCGCGGCCGGCGGCCTTTGCCGAGTCCAGCGCCGTTTCGGCGTCCGCAACAGCTCCTCAGGAGTGCCATAGCGGCCGAAGGCCACGCCGATGCTGACGGTGGTGAAGAAGCTCGGCCCGAAGCCTTCGAGCTCGATCGGCTTGTGCAGCGCCTCGATCACGCGCTGGGCCAGCGAATCGATCCGCACGCTGCGGGCGGTGCACTCGACCAGCACGGCAAACCGGTCGCCGTCCAGACGACCGACGGTGTCCTCCTCGCGCATCACGCCCTGCAGACGCTGCGCAACGATCCCGAGCAACTGGTCACCCGCGTCCCGCCCAAGCTTCTCGTTGACGTCTTTGAACCAATCGATGTCGATCAGGAGCGCGCCGGCGAGCATGCCGGACTGCCTGCTGGCGCGCGCGAGCACCTGTACGGCGCGATCGAGCGTGAGATCGCGCCCCGGAAGCCCGGTGAGCGAGTCATAGAGAGTTTGCGCGGGCGGCGCCTCCGGCGTGGGCGCGGGGAGCACCACCAAAGCCTCATCGCCACGACGGCGCGTGCCGAGCAGCAGGATCAACGTGCCGGCCAGCAGGCCCAGCAGGATCCCGGCCACGAGCGCCCAGACGCGACCCTTGCCGAGCAGCGGCGCGCTTGCCTGGGGGCCGAGGATCTCGATACTGACGCCGTGCGCAAGGCCACGGCTCACGCGCTCCGCTCCAGGCGATGCGGTGCCGCCGGCCAGAGCCACAGCCGCCGGGCCTTGACCGTAACGTGCAGCAATCACGTAGCCGGCGTGTCCTGCAAGCGCCGCGCGTGCAAGCACTGCAGGCCGGAGCACCTCGCGCAGCCAGCCCACGAAGGCGGCGTTGCGCGCCTTGGGCGTGCTCGGGATCGCGTAGCCGCGATACACGGGCCTCTGCACTTCAAGGGTGCCCGGACGCGCCGCCGGAGTCCTTGTGATCGTCGCCCCAGAGCCCCGCGATGCCAGCAGGCGCGGCTCTCGCGCACAGTAGTCCAGCCCGGAGGGCGCGTTGGGAGCGGCGCCCCCCACGATTTCAGCACTGGCCAGGCAGCGCCGCGAGTGCGAGGCAGCTCTCAGCAGGCTGAGTCTCTGCAGCTCTGGATGGCCGGCCAGCAGATTCCCCCATCGCGCCCACGCCGTGAGCCCGGCTGAGGAGACCTTCGGGTCGGCGGCAAAGAAGGTCCCCGCCGCGACGGCGAGGTCCGCTTCGCGCTGGAGCGCGTTGCTCAGGTTCGTGGAGACCTCAGAGGAGCCTGCGCGGAACTGGCTGCGTGCGGCGCTCGCTTCTTTGCCGGCGAGTCCGTGCGAGAGCAGCAACCCGCCGGCGGTGCCGGCGAGCACACACAGAAGCGCAAATGCTGCCAGAGCGGCCCAGAGACCGCGGCGAGTGCCGCGCGGCTCTGGCGGATGCTCCGGCGCGCCATCGGGCTCTGTCTCGGAGGTGAGCTCTTCTGGCGTAGCGTTCTCGTTTTCCATGGTGTCCTCGTATCGCGCAGTCTGACCCGCTGTGCCAAGCCAAATCGGGCTTCGATTGCCTCGAATGCCAGAACGGCTGCCATAACTGGACGAATTGCTGGGCGCCGGTTCCCACCGCAAGAATTGCTGCAAGCCGCAGCAGTGCCTCGCCCACCTGAGGCACCGTGTCACTTACAGCGAGCGCTGGTACTCGCCAAATGCCCGATCAAGTAGTGGGTCGTGAGCAGAATCCTCATCTACTCCTGAGCGGCAAGTCGCTCCACCTCGCTCCACATCTGTGATCTTGGCCTCTGGAGTAAAGATGGAGCAGGAGAGTGCGGCCGCTCCACGCGGTCTGCTCGAGCGCTCGCTGCGGCGAGCGGCTTCACATCGTGCCTCGTGCGCTCGCGAGCATCGCGGCGAGCCGCTGGTGCTGCTCCGATTCAGCTCCAAGCAGCAGCTCGATCCAGCCGAGCACGGTAGGTGCATCGATCTTGGTTCCCCATATCACCATTTCTTCGATATCGACCCAATCCTTCGGCCGGTCGAAGACGGCCTTGCATACGATCAGATCCTCCGGGGAGAGGATCGGTATCTCGGCGGGACCGAAGCGAACGCTCCGCGAGCGCTGGTTCATCTGCTGATGCAACTCGAGCGTCGCAAAGAACAGATCGAGATAGGAGCCATCCCAGTCGAGTCTGGCCTGGCCATCGTGCGCGATCGCCGAGCGGTCGGCGTCGGTGACGTTCACCCCGAGATGCTCGATCGCGCCGAGCACGGGGGCGGCGTCCTCCGGGGCGACAGTGACGTTTACGTCTATGTCCGTCGTGGCGCGGGGGCTGCGATACCACGCGAGCGCTATGGCACCGCCGAACTGATGCGGTACCCCGAGCGAGTCGAGCATGTCGTGCACTGCGACGATCTTCCAAGCGAGACCGTTGAGCGCTTCCGCGCCAGCCATCAGCGGCCCGGAGGCGACGTATGACGCCCGCCGCGCGCAGCCTGCCTTGCGCTTCGCGCGAGCACCGGAAGATCGAGCGGTCTGGCAGGCGGCGCAGGCCGGCTGCTCGCGACGGCATCCGCGAGACCAAGCAATTCGATCAGCGCGGCACCCGGGTCAACCTGCGCTCCGCCCGCTCGCGGCCGTCCGGCGAGCGCGGCCATCCTGCGTGAGGCCGCCACGAACGCGCCGCGGACCTCCTGTCCCTCCCGCCACCTCGCCGCGGCCACCTCAACGGGAGCGCCTGCCCTGCGAGCGGAGGCGATCACCGATCGGGCGTCGAAAGGCCTGCTCGCCCTGCTGGCCGCGCGGGCCAGTGCGCTCTCGCCCAGCACCGTGAAGCCCGCGAGCGTACGCGCCTGGACCCGTGATGTGCGATGGGACTCGCGGACCTCGAAGCGGCCGCTACGACGAGCGACGACGTACGCCATACACACTAGAATACCACTACACAGCCACCCACTAGATACGACGAGGAGCCCGGATGAGTCAAGCAAGGCCGGTGCAGACCCGACATCACCTGGCAAAGGTGCTGCATCCCACGCCCCGCGCGCTGCGCGAGGCGATGGGCGAGGTGGAAGGTATCAACGCCAAGATCGCCGTGCTGATCACAAGCCTCGTGGGCACGATGTGGTGTGCCTACCTGTTCACGGTGATAGCGCTGATTGGCCTGCCGACCGCGCTGAAACCCGGCGGCGAGGGAATCGTCTCCTGGATCGCCCAGACGTTCCTGCAGCTGGTGCTGCTCTCGGTGATCATGGTCGGACAGAACGTGCAGAGCTCCGCCGCCGATGCGCGCTCGAGGCGGACGTTCGAAGACGCCGAGACGATCCTCGACCGGCTCGACGTGCATACCCAGGGCGGTCTGAAGCGATCCTGGACCGGTTGGACGAGATGGCGCCGGCCTCTCCTGATCGGCCAGGGGCAGCACCAATTGACGCGTCACGCACCTGCTCGTTGTAACGGCTCGACCATGGCGATGCCGGTAAGGCTCCCTCGGGATATGAGAGCCCCACCGGCATCGCGCCGTACGCCGCCCCGCTGATCAGAGCTCGATGTCGACCTTGCCCAGCGCCGTCCTCGGCGACTTGGTCGTCATCGACGCCGTCAGATGGCCCGAGCTTGTTTCAGCGCCGCGCGTCCGGCGGTGTCGAGCTCGATGTGGATCGTGGACTTTTGCCCCGCCGAGATCGAGTAACGGGCTCTGCCGATCATGACGGTATGTCGATGCTCCTTGCCGTGAACACGGACCGAAACCTGCGCTGAGAGCTCCACGGTGCCCTCGCACCGTTCATCTCCTTCGCAGCGCAGATTCGCTGCCGTCGCCTCTCCCTTCAGCTTCAGGGTCCATGCGAGTAGCTTCAGATGGCTCTCTCGGTGGCGGGTCGCGCCTTCTTCTTCTTCGCCGTCATCTTTGGCTTCTGCGCCGTGTTCGCTGCTCAGGCTGCCTGGTTGCACGACCGATACCGAGGCCACGCCCGACGAGGAGACCAGGAAGTTCTGGTCACCCAGATATTCAGCGCTGATCGTGTGCCCGCCGGCGGTTTCATAGGTGACGGTACACGTCGCGGTGGAGGAGCCGGCACCAACCGTCAGCGGCATCGAAGCGCAGGTTCCGATCGATTCCCCGCCGTCGCGGAACAGCACTTTCCCGGTGGGCCCGGAAAGCGCCGGCGCGATGCTCTCTGCCACGCTCGCCGTATAGACAACCTGCGCTCCGATCGCAGGCGTCGAGCTCGAAACGCTCAGCGTAGTGGCCGTCGAAGCCGGTTTGACATCTATGACATGCGGTGCGCTTTCGGAGCCGAGCACATGGCTGCCCACGGTCGGGACATAATTGGCGGCGAGATGCACGGGCAAGCTCGCCACCGAGCACGAAGTCTCGCAGGTCGTGCGTCGCCAAGTATACAGGTCTTCCAATCCTCGCAATGATCGTTCATGCTCTGAATCGTGGGGCCGATCCAATAGCACGAGCCCTACGCCTCCCCGCCAGCGCAACGGCCTGGAAGGAGGGTTCAACCCAGCAGGGCGAGAAATCTGACCAGCACGTGCAGCTTGTGCCGCGGCAGCCCGCTGAAGGACGGCATGGGAGCGCGTGGGCGCACGAGGGCCCGTCGGATCTCATGTTCAGTCAGTTCTGAGCCTACGTGGGTCAACGCACGACCTGGTCGCGAGTTACCTTCGTCGCCGATTCGATGACAGGCAAGACACCCTGTCGCAGCTGCCACCCGCCTGCCTTCTTCGAATTCCCTCAACTCCCGCCCACCGGCACGACGAACCGCTGGTGGCGGTTCCAGTTGCAGTTCATACGGGCCACCCTGAATAGGGCGCCCGCTATCGCCAGCCGATCTCACGATCGGAGCCGAAAAAGCTGCCAAGGCGAGGCACAGTGCCACCGCGCTTGCGATGACAAGGCACACGCGCCGCAGCCGAGCACGATCACGGCACAAAGTCCACCAACTGACCAATTCGCTGCGAGCACCCACTCATTTGCTCAGAGCAGCAGGGACGAAAACCACCCGTCCGGACGCACCCTGTCGGCGATCCACCGCGGGCCTTTACTTGGTCGGACTTGCTGGTCACCACAGCTGAGAATATCGACCAACAAGCTCTCTCAAAGCCCTGCGCCGGTCGACCCGCTTCGCGCCTGCTCAGGAACTCAGCGCCGACCTGAGCCGCCGCAGCGCCTCATCGACCTCGGCCTCATCCACGATCAGCGGCGGCAGCAACCGCACCGTCGTCGGGCCGGTCGCGTTTACGATCAGCTGTTGCTCCAGGAGCGCCCTGCGTACCACCTCCGGCGCGCTCACATCCACCTCACAGGCGACCATCAGCCCGCGCCCGCGAGCCGCAACCACATGTGGCAGCCCGGACAGCCCCGCCAGCAGCCGCAGCCCGAGCTCCTGCACGCGCTCGAGCAGCCCCGGATCGTCGGTCAGCTCCAGCGCCGCGAGCGCCGCCGCCGCGACCACGGGACCCCCTGCGAAGGTCGATCCGTGGTCGCCCGGCTGGAAGACCTCCGCCAGCCTCGGCCCTGTGATGAGCGCACCGATCGGCAGGCCTCCGCCGAGTGCCTTCGCAGAGGTGATCGCGTCGGGCACGACGCCGATCTGCTCGTAGGCCCACAACGTCCCGGTCCTGCCCATGCCCGCACTGCACTTCGTCGAAGATCAGCGCGGCGCCGTGCCGATCGCAAGCCTCTCGCGCGGCAAGCAGCACCTCCTCGGAGAGCACGTTGACGCCGCTCTCCCCCTGGATCACCTCCACCAGCACCGCCGCGGTGCGCTCGTTCACCTCCTCACGCAGTGCTCCCGCCTCTGGCGCCACGACGCGAAACCCTGGCACGAGCGGCGCAAACGGCGCTTGCTTGGACTCCTGGGGCGTTGCAGACAGTGCCCCGTAGGTGCGCCCGTGGAACGCGTTGTGGACCACCACGATGTCTCCCCCGCTGCGCACCTTGCGCGCAAGCTTGATCGCCGCCTCGTTGGCCTCCGCGCCGGAGTTGCAGAAGAAGACCTTGCCGCCGAGGCTGCTCTGGGAGAGCTTTTCGGCCAGCCGCATCGCGGGCTCGGTGTAGAAGAGGTTCGAGACGTGCATCAGCTGGCCGACCTGCTCGCGTACCGCCGCGACCACCTTCGGATGGCAGTGGCCGAGGTTCGTCACCGATATGCCGCAGAGGAAGTCGATGTACTCGTTGCCGTGCTCGTCGAAGAGCCTGCTCCCCTTTCCGCGCACGAACTCGACGGGGAAGCGCGCGTAGGAGGCGACGACGCTCTGGGACTCGATCTGCTGCAGCACCGAGAGGCTCATGCGCCGGCCACGATCTTCGTGCCGATGCCCGCGTCGGTAAAGAGCTCCAATAGCAGCGAGTGTGGAACGCGGCCGTCGATGATGTGCGCCGAGGAGACCCCGCCCTCAATTGCCTCCACGCAGGCCGCGAGCTTCGGGCGCATGCCACCGTCCAGGCTTTCCAGCCTGCCCCGCACCTGCTCGTCGGTCGCGGTGGCGATCAGGCTCCCGGGGTCGCCGGGATCGCCGAGCCAGCCCACAACGTCTGTGAGAAAAATGACCTTGTACGCGCGGAGCGCCCGTGCGACCGCACCGGCTGCCTCGTCTGCGTTGACGTTGTATGAGTTGCCCTCCCGGTCGGCGCCGACCGAGGCGATCACGGGGATGTAGTCGCTTGCGACGTGGTTCAGCACATCGACGTTCACCTTCTCGATCCGCCCGACATAGCCGATGTCCTGGCCGTCCGGCCCCGAGCGACGCGAGACGCGAAACAGCGATCCATCGTCGCCACAGAGCCCCACGGCCGGCTGGCCGTGGCGGTTGATCCGCAGCACGATCTCCTTGTTCACCTTGCCGACGAGCACCATCTTTGCGACCTCGACGGTGCTCTGGTCTGAGACCCGCAGCCCCCCGACGAACTCGACCGGGAGCCCGAGGCGCTCCATGTATGAGGTGATCTCAGGGCCGCCGCCGTGGACGACGATTGGGTTCAAGCCGACGTACTTGAGCAGCACCACGTCTCTTGCGAACTCCTCGCGCAGCTGTTCGTCCTCCATCGCCGCGCCGCCGTACTTGATCACCACCGTCTTTCTGTGGAACTCCCTGATGTAGGGCAGTGCCTCCAGGAGTGTGGCTACGTCGCGCATCGGGGCCTCCGGCTCGCTCATGTCGTGTAGTCGGCGTTGATCGTCACGTAATCATGCGAGAGATCTGAGAAGAAGACCTCCGTCTCGGCGCCCTCTCCCGGCAGTGTCACCTCGTATTCGACTTCCTTGCCCTGAACCGCCTCGCGCAGTGCCTGCTCGTCACACGGGATCGCGGCGCCCGCGGAGCACACCTGGGTGCCCTCGATGTGCAGGTCGAGCGCAAGCGGCGCGGTCCGGACGAGCGCCCCGCCGACCGCCTGCACGATTCGCCCCCAGTTGGGGTCTCCGCCGTTCAGCGCGGCCTTCACGAGCGGCGAATTGGCGACCGCGCGCGCCGCGCGCTCGACCGTCTCGCCGTGTCCTCCGCGCACGACCACCCGCGCGATCCGCTCTGCGCCCTCGCCGTCGGCCACCATCAGGATCGCAAGCTGCCGCAGCAGCGCGTCCAGCGCTTCGCCGAAGAGCCGCTCCTCGTCGCTCTGCGGTGCGATCTCCACGCCGCTTTGGCCAGAGCAGATCAGGGTCGCCATGTCGTTGGTGGAGAGCTGGCCATCCACCGTGCAGCGGTCGAAGGAGCGCTGCACGCACACGCCGAGCAGCAGATCGGCGGTCTGTGCGCTCATCAGCGCGTCGGTCTCCACGTAGCAGAGCATCGTGGCGAAGTTCGGCGAGATCATCCCCGCCCCCTTGCACTGGGCGCTGATTCTCACCCTCCCGGAGGGAAGGCTCACCTCCAGGTTCGCTCGCTTCTCGAATGCGTCGGTCGTCTGGATCGCCTGCTGGAAGTCCGCATCGCCCTCGCGGCGCAGCTGCCTGCCGGCCTCCAGGATGCCGCGCAACATCTTCTCCATCGGCAGGTCCTGGCTGATACCGCCCGTCGATCCGAGCGCGAGGAGCTCCGCCGGAATGCCAAGCGCAACCGCTGCGGCACCCTGGGTCTTGGCCGCATCGTCGAGGCCTTTGCGGCCGGTCGCGGCGTTCGCGCAGCCGGAGTTGGCCAGGATTCCGCGCAGACGCGACAGGTCACAACGCTCCTTCGAGACGAGCACCGGCGCGGCCGGCGTCCCTGTCGCGGTGAAGCGGGCCGCGCTCGTGGCATCGGGCGAGTCGCAGATCAGCAGACCCACGTCGGGGTTGCCGCTCGGCTTGATGCCGCACGCCACGCCCGCCGCCCTGAAGCCCTGCGGCAGCCCGGCGTCCGGCGCGAGCTCCTGCACGTGAGCGGGCCTTGGCACCCAGCGCGAGCCGAAGAACGGCGACGGCGGCTCGACCGCGGTCCGGTCGCCCCGCAGGTCGAGATCGCCACTCACAGGAGCCCCTCCGTCTCTGGCAGGCCGAACATCACGTTCAGGTTCTGGATCGCCTGGGAGGAGGTGCCCTTCCAGAGGTTGTCGATCGCGCCGAAGGCGATCACCTTGCCCGTGTGGGGATCGGCGGCGGCGAAGACCCTGCAGTAGTTGGTCTCGCGCACCTCCCTGACCCCGGGCGGCTGCTCGACCAGCTCCACGAACGGCTCGCGGGCGTAGGCGGCAGCGTAGAGCTCGTGGAGCTCCGCGGCCTCCACGCGCCGACTCGTCGTCACATAGCAACTGGCCATCTCGCCCTGGTCGAGCGGCACGAGGTGCGCCTGGAACTGGACGGGCAGGCTCGCGCCGAGCAGCGCCAGCTCCTGCTCGATCTCCGGTGTGTGGCGGTGGGCGGCAACCTTGTAAGGAGTGATGTTCTCAGCCGCGTAGGAGAGGTGGACCGTCTCCACCGGCGCGGTGCGGCCTGCCCCTGAGACACCCTGCTTTGCGTCGATCACAACGTCGGAGATCAGCCCCGCCCGTGCAAGCGGCGCGAGCGCAAGCACCGAGGCGGTCGGGTAGCAGCCGGGGTTCGCGACGATCTGCGCGTCTGCGATCCGCTCCCTGTGCATCTCCGTCAGGCCGTAGACGGCCTCGGGAAGCAGGTCGGGGCGCGGATGCGGCCCATACCAGCGCTCGTATGAGCTGAGGTCGGCGAGCCTGAAGTCAGCGCTCAGGTCGACGACGCGCATGCCGCGCCCGCGCAGCGCACCGACGGTCGGCGCCGCCGCGGAGTGCGGGTAGCCGACCACCGCCGCCTGCAGATCGCCAAGCGAGTCGAGCAGGGCGTCGTCCAGCTCCCTGATCTCGAGCGGCACCCGGTACTGCGGATACAGCTCCTGCAGAGCGCTGCCGACCTCCGAGCGCCCGGTGACCGCCGCAAGCTCGAAGCGCGGGTGGCGCCAGAGCAGGTGCGCCGCAAGCGCTCCCGCAAAGCCGGTCGCGCCTGCCACGAGCACCCGCGGGGAGCCGGGAGCGAACGCCTGGGCACCGGAGGCGGAGCCTCTCTCAGCCACGAAGCTGCCCTCCAAGCCCCTCCAGCGCCGCCACGATCCGCTGCTGTAGCGGCGCCACATCCTCCTCGGAGAGCGTGCGGTCGCTCGCCCTGAAGCTCAGCGACAGCGCGAGCGAGCGCCGGCCCTCCCCCACCTGCGGCCCGCTGTAGACGTCGAAGACCTCGGCGTCGCCGAGCAGCGCGCCGCCGGCCTGCCGCACCGCCGCAAGTGCCCGCGCTGCCGGCACCTGCGCTGGCAGCACGACCGCGAGATCGCGCCGCAGTGCCGGGAAGGAGATCAGGTCCGCATAGCTGCGCCCGGCGGCCTCCGAGACCGCAAGACTCAGCAGACGCCCCAGGTCGAGCTCCAGCGCAGCCGGCAGGGCGCCCGCCGCGGCCTCCGAGGAGGCGCCGCGCAACTCGAAGCTCTCGGCGACGAGCGGATGCAGCTCGCCGAGCCAACCGATCGGGCCGCCGCCTGCGAGCAGGATCGCGCGGCGGCCGGGATGAAGGAAGTCAAGGCCCTTGCGGCCCTCCACGCTCGCACACTCGACGCTCACGCGCAGCGCCTCGCAGAGCCCTTCGAGGACCCCCTTCACGGCGAAGAAGCCCGCACTCGGCGGCTCGGCGGCTCCCCAGGTGCGCGGCTGCATCCGGCCACTCAATAGGACTGCGAGCGCCCGGCGCTCAACCACGCCGGTTTCGCCCGCGATGCGCGCACGATCGGCGCCGACGGAGTCCTCATCGCCGGCGTGACTCATGAAGACCGTGCCGACCTCGAACAGGCGCAGGTCGCTGACTCCGCGGGCCTGGTTGCGCGCAGCACTGTCGAGCAGCGATCCAAGCAGCGTCGGCCGCAGCAGCGACTGCTCCTCGGAGAGCGGGTTCTCGAGCGCCACCGAGCGCACGCGCCAGGGATGGTCCTCCGGCAACCGCAGGCGATCGGCAAGCGTGGGCGAGCAGAACGTCCAGCCCACGGCCTCGTAGAGCCCGCGCCCGACCAGCGCCTCGAGTGCCCGCCGATGCAGCCGTTGCTCGGCGCTCAGCAGCCCGTAGGCGCCACGCCGCGCCGGCAACGTCGCCGGCAGCCGCTCCAGGCCGTCGATCCGAGCGACCTCCTCGATCAGGTCCGCTTCGCGCGTGACGTCGTTTCGCCGCAGCGGCGGCACGAGCACCTGCAGGTCCTCGCCGTCCACGGCGGCCTGGAAGTCGAGCGCCCGCAGGATCTCCTGCTCGCGCTCCAGTGAGACCGAGACGCCGAGCACCGAGCGCACCTTCACCGAGCGCAGCCCGATCTTCGCCGGCGCCGGGCCGGGGCCGCCGACGTCGATCGTCCCCGCAAGCACTCTCGCACCAGACAGCTCGAGCATCAGCTGCGCGGCGATCGCCTGCGCATGCATGCACTGCTCGGGCGCAAGGCCCTTTTCAAAGCGCGAGGACGCCTCGCTGCGGAGCCCGAGCCCCCACGAGGCGTGGTGGATGCTCGGGCCATACCAGTTGGCGACCTCCATCAGGACCCGTGTCGTGCCCTCGTGCACCTCCGAGCGGCCGCCGCCCATCACGCCCGCGATGGAGGTCGGGCCCTGCTCGTCCTCGATCAGCACCATCCCAGAGTCCAGCGTGCGCTCCTGGCCATCGAGCGTCGTCACCCGCTCCCCCTCGCGCGCGCGCCGCACGGTCAGCTTTGCGCCGGCGACGCGATCGAGGTCGAAGGAGTGCAGCGGCTGCCCGGTCAGCAGCATCGCGTAGTTGGTGATGTCAATGACGTTGTTGATCGGGCGCTGCCCGGCGGCCATCAGTCGCGCCTTCAGCCACGGCGGCGAGGGTGCGATCGTCACGCCCTCGAAGATCCGAGCCGTGAAGCGGGGGCAGAGCTCGGGACACTGCACCTCGACCTCGGCGCCGCTGAGCGGCCCCGCCGACCCCGGGTCCTCCCGCCACGGCTCACCCGCAAGCGGAGCTCCGGTCGCCGCGTGCAGCTCGCGCGCCACGCCGTAGACGCCGAGGCAGTCGGGCCGGTTCGGCGTCACCTCCAGCTCGATCACCTCGGTCGCGATCGGCAGCACCTGCGCCAGCGGCGTCCCCGCATCGATCTTCGGGTCAGGGCCGAGTGCCCCGGCCGCCGCCAGAGCGTCGAGCACCATGATCCCTTCGTGCCCCGGGCCGATCGAGATCTCGTCCTCGGCCAGGATCATCCCCTCCGAGGCCACCCCCCTCAGCTTCGCGGCCTTCAGCCTGGTCCCGTCTGGCATCACCGCGCCCGGCAGCGCGACCGCCACCCGCTGCCCCTCCGCGACGTTCGGCGCCCCGCAGACGATCGTGGCCGGGCCGCCGGGCCGCGCCGGCCCAAGATCGACCTCGCAGATGAGCAGCTTGTCGGCGTTTGGATGCTTCTCCACGCTCAGCACCGCGCCCACGACGAAGCCGTCGGTGCTCATCACCCCGTGATGGTGGATCGCCTCGACCTTCGTCCCGGTCATCGTCAACCGCTCCTCGATCGCGGCAACGTCGAGCCCAGGGTCGCAGTACTCCATCAGCCACTCGAGTGGGACTCTCATCCGAACTGCTCCAGAAAACGCAGATCGTTCTCGTAGCATAGGCGCAGATCGGGGATCCCGTGACGCAGCATCGCGATCCGCTCGACGCCCATCCCCCACGCGTAGCCCTGCACCCGCTCGGGGTCGTAGCCGGGAGCGTTGCTATCGGTGTCCGGCACGTGGGCGAAGACGTCCGGGTCGACCTCGCCGGCGCCGAGCACCTCGAGCCACCCCTCTCCCTTGCAGAGCCCGCAGCGCGAGCCGTCGCGCATGAAGCCCTTGCCCGAGCAGGCAAAGCAGGAGACATCGACCTCCACCGAGGGCTCGGTGAACGGGAAGAAGTGGGGCCTAAGGCGTACCTCGCGCTCCTCGCCGAAGACCGCCTTGGCGAACGCGAGCAGCGTCCCCTTCAGGTCGGCGAGTGTGATGTCTTCGTCCACCGCCAGGCCCTCGATCTGGTGGAACTGGGGCGTGTGGGTCGCGTCGCTGTCTGGCCTATAGACCCGCCCGGGGATCACTACGTAGAGCGGCGGCGGGTGCGCTTCCATCGCCCGTACCTGCATCGGCGAGGTATGGGTGCGCAGCACGACCTGATCGGAGACGTAGAAGGTGTCGGTCTTCGCGCGCGCGGGGTGCGTCGGGCTGTGGTTCAGCGCGTCGAAGTTGTAGTGGACGGTCTCGACCTCGGGGCCCTCCAGGATGGTGAAGCCGAGCCCGAGGAAGATGTCCTCCAGCTCGCGCTGCATCGCGGTCAGGACGTGCAGGCGCCCCACCGGCTGCGGCGGCGTTCCAGGCAGGGTTGTGTCCACCGTGTCGCGCGCGAGCTGCTCGTCCAGCTCGGCGGCGCGCATCTCCGTGGAGCGCTGCTCGATCAGGGCCTCCAGCGCCTGCCGGGCGAGGTTGGCCTCACGACCCACCTGCGAGCGTTCCTGCGGTGGCAGGGATGCGACGCCGCGCAGCATCATCGGCAGCTCGGCCTTGCGGCCCAGGTAGCGCACCCGCAGCTCCTCCAGCGCATCGGTGCTTCCCGCCGCGCCGATCGCGGCGTCCGCCTCGCGCTGCAGCTCTTTGATGCGCTCGATCACGACGCCCGCACCCTAGTGAACTGACGCGCGATCTCGTAGAGAGCCACGCTCGCCGCCATCGCTGCGTTCAGCGACTCGGCGGCGATCGGTATGTGAGCGACGTCGTCGCAGGCGTCGATCAGCTCCTGCGGCAGCCCCTCCCGCTCGGCGCCGATCAGCAGGCTGAGCGGCGATCCGTCGGCCGCCAACTCCTGCAGCGGCAGGCCCTGACGCGCAGCCAGCGCGACGGTGCGGCCCGGCAGATCGGCGATCGTCGACACCTTGGCAAGCGGCACCGTGAAGATCGCACCCATGCTCGCCCTCACAGCCTTGGGCGAGTGGGGATCGGCGCAGCGCGCCGAAAGCGCGACGCTCGCGGCGCCGAAGGCAGCGGCTGAGCGCAGACAGGTGCCAATGTTGCCGGGATCGGAGAGGCCGTGCAGGTAGAGGCAGAGCGGGCCCTGCGGCGCGGGCGCGTAGCGCTGCTCGTAGACGGCGACCGCCCGTGCGCCCGATCCGAGCGCGCAGGCCGAGGCCAGTGCCTCCGGCTCGACCTCGATGAACGACGCGCCGCCGATCCCACAATCGGGAGTTCGGTAGGCGTCGAGCGCCGTGTGCCCGGCGCTCGTGGCCGCCTCGATCAGGTCCTCGCCCTCGACGACGAACCGGCCGAGCCGATCGCGCTCGCGACGACGCTGCAGACGACGTAGCGCCTGCAGCCGTGGGTTATGGGGGTTTGTGATCTTGGTCGTCATACGAAAAAGGGCGCCCTCCTGTAGGAGCGGCGCCCGTGAGAGCTTCGGCTGATGTCTGTTTGCGATCAGGCAGCCGACGCCTCGCGGGCGATCTCCGCGAAACGTCGAAACGCGTCGGCATCGCGCACGGCGATGTCGGCGAGCACCTTGCGGTCCAGCTCGATGCCGGCCATCTCGAGACCGTGGATGAACTGCGAGTAGCTCATCCCGTTATGCGGGCGGCGGCGTTGATGCGGGTGATCCAGAGGCGGCGGAAGTCGCGCTTGCGGTTGCGGCGGTCGCTGTAGGCGTAGGAGTCGGCCTTCATCAGCGCCTCCTTGGCGCGCCTGTAGCTCGAGTTCGCCTCGCCGCGGAAGCCCTTCGTCAGCTCCAGAGTCGCGCGCCGCTTCTTGCGCGCGTGGACTGAGCGCTTGACGCGGGTCATTGCCGATCCCCAGCAGCTTCTTCACGCGCGGCGCGTCGTGATCTGAGAGCAGCGCGTTTTGCCCGAGAGCGCGCTTGCGCTTCGGCGACTTCTTCTCGAGGATGTGGCTCGTGAAGGCGTGCCGGCCGCGGACCTTGCCGGTGCCGGTCGTCTTGAAGCGCTTCTTGGCGCCCGAGTGGGTCTTCATCTTCGGCATCGCGAGCCGCAGGAGTATGACACGGCGGCGTCGCCAGCGCCGGTTGGCTTGCAGCGGCGCCTGCACCGCTCCGCCCGCGGCGGCCGGCTCGCCGGCTTCGTCGGCTCGGCGCCGCGCGGCGGCTCACGCGGCGCCGATCCCGCGTACTCGGCGGCGGCTCGGACGCTCGCCGCCGGCGCCGCGGCGTTGCTCGGAGGCTCCTCGCGGCGTCGATGGGCGGCTCGGCAGCTCGCCGTCGCTCGCCTCGGCGCCGCCTCGTCAGGCGCGGCCCCGTTGGCGCGCTTGTCGTACTGGCCGGCGAGCACGGCCTTCGAGGGGCCGAGCATCATCGTCATGTTGCGGCCGTCCTGCAGCGGGCGCTGCTCGACGACGCCGAACTCCGCCAGCTCCTCGGCGAGGCGGTCGAGGATCGCGACGCCGCGCTCGGGGTGGGTGACCTCGCGGCCGCGGAACATGATCGTCACCTTGACCTTGTCCTTGTGGCGCAGGAAGCGCTCGACATGGCCCTTCTTGGTGTCGTAGTCGTGCTGGGCGATCTTCGGGCGGAACTTGATCTCGCGGATCGTGATCTGCTGCTGGTGCTTGCGCGCCTGCTTCTGCTTCTGCGCCTGCTCGTACTTGTACTTCGAGTAGTCGAGCACGCGGCAGACCGGCGGCTTGGCCTCGGGCGCGACCTCGACGAGGTCGAGGTCGCGCTCCTGCGCGTAGCGCAGCGCGTCGTCGATCCTCAGCACGCCGACCTGCTCGCCCGTCCTCCCCGATCAGCCGGACCTCGGGAACGCGGATGCGCTCGTTGATCCTGGTCGGATCGCGCTCGGGCGGGCGCCGGTCGAATCTGCGAGGGACCGGCACTAGCGATCAGGTGCGCGCGTCAAGCGGACGTAGGCTGCGCGGCATTGCGAGTGGTGCGATGGCCAAGGCGGCGAGTATAGCGGGGTGCGCAGGCCGCTGGCGATGGGGCTCTCGCCGCGCAGCCGCGCGCTCAGCTCGCTCGCGCGCTGTCGCGCAGCCGCGCACGAACTCCGCAACCGCCACGCCGCCGTTGTCGCCGGCGCCGCGCTCGCGCACCGAGACGCGTGCCCTCGGCCGCCTCGCGCTCGCCGACGACGAGCATGTAGGGGATCTTGCGCAGCTCGGCGTCGCGGATCTTGCGCCCGACCGACTCGGCGCGGTCGTCGAGCTCGCCGCGCAGGCCGGCCGGCGCCAGCGCTCGCGCACCGCGCGCGGCCGCCTCGTTCTGGCGGTCGGTGATCGGCAGGACGATCGCCTGGACCGGCGCGAGCCAAGCCGGCAGCTCGCCGCCGAGGTGCTCGAGCAGGATCGCCGATGAAGCGCTCGAAGGAGCCGAACAGCGCCCGGTGGATCATCACCGGGCGGTGCTCGGCGTTGTCGGCGCCGATGTAGGCGAGGTCGAAGCGCTCGGGCAGGTTGTAGTCGAGCTGGACCGTCCCGAGCTGCCAGGAGCGCCCGAGCGAGTCGGTCATGTGCATGTCGATCTTGGGCCCGTAGAAGGCGCCGTCGCCCGCGTTGAGCTGGTAGTGCGAGCCCGTGGGCGTCGAGCGCCTCCGCCAGCGCCGCCTCGGCGCGATCCCACAGCGCGTCGTCGCCGATCCGCTTCGCCGGGCCGCGTCGAGAGCTCGAGGCGCGGCTCGAGGCCGAACAGCCGGTAGATCGCGAAGCCGAAGTCGCAGGCAGCCGCGCGACCTCGTCGCTGGATCTGCTCCTCGGTGCAGAAGATGTGCGCGTCGTCCTGCGCGAAGTGGCGCACGCGCAGCAGGCCGTGCAGCGCGCCGGAGGGCTCGTTGCGGTGCAGCAGGCCCGGCTCGGAGTAGCGCACCGGCAGGTCGCGGTAGGAGTGCTGCTCCATCGCGTAGAGCACGCAGTGCGCCGGGCAGTTCATCGGCTTGAGCGCCATCGGGCGTCCGTCGTCCTCGGTGACGAACATGTTGTCCCGGTACTTGTCCCAGTGCCCGGAGATGCGCCACAGCTCGGCGTCGTAGAGCTGCGGCGTCTTGACCTCGGTGTAGCCGCGCTCGCGCGTCATCGCTCGCCGCGAGGTCGCGCAGCGCGTTCCAGAGCGTCGTGCCGCGCGGCATCCAGAACGCGCTGCCCGGCGAGAGCTCGGAGAAGTGGAAGAGGCCGAGCTCGCGGCCGAGGCGGCGGTGGTCGCGCGCGCGCGCCTGCTCGAGGCGCTCGAGGTGCTCCGTCGAGCTCGTGCCTTGGTGAAGAACGCGGTGCCGTAGATGCGCGTCAGCATCGGCCGCTTCGAGTCGCCGCGCCAGTAGGCGCCGGCGACCGACTGCAGCTTGAAGGCGCCGATCGCTTGCGGTGCTCGGCGCGTGCGGGCCCGCGGCAGAGGTCGGTGAACGGGCCGTTGGTGTAGAGCGAGACCGTCTCGAGCGGCGCCTCGTGGCGCGCGACGAGGTCGTCGATCAGCTCGACCTTGTAGCGCTGGCCCTCCGCCGCGAAGCGCTCGCGCGCCAGCGCGACCGGCACCTCCTGCGCACGAACGGCTCGGCGGCCCTGACGTGCGCGCGCCATGCGCTCCTCGATCGCCGGGAAGGTCATCCTCGGAGAGGCTACACGCCCTCGGGGAAGTCGAAGTCGTAGTAGAAGCCGTTCTCGATCGCCGGGCCGATCGAGATCTTCACGCCCGGGTAGAGCTCCATCACCGCGGTCGCCAGCACGTGCGCGGCGTCGTGGCGGATCAGCGCGAGCGCCGGCTCACCGCTCTTGGCGGTCAGGATCGAGATCGCGGCGCCGTCGGGCAGCGGCTGGGCGAGGTCGCGCGTCTGCGGCCGCTCACCGACTCGGGATGGCTCACGCGACCGCGAGCGCCGCGCGCGCAAGGCCCGGGCCGATCGCCGCGGCGGCGTCGGCGCCGCTCGCGCCGTCGGGGAGCTCGAGCGCTTTGCCGTCCGGGAGTGTCGCCTTCACGGGCATCGACCCGCAGGCTACCTGTTGCCCGCGGGCATGTGCCGGCGCACCGATTCAGAAGGTCTTTCAAAATAGGTGGTGCGGTCGGGGTGTGCTCAGACCAAGCTGGGCGACGCGGGACGGCGTAGCGCGTGCCGGTAGCACGTGCAAGCCGTCACGTGGCGATCCAGCGCCGTGTCCAGGTGCCCATCCGGACGTGACGATCTTTTTGAAAGACCTTCTTAGGCTGCCAGCCAGAGCGCGTCGTTGCCGAGCGGATTCGCCGCGCGCTCCCCGCGCCGACCAGCTCGATCAGCGCGGCCTCGGCGGCGGGCCTGTCCGGCACGGCGTTGTTGGCCGCCATGACCGCGGCGACCTCCTGAGTCGCAAGGCCGTCGGGGAAGCTCTGCAGCACCGGCAGCGGCGACTCCGGCGGCGGATTGCGCTGCAGCGATGTGTCGAGGTTCGCGATCGCCAGGTCGTATGCCTCCACTGGCTGAAATCCGCCCGCCTCGATTCTCCGCTCGCCCGAGCTGAAGATCAGCGAGGGCGCCGAGAAGCGCACGGGACCATCGGTCTGACGCGCCTTGCCCTGGAAGTGGGTCGGGCCGCCCTCGGCGGTGCGGGTCTCCGCCTTCTCGGCCTCGTATGCGGCGAGCACGTCGGGGTGCTCGATCGCCGCCACGACCGCCTCCACGTCGAGGCCCTGCACGTGGCCAAGCGCCTTGGCGATGTCTCCATCCTCATCCAGCAAGAGCGTCGAGTTGAACCAGCCAAACTGCAGCGCGCGCAGCGCCGCAAGCTCACGCTCAGGCGCGATCTGGCGCGTGGCGATCACGGCCCGGCAGGCGCGCGAGGTAGCAAGCACCCGCGCCCTCGGCACCACCGCGAAGGGCATGCCGAAGCGCTCGCGGAAGCTGATCTGACCCTGTGCGGCGCGGACCGGCGTGTAGCCGCGAGCGAGGTAGCCCTGCGGGTCCTCCATCAGCCCGATCATCACGAGCCGCCAGCGCAGCTGGTCGCTGTAGCGCCAGCGCAGCACCGCAAGCGCCGGGTTCTCCGAGTAGGCCCAGGGGCAGCCGGGGTCGGTGAAGAGGGTGACGTCGAGCACCGCGGGCATCACGGCCCATCCTAGTAGCGGCCAGTGCCCGCCCCGGATTGTGTTACCCGACTGGGCCGCCGGCTGGCAGCTCCGTGCCGGTCTGCTGCTCGCTTGCCTCCCAGAGTCGCGCCGCGGCCTCCACGTCTTGACCGGCTCTGCTTGGCCGCGCGAGCTTCTCGTCCACGAAGTAGCCCCCGTCGCCCTCGATGCCCGGCGTCTCGGCGAGCCAGACCAGTGTGCGTGCGCCCCGCTCGGTGCTGCGCGAGAACGGCTTGATCGCGACCATCGCAAGGCCCATCAGCGCGCCGTTGTTGCGGTTGAAGCCGCTGGCGACAAGGCCCGGGTGAAAGCAGTACGCGCTCACACCGGTGCCCTGCAGGCGCCTTGCGAGCTCCGCGGTGAAGAGGATGTTCGCGAGCTTGGTCTGCCCATAGCGTTCGAACCCGAGCTTGCCATAGGCGCGCTCGGCGCCGAAGTCATCGAAAGGGATACCGGTGCCCTTGTGCGCGTCGGAGGAGGTCGTGATCACACGAGCCGGTGCGCTCTGGCGCAACCGCTCGAGCAGCAGGTTGGTAAGCAGGAACGGCGCCAGATGGTTGAGCGCCCAGGTCTGCTCGACCCCCTCCGCGGTCAGCTGCCTGGAGGTGAACATCGCCCCGGCGTTGTTGATCAGCAAATCGATACGGGGGAACCGCTCGAGCGCCTGCTCGGCGAGATCCCGCACCGAGCTCTGCAGCGCGAGGTCTGCCTTCAGTACCTCGACCTCCGCCTCCCCGCCCGCCGCCGCGGATATCTCCGCCACGGCCGCCTGCGCGCGCTGCTCGTTCCGCGCGACGATCGCGAGCTTTGCGCCGCGTCGCGCAAGCTCCCTCGCGCCCGCCAGGCCAATGCCGTGCGTCGCGCCGGTCATCAGGACCTGCTTGCCGGCAACCCCACTCCACTCCTGCATCTGCAGCCTCCCGTCCTCGGTTGTGCGGATGCCGGCGAGGGTACTCCTTCACAGCGCAGGCGCGGCCTGCGAAGCTGGGAGAGACGTTGCCACCCACACCACTCAAAAGCGGAGGCCAGCCCGTGAAGCTCGACGGCATACACCACATCACCGCGATCACCGGCGATGCCCCCGGCAACGTCGAGTTCTACGCAGGCGTGCTCGGCCTGCGCCTGGTCAAGAAGACCGTAAACCAGGATGACCCAACCGTCTACCACCTCTTCTACGCCGACGAGAAGGGCTCTCCGGGCGCCGACCTCACCTTCTTCGAGTATCCGGGCGCGACGCGCGGCGTTCCCGGCGCCGGCATGGTCCATCGCATCATCTGGCGTGTCGAATCGCCCGCCGCGCTCGACTTCTGGGAGCAGCGTCTGGCCGGGAGCGACACGGCCACCCAGCGCGAGGACGGCGCTCTGCGCTTCAGCGACCCCGAGGGCCTGGACCACGAGCTGATCGTCGACCACAGCGGCGACCTGCCGCTGACCGCGGCGACCCCAGGGGTCCCCGCCGAGCACGCGCTGCGCGGATTCGAGGGCGTGCGCGCCTACGCGCAGGACCCCGCCGCAAGCGAAGCCCTGCTCACGGACACACTCGGCTTCGAGCGCCAGGCCGGCGGGCGCTTTCAGGTGCGCGGGGAGAGCCGCGGTGGCTTCTACGCCTATGACCCTGCGCCCGCCGAGCACCCTCGTCAGGGCGCCGGCAGCGTGCACCACATCGCCTTCGCCTCCCCGATGGAGGACCACGAGGCCTGGCGTGAGCGCGTGGCCTCCGCCGGACAGCGCCCCACGCCTGTGATCGACCGTTTCTACTTCCGCTCGATCTACTTCCGGGAGCCAGGTGGCGTGCTATTCGAGATCGCGACGATCGGCCCGGGGTTCTCCTCAGACGAGGACGCCGCCCACCTCGGCGAGCGGCTCTCGCTGCCACCGCGTTTCGAGCCGTTGCGGGAGCGCCTGGAGCAGACGCTCACGCCGCTGCCCAACCCGCGGAAGGAGAGCGTCGTATAGGGCTGGAGGGCTCGATCCAGGCCGTGTGGATCGTGCGCAACCCCGACAAGCTGCTTCACCTGCGAAGCGGGCGCCCAAACAGGCCGTGAGTCAGATCAGCACCTTGCGGCGGAAGTTGCGAAGCCCAAGCGCCAGGAAGCCGACGCAGAAGGCAATCAGCACCGGATAGATCGCATAGAGCGGCATGTGCGAGGCGTCGGTGAGCGCAGCCCTCATGCCCTCCGTCACGTAGATGAGCGGGTTTATCAGCACGATGATCTGCAGCCAGTGGATGCCGCCCACCTGCACGGGTGCGAGCTTGGTCCACTGGTAGTAGGTGCCGCCGAGGAAGGTGAGCGGCAGCACCACGAAGCCGAACATCAACCCGATGTTGCGCGGCTCGAAGGTGGTGCCGAGCAGCAGCCCGAGCGAGGTCATCGCCACGCACGCAAGCGGGATCAGCGTGATCGTCACGAGCCAGTGCACGTCGAGATGCGCTTCCACCCCGCCGGCATGGATCACCGCCGCGATCGGGAAGACGATCACTGCCGCGATCACGCCCTGGACCGCGCCGGAGAGCACCTTGGAGGCCGCCACGAGCCAGATCGGGCAGGGCGCCCGCACGCGGTCCTCGATCTCGCGGGTGTAGCCGAACTCGGTGGAGAGCTGAAGTGCAACGGCCTGAATCCCCTGGAACATGATCGAGATCGCCACGACCCCCGGCACGAGCACCGAGGCGAAGTGCGACTCGGCGACATGGCCGCCACCGCCGCCGACGCCCTGGCCGATGCTGGGAAAGACGTAGAGGAAGACGAAGACCAGCAGGAACGGCTGGATCACGGTGCGCACGACGAACTCGCCGAAGTGCTTGCGCAGCACCACGAGGTCGCGCGCCACGAGGCCCTTGAGCGCCGACCAGCTGGCGGCCGTGCTCGTGCGTTGCGGCGAGATCGAGATCGTGGTGGAGGCCATCAGTCGCGAAGCTCCTTGCCGGTGAGGTGGATGAAGACAGTTTCAAGGCTCGGCTCGGCGACCGAAAGGTCGATCAGGTCCACGCCCGCTGCCTCCGCGACGCCAACCATCCGCGGCGCAAGCCGCTGCACCCCCTTCACATGGACCTCCACGCCGCCCGCGATCGTGCGCGTGCGTGTGACCCCGTCGATCTCGGCGCCGATCCGATTGCTCAGCGCCTCGGCGTCGCCGCTGACCTTCAGCGTCACGATCGTGTCCGCCCCCACCGACTGCTTGAGCGCCTCCGGCGTATCGAGGGCGAGGATCCTGCCGTGGTCCATGATCGCCACGCGCTGGCAGAGCCGGTCGGCCTCCTCCATGTAGTGCGTGGTGAGCAGGATCGTCTGCCCGTCGGCGTGCAACCGCTCGAGGATCTCCCACAGCGCCAGGCGGCTCTGGGGATCAAGGCCCGCGGTCGGCTCGTCCATGAACAGCACCGCCGGGCGGTGGAAGATCGCCCTTGCCACCATCAGCCGCTGCGCCATCCCGCCGGAGAGCGCATAGACCGACGCCTTTGCCCACTTGGAGAGGCGGAACTGCTCCAGCAGCCGATCGGCGATCGCGCGCGACTCCTGGACGGAGATGCCGAACAGGCGCCCATGGAAGTAGAGGTTCTCCCAGACCGTCAGCTGCCGGTCGAGCGTGTTCTGCTGGGAGACGACGCCGATCAGCTGCTTGGCAAGCGCCGGCTGGCCCACCACGTCCACGGTGCCCACCCATGCCTGCCCGGAGGTCGGGATCACGCGCGTGGTCAGCATCCCGGCGGTCGTGGTCTTGCCCGCGCCGTTTGGCCCGAGCAGGCCGAAGATCTCGCCGCGCGCGACGTTCAGGCTGAGCTTGTCCACGGCAGCGAAGTCAGCGCCGTCGTAGACCTTGGTCAGCTCCCGGGTCCTTATCACCGCCTCGCCGGCGTCCCCGCCGGCTGCGGCCTCGCTGCTCGCGAGCGTCGACTCCGTTGTCGCCATCGCGCCTCATGATCGCGCATTCACGCGGGGAGGCGGGGAGGCAGCGCTGCGTGACGGGCTCTGGGCCGGCCGCGCTCAGCCGCGCCGGCGAGCCTTGCGCAGCGGGGCCTTGGCCAGATAGTGGTGCCCGGTGTGGACCTCGACGTGCTTGTGGTTCACGAAGTTGGTGACGGCCACCTTGTCGCGCGTGACCCGGATCAAGGTCCCTTCGCATAGGTCCTCGGTCAGCCATTCGGTGCCCTGCACCGCGCCGGCGGCGTAGTTGCCCTTGGTCGAGAACTTGCCGTGGGCGTTGGCCCACAGCTTGCGCACCACGTGCTTACCCGAGGCCGAGGCGATCCGCGCCGTGCTTGCGTGCGGCGGAATCCTGTAGCGGCGCGGGCAGACGGCGAAGTCGCCGCCGGTGAGCGTCGCGAGGATCGTGCCGTTGCTTTCCTGGCTCAGCACGAACTCCCCTTCGAAGAATTCCCCGGTCTCCGTGCCGCCGCCCGGCAGCGCTCCTGTCACGCTCACGTGCCCATTGGTGGCGTCGATCACGCTGCCGAACGGGATCTGGGTCAGCGTCGAGAGCGCGACGAAGGAGTTGGACCCGGGGACCTTCACGAGCACCTTGCCGGAGACGGGCGCGACGTTGCCCTTTTGGCCGAGCACCGGTGCTGGGACCGAGGCTGCTTTGGCCGGGCCCGCATAAACCGGGCCTTTCGGGCCTGAGCCGCCGCCGGAGCCTTTTTGCTGGGGTTGTTCTTCAAAGCATTTCCAGCTGTTTGCATCGTTTGGTTCTTCTGCGTAGGCGAAAGATCCAGGATGCTGCACGGCACATGCGTTGGCCATGCTCGGGGCCGGCCCAGTCGCCGCGATCAGCACTTCGTGGCTGCCTTTTTCGACGCAGGCCCAGTTTTCGAAGGCGGCGTTCGGTCCCACGACCTGCCCCTTGTGCAGCGCGGCCGACGTGTAGCCGAGACTCTCGCAATAGCCGTTCAGATCCAGTCCGCCGAGTTCGTGCGGCGGGACATATACATATTTGAAATGGTCGGCTTCGCTCGTCATGGAGGTGCCCTTCGTGGTCGTGACGGTGACGTCCTGCACTCCGGTCCCCGCAGGGCTCGTGGCCGTGATCGAGAGCCCCGAGTTCACTATAACGTTGGTGGCCGGCCTGCCGCCAAAGTCGACCGAGGCGCCAGCGAGGAATTCCGTGCCGGTGATCGCGACTTCGGTTCCTCCGGCTTCGGTGCCGTAGAACGGACTGACTCCGGTGACCGTCGGGGCCGTTGCGGTCGCGTAGGAGAACCTGTCCGCCGGCACGAGTACGGAGGTGCCGGCCGGATTGGTGACCGTCACCGGCACATTGTTTTCCGTGCCGGCGGGACTGACGGCAGTGATCTCCGAGGCGGAATCGACCGTGACGGAAACCGCGGGCGTGCCTCCGAATTCGACGCTTGCGCCTTCGGCGAAGCCCGAGCCTTCGATCGTCACATTCGTGCCGCCGGCTTCTGAGCCTGTAGCAGGTTCGATTTCCGAGACTGCAGGCGTGATCGTGCGCGCCAGCTCTGCCAGCGCGTTGCCGCCCTGGGCCGTCACGTAGACGTTCGTGCCGTCGGGCGAGACGGTCAGCCGGCGCGCACCTTCGAGGCCGATGAGGCCGTCGGTGCCGCAGCCTTCGAGCCGCGTCGTCACACATTCATGATTTTCTTCAAAGAGCGCAAGCGCGCCTTTTTTGGAGGGTTCGCGCTTGAATGCCGCGACCGAGGCTTCGGTCGTGCTGCCGACGTAGAGGTCCTCCCCGTCGGGGCTGATCGCAAGGCCGCGGGTACCGCCGATCGCCTTCGCGGTCTGACAACCGGTGAGGTCTTCGGCCGTCGTGATGCAGGCGTTGGGGCTTGCGAGCTGAGTCAGTGCGCCGGTGCTCGTGTTGCGTTCGAGCTCGACCACGGCGTTCTTTGAATACGAGGTCGCATAGACGTTCTTGCCATCGGGAGAGATGACCAAATCCTCGGAGTCACCCACAGCGATCCCGCTCGCGCACCCGGTGACTGCTTCGCTGATGCAGCCTTCTTCGCCGGGCAATTGCGTGAGCGCGCCGCTCGCTTCGCGTTTGAAGGCGGCGACCTCTCCCGTTCCGCTCGAAGCGCCCGCGGCGACATAGACGTCTTCGTCGCCGGGGCTGACCATCACGCCAATTGGTTCGGCGAGCGCCTCGGCGGTTTTGACAGGACAGCCGCTGCTCGGGCCGCCGATGCATTCATCGCCGGCGATTTCTTCCAGCAGGCCGTTTGACGTGTTGCGCTTGAGCTCCACCACCGCTTCGCTTTTGACGCTGGCGACATAGACGCTTTCGCCATTCGGGCTGACCGTCACGCCATAGGGTTCGTTGAGACCCTTGGCTTCCTGGATTTCGCAATCGCTGCTCGGTTGGCCGGTGACGCACGCACGCCCCCCGCTCATGATGCTCAGCAGCCCCGTCGCGGGTTCACGTTCGAGCTCGAGCACCGCGTCGGCGGATGCCGTCGTCACGTATACATCCTCGCCGTTTGGGCTGATCGCCAGCGCCGTCGGTTTATCGATGAGCGCGACATTCTCGGTCGCATTCTGGGAGGCACATGCTTCCGAGCGCGAGGTGATGCAGCCGATCACTTCCAGTACGCCTGTCGCCTGATCGCGCGAGTACTCGATCAGGTCGCCGTTGATCGCCACCGAATAGACGTTCCGCCCGTCGGGACTGACCTGTGCTTGGAAGGTGGTTTCCAATCCAAACGGCACTTCGGAGCCGCAGAGCGCCTTCTGATGTTCGGCTTCGCCTATGCAGTCGGCCGGGGAGTCCAGCTGGGAGAGCGATCCGCTCTGCACCAGCGCCGCGGCATGCGCGGGCAGCATCAGCGACAGGGCAGCGAGCGCGAGCATTGCAAGCGGTGCCGCTCCGAGAGTCGGCGGGCGGCGATGATCGCCGTCCTCGCGTCGTTTACCATCGCCTCGCAAAGGGGGCGCACCGTGAGCCAGACAGGCGGGCGATGAGATGAGCAAGAACCGGAGCCGGCGACGCAGAATCACGGCGCAGATAGTAGTGGCCGCGCTCGCCGCGTCTATAGGCGTATTTGCCTATGCGGTGAACTTGCTGCGACCGACCGAGCTGCAGTCGGTGGATGCGCGCTACTCGATACGGGGGCGCCAGCATGTCCCCTCAGACATCGTGCTCGTGAGAATCGACCATCCGACGTTGCAGGAATTCTCGAAGAAGGGCCTGAAGGCGACGCTTCCCTTCCCGCGCATTTACGACACGAAGGTGATCGAACGGCTCAGCGAGGCGGGCGCGAAGGCAATCGCGGTAGATATCGAATTCGCCCATCCGGCCAGAGGGGAACATGAAACGCCCGCGGGAGAAGAACGCTCTGAAGAAGAAAGCGATGAGCTCTACGAAGCGGTCGGCCGGGCACACGGCAAAGTCGTGCTGGCTGCGACCGAAATCGGCCCGCACGGGCAAAACGAAGTGCTTGGCGGGAACGAAAACCTCCGCAAAGTCGGCGCGCGGGCCGGCGCGGCGATCCTTACCATCGACTCTGACGGCGCTGTGCGCCGGTTCTCGCGCTCATATAGCGGCCTGCCGACCTTCCCGGTCGCGACAACAGAAGTAGCGAGCAAGCGGCACATCCATCCTTCCCTGTTCGAAGACGGCACGCTTCCGATCGATTACCTCGGCCCTCCCCCTTCCTTCCAGGTCGCCTCGTACTCGAGCGTGATGCTCGGGCAGGTTCGGCCGAGCATCTTCAAGGGCAAGATCGTGATCGTCGGCGCCTCCGACCCGCTCTTCCAGGACGTTCACCACACGGCTGTCGGCGGCGGCAAGGAGATGGCGGGGATGGAAATCTGGGCCAACGCAGTATCCACCCTGCTCCGCGGCGCGCCGCTGCGAAACGCGCCCGTCTGGCTCGACATCGCCCTGATAGTCCTGCTCGGCATCGCCGCGCCGCTCTCCAGCCTGCGTCTGCACCACTGGCGCGCGCTGCTCGACGCCGTCGCACTCGCGGTCCTGTTCACGGTCGCGGTCCAGATCGCCTTCGACAACGGCCTGATCGTGACCTTCGTCTACCCGCTGCTGGCCCTCGCGCTCGGCACCCTGGGTACCCTCGGCGTACTCTATGTCGACGAAGCGCTCGAGCGCGAACGCGTGAGAACGATCTTCTCACGCTTCGTCTCAGCTGGCGTGGTGGACGAGGTGCTCTCCAGAGCAGATGAGAACCTGCGCCTCGGCGGCGTGGAACGCGACTGCACCGTCCTTTTCTCCGACCTCCGCGGGTTCACGAGCTTCTCGGAGACCCAGCCGGCGGCCCTGGTGATCGAAGTCGTAAACCACTATCTCAACGAGATGACCGAGGCGATCCTCGCGGCCGGCGGGACTCTGATCGCCTACATGGGCGACGGCATCATGGCCGTGTTCGGCACGCCGCTGGAGCAGGAGGATCACGCCGACCGAGCGCTTGCGGCCGCGCGCGAGATGATCGGCCCGCGCCTTGACAGCTTCAACGCTTGGCTTGCGCAACAGGGCTTTGACCGCAAATTCGAAATGGGCGTGGGACTCAACAGCGGGTCTGTGATGGCCGGCAACGTGGGCTCGGAGCAGCGCGTCGAATACACCGCGATCGGCGATACGACGAACACCGCCTCGCGCCTGGAGGGAATGACCAAGGAGAGCAAGGCCATGCTGTTCGTCTCCTCGACGACCAGGGAACGGCTACACCAGGTGCCCGACGATCTCTCCCGGGTGGGCGAGGTGAACATCAGGGGACGCACCCAGCCGATGGAGGTGTGGACGATCTGGCCGGCGGAGGTGTAAGCTCCCGCGCGTTCCTCGGCCCGCCATCGTTCCAACCGGACTCCGGAGCCGGCTGACACATTCACCGCCAGACAGCCACGATGCGTCACAAGAGCTCGATCACCTCGCTGTCATGGATCCCCTCTGAGGCGGTCGAAGGCAGCATGCGCGCCGCCTTCGATGCGGGCATCGCACACTACGACCCGCCGCCGCCTGAGAAGATCGAGGATATCGAGGCGCTGCGCGCCGCCGACCGTTTCCGCTTCGCAAACGTGCTCGAGGCGTGGGTCGAGGTGGACAAGGCCGGCAAGATCACCGACTACGGCTACTCCGGCGGCGGCCTGATGGGGTCGACGACCGTGAAGGTCGGCCCGGTCGCGCGCACCTTCGAAGCGGTCGGCCTGCCGCAGATCCAGCGCAAGCCGCAGAACGGCAAGGACTTCGTGCGCTTCACCCAGACGAACGGCGGGCGCACGGGAGTGCCTGCCCCCAGGCGCGTGCGTCGCAAGCCGTTCATCCAGTGGCAGGCGCCGCTGGTGTGGACGACGCTCTCTCTGACGCTCCACGCCGACGGCCGCGCCGAGGCCAGTATGGAGGGCGCAAGCCGCTTCCCGCGCCACTGGGTCTACGACCACGAGGGGCGTCTCTCCCACAAGTCGGGGCTCGCAGACTTCAAGGACTGGTACCGCAAGTCCTTCGGCAAGCACACCCCCTGGGGCGACCAGGACTCAAAGGCGCTTGTCACCGCGGTCGAGACGGCGCTCGAGCGTGCGCTCTCCGAGCAGGTCATGCGCGGCGGCGAAAAGCCCAAGATCAAGCGCGTGAAGGCCGGCACCGAGCTCGTCAAGCAGGGCGAGGAGGGCTCGGAGGTGTTCCTGTTGCTGGACGGCGTGCTGCGAGTCGAGCACGACGGGCAGCGCCTGGCCGAGTACGGGCCCGGGGCGATGCTCGGTGAGCGTGCGAGCCTCGAGGACGGCAGGCGCACCTCCACCCTGGTTGCGGTGACGACGTGCAGGGTGGCCTCCGTGCAGGCCGACCAGCTCGACCGCGACGCGCTGCACGAGCTCTCCCAGGATCACCGTCGCGAAGAAGCCGCGCAGGGCTGACGCAGCAGTGCGGGTTCACCTCTGCGGGGTGCGCGGCTCCACTCCCGCGCCCGGAGCCGACTTTCTGCGCTATGGCGGCCACACTTCCTGCCTGGCGATCGCGCATGAGCACGCGCAGGTCCCGAGCCTGATCCTCGACGCGGGCACCGGGCTGCGCAGCGTCACCTCGCTGATGGCCGGCCGGCCCTTCGCCGGCACGATCCTGCTCACGCATCTGCACTGGGACCACGTGCAGGGCCTGCCGTTCTTCTCCGCCGGGGACCACGAGGGCTCGCAGGTCTCGCTCCTTTTGCCAGAGCAGCAGGATGGCTCGCAGGCGCTCGAGGTGCTCTCGCGCGCGATGTCTCCTCCCCACTTCCCGATGGGGCCAGACGGGCTGCGCGGCGCCTGGCGCTTTGGCAGCATCGCGCCTGGGCAATCGACTCACGAGGGCTTTCATGTTCTCACGGCAGAGGTGCCCCACAAGGGAGGTCGCACCTTCGGCTACCGAGTCAGCGACGGCTCTTCGAGCATCGCCTACATCCCCGACCACTGCCCGACTGCGCTTGGGCCGGGAACCGACGGTCACGGGGAGCTGCACCCCGCGGCGCTCGAGCTGGCCGCACACGCGGACCTGCTCGTGCACGACGCGCAGCTGCTGAGCGAGCAGGAGCTGGCGGCTGAAGGGCGCTTCGGGCATGCCGCCGCCGATTACGCCGTCGCGCTGGGGGTAGAGGCCGGTGCGCAGACCGTCATGCTCTTCCACCACAGGCCCGACCGCACAGATGACGCACTCGATCAGCTCGCAACCCGCTACGCCGGCCCCCCCGAGGTGATCGTGGCCATGCAGGACCAAGTGCTGCAACTGTGAACGCCCTGGCCAGCAGTGTCGAGCACCCCCATCCGGACGCCGTGGTGGTCGGCTCTGGCCCCAACGGTCTCGCGGCGGCGCTCACGCTCGCCCGCGCCGGACTCGCAGTCGAGGTACACGAGGGTGCACAGAGCCTCGGCGGAGGATGCCGCACCCAGGAGCTGACGCTGCCGGGGTTCGCTCACGATCTCTGCTCGACAGTCCACCCGCTGCTGGCCGCCTCCCCCTTCTTCCGCGACGCCGCGTTGAAGGTGACGCTGCGCACGCCCGAGGTCGCCTTCGCGCATCCGCTCGACGGCGGCCGCGCCGTCGCCGTGACCGGGTCGGTTGCGCAGACCGCCGCCGCGCTCGGTGCCGACGGCCCGCGCTACCGCCGCCTGCTCGGGCCCGTGGCCGACTCGGCCGAGCAGATCCTGCCCTCGGTGCTCGCACCGATGCTCAAGCCACCGCCCCATCCGCTTGCGATGGCTCGCTTCGGGTTGCGGGGGCTATGGCCCGCAAGCGTCCTTGCCCGCCTGTTCGAGACGCAGGACGCCAGGGCCCTGATCGCAGGGCTCGCGGCGCACTCGATGCAACCGTTGAACGCGCCTGGCACGGGCGCGTTCGCGCTGCTCCTTGGCATGCTCTCCCACACCGTCGGCTGGCCGGTCCTGGAGGGCGGCAGTGCCCGCGTTGTCGATGCTCTGGCCACAGAAATCGAGGCCGCGGGCGGCAGCGTTCACACCGGCCGCTGGGTGAGCGATCTGCGCGAGCTTCCGCGCGGCAAGCTCACGCTGCTCGACCTCACCCCCCGCCAGCTGCTCGCGATCGCGGCAGACCAGATCCCGGCACGCAGCCGGCGTGCGCTTGCTCGCTTTCGCTATGGCCCAGGCGTCTGCAAGGTGGACTGGGCGCTCGGCGGCCCCGTGCCCTGGCAGGCAGAGCTCTGTCGTGGCACCCCGACCCTGCACCTCGGCGGCAGCTTCGAGGAGATCGCCCGCAGCGAGTCGGAGGTCTCCGCCGGGCGCCACGCCGAGCGTCCCTACTGCATCGCGGTGCAGCCGTGCGTCATCGACCCCTCGCGCGCACCGGAGGGGCAACATACCTTCTATGCCTACTGCCACGTGCCCGCAGGCTCGAACCTGGACGTGAGCGAGCGGATCGAGGCGCAGATCGAGCGCTTCGCCCCCGGCTTCAGAGATCTCGTGCTGGCAAAGACGGTCACCACCGCAAGCGAGATCGAGTCGCACAACCCCAACTACGTTGGCGGGGACATCAACTCGGGAGCGGCGACGCTCGCGCAGACGCTCTTTCGCCCCACCGTCAGTCTGCGCCCCTACAACACGCCGCTGCCGGGCGTGTACCTGTGCTCCTCTTCGACCCCGCCCGGCGGGGGAGTCCATGGGATGTGCGGATGGGGCGCTGCGCAGGCCGCGCTGCGCGATCGGCGTCACTGAGAGCGCGCCAACAGGCGCTGAACCTTCGCGGCTGTTTGATCGTCGCTGAGCGGCGTGTAGAGGACGAGCCGCTGCTCGGGACTCTCCTCCAGCTTGAAGACCGCGTGCTCGAAGGCCATCTCGCCGGCGGTCGGGTGCAGCAGCAGCTTGCGGCCGATCCCGCTGCGGACTACCTCGTGGCGCTTCCACCAACGGGCGAAATCGGTGCTTCCGCGCTTGAGCTCATCGATCAGATCGTCGAACTCCGGGTCGCCGACGTGGCGGGCGCTGTCGGCACGAAAGCGCGCGACGACCTGCTGAGCGCCCTCGGCCCAGTCCGTGAACAGCGTACGCCGGGCGGGTTCCATGAATGTGGCCCAGATCAGGTTGCGCCGCTCCGGCGGCAACTGCAACGGATCGCTGAAGACGACAGTATGGGCGTCGTTCCAGGTCAGCAGATCCCAGCGGCGGCCAAGGATGCAGGCGGGGCTGCTGCCAAGGTTCTCGATCAGGCGCACGAGCGTTTCGGAGGCCTGCTCGCGCGGAATCCGCTCGCCCGCAACCTCCTCGCCGCGGCCGAGCACGATCAGGTGGGAGCGCTCCGCGGCTGTCATCTGCAGAGCGTCGGCGATCGCCTCGAGCACCGAGCGCGAGGCGCGCACGTCGCGACCCTGCTCGAGCCACGTGTACCAGGTGCTGCCAACGCCCGCCAGCTGCGCGACCTCCTCGCGGCGCAACCCCGGCGTGCGTCTGCGCCCGCCGCCGGGGAGTCCAACCTCGTGTGGAGCGATCGATTCGCGGCGGATGCGCAGGAACTCCGAGAGCTGCGCGCGCCGACGCTCGGCGTCACGGCGTACGCGCGGCTTTGTGGTGGCCTTTGCGGTGGTGGTACTCATACCAGGATAAATCCCTCTCTTCTACCTGCATAAACATCGTTGCACACTGTCTGCGAGGTGTGGTGCGCAGGGTCAAGCGCAACAGACGGCAGGCAGCAGGAAAGGCAACGCGTGAGCACCAACCTCGACATCGCGAGGCTCCCCGGCAGCAGACGCCGGCGACAGCGCCGCATCCGGACATTCACCGGTCGCCGACCCGCTCGCGGCATGCGTGAGCGGCTGCTGATCCCGGTGCTCTTCGCGCCGGTGTTCATGGTCATCCTCGACGTGTTCATCGTCAACGTCGCGGCGCCATCGCTGCGCAGCGATCTGCACGCCACCGCGAGCGAGGTGCAGTGGGTGGTCGGCGCCTACGTGCTGACCTATGCGATCTCGCTGGTCACCGCGGGCCGGCTTGGCGACATCTTCGGTCGGCGCAGGATGTTCAGGATCGGCGTGGGCGGATTCACGATCGCCTCCGCCCTGTGCGCCGCCGCGCCCAGTGCGAGCACGCTGATCGCCGGACGTCTGCTGCAGGGCTTCGCGGGCGCGGCGATGTGGCCACAGGTACTGTCGATCATCCAGGTGGAGTTCAAGCCTTCCCAGCGACGCAAAGTGCTTGCGATGCAGGGCGGCATCCAGGGCCTTGCCTCCGTCACCGGCCAGATCGTCGGCGGCGGGCTGATCGCGCTCGACTTCATGCACCTGGGGTGGCGGACGGTGTTCCTGATCAACGTCCCGGTCGGCCTCTTCGCGCTGGCCGCTGCCGGCAGGGTCGTGCCGGAGTCGCGCTCGCAGAGCGCGCGCAAGCTCGACCTCGGCGGCGTCGCCCTGGCCACGGCCACCCTCGCGCTGATAATGGTCCCTGCCGTTGAGGGACGCGAAGCCGGCTGGCCGCCATGGGTCTTCATCGCGCTGGCATGCGCGGTCCCGGTCGCGGTCGCCTTCGTCGTGCTCGAGCGGCGGATCGCCGCTCGTGGCGGCTCGCCGCTTGCCGAACTTCAGCTCTTCCGCGCGCGCGGCTTTCGCACCGCGACCTCTTCGGTGTTCCTGCTCTACTGCATCCCCTCCTTCTTCCTGCTGCTCTCGCTGTACATGCAGAGCGGCCTCGGACTCGACCCGATCGAAACCGGGCTTGCCTTCACGCCTCTGGCCATCGCATTCGCCGCCGGGTCGCTGCTCGGGCCGCGGGTGAGAGCGCCCTGGCGCGAGCGCCTGCCCCAGATCGGCGCCTTCACGATCGCCGCCGGCCTGATCGCGACGATCCTCGCGATCGAAGTCTTTGACGTGCACACGATCGGCGTCACGCTGATCGTCACGATGGCTGTCATGAACAGCGGCATGGGCATCGCCGTCCCCACGCTCATTCACCTCGCGGTACGCGACGTGCCCTCCTCTGAGGCCGGCACGGCCGCAGGCATGTTCAGCACCGCACAGCAGGTGGGCAACGGCTTGGGGATCGCGATCCTCGGCACGGTGTTCTTCTCCGTGCTCGGCTCCGGCAGCGGTCCGCTTGCCTACGGCCATGCCCTGAGCGTGGCGATGGGCGTCCAGGTCGCACTCGTGCTCCTGAGCGCGGCGCTGCTGCTGCGAGCGGCGCGCAGGCGGGGCCCCGCAAGCAGCGACTCGGTGCCGCAGAAGACGCACGAGCTCGCGGCGCCGCTCGCGTCGGCCGGCGAGGCTCCGGGCGCCATCGCGGCGCCGATGCTCGCCTGTGCTGCCATGCGAGCTGGCGATACGCTGCGCAGATGACCTACACGATCAAGAACCTCAGGCAGACAGAGGACCACGCACCCAAGTTCGGGCTCTCCGAGATGGGCGAGGCCCACTTCCCACGCGAGGAGTTGCAGGCGCAGACGATCGGCCTCGCCTACCACGTAGTCAAGCCCGGCAAGCGCCAGAGCTTCGCTCATCGTCACGACGAGGCCGAGGAGGTCTACGTCGTGCTCTCGGGCAGCGGCCGCGTGAAGCTCGATGCCGAGCTCCAAGACCTGCGCGCGATGGACGCGCTCAGGGTCTCCCCAAAAGTCGCGCGCTCCTTCGAGGCGGGCCCCGAGGGCATCGAGCTGCTCGTCTTCGGCCCCCGCCACGCCGGTGATGGGGAAATCCTGCAGGAGGACTTCTGGAGTGACTCGGCGGCCTAGTGGCCCGCCGAGCTTCTCTCTCCGGCCGCGTCGGTCTCGAGCGTCTCTTCCTCGGGATTTTCCCTGCGTAACTTTAGGGCCTCACCCAGCTTTATGTGCAGAACGTCCGAGCTCTGGCGCACCGGTGTCTGGCGTGTCAGATCTGCAACCGGCCATCGAGCGCCAGCGGCGAGGAGCCGGAGCCGAGCAGCCGACCGGCGCGCCACCGTACGACCTCCCGCTGCACCCCGAGCGTGACTGCCAGGTAGAGCAGGATGCTCGCGGCGCCAAGGGAGGAGATGCTCGTCGCATGGTCGATGGCGATCTCCATCCCGAAATGCGCTCCGAGCGAGATGATCCACAGCACGGCCGTGAGCAGCGTGCCCTTGCGCCATGCGGTGCCGTCCTCTGTGCGCCAGAGCGTGACGGTGCTGGCCCGCACGGCACCGAGCGCGCCGCCCACGAGGAGCGAGGCGATCAGCAATGCCATAGCCGCAGCGCCAAGCGAATGGCCTTTGAGGGCGTCGGAGATCTCGATCACGCCGATCACTCCAAGTATCAGGACCATGCGTGCGGCGGACGTCTCTCTGGCGCGCCGGGTTGCATCTGGCGCACGAGCAGCAGCCCCACCACCGCGATACCGATCAATATGTTCACCGCTGTTGTGGATGACATGCTTTCCTCCTACTCGCTGGCCAGCGCTTGCAATACGTCGAGCTTTGCGGCACGCCGCGCCGGCAGCATCGCAGCGCCGAGCCCCGCGATGGCAGCGGCGATTAGCAACAGGATCAGCGTGCCGACCGGGATCGAGAGCACATATCCGGCGCCCGAGAGCGCAAACTCGGTTACGAGCACCGCACCCACCACGCCAATGATCAGGCCGAGGACTCCGCCTATCAGACCGGTGATCAGCGACTCGTAGCGGATCATCTGGCGGATCTGGCGGCGCGAGGTGCCGATCGCGCGCATCATGCCGAGCTCCCGGGTGCGCTCGTAGATCGAGAGGATCAGTGTGTTGACGATCCCGAACAGGGAGACGAGCACCGAGAGCGCCAGCAGCACGTAGACCAGCAGCAGGAACTTGTCCACCTTACTGCTGACTTCATGGGTGTACTGCGCGGCGGTCTGCGAGTGCACCTGCGGGAAGCTGCCTTTCAGAAGCGCGCCGATGCTCCCGCGCACCTGCGTCGCGTTCGCTCCGGGCGCGTAGGAGATGAAATCCACGCCGTCTTCGCGCTGTCCGAAGGCCGCGCTTGCCAGCGACCGCGTGATTGTGAGATTGGTCAGCAGGCCAAGTACTTCTTCCTTGACGATCCCTCGCACTGTCAGGGTCACCCGGTGCGCGGAGGGAGTCACCACGGAGAGCCGGTCGCCGACGTGCAGGCTATGCGCACTTGCAAACTTCTTGGTGATCACCGTGCCGTCTTCATTGAGCGTGGAGAGGCTCGCCGCCGAGCCGTGTTCCCATTCGACCTTGTACATCTTCGTAAACGACTGCGGTTCGATCGCTGTCAGCGTGCTCTTTTCGTCGATCACCGGCGCTCCGGCCTTGGAGAGATCGCTCACCCTGCCCTTGGTGAACGCCACGGCCGTGACAGCGCCCACGCCCTGCACGGTGCGTACGGCAGGCGCGACCTCAGGCGGGATGCCCTGCCCGGTCTGGGTGTTCTGGATGATCAGACTTCCCGCGAACGAGCGGCCCACGGCGTTGTCGATCGTGGTCTTGGTGCCTGCGGCCAGCACGGAGATAAATGCCACTAGCCCAAGGCCGACAGTCAAGGCGAGCGCAGTCACCAGCGTGCGGCCCGGCTGGCGCACAGAGTTCTCACGCGCGAGGCGACCCATGATGCCGCGCCAGCTGACGATCAGGCCAAGGCCGCGTCCGAGCGCCGGGATGATGCGGTAATGGCGGGGCTGGCCGGCGCGGCGCACGCGCGAGAACAGCATCGCGCCGCGCACCGCCCAGACCACGAGCAGGACCGGCAAGACCACCTTGCTTTTGGTCGCGACTGAGATCACCAGCACGGCGATCAGCGCGAGAAGGCCGCGAATGATCAGCACTCGCCTGGATGGCAGCGTGCGCGGCGGGATGTTCACGCCCTCGCGCATCGCGGCGATCGGCGGCACGCGTGTGGCGCGCAGCGCCGGGAAGAAGCCCGCGATCACAGTCACCACTACTCCCACCAGCAGTGAGACGATCACGGTGCGGGTCTCGAGCACGGTGCCGTTGTCGGGCAGGTCGGCGCCGAACGCCTTGAAGAGCTGGTCGAGCGCCGGCGCGAGCGCGATCCCGATGAAAAGACCGGCCACGGCGCCGCAGATTCCGAGCAGCAGCCCCTCGACCACGACCGAGCGCATCACCTGGGCGCGGGACGCACCGAGCGTGCGCAGCAGCCCGAACTCACGCGTGCGCTGCGCGACCGTGATCGAGAAGGTGTTGAAGATGATGAAGGCGCCGACCACGAGCGCGACGTATGCGAAGATCAAGAGGAACGTGCGCAGGAAGCCGAGCTGTTCTTCCAGTTCGGAGGTCTGGTTGGCGGCTTCCTGGGCTCCAGTGCGTACGACCAGGGTGTTCGGCAGCGCCGCGCGCACGCGTGAGGCCAGCTGTTCTGGCGAGACACCCGGGCCGGCGGCGACGTTGATGCCGTTGTAGACGCCCGGTTCGCCCGCGACGTACTGGGCCTGACTGATCGTCACGAGCGCGACGGTGGTGCCGCCGAAGGATTCGCTGCCGGCGAACTTTGCGATGCCGGAGATCGTGTAGGTCCTGGCTGGAGAGCGGCCCGCGATCACGATCTGCGCGCCGATCCTCAGGTGCTCTCGCTGCGCGGTGGCCTGATCGACGGCAACTTGATTGGCCGCGCCCGGCAGATGCCCGCTGCTGGCTTTGAAGGACTCGAAACGAGCCGGCTGCACTCCATCCACCAAGCCCGGCGCACCACCGCTCGTGAGCCGTCTACCGTTGCTGCGAAGCAGTGCGGCGTGGGTGCCGACCGATCCGGAGGCGGTTGCCACACCGGGTACGGCACGCACCTTTGCGAGCGTCGATTCGTTCAGGATCGACGTTTCGGCGCCGGCGCCGCGACCCAGCGTTTCGCGTTCGGTGACCACCACGGCCTTGTTCTTGTAGGCGGTGCCGAAGACTTCCGCGAACGCGTTGTTGATCGTATCCGTGAGGATGTAGGTGCCAGCCATCAACGCCACGCCGAGCGCGATCGCGATGCCTGTCAGCAGCGCCCGCACCTTGCGCTGCGCAAAGCCCCGCAGCACGAGCCTGCCCATCAGCCGACCGCCTTCATCAGATCGAGCGCCTGCTCAGCGCTTGCGGCCTCACCGTCATGGACGATCATGCCGTCGGCCAGCACGAGCAGCCGATCCGCGAAGGAGGCCGCATGGGCGTCGTGGGTGACCATCACCACGGTCTGCCCGAAGTCGTCGACCGCCTGGCGCAGCAGGTGCAGCACCTCACCGGAGGACTTCGAGTCGAGGTTGCCGGAGGGCTCATCGGCGAACACCACGGCCGGCCGCGAGATCAGCGCGCGTGCGACCGCGACGCGCTGCTGCTGGCCGCCGGAGAGCTCGGCCGGGCGATGGGTGAGGCGGTTGCCGATCCCGACCGTCTCCACGAGCTGATCGAACCACGCACGGTCCACCTCGTGCCCGGCGATCGAGAGCGGCAGCAGGATGTTCTCCTCGGCGCTCAACACCGGCAGCAGGTTGAACGTCTGGAAGATGAAGCCCACGCGGTCCCGGCGCAGCTTGGTCAGCGCGCGATCGTCGAGGTCGTTGAGCTCGACCCCTGCAAGCCTCACCGTTCCGGAGGTGGGACGGTCGAGCCCCGCGAGCAGGTGCATGAGCGTCGACTTGCCTGAGCCCGAGGGGCCCATGATCGCCGCGAAGCGCCCGGAGGGGAAATCGACGCTCACACCGGCAAGCGCGTCGACCGCAGCTTCGCCTTCGCCGAAGCGTCGGCGGAGTTCGATGGCCTGCACTATCGGATCGTGGGCGCCGTCCGGCGCGGTTGCGTCGAATGAGTTCGTGGACATGGACGCAACGCTACGCCTTCGACCGGGCGCCGTCATCGTCGTGGGGGTCGAAATGATGCCTCCACCTGTGGGTGGAGAGACTTGGCGTCAGAGTTCCAACCACCAGCCGATGCGCTGGGCACCCACGCGGCATATCGTTCTCGGTACTCAGATGCTTCTCCTGCGCAGATGGGCCACCGGCGTGTGGCCGAGCTTCGAACGTGAGGGCCGCCAGCCGGCGGCCCCGGCCGAGGCGGTCGCGCTGCGCTGCTTCGCGCTTCTGTTCCTGCTCGCGTGCGTTGTGGTCACGTGCACGACTCGCCCGCATCCGAGCCTGCACGGCCGCGGCCTGATCGTGCTCGGCGCGATCGTGCTGCTCACGGCAAGCGCCGTGGCCGCCCAGCCGCGCAGGCCCAACGCTCAACCATGGCGCCTGGTGCTTGCCCTCGCTG
Source organism: uncultured Actinomycetota bacterium (assembly GCA_963757925.1). GTDB lineage: Bacteria > Actinomycetota > Thermoleophilia > Solirubrobacterales > Solirubrobacteraceae > Palsa-744. The sequence continues at coordinate 51,426 of CAVWTE010000014.1, forward strand.
GCGTGACGGTGGCGTCGATCGCGCTGGCGATAGTCCAGCCGCAGGGCATCTGGGAGGCGGGCCCCACCTATGTCGCGATAGTGGCCGCGTTGCGACTCGATCTTCGCGCCGGCCTGCTGCTGAGCGGTGTCGCCCTTGCGCCCTTCGTGATCGCATCGGCGAGCGAGGGCCACGTCCGCGCAGCGGCGCTGCTTGGCTTCAGTGTGGCTCCCTGGTTTCTCGTGATGCGGTTTCTGCGCGCAATCCACGCCCAGCGAGAAGAGCTCGACGCCTCCAGGGCGGCGGCGGCTGAGGCCGCGGCCGCGGCCGAGCGCGGCCGCCTGGCCCGCGAGATGCACGACGTGCTCGCCCACTCCCTCTCCGCGCTCGCGCTGCAACTGGAGAGCACGCGCCTGATCGCGAGGGAGCAGCATGTGCCCGCGCAGCTCTCCCAGGCGATCGAGAAGGCGCATCACCTCGCGGCGGGCGGCCTGCAGGAGGCACGTCGCGCGATCGCCACCGCGCGCGGAGACGAGCTGCCGGGACCAGAGCGGATCGGCTCGCTCGCAGATGCCTTCGGAGAGCAGAGCGGGCTGCCCGTGGAGGTGAAGGTTCACGGGCAGCCGCGCGAGCTCGCTCCCGAGGCCCGCCTGGCCGTCTACCGCACCACGCAGGAGGCGCTGACCAACGTGCGCAGGCACGCCACCGCGCAGCGCGTGGAGGTGAAGCTCGACTATCGTCCCGGGAGCACCGTTCTTGTCGTCGAGGACCACGCGAGAGCCGAGTCCCCGCCGCCCGCGGATCTCAGCGTCACCGGCAGCGGCTATGGCCTCACGGGCATGCGCGAGCGCGCGGAGCTGCTCGGGGGCGAGCTGCTCGCCGCGCCGATGCCGCGCGGCTTTCGCGTCGAGCTGCGATTGCCGGCATGAGCGAGCTTCCCGCTGTTCGCGTCCTGCTCGCTGACGATCAGCGCCTCGTGCGCGAGAGTCTTGGCACCCTGCTCGGCCTGATCGGCGGGATCGAGCTCGTGGCAAGCGCCTCCGACGGCGAGGAGGCGCTTGCCCTGACCGCGGAGCACTCCCCCCAGGTCGTTTTGATGGATCTGCGGATGCCGCGCATGGATGGGATCGAGGCGACCAGGCGACTGCGGGAAATGCACCCGGACATCCAGGTGATTGCGCTCACCACCTTCGCCGACGACGAGAGCGTGCTCGGGATGCTGCGCGCAGGCGCACGCGGCTACCTCACCAAGGACGCAAGCAGCGAGGACATCCAGCGGGCGATCGTCACGGTCGCAGCAGGCGAGGCGGCGCTCGATCCCGCTGTGCAGCATCACGTGGTGGCCGCGCTTGCGGACGATCCCGCCGCTCCGGAGCAAAGCGCCTGCTCACACAGGCCCCTGCCTGATGACCTAACGCCTCGTGAGGCCGAGGTTCTCACGCTGATCGCGGAGGGCCTGACCAACGGCGAGATCGCAGAGCGGTTGGTGGTGAGCCCGACGACGGTCAAGTCTCACATCAATCACCTTTTCGCCAAGGCTGGTCTACGAGACCGCGCGCAGGCAGTCAACTACGCCTACCGCACGGGGATCGCGACGCCGCCGGGCTGAGCGAAGCGCCCAGGCAAAGCGAGCGCCGCTTCGCATCGCTCGGCTCGCGGACAACCGTCCGCGGCTCAAGTTGCCGTCATAGTCTGTCGCACTGCTCAGCCAAGCACCGCGCGCCTCCCGCCGGTGATTGTCGGCCGCTGTTGGCTATTTCATTTTTTCTCCAGTTTGATCGCTTTCAGCCGCCTTTTTTCGAGGGCTTGTGCGCCTTGAGGTGGACGCTCCCGGTCGTGGTCTTGGACACCGAACCGGAGAGGTATGTGGCCCTGCCTATGCTGCCCAGCCTGTAGTGGCCGGCCTTCAGGAGTTTCAGACCTGTGCCATTGAGTTTCACCGCCACCGCGTCAACGCCGATCGCGAGCGAGTTGAACGAGGCGACGCCGATCGTCTTGGCGAGCGTGATCGTTTTCCTTTTTTTGCCTTTGCCCGTCTTCTTCTTGACGTCCACAAGCAACTTGAGACTGCCTGTGCACTTCGCTCCAGCGCAATCCACGACGACAGACAGGCCACCTTTGCTGTTGACGTGATCGGTCTGTTTGGGAATCCTCAGCGAGGACACCCCGGGTGGTGGTGATGATGCGGGCAGCGCGGTGAGGTTGGCGACCTCCATGCCCCCGCCGTCGTTGAACGTGAGCCAACCCTGACTGTCGGCGGCGACAGCAAGGCGGGGAACTCCAGAATAGCCGGGGACGATCTTTGCGATGTCGCGTTCGCCGTGAAATGTCCTTCCTCCATCGCTGGATTCCCATAGGCGCATCACATATTCTTCGCCGTCAATCACCGGCGCAGCCACGTACAGCGTCCCCGTTGCAGGGTTCTCGTAGATCGCGCCCGAGTTGAACAGCGTACTCGCATTCGTGGGGATCTTTGCGATCATCACCGGCGCTTCGAAGCTGTGACTCGTTTCGTTGAACTTGCGCACGTCGATTGCCGAGGGCTGGGCTTCGTTCGATTCACCTGGCGCTATATCGGTGGAGAGCATGAACAGTCCGCCGGGACCGCTGGCCAGGCGCGGTACATACCCGTCGCTGACCTTGTATGGCCCTTCCCATCCTGTTTCTTCGCCGTCGACGTTGCCCCCCTTGGCGTAGTACCGGTAGAAGAAGACTTCGGGGGCAGGTGAGGAGAGGTTGTAGTACGCCTCGATTTCGGGATGGATCTGAAGTTTGGTGAAGGAGTCTTCGATCGTGCTGGTGACGTAGCCAAGCGTCGAGCTGCCCACGCCGCCCGTGCCGGGGTTTGCAAAGGTGAAGGAGGTCGTTCCTGAGACGATCTCGTTGGCCGTGAAGCCGAATCCAAGCCCTGGATTGTTGAACGCCATCCCGAAGTAGTCTTCGGTCGGGCCGGCGCTCGCCGGAGTGTTCGGGTCCAGCAGCACGTCACCGACGTTCGTCTTGTCCGGCGAAGCCGAATGGACTCGGTTTGGCGCGGAGAATTCCTCGCCGCCGTCCGTCGATGTCCAGATCAGCGTGTCTTCGTCTTTGATGTAGCGCGGACCGACGACGTAGACCACCCCAGGCGTCGATCCGAGCACCGGAAACGGCTGGATGATTTCTTCGTTGGAGCCCGACGGCAGTGGGAGGGTGACCGGAGCTGTGCAGGTGCCGCCGCGCGGGATCTTGCAGAACAGCACGACTTCGGGTTCAGATGGGCGGGCGGCAGGCTGATCCCACGCCGCATAGCCAGTTCCGTTTGCTTCAGTGACGATCTCGTTCGTACTCGCGCGGGAGCCGAGCGTGAACAGGTTGGTGGCTTGGGCCGCCGAGGGGAGCAATGCCACAAAGGACAAGCTGAGAAATCCGGCGGCGAGGCGAAGCACGATCGCCCTTGGCACATGGCCGCTTCGGCATGCGTTCTGCAACATGCTGCCCCCTATCTGTTGGCGGCCATCCGCCAAGGTTGATGTATGCCGCGAGCGCGGCTGAGTGTACCAGCGGTACGGCTGATGTCGAGTGCCGATTTCGACCGTCAATGGAGGCCACCGGCACCCTCACTACGGACCTCTAGAGTGGGTGGGCGGTCTCCGCCTGCCGCTCGGCGGTACGCAGCATTTCAAGGAAGGCATCGATGATCCGTGGGTCGAACTGGCTGCCGCTGCAGTGCTCGAGCTCGGCGAGTGCCTCGTGCTCGCCAATCGCACCGCTATAGCTGCGATCGCTTCTCATGGCCTGGTAGGCATCGCAGACTGCGATCACCCTTGCGGCCAGAGGGATGCGCTCGCCCGCCAGACCATCGGGGTAGCCCGTGCCGTCGTAGCGCTCGTGCGTTGCCCGGATGATCACGGCGACACCGCGACCGGACGGAGCTGAGGCGATGATGCGCTCACCAATCAGTGTGTGCCGTTCGATGAACGCCCGCTCCTGCGCATCCAGCGAAGTCTTCTTCTCGAGGATCGCGTCAGGGATCGCGGCCTTGCCGATGTCGTGCATCTCCGCTGCAGCGACAAGATCGCGCAATGCCTCGTCGGACATTCCAAGCTGGCGTCCAAGTCTCAGCGCAAGCTCGGCGACCTGCCTGACGTGGGTACCAAGATCAGGGTCGCGTTCGCAGAGCAGGCCGAGCAGCACGTCACGCCACTCGGGATTGGAGGGCCGGTAGAGACGCATCTTCTGCGCATATAGGCGCTGATCGGCCATACGCAGAGCATCGTCGGCCTGCTCGATCTCCGAGCCAAGCAAAACCTCACCGAAGCTCGCGCCGATCGTAAAGCGCTCACCCCGCTCGAGCAGCGCTTGAGCCATCTCGGCAGCAAGGCTTGCTGGTTCGCGATCCACGCTGAGCAGCGCGCAAAACTCGTCCCCTCCCAGTCGATAGGTGCTGCCGTAGGGCTCAGCTGCCTGCTGCAGCCGGCGCCCAAGCCTTGCCAGCAGCACATCGCCGGCCGGATGCCCGAAGGTGTCGTTGTAGCGCTTGAAGCCGTTGAGATCGAACAGCAGCAGCAGCTTTGGCTGTGCCGGGGGCGCCTCTTGAATCGCCGTCTGGAGGTCCTGCAAAAGCGCCCGCCTGTTGCCAAGGCCGGTGAGCGCATCGCGATAGGCGAGCGTGTTGCTGGCCGCGATCAGACGCACGTTCTCGTTTGAGGTGAGCATCATCCGCGCGAGCACACTCAGCAGCGTCGCGATCGCGAGCCAGGTCGACAGGCTCCCCTCGCTGTCGATGCTGCTGTAGGCAAGCACGGCGATCGCGGTCAGCCCAAAGAGCGCCGGCGCGGCGACGATCACGCTTGGCGAGGGCTCGCCGGGCGGCTTGGTGCCCGGCGGCTGCCAGGCGGCGTATGCGACCACGAGCGCAGAGGCAAGCCAAAGCGCGTCCAACGGCGTATCGACCTTATAGGTGCCGTGCGCTTCCTGGTAGAGGTAGACGCCGTCGGCGATCGCCATGATCAGAAACCCGAAGGCAATCGTCGAGAAGGGGCGCGCCACCCGCCACCCACTGAGCGCAAGCATCGCCACCAGGACCCCGACGAGCAGCATGTCGGCAAGCGGATAGCCGATGTCGAGCAGCGTCTTAGCGCCGCTGTGATGGGTGGCCGCGGAGACGGGCCCAAGCAGCGTCGCGGCTCCCAGCGAGCCAACGGCGAGCATGCCGATCAGACCGTCGAGCCACATCGAGGCGCGAAACTGGCTCATGCGCCTACGCCCAAGAAGCACGATTGCGGCATATGCCGCGAGGTACAGGCACACGTAGAGCAGCTGCTGGGCCGCTGGCGCAAAGGATTCGCCGATCGAGGAGAGGATTTCGCCACCCGCATCGCAGGCGAGGCCAAGCCCGAGGATCAGCCACGGCAGGCGCGAGCCGCGGACGATCGTTCCACGCGCAAGGCAGACGGCTGCGCAGCCCACCATCGTCGCGTCGTAGAGCCAGGTTTCAAAGACGGGATTGGCTGAGCCCCCACCAAGGCCAAACCCCGTGTGGGCAAGGTCGAGCAACACCAACGCGAGCAGCGCAGAGAGGGCAAAGCTGACTCCGAGGGGAACGTCTCGAGGTACGGACGCAGACGAGGAAGCGCGCATCAAGCTTTCATCGGCCATCTGTCCAGATCGATTGAGCCCGAGGACGCTCACTGGCCCCCTGGCGACGGCTCGAGGACCGCCTTGGCAGCGATGAGGAGGTCGCGATCGCCACAATCAAGGCCTCGAAGCTGCTGCACGGAGTTCACAGAGCCACAGAGGAGCACCGGCCCGACGCGAAGCGTTCGTCGCAACGGTACCGGGGGCATTTCCGGTGCTCTTTTCGACCTGCTTGCAGCACGGGTCCATGCACGGCTCTGGGCCGACCTCGCCTCCTCTGGAGCCGACGTCGAAGCGCACACCCGCATCGTCGCCGCAACTGCGATATCAGCGGGATGGAGAGTCGGCACTGCCGATATGCGCCACTTCGGCCGCATCCCCGGCCTCAACGCAAAGCGCGTATCGCTGGCCTGATCAATCCACTGCGCCGGCCCGTATAGGTAGCGAAACCCGCGGCTGTCAGTGGAGCCCGAAGATGAGACGCTACACGGGAGGATAGATCTGGCGCATGCCGACCTTGGGAATCTCGGAGACGAGCAAGTTGTATCCCGCCCACCCAGCACGCTTTGCCGTTGCTCTCAACGGCTTTCTTGGCTCGAACACGCTCGGCGTGGCTGCCAGCACGTGCGGGGGGACGAAATCGATTCGTACGAGAGTCTTGCCGTCTTGCCGAAAGCCGACAATATAAAGGCCATGATAGATACCCGCCAGAATGCGATCGTGCTGTGGCCTCCAAGCTGCGCTCAGAACCCTGTCCGGCAGTTCGTCGCTGCCGTCTTTCAGCCGAGTCGCCTTCACCTGCGCAAGGAATCCGCAGAACTTGCAAATGACATCAGCGCATTCGAAGTTGGGTGGAAGTCGCTTGAAGTGGCGATCGCGATTGCATCGGGGACAGACTGCTTGTCGACAAACAGCGTCCTCTCCGCGCCGACCTAGAACCTGTCTGGTGGTTGGCATGCCATCACACTACCTGCTCGGCGCAAAGAGCTGCAACTGGTCGGGCAACTCTGAGCGGCTGCGGACCACAGCGTGCTCGCAGGTTCTCACCCATGCCTCTACTTGCCGATCACCGCCGAAAGTCGACGAATCAGGTCGTCGCGCAGGGCATGCGTTCGCCCCTTCGTATACGCGAGCGTGTTCCAGTTGCGGACGTCGAAGGGAAGCTTGTCCAACGGCGTACTGCATATATGCACCGTGGGACATTCGAGAGCGTGCGCATATCCAACCTCATACAGGACGTTCGGGTTGGCGTCGGAGATGTCGGCAATCACCACGTCACATTCTCTGATCAGGCTCGTGAGCTTCTGTACGACATCGCCAGCGTAATCCTCTCGGTCGAGTCGGCGACAAGCAGCGCCGACGGCGCGTGCAGCGTCAACCATCGCGACGAAATAGACGTCCTCGTATTCCACCGCAAACGGCATAGCTGCAAATACTGTCCGGGCCTTCTCGACGATCTCGGGCACGGCCTCACGGTGAGCCACCAGCGGCCCAGGAGACGCCAGAGCACGCGGGAGATCAGAGAATCCGACAGCGCCTTCAGCGTCGAGCGGTAGATGAGGCAAAGCGAATACGGCTAGTCCCAGGTCCGCCCCCGTCACTTCAGCGATCCGCGCTGCCTGAGCCCGTGCGTCAGCGACATCGAGCACAGTCGGTTGAGCAGTGGCCTTCACCTCGATCACGACGCGCCGGCCGTCGGGCATATCCACGAGGAAGTCCGGTCTGACACCGCCCACCGCGGGCTCCTGCTGCCACCTGGCCCCGAGGTCAGACAGGATCTCGATCACAGCGCGCTGACCCTCGGATCCCACCTTGAGAGGATCGTTCGCCGCATGAAGAAGCCGATCAGCGACGGTTTTCATGTCGCTAGAAGTCGCCTGGAGATACACGTAGCCCGCCAGATCCGTCGGGATACCAGCATCCCCCACTGACACGATCACCACGCGCTCCCTGCCGCGCGTCGCAACGGCTAGGCCCAGCTCAAACAGCAAGTTGCGCGAATCCTCTGTGCACGACAGCAAGACGACGATCAGATCGCATGTCCGAAGCTCATCCGCTAGCCATGATGTCCACGGCTGGACCTTGTGAAGCCAATCGTGCGAGACGACCTCCGCCCCGCGCTGGGAAAGCGCATCCTCCAGCTTCCTCGCGAGTGCTGCCTCGCTGGCTGCATGGAGGACGAGCACGCGGACCTTCGGCACCCTAAGAGCGCCTAACAAAAAGAGGTTTTGGGATGCTGTTGTCGTAGACGGTGTCTATGGCGAAACCTTTGGTCAGTGATGGGTTGTGGGCTCGTATCGAGCCGTTGTTGCCGCACGTGGAGCGGCGGTTTCGATATCCGGGGCGTAAGCGTGTGCCCGACCGGCAGGCCCTGACAGGCATCCTGTTCGTGCTGAAAACGGGCATTCCGTGGGAGGATCTACCGCAGGAGATGGGCTGCGGGTCGGGGATGACGTGTTGGCGTCGGCTGCGGGACTGGAATGAAGCGGGGGTCTGGGAGCGCCTGCACCACGTGCTCTTGGATGAATTGCAAGACGCTGGCCAGCTGGACTGGTCCCGTGCGGTGGTGGACAGCTCGCATGTGCGGGCCAAAGGGGGGGCGCCAAGACCGGCCCCTCGCCCGTCGATCGGCGCCGGCCGGGCTCAAAGCACCACGTGATCTGCGACGGCCGGGGCACGCCCCTGGCCGTGACCCTGACGGCCGCGAACCGCAACGACATCACCGAGCTCCTGCCGCTCGTCGATCGCGTCCCGCCGACTGGTCGCCACGGCAAGTTCAGGCCCAAAGCTCTGCTCGCCGACCGTGCCTACGACAGCCGCAAACACCGCGAAGCGCTCCGCGAGCGCGGCATCACGCCGCGTATCGCAAAGCGCAAGACCTCTCACGGCTCAGGACTCGGCAAAGAAAGATGGGTCATCGAGCGCACAATCTCCTGGCTGCACCAGCACCGCCGCCTCGATCGACGCTACGACCGCCGAGACGACATCCACGAAGCCTTCCTCACAATCGGCTGCGCCCTCATCTGCCACCAAAAACTCCAAAACTCATTCTGTTAGGCGCTCTAAGGAGTTGCATCGTGGCAGCCTACGACTTCAAGCCGCGTAGCCGTGCGTCGCGCGCGGGCACCGACAGACGAAGGACCGCCGATGGATCGCAGACTGCCGCACCAGCCCTCAACGCCGCCGTTCCGGGCCTTTTGATGGGCGAAACTGCGCGGCGCGCAAACCATCCGCTCGTAATGGCGCCAGCCATTGGGATCGGCTGAAGGCATCCGTCGCCAGCGACCTGGTCAAGGCGATCATCTCGCATCATCGAACGGCAGCAACGGGCCGTCTGGGGTTCGAAGGAGACTTGACGCTCTCCATAATCTACGTATACTTGTCGGACATCTTCTGGGAAGGCCAAGGGCACCCGATGAGCACTATCAGCATTCGTGATCTACAGCGCAACACAAGTGGCGTCGTCGCTGACGTCGCCAACTCCAAGCACACCGCCCTCGTCACACGACACGGCGAGCCCATCGCTGCGCTGGTGCCGATCGATGCCCAGGATCTCGAGGACTACCTGCTCTCGAAGGTTCCGAGCTTCGCCGAGGACATGGCCGCCGCCGATCAGGCGCATGCAGACGGTAAGGCGCGCTCAGCTGCTGATGTGTTCGCGGAGCTCGACGCGCAAGACACTGGGCAATAGCGCGCCGACACGCAAGAAGCTTGGTCGTCGTAGATGACGGACCCTCTGAGCAACATCAAGCTCGCTCCGCGCGCCATCCGAGACCTGAAGAACCTGGACCGCCAGACCCGCAAGCGGGTGCAGCACGCATTCCAAGCGCTGGGAGCAGACGCCGCGAACCTCGACGTCAAGCCAGTGGCTGGACATGCCCCTTGGCGTCGCCTGCGCGTCGGTGAGCACCGCGTGCTCTACCGCGAGCTCACCGACGACGCCGACGCGCGCTACCTCGTGGCACGAGTCATCGACCGCCGTGACCTACACCGCGCCATCGACAAGCTCTGAGTTGAGGCCAACAACGTCGGCCACTGGTTTGTTTGCCGACCAGAAAAATGGGCGATACTGGGCTCGAAATCGCCCCCGGACCTCAGCTCAGGTCATATGAGGCTTGTTATCTGCTCTCAGGTGCTCTCAGATCAGCTCAGATTCGCTCACTGAAGTACCACGGCGAGCAGGCGGGCGGCGATCACGTCCGGCCTTCGAGGAACTCGCGCGGCGTGAGCACGGGCGGGTTTGGGTCCGTCAGCTGGGTTAGGTGGGTGTCGCCCGAGACGATGTATTGCGCGTCGACCTTCTGAGCGAGCGCCACGAGGTAGTCGTCGCCTGGGTCTGGAGTCAGGCCGGGCTGCCGTGAGGGATCGTCGATCAGCACAGCGTCCTCGACCAAGCCGGTCAGGAGCGCGTCGACATGGACTTTGTCGATCGAGGCGCGGAACTTGGGTCGGCTTAGGACCTTCTCCAGCTCGGCCAGCATCAGTGGGCTGATGACCAGATCGAAGCCGCCGGCGGCCCACTGATCGAGGATCTGCGCTGGACCGCCCTGTGGCGAGAGCAGCGCCGAGACGAAGACGTTGCAGTCGAGGACTATGCGTGGCACTCAGCGACGGGAGGCGTGCTGCTCTTGGACTGCCATCCGCATGGCCTCTTCCTCGCTCATGCCGGGGCTTGCCGCTCGGCGGTCGGCCAGGATGGCCTTGACCCGCTCGCGGCCGCTCAACATCGCCAGATAGCGCTCGTAGGACAGTACGACGGCCTCGGGACGACGGTGTGCGCCGATCACCACCGGATCGGCATCAGCACCACGCGCACGAAATCCGGCGAGGAGCGAGGGCAACTTCGCCCGTGCCTCTCTCGTCGGAAGTATCTCGTCGACACGTGGACTCATGAGCCGATAATAGCAGAGGGTGTACACCTATGGATACACCTTCTGCTGTCAGCTCCCGCCCGCGTTCGTCCAGGAGGTGATGCCCCCACACAGAGATGCTGGAGCCAGCCTCGAAGGCGGTCGGGCTATGAGGTGACAGGGTCCAGCACGAACCGCACACCTATATGCGGATCGACGCTTTCATCCTCAAACGGCGCGAGCTTCGCGCGCAGTTGCTCGTTACCAAGCGATGGTGCGTGCAGCGAAGTCGTCATGTCGTATGTAGAGGATGGTGCGCCAGCCGTAAAGGATCAAGCCCGTAAAGCCGGCAAGGGAAGCGGTCGTGCCGTCGAGGACTCGTCCTCGTTCACGCTCGTCTTCCACGGCGTCAGTAGCTATCGCCACGAGCGCCGCCACTCCCTTCGCGTCAGGTTTGGATTCGGTGGCATCGGTGTCTGCGACGGGCTGGGTCGTTGCAGATTGAGCGCGCTTCTCGAAGCACTTTTTGCAGAGCAAGAGTTGAAGCCAGCTGGGTCCATCCTCTGGTGTTTGCAGCGCTTCGGGAGTGGACAGGGTGTCTCGGGGCACGACATAAGCCTGACGGACACTGTGGACGTAGATCTCCAACCGGCGCCTATAAGGCAACCGATGCTCCCCTTGATCTCTGAAAGAAGCAGCAGAGCCGAACGCCCGAGCCTCACTGCCTCTGACCGATCCCCTTCAAGACCGATCCGGGGGTCGATGGGGGACAAAAACGCCCTCAACACCGCCATTTTGAGCAACTTGGAGTATCACCGGGGACAGAAAATCCCTGCAAAGCCGCACTTTCCGGCGATGGGCGATACTGGGCTCGAAATCGTCTCAGGGGCTCGGGTTAGGCCAGATAGCCCGGTTTTATTGGCCTACGGTGCTCTCAGATCAGCTCAGGTTCGCTCAAATTGCTACCAAAATTGCTACCAAGTCCGCGCCGTTCGCGGCGCTGGTAAGGATCGCTCGCACGCCTCCTGTTCGTCCCCAAGCAGCGACGCCATCAGCGCCGACGGCGGCTACCTCTCGCCAAGGGAAAGCAAGCGCCGCGGCCCTGCAATTGGGCGAATCTCAGGACGGCTACGTTGCGGTCGGCGGGTCTTGATTCTGTGGTTTGGTGTTACTCGGCCGGCGCGCACAGCGTCAAGTCGCGGCGGGCCTCGGTACGAACCGCTGGATCGCCTCGTATGCGTGGTCCTGGATCTCCGGGTCGCGGAAGTCGGGAAGGATCTCGGCCTGGTCGATGACCGGTCCGGTGATCGTCTTGGCGGCGCTTGCGTAGAAGACGCCGCTCTGCAGTGACGCGTCTGTGACGGCTTTGACGAACCGCTCGGCCCCAACGTCCAGCTTATGCCCGATGCGAAGGGCAGGCGCGAGGTAAGGGAGCAGGATCCGGCTGGCGATGATCCGTACGGGCGCGGGCTGGTCGCGCAGCACGTCGGTTCCCGCGGTGTTTCCCGGCGACATCGTGATGAACCTGAGCTCGGGGTGCATGCGGGCCATCGCGCCCATCCACAGCACACCGAGGTACTTGATCTGGCCGTAGGAGAGCATCACGTCGAACTTGCCGCCTCGGAAGAACGAGCCGTCGATCACCGACGCGAACTCCTGTGAGCTGTGATCGGTGAACGTTGGTCGGGCGATCCGCAGCTTCGGGATTCCGCGCGCCCCCTCGCTGCCTACGAGGACCGCGACGTCCGTGAGCAGCCCGGCTGCCAGCAGATTCTCGAGTAGAACCACGTGACCGAGCAGGTTCTGGGCGAATAGCTCAGTCACCCCGTCTTGTGTCAACGATGCTGGCGTGGGGCCGCCGATGCCGCCGGCGTTCATTACGAGCGCGTTCAACGGAGCGGCGATCGTGGCCACCGCAGCACGTACCGACGCAAGGTCTTCCAGGTCGATGATCACTACCTCGAAGATCTTGCGCCCGCTGACCTTCTCCAGGTCCTCCTTTGCGCGCTCCGCCTTCTCCGGATTGCGGCAGCCGAGGTAGATCCGCTCGAAATCATCGCGCAGCGCCAGCTGCCTCGCCGTCTCCTTACCGAGGCCGGTATTGGCGCCCGTGATGAGGATTGTCTTTTCTGCGGTGGTTTGCATTTGAGTCATCTCCTGCCCTCTCAGACCGCAGTGCGGCCGCCGTCGACGTGGATGATCGCGCCGTTGATGTAGCCGGCCGCCGGGGTCGCAAGAAACGTGATGACGTCCGATAGCTCGTGCACTTCAGCGACGCGGCGGAGCGGAATCGTCTTGGCAAACTCAGTGGCCATCTCCAACCTCGGCTCCACCGCCGGGGTCAACGTCGGACCGGGAGCGACCGCGTTGACCCGAACGTTCTGCGGCCCGTATTCGGCGGCCCACGCCTTGGTCAGCAGCTCGATCGCAGCGCGCGAGGCGCCGTAGGCAGCCAGGCCTGGCTGGCCGTAGCTCGCGACCATCGTTGAGACGTTGATGATCGATCCGCCGCCGCGGGCGGCGATCTTCGGGGCGAGCGCGGCGACGAGGAAGAACGGCGCCTTGACGTTGATCTGGAACAGCCCGTCGAACGCCGCCTCGTCGGTGTCAGCCGTCGGGCCGAGGGCGGCAACGCCGGCACAGTTGACAAGAACATCGATCTCGCCTGCCGCGTCGGCAACGCGCCCCACCTCGGACATCTCCGAGAAATCAGCGGCGATGAACTGCGCATCGTGCCCACCCGCCTGGATCTTCTCCACGGTGCTCGCGCCACGGGTCTCGTCGCGGCCGGTGATGATCACCGACGCGCCCTTCTCGGCCATCGCCAGTGCGGTGGCGATACCCATCCCGGATGTGCCGCCGGTGATAAGGGCGGTCTTGCCTTGAAATGACATGTATCGCGTTCTCCCTTTGAGTGGTTGTCGCGACCCTCGAACTGGATCACGCGTTCCACTCTAACACAGAATGGATAGTGCGATCCATTCTGTTGGTAGAATCTGCGGTATGAGCACGACCAGCCCCTCCTCTCGTCCGTTGACGCGCAAGGGCCAGGAGACCCGTCAGCGCATCGTCGACGCGGCGGCCGGGCTGATCTTCCAGCAGGGCGTCGCCCACACGACGATCGAGGACGTACGCGCGGCGGCGGACGTCTCAAGCTCGCAGCTCTACCACTACTTCGAGGACAAGACGGCCTTGGTCTGGGCCGTGGTTGACCACCAGGCCGACACAATGGTCGGCGGGCAGAAGATGTTCGATTTCAGCACCCTGGAGGGACTTCGAGCCTGGCGCGACTTCGTGATCGCGGCCCAGCGCGAGCACCACTGCACCGGCGGCTGCCCAATCGGCTCCCTCGGAGGCGAGCTAGCCGAGACCGATCCCGAAGCAAGAGCCCACGTCGCCGAGGGCTTTAAACGATGGGAAGCCACCATCCAAAGCGGTCTACGAGAGATGCATGCACGAGGCGAGATCCCGCCCGACACCGACCCCGACACGCTCGCGCTCGCGCTGCTAGCCGCGCTGCAGGGCGGCCTGCTCCTCACGAAGATCAAACGCGACACCGCACCGCTAGAGGCAGCCCTTGACGCCATGCTCGAACTGATTGCCCGACTCAACGGCGGTAGCTAGCCCGACGTGGCCGGCCGCCAGACTGCGGCGTCACCGAACGAGCTACGCGGTCGGCCTCGCCGTCCAGCAAGAGCGCGTACCTAGAAATTGCCCCGCGCCCGCTTCGTTGACCAGACTCCTCGGCAGGCACCGAGGCCAACGGCCCCCTCTGCGCGGAAGTAGGCGCCCCCCGGTAGCCAGCGAGACGCCCGGAACGGACGAAAAGCAGGCGTGCGAGCAATCGAGGGCGCGACAACTCCACGCGCACGCGGTTGCGAACGCTCTCGTGTCCGTGCGTGCCGAGGGTCAGGCGTGTGCAA
>CAVWTE010000015.1:0-58713 GCA_963757925.1 uncultured Actinomycetota bacterium
CGCGGCGTTTCTAGCTGTCGGTGCGCACATCGGCAAGCGTGCATACATTCCCGCCGGGGAGGCCGCGCACATCCTGGACGCGGTGACGCTGCTGGCAAGCATGGAGGGCCAGGAGCGCCCGTTGCTCGGCCGCCGCGTGGTCGTCTACGGCGGCGGGAACACGGCGATGGACGCCGCGCGCACCGCTAAGCGCCTCGGGGCGAGCGATGCGATCGTCGTCTACCGCCGCACACGCGAGCGGATGCCCGCCCACGACTTCGAGGTCGAGGAGGCGCTGCAGGAGGGCGTGATGATGAAGTGGCTCTCCACGATCAAGCACGCCGATGAGGGCAAGCTGCTGCTGGAGCGGATGGAGCTGGACGAGACGGGCTTTCCGCAGCCCACCGGCGAGACCGAGGAGCTGCAGGCCGACTCGCTGGTGCTCGCGCTCGGCCAGGAAGCCGACCTCTCGCTGCTCGACGGCGTGCCGGGCCTGGAGGTCGAGGATGGTGTCGTTCAGGTCGATGAGCGCATGATGACCGGCCACGAGGGCATCTTCGCCGGCGGGGACATGGTGCCGGCCGAGCGCACCGTCACCGTCGGCATCGGGCACGGCAAGCAGGCCGCGCGGAACATCGACGCCTGGCTTGCCGGCCGCGAGTTCACGCACCCTGCGGTCGGAGAGCTTGCAGACTTCCCGACGTTGAACACCTGGTACTACGCCGACGCACCATTGACCGTCGCGCCGCAGTTGGACATCATCCGCCGGCAGTCCACCTTCGATGAGGTGACACAGGGCCTGGATGAGACCAACGCGCTGTTTGAGGCGCGTCGCTGCCTGTCCTGCGGCAATTGCTTCGGCTGTGATAACTGCTATGGCGTGTGCCCCGATAACGCGGTCCTCAAGGTCGATGAGGGCGATGGCTATGCGTTCGATCTCGACTACTGCAAGGGCTGTGGAATCTGTGTGCAGGAGTGCCCCTGTGGTGCGATCGAGATGATCCCCGAGGATGTATGAACATCCGACGAGACAGAATGTGAAAGACCTATCGGGCAGTAGAGTGGAACGGATGGGAAGGCAGTCAGGCGTCGTGCTCTACGTGCTCGGGCTGGTAGCCGTCGTGGTCGCCGTGGACGTCTTGTTCTTCAGGCATCGGTTCTGGGAGCGCCTGATCGTAAACGTCGGGATTGTCCTGGTGTTCGCGGCGTTCTATTTGAGGTTCGTGAAGCGAGCGTGAGCGGAACGCCCCCGATGCACGCAGCCAACGACAACGCCGCGCGGATAGGTCTTCGCGGGTGGTGGGCATCCCCTCCGCGATCCGGCTTGCAACGCCTGATCAATCCGTGGGAGTACCGCCACCTCCGCGCTTTTGGCCTCACGCGCATTGCCGGTAGCTTCGTTGCGGCCACCGCGGGCGTCGTGTGCCTCTCCTACGCCGCCTACGGATGGGGAGCCTTCTTCCTGGTTATTGGCGTGGTGAACCTCGCGGGTGGCTACTGGTACATCACTATCGCTCGCTCCTCATCTCCGCGAGCCTGAGCCCGCTGGGGAATGCGTCAACCGGCGGCCGCGTGCGCGTGTCCACGATCATTGTGGTCGGTGAGCTTGTAGGCGCGTAGTGAGCGCTGTACGTCGGTGATCGAGACCAGCCCGACGGGTCGGCCGTCGGCGTCGATGACCACGGCACGCCCGAACCTGGAGAACGCAGGCCGCTCAAGCAGTCGTGCCACGTCCTCCTCGGTGTGCACGATCAAGGCGGGGTCGCAGTCGGCTACCGCGCGGATCTCTGCCGGGGAGCACCGCCTGCGCAAGTACGCCTCGACCTGGGCGATGCTGACCAGCCCGATCGCGTGGCCCTGCTCGTCGGTGACGGGAAATGCGTTGTAACGGTAGGGGCGAAAGTATGCCTCGGCGGCGTGAGCGAGAGAGGCGTGCTCGGGGATGCTCACGGCCGGCGTGGACATCAGCTCACCCGCCGTCACGCCAGAGAGGGCCGCCTGGACCTGTGCGCCGACGGCCTGCGCACCGGCGGCCATGACGATGAAGAAGCCGATCAGCGCGAGCCACAGCCCTTCGGGTGCGCCTCCCAGGAACTCGAGGCCGCCGAGCACGATCATCAGGTAGCCGAACGCGCGACCGACGCTCGCGGCGGTGTCTGTGGACTTTCCGATATCACCGCTGCGGCGCCACAGCAGCGAGCGCAGCACCCGCCCACCGTCGAGCGGGAACGCGGGCAGCAGGTTGAAGACGAGAATCAGCCCGTTGACGAACACCTGGTATTCGACGAGCGCACGAATGGCCGCCGGCGTGGAGGACGGCAACAGCAGCGCCACCACGCCGAAGCAGGCGGCGATCACCGCGGTGACGGCGGGACCCGCCAGGGCGTAGCGCAGCTCGTCGCGTGGGTCGTGTGCCTCCCCGCGCATACGCGAGACGCCGCCGAGCAGCCACAGGTCGATCTCCTCGACTTCGATGCCATGCCGCCGCGCGACGATCGCGTGGCCGAACTCGTGCGCGAGGATGGTTGCAAACAAGAGCAGCGCGCTTGAGAGCCCCAGCGCGTAGGACGCGGCGGGGCTGATGCCATGTATCACTTCGGGGAAGTAGGAGGCGCCCAGCGACCAGGTGATCAACGCGACGATCACCAGCCACCAGGGGCTGACCCCGACGGGGATTCCGGCGATGCGCGCTATGCGAAGGCTGCGACCAGGCATTGCTCACACCGTAGATGCCCATAGCGGTGCCGGTCATCAGTGCTGGCCCCGGTAATCGTCCGTAGTGAGCACTGAGTGCTCCAGGTGGGAGCAGCGGATACGGCGGTGTGGCGGGCGGGGCGAAGATGGCCCTCGGATCAACACACAAGCCGGGAGGATCGAAACAGTGCCAGCAACAAGCGCCATCCCATCCGTATCGCCCGAGCTGGCGGTGAGTGCCGTTGGACTGCTGAGCGGTCGGCGTATCACTGCCGGTGGGGTTGAGCGCGAGCACCTTCTGGACCGGCTGGCTCAGCTTCGCGCGATCCTCCCGGCGTTCGCCGAGGAGCTGGCGACCGCGCGCCGTCAGACCGCTGCGCTGCGCATAGAGAACCGCGGGCTGCTGGCCGAGGTGCGCAGGCTACAGCGCCAGCGTGGAGAGACCCATGCACGCTCCTGAGCACGTAGAAACACGCAACGGGGACAGTGTGAGTCCCCGATGCGTCGGCCCTGAGCCGCTTCTAGCGTCCGTTGCGCTGAGCGTCCTTTCTTGCACACAAACCGACCAAAGGTGGAACCCGAGATGAAGGCCCTCGTTTATCACGGTCCCGGCGAGCGAGGCTGGGACACGGTGGATGACCCGACGATCATCGACCCAACCGATGCGATCGTGAGGATCGACACGTCAACGATCTGCGGCACGGACCTGCACATCCTCAAGGGAGACGTGCCGGAGACCACGGCGGGCACGATCCTCGGCCACGAGGCCGTCGGCACCATCCAGGAGGTCGGAGCCGGCGTCAGCACCGTCGCCCCTGGTGATCGCGTGCTGATGTCCTGCGTGAGCTCCTGCGGACGCTGCCGCTTCTGCAAGGAGGGCCGCTACGGGCAGTGCTTGGGTGGCGGCGGCTGGATCTTCGGGCACCTCATCAACGGGCTGCAGGCCGAATATGCTCGCGTCCCGTTCGCCGATAACTCCGTCTACAAGGTGCCCGCCCAGCTCACTGACGAGCAGGTGCTGTTCCTCGCGGACATCCTGCCCACCTCCTTCGAGGTCGGGGTGCTCAACGGCATGGTCTCCCCCGGCGACATGGTGGCGATCGTCGGCGCCGGCCCGATCGGCCTGGCAGCGATCCTCACAGCCCGCCTCTACACGCCGGGGCGGATCGTCGCCATCGACCTCGCCGACAGCCGCCTTGAGAGCGCCACACGGTTCGGTGCGGATGAGACGATCAACAACTCGCGCGAGGATGCTCTCGCCAAGGTCATGGAGATGACTGACGGCCTCGGCGCAGATGTGGCCTTCGAGGCGGTTGGCGTGCCGGACACGTTTGAGCTCGCGGCTGATCTGATCCGTCCCGGTGGTCGAGTGGCGAACATCGGTGTGCACGGCAAGGCGGCGAGCCTGCATCTGGAGAAGCTGTGGATTCGTGACGTGACGATCACGACGGGACTGGTGGACACGTTCAGCATCCCGCAGCTGATGAGGCTGATCGCCAGCGGCCGTCTGGACCCCTCGCTGTTTGCCACGCACCGTTTCGCGCTCGGAGACACGATGAGCGCCTACGACACGTTCGCCGACGCCGCGAACACCGGGGCGCTGAAGGTCGTCCTGCAGGGCGGGAACGGCGACCGGCAGATGGCCGCCGCTGAGCGGAGCGTGGCCGTCGCATGAGCCAGCTCGCAGACAGCATCGGGGGAAAGTACGGATACACAGAGGTCTGTCTCGGCGTTAGGCTCCCTGATCAGATGGTGTCCAGGCTGATTCGAGGCGGCTCCTCGTGAGTCCCGTGGGCGTGCTGGGCGCGATCGTCAACCTGAATCACCCGGCCCATACGGTGGATTGGAGCTTCGTCCACCTGTCGGTGGCGAATGTCGTCGTGATCGTCCTGATGCTGGTCGTGTTCGTCCTTGCGATCCTGCTTCCGTTTCCTGGGGCGGCGCGCAGGCGCGGCGGGGCATCGTGAGCGTCGCACCCCCTCCCTCCGGTGAGGGTGCGACGGCGCACCCCGATACCTGGACGGTGCGCGTCAGGGAAGCGGCCGTCGAGGCGCTGCCGCCCGAGAAGCTGCTCCCTGACGGTCAGCCGACGTATGTCGCCTCGTGGATCTACGTGTTCGGGGTCGCCTCGATCGCGTCGCTGATCGTGATCATCGCCTCCGGCTCGATCCTCGCATTGAAGGGTCCCGCCTGGTGGCACGACACAGGCGTCGGGCATTTCTTCAACAGCATCCATATGTGGAGCGTCGAGCTGTTCTTCTTCGTGATGGTCGTCCACCTGTGGGGCAAGTTCTGGATGGCCGCGTGGCGCGGAGGCCGTGCGCGCGTGTGGATGACTGGCGCGATCACGTTCCTGGTCGCGGTGCCCTGCGCGCTTACCGGCTACGTCTCCCAGCAGAACTTCGACGCGCAGTGGATCTCCACGCAGGCGAAGGACGGGTTGAACTCGGTCGGCGTCGGCGCGTTCTTCAACGTCACGAACTTCGGGCAGATGTATAGCTACCACGTGCTGCTGCTGCCCGTGGCAGTGGTCGCGCTCGTCAGCGCGCACGTGCTGCTCGTGCGCCGCCACGGCGTCGTGCCACCGTTCGAGCTGGACAAGCGCAGGGTCGCGCTCGCTGCGAGCGGGAGCGGCGAAGCCGACAGCTCGCCCGAACCGGCGACCGGAGCGCAGACGTGAGCCTCCTGTCTCCCAAGGACGACACCCAGCCTTGGAAAGGCGGCTATGCGCCGTATGACCTGATCAAGGAGTTGTGCATCGCGGTCGGTGTGATCGGCCTGCTGGCGGTGGTGCTGACCGTGCTGTTCTCCTCACCCGATGACAAGCCGAGCACGATCGCGCAGTGGTCGCGCGAACAGCCCGTGAACTTCATCGCCACGGCAGCGAAGGAGCTCAACGGCACGAGCGACACGGCTGAATACGGCCCCCC
This sequence comes from uncultured Actinomycetota bacterium, assembly GCA_963757925.1. Lineage (GTDB taxonomy): Bacteria > Actinomycetota > Thermoleophilia > Solirubrobacterales > Solirubrobacteraceae > Palsa-744. Next base: position 5,604 of record CAVWTE010000015.1, read on the forward strand.
GTATAACCACAACAGCGGAAGCGTGCAGCACTTCCTGTTCCTGCACCCGCAGCGCTGGCTCGGCGTCAGTCACCCGATCAATACCGCTGAGGATTACGTGATTGATCCGCTGCGGACGATCCCCGGCGACCCGGCCCTGACGAGCGCCGTCTCGGAATATCAGGCCGCGCCCGAAAAGACCAAAAAGGAATGGGGCGAAGCCTACGCCAAGCCACTGGAAGAATATGAAACGGCCATCGAAGAAAAGAAGGCGCCGCCCAAGACGGTGGCACTCGACCCGAGCACCGGCGCGGTGACGGTGCAGGCGAGCGGGACGGGTCCCGTGCCAGCGATGATGGCCGGGCTGCTCGGCCTTGCAAAGAGCGGTGGCCTTGACGGGAGCCTCTTGACTAGCAACCAGTTCTTCCAGACCGACTACACAAAGCCGCTGCTGTTCATGGCCGACGGCGGCCTGCTCGGCGAACGCGCGGAAGCTCAGCACCTGCTCGGTGAGCAGTGGGGCATGATGAACGAGACCGGCAGCTACCCCGGCCAGGCATGGCTGTGGCTGTATACGCTGTGGTATCAGGTGGAACCGATCAATTCCTCATCCAACGCAGACATCCAAGTGATGCTCATCATGGGCCTACTCAGCCTCGCGTTCGTCTGCATCCCCTTCCTACCGGGCATCCGCAGCCTTCCCCGCAAGATCCCGATCTACAAGCTGATCTGGAAGGAGCACTACCGCTCCCAGCAGAGCGTGTAAGTCAGCTGCTGGACTCGCGCTCGGTACTGATCAGCCCGCGGTCGATCGCGTAGGCGACAAGCTCCGCGCGACTTGAGAGCCGGAGCTTCTGCTGGATGTGCGAGCGATGTGTCTCCACCGTTCGCACCGACAGGTAGAGCTGCTCGCCGATCTCGGTGTTGGTGTTCCCCAGCGCGATCAGGCGCAACACGTCCACCTCACGCGGGGAGAGATCATCGGGCGGGCCGGGCGGCGGCTCTGAGGCCATGCGGGCGCCAAGCCTGGGGTTCAGATAGCTCTCGCCGACGGCAGCGCGCCTGACGGCCTCGACCAGCTCCGCGTGTGCGGCCTCCTTGAGCACGTAGCCGAGCGCGCCGGCGCTGAGCGCCTCGCGGGCGAACGCGGGCTCCTTCTGCATCGTCAGCACGACGATCTGCGTGTCGGGGAACTCCTCGCGCATCGCGGGGATCGCCTCAAGGCTTGAGCCGCCCGGCATGTTGAGGTCGAGCACGAGCACCTTGGGGTGGTGGCCGAGCACGTAACGGCGCGCGCCTTCGGCGTCGCTGGCCTCGGCGACAACCTCGAAGTCGGGCTGGTTGTCGAGCAGCATCCGCAGGCCGGTGCGCACGACCTCATGGTCGTCCGCGAGGACGATACGGATCGTCTCCGCAGGCTGGGGCTGTGCGCTGCCGTCCTCGCCGGTCGACACGGTGTCCTGGTTGCCCATAGCCCGTCACGATACCGGCTGAACCCGATACCAGACGCGGGCGGGCCGCCGAAGGAGTCGCCCGTCGCAGAACGCCCTCAGAGCGTTCTGCGGAGCGGGGACGTCCGCGTGCTCGCCACGGTGGGCGACCGCGTAGAAAAGCGCAATCGGGAGCGCGCTAAGCCCCGATGGTGGACGAGTGAGCCGAATCTATCTTCTCGCTCACAAGGTAATTCAACCGGAGGAACGCAATGGCAACTGCCGCACATACACACTCAGTCCCGGTCCGCTCTCGCGAGGCCACCACCGCCCGTATCGCCGACGTCGCGAGCTACTGGCTGATCATCGCGGCGACGTACATGACGTTCGGATTCCTGTTCTATTACGCCGCCAAGGAGAAGCTCTTTGACGACAGCGGCACGATGCCCGCCGGGTTGGCTAAGGGCTTTCACGGCTCCTTCATCGCCTCGTTCCCCGGCACCAACACGTCCTGGGTGCTGCTCGGTCTGCTGGAGGGTCTCGTGTTCCTCGTGATCGCCGCGAGCGTGCTCACGGGCGAGTTCCTGCCGACCCGCCGCAAGCCGATCCTGCTGAGCGGGATGGGTCTCGCGATCTTCGCGTTCGGACTGATGTCCTTCGCGGAGAACATGATCGGTGAATTCGCGACTGTCGCGGAGCTGTTCCAGTACCTCGTCGGTACGGCAGTGCTGATCGTGCTGGTCCTGCTGATGCCGCCATACCGCAAGACCGCTTGGCTGTCGAGCTTGACTAATCGCGGCGAGTAACGCTCGCGCTCTAACGCCCGCCGGGCGCATCCGGCGATCTCACTGGGGGGGGAGGCTCGCAAGCCTTCCCTCCAGTCGTCTGCCAGGAAGGTTCGACTAAAGGGAAGAGGGGCCCCCGCAAAGCTGACCATGAACCACCGGAACCTCTGCCATCGTCCGCCAGCTAGCGTGTTGGCAGCGGTTGGATCGAGGTGTCGCTGGACTGTAGGAATGCTTCGACTGCGCTGACGTCGAGGGGACGCGAGAATAGGAAGCCTTGTCCGTGGTCGCAGTGTTCGCGTTGCAGGGTCTTGAGCTGGACCTGCTCCTCGATGCCCTCGGCGAGTGTCTCGATCTGGAGCGTCTTGCCGAGTTGCACGAGCGTGTGGATCAGCGCGGCCGACTCATCGGAGGCGGCGATGCCTCCGATGAAGGATCGGTCGATCTTCAGAGCGTCGACCGGGAATTGGCGCAGGTAGGCCAGTGAGCTGTAGCCGGTGCCGAAGTCGTCGATTGCGATGCGAACTCCGAGCTGCTTGAGTTCGCGCAGGCGTTGGGCGGTAGCCTCGGCGTCGCGCATCAGCGTGGTCTCGGTGATCTCGAGTGTCAGACTTGCCGGGTCCAGTCCGCTTTGCTCTAGTGCGCGGCGCACGTCGTCGATCAACTCGTCGCGGTCGAGCTGGCGTCCGGACACGTTCACCGACACGCCGATCCGGTGGCCTTGTCTGTGCCATGTGGCGGCTTGGCGGCAGGCCTCTTCGAGCACCCATCGGCCGATCGGGACGATCAGTCCGCTTTCCTCGGCGAGGGGGATGAACTCGATAGGTTGCATGACCTCGCGTGTGGGATGGTGCCAGCGGATCAGTGCCTCGACGCCGATCACGTTCTCTGTTTGCAGGTCGAAGGTGGGTTGGTAGAGCAGGAATAGCTCGTGGCGCTCGAGCGCCTCAGCCAGGTCCATCTCGAGCGTGAGCCGGTCCTGCACGGCGGTCTTCATCTCTGACTCGAACAGCGTGTAGCAGTTCTTTCCAGCCGCCTTCGCTTCATACAGGGCGACGTCGGCATCGCGCAGCAGCTCATCGGCGCTGCCCCTCAGACCAGAGGCGACGCCGATGCTCGCGGTGATCGCGAGCTGACGGCCGATCTCCTTGTTCATGTCGTAGGGTCGGCGCAGCACTTCCAGCACCCGCTCGGCGACGAGCTCGGGGCCGGCGTCGAGCACGGAGCCCTCCACGAGTACGACGAACTCGTCACCGCCCAGGCGGGCCGCCGTGTCGCCCTCGCGCACGACACCCGCGAGCCTCGTGGCGATGATCCTCAGCAGTTCGTCGCCGGCGGCGTGCCCGAAGGTGTCGTTGACGTGCTTGAAGCCATCAATGTCGACGTACAGCGCCGCCACCGGGAGGCGCTGGCGCCGCGCGCGGGCGAGCATCTGCTCGGCCCTGTCGAGCGCAAGCACACGGTTGGGTAGCCCGGTGAGAGCATCGTGCAGCGCCTGGTGACGGAGCTGTCCGGTCTTCTCCTCGACCATCCCCAGGGCGTGCTCACGCGAGCGCGTCAGCACCAATACCAGCGCGAACAACAGGGCACTCACGATCGCGCCGCCCACCAACACCAGCAGTCCCTGCACGTTGGCAGACAGTCCGCTGGCAGCGCTGGCTCCCCTCACCTTCACGATCCACGTGCCATCGATTTGCAAGGTGTCACCGTGCGTGAGCTGGTTGGCGGTTGCGGCAGCGCCCGCCCGGCCCATGAGTTGAGAGCGCTGGCCGGGATTGCTGTGGTACAGCGCCACGGCAAGGCTGCGGTGTCCGCCAAGGGCCGACCGTATGAGAGTGGCGATATGGAACGAGCTCGAAACCCAGCCGGCGAGCGCCGCACGGCGTTGTGCGGCGCTCGCCAGGCTGGCGCCGCGTCTATAGAAGGCGGCTTCGATGAAGAAGCTGCTAACCCCGTCAGCCGTGACGGGGTAAACCAGAAACCGCCCGCTGTCCGTGAGCGACTGCATGAGCTCCGCCTGCGAGGTCCCGCCCGCCGGATACCCACCGATCGGGGAGCTTGGATTGCACCAGTCTCCCTGCAGCAGCCGTGTGATGCCTGGGCTGTACGGAGTGTCCACGCCGCCCGCCGAGAGCAAGCAATAGCGGGCACGCCCATCCGGGACGACAGGTTCAAGCCTGCCTCCCACGAGCGCGCGAAATGCCGGATCGGCGTCACGCCGTGCCCGAAAGGCCGTGAGTTCGGCCGCCGGCACCGACCTGACGACCAGTGTGCCAAGGCCTCCCACCTGTCGCTGGTGGCCTTCCAGCTCAGAGAACCACTGATCGAAGCCGCTGGCGCTCAGACCGGGCTGCATGGTCAGCACACCGCGCAGCGTCGCTACGAAGTCAGTATCGCGACGCAGCAACGTCTCCAGCGTCCCGCTGACGTCGGTCGCGGTGGTCTGAAACGCCTGCTTCTCATGCGCGCGCACGCTCGAGCGCCACAGCAAAGCGCCGGCAACCGAGACCCCCAAGCCAAGCAAGAGGATCGTGCAGGCGACCAACATCCACCAGCGTCGTCTGTCCCCGCCAGCGCCTGCGCGCGATGCGGCCGACGCAGCGCCGGCGACGGGCCGATCGAGCGACTCAGGCATGGCGGCTTCTCATCCAGAGACCTAGCGTGATCTTCGTCGCTGAACCTCGAATCCTTCTGTGTTTAGAACGATGGAGAAGTTTGGAACTATCTCTACAATGCTTGATAAGTCGACGGTCTATAGGCATGCTTGACTAATCTCGATGGCTCTCGACAGATGTTCGAGAGCACTTGTGTGGAGCTGAGTGACCCGTGCCCTAGCCCGTGGCATTAGGCACCCATCGAGCGTGTGATTACGACCGCGCCAAGCACGAGACGGGCACCCTTTTTGTACACAGGGGATGCCTGCCGGTTAGGTCATCGGCGAAGCCTCCAGTACGCCGCCGAGGCATGGTCCGGGAGCAGACGCCCCGTTGCGCTGAGCTGATGGGGTCGTATGCGCTACTCGCCTTGCGCTGCCCAGTAGGTCTCTGCCTCGGCCTCCATGACGGCCAAGCGCGTGTAATAGTCCGGGAACTCGTTGAGGTGCGCTCGCGCGATCTTCGCGGTTACGGTCACGTCGTCGTCGGTGACGTTGGTCTGGAGATCCTGCGTGCCGTGCTCAAGCTCAACGTCCATCCCGATCCGAAGCTGCTCGACGTCGAACGACGAGGTCTCCCAATGGATGCCTATCTGCTCGCCGGCTGCACGGGCCTCCTCGACCGTGAAGTGGGTCTTATCACTCATGACACCGAGCTTACGCTCAGCGCGCGGATACTGCGCTCTAGGCGGTAGAGCCCTGGCCTGGGCCAGTTACAACACGGGGCAACACGAGCAGTGAGCAGCGTGCGTGGCGCTCGAGGTAGTCGGAGGTGCTGCCGAGCACCAGGCGCTTGACTGGACCGTAGCTGCGTGAGCCGACCACCAGGAGATCGACCTGATCGCCGAACGCGGCCAGCTCCTCACCCGCAAGGCCGTAGACCGCGCGACCCTCGACATCGGACAGTTTGCTCATTCGGCTGGTTGCCTCTTGGAGCATCACGTCAACGCTGTCTCCGATCGCTGGGGGAATGATCCCGGTGTAGGCGACTGTGGGGATCGAGACGACTTCCAGTGCGTGAACCTCTGCACGGGTTGGCGCGGCGAGCGTGTGGGCCATCGCGAGCGCCGCCTTGCTCTCCGGTGAGGAGTTGTAGGCGACACCGACCTTCGCGATCGGGGTGGGGTGCTCGGCGTAGCCGAGGGGTGCGACGGCGACCGCGCAGGGAGCGCCGTTCAGCGCGGCGCGCGTGTCATCGCCGAGCATCGCGCGCCCGAATGCGCCGTGACTGCAGGAGCCCACGACGATCAGGTCGGCGTTCTGCTCCTCGGCCTGCTCGTGCAAGCCGCGGCCGGGACTCATCGACACGATGCTGGTGAGCTCGGCTTTGACATCGGCCGCGGCGCGCTCTTGCTCGAGCAGCTCGTGGGATGCCTCGCGCTCTTCTCTGACCAAGCCGGGGGCGATGGCGTGCGATGGGCGCAGATCGCCGGTGTGGACGTGGGCGAGCGTTAGTTTTCCATCGGGGTTTGTGAGCTTGCAGGCAAGCGCAATGGCGTCACGGCCACCTGCCCTGCCGTCCACTCCCACGAGCACGTTCTTGAACATCACAGGTCTCCTTGTCGGTGTCCGTACACCCTAGATCCCAGATTGTCCCGGCAGCATCGGGGCTGGCTCCTGCACGGCGTGCGGGTTTTTACGGAGCATCCCGCGATATACGCCGAGTGTGCTTTAGAGCGACGATGCGTAGCATGAGCCGGGTGCCCGATCTAACACCGCAGGAGCCTGATGGTGCAGGCGCCAGCTTGACGAATACGCACCCGCCGATGCCGCGCGATAAGCGTGGCTGGCATGTCTCCCCCGCACCTGATGGGCGGGGGATGCCCGAGCAGGCACCGAAAGGGCCGCCAGCGCACCGCAGACCCGGCTTCTTGTGGTTCGTGGTGTTCCTGCTCGCGCTGAACTGGATCTCGGTGCTGATCTTTGCGCCCGCGGCTGGTCAGCCGCGAGTAACCGTGTCGTTCAACCCCTTCTTCCTCGAACAGGTCAAGGGCGGCGAGGTGAAGTCGATCTCCTCCAAGGGCGACACGATCCAGGGCACCTTCAAGCACAAGGTGCGCTATCCAGCCACAAACAAGAAGGCGACGCCCAGCACCCTGTTCGCCACCCAGGTCCCGTCGTTCTGGAACGGCAGCCAGCTATCGGCGCTGTTGCAAGAAAAGGGTGTGGAAGTCAACGCGAAGTCGACGAGCACCAGCCAGTCGCTGCTCAGCGAGTTGCTGCTCGGCTTCGGCCCGACCCTCTTGATCGTTGGTCTGTTCATCTTCATCGCTCGCCGCGCCGCGAAGGCCGGCGGCGCGATGGGAGCACTCGGGAACTTCGGACGCTCGCAGGCGCGGCGCGTTGACCCGGCGAAGATCCTCGTCACGTTCAAGGATGTCGCTGGCATCGACGAGGCCAAGTCCGAGCTCTCGGAGATCGTGGATTTCCTGCGCAATCCCGAGCGCTACGGGCGCCTGGGCGGACGGATGCCTCACGGGGTGCTGCTCGCGGGCGCACCGGGAACCGGCAAGACGCTGCTCGCCCGCGCGGTCGCGGGCGAGGCGCACGCGGCGTTCTTCTCGATCTCCGCCTCAGAGTTCATCGAGGCGATCGTCGGCGTCGGCGCCTCGCGGGTGCGTGACCTGTTCGTCAAGGCGAAGGAGGCGGCGCCGGCGATCATCTTCATCGACGAGCTCGACGCGATCGGACGCTCACGTCAGGGGTCGGTGTCGGTCACGGGCGCGAACGACGAGCGCGAGCAGACGCTCGACCAGATCCTCACCGAACTCGACGGTTTTGAAAGCTCGGAGGCTGTCGTCGTGCTGGCCGCGACCAACCGTCCAGACGTGCTGGACTCCGCGCTGCTGCGGCCCGGCCGCTTCGATCGCCGCGTCACGGTGCAGGCGCCCGACCGTGGCGGGCGGCGGGAAATCCTCGCGGTCCACACGCGCTCGATCCCGCTCGACCCGTCCGTCGACCTCGACGCGCTGGCCGCGAGCACGCCGGGGATGGTCGGAGCGGACCTTGCGAACCTCGCCAACGAGGCCGCTCTGCTGGCTGCTCGCCGCGACCACGAGAAGGTGCAGATGGCCGACCTCACTGACTCGCTGGAGAAGATCATGCTTGGCTCCCCGCGCGGCATCCTGCTCTCCCCAGCCGACCGCGAGCGCACCGCCTACCACGAGTCCGGGCACGCGCTCGTGGGGATGCTCACCGCGGGCGCGGACCCTGTGCGCAAGGTCTCGATCATCCCGCGCGGCATGGCGCTGGGAGTGACGCTCTCCACTCCTGACTCAGATCGTGTCTCGTACTCGCTTGAGGAGTTGCAGGCGAAGATCCGTGTGGCGCTCGGCGGGCGCGTAGCCGAGGAGGTCGTCTACGGCACGATCACCACCGGCGCGGAGTCCGATATTCAGCAGCTCACCATGATCGCACGCCAGATGGTCGGCCGCTGGGGCATGAGCGAGGCGATCGGCCCGATCGCAGTACTCCCCGCCGACGGTGAGGGACCATTCCTACCGGGGGTGAGCGCGACCTCGGAGTCCACCCAACGTCTCGTGGACGAGGAGGTCAGGAGGATGATCGACACCGCCCATCAGGAGGTCACAAGCCTGCTCACAGAGCACCGCGAGCAGTTGGAGAGTCTTGCTCAGGCGCTCCTTGCGAGCGAGACGCTCGACGGGCTCGATGCGTATGCGGCAGCCGGAGTGCCCGTGAGCCAGCAACAGCAGCCGGTCGTCCTCTCCTAACGCAGATGACTAGCGGCGCCATGAGATAGACAGCGCGTAGGTTTCAGCCCACCACCGTGTAACGCACCGGCACCTCACGCTCGGACTGCTTCGGCGGGCGCTTGTACTTGCGCCGCTGGCGCGGCGGGAGCTTCACCTTCTTGGCACTGTCCGGGTGCTCATAGGGAATCAGCGAGAGCAGGTGGCTGATGAGGTTCAGGCGGGCGGTGCGCTTATCGTCTGCCTCGACCACATGCCACGGGCTGTGGTCGGTGTCGGTGCGGGCGAACATGCGGTCCTTCGCCTGCGCGTAGTCAACCCAGCGCGCTCGGGCCTGCAGGTCGGTGGGGCTGAACTTCCAGCGCTTGCGCGGGTCGGTCAGGCGCTTCTCGAAACGGCGCTCCTGCTCGTCGTCTGAGACCGACAGCCAATACTTGATGAGCGTGATCCCTTCGTTCTGCAGCGACTGCTCGAACTGCGGGCAGAAGCGCAGGAACTCCTCGTACTCATCCGGGGTGCAGTAGCCCATGACGTGCTCGACGCCGGCACGGTTGTACCAGCTGCGGTTGAACAGGGCAATCTCTCCGGCGGGGGGCAGGTGGGCGGCGTAGCGAGCGAAGTACCACTGCGTGCGCTCACGCTCGTCGGGAGCTGGGAGCGCCACGATGCGGCAGGTGCGGGGGTTCAGATAGGCCGTGATCCGCTTAATCGCACCGTCCTTGCCGGCCGTGTCGCGCCCCTCGAAGATGACCACCAGCCGACGTTGCTGGGCGACGATCCACTCCTGCATGTAGACGAGCTCGGTCTGCAGGCGCAGCAGCTCCTTCTCATACTGCTTATAGCTCAACTGTTGCGGGGCCGACACCGATCGCATCCTCGCACTTCTGAGATCGACTGTCAGGTCGATCTGGCGGCTGCGGTGCGTCGCTTCTGCCGGGTTGAGTGCTCGCGCTGGCGCTGGCGTGCGGCATCGACGATCGCGCATACTTCCGCTGGCCGTTTGACGACGTGAAGCACCGTGAGATCCGCAGCGTCGATACGGCCCTCGGCCAGCACGCGGGCGCGTAGCCAGTCGAGCAGGCCGTCCCACTCGCCGTCGCCGAGCAGGATTACCGGGAAGTGTCGGATCGTCGCGGTCTGGATCAGCGTAAGCGCCTCGAACAGCTCATCGAGGGTGCCGTAGCCTCCGGGGGCGATCACGAAAGCGCTGGCGTAGCGCACGAACATGACCTTGCGCGCGAAGAAGTGACGGAAGCGAAGGGCGATGTCCAGGTAGGGGTTGGGCGCCTGCTCTCGTGGAAGCTCGATGTTGCAACCGATCGACAGCGCGCCGACATCGCGCGCGCCGTGGTTGGCGGCCTCCATCAGCCCTGGGCCGCCTCCGGTGATGATCGCGTAGCCCGCCCTGCCCAGGCACGCGCCCAGCTCGCGGACCAGCGCGTAGTCGGGGTGCTCGCGAGGTGTACGTGCTGAGCCGAACACCGTCACAGCCCGCTCGATATGGGCGAGCGCGTCGAAGCCCCTGGCGAACTCGCCGGCGATGTCCCGCACGCGCTCGGCGTCCGCGGCCCGCACCTGTGGCGGCTCATCGCCGAGCCACAGCAGCAGCTCCTCATCGAAGGTCAGCTCATGCCCGGCAGTGCTCTCGGTCTCGTGTGCCACGGGCCAAGCGTAGAGTCTTGAGCTGTGATCGACGACGCGACCGTGACAGACCCGCCCGCTGTCCTCTCGGGCGAGGAACTGCTCGCGCTGGATGCCTACTGGCGGGTCGCGAACTATCTGTCGGTCGGCCAGATCTATCTGCTTGAGAATCCGCTGCTGCGCGAGCCGCTTGCGATCGAGCACGTAAAGCCACGTCTGCTCGGGCATTGGGGCACGACCCCCGGCCTGAACTTCATGTACGTGCACATGAACCGGGTGATACGCGAGCGGGACCTGAATGCCCTCTATGTGGTGGGTCCTGGCCACGGTGGTCCGGGGGTTCTCGCGAACGTGTATCTGGAGGGCACCTACAGCGAGGTCTACCCCCACATCGGCCGTGACGAGGAGGGCCTGCGCCGCCTGTTTCGCCAATTCTCCTTCCCCGGTGGCATCCCGAGTCATGTGGCGCCGGAGACGCCGGGGTCGATCCACGAGGGCGGCGAGCTTGGCTACTCCCTCGCGCACGCCTACGGGGCCGCGTTCGATAACCCCGACCTGCTCGTCTGCTGCGTGATCGGTGACGGCGAGGCAGAGACGGGACCGCTGGCGACGAGCTGGCACTCCAACAAGTTCCTGAACCCAGCCCGCGACGGCGCGGTGCTCCCCGTCCTGCATCTCAACGGCTACAAGATCGCCAACCCGACGGTGCTCGCCCGCATCCCGCAGACAGAGCTGCGGTCTCTGATGGAGGGCTACGGGTACGCGCCGCGCTTCGTCGAGGGCGATGACCCGCAGACGATGCACCAGCTGATGGCCGCCACCTTGGATGAGGTCACGGCGGAGATCACGGAGATCCAGCGCCGCGCCCGCAATGCAGATCCCAGCCACCCGTCCGAGCGTCCGCGCTGGCCGATGATCGTGCTGCGCACCCCCAAGGGCTGGACCGGCCCAAAGGTGGTCGACGGGCTGCCAGCTGAAGGGTCGTTTCGCTCTCATCAGGTCCCGCTCTCAGACCTGGCTGGGAATCCCGAGCACCTACGTCAGCTGGAGGAGTGGCTTCGCTCCTACCGCCCCGAGGAGCTGTTTGACGAGAATGGCGCACTCCGGACGGAGCTGGCGGCGCTTGCACCCGAGGGTGAGCGACGCATGGGCGCGAACCCGCACGCCAACGGCGGTGCGCTGCTGCGCGATCTCGAGCTGCCTGACTTCCATGACTACGCCGTCGAGGTGCCAGCGCCGACGGCGAGCATCAGCGAGCCCACGCGGGTGCTCGGCGCGTTCCTGCGCGATGCGTTCAGCGCCAACCCGGCGAACCTCCGCATCATGGGTCCTGACGAGACGGCATCCAACCGCTTGGGCGCGGTGTTCGAGGTCACGAACCGCGCGTGGGACGCTGAGCGCCTGGACAGCGACGATCACCTCGCGCCCGACGGGCGGGTGATGGAGGTCTTGAGCGAGCATCTCTGCCAGGGCTGGCTCGAGGGCTACCTGTTGACGGGTCGGCATGGCCTGCTGAACAGCTACGAGGCGTTCATCCACATCGTGGACTCGATGTTCAACCAGCACGCGAAGTGGTTGAAGGTGACGCGCGGCATCCCGTGGCGCGCGCCGGTGGCATCGCTGAACTATCTGCTCTCCTCACACGTGTGGCGTCAGGACCACAACGGGTTCTCCCACCAGGACCCAGGGTTCATCGACCACGTGATCAACAAGAAGGCGGAGGTTGTGCGCGTGTACCTGCCGCCGGATGCGAACTGTCTGCTGTCCGTCGCCGATCACTGCCTGCGCAGCCGCGACTATGTGAACGTGATCGTCGCCGGCAAGCAGCCGGCGCTCAACTACCTGACGATGGACGAGGCGGTCGCGCACTGCACGCGCGGGGTCGGCATGTGGGACTGGGCCTGCAGCGACGGCGATCAGGAGCCCGACGTGGTGCTCGGCTGCGCCGGGGACATCCCGACCCTTGAGAGCGTCGCCGCGGTGGCGATCCTGCGCGAGCGTCTGCCTGATCTGAAGGTCAGGCTTGTGAATGTTGTCGATCTGATGCGCCTGGAGCCCGACACCGAGCATCCGCACGGGCTGCCCGATGCAGAGTTCGACGCGCTGTTCACGACGAGCCGGCCGGTGATCTTTGCCTACCACGGCTACCCGTGGCTGATTCACCGTCTCACCTATCAGCGCACCAACCACGCCAATTTCCATGTCCGCGGCTACAAGGAGGAGGGCACCACCACCACGCCGTTCGACATGGTGATGCTCAATGACCTGGACCGCTTCCATCTCGTGATGGATGTGATCGACCGGGTGCCCGGCCTGGCGGAGCACGCGGCGCACATACGTCAGGAGATGGTCGACGAGCGGCTGCGCCATAGGGCTTACACACGCGAGCACGGGCAGGACCCGCCCGATGTCACGGACTGGTGCTGGCCCGGCTCGATCGAGGCTCGATCAACATAGCCTCGGCGATGCGGGTCCTGGTCGTCAACGCGGGCTCCAGCAGTCTGAAGCTGGCGCTGCTCGACGGCGATGACACTGTGATCGCCGCGCGGGAACTGGATGCTCCTCGCGCGCAGGTGGACCCGGATCAGCTCCGGGCCGCGCTGGACACGGTGCTGCGCGAAGCGGACGCTGTTGGGCATCGCATCGTCCACGGAGGCGCGCGCTTCACGCGGGCTGTGAGGATCGACGCCGATGTGGAGGCGGGGATGCGCGAGCTGTGCGACCTTGCGCCGCTTCACCAACCTAAGTCGCTCGCGGCGCTGGATGCAGTGACGGAGATGCTTCCAGGGCTGCCAGCGGTCGCGTGCTTTGACACAGCTTTTCACGCTTCTCTACCGGATGCCGCCGCGACCTATGCGCTGCCTGGGGTGTGGCGGGAGCGCTGGGGGCTTCGCCGCTACGGCTTCCACGGCCTCTCGCACTCATGGGTCGCGCGTCGCACACCTGAGCTACTCGAACGGGGCGCCTCGGGGCTGCGGATCGTGAGCTGCCATTTGGGGGCCGGTGCGTCGCTGTGCGCGATCGCCGACGGCCGCTCGCGGGATACGACGATGGGATTCACGCCGCTGGAGGGCCTGGTGATGGCGACCCGCTGCGGTGACGTTGACCCGGGGATGCTGCTGTGGCTCTCAGAGCGCGAGGGACTGTCCGCCGCGGAGCTGGCGGATGCGCTTGAGCACCGCTCCGGGCTGCTGGGATTGTGTGGCACCGCTGATATGCGCGAGATCCTCGCTCGTGCCGACTTGGGGGACCTGCAGGCGCGACTCGCGCTTGATGTCTACCTGCATAGGCTGCGCGGCGCGATCGCCGCGATGGCCGCAACCCTGGAGGGTATGGATGTGCTCGTGTTCACCGGCGGCGTCGGCGAGTATTCACCGGCGGTGCGCTCTCACACCGCCGAGGGGCTCAGCTTCCTTGGCGTGAACGTCGATGAGGCTCGCAACCGGCAGGCAGCAGGGGACGCCGAGATCGGCGCGGACGGGGCGGGTGTCCGCACACTCGTACTCGCCAGCCGTGAGGATCTTGAGATCGCCCGGCAGGTCAGGCGGGTACTTGATGACCAGCCGCCGCAGGCGTGAGCCGGCTTTCGCGGGCCAGCATCCGCTCGACGCCTATCGTGCAGACACCGAGGCTGACTACGGCCGCGGCGACGATCGCGGTCGCGACCGTGCTCGATAGGACGTGCTCGGCAAGCCCGAGCGAGGCGATGGCGGCCGGCACACCGAGCTGTGCGCTGGCGGCCAGCCCCGCGCTCGGTGGCCTGCGCGTGATCAGGACCGCGGCGAGGTGGATCACGATGTTCAGCAGTGCGAGCGCGGCGGCGAGCACGAGCATCTCGGGATGCTCAAAGAGTCCGTGGAGGTCGAGCTGGGTGCCGAGCACGACGAAGTAGAGGGGTATGAAGAAGCCGTCAGCTACTCCCCGCACCTGTGTGGAGAGTCGTTTGGGTCCGCCGATCAGCGCGACCATCAGCCCGGCGGCGAAGCCCGCGATCAGGACGCTGGTGCCGCTCTTTTGAGCAATCCATGCGAGGAGGAACAGGACGAGCAGCGAGAGGCGCAGATCGAGTGCCCAATGGCGCTGCTTTGAGAGGTGGCGCACGTGTCTCACCCACGCATGGCCTCTGAGCAGGCGCGCGGTGGCGAGCAGCAGCAGGACGCCTGCGGCGACGAGCAGGCCGCCGAGCAGCGCGTGCAGGGTGCGGCCTGGCTGCAGCACGATCGGGACGGAGAGGATCGTCACGATGTCCGCGATCGTGACCTGTGCCATCACCGCCAGCGCGTCGAGCCCCGTCGCGTCGGCCTCCTCCAGCGCGGGCAGCAGCACCGCGGCGGACCCCGATGCGAGCAGCACGGCGTAGACGCTGGCGTGGGCGGTGCCGGCGACTGCGGCGGCGAGCAGACCTGCCGGTATGGCGAGCACCGCGACGATCGCAGCGAGCAGCGTCCCGCTACGCAGCGAGCGGGCCAGCCGTGGGTCGCGCAGCGGCAGGTGCATCCCGACGGTCAGCATCAGCATCGCGAATCCCACTTGGCCGAGAAAGGAGATCGTGGCGTTGGTGGGGTCCACGATGCTCAGCGCTTCCGGGCCGACGAGGATGCCGGCGATGATCTCACCGACCACAATCGGGACGAACCGTCGTTCGCTGAGGGCAAGCAGTGGGCCGCCGAGCCCGGCGAGCACGACCACGGTCAGGGTTCCAAAGCTCACCGTGGACGCAGCCTACGCAGCCTGCGGACGGGTGTGGCGGCGTATCAGCCAGCGGCGCAGCTCATCAGCACCCCACACGATGAACGGGTATGGCAGCAGGAACAAGAGATCGTGTACTGGCAGCGCCGCGGTTCCCAGCAGCGATTGCATCGGTGGCATGTAGATGAAGATGGCGGCGAGCAGCAGCTCGGCGATGATCGCGCCGAGCAGGTAGCGGTTGCTGAGGACGCCGATGGACCGCAGCGAGGCGCGTCGGGTGCGCACGGCGAACGCGGTGCCGATCTGCCCGGTGATCATCCCCAGGAACGTCATCGTGGTTGCCTGCAGGTAGGCGTGGTGAAGCGGCGTGCCGGCGCTTACGGGGTCGCCTGTGTGCCAGCCGGCACGGTCAAGGACGTAGAAGAAGCCGGCGAGTGAGAGTCCGGCGACCATGACGCCGAGGAACAGCCAGGCGCGCAGGAGCATCGGTGGCTGGATGACGCCCTCTGAGCGTGGTCGTGGCGGACGGTCCATGCTGCCGGGCTCGATCGGGTCGCGTCCGAGCGCGAGCGATGGCAGCGTCTCTGAGCCGACGTCGAAGGCGAGTAGCTGCAGCACGGTGAGCGGCAGCGGGATCGCTCCGCCGCTGAGCGCGAACACGAGAAACGGCGCGACCTCGGGTGTGGCGTGAGCAAAGATGTACTGGATGAACTTGCGAACGTTGTCGTAGACCTGACGCCCTGCCTGGACCGCCTCGACGATCGTGGCGAAATTGTCGTCGGTGAGGATCATCGTCGATGCCTCGCGGGCCACGTCGGTGCCCGAGCGGCCCATTGCCACACCGATGTCGGCGGTGCGCAGCGCGGGCGCGTCGTTGACGCCATCGCCGGTCATTGCGACCACGTGACCCTGGCCGCGCAGGGCCTCGGCGATCTGCAGCTTGGTCTCCGGTGAGGCGCGGGCAAAGATCACCTCGCGGCCGGTGGCGAGGATGTCCTTCACCTCCTGCTCGTGAAGATGGTCGAACTCCTGTGCGTTGACGATCAGCGGCTCGGTGCCGCCAATCCCGACCTGGCCGGCAATCGCTGCCGCGGTCAGCGGGTGGTCGCCGGTGATCAGCACGATGCGTATGCCTGCGCGGTGGCAGCGCTCGACGGCGTCGAGCACCTCGGGGCGTGGTGGGTCGCGCATTGTGACCAGGCCGAGTAGGCACAGCTCGCGCTCGGCGTCCTCGCGGCGCGGTGGTGGCTCACCGTGCTCCAGGCGCCTGTGAGCGAGCGCCAGCACGCGCAGGCCCTGCCGGGCGAAGCTCTCTACCTGGCGGGTTACGCGCTCGCGCTCGGAGGGCCCCATCGGGTGCTGCTCGCCATCGGGCAGGAGCACAGTGGTGCAGCTTGGGAGCACCGACTCGGGGGCGCCCTTGGTGTGCAGCCAGTCGAAGTCTTTGCCGGTGTCGATGGTGGACATCAGCTTGCGCTGCGCGTCGAAGTTGTACTGGTGAGTGCGCGTGTGCTCGCGGCTGGCCGCGTCGATGCCGGTGGCGAGCTTGTGCGCGGCGATGAGCAGCGCGACCTCGGTTGGGTCTCCGCCGCTATCGCCGTCGGCGTTCAGGTGAGCGTTGTTGCACGCGGCGGCAGTTTCGGCTAGGGCTGTGAGGGCGGCGTCGCTGGTGTGCTCCAACGGGTCTGATGTCTTGGGGTCTAGCGCGATTTCGTTTGTGAGCGTCCAGGCCGCGACGGGCCGCATCTGGTTCTGGGTCAGGGTGCCGGTCTTGTCGGTGCAGATCACGTCGGTGGAGCCGAGGGTCTCCACGGCGCTGAGGCGCTTGACGAGCGCACCCCGGCGGGCGAGCGCGCGCACCGCGACGGCCAGCGCCAGGGTGATTACTGGCAGCAGCCCCTCCGGCACGTTGCCGGCCAGCAGGCCGACCGCGAACACGACGCTGTTGGTGAAGGACAGGCCGGCTCCGAAGATTGCGACCGGGACGAAGGCGATGGCCATCGCGATCGCGATTCCCGCGATCAACCATGCGACCTTACGAACCTGGCGCTCGAGTGGGCTCGGCTCCTCCTTGACTCGCTCAGACAGTGCGGCGATGCGCCCTAGCTCGGTGTGCATCCCGGTCGCGAACACGAGACCCTGGGCCTCTCCGCCGGTTGCGCTCGTACCGCTGAACAGGAGATCCCGCGCGGCGATCCGCGGTACGCCGGTGTCGATCAGCTCGGCGGAGCGCAGCACCGGCGCGGACTCGCCGGTGAGCGTCGAGAGGTCAACCTCCACGCCACCGGAGATCAGGCGCATGTCGGCCGCGATGCGATCGCCCTCCTCGACGACCACAACGTCGCCGGGAACCAGATCGGCGGCCAGGATCGAGGACGACTGTCCATCGCGCAGGACCGTGACGTGCTGAGGCAGGAACTGCGCCAGGGCCTCCACCGCCCGCTCTGCCTGCATCTCCTGCACAAACGCGAACACGGCGTTGAGCAAGATCACCAGCAGAACCGCGACCGCAATCGTTTGGCTGCCAACGGCGAATGACAGCGCCGCCGCTAGCCACAGCAGCAGCGCGAGCGGATGAGTCAGCTGACGCGCCAGCTCCCCCGGCCACTTCAAGCCACCCCGGCGGCTCAGTTCGTTGGGGCCGTACTGGATTAGCCGCCGCTGTGCCTCGCGGGCTGAGAGGCCCTCCCGTGAGCTACGCAAGTCACGCAGGAGCAGTTCCGCGGCCTCCTCCACGTCAACCTCCGAGCCTTGCACGGGGGTTGGCTCGGTCATGCCTTGCCCAATGATCCCGCAGACACGTTGGCCCCGTGAGAGTCAAGCGTGCTCAGCAGGCGCAGCTCCTCCATCAGCAGGCGTGGCAGCAGGAAGTGCTCGCGTACATGCTCGCGTCCGCGCTGGCCGAGGTCTGCTGCCAGCTCGCGGTTGCGCAATAGCTCAAGCATCGCGGTGGCGCACTCCTCGGTGCTGTGCACGAGTCGTCCGCCGACCCCGGCGGGCATCTGCAGGGGTATCCCGCCGGCGTGCCCTGCGATGACGGGGGTGCCCTTCCACAGCGACTCGGAGACGACGAGACCGAAGCCCTCGCGGATCGACTTCTGCACGATCACCTCCGATAGGCGCTGGAAGGCGTTGACCTCGACGTTGCCGACACCCGTGAGGTTGGTGTAGACGTGGATCAGCGGGTCGTGCTCGGCGGCGTCTGAGACCTGCTGGTAGACCCCCCAGCCCTCGGGGTCATCAAGTGCCATCGAGCCGACCAAGGCGAGCTGAAGCTCCGGTATCTCCTCGCGCACGAGCCGGTAGGCGTCGACCACGCCGAGCGGATCCTTCCAAGGATCAAAGCGCGAGACCTGCGTGACGAGCCGGCCGGGGAGATCGACGCCGATCCAGTCGAGGATCTGGCTGGCCATCGCCTGGTCGAGCTCCATGTTCTTGGGGCTCAACGGGTCGATCGCCGGGGGGATCACCTCGACGCGGTTGATCGGCAGGCCGGGTGGTACGAACTCTCCCATCGTGAACACGGCCGCGTCGAAGCCCTCCAGGTAGGGGGCGAGGAAATGCCAGGCGTCGGGGTTCGGCTCGCTCGTGTCGATGTGACAGCGCCATACCCAGTGCGCGTTGCCCTTGCCGTGGGCCTGCAGCAGCCCGACGGGCTGGGGGTCATGGACGACGATGAAGTCGTAGCCGCCGTCGAGCGTCGCGGCGTTCTCCTCGTTGCACTGACGGTAGGCGGCCTGCTCGGCCTCGGTCAGCGATCGTGGGGCGCCCTGCAGCGCGTTGTGCAGCGCCTTGGTGGCACGGAAGAAGCCGGGGTTCCCGCCGATCACCTTCCAGTCCACGCAGAGGCCGAGATCGCGCAGCAACGGGACGCTCGAGCGCAACAGCTCTGAGACGCCGCCGCCGTAGGCGGTCGCGTTGACGTGCAGGATGCGCGCACCCTTCAGCGCCTTGGCGTGCTCGCGCAGCTCCGCCATGATCTCCGCTGGCGCGATGCCATCGTAGGAGTCAAGTGCCCAGCGGCCGACTGTCACCTTCTGCAGCATGTCCAGGTCCCCTCTACTCTCCGGTCAGGTCGCGTCGCCTGAAGGCCCACATCGCCGCGAGCGCGCTGGCCAGTGCGATCCCGAGCATGACGAGCGCCGCGGCGCCACGAAACGGCTGCGCGGGTACGAGCCCGACGTGCGCGAACGGTGTCGCCTGCACGAGCCATTTCGGCACGCTCAGCAGGGAGCCGAACAGGTCCCACAGGAACGCGACCGTGACCAGGCCGTAGGAGAGCCCGGTGCTTGCTCGGGGAACGATCGCGTAGGCGAGCGCTGCGATCCCGAGGAACATGACCGCGACGGGCAGGCAGTTCAGGCCCGCTTCGAGCATCCCCGTCAGGGAGATGCTGACGCCGCCGGACTCGGCGCCGGCCCAGGTGAGCAAACCAGCGGTGAGCGAGATCGCGACAGCACCAGCGACGGCGAGGGCGAGCCTACCTCCCAGCCATCGGCTGCGGCTGACCGGCAGGGAGAGCAGCGTCTCCAGTCGCTCATCGGCTTCCTCGTGGCGTGCGGCGCCGAGCTGCGCGCACATGAACAGGCTGACGGCCAGGACGAAGAAGATGAACACGAACGCGAGGTAGCCGGTGGGCGTGATGATCGAGCCGGTCCCGAGCTTTGAGACCTCGTGTTGCAGGCTCTTTGAGATCCCGGCGGTCGAGGTGCTCTTTGCGATCACGCCGGTGATGTAGGCGAACGCGCCGATGCTGGAGAGCCACACGATCAAGCTGCTGCGCTCTGCGCGCAGCGCCTGCGCGGTCGGCGAGGACAGCAGACCTAGACGCGGCTTGGCGCTCTCACGACTCGGGAGGACGCCGGTGCCGATGTCGCGGCTGGCGGCGATCCGTGCGGCCACCGCGAGCAGCAGCACGGTTGCCGCGGCCGGCAGCAACAGCACGATCGGATGGGCGCCGGTGAACGGACGCACTTCCTCTGCCCAGCCGAGCGGGGTCGCCCAGCGAAGCCAGCCGGCGCTCGTGGAGGTGTCGGCGATGACTCGCAGCGCGAGGAATAGGCCGACTGCCGCGCCGCCGAGCTCGAGCGCCATCCTGCGTGTCGAGGCGAGCTGGCTCGTGAGTGCGCCAACCCCTACGAACACGGGCACGATCGAGGCAGTTGCGAGGGCGAGCTCGGCTGAGCCGCCCGCCGGCAGGCCAGATCCGACCAGGCCGGCGAACTCGGCGAGGCCCAGGATCAGGATGCCTGCGGCGATCGCGCCCAGCGCGGAGAGATACGCGGTCCCGCGCCCGACCGAGCCCGCGAGCACGAGCTCCATGCGGCCGGTGTCCTCCTCGGTGCGCAGCGCGCGGACTGCGGCGAGCAGCCCGAAGACGGAGGCGAAGATCGCGAGCGTCCCGCCGACGCGCCAGGCCGTGTAGCCGGAGACGGTCAATAGGTCGTGTGGGACGCCGTAGAACAGGCGGATCGCCTTGTTGTCGCCGAAGCTGCGGGCGAATGCGAGCCGGCTGGCTAGCGTCGGGTAGGCATCGCGGTAGCCGACCGGCTGGATGTAGGCGATCACTGCGAACAGGTAGGCGAAGGAGATCGTGCGGACCCGAGCGTCCCGGAACGCCCGCCGCGCCAACGCCCGCGGCGCAGTGAGACCCGTTCGTCTTCTGCTCGATGCGGGCGCGCGGGGAGCCGCGACCGTCCCGCTAGTCACCGACATGGCCGTCGGAGCCGTCGTAGTGGTGCAGGAATATCTCCTCGAGCGAGGGCTCGCGGCTGCTCAGTGTCGCGACGGGGTGCTCAGCAAGCGCGGCGATCAGCGGACCGACGCTGCCCGAGACCTCGAAGCGCAGCGCGTTGGGGCCCGCGCTCTGCACGTGGACTCCCGCGAGCGTCGGCAGCTCCGGCGCGGGGCCCGCGAATGTCACCTCGACGGTCTGCACTGCGAGGTGGCGCAGCTGCGCAAGCGTTCCCTCATCTACGAGCTTGCCGTCTCGGAGTATCCCAACACGGTCACAAAGCGCCTCGACCTCGCTGAGAATGTGAGAGGAGAGAAAGACGGTCTGCCCACGCCCCTTGGCCTCCTTCACACAGTCTCGGAACGTGACCTCCATCAGCGGGTCAAGGCCGCTCGTAGGCTCATCGAGCAGCAGCAGATCAGCGCGTGTGGCGAGCGCCGCGATCAGTTGAACCTTCTGGCGGTTGCCCTTCGACAGCGTGCGGATCTTCTTGCGCGTATCGAGCTGGAAGCGCTCAACGAGAACTTCGCGGTAGGCAACGTCGGTGCCGTGGTGCAGATGCGCGAGGAACTCGAACGTCTCCTCGCTCGTCAAGGATGGCCAGAGGAATGGCTCCCCGGCGACGTATGCGACTCGCTCGTGGGCGCGTACCGGATCGCTCCAGGCATCCAGGCCGAACAGCTCCGCTCGCCCACTACTCGCGCGGTGTAGCCCTAGCAGCAGCCGAATCGTGGTGGTCTTGCCCGATCCGTTGGGTCCGAGATACCCGTACACCTCGCCCTTGCAGACCGTGAGATTGAGCCCGTCGAGCGCGAGCGTGCTCCCGTAGCGCTTGGAAAGCCCGTCGGTATGGATTGCTGGGCCGGGTGAGCCTTGCTGCGGAACGGCTGGCGGGTTAGGTTGAAGGGCGATCACGGACATGCGACAAGGATCTGGCGTTCGCGTTGACTCAGCATCCGGGGTTTTCCCTGACGTGTCGGCGGGAGCGCCGCACCGCCATTGCGCCGGAGCGGTCTGTGCCGCGGGTGGAGGTCAGGCCGCGAGGTCGCTCTCGGGGCATACTGCTTTGGCGGGAGCTCACGCCTGCTTAAGCCGTTCATCGCCGCCGATCTCTTTCAGGGTCGTCCTCGCCGGTTATGGATAGCGCATGAGCCGCTGGCAGGTCGTGTGGCTGGGGTTGGCTACCTCTGCGGGGCGCCGGCAGAGCATGGGCAGTCGGATCGACGGCGGGGTCCGTGGAATACCGCGTAACGAGCGCAGGGGATTACCGATGGAGGTGATCTCCGTGCGCCTTTACCGTTGCAGGCTGGATATTGGACTAAGCGAACTGTGCGAAAGGCGGCCTGGCGATGTTGGAGAAGATCGTGGTGGGCTACTCAGGCGACGAGGCTGGGCACGACGCGGTAAATCTGTGCGGGCAGATCGTGGCTGCGCTGGGCAGCGCGGTGACGGTCGTCTACCCCTACAGCCCGCTGCTTTCCTCTGTGCCTGCACAGGCGGCCGAGGATGGTATCCGTGCGGAGTTGAGGGCGCTCATGCCGGATAGTGAGATGCTGGCGCACGCGACTTATCACTGGAGCAGCTCGTCGTGGCCGATCCACGCTCTGCACAGCATGGCCAGCTATGAGAACGCGCAGCTGATCGTGATCGGTGCGGCACGCGAGGGGATCGCCGGTCATCTGCATGTCGGTCTGATGGAGCGCATGGTGCACGGCGCGCCGTGCGCGGTGCTGGTGGCGCCTGCCGGCTACGTCGCCGGCAGGGGGCTGCGCCGTGTCGGCGTGGGCTACACCGACTCCGCCGAGGGCAAGACGGCGTTGGGTTTGGGCCATGAGTTGGCCCAGGTCTTCGATGGCGAGCTGAGCGTGATCGCCGCGTCCGGGCTGAGCCTGTTCGTCAGGAGCTATGCCGCGCAGGCGGCGATGGTGTCAGAGCTCGAAGCCGAAACCTATGCGGCGACGAAGGCAAGCCTTCAGAGCGCGGTGGCGGAGCTTGCCGGTGGCGTGCCCGTCCGTACGCAGACTGTCGAAGGCAACGCCGCTGATGTGCTGGTGGAGCGCTCCCGTGAGCTGGATCTCCTTGTGCTCGGCTCCCGCGCGTATGGGCCGGTGCGTCACGCGCTGCTCGGCAGCGTCTCGGCAGCGGTGATGAGGGAGGCTCACTGTCCGGTGCTGGTGATGCCACGCGGCAGCGAGCCGGCCGCAGGCGAGCCAGCCAGTCTTGACGACGTGTCGGCGAGCGTCGCCGCCGACTGACAGCAGCGCTTGAGCCTTGAGCACAACGCGCCACCACGAGCAGGATGCTGGCGCGGAGCGCAACGGAGCAGCCGGTTTGTCGGTCGTGCAAGCCCTGGGCGATCCGGCGATGTATCCAGGGCACCAGGCGGTGCAGGTGCACGAGACCCATGCTTCTTGGGTGTTTTTGGCTGGCGAGCGTGCCTACAAGATCAAGAAGCCTGTGCGGCTTGCGTTCCTTGACTACGGCACACTCGCGCGCAGGCGCGCGGCCTGCCGTGAGGAGGTGGCCGTCAACCGTGAGCTTGCTCCCGGCATCTATCTCGGGGTGCGCGCGATCATCCACGGCCCCGGAGGGTTTCGCTTCGCCTCCGAGGACAGCGCCGGCGCGGTGGAGTACGCGGTCGTGATGCGCCGCTTCGATGAGGCGCACTCGATGCTGGGGGCGATCCGCTCAGGTTCTCTCACCCGCTCGCATATACAGCAGGTCGCTGGGTGCCTGGCCGAGTTTCACCAGCGCTCACCCGCGCTTGCCGCGGACGGACCACAGCACGTGTTGGACAGTTGGATGGTGAATGTGGGGGAGATAGAACGTCTGCCTTTCCCTGCCTCCTGGCGGGTGGAGACAATGCGCGGGTTCGGCGAGGCGTTCGTGGATGCTCATGCGCGTGAGCTTGAGCGGCGCGTGGAGCGGGGGCTGGTGCGCGACGGGCACGGGGACCTGCGCTGCGAGCACGTACTGCTCGGCCCGCGGGTCCGTGTCGTTGATCGGATCGAGTTCGACCCGGCGCTGCGCCAGATGGACGTTGCACGCGATCTTGCGTTCTTGGCGATGGACCTTGAAGCTCACGGCCGGCGCTGGGCTGCGCGGGAGCTGGTGCGCGCCTACCGGCACGCGGGTGGTGATCCGGGCTCCGAGCGGCTGCGCTGCTTCTACAGCGCCTATTGGGCGCTCGTGCGCGCCAAGGTGGCGTTGATCGCAGCCGGCACGCATCACGGCGCGCTGCGTCGTCGGGAGCGGGCGCGGGCCGAGCGTCTGTGGGGGTTGGCGGAGCGGTTGTGCTGGCGGGCTCGTGGCCCGGTCGCGATCGTGGTCTGTGGGCCGGCGGCGAGCGGCAAGTCGACGCTGGCCGCCCATCTCGCCCGTCGAGCGCGGCTGCCGGTCGTCTCCTCCGATGTGCTGCGCAAGCGTCTCGCGGGGATGGCGCTCGGCGAGCGCGCAAGACCTGAGCACTACACCAAGGACTTCACTCGCGCCGTCTATCTGTCGTTGGCCCGTGAGGCGCTCGCGCGCCTGGAGGGCTGCGGTGGGGTGATCGTCGATGCCACTTGCCACACGCGCCGCGAGCGTGCGCCGCTCTTTGATCTGCTTCGCCGCGAGGATGTGACCCCCCTGGCTGTCCAGTGCCAGGTGAGGTTGCAGACGGCGCTCGCGCGAGCCGCCAGCCGGATGCAGAGCCCAAGCCGGGTCTCAGACGCCACGCCAGAGGTTGTTGCTGCGCAGTTTCATCGCTTCCAGACGCTGGATGAGCTACCCCAGGAGTGCGTGCTCGCACTGGACTCTGAACAGAGCGTGCAGGAGCAGACGGCGGCGCTGACACGCGCCGTCGACCGGCAGATCAGTCTGCGCGCGAGCGGCCAGCGTGCTTACCGGACTGTCTCTGAGTCCGTGCTTTCCCACCACGGGTAAGGGCGTTTCCCCGCTCAACACGGCTGCTGCCAGCACATACGGTTGGGGCATGTCTGGACACTTGCAGTTGGCTCCCAGTATCTCTGTGGATGTATCGCCGCTGCCGGTGGCCGACCCGATCCAGGTGGTTGTGGCCGACGATCACGCCTTGATGCGCCGTAGCCTGCGGCGGCTGCTCGAGAGCGAGACGAACATCGAGGTGATCGCCGAGGCCGGCGACCTGACGGGCGCCGTCGAGCACGTGCACGACCGTCGCCCGCATGTGCTGGTGCTCGACCTGAGCATGTGCGGCATGTCGAGCCTGCAGACGATCGGCCAACTGCGAAAGCGAGTACCGGACACGCAGATCGTGCTCGTCACGATGGAGGAGAAGCCTGCTTTCGCGCAGCGTGCTCTAGCCGCCGGCGCGCTGGGGTTCGTCTCCAAGGATCGTGCCGACACCGACCTGCCCGAGGCGGTGCGTGCCGCTGCCCGCGATGAGGAATATCTGAGCCCGAGCGTCGCGGCTCGCCTGGCTGCGCTTCACCGCTCGCTGACCGGCGATAGTTTGACGGTGCGCGAGGTCGAGGTGCTGAGGTTGATCGCGCTCGGCTACACGACTGTCGAGATCGCTCGAAAACTGCACCTCTCGCCGCGCACGATCGAGACGCACCGCGAGCACATCCACAGCAAGCTCGGCGCCCGTACCCGCGCGCAGCTGGTGCGCTATGCGCTACGACACAGCCTGCTGGGTGCCTGAGATTTCGGCGGGAGCTGAGGGGGGCAGCGGCAAGCACGCGGCCAGGAGCGTGCCGTTGGAACCCGAGGTGATGTTGAGCGTCCCGCCGGCCAGGGCGACCCGCTCGTTCATGCCGAGCAGCCCGAAGCCGCTGCTCTGAGCGCTGGTGTCGAATCCTTGACCGTCGTCCTGCACTTCGATCGACAGCTCGCCGTCGTTCTGTCTGACCAGTACGCGGACGGTGTTGGCGCGGGCGTGCTTGGTGATGTTCGTGAGCGCCTCCTGCAGCAGCCGGTAGACGGTGGTCTGCATCTCCTTGTCCATGTCCTGCTGGTCTGCGGAGCGAGCGGGTAGGTCAAGCTCTGAGTCGATCATGGCTCCGCTCTGCTCGCGGTGGCGGTCCAGCAGCGCCTCGATCGCAGCTCTGAGGCCGAGGTCATCCAGCGCGGCGGGGCGTAGCTCGGTGATGATCGCCCGCAGGTTTTCGATCTCGCGTTCGATGTGCTCGGCCGCCTCCTCCAGCGCGCCGCGCGCCGGGTTGAGGTCGTCCTGGGCGAGCACCGAGGCGAGCAGCAGCCGCAGCCCGCCGAGGCTCTGCAGCGTCTCGTCGTGCAGCTCCCTGGCCCAGCGGCGTCGCTCGGCGTCGGCGGCAGCTAGCGAGCTGCGCAGCCGGTCGGCCTGCACGCTCTGCGCGAGCGCCACGGCGGTCGCGGCGCTGACCGCGAACGTGCGCAGCATCTGCTCGTCGTCCTCGCTGAACACGCCGCGGTCGGCTCCGTGGTCAAACGCGGCGAGCAGACCGACCGCGTGGCCGCGGTAGACCATCGGCACGAGCAGCGCGGTCTGAGCGTCGGGGACCCCGAACTCTCGCGGAGCGATCCGCAGACGAGCGGCGACATCGGTGATCCGTTCCGGGCGCCCGCGTTCGAGTACCTGCCCGGAGGTCGAATCGTCGATCGGCAGGCGCACACCTTGGGGGTTCTGCGCGTGCCCGGCGCTGGCCTGCACGACCAGCTCATCCCCGTCGCGCAACATGATCACGAGGCTGCCAGCGCCGACGAGCGCACGGCCGCGCTTGACGATCAGCTCGAGCACGTGCTCAAGCGCTATCTCCCCACCGATCGCAACGGCCACATCGCGCGTGGCCTCAAGGCCGCGGAAGGCTTTCTCGAGCTCGTGGCGGCGTAGCTCGCTGACCTCGTAGAGTCTCGCGTTCTCGATGGCGACGGCCGCCCACCGTGCGAGCATCACGACGGCTTGCTCGTCGGCCTGCGTGAACTCGCCGTCCTGCTTGTCGGTGAGATACAGGTTGCCCCACGCCTGGCCGCGGACGAGGACGGGCACCCCGAGGAAGCTGCGCATCGGCGGGTGCCCTGTCGGGAACCCGTAGCTGCTCGGATGCTGGCCGACATCGGCCAGGCGCAGCGGCTCGGGGTGTTCGATCAGCGTGCCGAGCACCCCCCGGCCACGAGGCAGATCGCCGATCGCGCGGCGGGTCTCCTCGTCGATACCGGCGGTCAAGAACTCTTCAAGCTCAGAGCGATCGTCGTTGAGGACCCCGATCGCGGCATAGCTCGCCCCGGTGATCTCCCTTGCCGCCTCAAGGACACGATCAAGCACAGCCCGCTGGTCAAGCTCGGTGACAAGCGCCTGCCCAACCTCAAGTAGCTGTTGACGCCACGGCTCCTCAGAATCTCTGGTCATCGCCCCATCAGAGCTTACCCGTAGTCTGCCCCCCCGCCCTGCGGGCTTCCCCCGACAAAGCGGGCCGTTCAGAACCTACGCTCGGCATCGGCGTCGATCAGCCCGAAAGGCGCCGTCCGAGCGCGTAATGCCCCAGCCCATGAGCCCTTCTGAGAAACCGAGCCCTACGCCGGAGAAGCGCCATTGCATGCACTGCGGCGATGTGATCGGCGCCTATGAGCCGATGATCCTCCTCGAGGACGGCGAGCCACGCAAGACATCTGCCTCCGCAGAGCAAGACAGGGACCCGCACGCCGGCGAGTGCTACCACGTGGCCTGTTACCCGCAGTGAATGTCAGTCGCGCTATCCGAGGAAAACCGCACCCCTTACGCGCGGCTACTGCGGATGACGCAGCGCGTGCGTAGTGAAAACCTCAGATCACACCAATCCCACGCGCAAGGAGGAAAGTTAATGTCGCTGCCAGCCCATTTCAGTGAACTCGCCGTCTGCGAGGTGATGAACTCCGGGGTCATCGACTGCCCGCCGCAGACACCGCTCACCGAGGTCGCATCGTTGATGGCCGAGAACACCGTCCATTTTGTGATCGTCGACGGCCTCGCGCGTGGCCCCCATCACACCGAGCAACTCGTGTGGGGCGCCATCTCCGATATCGACCTCATGCGCGCCGCAGGCACCGGGAGCATGGACGGCGAAGCGGGCGAGATCGCCGCGACCGAGATCGTCACGATCGAGCGCGGCGAGGAGGTTCAGCGTGCAGCACAGCTGATGGGCGAGCACGAGTGCTCGCACCTGATCGTGACCGACCCAGACTCGGGCCGCCCGCTAGGCGTCGTCTCAAGCCTGGACGTGGCCCGCGCGCTCGTGTGGGGACCGCGACCGTCGAGCAAGGTGCCGACTCCGTAGTTTCCACGTTTGCGAGCACGGATTTACTCGACTGCCAAAGCCCACACGCGACCATAAGCTCCTGAGCATGACCACTCAAACCACCAAAACCACAAAGCAGCGAGTGCTGATCGCCGGCGGCGGCGTAGCGGCGCTCGAGGCCGTCCTTGCGCTGCACGAGCTCGCGCCGGAGCTGACCGACGTGACCGTGATCGCGCCCAACGCCGACTTCCACTATCGGCCGCTGACCGTTCGTGAGCCGTTCGCCGCGGGGCAGGCCCGCCGCTACCCGCTCGCGCCGATCATCAGCAACGCCGGAGCGCGGCTCGTGACCGGCGAGCTTGCATGGGTGGACCCGGACAAGCAGGTCGCCCACACCAAGGGCGACGCGGAGCTGCCCTACGACCGGCTCGTACTCGCCCTCGGCGCGAAGGCCGTCCCGCGCTATCAGCACGCGGTCACGATCGACGCGGCGCACATGGATGAGATCCTGCACGGCGTGATTCAGGATGTCGAGGGTGGCTACATCAAGAGCCTCGCGTTCCTGGCGCCTGGCAGGATGGCCTGGCCGCTGCCGCTGTATGAGCTGGCGCTGATGACCGCCGGTCGCGCCTATGACATGGGCGTCGAGCTCGCGGTCACGCTCGTCACCCCCGAGGACGCTCCGCTGGCGATCTTCGGGCAGAACGCGAGCAGCACCGTCGCGGGGTTGCTCGACCGCGCGGGCATCCAGACGATCCACTCTGCCTACGCCGAAGTCCCACACGCTGGCGAGCTGGTGATCAACCCCGGCGACCGGCGCCTGCACGTCAACCGCGTGATCGCGCTGCCCGAGCTCTACGGCCCAAGCGTGCGCGGCATCCCGTTGAGCGAACACGGTTTCTTGCGCGTGGACCCCTACGGGCATGTTCTCGACGTTGAGCACATCTACGCCGCCGGGGACTGCACCGAGTTCCCGGTCAAGCACGGCGGCGTCAGCTCCCAGCAGGCCGATACGGTCGCGCTCTCGATCGCCGCGGACGCCGGTGCCACGGTGACACCCGAGCGGTTTCACCCCGTGATCCACGGGATGCTGCTGACGGGCGATAAGCCGCTGTATCTGACGGCGAAGATCACCGGCGGGCACGGGTTCAGCTCAGAGATCACCGACACCCCGGCGTGGGAGCCGCCGAGCAAGATCGCCACGAAGTACCTGGCGCCCTACCTGGACGCCCTGGACCGCGAGACGACACCGGCATGACCCGCTCAGCCTCCACGGGCAGCGACGCGGGAGGGCCTTGCATGGTGCTCGGCTATGACCGCAGCGAGGGCTCGCGCCACGCCGCCCGCTGGGCGGCAAACGAGCTGGCCTCGGGCGGCAAGCTCGTGATCGTTCATGCCTGCCGGGCACAGCACATGCCGCCGAGCCCGCTCAGCACCAGCGGCGAGCGCCACGATGAGGGCCGCGCGATCCTCGATGAGCTGATGCTCGACGGCGATGACGCACTGTTCGACATCGACCTTGTGACCCAGGTCTCAGACCAAGACCCCGCCGCCGCGTTGATCGACGCCGCCCAGCGCCACGATGCTCGCGCGATCGTGCTCGGCGCCAAGCCACACTCGCGGCTGCACGAGGCGCTGGGCACGGTCACGACCGAGCTGCTGCAGACCTCGCCGGTGCCCGTCATCACGGTGCCGGCGACCGCGCCGGCCCCCGGCCGTCCGCTCATGCAGTCCGCCGCCGCAGAGTGAGAGCGCCGAGCGCCAACGCGATCAGCGTCGCGCCGACGATCACGGCGACATCGAGCGCGACCCTGCCGCCGAGCGGGCGGGGATGGGTGGCGCGCGCCAGCGCGTCGTAGGCGTAGGTGAGCGGCAGCGCGCTTGAGAGCCCGTAGAGCACGCCGGCCATCTCCTGCCGGTCCACGAACAGCCCGCACAGCAGTAGCTGGGGGAAGATGATCGCGGGCATGAACTGCACGGCCTGGAACTCGGTGCGCGCGAACGCGCTGACGAACAGGCCGAGCGCCATGCCGAGCACGGCGTTGCCGATGGCGAGCAACCCGACCAGCCATACGCCATGCGGGGCGTGCAGGCCGAGCAGGAGAAACCCGACGAGGCACACGACGAGCGCCTGCAGCGCGGCCAGCACGCCGAACGCGATGCCATAGCCGGCGAGCAGGTCGGTCTTGGCGAGCGGAAGGCTCATCAGCCGCTCCAGCGTGCCGCTGGTGCGCTCGCGCAGCATCGCGATCGAGGTGACGAGGAACATGATGATGAACGGGAACAGCCCGCACATCGGCGCCCCGATCGCCTGGAAGGTTCCGGGCTGCCCGTCGAACACGTAGCGCATCAGCACGAGCAGCCCGACCGGCACGAGCAGCAGCAGCGCGATCGTGCGCCGGTCACGACGAATCTGCCAGAGCACACGCCTGGCCGTGGCGAGTGTGATCTGCACGCTCACCTGGACGCCTGCTCGATGATCGTCAAGAACGCGCGACCGAGGTCGTGCTCGCCGGTGCGCTCGCGTAGCTGCTCGGGGGTGCTGTGCTGAAGCAGTGCCCCCTCGCGCATCAGCAGCAGCTCGTCGCACTCGCTGGCCTCGTCCATCACGTGGCTTGAGATCAGCAGGGTGCTGCCCGCCTGGGCGAGCTCGTGGAAGGTGCCCCACAGCTCGGCGCGCAGCACAGGGTCCAGGCCGACGGTCGGCTCGTCGAGCACCAGCAGCTCGGGGTCGCCAAGCAGCGCGGTGGCGAGTGACACCCGCGAGCGCTCCCCGCCCGAGAGGGAGGCGACGACCTGGTGCTCACGACCTGCCAGGCCGACCGTCTGGACGACCTCGCCGATCCGCTGCTCGCCGACATCGAGGATCGCGGCGAAGTAGCGCAGGTTCTCGCCGATGCTGAGATCGCCGTAGACCGATGGGGCCTGTGTGACATACCCGACGCGCCGGCGCAGCTTTGGGGAGCCGGCGTGTTCGCCGAGCACGTTCACCCGACCGGCGTGGATGATCTGCACACCGACGATCGCACGCATCAGCGTGGTCTTGCCGCAGCCGCTCGGGCCGAGCAGACCCGTCACCGACCCGCTGGCGACCTGCAGGGTGAGACCGTGGAGCACGGGGCGCCCGCCGCGCACGACATGCAGATCCTCGATCTCAATTGCCGTGTCGGCCATCTGGCCGCACAAGCTATCCCCTGGACTCCGCCTCCGCTTAGAATCGGGCGGGTGCAGGTTTGGGAGCTAGATCGTCTGCGTGTCGCGGCGCACCATCCGCAGATCCTTCGCTCCGACGAGGACGCGAATCGCGTGATCGCGCTGCTATTGCCGCAGGGTGAGGCTCTGCAGGAGCACCAAGTCCATGAGCACGCGCTTGTGTTCGTCCTACGCGGCGAGCTGTTGGTGAGCGCGGGCGCGAGCGAGCGAACGTTGTCCGCGCCGAGCCTGATCCATTTCGATCCCGGCGAGCGCCACGAGGTACGCGCGATCAGCGAGTGCCAACTCGTTCTGTGCTTGGCGCCGTGGCCCGGCCCCGGACATCCAAGCCACACCGCCGCGGCATAGGGACCTGTGTCAGTTGGGCCATGTTTGGTTCATCGTGCGGTGGTTGCACCTGCTGGCGATGGCGTTCTTTGTGGGCGGCCAGATGATGCTCGCGGCCGTCGTGGTGCCGGTTGGGCGGCGCTCAGGCGATCGTGAGAGCTTGCGCCTGATCGCGCAGGGGTTCGGCTACGGCACGCTCGTCGCGCTGCTCGTCCTGATCGTGACCGGCACGGCGATGGCCTTCCATCTTGACCTGTGGGGAGACTCGACATTTCACGTCAAGCTCGCGCTCGTCCTTGCTGTCGGGGTACTGCTCGTGTGGCATATTCGCCGCTCGGACCTGCACATCCTTGAGGCGGTCATCTTTCTGCTGTCGCTAGCGATTGTGTGGCTTGGTCTGTATCTCTCAAATGGTTACTCCTGAGTCGGTTTCGCCCCGCGATGGCTGACGAAGCTCGCGCCCGGGCACGGCGAGCGATGTGAAGGTGTGCTTGTTTGCGTATCTCTGATCCGCAAAGGGTTCGTCTCCTTGCATGGTCGCGTTCCGCTGTCCCTTGCCTGGTGCAGGTCGGCGCAGAAGGCTGTTAGTGGCACGCCGTAGATGCACCGGAACGCGCGGGTGAAATGATGGCTTACGGTAGCCAACTTGTCGGGCTACCTCGCGCACCTGGATTGCCGGCAGGGAGAGCAGCTCAGCAGCGACGACCATCCGCCTGGCGAGAAGATCGTCTCGGAAGGTGGCGCTGCCGAACTGAGCGTAGACACGCTGTACCTGGCGAGGAGAACTCGCAAGTGCCTTGGCGACCATACCGAGCGTCAGAGGCTCGCGGTAGCGACGCTTGACCAGCAGACGCGCGAGCAGGTACAACCGACGACGCTCCGCGAGTGTGTGAGGACGCATACCCTGTTGCGAGAGTCAGAGCGTCATTATGCGATCGAAGTACGTGGCGACTTCCGAGGCGATGGCCTTCGCGCCACGGCGTTCGATGAGGCCCGCTGCGTCCAGGCGACTCAGTGCGTCAGTGATGTCGAGCTTCTGCTGTGCCCCCTTGGCGCCAAACGCCTCCCAAAGGTCCCCCTCGGCGAGTGGGCCCTGGCCGTCGCTGGCGCGTACCAGCAGGGATTCGAGCACAGCTTTGTCGTGGTGGCGCTCCTCCGCTGAGGCGGCGTCTCCGCTCTGGGTGATCTCGTGGAAGCGCACGGCGGCGCGTGAGGCGGTCACGAGATCGTTCCAACGGTGGATGAGGCCCGCTGTGCGGAGGCGTTTGAGACTGGCGGGGACGTGGCCGGGGGTATTGATCTCACGGGCGATCTCAGCTTCGGACCACGGCCGCTGCTTGTCGATGTCGAGTAGGAGCCCGAGGACTCCCCGGTCGAGGTAGGCGTGCGCTTCGGATTCGGTTGAGCTACGTTGGTCGAGCATGGGAGCGATTACCTCCTGTGTCACGGTCTCGGGCGGGGTTGCCGCCCCGCGCCGAGGCCAATATGGCTAGGACTGAAATGGGAGCTATACAGCGCATTTATGGGGTTGTGGGCGCGGGACACGAAGCTGTTACGTGCCTGGCGCGATCGTGCGACGCCGGTCGCGGGATGCAGGAGAGAGGGTCCGGGGCGAGGCGGTAGCCGACGCCGCGGGTAACGCGCACCCATCCCTCGGCGCCGGCGCGAGCGAGCTTGCATCGCAGCCGCGAGGCGTGCGAGTCCAACGTCCTCGTCATAATCCCCGCGCCGATGCCCCACACCGTCAGCAGTAGCTCGTCCTTTGTGTGGACGCGAGTGGGGTTGCTCGCAAGATGCACGAGCAGCGCGTACTCCAGCCGGCGCAGACCGACGACGGGGGTTGCTCCGATCGTGACCTCGTGCGCGGCGGTGTCGATGCGAAGCTCTCCATACTCGATCACGTCGGGGGCGTCTGCAAGGCCCCGGCGCATGGTGAGGGCTTGAACGCGAGCGCGAAACTCGGCGTACTGGAACGGGGAGCGGATCACATCATCGGCCCCTGCCTCGAATCCGCGCAGCACGTCGCCAAGCTCGCCGTTCGGGCTCATCCAGAGCGCGCGCAACCGCGGATCGACCTCGGGCGCAAACTCGCCAGCGCGCAGTCTGCGCAGCACGTCGAGGCCTGCGCCACGGTCTGCTACTTGACCCAAGATGACGAGCGTGATCTTGTCCGCCTCACACGCGGCGCGCAGCGTCGCGTGGCCGCTAGCACGGCGTACCTCGTATCCGTCTAGCGCCAGCTCGTCGGCCAACGACAGGTTCGTGTGCTCCTCGCCGTAGAGAAGCAGCACAGGCGCACTCGTGATTGGGTCTTCACCCGATACTCGGACGGGTTCTGCGCTCATCTGACCTCCTTTCGGGCACCGAAAGGACCGCCAGCGAGCACGACCGAATATCCGCAGAGAGCTACGGTAGGGCGTGGCATCGAAGGATGGTGCTTCGGTGCTACAGGCCGGGCGGGGTGTCTCAAGCATCCCGCTCGGCCGCATCGGTTTTGGGCTTGTGGCGCGATCAGAGCAGAGCCTGCGGCGGAAAAATCTCCGGCGTCTTCGAGCCTGCCTTTCGCAGGCTTGGGCGTAGAGTGCGGGTTCAGTGCGTGATGCGAGCATTGACTACGACCGGCACGCTGCGGACTACCCGCACCACCGGCAGGCCGACCCACGGATCGCCGCCCGTATCCTCGCGGCGCTCGGCGATGCGCGCACCGTCCTGAACGTCGGCGCCGGCAGCGGCTCATACGAGCCCGAGGACCGCTACGTGCTCGCGGTCGAGCCCTCGGCCGGGATGCGCGCACAACGCCCAGCCCACCTTGCCCCGGCGATCATCGCCAGCGCCGAGGCGCTGCCGCTCGATGATGACGCCTTCGACGCGGCAATGGCGATTATCACGCTGCACCACTGGCGCGACCCGGCGGTGGGCCTGCGCGAGCTGCGGCGTGTCGCTCGCGGCCCGGTTGTCGTGCTCACCTTCGACATCGACGTACTGGCGGGCTACTGGATGATTAGCGACTACCTACCCGAGGCGCTTGCTGACGACCGCGAGCGCTTCCCCATGATCGACGCCGTAGCCGACATCCTTGGCGGTGCTCGCATCGAGCCTGTCCTGATCCCGGCCGACTGTGAGGATGGTTTCTTCGAGGCGCACTACGCACGGCCGGAGGCGTATCTCGACCCCGCTCTGCGGGCCGCTCAGTCCGTTTGGCCGCGCTTGCCCGAGGGCGTTGAGCACCGCGCGGTCGCTGCGTTGTCGGCTGACCTCGCCTCTGGCGAGTGGGATGCGCGCCACGGCCACTTGCGCGCGCAACCAGCCTATGACGGTGGCCTGCGCTTGGTTGTGTCCGACTGACCCTTACTCCTCGTTTTCGCGCACTTTGGAGTTGCTGACGAATCCTGCGGCCAATACGGCGAGCAAGTCGTCGGCCGGCGTGAGTTCTCCGGCTTCGAGCGCTTCCAGATACTCCCGGTCAATATCCGCTGCACATGCAAGCTCGGCTGGGGTCATCCCCTGCTCCTCGCGCATTTGTCGAATCCGCCGGCCGAGCGCGACCATCACGCCTAGCCATCCGTCGCCGAGCCGTCCTCGTCAAGCGCGCCGTCGGCCTCACCCTCGCCGCGGTCTGAGCCCGCGGGCGGGTCAAGGAACTGAACGGAATCGGCGACGATGCTGACGGCCTGGCGGTTGTGGGCGTCGGCGGTTTCCCACTCGCGCCATTCCAAGCGGCCTGCGAGGGCCACGCGGGAGCTTTTGTGCAGATAGCGCTCGACGTTCTCCCCTTGGGCTCCGAAGACGTAGACGTCGAAGTAGTTGGGACGCTCCTGGTAAACGTCACCGTCCTTGCGGACACTGTTGCAGGCGATGCGCAGGCCGCAGACGGTGCTGCCGGAAGGCAGGGCCCGCAGCTCGGGGTCGCGCGTGAGACGGCCGACGAGGACGACTCGGTTGATATCGGCGTAGGACATCACGAGCACCGCAAGGTTCGATGTCGAGCCCTCTGTCGGCCGAGGTAACGTCGTCCGGCTTCAATCGCTTCAAGCTCCTCCCGCTTGATGCCGGAGGCGCAGGCGAGCTCGGCTGGGGTCATCCGTCGCTCCTCGCGTAGCCGGCTAACCGCGCTGCCGAGCGCGAGCAGCAGCTTCCGGTCTTCCTCAGACGGCACGCGCCGGTTCATCGCTTCGATCAGCCTCTTAAGCTGCGGGTTCTCCTCGGCGGCAAGCTCGTCCTCATCCGGGGCTATCGGGGTCCTCGAAGTGCTCATACGTTGCTCCCTTCGGCTTGGGTGCCGCCGCGCTTCTCTAGGCCAGCGGCGGCAAGGAACGTCTCGATCTGCTTGATGTGGCGTCGGGATATGCGAGCCTGCCTGGCGCCCTCGGGGAAGTCGCCGTCCACGTCCATCAGATACCGCTCGAACTCCACCCGCCGGTACAACGCCGCCGTCAGCGCCTCGCGGTGTGTCCGGCGGCGCAGCCTCAGCTCGACCGCGATCGTCGGTGTGGTGCGTATCGCCCCGACCTGTTCCAGCAGCGTCCGGTGGACCTCGAAGTCCTCAAGCTCCTGTGGGTCGATCCCGAAGTCCGGGTGACTGTGGCCGGAGTCCTTGATCTCTTCCGCGCAGTTCGCAACCTCTTCAACGAGAACCTCGCGCATCACGTTCACCAGCCGCGCCGGGACCGTGACCGTGCTCATACCGCGCTCCCCTCCGCTTGGGCGATGAGGTCCGCGAGCTGGCCGATTCGCGCCTTTGCTATGGCGCGATCCTCGTCGCTGGTTTCCGGGTCTTCCTCGACACCGTGCTCGGACTCGATGCGTGTCAGGAGCGTTCGCAGCAGCGCCGTCTGGTGCTTGCGCACGTCAACCTCCACGACGGACGGGGGATTGACGGGCTCGATCCAGCCCAGGACATCGAGCAGCGCCCGAGTGCCCTTCGCTCGGCTTAAACAGCCATCGACCGCGGCGCGGATATCCGCTCGCCCGCGAGGCTCGATCAAGGCGCCGGCCTCCTCCAGTTGGCCGTGCAGGTCGAAGTAGAGCCCGTCGCGCAACAGCGGGACAAGCTCGTCAGGGATGACGATGTGCATGGTCGCTCCGTTCGGTCGGCCGAAGAAACCGCCCGGCGTAGCCATGACTGGACCCGCAGCCAGGAGAGCTACGGTGTCGAGCGTGGCATCCGAAGCAGCATCTTCGGTTGTCCACTGGCCGGGCGGGCGCTCGAACGCTCGCCCGGCCACAACGATGTCTTGGGGCGGGAGAGCAGAGCAGAGCCCGCGCCGACCCGCAAGAGACAATTAGGTGCAGCAGCGAGCCCGCGCCGCACGTCGGGGTAGGAACCCCGAAGGTCGCCGAGGTCGATGTGCCCCGGTGGAGATGGGCGCCAACGCGGGTCCGGTCGGGCGCCGGAGTGCGCGAGGCCGGTAAGGTCGAGTTTGGCGCTGAGCCTGAGGTCCGCGCGGATGTCTTCGTGTTCTCGGTCCAGACCTGCAAGGACCCACAGCGCTACGACGTGCTCGACCTCTCGCAGTCGGAGTTCTACGTCGTAGCTGCTGACCGAGTGCGCGAGTGCGCCTACAAGAGCGTGAGCGTCGCCTGGGTGCGCAGACATGCGGACCCGGTGCCGTTCAGTGAGCTGGCGATCACCGTCGAGTGTGTCGGGCATGGCGGCGGCACCGCGTAAGATCGTCTGATTAGCGAGCCGGCCCCCAGAGTGTTGCTCGATATGCGTATCCGTGTCGCCAGCATCGCCGCGCTTGTCGCCGCGTTTGGGCTCATAGCGCCAGGCGTAGCCGGGGCGACGATCCACACTGGCCGCATCGTGTTTCCCGAACCACGCAATCCTCCGAGCATCGGTGTACCGCCGCCTCCTGCGGTCCAGGCGAAAGAGTCCACGCGCGAAGTCATCATTCGATACGACGCGAGCGCCGGCACCGTCTCCCTACGTGCGGAAGTCTTCGATCCAAGTTTTTGGGGCGAACAGATTGGCGAAAGTTTCAAGCTAGGCTCGAAATGCCTCAGCTACGACGAAAGTGTGTTCCATCCTCCCGCTTTCAGCGCGAGCATGAGCGCTAGGCCGAAACGTGTGGGGCTACTCGGAGAAGAAGTCGGCGGCGTCACGGGCGAAGCGACGCTTCGCGGCTACACGGGCCATGTCAGCGGCACCGGCACGTTCAACGGCCGCTACTTCGAGATCACGTTCACCAGCAGCGCGTTTCGTGACCGGAACTGGCGTTGCGCCATGCTCACATCCTTCGGCTTCACTTGGCCGCGCGTTCCCCTCAATGGCTGGCGCAAGGCGAAGCGGCCCGCGCAGGTCACCCGCTCGACGCTGAGGGTCGCCGATTCAGCGTATCCAGGTGTACCTGATGGGGTTGGCTGCGCCCTTCTTGCGGTACTCGTCCGGGACTCGCTTGCCGACGTACTGATCGCGCAGCTCCGCAGGGGCCTCCCGGCCGATGAAGGCCAACCGTCCGGGCGCATCCTCGTGGCCCGGGAAGTCTTGCGCTGTAGCTGGAAGCCAGTCCTCCGCGACGAACGCGCCGACGATGAGTCCGCGCTGCATGGCGAGGATGACCTCCGCCTGCATCGCCTTCTTGCGGCTGATCTTCCAGGCGTACCGCGTGGCCTCATAGAGCGATGTCTCGGCGGCGCTGCGATTGACGCTGATGAGAATGGCTCTGTGCCGGAAGTCAGCCGCCGGGGCCGAGTAGCGGCGGATGATCTCGCGGGCGTGCATGGCCCCGTAATCGCTTGACCCGGTGCCACCTGAGACGTTGGAGAGGCTGGGGTAGGCGTCCATCAGGGCCGCCTCGACCTCGAACGCGGTCGCGTCGTCCATGCCGTGTCGGTGGATGACGTGGGCGACCTCGAAGCCGGATAGACGTACTTCGCGGATGCGCTTGAGTTTGTCGCTCAGCTCGTCGCCGTCCTGGCTCAGCTCGTCGCGGATGTGCGCGAAGACCCTGTTGCCCTGGCCCTTGCCCACGTAGAAGGTCTCGCCGTTGCGTGGGTCGATGAGGCGGTAGACGTAGGTCTTGAGCTTCGGGATGACATCGGGAGGAAAGGCGTCCAGCTCAGACACGGACCCACGGTAGCCAGCGGCTCGGATGCGGCGGCCGTGATCGAGGTCGCGATGGCGAGCGCGAGGCCGACCCTTGCGACCAACGGGTCGGGCTGCGTCCGAGCTGCCAGGAGTCGCGCTTCGTAATCCGGTATCCTATAAAAACCGACGAGTCGGTTTGTGGGTCAGGGCGAAAGGAGGCTGGCGATGCCCAAGATTCGTCCTGAGACCCGTGTTGAGCGTCGGCAGTTGTTGATTGATGCTGCGTGGCGGTGCGCTGCGGTGCGTGGTTTCCGCGATCTCACTGTCGATGACGTGTGCGCGGAGGCGGGCGTGAGCAAGGGAGCGTTCTATGGCTATTTCACGCAGAAGCGGGACGTGCTGCTTGCGTTGCTCGAGGACGATGCGGCTGCGCTTGACGGCGAGCTGGAGCGGATCACGCAGGGCAACGTTTCGAGCGTGGAGCGGGTGCGGCGCTTTGCTCAGGTGATGCTTGCGCGTGGTGACGATCCGGCGCGTGTGCAGGTCCGCGCGGACCTGTGGGCGGAGCTTTTGACCGACGAGGGGGTGCGGGGTCAGCTCGCCGAAGCGACGCAACGCCGCCGTGAGCTTGTGCGCTCGTGGATCGAGGACGGGGTGAGCAGCGGCGAGTTGGTGGCTATCCCAGCCAACGCGCTCGCCTCGATCCTGCTGGCGCTCACCGATGGTCTGATGCTGCACGGCGCGCTCGACCCGGGCGCGTTTCGCTGGCGCAATATCCGCCGCGCGATAGACGTGATGCTCGCCGGCATCGAGGCCAGGTAAAGCCAGAGTGGCCGTCGCTCGAAAGACGCTGTCGGGCGGGCGCTGGCGGGAGCGTGTGCAGCGCTCGCTCGCTCGTGACTCCACGGGGCTGACGGTTCTAGCGCTGCTGGTGGGCGCCGGCGCGGGCGCTGGTGCTGTGGGGTTTCGCTACATGATCCTCGGCTTCACCTACCTGTTCACCGGCCATCGTGACTACAGCGCCGCTGGACACGCGATCAACCCGCTACTGCCGGGCCTGGGCATCTGGTTCGTCATAATCGCGCCGGTCATCGGCGGGTTGATCTACGGGCCGCTGGTGAGCCGCTTCGCGCCCGAGGCACGCGGTCACGGCGTGCCCGAGGTCATGTA
Organism: uncultured Actinomycetota bacterium; assembly: GCA_963757925.1. GTDB lineage: Bacteria > Actinomycetota > Thermoleophilia > Solirubrobacterales > Solirubrobacteraceae > Palsa-744. The sequence goes on from CAVWTE010000015.1 coordinate 45,176, forward strand.
CGCGGTGAACCGTCTCGGCGGCAGGATGCGCCCACAGGTGCCGCTCGTGAAGTCGCTCGCCTCGGCGCTGTGCATCGGCTCCGGCGGGTCCGTCGGACGGGAGGGGCCAATCGTCCAGATCGGCTCCGCTCTGGGGTCGGTCACCGGGCAACTGTTGAGCCTGCCAGAGTCACAACTGCGGCTGCTGGTTGCCTGCGGCGCGGCGGGCGGCATCTCAGCGACGTTCAACGCGCCGATCGCCGGAGTGTTCTTCGCACTGGAGTTGATCCTCCGCGACTTCCAGACACGTTCCTTCGGGCTCGTCGTCCTCAGCTCGATCACCGCTGATGCGATCGGCCGCGCGGCGTTCGGCAACCATCCCTTCCTGACGCTCCCGTCGTTCACGTTCAACTCGCCGGTCGAGCTTGTGCTGTATGCCGGCCTCGGTGTGCTCGCAACGGGCGTCGGGCTCACGTTCATCCGCGTCCTCTACACGGGCGAGGACGCCGCCGACCGGCTGTGGCGCGGGCGCCCGGAATGGCTGCGCCCCGCCGCGGGAGGAGTGCTGCTCGGGCTGCTGTTGCTCGCCGTCCCGCAGATGTACGGAGTGGGCTACCCGGTGCTCCAGCTCGCGGTCGCCGGGCACTACGTGATCCTCGTCCTGCTCGGCCTGCTCGCCGCGAAGATCATCGCCACGAGCCTGACAATGTGGATCGGCGGGTCCGGCGGCGTTTTCGCTCCCTCGCTGTTCATGGGCGCCATGCTCGGCTCGGCCTACGGCGCAATCGCTCACCACTTCGCGCCGCACCTGGCGGTCGCCGCCGGGGCATACGGGCTGGTGGCGATGGGTGCGGTGTTCGCGTCCACCGCGCGCGCTCCGATAACGGCGGTCATCATCGTTTTCGAGCTGACCGGCGACTACCGGATCATCCTGCCGTTGATGTTCGCGGTCGTGGTGGCGACCACGCTCTCAAACGCGCTCACGCACGACACGATCTACACGCTCAAGCTCCGCCGTCGCGGCATCGACATCGACAAGGCCACCCCGCCGAGCCTGATGGCACAAATCCACGTAGCCGAGGCGATGGGAGCCCTCCCGCGGGCACTCACGCCCGACGAGCCGCTGCACCAACTCATCGCGTACTTCTCGGTCGAGGAATCGGACACGCTGCCGATCATCGACCGCCACGGCAGACTGCTCGGCGTCGTGGACGCGACCGACGTTGAGCAAGCCATCGAGGGGGAACGCAACGGTCTGACCGCCGCAGGACTCGCCCGCCCCGCGCCCAAGGTCCGCGCCGATGAATCCCTCGAAGAAGCCGTGCAAGCCCTCGCTGGCAGAGACGAAAACGGCGTGCCAGTTCTCGCGGAGACAGGCGAGCAAGTCGTTGGCTGGCTCACACACCGGCGTCTGCTGGACGCCTACCGGACACGACTCAACGGGGGGAGGGCCGCTGCGCTCCACGGCTCGTCGGCGCGCGCGGGAGTGGCGACCTGACCCGTCGCCAAGACGCCACTGTCGGGTCGGGAACCCGAAGGTCGCCGGCTGTATGGGCGCTGTGCGCGGAGGCCTATGCCAGCCGATACAGACCGTGACCGTCCGGCGCGACGGACTTGTCTTTTACGCAATATATTTGCGTATAATGGCTGTGTGGACCGTACCGCCCTCGCGTACTACCCGGCGAGCATAGAGGCCGACCCCGGCGCCGACGGTGCGCGGATCGGCGTAGATGTGATCGGGGTTGTGCGTGACAGCCCCGTGGGGGCTTTGGAGCGCATCGGCACTGGAGAAGTGTCGGCGCTGCTTGTGGCTCGCCTCGCGGACGCGGCCGGTTCGCTGCAGGAGCTGGTCGCGCTGCTCGACTGGCTCGACGCCTGCGACGGCGACCTCATCGCGCTTGACGTTGGGCTGGACACCGCGACGCGAGCGGGCACGCACGTCGCCCGGGTGCTGCACGAGGTCGAGCGCTGGGAGCGTGAGCGGCCACCCGGCAGCGCGCCGCGGGGGCGCCCGGGGCTCGCTCATCACTCGCCTGCGCTAGCCGACCGCATTAGGGCGCTCCGTGACGCTGGCGAAAGCCTCCAAGCCATCGCCAACCTGCTCAACGACGAGGGCGTACCGACGCCGCGCGGCGGGGACCGCTGGCGGCCGTCGAGCGTGCAGACTGCGCTCGGCTACCGCCGCCCACGCCCGCCGGCTCCCGGCGTGCCTCCCCCGCCGTTGCGGCACGCGCCGCGTCCTGGGCATGTGCCTCGCCCGCCTGGGAAGGGGCCGCGCCCGCCCGCGAAGCCGCGCCCCCCGCGTCCCCGAGGAGAGCGCCCGTGACCGGCGTGATCGAGCAATTCGGGGCGCTCGGCGTCTTCCTGCTCATGGTGCCCGAGAGCGCCTGCATCCCGATCCCGAGCGAGGTCACGCTCCTCTTCTCCGGGTTCGCCGTCCACCAGGGCTGGATGAGTCTCCCGCTCGCTGTGCTCGCCGCGACCGCAGGCAACCTCGTCGGATCGCTGCTCGCCTATGGCCTCGGCGCAAGCCGGCTCGTTGAGCGCGTGCCCATCGTGCGCTCGGTACTGCACCGCTGGGACGGCCTGCTTGCCCGCCACGGCACGCGCGCCGTGTTCCTCGCGCGACTGCTGCCGCTTGCCCGCACGTTCGTCTCCCTGCCCGCCGGGGCTCGGCGTGTCAAGCTCGGGACGTTCGTCGTCCTCACCGCGGCGGGCTGCGCGCTGTGGGCGCTCGCCCTCGTGCTGACCGGCGTGTTCGTCGGCGCCGCTTGGATGACCGTGGACTCCGCAGTAGGGCGCGTGTTGCTGATGGTCGGACTGCTCACGCTCGCGCTGACTATGGTCCGCAGGCGTGCGGAGTAGCCCCGGCTCACTCCGCTAGCTTTGTTTGGGGCAATGTTGCTCTTTGCCTGCGTGGTCAGCAAGCGCAGCGCCGAGCGGCCATTCGAGGTGGTCCCGCTACCATTGGCCCATGACGGCGAAGGAGAAGCTACGCGCACAGGTCGAGGACCTGACCGAGCAGGACGCCGAGGCGACCCTTGAGTTCATCGCTGCGCGCGGCCAGAGCTTCGGAGACTGGCTGGACTCGCGTCCCGAGGACGACGAGCCGCTGAGTCCCGAGGAGCGCGCAGCGCTCGCCGCAAGCGACGCGGACATCGCCGCCGGTCGTACCGTCTCCTACGCGCAGGTGAAGCAAGGCCTCGGAGCGGAGTGAGCGGCGAGCGGGCGCTGCGTTTCACGCGCACCGCCGAGAAGGAGCTGCGGCGCCTCGATCCGCCGGTTCGTGCGCGTGTTTCGGGAGCGTTGGATCGTCTCAGCGCCGATGATCGCTCGCTCGATGTTCGGCGGCTCACGGGCAGCGAGCACTTCCGGCTGCGCGTAGGCGACTGGCGAGTGATCTTCGACTACGATCGCGCCACGCAGACCGTACTCGTCCGGCACGTCCTTCCGCGGGGCAGGGCATACGAGCGATAGCGGGTGTGGATCGCTATACGCAGGTTCGGGATGGCATACACCCGGCCTCGACGGCTCGATGCCCGGCATGGGGGTGGTCTGAAAGGCTGCAAACGGGATGCATAAACCCCAAATCCCCTGTATTCAAGCCAGCTCTAACCGTTCGCCCCGATTTTCGCTTTTCTTCGCTCCACCCAGAACCCCCGTTTTGCGGGGGTTCTTTTGATGGAAATTTGCCGGGGAGGGTCCCCATATAAATTTGCCGGCGGCGGTCGGAAAGGCCGCATTTTGCGGACGTTTGAGGTCTGTAGGTAATGTTGGCGTGCTTTGGGTCGTGCGTGTGTATTGCAGTTCTATTGCAGCCGTGGCTCGATTCTTTTGCAGAGCTGGTGGCGTTTTCGTGCCGATAATGGGGTGCCTATCGGCGTTTAGCTGCCGAAAGGCCATGGGTTTTCGGCGTTCATGCTGGGATGTGGGTGTCCCGGCGCCCCTCATCGCGGGGATGCTCAAAGACTGAGTGCTTGGCACTCCCAGACGGGTAGATCCCGGCTGGAGTGGTTATGCCACGCTGGCCGACCCCGGGCCGCCGGTGCGGGCCTACGCGCGTTGCTGGTGAGCGTCGATCGCGCGCCGCGTGCGTGCCAACGCCCTGTGCTCGGCGAGCTTCGAGTACGTGCCGCAGACGAGGTAGCCGCCGTCGCGGTGGCCAGCGATGTGAGCGGTCATCTGGATGTCCAGGCTGAGGCCGCAGTCGTGGGGTGGGTCGATCATCCATTGGATCGCGCGGTGCCTGAGCTCGTAGAACTCCAGGCCCGGCATCCGGGCGGCGGCGCGCACCGAGTGCCAGTGCGCGGACCAGGTGCTGCGTCTCATGTAGCAGCCACGGGGGGTGGGGAAGAGGATCTTATGGCTGAGCCTGGACATGGTCTGCAGATGGCTGCGTAGCTTCGGGCTCATCGTGATGTCGCGCGGCTCGTCGTCCTTGGGCCAGCCGGTGACGCCGCTCGCCATGTCCAGCTGACGACGGACGTGAATGAGGCCTGCGGTGTAGTCGATGTCGCTGTGGTTCAGGGCGAAGATCTCGCCGGGGCGCATGGCCCCCTCGCCGATCGCGAGGATGACGCCCTCCAGGATCAGCCCGTAGCTGTCGGCGCGGCTCGCGCGGGCGCACCGGCAACAGCCGCTCGTATTGCTCGTCGCTGATCACCTCGAAGTCGGGCCTGTCGATCCGGCGTGTTCGCTTGATCGCCCCCAGACGAGTGAACGCGTTGCTGGCGATCAGCTCGCGGTCGAGCGCGTGGTTGAAGAACTGCCGCGCCGACTGCTGGACGTGGCGCCCGCGAGGTAGCGCCCAGGTCATCGCCTCCTGACGGCTGAAGCTGTCGAGCTGGCGATCTCCGAAGTCTCGAAGGAGCGGCTTGAGGCCGTCGCGCATTCGCCTGACGGTGCTCGCGCGCCGCCCGGTCTCCTTATGGGCACGCTGACCCTTTGGCCAGCTCATCGTGATCCTGCCGTTCTCGTGTATCACTGCGCCGACGAACTCCATCACCGTCGGGTTCGCTGGCGCTTAGCGAAATTGACGTCTTCGCGCAGTTCGATCAGTCGCTCGTGCTCGGCTTGCTTGTAGGTGGCGATCGAGGGGTATGTGCCCACCCACTTTGTGTGGCCCTTGTACGAGACCATGCCCACGTAGCGCGGCCTGCGTCGTGTTCCCCGATTGTGCGGCATGACGTCCTCCTCAGGGTTGCATTCGCTGTTTTTGGCGCCGGTCGCCCGTGTGCGCCGGCAAGGCGGAGCGCTTTCTGTGGGTTGCGCATCAGTCTCGGCCTTCGTCCAAACCAAGGGTGTGGGACTCCCCATGAAGGCGCTCGTTTGCCTTCAAAAGGAGGAGCCCGTCGTGCTCTGTCTTCGCCGCCATCGAGACGACTCCGAGCAGCTGTCGACTAGCTGGCGGCAGCTCATCTCGGGTTGCAAGAGTTCATCGAGACGCACCGTCCCACGCTGTGTCTCGCGGTAGGACATCTGGCCATTTCCTGCTCTCGCGCTGAGTGGCAGTCGACCGCGTGCCGTCTTCTGGGTGCAGGATTGGCCGGGATCGCGGTGCCTTGCCGAGCTTGGCGGCGCCCCAACGATGGAGGAGATGATGAGCGGCGGCATAGACGGGCCTCGTGGCTTAGGGCCTATCCCTGTAGGAGGGTTTTGGTGGTGTAGCGGCGAACTCCGGGTTCGATCTGTTGATCGGACATAAGGAGGTGCGTGATGGGTTTGGTTGACCGCGACGATGGCTGGCGTATGCCGGACTGGTTGTGGGAGCGAATCGAGCCTTTGTTGCCGCAGGCGCCTGAGCATCCGTTGGGAACTCACCGGCGCGGTCTTCCCAAGCGTGAGGTGATGGACGCGATCTTGCTCGTGCTGCGCACTGGTATGCAGTGGAACGCGCTCAACGCGACGGGGGTGTGTAATTCCTCAACGGCGCATCGGCGCTTTCAGGAGTGGGAGCAGGCAGGCGTCTTTCATGAGATTTGGCGCCAAGGACTGCTCGACTACGACGCGCAGGTCGGTATCGACTGGTCTTGGTTGGCGGCCGACGGTGCGATGAGCAAAGCGCCGCTCGGCGGGCCGAGGACTGGTCCTAATCCCACTGACCGGGCCAAGGGGGGGCGAAGCGCTCGCTCCTCGTCGAGGCACGTGGCGTCCCGATCGGGATCGCTCACGACGGCGCGAACCGCAACGATCACAAGCTGCTGAAGGCGACGCTCGACTCGATCCGATCGAGCGACCCGAACCAACCGAGGCCGACCCCCAAGGACTTTGCTTGGACAAGGCTTACGATTTCCCCGTCGTCCGCGAACTTCTTGAAGGCCGCGAGTTCACCCCACACATTCGCGCTCGCGGCGAGGAGATCAGCCTCAAGCATCACAACCCGGACTGGCGAGCGCGGAGGTGGGTGGTCGAGGCCTGTCACTCATGGCTCAACCGCAACCGGGCGATCCTCATCCGCTGGTCCAAGAAGGACGAAAACCATCTCGCCCTCCTCCAACTCGCGAGCGGCATGATCGCCCTCAAGCGCGCGCACACCGCACGCACAGCCAACGCCCTATAGGGATAGGCCCTTAGCGGCAAACCGTGTCCGTGAGAAGACGGGGATGCGTGCGGGGATCCTCGCCGCAGCGGTTCTGGCGGTTGCGTTGGCGCTGCCGGCAGCGGCGTTCGCGGCTTCTGCGGAGACCTGGGTCTCCGGCACCGGTAAAGACACGGGCACGTGCACGGTCACTGCTCCGTGCGCGTCGTTTGCCTACGCGATCGCGCAGACCGCGCCGGGTGGCGAGGTGGACGTCCTGACCTCTGGCAGCTATGGGCCGATGACGATCACCGAGCCGATTACGATCTACGCGAGCGGGGTAACGGCTGCGGTCGACTTCGCCGGGGACGGAGAGGGTGTCTACATCGACCTTCCCGACACCGCGGCGGGACCGGTGGTGCTGGACGGACTCGACATCGACGGCGGCGGCACGGGGAGCGACGGCGCCTTCTACGCCGTCAGCACTGCTGGGACGCTGCCCGCCGGCCTGATCATCAACAACTGCAACATCTACGGTTTCACGCAGATCGGGGTTGGTGACGGCGACGAGGGCGCCACTGCCGCATCGAACGCGATCACGATCAACGACTCGACGATCAACGGCGGGGAGCTCGGCGTCCGCACCTTCCAAAACGGAACGACGGGTGGCCCAAACCCACCGGGGCCTGACGAGGTCAACCTCGATAACGACATCGTCGAGAACGCCACTGTTTCCGGGGTTTTCACCCGTAGTTGGGGCGGCACGCTTGAGATCGACAACACGGCGATCGAGAACAACGACGGGGCCGGAACCACCGGCGTCGAGGCGGACACGTACGTCAAGAGCATTACGCTCGATCACGACACGATCGACGGCAACACCATAGGTACGGAGTTCTACACCGGCGCGCCGGCCCAGCTGGTGATCGACAACACCGAGGTGGACAACAACGCCGACGATGGGATGTTCAACGCTGGGAGTACCGCCAACACCACCCTCGCCAGCGACAACTTCGACGACAACACCGGCTATGGCGCACAGTTGGCGTCGGCGAATGTGACGAACACATCGTTCTCCGGCAACAGCGGCGACGGCCTTGACCTTGGCGCCGGTAGCGTCACGGGCAGCACGCTGTCCGGCAACGGCGGGACTGGCTTCGACGGCACCAGTGGCGCCGTTAGTGTTTCCAACAGCACGCTTGCCGACAACGTTGCCGACGGCGTGTTGGCCGATACCGGCGCAGTTGCGATTGCCGGCGACACGATCACGCAGAACGCAACGGGACTGGAAGCAACAGGTGGTGGCACGATCGTGTCCTACGGCGCCAACAACTCGGTGTTCGGGAACATCACAAACGGGGTGCCGAGCTCGACGGTGTCCGACGGCGCGGTCGGCCCAGCAGGCACAAACGGCACAAACGGTGAGATCGGAGCCACGGGTCCAGCTGGCACGAACGGAGCGCAGGGACCAGCCGGCACAAACGGCACGAACGGCGGGATCGGAGCCACGGGTCCAGCTGGCACGAACGGAGCGCAGGGACCAGCCGGCACAAACGGCACGAACGGCGGGATCGGAGCCACGGGTCCAGCTGGCACGAACGGAGCGCAGGGACCAGCCGGCACAAACGGCACGAACGGCGGGATCGGAGCCACTGGCCCAGCCGGGGCAATCGGCTCTCAGGGACCGGCCGGTGAGATCGAGCTGGTGACGTGTACCACCGTGAAGAAGAAGGTCAAGAAGAAGACCGTCACGCAGAAGAAGTGCACGTCCAAGCTGACCTCCTCGCCGGTGAGCTTCAAGGCGAGTGCGGCGAGCGCGACCATCGCGCGCGCGGGTCACGTCGATGCAACCGGTTCGCTATATGACGGCAAGCTCACGCTGCACTCCTCGAAAACGCTGCGGGCAGGGCGCTATACGCTGAAGCTGACGACCGGGGCGGGCAGGGACAAGCACACGAGCTCGGACGCGATCACCATCACCTGAAGTGGACGCATCAGCTATCGCGTAACGACCGGAGCGAGCGCCTCGCTGTAGACGACCGATGCTGCCGCTGTGGACGGTGGCTGTTGCGTAAAGGGGTGCCGTCCGGAGGGTTTAAGAGGATGTCGGTATGCCCCAGGTCGCGTCCCGTTTCCCGGGTGAATTTGCCGAGGCGTAGCTCCGCTGGCTGGGGATGTTATGCGGCGATCACCTCCTCGGGGTCGTCGGTCATGGGTGGCGCTGGGTCCTCGCGCAGCTGACGGCGCAGCCGTTCGATCTCGGTGACGGTTTTGGGGTTCATCTTCACTCCGCGCCATCCGCGGCTGGAGAGCTCGAGCACGGCCCAGATGAGCGAGAGCGCTGAGGTCTCTCCGGGGAAGCGGCCGATGACCTTGGTGCGCCGGCGGACCTCCACGAAGGTGCGCTCAAGAAGGTTGGTCGTCCTGATTCGCTTGCGGTGCTCGGAGGGAAACCGCAGGTGGAGGACGAGAGCGGGCAGGTCCCGTTCGATCACGGCCATCGCCGAGGGGTAGGCGGCCTTGTAGTCGGCGATGATGCCCTGCAGCTCGCGGGTCGCCTCGCCCGGTGAGCGGGCCTCTTCGAACGCTTTCCACCAGCGCGCCTTGACCTCCTGATGGTGGCTCGGGAAGCTTTGCGGTGACGTTCCGCAGGGCATGGACGGTGCAGCGCTGCTCCAGGGCGTTGGGCCAGATCTCTGCGACGGCCTTCCAGATCCCGGGTGCGCCGTCGGCGATCACGAGCGCCGGGGAGCGCAGTCCCCGCTCGATCATGTCGCGCCCGAAGGAGAGCCAGGACTCATAGCTCTCGCGGCTTCCCAGAGCCAATCCGAGCAGGATCTTCCGGCCCTCAAGCGTCACGCCCCAGCAGACAAGAACTCCCTCCGAGGGTGTGTCGTCGGGGTGCAGCTTCAGATAGATCGCGTCCAGGAAGCAGTAGACGATGTCGTGCTGCTCAAGGCGCCGCCGGCACCATTGGCGGTATCGCTCCCGGGTGTCCTCACAGATCCGCGAGACGGTGCTCTTCGACGCGATCGGCTCCTCGAAGACCTCCTCCAACGCCCCCTCCACATCCCGCGTCGAGAGGCCCCGCAGGAAGCCGCTGATCACCAGCGACTCCAGCGCGTGCGTGCGGGCGACGCCCTTGCCGAGGATCCGGCTCTCGAACCCGAGCTTGCTCGCATTGCGGACCCTCGGGCGCTCCAGGCGCATCGCCCCGCTCGTCGTCTTGACCGTCTTCGACTCATAGCCGTTGCGGTGACTGACCGTCTCCCCAGCGCGCTCATAGCGGCGGCGGCCAAGGAACTCGCTGACCTCATCCTCCAGAGCCTGCTGCAGAATCAGTCGGGCACCAAGGCGCCCGACCGTCTCGATCGGATCCTCCTCGCCGCCAACACCGGCCAGCACCTCATCCAGTTCAGAGCGGAACCTCTCGCTCGGGGCTACCTTCTCCATGCGGGCGTACCTCCATCGCTTGGTCTCGTCAGGACAAAGCGGAGGCTACGCCCGCAACTTCAATTCCCCCGGCCGGCGGGACGCGACCATGCCCCAGAACTTCATAGCTTGTGACCGTGAGCAGGATCTGTTGTTGCCGCCGAGTTTGAGGGAGTGGTTGCCGGAGGATCACTTGGCGTGGTTCGTGCTGGCGAGCACCGAGGAGATGGATCTGTCGGCGTTCTATGGGGCCTACCGTGGCGATGGCCACGGTCGTGCGGCGCACGAGCCGGGGATGATGCTCGCGCTGTTGCTTTACGCCTACTGCAAGGGGCAGCGCTCCTCGCGGTTGATCGAGCGCGAGTGCGTGGAGGACGTGGCCTACCGGGTGATCGCGGCGAATCAGCGTCCGGATCACACGACGATCGCGCGCTTTCGCCAGCGCCATGAGGCGGCGCTCGCTGATTTGTTTGGTCAGGTGTTGGGGTTGTGTGCGGAGGCGGGTTTGGTGAAGGTCGGTGTGGTCGCGATCGATGGCACGAAGGTGCACGCGAACGCTTCGCAGCACGCGGCGCGTGACTATGAGCAGCTCGCCAGGGAGATCCTTGCCGAGGCCGCAGAGACCGACCGGCTGGAGGACGAGCGGTATGGGGAGAAGCGCGGCGATGAGTTGCCGCAGGAGCTTGCCACCGAGCAGGGCCGACGGGGTTGGTTGCGCGAGGCTAAACGTCGCCTGGATGAGAAGCGTGCCGCCGAGGCCAAGCCGATCCCGCGTTCGCGTCCTGAGCGCCTTCGGCAGTCAAAGCGCCGGCTGGAGGAGGAGCTCGCTGTCGAGCAGCGCGCGAATGATGCCTATGAGGCTTACCGGGTGCACGGGCGCGCGAGCGACGGTAAGCGCCTCGGGGCTGCTCCAACTCCATACGTACCGCCCGAGACGCCGGCTGGGAAGGTCAATGTGACCGATCCTGACTCGAAGAATGTGAAGACGCCACGTGGGTATATGCAGGGTTATAACGCGCAGGCGACCGCGACCGAGCAGCAGATCGTGATCGCCGCCGAGGTGAACGTCGACTCCTCCGATTTCGGGCACTTGGCAGGAATGGTCACCGCGGCCGAGACCGAGCTCGAGCAGGCGGGTGTGACCGATACCGTTGAGGTCGTCGTCGCGGACGCTGGCTACTGGCATCAGAGACAGATGGAGAGCGTGATCAACAAGGGGATCCAGGTCTTGATCCCGCCCGACGCCGGCAAACGCCGAGGCACCCGACCGGGATGGGATGGTGGCATTTACGCGCACATGCGGCGAGTGCTCCAGACCGACCTTGGCGGCGGGCTCTACCGAAAACGCAAAGCGATGATCGAGCCAGTGTTCGCGAACACGAAGTTCAACCGGCGGATCGACCGCTTTCAACGCCGAGGAAGATCCGCCGCACGCTCCGAATGGCGACTGATCACCGCCACCCACAACCTACTGAAGCTCCACAAGCACCAAACAGCCGCTACAGAGTCCTGAAAGGACTCCAGCTGGCCAACCGAGCGATGCCGGCGCCGTCCCCGCGGAACCATCGAACCCATGGTGGACGCGATCACCACCACCCGAGCCGCAAGACCCCGCGCGCCGCACCCTTTACGCAACAGCCACGACGATAAGCAGCAGTCTCTGGTGGCGAGTTCCGAGGGCTCGTGCATTGGCGGCGCGAAGCAGGCCTTGTGACGGGTGTCACGTGCTCCCGGGAAACCCCTACCTTCCTCGCCAAACGTACAAGTCGTCAGGCGTTGCTAGTACGTTTAGTGGATGAGTGGCAGCTTCCGTGATCTCGCGCGCCATTTCGGGGCGCTGCCGCCAAGCACCGTCGCGTCGCTGACTAGCATCGCGGAGGCTCGTGGTAGGGCGGAGGTCTTCCGCCACCAGAACCCGGCGGGCCTCGAGACACTGCGCCGGGTCGCGTTGATCCAGAGCACGGAGGCGTCCAACGCGATCGAGAACATCCATGCACCCCGTGCCCGGATCGAGGCGCTCGTCGCCGAGAGGACAATGCCTGAGAATCGCTCCGAGCAGGAGATCGCCGGCTACCGTGACGTGCTCGCGTTGATCCACGCCAACCGGGTAGACATCCCATTCGAGCCCCGGTACGTCGAGCAGCTTCACGGCACCCTTCATCGGTATGTCGGCGACCGCGATGCGGGGCACTGGAAGAAGCTGGACAACGAGGTCGAGGAAGAACGACCCGACGGCACCAAAGTTGTGCGCTTTACGCCTGTCTCGGCGGCGCTGAGCCCGCGGGCGATGGAGGATCTCCACGCCGAGTTTCGCCGAGCGCTGGACGCCGGGATCTATGCGCCGTTGTTGCTGTGCGCCGCCTATGTGCTGGACTTCACCGTGATCCACCCGTTCCGCGACGGCAACGGCCGCATGTCGCGGCTCATCACGCTCTGGCTGCTCTACATCGTCGGGCACGACGTCGGCCGCTACATCAGCCTCGAGAAGCTGATCGACACGAGCAGAGAGACCTACTACGAAGCGCTGCGCCTGTCTACCGACGGATGGCACGCGGCCGAACATGATCTTGCACCGTGGACCGGGTATTTCCTCGGCATCCTACTGGCCGCCTACAAGGACTTTGAGAACCGCGCGGGGACGCTCGGTGGCCGGGGTTCAAAGCGGGCGCTGATCGTGACGTTCATCGACTCGCTGCTGACCGACGAGTTCACGGTTGCCGCGATCCGGGAGAACGCTCCCGGTGTCAGCGACGGCTGGATCAGCCAGGTTCTCGGCGAACTGAAGCGAGAAGGCATCGTCGAATCGCTCGGGACTGGCCGCAGCGCCCGATGGAAGCGGCTACGCCGGCAGACGTGACGCGCTAAACGCCCCAGTTTGCCCGCTAAACGTACCAGTTATGGCTAGTTACTAGGCCGTTTGGCTGGCTCTAGGCTTATCTTTTAGGCGGTGCGACGAGCACCGCATGTCCGGCCCAAGGCTCCGGCCGTCGCAGGTCATGACAGGTCCGCGCGCTACTATGTGCATCGAGCGTGCATCGCGGAGCCTCGTAGCGTGCGCTCGGTGTGCACACCGGCTGCAAATCGGCTGCAAGATCCGCCGAAAAGCCAGTATCTAAGCCAAATTTATATGGGCGCCCCGATTGATAGTTAGACTTCGTGGAGAGCCCTCAACCCTCGCGACTTGCGGGGGTTGTTCTGGTTACGGCGGGTTGGGGATGTTTGGTCATGCTCTTCTATTGGGCTGGCGTGCCTCTTTGCCTTCCGAGTTTCTTCGTGCTGAGTCTGGTTTCGCGGCATCGCCTGCACTCTCCGGCCTCGATTCGCTATAGGGGTGGACGCCTCCGCCCAAGGGGTCAGTTTTCTCACTACGGATCTCCTGCGACGCGAAACCGCACTGCTCAGCGAGCACACGGAGACGATTGAGCGCATCCATCGTCGGCACCCAAAGCCCGTCAATGCTTTCGATCATTTTCGCCAGACTACCGGGCTGCCCTATGGGCCGCCATCCAGCTCGACCTCATCGGTCCGCGAGCCTATCGTCAGCGTGCAGATGCACGCACATGCGGCGCGCGCTTTCCAGAGTCGCGCCGTTCGCCCGCGACATTCGAGG
>CAVWTE010000016.1:0-11531 GCA_963757925.1 uncultured Actinomycetota bacterium
AGTGGCGAACATCGGCGTTCACGGCAAGGCGGCAAGCCTGCATCTGGAGAAGCTGTGGATTCGAGATGTGACGATCACGACCGGGCTAGTTGACACGTCAGCATCCCGCAGCTGATGCGGCTGATCGCCAGTGGCCGCTTGGACCCCTCGCTGTTCGCTACACATCGCTTCCCGCTCGGCGACACGATGAGCGCCTACGACACGTTCGCCGACGCCGCGAACACGGGGGCGCTCAAGGTCGTCCTGCAGGGCGCGAACGGTGACGGGCAGATGGCTGTGGCTGAGCGGAGCGTGGCCGTCGCATGAGCAAGCTCGCAGACAGCATCGGGGAAAAGTACGGATACCCTGGCTTGTGGGATAGCTATAGGCTGGCCGACGAGATGCACGCGCCGACGCGAGGAGGCTTGTCGTGATCCCCGCGGCGTGCTGGGTTGATTGTTAACCTCAACCATCCGGCGCATACGGTGGATTGGAGCTTCGTCCATCTGTCGGTTGCGAACGTGGTAGTGATCGTGCTGATGCTGGTCGTGTTCGTTCTGGCGATCGTCCTTCCGTTCCCTGGAGCAGCGCGCCGGCGTGGCGGGGCATCGTGAGCGTCGCACCCCCTCCCTCCGGTGAGGGTGCGCCGGCGCACCCCGATACCTGGACGGTGCGCGTCAGGGAAGCGGCCGTCGACGCGCTGCCTCCCGAGAAGCTACTCCCTGACGGTCAGCCGACGTATGTCGCCTCGTGGATCTACGTGTTCGGGGTCGCCTCGATCGCGTCGCTGATCGTGATCATCGCCTCCGGCTGCATCCTTGCGTTGAAGGGTCCCGCGTGGTGGCACGAGACAGGCGTAGGGCACTTCTTCAACAGCATCCATATGTGGAGCGTCGAGCTGTTCTTCTTCGTGATGGTCGTGCACCTGTGGGGGAAGTTCTGGATGGCCGCGTGGCGCGGCGGCCGTGCGCGTGTGTGGATGACCGGCGCGGTCACGTTCTTGGTCGCCGTGCCGTGCGCGCTGACCGGCTACGTCTCCCAGCAGAACTTTGACGCGCAGTGGATTTCCACCCAGGCCAAGGACGGGTTGAACTCGGTGGGCGTCGGTGCGTTCTTCAACGTCACGAACTTTGGGCAGATGTATAGCTATCACGTGCTGTTGCTGCCCGTGGCGGTGGTCGCACTCGTCAGCGCGCACGTACTGCTCGTGCGCCGTCACGGAGTTGTGCCGCCGTTCGAGCTGGACAAGCGGAGGCTCGCGCTCGCCGCGAGCGCCCCCCACGACGCTGAGCGCTCTCACGAACCATCGAGCGGGGTGCAGTCGTGAGCCTCCTACATCCCAAGGACGACACCCAGCCTTGGAAAGGCGGCTACGCGCCGTATGACCTGATCAAGGAGCTGTGCATCGCGGTTGGCGTGATCGGGCTGCTGGCGGTGGTGCTTACCGTGCTGTTCTCCTCACCTGATGACAAGCCGAGCACGATCGCGCAGTGGTCGCGCGAACAGCCTGTGAACTTCATCGCCACTGCCGCGAAGGAGCTCGATGGCACGAGCGACACGGCGGAATACGGCCCCCCGTATAACCACAACAGCGGGAGCGTGCAGCACTTCCTATTCCTTCACCCGCAGCGCTGGCTCGGCGTCAGTCACCCGATCAATACCGCTGACGATTATGTGATTGATCCGCTGCGGACGATCCCCGGCGACCCGGCCTTGGCGAGCGCCGTCTCGGAATATCAGGCCGCGCCTGAAAAGATGAAAAAGGAATGGGGCGAAGCCTACGCAAAGCCGCTGGAAGAATATGAAACTGCGATCGAAGAAAAGAAGGCGCCGCCCAAGACGGTGGCGCTCGACCCGAGCACCGGCGCGGTGACGGTGCAGGCGAGCGGCACGGGTCCAGTGCCGGCGATGATGGCCGGTCTGCTCGGCCTTGCCAAGAGCGGTGGCCTTGACGGGAGCCTGTTGACGAGCAACCAGTTCTTCCAGACCGACTACACCAAGCCGCTGCTGTTCATGGCCGACGGTGGCCTGCTCGGCGAACGCGCGGAAGCTCAGCACCTGCTCGGGGAGCAGTGGGGCATGATGAACGAGACGGGCAGCTACCCCGGCCAGGCATGGCTGTGGCTGTATGCGCTGTGGTATCAGGTGGAACCGATCAAGTCCTCATCCAACGCGGACATTCAGGTGATGCTCATCATGGGCCTGCTGAGCCTCGCGTTCGTCTGTGTCCCCTTCCTGCCGGGTATCCGCAGTCTTCCTCGCAAGGTCCCGATCTACAAGCTGATCTGGAAGGAGCACTACCGCTCGCAGCAGAGCGTGTAGGTCAGCTGCTGGGCTCGCGCTCGGTGCTGATCAGCCCGCGGTCGATCGCGTAGGCGACGAGATCGGCGCGGCTTTGGAGCCTGAGCTTCTGCTGGATGTGCGAGCGGTGGGTCTCCACCGTTCGCACCGAAAGGTAGAGCTGTTCGCCGATCTCGGTGTTGGTGTTCCCCAGCGCGATCAGGCGCAGCACGTCGACCTCGCGCGGGGAGAGATCATCGGGCGGGCCGGGCGGCGGCTCTGAGGCCATGCGGGCGCCGAGCCTTGGGTTCAGGTAGCTCTCGCCGATGGCGGCGCGTCTGACTGCTTCGACCAGCTCTGCGTGGGCGGCCTCCTTGAGCACGTAGCCAAGGGCGCCGGCGCTGAGCGCCTCGCGTGCGAACGCGGGCTCCTTCTGCATCGTCAGCACGACGATCTGCGTGTCGGGGAACTCCTCGCGCATCGCGGGGATCGCCTCAAGGCTTGAGCCGCCGGGCATGTTGAGGTCGAGCACGAGCACCTTGGGGTGGTGGCCGAGCACGTAGCGGCGAGCGCTTTCGGCGTCGCTGGCCTCGGCGACGACCTCGAAGTCGGGCTGGCTGTCGAGCAGCATCCGCAGGCCGGTGCGCACGACCTCGTGGTCGTCTGCGAGCACGATGCGGATGATCTCCGCAGGCTGGGGCTGCGCGCTGCCGTCCTCGCCAGTCGAGACGGTGTCCTGGTCGCCCATAGCCCGTCACGATACCGGCTGAACCCAATACCAGACGCGAGCGCGCGCCGCAGAAGGAGTCGCCCATCGCAGAACGCCCTCAGAGCGTTCTGCGAGCGGAGACGTCCGCGTGCTCGCCACGGTGGGCGACCACGTAGAAAAGCGCAATCGGGAGCGCGCTAAGCCCCGATGGTGGACGAGTGAGCCGAATCTATCTTCTCGCTCACAAGGCAAATCAACCGGAGGAACGTAATGGCAACTGCCGCACATACACACTCAGCCCCGGTCCGCTCTCGCGAGGCCACCACCGCCCGTATCGCCGACGTCGCGAGCTACTGGCTGATCATCGCGGCGACGTACATGACGGTCGGATTCCTGTTCTACTACGCCTCCAAGGAGAAGCTCTTCACCGACAGCGGCACCATGCCCGCCGGGTTGGCAAAGGGCTTCCACGGCTCGTTCATCGCCTCCTTCCCCGGCACTAACACGTCCTGGACGCTGCTCGGTCTGCTCGAGGGGCTCGTGTTCCTCGTGATCGCGGCGAGCGTGCTCACGGGCGAGTTCCTACCGACACGCCGCAAGCCGATCCTGCTGAGCGGGATGGGCCTCGCGATCTTCGCATTCGGAGTGATGTCCTTCGCCGAGAACATGATCGGTGAATTCGCGACCGTCGCCGAGCTGTTCAGCTACCTGACCGGCACCGGCGTGCTGATCATCCTGGTCCTGCTGATGCCGCCCTACCGTGCGACCCACTGGCTCTCAAGCTTGAGCAAGCGGGGCGAGTAGCGCTCGCGCTCAGCATCGGCAGCGCTGTGCTTGGTAGGAAGGTTTGGCGAAGCCCCATACTTAATGCCGAACCGCAAGCCGACGGGTTGCTGCTCCTTCTGTTGTTGACGGTTTCGCGCCTGGGCTGGGCGCCGCTCGTCAGCCCACCTGTGCCGTGGGCCGGACGAGGATCTCGTTCAGCGTCATACGCCTTGGGCGGGAGAGAGCGAACGCGATGACCTCCGCGATGTCTTGCGGGGTGATCGCCACCTCGCGCACGAACTCTTGTGTCGCCTGCTTGGTCTGAGTGTCGGTGATGTGGTCGGTCAGCTCGGTCGCTACCGCGCCCGGCTCGATCACCGTCACTCGGACGTCGGGCTGAAGCTCCTGGCGTAGGCTCTCGGAGAACCCGTTGATTCCCCACTTGGTAGCGGCGTAGACAGCGTTGCCCGACCTTGCGGTACGTCCAGCCACCGAGGAGATGTTGATGAGATCGCCGCTGCCGTCGCGCAGCTGGTCGAGGAACACCTCGGTCACGATGATCGCGCCGAGCAGGTTGACCTCCAGCATCTGCCGGTGCTCGATCTGCTGCTCGGAAGTGAACGGGGCGAGCAGCATCACACCCGCGTTGTTGACGAGGATGTCCGCGCCGCTCAGCTCGGTTTGCACCCGCTCGGCAGCCCTGACGATCGAATCACGATCAGTGACGTCAGCCGCGATCGCGATCGCGCCCTCGCCAAGCTCAGTGGCCAGAGCCTGGATGCGATCCGCGCGACGCGCCAAAAGCGCGAGGCGGTAGCCCTCAGCGGCGAGCGTCCGGGCGGTCGCCTCGCCGATACCCGAGGACGCGCCGGTGATGACCGCGACGCGGCCTTGCTTCTGATCGGTGGTCATGGTGTTTCTCCTGGGTCGTGGATGTGCGATGGGGTGGCCGGGGACATCAGCCGTTCAGATTAGGTAGTCGCGCCGAGTAGCCCAGCCACAGCGCCTACCAGGCCAGCAGCGCGCAAGGTCAACACGACGCTACGGCGCAGGATGAGCAGAGAGACTGCCGCGACGGCGAGCACGATGTACTGCCAGGTCTCGCTCAACGCGCCCGCGAGCGGGAACGCCGAGCCGATGATCGCGCCAGCCGCGGCGGGCGCCGCACCGGCGAGGAACGCCGTCACTCGCGCATTCAGCAGCAGCCGCTCGAAGCGGGCGGCGCCGAACAGGATGCAAGAGAACGACGGTGCGAAGGCGACGAGCGCCGCCAGGAGTCCTGCGGGTAGTCCGCCAGCGGAGTAACCGACAGCCGCGACGGTCTGTGTGACCGGCCCTGGAGTGATTTGTCCGAGCGCGACCGCGTTTAGGAACTGTGCCGACGTGGCCCGTCGGCTCGCCGCCCGCCGAGTAGTGGCAAAGGGTTCGCGATCCGCTATAAAAAACTGACGAGTCGGTTTTACATGCTGGTCGAGAGGAGCGTTCGCTATCCCGAAGATACGTCCTGAGATACGTCTGGAGCGCCATCAGGCGCTAATCGACGCGGCGTGGCGCTGCGCCGCGGCGCGTGGCTTTCGTGATCTGACCGTCGATGAGGTATGCGCGGAGGCGGGTGTGAGTAAGGGGGCGTTCTACGGGTACTTCGAGCAGAAGCGGGACCTGCTGCTCGCGCTGCTCGAAGATGACGCCGCGGCGCTCGACAGGGAGCTGGAGCGCATCACTGAGGGCAACACCTCGAGCGTGGAGCGCGTACGGCGCTTCGCGCAGGTGATGCTCGCGTGGGGGGAGGATCACGCGCGTGTGCAGGTACGTGCCGACCTGTGGTCAGAGCTTCTGACGGACGAGCTCGTACGCGGCCAGCTCGCCGCGGCGACCCGCCGACGCCGCGAGCTGGTGCGCTCATGGGTGCAAGATGGCGTAAGCAGCGGCGAGCTGGTGGCGATCCCGGAGAACGCGCTTGCCTCGATCCTGCTCGCGCTGACCGACGGCCTGCTATTGCACGGTGCGCTTGATCCTGGCGCGTTTCGCTGGCGCAACGTGCGCCGCGCGATCGACGTGCTGCTCGCCGGCATCGAGGCTGGGTGAGCACGGTGCAGGGCGCCAACGACGCGGCGGTAGCTGGCCGCTGGCGTGATCGGGTTCGCCGTTCCGCCACGCACGAGTCCACTGCGCTCACGGTGCTCGCGCTGCTGGTCGGCGCGGGAGCGGGCGCGGGGGCAGTTGGGTTTCGCTACATGATCCTCGGCTTCACCTACCTGCTCACGGGCCATCGCGACTACAGCGCCGCGGGCCACGCGGCCAATCCGCTCGTGCCTGGCCTGGGCATCTGGTTCGTGGTCTTGGCGCCCGTGGTCGGAGGGCTGATCTACGGGCCGCTTGTGTCGCGCTTCGCGCCGGAGGCACGCGGTCACGGTGTGCCCGAGGTCATGTACGCGGTCAACCGCCTCGGCGGGCGGATGCGCCCACAGGTGCCGGTGGTCAAGTCGCTCGCCTCAGCGATCTGCATCGGCTCGGGAGGCTCGGTCGGGAGGGAGGGACCGATCGTGCAGATTGGCTCTGCGCTTGGCTCGGTCACGGGCCAGTTGCTGCGGCTGCCCGAGGCCCAACTGCGGCTGTTGGTGGCGTGCGGTGCGGCGGGCGGCATCGCGGCGACATTCAACGCTCCGATCGCCGGGGTGTTCTTCGCATTGGAGCTGATCCTGCGCAACTTCGAGACCCGCTCCTTCGGGCTGGTCGTGCTCAGCTCCGTGACCGCGGACGCGATCGGCAGGGCGGCCTTCGGCAGCCACCCGTTCCTGACGCTCCCGGCGTTCTCTTTCACCTCGCCGCTGGAACTGGTGCCCTACGCGCTACTCGGCGTGCTCGCCACCGGCATCGGGCTCGGATTCGTGCGAGCCCTGTACGCGGGCGAGGACATCGCCGACCGGCTATGGCGCGGGCGCCCCGAATGGCTGCGGCCCGCCGTCGGCGGAGTGCTGCTCGGCCTGCTGCTGCTCGCGGTTCCTGAGATGTACGGCGTCGGCTACCCGGTCTTGCAGAGCGCCGTCGGCGGCCACTACCTGATCCTCGCGCTGCTCGGCCTACTCGCGGCAAAGGTGCTCGCCACGAGCCTTACGATGTGGATCGGCGGCTCAGGCGGCGTATTCGCCCCATCGCTGTTCATGGGCGCGATGCTCGGCTCCGCCTACGGCGCCATCTTCCACCACATCGCACCGCACCTCGCCCCCGCCGCCGGAGCCTACGGACTGGTCGGGATGGGCGCGGTGTTCGCCTCCGCCGCGCGCGCGCCGATCACGGCCGTAATCATCATCTTCGAGCTGACCGGCGACTACCACCTGATCCTGCCGCTGATGTTCGCCATTGTGCTCGCCACAGCCCTCTCCAACGCGATCACGCGCGACACGATCTACACCCTGAAGCTCCGCCGCCGCGGGATCGACATCGACCAGCCCGCCCGCCGCAACCACCTGGCGGAGATCCCCGTAACTGAGGCAATGGGCACCTCACCGAAGCCGCTCTCGCCCCAGGCTCCGCTCGACGCGATCATCGCTCGCTTGGAGGCCGAGCGCGTGGACACGCTTCCCGTGATCGACCCCAACGGCGTGCTGCTCGGCGTCGTGACCGCATCCGACACCGAGCGTGCGCTCGGGGACGACCGCAACGGTCTTTCTGCCAGCACACTCGCGCGCGCAGCGCCCGAGCTACGCGCCGATGAGACGCTCGAAGACGCGATGCTCGCACTCGCCGCCAGCGACGAACAGGGACTGCCGGTACTCGCCACCGACGGAAAGCGGGTCGTAGGCTGGCTTACTCACCAAGGGCTACTTCGCGCCTATCGCGCAAGGCTCGGATGAGGTTCTTCAGCCGGCCCTCGGCAAGCCGGCGCCCCGGGTGATGCTGCGCTGGGTCCGCCAGACACCGCGCCGGGCGTCGCGGAAACCGGCGAGCGCTGACCGCTGGGTCATCTGGTGTCTTCGCCTGACTGACGGTGGCAGGCTCGGCGGATGCTGAGCGCCGCCGCAGAACAAGCCTGGCCCCCGTTCGTGCTCGTCAGCGGGTTGCTGCTGATCGGCCTGGTCGCCAACCGCGATGGCCTCTTCGAGCAAGCCGGACGTGTCGTGCAAGCTCTCGCGGGACCGCCGATCGTGCTGCTCGCCGCCTGCCTACTGCTCGTCGCGGTCCTGCTCTCGGCACACTCCGTTGGGCACCCCCGCGCACTGCTCCTGGGCCTGAACGTCGGCCCCAACATCGCGGTGACAGGTTCCCTTTCGGCATTCCTGTGGTTGCGTGTCGCACGGCAGGTAAACGCGCAACCGTCGCTCGTGGCCTTCTCGCGCCGAGGAGTCCCCCTCGCCGTACTCGCAATCGTTGTCGCTCTAGGGGCTACGGCCATTCTGCCGACTGCCTTATGACGGCTGACCGAGGCCAGCCAGGGCGTAGGTGAGGCTCACCAACGTGCGTCTGCGAGATGAGGTCAAACAGCTGTGCCTGTTGGGGTCTCAGCCTGGTGCTCGCTGGAAGCCGTGGAGCCCTCGCCTGGGCCAGTTACGACACGGGGAAGTACCAGCAGTGAGCAGCGTGCGTGGCGCTCGAGATAGTCGGAGGTGCTGCCGAGCACCAGGCGCTTGACTGGACCGTAGTTGCGTGAGCCGACGACGAGGATGTCGACCTGATCGCCGAACGCGGCCAGCTCCTCGCCTGCGAGGCCGTAGACGGCATGACCGTCAACGTCGGGCATCCCTTTCATGCGACTGTTTGCCTCCTGGACCATCAGGTCGACGCTATCCCCGAGCGCGGGAGGAACGATCCCGGTGTAGGCGACGGTCGGGATCATCACGACTTCCAGCGCGTGAACCGTTGCTCTGGTGGGGGCTGCCACCTCCCGCGCCATCGCGAGCGCCGCTGCGCTCTCCGGTGAGGAGTTATAGGCGACACCGACCTTCGCGATCGGAATGGGGTGCTCGGCGTAACCGAGGGGTGCGATTGCGACGGCGCGGGGGCACCATTCAGCGCGGCGCGCGTGTCATCGCCGAGCATCGCGCGTCCGAACGCGCCGTGGCTGCAGGAGCCCACGACGATCAGGTCGGCGTTCTGCTCCTCGGCCTGCTCGTGCAGCCCGCGGCCGGGGCTCATCGACACGATGCTCGGTGAGCTCTGCTTTGACATCAGCCGCGGCGCGCTCCTGCTCGAGCAGCGTGTGGGATGCCTCGCTCTCTTCTCTGACCAGGCCGGGTGCGATCGCGTGCGACGGTCGCAGATCGCCGGTGTGGACATGGGCGAGCGTCAGTCTCCCATCGGGGTTTGTGAGCTTGCGGGCTAGCGCGATGGCGTCACGGCCGCCTGCCCTGCCATCCACTCCCACGAGCACGTTCTTGAACATCACGGGTCTCCTTGTCCGGGGTCGACTACACGCTAGATACCAGGCTGTCCCGGCAGCATCCGGGCTGGCTCCTGCAGGGCCTGCGGATTTTTACGGAGCATCCGCGAGATACGCCAGGTGTGCCGTAGAGCGACGATGCGTAGCATGAGCCGGATGCCCGATCCAACACCGCAGGAGCCTGACGGCGTAGGCGTCAGCTATGCGAATGCGCACCCGCCGATGCCGCGCGACAAGCGCGGCTGGCACGTTTCGCCCGCGCCCGACGGGCGGGGGATGCCCGAGCAGGCACCGAAGGGTCCGCCGGCGCATCGCAGGCCCGGCTTTTTGTGGTTCGTGTGTTCCTGCTCGCGCTCAACTGGATGTTGGTGCTCATGTTCTGCGCCCTCCGCGGGCCAGCAGCGAGTGACCGTGTCGTTCAACCCGTTCTTCCTCGAACAGGTCAAGGGCGGCGAGGTGAAGTCGATCTCCTCCAAGGGCGACACGATCCAGGGCACCTTCAAGCACAAGCTGCGCTATCCGGCCACGGATAAGAAGGCGACGCCCAGCACCTTGTTCGCCACCCAGGTCCCGTCGTTCTGGAACGACAGCCAGCTCTCGGCGCTGCTCCAGGAAAAGAACGTTGAGGTCAACGCGAAGTCGACCAGCACCAGCCCGTCGCTGCTGAGCGAGTTGCTGCTCGGCTTCGGCCCGACCCTCTTGATCGTGGGCCTGTTCATCTTCATCGCTCGTCGTGCGGCAAAAGCGGGCGGCGCGATGGGCGCCCTTGGTAACTTCGGGCGCTCGCAGGCGCGGCGCGTTGACCCGGCGAAGATCCGCATCACTTTCGAGGACGTCGCCGGCATCGACGAGGCCAAGGCCGAACTCTCGGAGATCGTGGACTTCCTGCGCGATCCCGAGCGCTATGGGCGCCTGGGCGGACGGATGCCACACGGGGTGCTGCTCTCGGGCGCACCGGGGACCGGCAAGACACTGCTCGCCAGGGCGGTCGCGGGAGAGGCGGATGCGGCGTTCTTCTCCATCTCCGCGTCGGAGTTCATCGAGGCGCTCGTCGGGGTTGGCGCCTCCCGCGTGCGCGACCTGTTCACCAAGGCCAAGGAGGCGGCCCCGGCGATCATCTTCATCGACGAGCTCGACGCGATCGGACGATCGCGCCAGGGCTCGGCCTCGGTGACGGGCTCGAACGACGAGCGCGAGCAGACCCTCGATCAGATCCTGACCGAACTCGACGGCTTCGAAAGCTCTGAGGCGGTTGTGGTGCTCGCCGCCACCAACCGTCCCGACGTGCTTGATTCCGCACTGCTGCGCCCCGGCCGCTTTGACCGCCGCGTCGCGGTGCAGGCTCCCGACCGTGACGGGCGGCGGGAAATCCTCGCGGTCCACACGCGCTCAATCCCGCTCGCCGAGGACGTCGACCTCGATGCGCTGGCGGCGAGCACGCCGGGGATGGTGGGTGCGGATCTGGCGAACCTCGCCAACGAGGCGGCTCTGCTGGCTGCTCGCCGCGGGCACGACAACGTGCAGATGGCTGACTTCACGGACTCGCTCGAAAAGATCTTGCTCGGCTCCCCGCGTGGCATCCTGCTCTCGCCAGCGGACCGCGAGCGCACCGCCTACCACGAGTCCGGGCACGCGCTCGTGGGGATGCTCACAGCGGGCACGGACCCGGTGCGCAAGGTCTCGATCATCCCCCGTGGCATGGCGCTGGGGGTGACGCTCTCCACGCCCGACTCAGACCGCGTCTCATACACGCTCGAGGAACTGGAGGCGAAGATTCACGTGGCGCTCGGCGGTCGAGTCGCCGAGGAGGTCGTCTACGGCAAGATCACGACCGGCGCGGAGTCCGATATCCAGCAGCTCACGCTGATCGCGCGTCAGATGGTCGGTCGCTGGGGCATGAGCAAGGCGATCGGCCCGGTCGCGGTACTCCCAGCCGACGGCGAAGGACCGTTTCTACCGGGGGAAGCACCACCTCGGAATCCACCCACCGTCTGGTCGACGAGGAGGTGAGGAGGATCATCGACACCGCCCATGAGGAGGTCACAAGCCTGCTCACTGAGCACCGTGAGCAGTTGGAGAACCTCGCCCAGGCGCTCCTTGCAAGCGAGACGCTCGATGGGCCCGATGCGTACGCGGCGGCCGGCGTGCCCGCCAGCCGGCAGCAGCCTGCCGTCCTCTCTTGATCCCCGGGGCGCAGACGAGCAGCGGCGCCACAATGTCAAATTGGGCGGGGTGAGCTTCAGCCCACCGTGTAGCGAACCGGCACCTCGCGCTCGGATTGCTTCGGCGGGTCAGCTCATGCCCAGCAGCGCTCTCGGTCTCGTGTGCCACGGGCCAAGCGTAGAGTCTTGAGCTGTGATCGACGACGCGACCGTGGCGGGCCCACCCGCTGTCCTGTCGAGTGAGGAACTCCGCGCGCTG